>NZ_AUJY01000011.1 GCF_000424465.1 Butyrivibrio hungatei NK4A153 | reverse complement strand
TGACTTCTCACAGTTCGTTGTTACTAGGCTAATGAAACCCCTGTGAGACCTCCACGCTTAAGGCGCGCGCTCTTTCTCTCCATATATCCGCCACATTTACTCTGCTACTACAAAAGTGATAGTTATTAGACTTTGTTGCTTTAAGCCAACTTATCTCTCGTAGCCTAGCCTTATATGTGATTCCTGTCCGTCGGACCAGAGATTTGCTTACAGCTTCCTTCAGATTCCACCTCACGATGGACACCCTTGCTGTTCGGCTATACACTTCCCACTATCTGGGCGTGTTTGGGACTTGCACCCGTTAGAGCGCGCCCATGGCGCGCAAACTTAAAAGAGCCTGACCGTTACCGATCAGGCTCAAACAACAATTATTATTTATACTTTGCATTTAGCTTCTCAATCGCATCCTCATGTCTCTGAATAGCGTACGTAGCTGACTTAATCTTTAATTCAGTATCCATACGCTTTTTATGAGTCTCATTGCATTTCACATAGTACTCATAGACTTCTTCATCATCGACTTCAAGATATTTATCTGCGATGCAACCGGGAAGGACAAACTTCTTTACTACATCCTTGAACTTAACTTCAATATACTTTCCATCCTGAGAAATAACCTTGCCTTCACCGAATTTTCTATGTGTAACCTTCATCTTAAGAGCAGACTTCTCTCCGAGGTCCGCTGCTTCTTTTTCAAGATCTGACAGCATAGAATTGAGCTCAACTTTTTCGCTCTCGAGCTCTTCTATCTGCCTTGCGTTCTCTTCAAGCATCTCTTTGGTCTTCTTGGTAGGTTTCTTTTTAAGTTCATTCTTTGTTTCAACTTCATTATTTTCAAGCTCAAGACCCATAAAGCATTCTCCTTTTCGTTCAACGCTTTTCGATGCACATTTTTATTACAAAATAAACGAGTTAACATATATATTTTAACTTATTTAGAGACATATTACAACCAAATGGAGACGCTTATATTTTCTGCGTAAGTCCCTTCGAAGCGAGCTTACGCTTCTCCTCGTCAAGGATCTGGCCCCACTGGTATGGTGTATTCTGGTAAACATAATAGTTGAGCCAGTTGGTGTAAAGGATATTTGCGTGGCTCCTCCACTGAAGTGTGGGCTTATTATCGGGATTGTCATCGGGATAATAATTTATGGGCATCTTGATATCGAGTCCCTTTGCCAGGTCGCGCTTGTACTCGGAATCAAGTGTAAGTCTGTCATATTCGGCATGTCCCATTACAAAGATCTGGCTGCCGGATCTGTTCATGCAAAGGAATACTCCTGCAATCTCAGATTCCGCAAGAACAATAAGGTCTTCGCAGGCATGAATCGCATCGGAAGGTGTCTCGGTATGTCTGGAATGAGGAAGTTTGAATATATCATCAAATCCTCTTACAAGCGGAACCTTTCTGTTCATGACTTTGTGCTCATATATTCCGAATCTCTTTTCCGAAAGGGGCTTTTTATTGATTCCGAAATGATAGTAGATTCCGGCCTGAGCGCCCCAGCAAATGTGAAATGTCGATGTTACATTTGTCTTTGTCCACTCGAAAACTTTACAGAGTTCCTGCCAATAATCAACTTCTTCGAAAGGCATCTGCTCAACAGGGGCTCCCGTGATGATCATTCCGTCAAACGTCCTGTCTTTTAGCTCATCAAAGGTATGATAGAACCTGTTAAGATGGTTCGGTGATGTATTCGTAGAATGGTGAGAACTCATCTGCATAAACGAAACATCAATCTGAAGCGGTGTATTTGACATTGATCTAAGAAGCTGAAGCTCGGTATCTTCCTTAAGAGGCATCAGGTTAAGAATACAGATCTGAAGCGATCTGATGTCCTGATGACAAGCTCTGTTCTCGTCAACAACAAATATATTTTCCTTTTCAAGAATCTCTCTGGCAGGTAAATCGTTCTGTATTTTAATTGGCATTTTTAATCATCTCCATAAATTCAGCTTCGTCTATAACTTTAATACCAAGATCTTTTGCTTTGGTAAGTTTACTGCCCGCTGCTTCGCCCGCAAGGACAAAACTTGTCTTCTTAGAAACGCTTCCCGACGCTTTTCCGCCGTTTTTGACAATGAGCTCTTCAGCTTCTTTTCTTCCGAGTGTAGGAAGTGTTCCCGTTACAACAATGGTCTTACCGGCAAAAATATCTGATGCGTCCTCATCTTTTGTGGCTGTCATATTTACGCCAAGTGTCTGCATCTTGGATAAAACCTCAAGGTTCTTCTCATCATGAAAAAACTCATAAAGATCGCCTGCTGTAGTCTCTCCGATATCAGGGATATGAAGAAATCCATCCTTTGTGACCTTTGAAAGATCCATGACATTGTCAAAGTGCTTCATGATCTCACGGGCTGTTGACTTTCCGACATTCCTTATCGCAAGTCCCGTAAGAAACCTTACAGCATCATTTGACTTCGACTTCTCAATCTCGCCGAGAAGCTTATCCGTATTTTTCTCTTTTCCAATGATTCCCTTTTCGATCAGCTCGTCTCTGTGCTCGTTAAGGCTGTAAATATCCGCATAGCTCTTAAGATAACCTTCTGAAACAAGTGCATCTACAAGAGTATCGCCAAGTCCCATAATATTCATGGCATCTCTTGAAGTGAAATACGCGATTGTTCTTGTAACCTGCGCAGGACAGATAGGATTGATGCATCTTATATCCGCAGTATCTTCCTCTCTTACAAGCACGCCACCGCACACGGGGCATGTTTCCGGCGCTTTATATACTTCGGAAGGCACTTTTACACAGCCGTTGAGCTTAGGGATAATCTCGCCGCTCTTAAACAGCTTGTACTCGCCGCCGATTCCGACCTGCATCTCGTTAATATAATCCTGATTGTGAAGTGTTGCTCTTGAAACACTGGTTCCGCAAAGTCTTGCTGCCTTTCCTGTCTCTTTATCGTGGAAGCTTCCTGTAAATGTGAGCTTACCTGTTCTTCCGACATCGACAAAAATCTCGTCCATGACAACGACTCTTTCTTCCGGCGGATACTTATATGCGATATGTCCGCTCGAATACTTGGAACTTGTAGAAAACTCCTCTCTCCAAGAAGTCGTATCAATCTTTATAACAGCTCCGTCAAGGTCAAAATCAAGATTTTCTCTCATGTTACCGATGTCATCGATTGCCGCGCTCACTTCGCTCGAAGAGACACATGCCCTGTGATAAACGGTCTTAACTCCCGCTTTTTCAAGGATATCAAGTCCATTAACATGAGAACTCTTTACTTCCTCAGGGCCGTCCTGAACGTTAAACACGAACATTCGAAGGCCTCTTTCCTTTGTAACCTGCGGATCAAGCTGTCTGAGCGTTCCCGCAGCAAGGTTTCTCGGATTTGCAGCAAGCTTTTTCCCAAGCTTCTCCTGCATCTCGTTGAACTTATCAAAGTCCTCGTGGGACATATAAACTTCTCCTCTGAGTTCAAGATACTCATAGGGAAGATCGATCACTTTTTTCACATCAGGGATAACAAGAGCGTTCTCGGTAACATCTTCGCCGATAAAGCCGTCGCCTCTTGTCTCCGCAGTCCTAAGATGAAGCTTTCCGTCAGCTTCGTCCTTGTAATATCTAAGCGACAGACTGAGTCCGTCAATCTTCTGCTCAACGGAAAAAACTGCGTCGCTGTGCCTTGCGGTAACTTTCCCGATCCACTCGGCAACTTCCTCCTTACTAAAAACATCCTCTATCGAAAGCATCGGGACATTGTGAGTTATCTTAACTCCGGCTTCCCTCTTCGCAACACCGCCGATTATCCTGGTGGGCGAATCCTTCTTTACAAACTCAGGGTGTTCTTTCTCAATCTCCTTGAGCTTTTGCATGAGCATATCGTACTCATAGTCGGAAATCTCAGGTTCATCCTGATTATAATAAAGATCCATGTGATGCTTTATTGTCTTAACAAGCCCATCATACTCTTTTTTTATCAAATCTGTGTCTTGATTAAGTGACATATAACTCTCCTCAAATTTATTACAAACTAACCTGCCTCGCGAATCCATAGCGGCTCACGCAGACAACAAATTTATTATATCAGTAAATTCTCAAATTGGGACAAACTATTTAACTCCCGCTTCGCCGTACAAGAGCTTCTTTGCCTCCTCGGAAAGTTCGGCATATCCGCCCGGTTTAAGATTATAGTCGCTAAGCTTAACGCTCATGACGCGCACCCTCTTAAGCTTTACAACTTCGTAGCCAAGTTCTCCGCACATTCGCCTAATCTGCCTGTTAAGCCCTTGTGTGAGTATTATGGTAAAAGATCTTTTGCCGGTTTTACTGACTTTGCAGCGCCTTGTTTTTACACCCAGCTCACGCAAAAAAACTCCGGACGCCATCCCGGTTATAAACTCAGTCGTTACGTCCTTATCTACCGTTACTTCATATTCTTTCTCATGTTTATTTGCGGCTCTCATCATCGCATTGATCAGATCACCGTCATTTGACATGATAAGAAGTCCCTCAGAATCCTTATCAAGACGGCCCGCATAGGTTACTCTCTCTTTGTATCCGAGATCTTCAATGACGTTTTTCTCGGCATGAACGTCGTTTTCGGTGCATACAACGCCGACCGGCTTATAATATGCAAGAACAATCTTATCTTCCTTGGGTTTTATCTCTTTTCCGTCAAGACAGACTGTGTCGCCATCCTCGACCTGTGCGCCGCACGTAGCTATAGCGCCGCCTATCGTTATTCTTTTATCTTCAATAAGCTTATCGGCTTCCCTTCTTGAACAGACTCCGCAGGAAGCAATGAATTTATTAAGCCTCATCTTTACCTCAAAAAATAAAGAGCTGCTTAGCTTAGCAACTCTTTCTATTTTTTATTCTTTAAAACATCTGTGCCAGATGCTCGATCGCATTCTCTCTGATTATACAATCATAGCTCTCTCTGATATAAGCGATTGCCTGAGGAGCCGAACACTGGAAGTGTCCGAATTCATAAGCCATCGTAAAGAGCGATGCGAACTTCTTGGTATCCTCGTCACCTCTTCTGATATCAAGGAAATACTTACCTGTTTCCTCATTCTTGTACAGAGTGCTGCAGATATTGTTGCCCATAGGAGCCTTTGCGCAGAACTTCTTAACTTCCATAAAGCTGTCAAATGTGAATACAAATTCACTGAACTGAAGCTGCTTAAGATTTTCCTCATTATGAACACGCCTGTTCTCTGCTTTTCTCTTAGCACCGACCGAAAGACTGTCGGCAAGGTTCTTGTTCTTATCTGAAGAACCGTTTACATTTATCGGAACAGATTCTTTATTTATTATATTCTTCATTGAATTGGTCAGATTCTTGAGACTTTTGAGATAATCGTTAAGTCTTGAAATTCTGTCCTCATCAACCGCATCTCCAATGTCCTCAAGAACGTTCTTAGGGATATTGACTCCCGCCTTCTCTGTAAGATTTCTTAAGATTTCCCCAAATGAAGCTGATGCATTTTCAGAAAGAGTAAGTGAAATCGAATGATCGGGTAAAACAGTTATCTGAAGCGGCATGAAAGAACCGGTCGGCTTGTAGTCAACTTCTTCCTGTGCCTTAAGCATTACATCGTGTAAAAAATCCAATGCTTCTTTCTTCTTCTCAAAAAGGTCTTCAAGCTTTATCCCCTGTTCATCCATATCATCTTCTGTGATGATACAGTTGACGGTGTCTTTGTTAATTCTCTTAAATTCCATTAATCTACCTCGCATTTATACGACTGCATAGCATAACTATTTTACAACATTTAGCAGATTCTTGGAAGACCCTCTCCATACATCAGTCCTATCACTCTTTTTCCGCCTATATTGGTATTTAGCACCACTTTATGCATGTCGGAAGGCTGATTATTTTTTTTGACCATGCCGATAATGGCGGCGTTTTCGCCGTATTTGGAACTACGAATTATTGAAAGCGCTCTGTCAGCGTCTTCGGGGTGAACACTAAGTACAAACTTTCCTTCGTTGCCCATATATATCGGATCAAGTCCAAGAAGTCCGCAGAAATCTTTGACTTCAGAAGATACAGGAAGCTTATCCTCGTAAAGTTCTATATCACAGGAAGAGCTCTCCGCAAATTCATTTAAAACAGTGCCAAGTCCGCCTCTTGTTACGTCTCGCATCGCATGAATCCTGACTTTCTGTGCCATTAGATTATTTACGGCGTCCGTCAAAGGAGCCGCATCAGACTTAATATTATTTTCGATTCCCATTCTTTTAGCCAAAATAGTCGCGTGATGGTCTCCGAGATTTCCGGAAAGAATAATAATATCGTTATCATGAAGATTAGAAGGCCCTATAGATTCTGCATCATCAGAAATAAAGCCGACTCCCGATGTATTGATTATAAGTCCCGCTTCTTGGCCTCTGTTCTCAACAACCTTGGTATCGCCAGTAACTATCGTAACCCCGGCCTCTTTTGCACACTCAGAAAGAGCCTTGACCTGATTCTCAAGGACATCGAGATCAAGTCCCTCTTCAAGGATAAATCCGCATGTTATATACATGGGCTTAGAGCCGCTCATAAGAAGATCGTTTACCGTTCCGCAAACAGAAAGTCTCCCGATGTTTCCTCCCGGAAATTCTATGGGAGTCACCACGAAACTGTCGGTTGTTATCGCAAGTCTCGCTGCTCCTCCGACAACCGCGGAATCCTCAAGTTTATTTAATATATCGTTATTAAAATATTTTGCAAAAACATCTTTTATAAGCTTTGAAGTGGACTCTCCGCCGCTTCCGTGAGCCATTGTAACTTTCATACCGTGCCTCTTTCGTCAATCTTTATTCGTTTATATCCGGTCAAAAAAACTATCTTCTACCCGAAACAAAATAGTTGTAGCAGCTTCCCTCCGTTGAAACCATACATGCTCCGTGAGCCGTATCGGGCGTACATTTTTTTCCAAACATCGGACAATCGCAGGGCTTTATCTTTCCAACAAGAACATCCGCGCACCTGCATCCGGGCGGCATATTGTCCTCATCAAGCATATCGCTTCCCGCATCATATTTCTTGTATTCTTCTCTTAAGATAAGGCCTGAACCCGGAATCTTTCCCATTCCTCTCCAGGATGCATCAGAAGCTTTAAAATATTTTTCGATGATTTCTTTTGCCTTGATATTGCCTTCTTCTTTTACCGCGCTCTTGTACAGGTTCTTAAATCCGCCTTTTCCCTTCATCTTCACAAGAGAATATATGGTCAAAAGAAGCTGTGCGCCCTCAAATCCGGAAACTACAAAAGGAATGCCAAGTTCCTCAGAAAGTTCTTTGTAGATATCGCTTCCCGTAATTGTGGCAACATGCCCCGGAGCAATGAATCCGTCGATCCCGCCGCCGTTTTTTACGACATATCTAATGACTTCGGGCATAGTCTTTAATGACGTAAGAAGCTTAAGATTATCAAGATTATTTTTTTCAGCTTCTTCCAAGACCATCGCATACACGGGCGTTGTGGTCTCGAATCCGATAGCGGCAAAAACATAGTTGTGATCCGGATCTTCTTTTGCAAGTTTAACCGTCTCCATTGGCGAATAAACCATCTTCACGTGCGCGCCCTCGCCCTTTGCTTCCGCAAGAGACATACTTGTACCCTTAACTCTTATAAGATCACCGAACGTAAGAACCACCGTATCGCTTCGCATGGAAAGCTCGATAAGTTTATCGATAACCGCAGTCACAGTAACGCAAACAGGGCATCCGGGTCCCGAGATAAGCTTTATCTTGTCGGAAAGCATGGAAGGAATGCCGTTTTCTGATATCGCAGCTGTATGGGTACCGCAAACTTCCATGATACGGACTTCGTCGCCGTCATAGTTTTTCAGTTCTTCTGCAATCTTTTTTATATCAAAACCTGCCATGTCAGTTACTTAAATCCTCAATTTCTTTCATAAGACTTTCAACTTCATCCGCAAGTTCATCACTCATTGTCTGAATGATACATCCCGCATGGACAAGAACTCTGTCGCCGACTTTCGTATCAACGAGCCCCGCATCGGCAACAACAATATTCCCGCTAAAATCAATGGTAGCCTTTGTGCCGTCCATACTTATAACTCTTCCGGGTATAGCAACACACATTTTTTACACCTCTTTCTGCGATAATAAACCATAATACGCCTGCCCGAGCGATATTCCCGCATCTCCCGCAGGCACAAACTCATTTATATATACACTAAAACCGTCTTCCGAAAGCGCGCTCACAGCCTTTTCAAGCAATATCCTGTTCGCAAAAACGCCTCCTGACAGACATACATTATTTTCTTTATGCTCGTCTCTGATAAAACGGCACATTTTGACGACAGCACCTGCAAGTGCCTCGTGAAAAGCATATGCGATGGCTTCTTTTTGATATTTGCCGCTGTTATACGCCTTTTTTATATCATCAAAAAGTTTGAGCTGATTCGCAATAAGCATATCACCCGCCCTATCTATCTTAAATGAAATACAGGGCTTATTCAAATTCATGCCCCTTCTCGCGGCATTTTCAAGAAATATCGCACATTCACCTTCATACGAATTTTGTTCTTTTATCTCAAGAAGCGCGCAGACACCGTCAAAAAGCCTGCCCGTACTCGAGCTCTCAAATGTATTTATATTATTTAAAAGAGCTGCCTTTATAAGCGGATCTATCCCAGCTCCTTCATTATTGCCGTATTCATAGCACGACTTAACGAGCTCCGCATTAACGGAAGCCTTGTCACCTCCGCATAGTTTCACATACGAAAGATGCCCTGCCCTTACAAATTCTGTGTTCTTGCAAAGCAAAAACTCTCCGCCCCAGATTTTTCCGTCAGTTCCATATCCCGTTCCGTCAAAAGAAACACCGATACAGCTCTCAAGCGAATTCTCAGCCATCACGGAAAGTGCATGTGCGTAATGGTGCTGAACTTCATAGAGCGGCAATCCCATTTCATCCGCTAGGTTCTTGCCATATTGCGCGGAATGATACCTCGGATGAAGGTCGCAAACGATCATATTGGGCTTTATATGATAGAGATCTATATATCTTTTTATATATTTCTTAAAGTTCTCAAGGCATCCCAAGTCCTCAAGATCACCGATATACTGCGATGTTATCACTCTGTCTTTTTTGGCAAAAGAAAAAGTGCTCTTTAAATCTCCTCCAAGTGCAAGAACAGTCTTATAACATCCCGATGTATTCTGTAATATAAGCGGAAGGGGTACGTATCCTCTTGCGCGCCTTATAAACAACATCTTTTCTGCATTATCCCGACATTCTTCATTCGAAGTGAGCTTATCCGAAAGATTCTTATGAACAAATACCACAGAATCATCCTGTGCCATGTTTATTCTTCGCTCATGTCTAAGAACGCCGTCAACACTGTGATTTTTGTAATCTTCATTACCACCTTCAACCATATCGCGCCTAAAGAAGACTTTATCGAATTCCGCGTCATCTGTCACCATCGCATCGCCCGATATGTTCGCGCTCGTAACGATAAGAGGTCCGAGCGCATCACACAAAAGCCTGTGAATTCCGGCAGAAGGAAGAAACGCCCCTATGTAATCGCTGTCTCCGCATACTTTCTTTGGAAAAACCTTTATCTTATCAAGAAGAACAATAGGCCTTGCGGATGACTTCAGGATCTGCTCTTCAAAAGGAGTTATTTTGCAATACTCTCTTACTTTCTCAGCCTCACTGAACATGATTGCAAAAGGCTTGCGCTCACGCCCCTTTATTTCCCGTAATTTTGCCGCAACATCTTCTTTGGGTACACAGACAAGCTGATAACCCGAAACACCTTTTAAGCCCAAAATTTTGCCGTTTCGAAGAAGCTTAATTGCTTTAGAAACAGAAGCGCTTTTATCCTCAGTAAATGCCTCTCCGTTTTCTTTATACTCAAGAACAAACTGAGGTCCGCACTCAAAGCACGATACAGTCTGTGCGTGTCTTCGTCTTCCTACCTTGTAGTCGCTCGCACAGACAGGGCACATCTTAAAAGGCTTCATCGCGGTATTGTCCCTGTCGTAAGGAAGCGCATCCGCTATACTGATCCTTGGGCCGCACGATGCACAGCTTATCAAAGGATATCCGTATCTGACGTTACTCTCATCAAGCATCTCGGAAAGACAATCGTCGCATATCCCTATATCCGGCAGAAAAACAGGAAGTTCAGAGGAAAGATCAACATCCGCGCTTTCAACAATTGAAAACTCTTCGAACTCTACAGACTCATCCTTAGCTTCCGATATTTCAACATCTAAAATAAAAGCACCCGCAGGATATTCCTTCTTTAAGAGACAAGAAAATGCCCTTAGCCTATCTTCATCTCCCGCCGCAAGAATTTCTACAGCTGCTCCTATGTTTTTAACATAGCCTTTCAATCCGTATTCAGTTGCTTTTTGTGCAATAAAGGGGCGATAGCCAACGCCTTGTACCGCCCCTTTTACTTTGATCAAAAGTATCATTATTTATTATTTGTCTTCTTTTTTCTCAGCAGTATTTTCCTGTGCCGCTTTCTCCTGAGCTTCCTTCTCAGCCTTTGCCTTGGCTGCGGCAGCAGCTCTTTCTTTTGCAGCCTTCATAAGAGCTTCCTGAGCGGCAATAGCCTTCTCAGACTGCTTAAATGATTTTACAACCTTCTCACTGTCGGGCTCCTGGAATCTTGTTCCCATAGAAAGAGATTTCTTAGGGCAGCTGTCAACGCAGCATCTGCACTGAATACAGCTCATAGGTCTGATATTCCAAGTCTTTTCTACCTTATCAACCGTGATGGCATGAGTCGGGCACTTTATGGAACAAAGACCGCAAAGGATACAAAGATCCATATCATTCTCGACATGACCTCTTGTTCCTTCCGGAAACTCTTTCTCGGTTTTTCTGGTATATGGCTTTGAAAAAAGGTTTTTTATAATTGTATTTTTAAAACTAACAAATGCCATTTCAATCTCCTATCTGTGCTGTGTTCACGAAGTGCGATCATCTCTCTGTACAACTGATACAAGGATCGATCGTAAGTACAAGAATCGGAACATCAGCAAGATCGCAACCTTTAAGGATCTCTACGAGACCTGAAAGGTTTGCAAAAGTAGGTGTTCGAACTCTCATTCTGTCAATGAACTTGGTTCCGTTTGCCTTAACGTAGTAAAGAGCTTCGCCTCTTGGCTGCTCGATTCTCATCATATACTCGCCGTTTGGCATTCCCTTAACAGGCGCCTCGATAGGTCCGTCAGGCATCTTTGCAATAAGCTGGTGAATAATATCAAATGCCTGGAAAATCTCCTGTATACGGCAATATGTACGAGCATATGAATCACCTTCACTGCTTACGATAGGCTCAAAGTTGACATCTCCGTAAGCACAGTATCCGGTAGATCTTATATCTCTTACAATTCCGCTTGCTCTGAGGAAAGGTCCGGTGCATCCGAGAGCATCTGCCTGCTCTGCGCTGAGAACACCGACTCCCTTAAGTCTTGTCTGTACGGCAGCATCCTCAAGGAAAGGTCTTGCGATAGCCTTAAGATCTTCTTCCATCTTGGAAATTCTGTTGTCAAAATCTTTGAGCTGATCGTCTGTGACATCTCTTCTGATTCCGCCAATCTTCATAACCGAGAAGATTACACGTCCGCCCGTAGACTCTTCAAACATATCAAGAGCTTCCTCTCTGAGTCTCCAACAGTCCATATAAAGGCTCTCAAATCCGAAAGCATCTGCCAAAAGTCCGAGCCAGAGAAGATGTGAATGAATTCTGCTAAGTTCAGACCAGATAGTTCTCATATATCTGGCTCTTGCAGGTACCTCAATATCCATGATATGCTCAACAGCCTCGGAATAACCAAGACCGTGTCCCAAAGAACAGATACCGCAGATACGCTCTGCAACATATACCATCTCATTAAAATCTTTTTTATCAACCAGCTTCTCCAAACCTCTGTGGATGAATCCGATTGAAGGAATAGCCTCAACCACCTTCTCATCTTCCATAACAAGATCTAAGTGAATAGGCTCCGGAAGAACCGGATGTTGAGGTCCGAATGGGATTACACTTCTGTTAGACATTACAGTTCCTCCAATTATTTAAACGGTGTCTCTATAGCTGTGCGATAGAGCTTTCCTTCATAGTCAATATTTATCATCTTGATCTTTACTCCGAAGAGATCGTGCATCTCATTCTCATAGATGAATGCACAAGGGAAAATACTTGTGATACTGGAAATCTCATTCTCTTCGGGAAGAGTTATCTTAAGCTGCTTAACTTCAAGATCTTTTCCGAATGTATAAATAAGTTCAAAAGCATCCGGAACTCTTGTAGCGCACTGTTGCATAAGATGATATCCTGCAAATTTAAGCTTCTGAGACTCGTCAATGACATTCTCGGGATTAACATTTACAAACTCGGTATTCATTGTTTTTTGTCTCCTTTCTCAGTATTTGCCGCATTTGCAGCGGGTGCCGGAGTAGCGGCTGCAGCAGGTGCCACAGGCTTGGGAGCAGGCTTTGCAGAAGCTTTGATCTTCTCTTCCGCCTGTTCTCTTAGTGCCTCTTCCGTAAGAACAGCATCATACTGATCTGCAGGATTATAATCTTCCTCAGTCATATGAACAGCCATCTTGCTGTAGTCTACAGTACAATATCCGGCCTTCATTGACTGTTTTAACTTGTTCTTCTTTTCTTCAAGGATTCCAACCGCCTTAACAACGCCCTGAATAAGAGCTTCCGGTCTTACTGCGCATCCGGGAACATAAACGTCAACCGGAACGATCTTGTCGGCGCCACCCAAAATGTTGTAGCACTCCTTGAAGATTCCGCCGTCACATGCACAGATTCCGCACGCAACAACAACCTTTGGATCTGGCATCATGTTGTAAAGCTGTCTTACAACAGGTGCCGTCTGCGCATTCATTCCTCCCGTAAGCAAAAGTACATCTGCATGCTTGGGATTACCTGTATTAATAATTCCGAATCTCTCCACGTCATAAAGAGGAGTCATCGTAGCCAAAACTTCTATATCACAGCCGTTACAGCTGGATCCGTCATAATGTAACACCCATGGTGATTTAGATATTTTCATATATCATTCCCTCTTCTTATTTCAACACATTAAGAATAAGCAAATTTGTACCTGCAAAAATCAATATAACCGACCAGGTAACCTTGAGCATTGTCATGTACTTAACTCTGGGGAACAGGTTGTCGATAAGTGTTTCCAGGAAAAATACAACAGCACATGCGATAACAGCTCCAAGAATACTGATAGGTGCAGAAGTAACAAAGAACATTCCCACAATACCCATCATAAGTACCACATCATACCACTCTGCGATCTCGACAAGTGCAAGGTTTCCGCCGGAAAGATCCGTTGTAAGACCCTTTACCATCTCCTGATGCATATGATGTGAAGTACTAAGGTCAAAAGGTGATTTCCTGAGCTTGATCAAAAGCACAAAGACAAAGCCTATAAAGAAGCCGGGAATCTGCGCAATAGCCGGAATATCTGCTTTCGCAAGTTCATCAACCATGAAGCTTCCGTTTGCATAATAGAACCCGATAGCAACAAGAAGTGTCATAGGCTCATAGCACATCATCTGCAAAAGCTCACGTTGTGCGCCCATTATACTGTATGGTCCGTTTGTTGAAAAAGCTGCAAGAACCATAACTACTTCTGACATAGAAAGCGCAAAGAATACTAAGAGCATATCTCCGCCGGCAAAAAACAACGCACCTGTAAATATGGTAAATACAAGATAACTTGTAACAAACAACACCTGAATACTGTTAACAACGGTTGTCTGCTTACTCATCAGCTTGGACACATCATAGAAAGGCTGAAACAGAGGGGGACCCTGTCTTCCCTGCATACGAGCTGAGAAAACTCTGTCGATTCCCGAAAGCAGACCACCTAGAACAGGTGCCAAAAGAATATATAATAAAACTCTTATGATCATATAAATATTCATCAGATAGCACCTCCGACAACAACAATAAGCATAACGGCGACCAGAACAGTCGCAACATAGATACAGGGCTTTAAGAATTTCTTTTCACCAAAGACCTCATCCATGTACCAGTTAGACATATAAAGTGCTCTCTCCTTACCGAAAGAATCGATATAATGTCTGTCATCTCCTGCATTTACACCGGCAACGTAAGACATTGTCATCTTACTGTTCTTACCGATGGACATTATTCTGGAACCGATAGGGATCATAAATACCATCGCAACCATTATCATCATGATGATAACATCGCTTCCGCCGATAACATCAGGGATGTTTGTGTGATAAGCCTCATCAAGAATAGGCTGTATCATGTTTCCTGACATCCAGGGGAATGCAAAGCACATGATAACTATCATTGTAGTAAGAGGGAAAATAGATACCATCTCACTTCTCGGAGTTATATCTTCAAGTTCAAATGACTGATGAATAACCGCACAGATCTTACCGAGCCACTTTGCCCAGTAGAAAAGCGTACTTCCCGATCCGAAAACAAGGAAAAGAACAAGCCAAACAGAACCGGAATCTACGAATGATTTAAGAGCAGCCCACTTTGAAACAAGCATTCCAAACGGTGCCATGAACATTCCGCAAATACCGATTATCATGATAAATGCAAGTCTGGGAAGTTTGATTATAAGTCCATGCATATCCTCAATGTCACGGCTTCCCATACAGTTCTCAATATCTCCGACTGTCTGGAACAAAAGTGACTTTGAAACCGCATGAAACAGAACGAGCATAACTGCAGCCCAAACACCTTCGGTTGTTCCTGTTCCCGCACATGCGGTAATAAGACCGAGGTTAGAAATTGTCGAATAAGCAAGCACCTTCTTGCCGTCGCTTACTGTAATCGCAAGAAGTGATGCCGCAAAGAAAGTAAATCCACCGATAACGGTGATCATAACTCCCGTAAGAGTTCCGAACATTACGGGCGCAAGTCTGATAAGCATGTATACACCGATCTTAACCATCGTTGCAGAGTGCAAAAGTGCACTTGAAGGTGTAGGTGCAACCATCGCTCCCAAAAGCCATCTTGAGAATGGGAACTGCGCACTCTTTGTAAGAGCAGCAAATGCAAATAAAGTTACCGGAACAATAATTGTAGTAGAAACACCGGGTGTGATCTCACTAAGATTCGAGATGCCGAGAACCATATTGCAATACATGAGTCCTGCCGCGAATCCACATCCACCCAAAAGATTCATCCAGAGAGCTCTGAATGAGTTATTTACAGCCTCTTCTGTTCTTGTGTATCCGATCATAAGGAATGAACATACACTTGTGATCTCCCAGAAGAAATAGATAAATCCAAGATTATCTGAAGAAATAAGTCCGAACATTGCGCCAAGGAATACAAACATAAGCGCAAGGAAATATCCGGAACGGTCTTCAACATCTGTGTGATGATGGTGATAATCCTTCATATAACCTGATGCGTAGATACAGATAAGAATACCTACGAAACCAACGATCAAATACATTACGGCAGCAAATGTATCGATTCTGAGGCAAGTATTTCCTTCAACCGCCTTGTGTGTCAAATCCATCCAAAGTACGGGGATAGTTCCGACAAGCGAGAAAATAATTGCATAATACTTTTTGTACTTAATACTGAGAAAACATACAAGTCCAATTAAAAAGACTTCCCCACAAAGAATTACCTTTTCGGGAATTTCCGGATGTTCCAAGTATACAAATTGAGATGTATCACCGGACATTAGAACATTGACGGCAACATAAATAGCCACACCCATGATTGCAAAGCCACCTGCCATAATAAGAAGGCTTCTAAACAAACTGGCGTGCTTAAAAATAGATATTATAATTGCCATACAAAAGGGAAATAAAATAAGAAAATAAACTAAATTCAAAAGATTTGCCAAGGTGTTCGCCCCTTTCACATACATACTCACAAGTAACTCATTACTTCATAAATTTCTCGATAGCATCATTTAACTCAACGATAGCCTCTTCATCACCATCTGAAACAGCATGGACTATGCAATGACTTATATGTTCTTTAAGTATTTCCTTGCCTGCCCCGTTTATTGCTGAACGTACAGCTGCCAATTGTACGAGTACTTCAGTGCAATCCCTGTCATCCTCAACCATTCTTTTAACCGACTCAAGGTGTCCGATAGCCTTGGAAAGTCTGTTAATAATAGCCTTCATCTTCTTAGGATCATGATGATGTTTATGGGTATGAGAACTCATAAAACCTCCAATAAATATATGCATTGTTATTTTTTTAACTTATATAGGACAAAAAAATAAATCTACATATATTTTTTAACAAAATATATTATATTCCTTCTAGGGAAAAATACAATAAAGATTATCTAACATTACTGATAATCTTATGTAAAAGATTGTAAAGGACTTTGGCTTCTTCTTCCGTAAGCTTAACACAGCTTCCTACCTTAGAAGGAATCGTGACAGCTTTATCCCTTAATTTCATACCGGAATCGGTAATTGAAACTACAAGATTTCTCTCATCTTTTTCAGATCTCTCACGTGTAATATACCCCTTACTCTCAAGCTTTTTAAGAACAGGCGTAAGTGTACCCGAATCAAGAAACAGACACTCTCCAAGCATTTTTACATTAACACTCTTCTTTTCCCACATGACCATCATGGTAATATACTGGGTGTATGTAAGATCCAGCTCATCAAGAAAAGGCTTGTACTTTCTGATAATCTCTTTTGAACATGCATATAATGGGAAACATAACTGATTACCAAGTTTTAAAGAATCATATTTTTCATTATTACAATTCATAAGCGTCTCCAAAAACAATTTTATCCTATTTAATCATATATCATTATATCACAATAGAGATTATGTGTTTGCAAAAAACAAAAACCCGCGAAAATCCTTTTGGGAAATTCACGGGTTGCAATGCCGATCAAAGCTTTGAATTATGATTCATATTTTTGATAGGAATGTTAGCATAAAGAGCCGGTGCGGATTTTCCACCGTTATCTTCAGCATCCAGACTTGTAATATTGATGTCAATTCCTTCCATATCTATCTCAGCATATTTCGAAAGCACTTCTATGATATCGCTTCTGATTTTTTGCATAAGCTCAGGTGAGCATGATGCTCTGTCTGAAACCAAAACAAGCTTCAGTCTATCCTTGGCTATATCACTTGAAGATTTCTTTTTGAAAAAATCAGTGATTTTCATAACTTTGCCCCCTTATCACTTTTTCTTAAACCAAGAAAAAAGTCCTCTCTTGGCTTCAAGGTCAAGAAATGGAACCTGTTCGCCTGTAATTCTGCGACAAATGTTCATGTATGCCTGGCCTGCAAGTGAATTGTCACCTACAAGAGGTTCACCGTTATTAGTCGCAACAACAATACTCTCATCATCCGGAACCTGACCTATAAGCTCGATAGCAAGGATATCTATAACGTCATCTGATGACATCATATCACCTCTCTTGACCATATCAGGGCGAAGTCTGTTTACTATGAGATGAGTCTTTTTAATCTCGTTTGCTTCAAGAAGCCCGATGATTCTGTCGGCGTCACGAACAGCTGATACCTCAGGTGTTGTAACAACAAGTGCTCTGTCAGCGCCGGCAATAGCGTTCTTGAATCCCTGTTCAATACCTGCAGGACAATCCAAAATAATATAATCGTAATCCTGCTTAAGTTCATCTGTAAGCTTCTTCATTTGCTCAGGAGTAACGCTTGTCTTGTCCTTAGTCTGTGCAGCGGGCAAAAGAAAGAGATTCTCATATCTCTTATCTCTGATAAGCGCCTGCTTAATCTTGCAGTTACCTTCAATAACATCAACAAGGTTGTAGACAATCCTGTTCTCAAGTCCCAAAACAACATCAAGATTTCGAAGTCCTATATCTGTATCAATAAGAACAACCTTCTTGTTCAGCTTTGCAAGGCCTGTTCCGATATTTGCGGAACTCGTAGTTTTACCTACTCCACCTTTTCCCGATGTTATAACTATAACTTCTCCCATAGTTTCCTCCGTTTACATATTAAATTGTCTCAAAAAAGAAGAACCGTAAACACTTTTTACGATGTGCCCGTTTTCGATATATGCAACTTCAGGCTCACTTTCTACCGTAGAAGGTTTCTTTCTCCCCAATTTGAGTTTGGCACTTTTTTCAGATTCAGGAGATATTGCGATAGAATCCGCGATCCTGACCTGTAATGGGTTGAGACTAAGTGCCATTACTACAGCATCTTTATCTCCGCCTGCACCGGCAAATGCATTGCCTCGCAGTTCTCCCAAGATAAATATGCTTCCATAGGAGATTACGTTAGCTCCCGGCTTAACGTCTCCTAAAATAACAATACTCTGTTCGCAGGAAATATCCTGACCGGATCTCAAACTGCCCTTATAAATAATTGCACTGTTCTGATCCACTTTTACTGTAGCATCCGACTTCTTGTTCGTATTGATCTCAAGAACAACATTATCGTTTGAAGCTGCGACATCTTCAAATTTTCTCTGAATATCTGACTCTTCGTCGATAATACATGTAATTGTAAGCATTGAATTATCTTTGATACTCTTTAGAACTTCATCTTCTTCCGATTCGGAAAGTTTTCTGCCTCTTATGATAAGGCCCATGTTATTCTTTCCGAGAAACGAAGATGCTTCCTTGAATTTCTCGCCAACTTCCGTGATAAGCGTTGAAAAATCGACCTCGGGATCCAAAACAAGAATGATGCCAGATCTTGTACCCTTAATTGTAACTAACTGACTCAATGTTTAATTCACCCAACCTTTATAAAAATCTATACTACAACAGTATAGGCTATTTTTGTAAAAAATTAAAGATATCAAAGCCCATTTATGCCAAAGGTTTGGTGGCTAAAAATAGCTTAATTATTACACATTTAAGAAAAAATGAGCTCCGGAAATCCGAAGCTCATTAATAATCTAATATTATTAGTTGAGACCGGCAGCCTGCTTAGCAACTTCCTCAGCGAAGTTCTCGTTCTTCTTCTCGATTCCTTCACCTGTCTCGAAACGTACGAATCTCTTGATAGAAAGATTAGCGTTATTGTCTTTAGCAACCTTAGCGATGTACTGACCAACTGTCTGCTTTCCATCCTCAGCCTTTACGAATACCTGCTCGTTAAGGCAGATTTCCTTAAGCTCTTTGTTGAGACGTCCGATAAGCATCTTCTCGATGATCTCCTGAGGCTTTCTCTTTCCTTCAGGAAGCTCCTCGTTCTCCTTCATAGCCTGAGCAAGAAGAATCTCCTTCTCGTGATCTCTGTATTCCTGTGAAACGTCCTCAGTTGCAACATACTTGGGATTAAGAGCTGCAACCTGCATAGCTACGTTCTTAACTGCTTCCTTGATGTTATCGTTAACAACATCTGTCTCAGCCTCAACCACAACAGAAATTCTTCCGTTTCCGTGTACGTAAGGAACTACGATACCGTTAGAAGCAACAACCTTCTCGAAACGTCTGATGCTGAGCTTCTCACTGATAACTGCTGTGATCTCAACAAGTGCATCGTTAACTGTCTTAGACTCATCAAGGTTCCACTTCTCAGCCATGAATGAATCAAGATCCTTGGCATCTGAATTAACTGCCTGCTGAGCAACTGCCTCAACAAAGCTCTGGAACTTGTCGTTCTGAGCAACGAAGTCTGTCTCTGAGTTAACTTCAACAACTGCTGCTGTCTGGTCGTCCTTAAGAACAACTCTTGTAAGACCTTCTGCAGCGATTCTGCTAGCCTTCTTCTCAGCCTTCATGATTCCGTTCTTTCTAAGGAATTCTACTGCTGCATCCATATCTCCGTTAGTTTCTGTAAGAGCCTTCTTGCATTCCATCATTCCTGCACCGGTAGACTCACGCAATTCTTTAACCATTGCTGCTGTGATAGCCATGTGTATTTTCCTCCGTTTTTATAATAGCAGCCAACCATATAATGATTGGCTGCACCAATTTAGTTCCAAATTATCAATCTATATTACTCTGCGTCTGCAACTTCTTCGATATCCTCAGCTGCCTCTGCAACGAACTCAGCTGCAACGTCAGCCTCAGCACCCTGGTTAGCTTCGATAACAGCGTCTGCCATCTTACCAACGATAAGCTTTACTGCTCTGATAGCGTCATCGTTTCCGGGGATGATGAAGTCAAGCTCTTCAGGATCGCAGTTTGTATCAGCGATACCGATAAGAGTAATTCCAAGAGACTCAGCCTCCTGAATGCAGATTCTTTCCTTCTTAGGATCTACTACGAAAATAGCATCAGGGATTCTCTTCATATCTCTGATTCCGCCAAGGTTAGCCTGAAGCTTGGAAAGTTCCTTCTTAAGCTGAGCAACTTCCTTCTTGGGAAGAACTTCGAATGTTCCGTCTTCCTGCATCTTCTCGATAGTCTTCATTCTAGCGATTCTGCTCTGGATTGTCTTGAAGTTTGTAAGCATTCCACCGAGCCATCTCTCGTTGATGTAGTACATTCCGCAACGCTCAGCCTCTGACTTAACAGCGTCCTGCGCCTGCTTCTTTGTTCCTACGAAAAGGATTGTTCCACCCTGCTGTGCAATCTCGAATACTGCCTTGTAAGCCTCGTCAACCTTGATAACTGACTTCTGAAGGTCGATGATGTGGATTCCGTTTCTCTCTGTGAAGATGTAAGGAGCCATTTTAGGGTTCCATCTTCTTGTCTGATGTCCAAAGTGAACACCTGCTTCAAGTAACTGTTTCATTGATACAACGCTCATGATATTACCTCCATTTGGTTAGAATCTTCCGCACATCCTTGGCTCATATGATATATCAGCGCGTCTTCCGATATACAGAGCTCTCTTCTGATCGGTATGACCGACACCGGAAAGAGAATTAAATGTACGTGATTATTTGTTTTACCGTGAAATAGGCATAAACACACCTATGAACACAGCTTTTTAACTATATCACAAGGAAAAACATATTTCAAGTAAAAAAGCTGTGAAAATAAGTTATTTTCACAGCTTTAAAGCTAAAATTATTTAATACAAGGTCATTGTGTGATAGCTTTCGCTATTTCTTCATATGAAGCTCCCTGACTTATTGATTTGGTTCCGGAATGTATCTTTCTGTCCCAGCCTTTCTCAATAAGGAATTTGTTAAACTGAATGGCATCATCCACGAGTCCCGCATCATGTAAGATCTTAGCTACTTTATCGGACGATGAACCTCCCGGAATAGTAACCTGCACCGGATTTGCAGGAGAAGGACTCGATGTGCTCTCACCTGAATTGTCTTCAGGTTCCTCAGCGGGTTCTTCCTCTAATTCTTCAGGCTCTTCCTGAACTTCTTCTTTTTTCTTTTCTACGACAGGCTTTTCTTTTTCCTTATCCTTGTCTTTATTCTTGTCAGCATTCTTGGCACTTACAGAATTGCCTGCGGATGAAGCTTTTTCGACAGCTCCGCTTATACCGTTAGCAACAGTAGATGTGCCTGTGCCTATGCCGGCAGAAGTCTCAGGCTTTTCAATATCCGCACCGCCGGCAGCTGAATCGCTCGCAGATGTGTCAGGTAATGAGGGGCCTGCGTCGACTCCCTTTGCAGTATCCGTAACTTTATCTACCGGAGCTGAATTATCTGGTTCCTCTTTTACCGCCTCGCCGGTACTTGCGTCTTCACCGGAATAATCCGAAAGAACACCGCCTTCAACCATTCCGAGATCTTTTGCTTTCTCGATCACCTCGGCATCGCTGACCGGTGCATTTCTGGCTCCAAGTGCAAAGCCCATGATTATAGCTGTAAGTACAACGCCAAGACCAATCCCCCTAAGGTAATATTTTAGTTTCATTTATAGAGTATTCCTCACTTAACTTTTCTGTGCTTGTTGGAAAGATCTATCACAAGCTTAACTTCTCCGATACCCAGACCAAGTTCTCTTGCAATAACCATATTTGATTTTCCGGCCTTATGCATCTCAATGATCTGTCTGTTCTGCGAGATCGGATCGGCTGCTGTGAGTTCTTTCATGTTCTTATCGGGATTGGTGCTCTTAGCTTCAACTCTCACAGCTTCAGTAATGGGAACAACTTTGGCATTCGGCTGTTGCTCCTGTATAGGCTTAACTTCCTCTTCATCGTTAGAAGTGTTTCCTACAACATGAAGCCCAATAGCTTCTTCGGGAGTTATAACTTTAGCTGTGATCTTTTCAAGTTCCATGACAGGCTCTTTTTCGACAGCTGCAGAAGGAGCGGCAGATGCAACCGGTGTAACAGGTATGATTTCATCTGACGGAGCGGGAGTAATGATCTTCTCCTCTACCTCTTTTACAACTTTCTTGGCCTCATCGGCTTTCTTGGTTACTTCGGAAACCACGGAAGTGAGGTTCTTATGCTTATCGTTAAGCATGTCATACATGAACATTACTTCATCATGATTCTTGTGTATATCGTTGATCACAGTATCGGAATATTCTCCGATAGCGGAAAGTTTTTCGTTTGATATACGTTCCATTGCTCTCTCTGTTCTGTCCAAAGAAAGATCTACGGTATCGTCTACCATATTTTCAATATTTTCTCTCTGATCTTCAACTTCACGACGAACAAGCTCACGGATTTCTCTCTCCATGAGCATCTTATCTTCCTCGTCAAGTTCCTTCCCCGCAGGAAGAAGGTAACCCAATATTATTGCCGCGAATCCGACAACGATGAGAACAATCTCTGTAATACTAATCATTTATCCGCCTATTTTACTAAAAAATTCAGGCACCGTGCCCGTTTCCACCATTATAATATAGAAATGTTAAATCTTCAAATCAAAACCGTGAGAAATACCAAGATCTACAGGCTTTCCATTTCGGTCGAGCATGTGCTCCGAAATTTTTTCCATTTTCTCAACTGATAGCTGTCTTTCTAAAATGGGATTATTCTCATTCTTTTCGTCCTGCTTCTTTTTTCTGTTTTTTCCGCCGTCCCCCGCGTATTCATTACCGCCTTTCTCTCCGGCATCCGCAGAAACTTTGGCTCCGCTAACGTCATCCTTTTGAATAACCGAATTGCGCTGGTTATCAACTTCTTCGTTAAACTGAGTCTGAAAGTTCTGCCTGTCCATCATGGGTCTTGCATCCTCCGACGCCTTCACCGCGGAAACCTCATTAGAAGCAGCGATCACGCCAAAGTCAATTCTGTTTATTGACATGGTTCTCTCCTCCGTTTAGATAGGTGCTAATCTTACATCTCCTTCCCTGACAACAAACTTGCTGTACTGAACAGGTTTCTTTACGATCATGGACAACTCACCGATATTAACGGTAGTTCCGGGATATGCGGTTCCCTCAACCACAACCTCGGCTTCCTTTGCTTCCGCAAGTCTTTCCATAAGATTTGCATATTCCTCCGAGTCATCCTGAATCTGTTCCGTAAGGGTCTTGTTTAACTCTATAAGTTTCTTTGCACTTTCGACCTGCTGAGGGCTAAACTTTACTCCCGCCTTTAGCATCTTAGTAAAGCCTTCGATAGTAGGTTTTATGCTCTCTATGCTCTTCTGTGCTTCGGTCATTTCTTTCTGAAGCTCTTTGAGTCTTTGCTTAAGCTGCGGATCTGCCCCAACTTCTATGATGGTATTTGCCCCCATCTCAGATCCGAGAACCTTAGCCTGAATCTTGTCTGCAGCACTAACTCTTCCTCCGGCGATAAAGCCTCTTCGTCCGGTTACGTTTACCTCTGTTCCCGAAGAAACGTTTGAGTGGAGTATGCATTCACTTGTGATGCATCCCCTTGCACTCACATTGGCATTCTCAATAAATCTTGTGACTATATTGCCACCGGCCTTAATATTTCCGCCGGCTTTTGCTCCGCATTCAAGGATTATATCGGCGCCGGCATCAAGAACGGCTCCTTCAACAATACCTCTGACAATGATGTTTCCGCCTGCCTTTACGCTAAAGTTGGTTGCAACAACACCGTTAACCTCAACACTTCCTTCATAATCAATGTTACCTGTGGCAACATCAACATTCTCAAGCTGCAATACATCGGAAACAACAACTTTACCTTCGCTCAAAGTTACGTGACCGGACTTTCCTGCCTTAAGTGTAAGCTTATCTTCCGAAAGAATGGTATTCTTACCCGCTCTGATATGAGAAGGCTTAACAACAGCAGGCTTTATATTCTCTCCAAAAACATTGATCCCCGGAACCCCCGGAATCTCCTTATGAAGTGTAGCGAGAAGATCGCCTTCATTTATATTATTGATCAGGTTAAGATGGAAATAGTCCACACTTCCATCCTCTTTAAGTGTGGGACGTGCTCTTAAGTTGGTATTAAAGTGATACTCAACGTATGCATTCTTACCCTGAACAACTTCTTTTCCCTGAGCTATAATTATTTCCTTACAGTACTCTCTATGTTCAAAAAATGCTTTTATGTTTTCGTCCTGAATTCCATAAGTGATCTTTCTGTACGCGATCGAGCTTCTGAACTCATTCTCCGTCATAAGCTGCGCGCCTTCTGTCGGCGGATAGAAAAATGCCGTGACAGTCATTTTATCCTTGGAAACGTCAAACTTTACCCCTTCACGCTCAGGATGTACCTGCGTTTCGGTAAAAACGTAGACGTTTGCGTCAGACTTGGTCACAGCATCATTTAGCTTGATTACATCGTATTGAATTTTTCTTTCGTCCAAGTACTCACGAACGTCATTAACGTTTAGCGGCTTACCTCCATCGGTTGGGGCGTAAATTCTGATACCGGTTCCCTGCGTTGTGTTTACGAGTTGAAAATATCCGTTCATACAAATCCTCTTCCATAAATAAATTTCCTACTATCTCGAGTTTGTAATAATCCCCAGATAGTCTCCCAGCTTTTCGCGCATCTTCTGAAGCGCCTTTGTGTGAAGCTGTGACACTCTCGACTCTGAAACCTCCAGAACCTCACTTATCTCCTTTAACGTAAGCTCCTCATAATAGTAAAAGAGTATGACCTTTTTCTCCTTGTCTGTAAGATGTTCCAAGGAATCGGCCAACATCTTTTTAAGTTCCTCCTTTTCTATAGCCTCCTCAGGCTTTGTGAAACCTGAACCTGTTGCATTGCTTGAATCATCGGCAATATCCGCGCCCTGATCCATGAACTCATTTAAGGAAACAACCCCCGTAACCTTCATCTGGTTCTGCCAGTTCTGGTATTCATCTTCAGTAATATCCATTTTTGCCGCTATTTCGGCATCTGTCGCGATATGACCACTCTCTTTTTCAATCTCTCTGATGGCAGTCTCTATCTTCTTCTGTCTCTGTCTTATAGTTCTGGGAATCCAGTCCATCTTGCGGATCTGATCTAGGATTGCTCCTCTGATCCTCAGACTGGCATAAGTTTCAAACTTAACGTCTTTCATGAGATCAAACTTATCAATGGCATCTATGAGTCCGAAAATGCCATATCCTACAAGATCGTCATATTCGACATTAAATCCAAGATACATGCTAAGTCTTCCGGCTACAAGCTTGACAAGAGGAGCATACTCTAATATGAGCTGCTCTCTGAGTTCACCGGATTTGGTATTACCATATTCTGTCCATAATTTATTTCTAGCTGCATCATCCATGTGTAAGTTTCCCCGGTTCTATTTTTTTACTGAGGAATGTCGTGTACTTCCATATTATCGACATCTTCCCCGGCACTACTTTCTGCCTCCATTGCTGCTCTTGCCTCTTCCTCGAGTCTCTCAGCTTCAAGTTTTTCGGCCAAAGCTTTCTCGTAGTTAATATCTAAAAACTTGGCGATCATCTTCTCCGTGATAAGTCCGATTACCAAAAATATAACTACCGAAACAAATACAATAAAAATCCACTCACCCGCCGGATAGTGCTTAAAGAACGTAAACACTGAAACAACAGCCGTTGCTGAAAGCACTATCAGGGGAGTTATTAGTTTGGTATTAATTTTCTTCAGTTCATCTAAATCGGTATTCATATGATTTTTTCAGGCTTTCCTACAGCTCTGATAATATAGTTTCCGTTTTCGGGATAAAAAATAACTGTCCGTCCGTACGAATCACCGGTATCCTGAGCAAGTACAGGAATATTAAGCTCCTTTAATTTTTTTAGTGATGCCGCAACATTTCTGTCACCGACACGCATCGTGGCATTGTTTGACTGGAAAGCAAACATCTGCGCGCCGCCGGCAATCTTTGCCACAAGACGTGATTTATTACCGCCTTTGGCAATTATGAGCCTGACAAGTTCTTCAATTCCTGTATCGGCAAATTTAGGTATATTCGAATTGTTCCTAATCTCAGTTGAATCCGGCAACATTACATGAGCCAGCCCACCAATCTTGGTAACAGGATCCCTTATAGCAATTCCAACGCAGGACCCAAGCCCCAAAGTTGTAATTCCGTCGGGGCTGACACAAATATTCAGATCGGCCATTCCAACCTTAATTATTTGACTCATATTAGCCCCTTCACGAATCTGAAACGTCTCCCATGCCTAAAGAAGAGAGAATTTTACGGTATCCATCAATATCAGGTAAAAGAATAAAATAACCGCTCAACTTAAGTTCATCAAAGAACTGTGTCTCAATAAGAAGGATTTTGTCACCCATCATTCCAAACTGGATCGCGGGAACACTAAGTATCGCCGCAGCCATATCAATGGCAACATATGGAATAGATGGAATGAGTTTTAGGTTTGTCATCATGGAAAGTGAATTGAGATACGAACCGGTAATGATATTACCGACTTCTTTAAGGGCTGACATCTCAACTTCATCAAAATCCTGATCTTCAGGCTTGGGGCCTGTACCCATAAGCTGATCAACCAAATGTCTGGCTGCCTGTTTGCCCAAGAGGAACATGATGCTTCCGTCGATATCGCCGTCAACAGCAAGATAAATACCTGCCATTATCTTCTCAGCTCCGCCCATGAGGTCTCCGACATCTTTGAAGTCCAGAAGTCGTACCTGCGGAACACACATATCAACCTTTGTTCCGATCATCTGAGCAAGCGCTGTAGTTGCATTCCCGGCACCGATATTACCAAGTTCCTTCAGCACGTCAAAATACTTGTCGGATAAATTATCCAAACTCATGTCTGCCATAAAATAAATCCTCCGAATTAACTTGCGTTAGACGCTTTTTCTTTTGATTCTTTCTCAGACACAACCGCATCGAGATCGAGTATTGAAACCAGTCCGCCGTCGTAATGGCCTACGCCGCTGACAAAAGAAACTTTTGACTGTCCTTTCTTATCGTCGTAACGGACTTTCTCAATGTCTTTTTCATTAAGTGTAAGAACCTGATTAACCTGATCCACGATTATACCTACAAGATCACCTGCCTCAGTCTTTAAGATGATTATTCTTGAAGCGCCTGTGATCACGTCTTCGGAAAGTCCCATCTTCATTCTTACACTCATAACAGGAACAATCTCGCCTCGGATATTGATAACTCCCTTAAGGAATGCGTCTACCTTTGGCACTCTCGTAATCTGCTGCATTCTTACAATGTTGTCTATAAATTTGATGTTGATGCCATACTGCTCATCATCAATCTTTATAACTATATACTGAATAAGTTCGCCTTTATCGGCTTTTTCTTTAACTTCTTTTATCTCATTCATATTCGGCTCATCCTTTCTTCGCTAAACAAATGTTACCATCAGAAAATTGAATTGGTATCAAGAATAAGTGCGATCTCACCATCACCAAGGATAGTAGCTCCGCTTATAAGCTTGCACTTATTTGTGTATTTACCCAAAGGCTTGATAACGATTTCCTGCTGTCCCATAAGTTCGTCGATAACAAGTCCGATCTGCTGGTCTCCTTTTCTTGCGATAACAACTACCATATCGTCGTCGGGTGATTTACTTGACTCTGTATCAAGCACTTCATTGAGTCTTACGATAGGTGTTACGCTTCCACGAAGATTTATAACTTCTTTATTCTCTACAAGTTTAAGGTCTGAAGGAGATACATCTTCAATACTCTGGATTGAATCAAGAGGTATTGCATACTTCTCATCTCCGACAATAACCATGAGAGCCTGAATAATAGCAAGTGTAAGAGGAAGTCTGATGATCCAGGTGGATCCTGCTCCAAGCTTGGTATTAACGGATACCTCACCGGAAAGAGATTCAACTTTGGATTTAACAACGTCAAGTCCTACACCACGTCCTGAAATTTCAGAAACCTGCTTTGCTGTTGAGAATCCGGGATGGAATAAGAGCTCTACGCACTGCTTCTCTGTCAAAAGAGCTGCCTGCTCGGGAGTAACTATTCCTTTCTCGATAGCTTTGTTCTTAACAGCTTCCGCATCTATTCCGTTACCGTCATCGCCAACCTCGATAACAACGCTGTTACCGTCCTGGAAAGCGTGAAGGAAAATCTGTCCTACTTCCGGCTTGCCTCTCTGGGCACGGATATCGGCTGCTTCAATTCCGTGGTCGGCACTGTTTCTGATAAGGTGCATCAAAGGATCACCGATCTCATCAACCACGGTTCTGTCCATTTCTGTATCTTCACCGGTCATTGTCAGTTCCATCTTCTTGCCGAGAGTCTTGTTAAGATCTCTGATCATACGAGGGAACTTCTGAAGAACACTCTCGATAGGAACCATTCGAACTTTCATGACTGATTCATGAAGATTTGTGGTAACACTCTCAAGATATTCAATCTGCTCATTAACGTTTCCGTTGCTGACACCTGAAGTATTAGCTGCGGAAATAAGTGAGTTCTTTGCAATGATAAGCTCAGAGACAAGGTTCATAAGAACATCCAGTTTCTCGATATCAACACGGACTGTTCTGTTTACGACAGGCTTGCCTAAAGGCTTCTTGCCGCCTGCAGGTCCTGCTGCGGGTGCCTTTCCTGCTGCAGGTGCGGGCGCAGGTGCTGCTCCCTGTGTGGGAACGGCTGCCGGTGCTGCTGCAGCTGCCGGTGCAGGCTCGGGAGTTTCCTCTGCTGCAGCTTTTTCTGCATCGAGGTCGAATTCTCCACATTCGCATCCTGCCACTTCGGAAACAGACTTAACTATTTCCATGACCTTCTCTTTTGACTCATCTGTAATTATTACAAGGCTGAATGAGAAATCAAATTTCTCATCTTCTATATCCTGTGTATTAGGCTCGGAAACAACAATTTCACCGATCTCTTCGATTCCCTTAAATACAAGGAAACCTCTGGCTGCCTTAAGAATACAGGATTCCTGAATATGTACGGTAACACCGAAAACATTCTTTCCCTGAGATTTAGCTTCTTCCAAAGTAGTTCTTGCGGAAGAATCAAGCTTGATAGCTCTGTAGTCACTCGCGGGATCTGCACCGGGTTCAACTGCAGGAGCTGCACTTTCTGCAGGCTCCGAAGC
The DNA here is from genome assembly GCF_000424465.1 of Butyrivibrio hungatei NK4A153. Taxonomy (GTDB): domain Bacteria; phylum Bacillota; class Clostridia; order Lachnospirales; family Lachnospiraceae; genus Butyrivibrio; species Butyrivibrio hungatei_A. Next base: position 190,898 of record NZ_AUJY01000011.1, on the reverse strand, counting down.
CTCAGCTACTCCATCGGAAGCTGCAGCTTCTGCTCCTGTATTACCCGATCTGATATCGGCGAGCGCTTTAATGATATTCTGGTGTTCTTCAGTACCTTCGTCCTGATTCTCGGTAATGTTGTCAACATATCCCTGAATAGCGTCAAGACACTGAAGAAGCACATCGATCATCTCTGATTTGATCTTGATCTTACCGGCTCTGACATCGGAGAAAACATCCTCCATGTCATGAGTAAGATTCTGCATTCTGGTATAGCCCATTGTTCCGGCCATACCTTTCATTGAGTGAGCGGATCTGAAAATTTCATTGATACAATCCTCATTTTCAGGATCTTGCTCAAGAACCATGATGTTGTCGTTTAAAGACTGAAGGTGCTCCTTTGCTTCATCAAGAAAGACACTTAGATACTGAGAAACATCCATAATCAATCTACCTCCATAAGAAAAATTGTTTAGTCATGCAAATTGTGTTTGTTTTCATCGGTAGTTAATGGAGGGGATATGGATCGTCAGATATGAAAGATTAAAAGTAAAACCCTCAATTAACACCAACACTCATTATTATTTCCTGGGCGATGTCATCAAGTTTTACAACCTGATCGACAAGTCCAGCTGTTGCTACTGATTTGGGCATTCCGTAAACGGTGCAGGTGCTTTCGTCCTGGCCGATTACATGTACTTTTTTCCTAGATTTCAGATTCTTGATTCCCTCAGTTCCATCGGCGCCCATTCCGGTCATTACTACGCAGCAGATTTCATCGTAATCAGAATCAACAAGTGATTCATACATGAAATTTGCACAAGGTCTTACGCCTTCTCTGGTCGGTCCATCCATATAGTGGATAACACTTTTTCCTGCATTCTTAACGATATGCATGTGTTTGCCGCCCCTTGATATATATACCGTTCCCGGTGCCAATATATCGCCTTCTGCGGCTTCCTTAACACGGACCTCACTCAGAGAATCAAGCCTTTCAGCAAGTGATGCTGTAAAGCCTTCCGGCATGTGCTGAACTATAACTACAGGGGTTTTGAGGTTTTTGGGAAGCCTTGGTATTACAGACTGTAACGCCCTTGGGCCGCCCGTTGAACTTGCTATTGCAACGATTCTGTTTCCCGTGATCTTGCTCGCGGATTTTGTGACCAGTTCAACAACTTTACGTGATTCCTTAACTTCATCAAATGAAAAGGCTTTTGTTGAACCCGGTGCTTTACTGTTTGCAACAGCTGCAAGTGTATTCAGGAAAAGCTTACAAAACTCTTCGCCCTTACACTCAGACGCTCTGTCCGGCTTGTGCACGAAATCAAGCGCACCCAGATCAAGCGCATCCATTGTTACTTTTGCACCTTCCTTAGTATCGGTGCTGGCCATCATTATCTTGGCTTTTATTCCGTTCTTATGAAGTTCTTTAAGCATTGTGATACCGTCCATTCTCGGCATATTAATATCAAGTACGACAGCATCATAAGTATTCTGCTTTAAAAGCTCCAATCCCTCAATTCCGTCTTTAGCCTTGTCAGCTACCTGGAATCTTGAATCTGAGTTAATAATATCACTAAGAACTGTTCTCATAAGTGCAGAATCATCAATTATCAAAATTTTTTTCATAATTATGTTTGCTTCTTTCTTATTTTTCGTTCTTCCTCAAAGATGAAGTGGATAATATCTTCTCTGGAAGGTTCGTCGATATACACGTATTGGATACGATGTTCAAATAAACCCGGTCTACTTTCTAACTCTTGTACCTTTAATATGCTGCAAATCATCTCAAATTCTCTATCATTTGCCCCCCTCGGTAAACGATACGAGCAGTAAATTGTACTGCCCTCCTCGTATTGGAAGTTAGCCACAAACCGTAGCCCGCCTCCGCTTATGTCAACTATAACGCTCCTTTGGAGCGGTTTTGTCTTGTCGACGAGATATTTTCTGTTCTTTTCAAAGGCTTCCAGCTCTCCTTTTGTGCAGGTTCGGGATTTTAATTCAAGAGCACAGCTGAACCTGTAATACTCTCGTCTTTGTAGTCGTTGAAGCTCGCTGGAAAGATCGAGCACAAGTATATACATATTGTCGCTTCTGTACCTGTCTACAATCCTGGAATAACATTGAAACAATCCCTTGGTACTGTAGAAACACAAGCTATATTCTCCGTCAACGGGCAGTAGAACAAGTTTGCCTTTTTCAAACGGCATGAGGACTTCAATCCTATCATCCGAAGTCACATCCATAACTTTGCTCATATAGATGTGTCTCGTTCGCGTATCCTCATCCATCCAGACTTTACCGGCTGCCTTAAGTTCCACTCTTATCCCGGGTGAAATATAATCAGTGAGCATATAATACCTTGTCTCCAATCCGCCAATAATTAACGACTTAGTTTTCTGAAGTTATGCTTTGTCCCTGTGCTGTCTCCCTGCTGCTAAGCTTTCTTCCCGTAATAATATGTGAAAAGAAAGCCGCCATTCCTCTCTGCTTTACTTCTTCCTGACTTCCCGGATTCATAAGCTGATTCGCAATACTCTCAAACGCCTTAACCGACTTGGCATTCGGATACTGCAATGAAACCGGTGATTGTTGCATTACACTTCTGGCAAGATACTGATCCTGCGGGATTGCTCCCATGTAAGATAAAGGAAGTTTCAGATATCTGGCCACAACCGCGTTTAACTTATTAAACAGCTGCTGACCTTCATCACTTGATGAAACTCTGTTCGAAACAACTTTTACCTTAGTGTTCTCCCTCGAAAAACGCGGAGACTGGTTCAGTGCCTTAAGAAGTGAATACGAATCGGTAATCGATGTAGGTTCCGGTGTTGTAACAAGTATGATCTCACCGCTTGCCACAAGAAACTCCATTACTGCGCTCGATATTCCCGCTCCCGTATCTATTATTATTATATCAGCAATTGCATCAAGTTCGGCAAGATTAACAATAATATATACAAGATAATCTCTGCTTAAGTTGTACATACCCGAAATTCCCGATCCGCCGGAGATAAATCCGACACCCTCAGGTCCCCAGGTAATGATGTCCTTAATATTCTTACCCTGATAGATAAGATCGCATAAATTGTGCTTTGGCACAGTTCCAAACATTATCTCTATATTTGCAAGTCCGAAATCGGCGTCCAGAATAATGACTCTTTTGCCCATCTTCCTGAACTGAACCGCCAGATTTATGGAAACATTTGACTTACCAACACCGCCTTTTCCGCTTGTAACGGTGATAATTCTAGCAAGCGGACGCTGCGGCTTATTTGAATTTTTAATAATATTTCTAAGCTGTTGCGCCTGATCCATATATAACTATCCCCAAATTAACTTTTTCCGCCAAGAAGGTTCTTTACTATTTTCTGTGCATCAAATACCGCGATGTCATCCGGCACGTTTTGGCCGTTTGTGATATACGCGATGGGCGAACCCGTATGCATTCTGATATTGTAAAGGTTACCTTTTGCGCCTGTCTCATCCATTTTTGTAAAAATAAGCTTATATGCAACCATTTCCGAATACGCATCCGAAATCTCAATGAGGTCGCGGTACTTGGTAGTCGCTGACAAAACAAGATAGTTTTCGCACTCCATAAGCTCCTCCAAAGCCCTTATGTAGTTCTCAACATCTCTTATAAGCTCTTCATTTTTAAGTGAATGTCCCGCCGTATCGACCATGATGTAGTCATATTCCCTGAAATCTTCAGCCGCCTGCTTCATCTCATCGACAGAATAAATAACCCTGAAAGGAATCTCAAGTATCGATGCATATGTGCGAAGCTGCTCGGCTGCCGCAATTCTGTATGTATCCATGGTCAAAAGAGCTACTTTCTTCTTTTTGGAAACAGTAAGCTCCGACGCAAGTTTGGCAATCGTAGTTGTCTTGCCGACACCTGTGGGACCTATAAAAATCTCAGCTATCGGCTTTTCTTCACCGACTTCTTTTATAGGCTCAGACTTACCGAACTTAAGAACCATCTTCTGATAAACGTTTGCAAGCGCGTAATCAAAAGGAAGTCCGGGTTTACTTATCTTTTCAACCTCATCGGTAAGCTGGTTTACGTATATCTCGTCAACTTCATTCTCTATAAGAGTATTATATAACAATTTTATGAAAGAAAGTGTTTCTTCTGATATATCATTTTTAGAAGTTTTTACGCCATCATTATTTTTCTCGGGAACAACACCCGTTTCTTTTTCAGCTTTGGGAGCAACAACCTCCTTCTCATTCTTGAGAATATTTTTCTCCAAAAGAGAGCTGAGATTATCAAGCTTTTCTTCGATAGCGCTGTTATCTTCCTTCGGCGTAGAAACCTTGGTAGCCGTCGCAGCAGCGGAAACCACGGTATCTCTTTGAGCATTGTCAAAAGAGCCCCTGCTTTCCTGTACTTTGGGCTTTTGCGGAGTATAGGTCGTTCTTACCGGCCTTTCAGGTTCCTCCTCGAGTGCCACTGTCACTTCAATCTTCTGAGACTGGAACAGAGCCAGAAAACCGGACTTCTTAACAGGTCGTACATTCATTACGACGATGTTTCCCCCGAGCTCCTTTTTTGCCTCATCCGTGGCTTCGCTTTCATTTTTTCCAACATACTTTTTTATAATCATTTACGCAGTTACCATCCCCACCGATTGTAGTTCGATACTGGCTTCGACTTCGTTATATGAAATAACAACCAGATCTTTATAGTAGTCTTCTGTCATCTTCTTAAAGTACATACGCACTATAGGTGACGCCATGATGATTGCCTGTTTACCCGCATCTTCAAGCTTCTTGACCTGCTCTCCCACAGCAGCAAGTATAGACTTGGTTCTAGCGGGATCAAGTGTAAGATAAGCACCTGTTTCTGTCTGCTTAACGCTGCTCATGATCTCCTGTTCGATCTTGGGATCAAGAGTAACAACGCTCGTAGTCTCTCCCGGCACAAAATACTTGTTGGAGATAGCTCTCTTTAAGCTCTGTCTTACATACTCCGTAAGGATATCCGGATCGTGTGTAGACGGAGCAAAATCTGCAAGCGTCTCGAATATTGTCACAAGGTCCCTTATGGAAATGCCTTCGCGAAGGAGATTCTGAAGAACCTTCTCAATCTCACCAAGGCTCATGAGCTTAGGCACAAGCTCTTCCACAAGAGCATGATTGTTCTCTTTCAGATTGTCCACAAGGTTCTGTACATCCTGCCTTGTAAGAAGTTCCGCGATATGTTCTCTTATAATCTCCGTCAAATGCGTAGCAATGATTGACGGCGGGTCTACAACGGTGTAGCCAAAGCTCTCCGCTCTTTCTCTCTGTCCCTCCGTAATCCATATCGCAGGAAGGTGGAATGACGGCTCAAATGTAGGAATACCTGTAATCTCTTCCTCGACATGTCCGGGATTCATAGCCATGTAATGATCGAACAAAATCTCACCGTCACTAACCTGTATACCTTTAATTTTAATGATATATTGATTAGGATTCAACTGAATATTATCTCTAAGTCGAATTATCGGAACAACGGTACCAAGTTCAAGGGCAACCTGCCTTCTGATCATAACAACTCGGTCGAGAAGATCTCCGCCCTGATTAACGTCCGCAAGCGGAATAATACCGTAACCAAACTCAAGCTCGATAGGATCAACCTGCAAAAGACTTGTTACATTCTCGGGCTGTCTTATCTCTTCAGCCTGCTGTTCTTCAGGCGATGCAACTTCTCCCTCAACCGCAACTTCCTCGATAGTCTGACTCGCAATTCTTCCCATAAAGATGAATCCTGCACCGAAAGCAACATAAAGAAGCGTAGGAAGCGGTGAAAAAATACCAAGCCCCGACAAAACTCCGCCCACAAGGTAAAGAGTCTTCGGCATACCAAAGAGCTGACCGATAAGCACGTGGCCAAAATCTGCCTCTTTTGATCCCTTGGTAACAAGGATACCTGTCGACATCGATATCATAAGAGAAGGAATAGAACTTACAAGTCCGTCACCCATCGTGAGAATCGAATATGTATTGATGGCAGTATTTACGTCCATCCCTTTTCTCAGGATACCCATGGCAATACCGCCAAGAAGGTTAACCGCCGTAATAATAAGGCCCGCAGTCGCATCTCCTTTTACATACTTCGTAGCACCGTCCATAGCTCCGAAGAAGCTTGCTTCATCCTGAATCTTCTGTCTTCTCTGTTTCGCCTCAACATCAGTGATGGCACCCGTATTAAGATCGGCGTCGATAGCCATCTGCTTACCGGGCATGGCATCAAGGGTAAATCTTGCCGATACTTCCGCAACTCTCTCAGAACCTTTGTTGATTACCATGAGCTGTACGATTATGAGAATTACATAGACGATAGCTCCGACAATAAGGTCACCTCCGCCAACGAAGGAACCGAATACTTCAATAACTTTACCCGCACCGCCCTCTGTCAGGATAAGACGGGTAGATGAAACGTTAAGTGCAATTCTGAAGATAGTCGTAAAAAGAAGTATCGTAGGGAAAAACGACATATCCAGAACATCAGCCGCAAACATGGCGGTAAACATGATCACAAAAGAAAGTGACATATCAAAAGCAAGGAGAATATCCAGCACCCAGTCACGAAGCGGTATAATGAGCATTACGATAGCCGCAACAATATATAAAGCAAGACCGTAATCATATACGCGGTCTCTGATTTTTTTCGCGTCCATGCCGTACTCTCCTTTCTGTAAAAATTTCTAAATCCATAACTAAACCTTTTAAATCTTACCCTTTAAGTGGTAAACATAAGCAAGTACTTCGGCAACCGCCTTATAAAGCTCCGGCGGAACAAGCTCGCCGACTTCAACATTCGCATATAGCATACGCGCAAGCGGCTTGTTTTCTACAATCTCGACGTCATTTTCCTTAGCAAGCTCTTTTATCCTCTGAGCCATGAAATCCGCGCCCTTCGCAACAACAATGGGAGCTTCCGCTTCTTCCGCATCGTACTTAACGGCAACAGCGTAGTGCGTCGGGTTCGTAATAACAACGTCCGCCTGGGGAACTGCCTGCATCATTCTTCGTCTTGACGCTTCCATCATTCTTCTCTTCTGCGCCGACTTAACCTCCGGGCTTCCCTCGGAATTCTTGAACTCATCCTTTACTTCCTGCTTGGTCATCATCATATCCTTGGTAAACTTGCGCTTCTGATAGATGAAATCAGCGATTGCTATGATCATATACGCGATCGCAACCCTGAATCCAAGGTCTATAATGAGATTCCCCATAAGCCCGATTGCCTGACCAAGCGGCATATCATACAGAAGGAACAGATAATCATTTCTTTTTGAAAAAAAAGAAAATATAACAATTCCCATAACAATGAGCTTTAGGATTGATTTGGCAAGTTCAAAAAGCTTTCTCGTAGAAAAAATCTTTTTAAGTCCCGAAACGGGATTAAGCTTTGAAAGCTTTGGCTGCAACGGCTTTGATGTAGGCTTATAACCAACCTGAACATAGTCGCAGATAAAAGCAACGGCAAATCCGACTATAAAAAACGGTGCACACAACAAAAGAAGTGTCAACATCGCCTTATTTATAATGCTAGTGATATACGCAATGGGGAGCTGCCCGTCATAAGTCCTCGCAACATTGGGAATGTCATTGTACACTCGCGGGAAAATATTGGTAAAAGTGCTTCCCATAAGTGCGTAAACCAATCGCAAGATCACGAAAAGTGCCAGCAGGCTAAACGCCGTCGCAACTTCCTGGCTCTTTGCAACCTGGCCTTCTTTTCTGGCATCTTCAAGCTTTTTAGCCGTAGGCTGCTCGGACTTCTCGGCACCGTTCGCATCCTCGGCAAAGAACTGCAGATTGTATTTAATTAACAACGGCCTGTATTCAAACTCAGCCTCTCTGCATGCTGTATACAAATTCCTGCATAAGCTCCTTCATATTATTAAAAATAAAGTTTGACGCATCTCCCAGCATCGATACCGTGATCAGCATTACCATAAGCCCTACGATGATCTTTATCTGAATACCTACTGAGAACATGTTCATCTGAGGCGACACCTTGGCAAGAACGCCGAGGATAACATTTGTGATAAATGTAATGATAAATATCGGCAGGCTTATTCTAAAGCCGATGACAATGTAATCTCTCAAAAAGGCGACTACGGCGTTTAGCATCCTGTCACTGTGAATGACCGCGCCGTTAATCGGTATCAGAGAAAATGTATCAATAAGCGAATCCAGAATATATCTGTACATTCCCGTAATGATAAGCGAAACAATAAGCACCTGCGAATAGAGCTGACCTGTAATAGTAACCTGTTCGTTCGTATTCGGGTCAAAAAGGTTTACCATCGACAAGCCTATCTGCATATCAACAATCTGACCCGCAAAGTTAATTACAAGCTGGCACAACTGCACCGCATAGCCCACAAGAAATCCAACCGTAACCTCCTTCATAACGATCACCGTGTAACCGATAAGCGTGTTATATGAAGGCGCCGTATACGGAACAGCTCCGTACACAAGAGTTGACAAAAGCAGGCCAAATCCCACTTTCACAAGGTTAGGCGTCTGCCTTCCTCCAAAGAAAGGGCAAACAAAGATAAAACTTGTAACTCTTACAACTATTAGCAAAAAAACTTCCAGATCGCCGTATCTGAAGTTGTAATCGATCATACTTCACCTCTAGCGCACATACTTCGAAAAATCAGACCAGATAAGTGTAATAAAGCCCGAAAGCTCAGTCATCATCCAGTTTCCCGTCAGCATAATCATAAGAAATACGCATATTACCTTAGGAACAAAGGTAAGCGTCTGCTCCTGTATCGAAGTAACCGTCTGAAATATTGAAATAATAAGTCCGACGATCATCGAAGTTAAAAGAACCGGAAGCGACATCTTAATAACGAGCATAAGTCCCTGATTTACGATCGTATTGATATCCGCCATTGTTATCATAAAAACATTCCTCCCCTATCTCATAACAAAAACTAATAGAACGACTTGACCAGATTACCGATGATAAGGCTCCATCCGTCAGCAAGGACAAAAAGAAGTATCTTAAACGGCATTGAGATCGTAGTCGGCGGAAGCATCATCATACCCATACTCATAAGTACAGATGCCACAACCATATCAATAACAATAAATGGAATATATATCAAAAAACCAATTATGAACGCTGTTCTAAGTTCACTTACAATAAAGCTCGGAATCAGTACAACATTGGGAATACTCTCAAGTTCTCCGTCCCACTCGGTCTTGTTTATCTCCATAAAGAGCTTAACGTCCTTAGTCTGGGTCTGGCCGTACATAAACTGCCTAAACGGCGCCATTGCGACCTTTCCGAACTCTTTCTGGTCCATCTCCCCCTTTTCAAAAGGAATGACCGCATCATTATAAACAGTCGTAAGCGTCGGCTGCATAATGAAAAGTGTCATAAACAAAGCAATCCCAATCATCACCAGGTTGGGAGGAGATGTTTGGGTTCCTATCGCGGTTCTGGTGAAATGGAGCGCCACGATGATTCTCGTAAAAGAAGTCATCATCACAATAAGCGTCGGCGCAAGGGAAATGAGCGTTAAAGTAATAAGTATCCTCAGTGATCCGCTCAGTGACCCGTTTCCGTTGTCATATGTAACAGTAACCGTATTGGCTATATTAAGTTTTTTCAGATCGTCAGGGGACTCTGCTGAACCCGGATCCGTGATATTTGTTCGTTCAGCTTCAGAACCTGTAAGATTAGATTTTCTTGAATTGGTAGGATCGGTAGGTTTGGTATCTTCAACCACATTTTCGGTAGCAACTACCTTAACGGGTACTGCAAATGACAAAAAGAGTATCAAAAAAACAGACAAAAAGGCGATAAACGCCCCTTTTTTCAAACGACGTTTTTTAAAGATATTCTTTTTATTCTCTCCCCACTGTATACTCATAATTTATTTCTTAAACTCGCTTTTTATTTTTTCAAGAATTTCGTTAAAGCTTAACGTGCCCGCATTTTCAGGATTGTCAAAAACAAGTGACTCCTTGTCAAGTTCGCATAATGCAGTAACTTCATCCTTCCCCACTGCGATGGCCATATATTTATTACCCAGACGCACTATCTGGATATACTTGGTAGTTGAGATCCTTCCGGTCTCCAAAACCTCAATGTTCTTTCCGCTGCCCTTTTCTTTTTGATAACCGGCAAGCCACTTGGTCACATAATAAGTAAGCCCAAGCACAAGAACAAAGATTATTAAGATGGCAACAAACTGTAAGTAAGATTCGGCTGACATTATGCAAACACTCCATCTGTTTCTTTTTATATAAAAGAAATCTTGTAAAAAGAAATCGTCACTGAACAATCTCGGTCACACGAACACCGAAACTTTCTTCAATTACAACTACTTCGCCTTTTGCAACGAACTTACCGTTTACAAGTACGTCGACAGGCTCACCCGCAACCTTATCAAGCTCGATAATGGTACCGGGTGCAAACTCCAGAATATCGGAGATCGGTTTAGCAGTTCTTCCAAGCTCAACCGTAACTTCCAAAGGAACATCCTTGATGATGCCGATATTTTCCCCTCCGGCCATCATTCCGGGACCACCCGCAAACGTCTGGAACTGTGCGGGCTGAATGTTCATATTCATCATCTGAGGCATCTGCATCTGCGGCATACCCATCGGAGGGGTCTGCATCTGTGGCATTCCCATCTGAGGCATCTGCATTTGCGGCATACCCATCTGTGGCATTCCCATTTGAGGCTGCGCCATCATATTCGGATCGGGCGCTGCGGGCGCAGGCGCTTCTGCAGGCGCAGGTGCAGGTTCGGGAGCAGGCGCAGGTGCTGCTTCTTTTGCTCCTGAATCAGTAAGAACAAGATCTTTTAACGCCTTGGCAAAATCAATGGGATACAACTGCATAAGCGTTGAATCCACAAGATCTCCGACCTGCATCTTGAAAGATATCTTTACAAATGTTCCCATAAGGAACTCTGCGATATCCGAAGGATCGTCGTTGATCATATCAAGAAGTGTAGCCTGCGGTGGGCTGATATCAACCTTCTGATTGATCATTGTAGAAAGAGATGTTGCCGCCGCACCCATCATCTGGTTCATTGCTTCAGAGATAGCTGAAAGTTGAAGTTCTCCAATCTCTCCGGAAATATTTGTTCCGTCGCCACCCATCATTAGATCGGTGATGACCATAACATCACGTTCTTTCAGGATAAGGATATTTGTTCCGTCAAGACCTTCCGTATACTGAATCTGAATAAAGACGCAAGGTCTCTCATAGTTATTTATTACATTTTCCCAGTTGGCAAGTTCAACCTGGGGTGTTGTAATATTAACCTTCTGATTTACAAGGGAATACAGCGTAGTAGCCGAAGATCCCATACTTATATTAGCCACCTCACCGATGGCATCTTTTTCCGCATCATTAAGAAGCGATTCGTCTATCTCGCTTCCTCCTGAAACCGGTGCGCCGGAAGTTACCGGTATATCCGAATTATCGGAAGGTGCTTCTGCAGCCGGAGCATCACCTTCTCCACCGGCTGTTGAATCCATGCCGGATAGCAAAGCATTAATTTCATCTTGAGATAACATTCCATCCATGCTCCTACTCTTCCTCCTCTCTTACTACCGACGTGATCCTGACGGCGTATTTATCTTTCGTAGTACCGGGCAAACCGGTGAATTTGTAGATATTTCCAACGTAAACCTGCATATCCGTGTTTACTCTGTTATCAAGTCTGATAATGTCGCCGGGTTGCAAATGAACAAAGTCATTAACGGAAACATTACACTTGCCAAGAACCGCTCTTACGGGAACATCAACATGTTTGACCATAGTCTCAAGATATTCTCCGAAATCTTCATCCACGTTCTTCTGCATCGTGGAGAACCAGAACTTGGTATTAAGTTTATCCATAACACTCTCAAGCGTGAAATAAGGAAGACATACATTCATAAGTCCTTCCGTTTCACCGATCTTAATATTAAGAGTGACGATGGCGATCATGTCTGTAGGTGAAATAACCTGTGCAAACTGCGGGTTTGTCTCTATCTTTTCCATGACCGGATTGATAGAAACAACATTCTGCCACGGCTCTACCATAAGCTGCATGCAAATAGTCACAAGCTTCTCTATAAGTGGCATCTCAATATCGGTGAATGGTCTCGGTTTATCAAGTCCGATGCCGGTACCTCCAAGCATCCTGTCGATAAAAGAGAATCCGATGTTGGCCTGCAGTTCCAAAATAATCGTTCCCTGTAAGGGGAGGAAGCTTATAACTCCCAAAATAACCGGGTTTGAAAGGGCATTGCTAAACTCCGAATATGTAACCGTCTCTGAGTTAGCAACCGACACCGTAACATTCTTTCTAAGATATAAAGGTAATGTAGTAGACAAAAGCCTTCCGTAATGCTCGTATATCATCTCCAAAGTTCTGAGATGTTCCTTGGAAAACTTCGCCGGACGTTTAAAGTCATAATCTTTGACTTTTTTCTCGTCTGCGGCTTGCATCTGATCTACATCTAATTCACCGCTATTAAGTGCTGCCAACAGACCATCTATTTCATTTTGTGACAGTACTTCGCTCAAGTTGGATCTCCTTCCTCCGATAAATAGCTATCGGCGTATCCTTTTTAATAAAATGCAGCATTACTGATAAAGCACACTGCTGAAATCAACTCTGTAAATAAAGTTGGAATTGTAAAGTTCTCTTACCTTTTCAACAATTGCATCTTTTGCGGGCTGACTGTTTTCCTGAAGTTCTTCCATTGAATAACTTGAAAGTGTATCGGTAACAATTGACTTCACACGATCTCTCATTCCCGAAAGCTGCTCGGATGAGCCATATGATGCATAATCAGGATTGGCTGTATTCATGGAAAAAACAACTTCAACAACCATCATATGTGATTTGCCGTCATTGCCCGGCTTAAGATTTATGGTAAGCCTGTCCTGATTTCCAACAAATCCGAATGTAGCTATTTCATTGACTCCCGAAGGTTCTGAAGGCTCAGTGTTAAGTCCTCCGCCGACACCGCCGCTTGTTTCAAGTTCAAGCGCAGCCGCTATGTCAGAAACAAGTTTGGCCGTCTGGGAATTTGTAGTCATAACACTCAAAAGCATAAAGCCCGTCATGGCGATATTTACAACAAGTAAAGCCAGAATGATGATTGATAGTAAATTCTTTTTCATTTGAAAAATCCCCCCTCTTTTAGTATGAAGAACTAAGTGGATTATATATTTTAATCTCAACTCGTCTGTTACGGGCTCTTCCCTCATCGGTTGAATTATCAGCGATCGGGTTATATTCCCCTCTGCCCGTATGAACTATGTTCGCAGGATCAAGATTAGTGTTCTCACAAAGATAATAGAAAACCGAAAGAGCTCTTCCTGAGCTGAGCTCATCGTTGTTCGCATACTTTCCGCCTGAAGTCATGGGAACGTTATCAGTATGTCCCTCAACCGCAACAGTTCCTCCGGCATAAGTCTCGAGTATCTGTCCAACTTTATCTATTACAGGTTTTGCATCTTCCTTAATATCAGTCTTGGCAGAATCAAAAAGGATCGAACCCTGTATGGTAAGCTGAACAAACTGACTCGTATAATTAAGAGCAACAACATCCTCTATATCTTCTTCATTAAGAGCTTCCTCAATCTTCTCAGCAAGCTCCGCCGAAGCTTCGAGCTGTTCTTCCTCAGCCGCTTCCATAAGTTCCTTTTGGTTCATATCACCGACTTCCATCTCCTCGGTATCGGCATTCTCACCTGTCTGTGCAAGTCCCATTGAAGTCACATAGCTCGAAAGCTCACTAAGCTGTGATATTCCATCGCCTATAAGAGCACCTTCACCGATAGCCATCTCACCGCCTGAGAAAAAGCCGAACGCCGAACTAAACGACGCGGCAACCTCTTCAAACTTAGCGGCATCCATAGTTGACATGGAGAAAAGAAGTACGAAGAAACAAAGGAGCAGGTTCATCAGATCTCCAAACGTCGCGGTCCACGCGGGCGCGCCCGGTTTTACTTCTTCTGCTTTTTTTGCCATTATTCTTCGCCTCCACCTGCTGAACCTGTTCCGGTCTCAGCTTCGTAAGCCGTTCTGTCAACGGGTGACAGGAATGACTTAAGCTTCTCTTCTGTTACACGGGGATTTTCACCCGCCTGTATAGACAAAAGTCCTTCAATGACAATACTCTTTGACATGTACTCTGCATTGCTTCTTGCCTTTAACTTGGCTGAAGCAGGGAAACAGAACCAGTTCGCCATAACTGAACCGTACAATGTCGTGATAAGAGCAGTCGCCATGGAAGGTCCAATCTTCGATGCATCACTCATATCATTAAGCATGTTAACAAGCCCCAAAAGTGTACCGATCATACCCCAGGCAGGACCCTGTGACGCAATGTCTTCAAATAAAGAATAGTTAGTCTTATGTCTCTCAGCCATAGCATCTATCTCGGCCTCAAGAATGCTCTTTACAAGCTCAGGCTCGGTACCGTCAACAATAAGCATGACGCCTTTTTTCATAAAAGCATCGTCAAGATTGCCGGCCGCTTCTTCCAGAGCGAGAAGACCTTCTTTTCTGGCTGTATTGGACAGATCGATGATCTGCTTGATTACGGCCTTGGTATCATCGGTAGTAAGTTTAAATATTCGCGTATAGCACTTGAGTCCGCCGGTAAACTCCGAAAGCGGTCTGGATGCCAAAACAGCCATCAAAGCTCCACCGAATGTAACCAGAGCCGACGGCGCATCCAAGAAATTTCCAACAGAACCGATGCCTCCGGATGTGATGATTCCAAGAAGCATAAATACAATTCCCATTACTACACCGATAATCGACGCAATATCCACAGCATTTACCTCTCACATTAAAAATTAGTCAACATCTTCTTCCGCACGTTTCAGGAATTGATAAGACTGCAAATATCTTCCATGCTCTCTTTCACAATAAGCTTTCTTCCGGTAGATAAGACCACGACAGTATCCGGATTACTCTCAACTGTCTCAATCAAACTCGGATTAATGAGTATCTTACGCGTATCCATTTTGGTAAGCTCAATTACTCCCTTGTTCATAAACACCTTCTGATATAAAATTACATTTTTTAGTGAAAAAATAGACTAGAAACGAAACTTAATTTCTTAGCATATTAATTTTACCATACTAAAATGCTTAATTCTTGCTTAAATGCAACTTTTTTAGTCCAATTTGAATCGTAATTTCATTTTAGAGCAAAATGAATGAAATAAAGTTAGCAATTATGTTTCATAGTGCATGCAATATACTACATATAGTGGTATTCAATTTATTTTAACACATTTTCATTTACTGTACAGTATTAAATATCAAAAACAACGGTTAGTTTCTACGATTTTTCTTGACAAAAAATAAAACGCTCACACCCCAGTCAAGTGCAAGCGTTGCCCAATGTAATTAATTTTAATTGAAATTACTTATTTTTTAGATTTTCAAGCAATTTTTCAGTCCTGTCATTTTTGATCTGTTCAACAAGTTGAGAATATCTGTCTTTTTCAGCAAGTAATTCTTTGTATGCGTCATTCTTTGCCTTGAGTTCCGCATTCGCTGTAACAAGTTTGATCTCAGCGGTATGTGAAGTTCTCATGGATTCGATATCGTCGCGCAAAGTTTTGTTTTCCTGCGTAAGTCTTGCATTTTCCGCAACTAAAACTCTGTTTTCCGAAGCAACTTTTGATATATTTTCTCTGAGAGGATTTTCTTTATTCTTAAGTTCTTCCACTTCATCCATGAGTTTTACGGAAGATGCAACTCTTTCATCGTAAAGTTTCCTTATATCGGATTCATTTTTCTTTGCTTCAGCCAGTTCTTCTTTTATAGAAGAAACTTGTTCTTTTAATTCATTGCACTCTTCTTTGCTTTTCTCAAGCTCTTCTTTCAGATGTTCAATCTCATCCTGCATCTTTTGCTTTAATTCATCATTTTCTTTGCGAAGCGACTCTGCCTTTTCTGCAGCCCCGTCTTCTCCGGCTTTTATATCCTTAAGATTTTTCTGAAGTTCGCAGATTATATCATCTTTAGTATCAAGTTGTTTTGCAAAATCTACACGGGCAAGATCTGCAGCATCGTTTCTGGATCTAATAAGATCCATGAAAATATCATGCATCTTAGCCTGGTACTTCTCGAATTCTTCGAGCTGTTCCGCACCTGCAGGTAAAGCATCTTTCTCTATCTGCCCTTCATATACCCTAAGAAGTTCCGATACGGCATGTTGCTGATTCCCGCCAAGTTGTGCCGCAAGTTTCTTTATATATTCAAACGTTTCATCCGTAAGTCTCATTGTGCGAGGCTTCGTTGTATCATCTACAGTTCTTTCTTCCTTAGTTGCTTCCTTGTCGCTCATTATGCCTCCTTGAAAATAGTAATCTTATGAAATATGTATTTTACTGACTTTATTGTATCATCTCAGCCTCTTAATCTCAATACATAATGTACACATTACAATGTGTACATTGTACACGTATATAGAGTTCGCAAAATGCATATTATGCGAACCTAAAATCATTGAAAAACGCGATAAATACGTATATACTATCGTTATGCCCAATTTTAACGCCAAAATTCAATTGATGAATTTCGCGAAAAAAACGGCTCAAAAAAACATGGAGAGACATCAGATTCAGATCAGATTTGATCAAGGACTAAAATAATGGGACAATACGCTACCGTACCGATTACGAGAGAACAATACACTGAAATAATTGAAACAATGAGAACCGGAGCTTCCAAGCAATTCAGGGCCAATCCCAGAATTGCCGAGATTCTAATCGCGGAGGCCAATCTCGGAATCCGTATTGAGGATATCCTTGCGTTGAAGCCTTCAAGCTTTATTGCTGCAGGAAATGTCCATAAGATAAATATTGTTGAAATGAAAACAAAGAAAAAGCGGTATAAGACCATTTCTGAAGAATATTATAAACATCTGAAAAATTATATTGCCGAAAATAACACCAAAAATGAAGATCTTATATTTAACATTAGCGAAAGAGCCGTCCAGAAATATCTTCGCAAAGTCTGTGAATATCTCGGCTACGAAAACGTATCGACACATAGTTTTAGGAAATACTGTGGCATGCGCTTATATGAATCCAATGGCTATAATATCGTTCTCGTTATGGAATTTTTCCAGCACTCTTCTCCTGACATTACAAAGAGATATCTCGGTGTAGACGCCCGTGAAATGGAAGAAGCACTCCAGAACCATGTCGAACTAGTATAATGAATAAATCGCCCACATCCCCGACCGGATGTGGGCGATTGCCTTATGATTTAATTGTATATGTTACAGATTATTATCTCTTAAGGTTTGTAAGTTCCTCAAGGAGTGTATCAGATACTGTGATGATACGGCTGTTAGCCTGGAATCCACGCTGTGTTGTGATCATCTCGGTAAACTGTGCTGAGAGGTCTACGTTTGACATCTCCAAAACACCCGTGCTCATGTAGCCACCGTCAGTTGTGATATCCTGAATTGTAGCATCACCTGAGTTAAGAGTTGATGCATAGAGGTTATCACCCTGCTTTGAAAGACCCGATGCATTAGCAAACTCTGCAGATGCGATCTGTCCCAAAAGCTTTGTCTGGCCGTTTGAATAGTTTGCATAAATCATGCCGTTATCACTTACATTTACACCGTTCATCTCACCAACCGCACGTCCTGTGTTAAGTGACTTCATATCACCCTTGCTGGCTGTAATTGTTGAAGACTTACTTGTGTTGTAATTTGAAAGTGTTGAAAAATCAACAGAAATTGTATGATTTCTCTCAAGTTCAGCTGCATTTGTAGGAGAAGCCTGGAATCCAAAAGCTTCCAATCCTGCTGTAGCCTGTCCGTTAAGTCCGAATGTAATATTAGCTTTCTTGTCCAATGAATTTCCATCTGCCGAAACAATTGCTCCGGTCGCAGGATCAAATGCAATCTGGATTGTACGGTTACCTATTGTAAGGTTAATCTTACCTTTGTCAGTACCCTCTGCTGTGATAATCTCATATGTACCGTCAAGCCCGTATGCATCTGCGGCTTCATCACTGATTCCGTATACTTTAGAAAGAAGCTCTTTCTGAGGGCTATCCTCCGATACGGAAAGAAGATCTGAAATTTTCCCCTTTACAGGTACGTTCTTATATGCTGATGTTGATGTATACTTATATGTTCCATCATCATTTCTCTCTGCCTTAAATCCTGTCGCAGCTGTCTGAACCGGGAAATTTGTTGAATCTTTCACATCATGACTGAGCGTAAGCTCACCTTTTTGTGAAATACTCATTTTATATTCTGCATTAGAATCAAATGTCATATTCTGTGTATCATCAGGGAATACATTCTTTATAAAATCAATAACATCCTGATTGTTTCCTTTAAATGCTCTTGAAAGCAGATCATTGGCAACATAATATGACTTTCCGTAGTCATCTCTGTTCTTAAATACATATGCAGGTGCAGATCCGTTAATCGTATAGCCGTTTTTATAATCATTGGCAGAAAGAACTTCTTTTGCGTTGCGCTTATAATTAGTATTTCTGTTTGAATCGGCATTAGGGAAATTTCCGTCTTTTGTTTCTGCTGAAGTATATTTTACGATAAGTCCGCCATCGCCACTTATATCAACCAATTTAAATGAGTCTGGTTTAGCTTTAGCTTTATCATTAGTATCAATTGCGTCATATTGAGTATCAATTACACTCTTAATTGCTTTCGCAGCATCAATCTGATCCTGAGTAAATGTTCTTCCTTCTTCGTTTGCTGAATCTGCAGTTGAACCTGCAATTTCTTCAATAACTTTATAACCAATCTCACTTGAATACTGGGAGCCAAAGCTATAATTTGCCCCATCAAACTTAGCAAGCATATTTTCAATTGCATTTTTAAATGCAGTTTTTTTGTCTTCATCAAGCTCGCCAAATTGTGTATTTTGAGTATCTATTTCTTTTTCTTTATCGACATTTACGCTCTGAGTAATTGTAAGTGTTCCGTCAGATTTATATGTATATTTAAGCTTATCGTAAGATCCGCCACCGTTAATATAGTCAGTTACTGCGTCAGTAAGTCCGGCGAACTGCCCAAAATCTCTTGAAACCAGGTTGGGTGAAACTTTTCCTTTATCTTCGAATGACTCTGTCAAAACAGTTTCATCCTTAAGATATGTGAACTTCTCATATAACGAAAGATTACCGCCTGCATATTTAAAGCCACTATAGCTACTCAAATCAGTCTTTCCGAATACATCTTTGAGCAATCCTGAAATTCTCTGAACATTATCCTTCAAATTCTCATCAGGAACTTTGTAAGCTTCCTGTGTTTGCTCATTTATAAAATAATTATCACTGTTCGGTGTTGTAAAATCTATCTTATTATTATCAAAATCACCTGAATATATACCTTCCGCAACATCTACTGTGGGATATGTTACTGAAAGAACACCATTTGCACCAATCTGATATGTTGCATTCGCAAAGCCCTCTTTGGTATATCTATTCTCAAGTGAAGTTCTGCTAAGTCCATATGCACTTTCAAGAAGCCCATTATTATAAAGATCAATAAGATTTCCTGTTGCGCTTACACTTGGATACTTGACGTCCCCATCACTTTTAATAATATTGATAAAGTTTGAATCTGTAGTTGCCTCGATAGAGAATCCGCGAAGAGCATCATTTTTTATAGTTCTGCTGTTACCGGAAACATTACCGAATGTAATCTGGCTCATAAGATCCACTTTATCTTTGTTATCATTTATTGTTTTTCCGTTGGAATCAATAATATCTGTAAGTGACAATGCAAAGAGATCCGGATCATCTGTATTCTTAAGTGTAAACTTTCCTGTATACAGATATCCCTTATTGTCATAGAACTCAAGTGTAATTGTCTTTCCGTCTGCTGAATTTACATTTGAATCATTGTCATCAATATTTCCCTGGAAAACAGCAGCTGTAGTTGAAGCAGGTGCATATGTAAAGTTAGCGGGACTCATGATCTGAAGACTTGAAAGTCCGCCATTCCTATTTACTGTAATTTCACCGGTCTCTCTGTCTTCTTTTGCAGCCCATCCCTGAACGAGATATCCATTTGACTGCATTGCAAGGTTTCCCGCACCGTCAACATAAAATGATCCGTCTCTTGTATAGAGGTTCTCAACACCGTTATTTACAACAAAGAAAGACTTACCTGTGATCATGATATCAAAAGGGTTATTTGTAGTCTGTGTTGTTCCCTGAGATGTAATTGCTGTATTTATAGCTCCCGACTTAGTACCAAGACCAATCTGACGAGGGTTGATACCACCCTTTGTCTCTGTTGCTCCTGAAGCTGTCTGTGTTGTCTGATACATAAGATCAGAAAATGTGATTGACTGAGATTTGTAAGAAGTTGTGTTTACGTTAGCGATGTTGTTACCGATAACGTCCATTTTGGTCTGGTGTGTCTTAAGTCCGGCAACACCGGAGTAAAGAGATCTCATCATAAGGCAAAGTCCTCCATCATAAAAAAAGAAATAAAATAAATAGATTGATTTTGGACGGATGCGTCGTGATTTTCGTCAAAGAACTTCCTTCTGTCGGTCGGGAAGTTAAGATTTCCTGACGGCAGGGCACTTCGGGCCTGTCTGCCGCTTCGGTCCAATCATACGATCACTGCACCGTCTATGTTTGTGAAAACATTGTTTTTGTTTTCTGTCTGATCCATGGCTGTAACGACCATGTTATTGGGAACGTTCACTATAAAAGCAAGCTGGTCAACCAGAATAAGTGACTCTTTAATTCCCTTTTCACCGGCCTCAGCTTTTCCACGGTTAAGTCTCTGCATCTGTTCCTCAGAAAGCTCAATGTTTCTGTCGCTGAGTCTGTTTACGGCATGCTTAGAAAATCTAAGATTCTCCGTGCTGATATTATTATCGGCAGACTCTTGGATTTTGTTTAGAACAGATGCAAAAGAATTTTCACCTGTTGGAATATTTTGTTTGTTCTTATCCGTTTTTGGTACAGTACCGTTTAAATATTGGTCCTGCACCTGCCCGATGGACATAAACTGACGACCATCCATTGTCATAGCTTATACCTCCTATGCATTTGTTTACTTATCTTTATTAAATGTTCGATGTTCACTATTATTAAGATCATCAATTCTATTTACATACTGAAGAAGCGAAGTTACATAGTCTTTATCCATAAGCCTTTTCGCTTTTTCATCCATGTTCATGTAATAGTCATACATAGAATCGATTGTCTTTTCGTGCTCCTCAAGAGTCACAAGCGAAATATTATCAGGAAGCTTATCAATATTCTCCTGGAAATCCTTCACTGTATTAAGTGCATTCTCATAGTCTTCACCAAGTATCTGAGTAACATCGTCAACATTATAGTTAGTTCCGTTAATGTTAAGAAATGCCTTATTTCCGCTGTAGGTAACAAAGTCTACAACACCCTGAACCTCAGATTTAGTTCCGGTTTCAGGATTGGTCTGAGTTATTGTAACAGTCTTTCCAACCATCTCAGATGCTCTTGAAAGGCTCATAGCGTTAGCCATGTTGTTCATCTGCTCAACCTGAGTGAATGTAGCGTACTGTGAAATGTACTCAGTATTTGAAGTAGGCTCCATGGGATCCTGATATTTCATCTGGGCGACAAGGATCTTAAGAAAAGAATCCTTGTCGTAGCCCTTAGCCTGTGTATTTTTTTCTTTCGACTCGGTTTTATTTGAAGCGTTCTCAATCTTGCCGTCTTTAACTATTGCAGTAACAGAATTTACATCTGCCATAATAACCTCTTTCCGGCCGGCTTACGCACTGAAATCAACAGTGTTTCCGCTCATAGCCATCATCTGTGCCGATAATCTCTCGGCTTCGTCCATATCCGTTTCGCTTGCAATATCATCTGCATCCATCAGATTGATCCTGCGAAGTCCTTTTCTGCCCTTTGAAGCCTGTTCGTTATTTCCTTCGCTTCCGCCCTGCTGCTGAAGATTCTCTTCAAACGCGTGACTGGAAACGGTAACTTCTATGGAATTAACTTTAATGCCCTGTGCTTCAAATTTCTGCTGAAGCTGGATCATCTGGCTTTCAACCGCTTCTTTTACAATCTCGTTCTGTGCCGTGAATCTTGCAATAATACCGTCCTTACCGCTTGTAAGAAGGATATTTACATTACCGAGACTTGCCGGATGAAGCTGAAGTTCCATCTTGGTCACATCTTCGCTTGCAGAAACTGTTATCTTTTCCGTGATCTGTCTCACGATGTTCTCCATCTGAGCTCTGTCGGTATATGCAAGCATCTCTTCAGCCGCCGTCGAACCGTTTATCGCATCCGTAACTCCGTTAAGGAATTGATTAAATACGGTTGTTCCCTGTGATCCGTGATCATAGTTTCCTGACTGATTGTTGTTTTTTGTTGTGTTGTTGGAATTTTCAACGGGTTTGAATTCATCCTTGAATACATCAGCTCTGTCTACAGAAACCTCTTTTTGAACATCCTTGTGGATTTCCTTATCTATAGGTTCCCTTACTGCTTTTTCAGGTCTAAGATCGTTAATTTCGATCAAAGGCTCTGCTTCTGCCTTAGGCTGTGCATCTTTTTCCGTTACTTGAGAAAATTCCTCATGCATGTTGCTGACAACGGTTTCAAAATCTTCCTCAGTTAAGCCAAACTCATTCATAAGTTCGCTTCTCATACCATCCGCATCCTCCATGAGGTCCTGCAATGATGTATAGAGGTCTGAGTCTGTGATAAGATTTACTGCCTGTTCCTGTCCTCCTACAGTAGAAATAAGCTGTATAAGATTTTCAGGTTTAAACAGGTCCACCGCCGTAATTCCCAGTGCCTGCATAGCATTCACGATATCTTCCTCAGATACGTCAAGCTCTTCTGCAATCCTGGTGATCAACTTTTTGCCTTCTTCTGCAATGGCATCCTGCAGCTCTTCGCCGGCTTCCTTGCCATTTGTTTCTTCCGCAACCACTTTGTTGTCTGTATCAACGAGCTTATTTTCCGTGCCCGTGTTGTCGTTTGTTACATCCTTTGTAGCGACACTTGCAGTTTCCTTCTGCACCGATACATTCAAGTCTGTCTTTTCCTTCGACACAGCCACATCTTTTGCTGTATTTACAGAATTAAGCTGTGTAACCGCATCGTTTGCCTGATTCAAAATAGTGCCAAAGTTCATTGAAACATTCGCGCTATATCCTTCAGACATTGTTACGACTGAAACATTTGAGGCTGCAGTGCCGGTCGCCATAATATTCATGGCTGCACTAATTGGGTTTGCCGCACTGCTCATAGCTTCCTCCTTATGTATTTAATTTCCGAAATGCATGATCCCATAAAGATACCATGGCATCTCATACATTATATCGGCTTAATATCTTAAACCTTTATACATAATTCAAAAGATTTTTAGGAAATCATCCCGTAACTTTGGTTGATTTATTCTTAAGTGCATTAGGTTCCAACAGCTGAGTGAGTTTTGCGGCATTTTCTTCCTTCATCTGGGCAAGAATATCTCCGCGGTTTTCTACGCTCATCTGAGCCAGAATCTTTGAAACAAGTTCGATCTGATTTTCATTAACCATCTCATCAAAGATCTTGGCAGCCTGTTTAGCCTTCATTCCCGAATATGTCGTAGCAAAAGCCTTAATTGCAGCTTCTTCACCTTCATCGCGCTTGATCTTCTCATAGATCTTCTCAGCAGTATCGGGATCGATCTGCTCAAAATACTTAGCATATTCTTCAGGATCCGGCGCATTGTCGTTATAGACAATACTGTTGTAAAAAGCCGCTCTCTCTTCATAGAACTCTTTTTGCTGCTGTTCGAATGGCTCAAGTCTTTTCACTTCCGCTTCAAGCCTGTCTATCGTGGACGCATAGCTGCTGTTCTGGTTCATTTCATCCTGAAGAGCCTTCTCAAGCCTCTTTATATATGCATTAGCTTCATCGATAGTCTGAATTCCGCCGGCTTCGCTTCCTTCTGTGCTGAAGTCAATCGGCTCATCAATCTTTGCATCCGCATCATTTCTTGCTTCCTTGGGCAAAATGGCGTTAATTACAGGAATATCCTTAATAAGCGGAGCCATGATATCGGATCCGAAATTTCCTACGTTGAACTTTATAAGAAGTGCCATTATAGCAAGCCAAATAAGAACAATGAAAAAAGTGATCACGATGGTGGCAAGTCCGCCCGCATCGTCTCCGCTAAGTTCCGCCGACCTCTCGGCAAACTCATGCAGCTTTTCCTTATCAGCTTTCCTCTGTTCTTTAAGTTTCTTCCTATATTCTAATTTGTCAGCTTTTAGCTTTGCCTTCGCCGCCTTCTGATCCTCAAAAGGGGACATCGGCATATCCAGATCAGCCATATTTACTTCTTCTCCTGTTGTCTCTGTCCGTATGTGAAACTACTTCTCTGGTCGTTCTCTTTGGCTTCTTCCTGCTTTTCTTCCTCGAGATACTCCGCATAAGCCCTGTCGCGAAGGGTCTCCTGCATTTTTCTCTCCTGAATGGCTCTTGTAAGCTTTACTCTGACTTTTTCGACCTCAGCTTCATATTCCTTGATTACCCTCGACTGGGAAGCAATCATAACATCCATCTGAGCAGTGGCATACTGATTATCCAATATATCCTGAAGTCTCAGACTCGCTTCGTTTCTAAGCTCCTCAGCTTCGATAAGGTAATTCTCTTTTCTTTTTACATACTCATCCAGAATATCGTACTGCTTGTTAAGCTCCGCCTGGGCTGCGGCAAATTCCATCTTAACCTGCCCTTCGGTCTTTTCCTTGATATTCAGGATGCTCTGCATCTTATAGACAAATCTTGCCATAATAAAACCGCCGATTTATCAAAATCTGAACATATTGATAAGTTGATTCCTGATCTCTTCAAACGAGAATTTCTCATCAGTCTCCTGCAAAAGAAATTCATTTACCATTTCAATCTTGGATATCGCATAGTCTATGTTCTTGTTTGCCCCCATTCTGTACGCGCCTATATTTATAAGATCCTCGGCGTCATTATAGGTGGCAAGGACATTTTTAAGCTTTCCTGCAGCCTTCTTGTGCTCCGGATCAGCGATTGCGGACATACATCTTGAAATACTCGCAAGAACATCTATAGCCGGATAATGATTCTTCTGTGCAAGTTTTCTGTTAAGCACTATATGCCCGTCCAGAATACCTCTCGCGGTATCCGTTATAGGTTCGTTCATGTCATCACCGTCAACAAGAACGGTATAAAGACCTGTTATCGAGCCTTTCTTTGACTTTCCGGCCCTCTCAAGAAGCTTAGGCATCTCAGCATATACACTGGGCGGATACCCCCTTGAAACAGGCGGTTCGCCGCTCGCAAGTCCTATTTCTCTCTGAGCCATTGAAAAACGGGTAAGAGAATCCATCATGAGAAGGACATCCTTACCTTTATCCCTGAAATATTCAGCTATCGAAGTAGCCGTCTTGGCTGCCTTAAGTCTCTCAAGAGCAGGCCTGTCGGAAGTCGCGCAGACAACAATCGAGCGCTTCATACCTTCTTCACCCATATCTCTTTCGATGAACTCTCTAACCTCCCTGCCACGCTCTCCGATAAGCGCGATAACATTTATATCCGCCTGGGTATTTCTCGCAAACATACCAAGGAGTGTACTCTTACCAACACCTGAGCCCGCAAAGATTCCGATTCTTTGTCCTTTCCCGACTGTCAAAAGGCCGTCAACCGCCTTAACGCCAAGCGGAAGAACATCCGAAATCGGGTCTCTTGTCATGGGATCCGGCGGTTCATTCTCAACCGAATATGCAACTCCGCCTTCAAGTGCGGTTCCATGTCCGTAAGAAATACCGTCAATCCTTCCAAGTCCGTCAAGTGTCTTTCCAAGAAGTCCTTCGCCCACATTTACTCTGAGCGGTGAGTCCGTATTCTCAACGATACTTCCGTTTCCTATGCCACTTACATTCTCATAAGGCATAAGCTGAACGTGATTGTCCTTAAATCCCACAACTTCAGCCATTGCAGGCTTAGCATCAATGTTAATCGCAAATTCGCTGTCTTTTTTCTTTGGGTAAATAAGGCAGATATCGCCGAGTTTCGCATCGGGTCCCGCCGATTCGATAGTAAGACCGATAACATTGACAACCTTGCCCCTCATGCGATAATAAGGAGCATTTTGCATTTTCTTGTATTTAGATATATCAATTGAAGATGTGAGCATAATTTATAACCTACTCTTTATCTTTTCTTTCTGTCAAAAGAAAGAAGTCTGAGTTTTCTTGTGAGCTCAGAAAGCTCAACTCCGAGACTGCAATCAAAAACACCGCTGTCCGATTCTATCATGCATTCATTTTTCTTAAGAAGCGGATCTTCGATAATCTCCATAGTCGTACTCGGAGAAGAAATACATGCGTCGATAGAATCTTTTTCATCCATAACATCGTCGTAATCATCGGGGGAAATATGCACGATAAGGTCGTTACCGGGCTCGATTCTGGAAAGCGTATTCTTAAGAAGATGAAGTATGATTCCTTTATCTTCCCTGAGATCAACACCGAAAACATGCTCATAAATCTGAGTCAGCACATCAACCATCTCAGGTTCAAGTTCATCGACGATCTGCTGATACTCTTTGTCGAGTTCTTCCTGCTTTTGAAGCGTTTCCTGTTTTATCTGCTCAACAGCAGCAAGGCCTTCCTGATATCCGGCGTCATACCCTTCCTGTCTTCCCTGATCCATAGCCTGATTTCTGATATTCTCAGCCTGTTGCTGTGCATCATTTATAATCATCTCGGCCTGTTCCTGAGCCTGCTGGAGTTTAAGGTCTATCTCAGCCTGCATGGCTTCCATATCAAACTGAGGGTCCGGAAATGATCCCAGCATATTCTGGTCCTGAGTAAGCTGATCGATCTGTTCAAGTCCTATCCCCGGAACAAAATCTTCAACACCCTCGCCCTCTTCGTAGCCTTCCTCCTGCATCATTCTGGTTCTCTGACGCTTAAGTTCTCTTTCCTGATATGCCTCAATCTTTCTGTTTGAAAGATCGTTATTATCTATTATTCTTGCATCGCTCTGATCAAAACTCACAAAGCCGGCTTTAAAAAGATTAGACAATTAGCTCATCACCTCCGCCTCTGGAGATTACAATTTCACCGGAATCCTCAAGCTTTCTGATGACATTGACGATCTTCTGCTGAGCCTCTTCAACATCCTTCATACGAACAGGTCCCATGAAATCCATATCCTCACGGATCATAGCTGCAAGACGCTTTGAAAGGTTGTTGAAAATAGCGTTCTGAACCTGCTCCGTAGCACCTTTACATGCAAGAGCAAGATCGCTGTTCTCAACTTCACGCAGCACTCTCTGAATGGATCTGTCGTCCAAAAGAAGAACATCCTCGAACACAAACATCTTCTTTCTGATCTCGTCTGCAAGTTCGGGCTCTTCGATCTCGAGAGTCTCCATGATATGCTTTTCTGTAGCTCTGTCTACCGTATTCAGGATTTCTACAACAGCATCTACGCCGCCAATGATTGTGTAATCCTGGTTTACAAGAGAAGAAAGCTTTGATTCAAGCACTTTTTCCACTTCCTTTATGGTATCCGGACTTGTTCTGTCCATGGATGCGATACGCTTTGCAACATCAGCCTGCCTGTCAGGCGGAAGAGCTGACAATACCATTGCGCTCTGAGACGGTGACATATATGACAATATAAGTGCAATCGTCTGCGGATGCTCGTCCTGAATGAATGTAAGTATCTGAGAAGGTTCTGTCTTTCTGATAAACTCGAAGGGCTTAACCTGAAGCGAAGCTGTAAGTTTACTGATAACATCAAGAGCTTTATCTTCACCGAGAGCTTTCTCAAGAAGCTCCTTAGCATAATTGATACCGCCTTCTGCGATATACTGCTGAGCAAGGCAGACTCCGTAGAACTCTTCAAGGATTGCTTCCTTGATCTGCGAAGTAACGCTTCTTGTATTGGCGATCTCGAGGGTAAGTTCCTCGATCTCTTCCTCTTTCAGATGCTTAAATATGGCGGATGATTTCTCCGGTCCCAGTGCAATAAGGAGAATCGCCGCTTTTTGTGTGCCGGTAAAATCCGAAGTTAAAGGATTTGACCCTATATCCATATTATTTCACCCCATCATGTATAGTCTTCGTTCAACCAGTTTCGAAGAAGCGTTGCGGCCGCTTCGGGATTCTCGTCAACGAATTTCTCGATAAGTCTCTTTGTCTCTGATCCCGTATCCATCTCGATATCTTCGAGAAGCTCCTCGGGCTGTGACTCAAGCAGTGATTCAACAGACAAAGGCTCGGGTTCTTCCACTTCCTCCGTCTTCTTGGTCGTCCACATGCTCCTTATGATGATAAATGCAAGAAGCCCCAAGATCACAAGGATAAGAACTATCTGAAGGATGTCCGAAAGCGTTACCGAAGATCCTGTCTTATCAAAAAACATGTACTCCGTAGATGCCACTATAGCAACATTCTCAGCAGGAATTCCCGTAGCCTTGGAAACAACATTCACGATGTTTTCGGGAACTTCCTCTGTTGAAGGAGTTTTGTTCTGTGCCTTAAATTCAGCCCATGTAAGATTTTCATGATCTGCGCTGTTGTAATCTTCCTCATTCATAACAACGTAGTTGATCGCTGTAACGGATATCGAAGAAGATGCGTATTTAACAGCACCCGGCTGATTTGTAGTTGTTGTTATCTTCTCATTCGGAAGATAATCTCTCGACTCCTCGTTAATATTTGAACTTGAGTTATTATTGTCCTGAGTTACGTATGTAGTCTCATCATCGGCATTTGTATCCGTTCCCGGTATACCACTGATGCCGTTTACGTTTTCTGCGGTATAGATATCCTCATGACTGAGCACACCCTGAGTCTGATCTTCAGCCGGTGTATAGTCATGCTGAACAACCTCTTCATGAGAAAAATCCATGTCAAGATTACTTGCAACCTCAACTGCGTCATACAACTTGGTTCCAAGTATAACTTTTTTGACTTCGTTTTTTACAATCTGTTCAGCCTTGGACTTAAGCGAAAGCTGTGTGCTTGCAAGTCCCGTAACGGTAGAATCTTCATCTCCCGAAAAAAGAAGGTTACTTTGGTTGTCTACGATTACAATATTCTTTGTATCCGAATTACCCAAAGCCTTCGCTACCGCTTTTGCAAGGAATGCGGCATTATCCTCGGTAAACTCTGCTCCCTCTGCAATCTCAAGCATAATGGTTGCGGAAGCTTCCTCTTTATTTCCGATAAGGGTTCCGTCATTATCCGGTATATGCAACTGAACATGCGCAGCGTCAATCGTTGTAAAATTCTGGATGAAGTCAGACTCCAGCTGCTTCTCCAGATAAACCACATACTTTTTTTGCTTGTCTGATTCTGTCGTGGAAAAACTTCCGTTAGTTACGTTGTCGATACTGTATGCGTATGATTGTATATCATTAGCACCTAAAAGAAGATTGGCATTAGCCTGATCTTTTTTGAGAACCTTAAAGTCAAGACCGTCATCAGACATCTTGTAGTTGATGGCATTTGAGTCCAAAAGGTCCTTGATCTCCGATGCCTCTTTTGTAGAATTGGCACTCGCCAAAAGAACATATTGAGGCTGATTCAAAGCAGATAACAAGATGATAAGTGTGAGAAGAACTACTGTCCCCGCTCCAACAACCAGCGTTTTTTGTTTCGCTGTAAACTTGTTCCACCAATCGAGAATTTTCTGCCACAGCTCTTTAAACCTGTCAGCCATTTATTCTCCCTCCCAAAAAAACTAAAAAAATATTAAAAATGAGCGATCAGATCTGCATTTGTGTCAGCTCTCTGTATGCAGCCAGGGCCTTGTCACGCACAGCGATAGTATACTGAAGCGCAGTCTGAGCCTTCTGAAGCGCGATGGTAAGGTCATGCGTATTGTCAGTCTTGCCAAGAGCCCATCTTATCTCTTCATTCTCGGCATCTGAAAGATATGCATTTGTTGTATTTATGTTCTGCACAGCCTGATCAAAGATCGAAGAAAAAGAGTTTGCCGAGTCATCATTGTTCCCCAAAACGTTATAGACTCTGCTGTTTGTCTTCTCTGCATTCTTGATTGCCTGTGAAGTTACATTCCTAAGTTGTGATATATCAAGTGAAGCCATTAAATACTACCTCCAAAATTAACGGTTTAGTTTAAACCATACCGTATCAGCCGTTTCCTATCTCAAGACCTCTGGTAGCAAGATTCTTGCTTGCATTGAAAGCTGTAGCATTTGCTTCGTAAGATCTGCTTGCATCAATAAGGTTTGTCATCTCTGTAACCGTATTGACATTTGGATAAGTCACATATCCGTTTTCATCGGCATCGGGATGTGAAGGATCGTAGACAATATTCATCTGTGTCCATGTGTCATCCTGAACCTTAGTAACCTTGACACCTCTTCCCGAATAGTGGTCAAGTCTTTCGTTCAATATCCTTGAAAAAGGAGTCTGTGAGCCTTTCTCTGCAAATGTAACTACCTTTCTGACATAAGGAGTTCCATCCTGTGTTCTTGTTGTATTTGCGTTGGCAATGTTTTCAGAGATAATGTCCATTCTGAATCTCTGAGCAGTCATTCCTGATGAGTTGATGTTGAAAGAATCGAAAATACTCATACCGGTTACCTCCTATGAAATAAATAAAAAATAATGTATGAATGATTACGAAGACTTAGTAACAGCAAGAAGATTCTTGAACTCAGAATTAAGTCCTGCCATAAGTCCCTGATATTTAATCTGATTAGCTGCAAGTGTGACATTCTCAGTATCTATGTCAACATTATTTCTGTCGGTCCTGTAAGAGAAACTCGAGTAGTCGTTGACAACTCTTGCTTTTAAATGCTTATCCTTTAAATCCGAAACTTTCTGGTCCATGGTCCTGTATCTTGAATGCCCGAGTGCTCTCTCAAGCTCATCCTCAAAATTCAGGTCCTGTCTCTTGTACCCCGGAGTGTCTACATTCGCTATATTGTTCGCGATAATCTCATTTCTTGTCCAAGACGCGTCAGAAGCCTTATCCAAGACATTGATATAATCAAAAACACTGCTATTGATCATCTTCTTCCTCCTTAAATCATAAAGATGGGTACACTTTATGTATCATACTTATATTTATAATAGAATTTTTTTAGCTAAAATACAAGTAAAATATACTTTATATTGTGCCTAATTTCAAAATTAACTACTAAATGAAGTACGAAAACTTATTTTAAACACAACTTAATTAAACATAAAAATTAATATTAATATTAAACAAACGTTTTTCTATGTTATTTTTTATCCAAATAAAAGAAGGGGTCTACCTTTCGATAAATCCCTTCATCACTGATACTATCCGTATTTTATGCTGTTCTATATATATATCGGACAATTACATCTCTTGTTTTAGTTTCTTGATCTCGCTGAAGACAACATCGTTAATTACTTTGATATATGTTCCCTTCATTCCCGAAGATCTGGATTCGATAACGCCGGCACTCTCAAATTTTCTGAGGGCATTGACGATAACGCTTCTTGTGATTCCGACTCTGTCCGCGATCTTACTTGCTACAAGCACACCTTCCATTCCGTCAAGTTCATCAAAGATATGGATGATTGCCTGCATCTCGGAGAATGACAATGTTCCGATCGCTGATTTTACAACCGCAAGCTTTCTGCTCTCTTCCGCATTCTCTTCATTTACTGCGCGGAGCATTTCAAGTCCTACAACCGTCGTTCCGTATTCACACAGAATAATATCATCGATATCATAAGGTTTATCCGTCTTATAGATAAAAAGAGTACCGAGTCTTTCTCCGGCAATCTCTATGGGAGTAATAATCGCCTGAAATTTACTGCTGTCAATCCCTTCGAAACCAAGAGTCTCGAGATTGACATTCTCCTTTGTTGAAAGAATGGTAAGAAGTCTCTCATTGAGCATCGGGTCGATAAAAGAACCTACGCTGTCAACGAGCAATCCGCTTAACGATTCAACGCTGGCACTCTCTCCGATTCCAAGAACCTTTCCCTTCTTACTGATGACAAACATGTTTGATGAG
This sequence comes from Butyrivibrio hungatei NK4A153, assembly GCF_000424465.1. Lineage (GTDB taxonomy): Bacteria > Bacillota > Clostridia > Lachnospirales > Lachnospiraceae > Butyrivibrio > Butyrivibrio hungatei_A. The sequence goes on along the minus strand of NZ_AUJY01000011.1, from coordinate 158,900 downwards.
AGAATATCACATAAAACCCTGCAGATATCATTAAATACCACTTTACCCAAGTTACTGTTATGAAGCAGTTTTCCGATTTTTCGGGTTTTATCCAGTAGTTGAACACTACTCATAAGAATCTCCTTCTATTATCAAAAAGAAATGTTTACACGGTGTCTTAACGTAATCTTAGCATAAAAATATAGGCGCTTCAAACAATAAAGCGCCTACAATTATGAAAAAAATCTAAATTTTTCTAAATATTCAATCAACTAGTTTTTCTTCTCGAGTTCGTCCTTGTTGCACACAAATCCGCAGTCTGTATTTGTGCATGCCAACTTGCTGCTCTTAGCAACCATAAGGCTTCCGCACTTAGGACATTTAGTTGCAACAGGTCTTGCCCAGGACATAAAGTCGCACTCGGGATTGTCGATACATCCGTAGAAAATACGTCCCTTTCTTGTGCGCTTCATTACGATATCTTTGCCGCACTTAGGACACTGTACACCTATCTTCTCATAGTAAGGCTTGGTATTCTTGCACTCGGGGAATCCGGGGCAAGCAAGGAACTTACCGTGAGGGCCGTACTTGATAACAAGATTTCTTCCGCAAACTTCGCAGATCTCATCTGTCACTTCATCCTGAACCTGGATCTTTTCCATTTCCTTCTCCGCATCGGCAACAGCCTTATCAAGATCGGGATAGAAGTTTCTGATAACAGTCTTCCACTTAACTTCTCCGTCGGCAATTCCGTCAAGGAGTGATTCCATGTTGGAAGTAAAGTTAACATCAACAATCTGAGGAAAAGCGTCATTCATCATCTTATTTACAGCCTGTCCAAGCTCTGTGATGTAAAGACTCTTATTTTCCTTTGTAATATAGTGTCTTGCAATGATCGTAGAGATTGTAGGCGCGTAAGTACTTGGTCTTCCGATACCGAGAGCCTCAAGATCATGAACAAGAGAAGCCTCTGTGTAATGAGGAGCCGGCTGTGTAAAGTGCTGGTCTTCATCGAATGACTCAAATGTAAGCTCAGAATCTACATTAAGATTGGAAGAAATAACATTCTTCTCAACCTGATCGTCCTCATCGGTATATACGTTAAGGAAACCGTCAAATACAGTCTTGGACGCAGCCATTGTAAATCTATGTTCTCCGGCATCTATCTTAACCGATGTTGTCTCATATTTAGCGGCAGCCATTCTGCTAGCCATGAATCTTTTCCATATGAGCTGATAGAGTCTGAACTGATCCTTTGAAAGATATTCTTTTACAGTAACAGGATGTCTGTCAATATAAGAAGGTCTGATCGCTTCGTGAGCATCCTGAATCTTAGTTTCCTGCTTCTTGGCACCTGCTCCCGAAGCAAGATACTCTTCTCCGAAATTCTCGGAGATATAGTTATTTGCAGCTGCAACAGCTTCATCAGATACACGTGTGGAATCTGTTCTGAGGTATGTGATAAGACCCACAGTGCCTTCTTTTCCAAGGTCGATTCCTTCGTAAAGTTGCTGTGCAACACGCATTGTCTTCTGTGTAGAGAAGTTGAGCGATTTGGAAGCTTCCTGCTGAAGTGTTGATGTTGTAAAAGGAAGCGGAGCCTTCTTGGTTCTCTCGCCCTTCTTTATATCCGTAACCTTGAACTTCTTGCCCTTAAGTGAAGCGCAGATAGCATCAAGGTCTGCCTTACTCTCAATTTCTTTTTTCTCTTCGGTTGTTCCGTAGTAATGAGCTACGATAGGCTTCTTTTCGCCTTTAATCTTGAGATTGACATCAAGTGTCCAATATTCCTTGGGAATAAAAGAATCAATCTCTTCTTCTCTGTCTGCTATGATCCTGAGCGCAACAGACTGCACTCTTCCGGCACTTAAGCCTCTTTTTATCTTAGACCAGAGAAGAGGTGAAATGCTGTAACCAACCATTCGATCAAGCACTCTTCTTGCCTGCTGTGCATCAACGAGATTCATATCAATGTCTCTTGGATGCTTCATTGCTTCCTTGACGGCATTCTTGGTGATCTCATTGAATGTCACTCTCTGTATCTTAACATCTGATTCGTTTAATTTAAGAGCCGAGATAAGGTGCCATGAAATTGCTTCACCCTCTCGGTCCGGGTCAGTTGCGAGATATACGCACTTGGCCTTCTTAACCTGCTTTCTGAGAGTAGCGAGAACATCGCCCTTTCCCCTGATGGTTATATATTTAGGCTCGAAGTCATTATTAATATCTACCCCCATCTGACTTCTCGGAAGATCTCTGACATGACCGTTACTTGCCGCAACTTCATATCCTGAGCCCAAAAACTTCTTTATAGCTTTAACCTTTGTGGGTGACTCAACAATAAGAAGCGAATTTTTCTTATCCGCTGTACGCTTGCTACTTGCCATTGTTTAAATTATGCCCCTTCATATATATTAATTGTTAATTATGTTAGTTCCGCTTAAAACTCACGTTCTTATTAATATACATTTTTAAAGTTTTCGTCAACCCCTTTAATAAATTATTATCAATTTGCTGCCACCTTAACCTGCTTGGACAGATGATGAAGCGCCTTTTCCTCATACATTCTGCTGTCAACAAATTCCATGAAATCTTTGCCGTGCATATCCATTTCCTTGCTGTAAATGGCAATTCCGGCACTCACTGAAAGATCCATTTTACCACGGTTGCTCCACTCAAAATCTTCAACAAGTTTTTTAACCTGATGAATTCTCTTTTCAATCTCGAGTTCATCGGTCATATGAGTTATAATGCAGAACTCGTCTCCGCCATATCTTCCGACTACATCCTTCTTGTCAAATGTGTTAAGAAGAATAGCCGCGATACCCTCAAGAACCTCATCTCCGACCTTATGTCCAAAATTATCGTTTATGAGCTTAAAGTAATCAATATCGATCATGACCGCACAGAAAGGATTCTCGGCACTGTCGGCCATAGCCCTTCGAAGCGCGGCATCTATTCCTCTCCTGTTCACCGTACCCGTCAGGTAATCCATATGGATATCTCTTCTCTGAACATAAATAAAGAGAACCATAAACGCGAACACAGAAGATGCGTAGGCGAAATTGATATACGGAATAAAATACTGCAGAAATTCTCCCGTGACTAAAATAACCGGAAGAGCCTGTATCGGAGCCACGTACCATTTGTGAATGTAGCTCTTATATACAGTTATAAACGCGAAAATTATCGCACATGACATGATCTGCATAAAAAGTCTTAACATATACAAACTTCCCTTCTCATAACCCGTCTTGTAGCTTATATAAAACCACCCTTTGGACAGATGCGCATCGAGAGCGACAAGTATGCAGTTAAAGATCGCATAGATCATAATAGGGTTAATATATGCGTTTCGGCCGTTCCTGTCATCGGCGGTAACGAAACTGTCAATATATTTAATTGCAAACAGGAAGCTGAACGGATCCAGGGCATATATCAGATAATTGGACAACTTCGAAAGGAATATGAAGTTTCCGTCTGAAAGACTTGCAACGTCTCTCAAAGCGGAAACCCCGACCAAGATGGCCAGTATTCCGATCAACCTGATATAAGCTACACTGGAATGTGACTTTCTGCCCCTCTCCTGGAAGAACAGTAACATAAGAGACAGAAACAATGTGTAGACATTAATCACTAAATCCCCTAAGAACGCCATATCCATAGCAAATCCCCCTATTAGTTTAAGAAAAAAACCATGAAACACATGCCACAATTTCCTAAACAAAACCCTTATACATTTTTACTACGGGGGTCTATTTTTTTCAAGACGTCTTAGTCATAATACACAAATGTCAGTGTAGGATTTGCGAGTATTGGTGCAGATTTATGCATATTTTATAAAAATTCTCTAAACAAAAACAGTAGATATTATAAAATTGCATCAATTCTAGTTCCGACCATCGATTGCATTGTCTATGTTTTCAGAAAGCCAGGAAATCCACTCATCAAAGCCCTCACCGGTCTTCGCACATATAGGAATTATCTTGGCTTTGGGATTTCTCATCCAAACGTATTCTTTGCATTTTTCGAGGTCAAAATTAAAATATGGCATGACATCGATCTTATTTATCAAAACCACGTCACATATAGAAAACATCAGTGGATACTTAAGAGGCTTATCATCTCCCTCAGGCACAGAGAGGATCATGGCGTTCTTGGTACTTCCGGTATCAAACTCCGCGGGACAAACAAGATTTCCGACATTCTCAAGTATAGCAAAATCAACGTCTTCTACTCCGAGAGCATTGATCCCCTGCCTTGTCATGTCGGCATCAAGATGACACATTCCGCCGGTATGGAGCTGGATTGCCTTTACGCCCGTCTCCTGTATCTTAAGTGCGTCAACGTCTGAATCTATATCGGCTTCCATAACGCCAATGCGGTATTTATCCTTAAGTTTGGATATTGTCTGTGAAAGAGTCGTTGTCTTTCCTGCTCCCGGGGATGACATTAGATTCAAAAGAAATGTCTTGCTTCTTTTTAACTCTTCTCTTAACTTGTTCGCATCCTCGTCGTTACTCTCAAAAATACTTCTTTTAAGATCTATAATTCTTACATTTCCCATAAAATAAAACCTCCGTTTTTTAATTTTAAATTATGAAAATAGATTTTTCTTTCTCTGAATCATTTCATCAATCTGCGACATGTAGAGTTTAACATCTTTAACATTATCACATCTCTCTATTCTGCCGTCATATCCGTACACTCTCTTTGTTACGGTTCCCGCACCAAGTGCAACAATTGACTGAACTTCTTCATTAATAAGTATATTGTAGATTCCCGCTTTTCCCGAACGCGCATAACCCGTATTTTCAAAATTACCGCTTATATTTTTCTGCCTGTACAGATAATACGGTGTAAGCCCCATGAAAAGTGCTCCCTCGGATGCAATCTTCATCATCTCTTCAGTATTTTGGATAGATGAAAAGACATCTCCTTTTAGTTCACCTTTTAATTCTTTTTGCTTCAGAACTTCGGCAAGCCTGGATCCTCTTTTGATCGCAAGAGAATGAACCGTAAGGTCGTCGGGATCAAGCTTTTTTATCTCATCCATGGTATATCTGACATCATCTGCAGTTTCATAAGGAAGTCCAAGGATAATATCCATGTTAATATTATCAAAACCTTCTTCTCTTGCCATATTATAGGCATCGATAAGTTGACTTACAGTGTGCCTTCTTCCGATGAGTTCAAGCGTCTTATCCCTCATAGTCTGGGGATTTACGGAAATTCTTGTAACGCCCATTTTTTTCATGGTCGCAAGCTTTTCTCTTGTGATCGAATCAGGACGTCCCGACTCAACCGTAAGCTCTTTTACCTTTGACACATCAAGCTTATCGTAAACATATCCAAGGAGCCTCTCTATCTGCTCCGGAAGAAGCGTTGTGGGTGTTCCCCCTCCGACATAGATCGTATCAAGTGTCTTGCCCTTGAAATTCTCAGCCACATAATCAATCTCTTTCATTATGCACTTAAGATAATCATCAACTATATTCGCATACGAGCAGATCGGATACGACGTAAACGAGCAGTAAAGACATGTTGTCGGGCAAAAAGGAATACCGATGTAAAGACTGTAACCGTTGTCATAATCGATATTTTTTAATATCTCTTTTTCCCTGTGTGCAATCGAAAGACTGAGCGCAGTTTTCTCATCACTCGTATAATAATTGTCTTTCATATACATAAATATATCCTCATCGCTCATATTCTGCTCGATGAGGTTCATAACAATTCTGGTCGGCCTTATACCCGTAAGATTCCCCCACGGGAGCTCTTTTTTGGTCTCAAGACTAAGGAGCCTGTATATATTCTTTTTAAGATCGTTTTTCGAAACGGAAACATCTATATTATAGATTTTATCGCCTTCTTCAGCCTCGTAATTTCCGTCGGGAGAAACAATGACTTTAACATTCTCCTCAGGAAAAAAAGCTTTAAAAAGCGAATGTATATCATATCCGTATTTATCTTCGGGAATAATTATCTTGATCATATTATGCATAAGGATTGTACTCTTTTTCATGTCCGATACTGGTCATCTCTCCGTGTCCCGGATAAACGATTGTTTCATCCGGAAGGATAAATAACTTTTCTCGTATAGACCTTACAAGCTCACTTGTAGAACTCGTAGGAAAATCGGTTCTTCCGACCGATTCTTCGAATAATGTATCTCCGCTAATAAGTACATTATCATCTTCAAAGTGATAGCAACATCCGCCCGATGTATGACCGGGTGTAGCGATAAGCTTGCAGGAAAGTCCCGCAGCTTCGATAACATCGCCATCTTTATATGTAATATCAGGCTTAACGCCAAAATTACTGCCAAAAGAAACAGAAAGGTTGAGATGAGGATCGCTGCATATAGCAGCTTCCTTCTCATAACATCCAACCTTTGCACCCGTAAGTTCTTTAAGCTCAGGAATTCCCATTATATGGTCAAAATGACCATGGGTTAAAAGAATCAGATCAACAACAATATCATTTTTCGAAAGTTCATCATAAATCTTCGCACCGGCGTCCGCAGGGTCAAAAACGATAGCATGCTTTTTGCCGTTTTCATCGGTATTATCCGCATCAAAAACAAAATAGCAGTTTGTAGCCACCATTCCCAGAGTCAAAACTCCGACTTGTATATTATGCTTACTCATCAACCCGTAGTCCTTTCGATGTCAATTACGCTTTCGATCATTCTGATCTTATCGACAATGCCGCGAAGCTGTCCTCTCGAAGAAACCTTGAAAGACATCTCCATTGTGGCAAGTCCCTGTTTACTTGTTCTTGTGTTCATTGAAATGATATCAATATCTTTTTCCGTAAGTGCCCTGGAAATATCGGCCAGAAGACCGTTTCTGTTATTGGCAAATATCTTGATAGTCGCAACATACTTTCCACCGCTCTGGGAATCGGACTGCCACTTTGCTTCAATAAGCCTTGTCTTGTCCTCTTCCTGCATCTTAATAACATTGACACAATCTCTTCTGTGAATCGACACTCCGCGGCCTCTTGTTACAAAACCGCATATCTCATCGCCGGGAACAGGATTGCAACACTTTGAAAATCTGACCGCAACATCATGAACGCCTTTAACGATGATGGCATTATCGGAACTTGAAACCTGAGGCGTGATATTTGACTCGGCAACTGCTGCAAGAACCTCTTCATCAGTCATGTTGCGCTTGTGATCCTTTTCACCAAGCTCAAGCATCTTGTTGATGATCTGGCCCTCTTTAAGTCCGCCGTGTCCAACAGCCGCAAGCACGGCATTCCAATCATGGAATCCGTATTTATTTATTACTATAGCCTGGAATTCAGGCTTGGATATTGCAAAAAGATCTATTCCCTTACTCTTACAATACTCGATGAGAAGGTCTCTTCCTTTTGCGATATTCTCTTCCTTAAGTTCATTTCTGAACCACTGATTGATCTTGTTTTTGGTTGAAGTAGCCTTCGCAATGGCGAGCCAGTCTCTGCTGGGCCCCCTTGAATTCTGGCTGGTGATAACCTCAACTCTGTCGCCGTTCTGAATCTTATAATCAATCGGAACGAGCTTGCCGTTGACCTTGGCACCGATCATCTTATTACCCACAGCGGAATGAACGCTGTACGCAAAGTCGATAGGTGTGGAGCCTGCCGGCAGATTCTTAACTTCTCCCGTAGGAGTAAAGCAATAAACATCCTCTGAAAAGAGATTAAGATCACTCTTCAAGAGATTCATAAACTCCTGGTTGTCAGACATGTCCTGTTGCCATTCCAAGATCTGACGAAGCCATGTGAGCTTCTCCTCTTCGCCGTTTTCAGCTTTTTTGCCATCCGAAGCTTCTTTATACTTCCAGTGCGCAGCGATACCGTATTCAGCAGCTCTGTGCATGTCATAAGTTCTTATCTGAATTTCGAAAGGCTGTCCTGTCTGACCGATAAGTGTCGTATGAAGTGACTGATACATGTTTGGCTTAGGCATTGCGATGTAATCTTTAAATCTTCCGGGAATCGGTTTATACATCTCATGAATAACACCAAGTGCCGCATAACAATCCTTAACGGTTCCGACAATGATCCTTATTGCGAAAAGATCGTATATCTGATCAAGAGTCTTGTTCTGATTGCGCATTTTCTTATAGATGCTGAAAAAATGCTTAACTCTTCCGTTTACTTCTCCGGAAATACCGGCGTCTGCAATAGCCTCTCTTACCTTAACGCAAATATCCTCAACATACTTTTCTCTCTCGTTTTTTCTGATCGCAACCTTTTCAACAAGATCGTAGTAAATGTCGGGCTTAAGATATTTAAGCGAAAGATCGTCAAGTTCAACCTTGATACGGCTGATACCAAGCCTTCCGGCTATAGGCGAATAAATATCAAGAGTCTCCTGCGCTATCCTCGACTGTTTCACGGGAGGCATATGCTCAAGCGTGCGCATATTGTGAAGTCTGTCCGCAAGCTTGATAAGAATAACTCTGATATCCTTTGCCATAGCAAGAAACATCTTACGCAGGTTCTGCGCCTGCATATCAATCTGTTCCTGAGTCTTGTTGCCCATATCGCTGTTGGCATGAAGCTGCAAAGCAGTCAGCTTTGTAACACCGTCAACCAAGAGCGCAACATCGGCTCCGAAACTCTCTTCTATCTGCTCTTTGGTAAGTATGGTATCTTCAACGACGTCATGAAGCAGGCCCGCAGCTATAGTCTCTTTGTCCATTTCAAGATCTGCCAAAATTATGGCAACACAAAGAGGGTGAATTATATATGGTTCACCCGATTTTCTAAGCTGCTCCTTATGAGCCTCAGCCGCTTCCTGATACGCCTTTTCAATTAGAGTAATGTCGTCGGACGGATGGTATTTTCTTACCCTCGCAATAAGTCCTTCATATAGTTTGTCAGGCGATTGGAATTCCTCAATGGCTTCAATTTTTCCATCATCGAAGTCCTGTGGCATGCAAATTACTTCCCTTCGTAGCTTATTGCAGAATCAAGTCTGTACTTACTGAGCCTCTCTCTGCCCTTTAATCCCTTAAGTTCCATGAGAACAAGGATTCCTGCAACTTCACCGCCAAGCTTCTCAACGAGCTTGATCATAGCCTCGATTGTTCCGCCTGTAGCCATAAGATCGTCTACCAAAAGAACCTTCTGTCCGGGCTTGATAGCATCCTTATGAAGTTCGAGTACAGCCTTTCCGTACTCAAGGTCATATTCAACTTCAATAGTCTCGCAAGGAAGTTTTCCCTTCTTACGAACAGGAACAAGTCCCTTTCCTCTTGCATATGCAATAGGTGCACTGAAAATGAATCCTCTTGACTCAGCGCCCAAAACAACATCAAAATCAAGATCCTTTACAAGGTCCATCATCTCATCGATGGCAAGCTTGAATCCGTCGGGATCCTGAAGTACCGATGTAATATCTCTGAACATAATACCTTCTTCAGGGAAATTGGGAATAGTTCTGACGTAATCTTTTAATTCTTTCATTGAATAGTCCTCTCTGAAATATGCACCAAACGTGCGTTATCACATAAAAATAATTTTTCAACTTAAAATTATATCACAAATTGCGGCTTTCCGCGAATATTGTTTATCTTGCACAGGCTGTTTGCGGTGTTATAGTCCTCCCAAATGGCAGGAAGGTATATATTTAAACTGTTCCATCGCTTGTTTTCATGGTTTTCCAAAAATGTCACAAAAATTCTATCGGCTCAAAACTCCGGTCGACTTCTACGAAGTCGGCCGTCAAACAGTGAGCCTCAAAGCAGAATTTTTGTGGCATTTTCGGAAACCTCATGAAAAGCTAAGCTCTCTCACAATGTTTAAAAATATGCCTTCCTGCCATTTGGGAGTTTAATGAACATATCAAAAGCTGTGCATACTAAGCATTTTCCACCTTGCAAAAAGCCATTAAGGATTGTATAATCTCTTTTGTGTGAATTTTATGACTCACATGTGCTGGAATAGCGCAGTTGGTAGCGCAACTGATTCGTAATCAGTAGGTCGAGGGTTCAAGTCCCTTTTCCAGCTCTAAAAAAAGATAGCAACCATGCCGGAAGTTTATTAAATGCTGCATGGCTGCTATTTTTTGATTGTTTTTTAATTCAAAAATCTGATTTCAAAGCATGAATAATTGTGTTTCCTAATACATCGTTACTTTAAATAACTATACCAAATCCATTACTACTTACTCGATAGCATTCAGCAAATTAATCCAGTTAATTTTGCTAACAATGTACTAGTATATTCAACTTCTAAGCACCATATTCTCTTACTATCTCCCATAAGCTATCATGGATTCTATCAAATGGTTCATTTATTTCCATTCTCTTTTCATAGTCATTATCCCAAACATAAAACTCCGAAAGCCCACCTTTTCCTGGATATAACTGATTATATCCTCGTATAAAGAAATCCTTTTTTTCTGATTCTGTCGCTTCTGAATTAAGTATTTCAATTAGATTTTGAACAATCCTATATGAATATATAATCGAATTATCCCCGTATTTTTTTAGCAATAATTCAAGCTCTTCAAGTAAAGTTACTATTTTTTTATATTCCATTTTCCCTTCCCTATTCTGTCGAGTTCTCAACAATAAGATTAAAAATCTATGACATCTTGAATCAAAGATTCAAGATGCTTGTAAACAGGCCATTCAAAGCGACTTCGTCGCAGGGCCTATTTGCCACCTGAATCATATTCTCACGAAATCCGCATCCAGTGCGGATTTCTGTAATTTCATCTAAGATATCATAACACTTTAATTCAAAGAATGTGCACTAATAATTTCAACTCCTTTAATTTTCCACGGTTCTTCAATAAATGTCTGATTAAAATCGTAACCTCCACAATACGTTCCACCTTGTGGTCCAACTGGCCCTGTATATACTTTAGTTCCTTTTGGAATCTTAACCGCATAAACAGTATCAACAACAGATTTTCCCTCTAGCTCTCCAGTTTTAATTGAAATCCATTGTTCTTTAACAGCAGTATCTATTCTTACCTTCGTGACAGATTCCGGCGGTAAAGATGTAAACCACTGTCCTAATGGTTTTCCATTTTGCCCTCCTCTATAATATATTCTATCTTCAGAAAGAATTTCCACATTATATCTTCCACCAAAAAAATTCTTAGCAGGATTATCCCTTATATCTGCTAATGGTCCGGGATTTTCAACCATATTATACAAATAATATGACATATCATTTGTTCCATATGAAATTTTTATACTCGTATCATCTTCAAGCTCCTGCAACTGTCTCAAGAAGTCTTCATACGCTATATTCACATCTCTTTGCTGATCATTAATGCAAACATACAGCGATGTGTCATACTCTTTGTCAATAGCTGTCGGCGCTATTCTACTGAACTTTTCATTCCTAAGCTCTGTCAGATCATCCAATTTTCTTACTTCTTCACCTGTAGTTGCAAGTATATCTAAACTTTCCTCAAAGAAAGCCTCCTGCAACACATCACTTGTGCCTTTACCTGCCATTATAGCGAAGAGCAATGTCAACGGCATTGGAACTTTCATCTCATTGCATGCATATCCTGTCCAGTACGACATCTGGTTTGATGCAACTTCAATTCCAATTTGCATACCGAATCTTTTTATGGCTAATTTTGCTGGAAGTTCGAATATTCCCGACTGTCCGAATGATACAACATCTACAACAGCACCTACACCTTTCATTCCTCGTTCAAAGTCCGAAAGATCTTCACCTGTAATGATGTCTTCGCCTATGCACACTTCAAAAAGCGGCTTTATGATAGTAAGGTCAAGAAGGTTTGAGAAAGCCTCCGCAAAAGGCTGATTCTTTTTGTGATTAAATTCGCCAGCAATTGTAAGCTGCTTAAGATATGCTTCAAATGGAATCGGTTTGCCGCTGTCATAAACTAATTTTTCTTTTATTTGATTATAGACATTCACATAAAACCTAGAAAAATCAATAAACTCCGAAGGAACATTTGAAAGCCCAGCTCCGCCATTTACGCTGTATGGTCCTATGAAATCAGAAAGTCGAAGATTCTCTTTAGGTCCAGTGAACTTCTGACCATCTTGATCATAATAGCTATTCATTATTCCGATAGTGTTTTTGGTCGAAAAATCCTCAACTTTTATTCTACTTATATCTTCAGTTGCACGCAAATTGAAATTTTTAAAAAGTGGTTTATCAATATGCTCTTTTGAATACGTCTCAAGAGTATCTGAAAACTTCAAAAGCTCTGCAAGCATGCCTACGCTATATTCAATATTGTCTGTCTGATCGATGTGCTGTATACTTTCTACTCCGGCATCAAACAAAAGCTCATCTATTATAGCCAACTCATTATTAATCGAATGCAGGGTATCAGCTAGATCACTCGGGCAAAAGCAGATAGCACTGTTACCGATAAATCCCCCGTCAACCTGCTTATTTTCTTCTCTATTCATTCATTACCCTCTTACACAAAATCATTTCTGTGTTCTCTTATCCACTGACTTATCGCAGCATCTTTTTCATCCATCTTGGAAAGTGTAACATCAATGTACGATAACAGGCTTGCATACATCGTATTTATCTTGTCGATATGCCTATATAAAGAGGAAGCATAACTTTGCATCTCAACCTGTGCACTTCCGATATACGCATCATTATTAAGGTATTCCTCCACCTTACTCACATGCGTAAGTGCATCCGTAAGATCATACATTATATTCTGGATTTCAGACTCATAGTCAAGAAGAGTAACGCCTACTTTAATTTCTTCTTTATCAGCCATTTGCATATTCCTCCATGTTTATATCGAGTTTTTCCATAAGATATTTTCTTGCTGACGAAGGGTTGACAATCCGTTCCGTCTTTGTATGCAGGTTGTAATGATAAATTGTTTTTTTATCATAATAAAAAAAACCTTCTTCGCCCGGCTTCCTTCCTTTAGGGAAAACACCGACGTTCATTGCATTTACGCCTAGTTCATGTATCTTTTTCACAATATCATCGTACTCAACATCTTCTTTTAAAAACTCTGGCACAGTCTTATCATCAGCCCGCCGCAAAAAATCATATTCTTTAAGGCATGCATAAATTATCTCCGCCTTGTCGCCACTTGCAATTTCATAACCGGCACCGTCTCTGTACACAACAATGCATCTACGTTCATCTATAAGTCCAATAAGTGTTCTATTTATCACAAGATATTTGTAGGCATTACAGTATTCGCCCCAAATTTTAATCATACCAAAGCCAAATGCGGTAATTCCCTTATCAGTAATAATTCCCTTCTTTATAAGTTCTGCCTTTGCAATTTCAGCCTTCTCTTTTCCATCTTCTTTTTTTATCTTGTTAAAGAATACACCAAACGGTGCAGATTCCTGCGTTATTGAATTAAGAAACAAAAGCTCGTCAGATGTAAACCTCATAGCTTTCTTGCCTCCAAATCTTGATACTCCTTCCAACTTTCATAATAATCATCAAGATTCTTATCAAGTTCGTTAAGCGCTTCAATAGCTTCTGCCTGAGGAGCGTCAGGACCGTGGAGCGCAGTCTGATACTGAATCAGTATATTAAGGAAAGCCTCGGCAACCATTTGTGTTTTACCTGTCCAGTATTGCTTTCCTACAATTTCTTCCTGAAGTTTTAGACCTGCAAAATATGCTTTCATCATGCTAACACGCGCATCAGCAAGTTCCTTCTTTACTGCATCCATGCTTGTTCCATCACATTTAAATACTGTCGACATATAACCTTCTCCTGTTATCTATATTCATTTTCTCGATGGGATTCTATTTCTTCCAGCTTATCATCAAGATCGTCTGCTTCATTATCACGAACTTCTCTCCAGTATCTAAGCTTACTTGCTACAATTGACCGCATTACAAAAGCAGCTTCAATTTCACTTGAAATCCTGCCGTAATAATCATCTTTATATGCCCACCACTGGTCTACTTTTTTTACATAGAAATCTAAAAGATGCCCTGCAGTTCCAGCATTGCATGAAGACAGAGTACAACGCACATTTGTGTAATAATCGTCAACGTTTTCTCTGTAGAACTTTATATAGCCCAAATGTTCATCAAGCTTATCAAGAAGTTTTTCAAATTTCTTAACATTTGCATCAGCCTCATCAAAATCAGATGTATCAAGCCCCACTCGTCTCCACTTCCATATATGATATCCCACCATTCTCTCCTCTGTAACATCTTATTTTGTAATAGCATGTATGAACAGTTGCCAAAACAGCACTATTAGGCAACATTATTAGATAATGCAATTTTGATTCCCCTAATTATTCGACTACTCCCATACGCTTTTACATTACATACAATGTAACATTTATTTGAACCACAGTCAATTAATTTTGAAGTTAAATTAAAGTGTTTTCATATGACACATCTACGCTATGGGGGTACATTTGGAGGTATAAAAAAGTCGGACAGACAAAAAAGAAATTTCAACTTTTTTATCTGTCCACTCACTTATTCTAATTCAATTTCTTTTTACTTTTCCCCGAACCCGAAGACTTCCCGCGTTTCGACTTTGACTTTGAAGAAGACGAAATACTCTTTATCGCCTCCTTAGAGACAATATCGCAGATTCGCTCTTCCTCTATCTTTTCGTACTTTTCTTCGATAGCCCGCTCCTGTTCCGCAAGTTCTTTTTCATACTTGAGCTTAAGCTCGTTCAAAAGCTTCCTCTCTTCTTCATTCTGTTTTTCCTTCAAAGCCTCAATCTTTTCTTTGCGCTCCTGTTCCTTCTTTATCTCTTCCTCTTCCTTTATCGCACGGATTTTCTTTTCCTGCTCGGAATAAGGAACGTAGCTGAAAATCGCAAGGGTAACAGCGGCAAGTCTAAGTTTCAAAGAATAATCTCTTCCGTCAACTTCTTTTCTGACAGCAGCAAGCTTGCCTTCGTTAAGCATTCCGCTTCCGCCGTAAGAAATATCATCACTGTTAAAGACCTCCGTATATCTTCCGTCAGCGGGAACACCGACCTCAATCTCTCTCTCGATTCCGGCCATATTGGCAACAACGATAAGCATCTCTTTTTCATCGGAACTCTTCCTTGCAAAAGAGACCATACATTCATCGGCCGCCATATTGTTGATCCATTCAAAGCCGTCGTTTGAGCTGTCCGCCTCGTGAAGCGCCGGCTTAGCCTTGTATATCTCATTCAGCTTACTGAGCATATTTTCAATATAAACCGCCTGGTCGATCGTAAGCGCATCAGGCTCCATGTAAATGTGCTTTCTGCCGGGATGCACCATCATATAACTGAGCGCAAGTCGCAAATTTGCAAGCTTCTGATAGGAATCTCCGGGCATCATATAATACAGCCCCTCAAGTCCTTTCTCAAGCTCCTCATGCGTAAATGCAAGAACAAATCGCTCAGTATAGCAATAGATCATGCTGAATGTCAGCTCATCGTGATGTCCCGCCCTAAACAGCGGATCGTTCCTCATATAGCTGAGGAAATCCCTTGTCCAGCCGTTGTTCCACTTATAATCAAAGCCAAGTCCGCCGTTCTCAACAGAATCGGTAACCTGAGGCCAGCACGCAGTCTCTTTTGTGATCAAAAGGACTCCCGGATTATTCTTATGCACATTCTCCGTCAGCTGCTTAAGAAACTCAAGCGCCTCCAGATTCTCGTTTCCGCCATAAATATTCGGCATCCACTCGCCGGGCTTTCTGTCATAATCAAGATAAAGAATCCTTGAGATATCCGACGTTCTGAGACCGTCCACATGATAGTTCTCAATCCAGAAAAGAGCATTCGAGATAAGGAAATTCGTAACTTCTTTCCTTCCGTAGTCAAAAATAAGATCTCCCGACTTAGGACGGATGCCCACTCTCGGATCCTCATATTCATATAAAGTTTTTCCGTCAAAATCACTAAGTCCAAACGATGCCTTAGGGAAGAATGTCGGAACCCAGTCAAGAATCACCCTGATACCTTCGTTGTGCATCGTATTTACAAAGTTCATAAAATCTTCCGCAGTTCCGTTCGACTCATCCAGCGCATAGAAATTAAGAATATGATAAAAATGCTCCGGCACATGCTTCATTACAGGCATAAGCTCAACCGTATCAAAGCCGTGATTTTTTACATATTCCAATATATCCGCCGTAATCTCTTTAAATCCGGTCTTGCCGTTATGCCTGTCCGCAAACGCCTCAATAGAGATCTCACAGATAGAAAGAGAACTCATATCCTTATCAAACTTTCTGCGCTGCGTCATCCACTTCTGGTCCGTCCACGCAATAGATCTCGGCTTATTAATTACAGAAATAATACCGTTTTCGCCCTTCGACTCAGTCGCATAAGGATCGGGTCTCTTAAACACAAGACCGCTTCTTGTCTTTATCTCGAACTGATAGCCGTCATTTTCTTTTGCTCCCGGGATAAATATCTCAAAAATACCGATAGGATCGAGCCTTCGCATCTGGCAAAGACGTCCGTCCCAATTATTGAAATCTCCGATAACACTCACCCTGGCTGCAGAAGGTGCCCAGACAGCAAACTGCGTTCCGTTCACACCTCCGCGCCTCATCGGATGAGCTCCGAGTTTTTCATAGATATGATAATGAATTCCGCTTCCAAACTTGATAAAATCTTCGCGCTCAAGAAGCGGTTCGAAAGAATAAGGATCTACAACGGTAGTCTCGCTACCGTCAACACCCTTAATAATAAATTTGTATTTTAACTTCTCAACATAAGGAACGATCGCAGCATAGAATCCCGCCTCATCGGCAAGTTCCATCTCATACGACTTCTTATGATTGTCGACATACACGCTTACAGATACAGCATCAGGAAAAAAAGCCTGAACAAGATAATTGGAACCCACCTTATGCGCTCCAAGTATTCTGTGAGGATTATCTCCGTCAGAGTAGATAATTTCCTCAATTTCCGGCCAATTCATCATCTTGTACAATTTACTGTTCACTGTGATGCCCTCCAAATCAAATACAATCTAAATACAATCTGAATATAACCTTTATTTAGTTAATTGTACCATTAATTGCATGATTTGCTCAGACAATTTTACATGATATCTGCATACATGCTTTGATTTTATATCAAAGCATGTATAAATAATCCGCTGAGAAGCTTTGGTTCAAACCATGTTGACTTGGGAGGCATGAGCCTTTCCGCGTCCGCAACATCAAACAGTTCAGCAATTGATGTCGGATACATCGAAAACGCAAGCTTCATATCCTTGTGGCACCTGTCCTCAAGCTCTTTAAGTCCTCTTATTCCGCCAACGAAATCAATTCTCTTATCCGTCCTCGGATCACCGATTCCAAGAATAGGAGAAAGGACCTCATTCTGCAAAAGAGATACATCAAGACCTTCAACCGCATCGCTCTTTTTTATATGCTCTTTTGCAACAAGCTTGTACCAGTTATCTTCAAGGAAAAGGCCAAACTCGCCCTTGCATGATGGCTTAACCGCGTCAGAAGCTTTTTCGATATCAAACATATCTTCAAGCTTACCAAGGAACTCACCGGCCGTAAGTCCGTTAAGATCTTTTACAACTCTGTTATAATCCATGATCATAAGCTCATTGTCAGGGAAAAGAACTGAGAGGAAATAATCATACTGCTGCTTTCCCTTTACCTTACCGGCGTTCTCTTCTCTCTTTTTAAGCCCAACTTTGACTGCAGAAGCACATCTGTGATGTCCGTCCGCAATATAGATACTGTCTATTGTTGCAAACACTCTGCAAATTGTCTCGGTTTCTTCAAGATCAGAAATGATCCACACTCTGTTTTTTACACCGTCATCAGATGTAAAATCATAAACAGGCTCATCAACCTCCTTGATCTTGTCTACAAGGTCGCTAAGCATCTTGTTATTTCTGTAGCACAAAAAGATAGGTCCCGTCTGTGCTTCACAGGTATAAACATGCTTTATCCTGTCTTCTTCTTTTTCAGCTCTGGTATTCTCGTGCTTCTTGATAACATTGTTCAGATAATCATCAATAGATGCACATGCAACAATACCTGTCTGTGTTCTGCCATTCATTGTCTGCTCATAAATGTAATAGCAGTTAGTTTCGTCCTGTTCAAAGACGCCGCTTTCAATCTGTCCCCAGAGCATATCATGTGCCTTCTGATACACTTCCGGAGCATACATATCGTAGTCCTCAGCGAACTGAGTTTCCGGTCTGTCTATAGCAAGAAATGAATCGGGATTCTTTTTTACCTCTTCATATGCTTCTTTCCTGCTAAAAACATCATAGGGAAGAGCCGAAACTCTTCCCACATTATCCTTTGTTGGTCTATACGCTTTAAAAGGTTTGATGTCTGCCATAATTATGCTTCCTTCTTTACAACTCTGACTCTGATAACACCGTCAATCTTTTCCATCTTCTTGATAAGTGTATCTGTTATCTTGTCTTCAAGGTCAATAAGAGTATAAGCAAAATCACCCTTTGACTTATTAGTCATATCTGAAATATTATAACCGGCCTCGCCGAGTACTGTTGTAAACTGGCTGATCATATTTGCTACATTCTTGTGGAAAATAGCAATTCTGGGCTTTGTTGCAATTCCCATATCACATCCGGGATAGTTAACAGAATTATTGATGTTACCGTTCTCAAGGTAATCCTTAAGCTCAAGTACAGCCTTAACCGCACAGTTATCCTCAGACTCCTCTGTAGATGCTCCAAGGTGAGGAATAACGATACATCCGTCGTGACCTGATGTTGTAGGGTTCGGGAAATCCGTTACATACTTGCGGATCTTACCTGAATTGATTCCTGCAAGAACATCAACTTCGTTGCAGAGGATATCTCTTGCAAGGTTGATAATGATAACTCCCTTCTTCATTTTAGCGATTGCTTCGGCATTGATCATTCCCTTTGTTGAATCAAGCGCAGGAACATGAACAGTGATGATGTCGCACTTTGAATAGATATCATCAACATTTGTTACGTGCTTAACGTCAGATGAAAGTCTCCAAGCAGCATCGATTGAAAGATAAGGATCGTATCCGTAAACATCCATACCAAGCTGTCTTGCAGCATTCGCAACTCTTACACCGATAGCTCCGAGTCCGATGATACCAAGCTTCTTACCAAAGATCTCAGTTCCTGCGAACTTCTTCTTTGACTTCTCTGTGAGCTTTGCAATGTCAGGATCGCCTGCATTGGCCTTAACCCACTCTGTTCCTCCGATGATGTCTCTTGATGCGATAAGCATTGCAGCAAGAACCATCTCCTTAACACCGTTAGCATTTGCACCGGGAGTGTTGAATACAACAATACCCTTCTCAGCACATCTGTCGAGAGGAATATTGTTTACACCTGCACCTGCTCTTGCGATAGCAAGAAGGTTATCTGAGAACTCCATCTCAAGCATGTTGGCACTTCTAACAAGAATGCCTTCTGCGTCATCAACATTATCTACTGTCTGGTACTCATCTGTGAAATTATTAAGACCGATCTTTGCAATCGGGTTCATGCATTTATATTTGTACATATCAGCTGTTCTCCTTTTCAAACTTAGCCATGAATTCTACGAGCTTCTGTACACCCTCGATAGGCATAGCGTTATAGATGCTGGCTCTCATTCCGCCAACAGTTCTGTGTCCCTTAAGGCTTACAAATCCGGCAGCTGTAGCTTCCTTGATGAACTTAGCGTTAAGCTCCTCGCTGTCTGTAACGAAAGGAACGTTCATAAGTGATCTGTCCTCAGGTCTTACTGTTCCCTTGAACATCTTGCTCTGATCGAGATAATCATAAAGAACCTTAGCCTTAGCTTCGTTTCTCTTCTTCATCTCCTCAAGACCGCCCTGTTCCTTGAGCCACTTGAATACGAGACCACACATGTAGATACTCCAGCAGTTAGGTGTGTTGTAAAGAGATCCGTTGTCAGCCTGAGTCTTCCACTTAAGCATTGTAGGTGTGTATGCGGGAACATCATCAGTAATGAGATCTTCTCTGATAATAGCGATAACAAGACCTGCAGGTCCAACGTTCTTCTGAACACCACCGTAGATAACGCCATACTTTGTTACATCAACAGGCTCTGAAAGGAAACATGATGATACGTCGGAAACAAGAATATGTCCCTTTGTGTTGGGAAGTGTCTTGAACTTTGTTCCGTAAATTGTATTATTCTCACAAATATAAACGTAGTCAGCATCCTCAGGAATATCAAGATCTGAGCAATCGGGAATGTATGAGAAAGTCTTATCGGCACTTGAAGCAACCTCAATAGCCTCTCCGTACTTCTGAGCCTCCTGATAAGCCTTCTTAGCCCACTGACCTGTTACAATATATGCAGCCTTGCCGTTCTTCATAAGGTTAAGAGGAACTGCTGCGAACTGCTGGCTTGCGCCTCCCTGTAAAAAGAGAACCTTATAATTGTCGGGGATGTTCATAAGATCCCTGATATCCTGCTCTGCAGTCTGAATAACTTCATCGAAAGTCTTTGATCTGTGGCTCATCTCGTTGATAGACATACCACATCCGTTGTAATCAAGCATCTCTGCTGCTGCTTTCTTAAGCACTTCCTCAGGAAGCACTGCCGGGCCGGCAGAAAAATTATAAACTCTAGACATTTCTTTTTGTCCTCCTATAGACGATTTAATAGTTTAACTTACTAAAATAACTCATAAATTTCATTCTATACTCAAATAAAAAAATGTCAAGAACGTCATTCCATAATGCGTGTTATTTTATTATTTTTAGTCGCATTATTAATACACACTTTTTTATTCATCCGTGAATCATTTTTCTGCAAGTGCATATATTAACTGCGTTTGAGCAAATATATTTTTATTATATCTCTCAAAAACGTCCTCTCAAAAAATTGAAATTTTTCTCAATTATTTTAAATTTTTTCTGCATATTTTTAAAAAAAATTCTCTCGACAACGTCCATAAACATCGTCGAGAGAATTTCATAAATACATTCTCATATAAAACTTATGAATAATTTATCGATCATCTGTAATAAACAATTACCGGTGTCTTATTTTTTACATTGTTCCACAACAGTTCCGCCATGTCCGGAGGACAGTTTATGCATCCGTGCGATCCGTTATGCAAATAGACATCGCCTCCGAATTCATGCTTCCAGTATGCGTCGTGAATTCCGATTCCCGCATTATTAAGTCTCATCCAATAATGAACAAGTGTCTCATAATCATCGCCTTTAAGTGTCTTCTCTCTCTGCTTATCGTAAGCATTATAGAATCCACTCGGAGTTCCGTGTCCCTTGGACATATCACCGGTAACAATATCTGTCTCGATACTTACCGCTCCGTTCACATAGTAATACAAATGCTGATTGGTAACATCCACTTCAATATATGTATCACCAAGATCTTTTTTGGCATCGATGCAATCGACCTTTTTCTCATTGGTAAGTTCCCTTACTTCTTCTCCGGTCTCATCGTTGTTTTCTTCTTTTTTATCGTCCTTCTTGTCATCTTTCTTTTCGTCAATCTTCGTATTGCCCGCTCCTGAAATAAATACCTTCTTCAGGTAATTATATTCAGCGACGTTATCAAAGATTTTCGGATTTCCGGCACGATTATTCTTGGGAACCATTATCTCAACATCCTCGCCGTTCTTGTAGCGTTCAAGAGCGTCTGCGGTATAACCGGCCTTAACCATCTTATAAAAGAAATCATAAATTCTCGCTTCGGAGATCAAAGGATCACCATTCTGAGTAACCGCGAATCCCTGAAGATTACGAACATCCGAAAGGCCCACTTCTGAGCTGCCCGCAATATAACGGCCGCGTCCCGGATTATCGTACTCATAATCTTCCGTGCCTTCCTTCATTTCCTCGTTCGTAAGCAAGAATTTACTTGCGGTTCCGTCTTTCAAAGGAATCTTTTTACTTCCATACACATAAGTAATATTGCAGTTAATGATCGGTTCAATCTTCGAATAAAGATCGATAACTTCCTGCTGCGTGGCATTAGGTTTGATAGGTCCGTAACAGTCCTTATACTCCTTTGCATTAAGATCTATATCTTCCGCAGCATTAAGCGCAGCGACATCTACAGCCTTAATAATATTGTCCTTATTCGGAACCGACAATAATTCGTTCTTAAGCTCGTACCCTTTATCGTTTTTAACAATGGACACATCCAGAGTATCCTGAGGTACAAATATTTCCCAATCCCCAACTATCTTTGCAAGTTTCTTCTCGTCACAGGTAATGTTGGGCTCAACCTGGCCGGCAAGTCCCTTAAAAATATATATTCCCCATGACAAAGCATTTTGATTCTTAATAAACTCTTTGAGCGCATCCGTATAATCTATATTAAAATCCATATCCTCAGCGCTTACAAAAAGTGTTGCACCGTTCTGATCCTTAATGGTTATTCCTTTATAATCAAATTTACTGCATAATTCGGAATTAACCTGTTCAACACTCTTTCCCGTGCAATACACCCCATTAACCCAGGTGCAGCAAGGGAAACCTTTGCTGTAAAAATATCCGATGATCAGATACAGCACAACCAATCCGGCAAAAGCCGGGGCTGCAATTCGCACGATTAGTTTAGTCTTATCTTTCATTCACTCTCTCGTATTCTTTAAGTGATCCGCCCGACTGACCGTCCGATCGCCCTGACAGAACACTAGTATGAGTAAGTCACCGAGCTTCTGTAATAAACAATAACCGGTGTCTGCTCTTTAACATTTTCATAGAGAAGACGAGCTATGTAAGGAGGGCAATTTATGCATCCGTGCGATCCTGATTCACGATATATCTCACCGCCAAACGATTCCTGCCACCAAGCATCATGAATGCCTACTCCAGTGTCGGTCAAACGCATCCAATATTCAACCGGACATTCATAGTCCTCTCCTACTAATACTTTGTTTCTTTGCTTATCATATACATGGAAAAGACCTGCAGGAGTACCGTGACCTCCAAGCATAGTACCGGATACTATCAAAGTATCTATATAGACTTCTCCATTCCTATAATAATACAGGTGTTGGTTCGCTATATCAAGTTCAATATATGTTCCACCAAGTGCTTTCTTGGCATTGAAGAAATCAACTTTCTTCGGATTCGTAAGATTTCTGGTCTCTTCCTGTTCAAACGATCCCGACATAAAAGCTTCCTTCAAGTGTTTATATTCGGCATTATGATCAAATACAAAAGTACTGCCGTTTCTGTCTTTCGGGCAAATTATATCGACATCTTCACCGTTCTGATACCTCCTAAGCATAGTCGGCACATCGCACAATTTCTGCTTCTGGTAAAAGAAATCGTAGAGTCTTGCCTCAGATATAAGCGGCTCATTGTCCGAAGTAACGGCAAAGCCTTCAAGGTCACGAACAGTGTCCGCCGAAATGCCAACTTCATTACTTCCGGAAATAAATCTTCCAAGCCCGGGATTCTCATAGTCATAAACATCTCCCGAGAGCTGATCATAAGTCAAAAGAAATCCATTAACAACTTCGCCCTTAAGCGGAATTGTATCATTTCCAAACTGATAAGTAATGCCGCAATTAAGGATTCGCTGTAACTTTCCGTAGAAATCAACAATTGTCTGCTGTTCTTCCGTAAGCGTAACGGGTTCATAGCAGTTTTCAAACTGTTCGGAAGAAAGATCCAGCTCACCTTGCATCTGCATAGCTGCATCGCCTACAACCTGAGCTATATTTTCCCTTATGGGAGTGCTCAAAAGAGTATTCTTAAGTTCATACCCGTTTTCTGTATTAACAATAGAGACATCCCTTGTTTCATCAGGAACAAATATATCCCATCCGGCGATTATATTATCAAGTTTTTCTTTATCATAACTGATACTGGGCTGTACAGAGCCTGTCAGTCCTTTAAAAACATATACTCCCCATGATAAAGCATTCTGCTCGGAAATAAACTTATTGAGTTCTTCGGTATAATCCACTGTAAACCCAAGGTCCTCAGCACTGATAAACAATGTTGAACCGTTTCTGTCAACAACATTTATTCCCGGATACTGAATTGTTTTACATAGTTCGGAATTCACCTCCGCTACGCTTTTTCCTGTGCATTTAATTCCGTTTACTTTAGCTGCACAAGGAAATCCTTTGCTGTAGTAGTACCCGATGATCAAATAGAGCACTAACAGCGCCGAAATAATCAGGAGCACAATGCGCCCGATTAATTTTGTCCGTACATTCATTTACTCTCTTTCCCCAAAACATAATTACTTCTCCCCTTCTATATCGCTTGCATCGAAAGCTTCACTAATTGAAGCGCCTGCAGGTACCATCGGAAATACCTTGTCATCCTCTTCAATAACACAGTCAAGGACGATCGGTACTTTTGAACTTAATGCCTTCTTAAGAGCAGGTTCAACTTCCTCCTTCTTGGTGATCCTGACAGCCTCACAACCAAGTGCTTTGGCTACCATACAATAGTCAACCTTATCCTCAAATACCGTCTGAGAATAATGCTTTTCATAAAACAGTGTCTGCCATTGTCTTACCATTCCCAGAACTTTGTTGTTTATTATGATCTCAACAATAGGAAGGCCGTAACCCGATGCAGTCGCAAGCTCCTGCATGTTCATCCTGAAGCATCCGTCTCCCGTAATATTTACGCAGACTTTATCAGGATTTCCTACTTTTGCACCAATACATGCTCCAAGTCCGTAACCCATAGTTCCAAGGCCACCTGATGTAAGGAACGTCCTTGGCTTTCTAAACTTATAATACTGGGCTGTCCACATCTGATGCTGTCCTACATCAGTTGAAACAATGGCATTACCCTCAGTAAGCTTATAAAGTGTCTCGATGATATACGGGCATGTGAGCTTATCCGTCTCATAGCTCAAAGGAAACTTTTCCTTGTATCCGTTTATCTTTTCCTTCCATTCGGTGTGATCCATCTGATCAAGCTTAGCGTTTATCTCAGAAAGAACCTCCTTCAGATCTCCGACTATGGAATAACTTGTTCTGATATTCTTATTGATCTCAGCAGCGTCGATATCTATCTGAAGAATCTTCGCTTTTGATGCAAAAGTCTTAGTGTTACCGGTTACTCTGTCAGAAAATCTTGCTCCTAAAGTAACCAGCAGGTCGCACTCACTTACGCCGTAATTGGAAGCTTTTGTGCCGTGCATACCGATCATGCCGGTATAAAGGGGATGTGTACCGTCGAAAGCCCCCTTGCCCATAAGTGTGTCGCAAACCGGACAATCAAATTTCTCGGCAAACTCCAATACCTCTTTGGAAGCGCCGGAGATAATAGCACCACCTCCCACATATATGAAAGGTCTTTTTGCTGCTTTTAACATTTTGATTGTTACATTAATGTTATCATCAGTATATGTCTTTATCGTCGATTTGTCAGCAACTTTTTTTATTTTTTTAAATTCACAGCTTTTTGCTGTTACATCTTTTGTAATATCTACAATAACAGGCCCCGGTCTTCCGGTGCTTGCAATCTTAAATGCTTTCCTCAAAGTATCAGCAAGTTCTTTTACGTCTTTTACGATAAAACCATGCTTTGTGATAGGCATAGTTATTCCCGCAATATCAGCTTCCTGGAAAGTATCTTTTCCCAAAAGAGGAAGATTTACGTTACACGTTATCGCTACCATAGGAACAGAATCCATATATGCCGTAGCAATACCTGTTACAAGATTCGTTGCTCCGGGGCCGCTTGTCGCAAAACATACGCCGACTTTACCCGTAGATCTTGCATATCCGTCTGCAGCATGGGCAGCTCCCTGCTCATGAGAAGTTCTGATATGAAGAAAATCATCACTCTGCTTGTAAAGTTCATCATAAATATTAAGAATACTTCCGCCGGGATAACCGAATATGGTATCAACTCCCTGCTCTTTAAGACACTCTAAAACTATCTGTGACCCGTTTAACTGCATTTTAAATGTACCATCCTATAAGATTTATTCGAATTATTTTGAAGTTCCGGGAATCTCAAGGATTGCTCCTCTGTTTCCGCTTGTAACAAGTTCTCTGTATCTTGCAAGATAACCTGTTGTGATCTTAGGCTCTCTAGGCTGCCATTTTTCTCTTCTCTTGGCAAGTTCTTCGTCAGAAACCTTAACATTAAGTGCATTGTTAGGAATATCGATGCTGATGATATCGCCTTCCTCAATAAGAGCGATCGGTCCGCCGACAGCAGCCTCAGGAGAAACATGTCCGATTGACGCTCCTCTGCTGGCTCCTGAGAATCTTCCATCCGTAATAAGAGCAACAGATGATCCGAGTCCTCTTCCGGCAATAGCTGATGTAGGATTGAGCATCTCTCTCATTCCGGGGCCGCCCTTAGGTCCTTCATATCTGATAACAACAACGTCACCTGCCACAATCTTACCTGTAAGAATTGCCTCGATAGCATCTTCCTCACAGTCGAATACTCTTGCAGGTCCTTCATGAACAAGCATCTCGGGAACAACAGCAGACTTCTTGACAACGCCTGTATCGGGAGCGATGTTACCCTTAAGAACGGCAATTCCGCCCGACTGCATGTATGGATTCTCAATAGGTCTGATAACTTCGGGATTGAGATTCTTTACACCCTCAAGGTTTTCTTTAATTGTCTTACCTGTAACCGTGATAAGATCTGTATTGATAAGGTTCTTTTTAACAAGCTCAGACATAACCGCAAGTACACCGCCTGCTTCGTTGAGGTCTTCCATATATGTGGGACCTGCAGGTGCAAGATGACAAAGGTTAGGTGTTCTGCTTGATACTTCATTAGCGATTTCCATATTAAGATCAACGCCTGCTTCATGCGCGATCGCAGGAAGGTGAAGCATTGTATTTGTTGAACATCCAAGAGCCATATCCATTGCCATGGCATTCATAAATGCCTCTTTTGTCATGATATCTCTTGGTCTGATATTCTTCTCGATAAGATTCATTACCGCGTAGCCGGCATGCTTGGCAAGTCTGATACGAGCCGAGTATACAGCGGGGATTGTTCCGTTTCCGGGAAGTCCCATACCGATTGCTTCTGTAAGACAGTTCATTGAATTTGCAGTATACATACCCGAACATGAACCGCAGGTAGGACAAGCCTTCTCTTCGTACTCACAAAGCTTCTCGTTTGTCATTTTTCCTGCAGAAACACTTCCTACAGCCTCAAACATTGAAGAAAGAGATGTTTTATGTCCATCAACTCTTCCTGCCATCATAGGGCCGCCTGATACAAATACTGTAGGGATATTAACCCTTGCAGCCGCCATAAGAAGACCGGGAACATTCTTGTCACAGTTTGGAATGCATACCATTCCGTCAAAAGCATGCGCTGTTGCAAGACACTCTGTGCTGTCCGCGATAAGGTCTCTTGTAACAAGAGAATACTTCATTCCGATGTGTCCCATTGCGATACCGTCACATACGGCAATAGCGGGAACAACAACAGGCATACCGCCCGCTTCTGCTACCGCAAGTTTTACAGCTTCCGTGATCTTATCAAGATTCATGTGTCCGGGAACTATTTCATTATAGGAACTAACGATTCCAATAAGAGGTCTTTTTCTCTCTTCTTCAGTAAATCCAAGAGCATTAAACAAACTTCTGTGAGGAGCCTGCTGAACGCCCTCCATAACTCTGTCACTGTTCATAGCCATAATCTTTTCTCCTTTTACTTGATATATAAAATAAATTTGTCATTCTCATATCTTACGTGCATTGAAGACAGGTAATCCCAATCAATCGTCCTGTATGTCTGATAAAACTTCCAAAGGTCGTCTCCGTTATAATTCGGATCAAACATATTCTTATCAAGCAGCACGCAATCGGCGCCTTCAACGTCTGTCTTGTCACAATCAATATCCCAGCCAAACTTTAGAAGATATTGCTGATCACAGTCTAACACTGCGATACTTTGTCTCTTTGTCACTTCAGCGACATAAAGCGTATTGAACACATTGTTTTCTCTTTCAGCTATCTGACAACTAAATCCGGGGTCAAAAAATCTGAAAATAAAAAGTATCACTATTACAATAACAGGTATATAAATTCCTATACCCGAATACCATTTATCGCCTTTTTCAACCGTCTCTATCTCTTCATGAGATTTTATTCCCTCATCACCTCTTGCGATGAATTTTCTGCGGTTATACAGTCTTATGCCCACATTTATTAGTCTTTCAAGCGCCGTGCAGACGCACAAGACAATAACAAATGCAACATAACCAAAAATGCGAAGATATGGCAATGTACGAAGTGAAAATAAAACAATGCCAAGAAACATCAGGTTTACGATAACAACAAGATTGATCACAGTCCTGCTGTATTCAAAATGTTTAAAGCATTCATAAAACAAGCATCCCAGGCTTATCAGCAGGAATAAAAGTGTCATGATGCTAAACTTCGGCACCAAAGAATTTAAAAGGCTCATAAACCATGACCATAACCCTTTCCCAAAAGCCGCCGAAGAAAGCCTTTGGATATAAGAATGAGACATCATATACCTCATTCCGGTCATGACTGATTTAAGAGGCGCTTTAATAATAACACTAAAATGAGATAATTCAAAAAATACAGAATCTTCTGAACTCACAAGTATGTTAGATCCGATCGCGAACCAAATTATCATATATAACAATATGACAATCGTCATAGAAACTACCGCTGTATCAAGCAGCTTACGAAGTTTCCCGTAATAGATATTTTCGGAGATTGAACTGTATACGTCCTTACTTCTCATCGCATTGATGAAAAGAAATATAGCGCCCGAAGCCCATACCGGCACAACCCAGTATATGCTGCTCGGAACAATATACATTCCAAGAACCAGCGTTCCTCCGAACAAATAGTAATACGACTTCTTATCGGCTCCCAGCCTGCAAATATAACCTATGTAATATATCGAAAGAAGAAAACATGTCGTAGCAAGTGTATATCCTCTTCCGAGCACGCTGTAATCATTCACTATCTGCATCGATGCATAGAGCACGACAGCTCCGAACGGAATAGCATGGGAATAATACTTCCTGCAGATCCTGTATACAAGGATCAGATTTACAATGGCTGCAACATATGACACACCCCTTAAAGCTATGTAAGAATTGCCGCAGCGATACAGCATCGCTGAAAGGATCGAATATCCCACATGATTGTTCGGAAGAGGCCAATGTATAGCTGAATACAAAGGGCCTCTCGAAACAAAATTATAATATGTGTAAAGCTCATCGTAATTCGGAGTTATCGCAAACATTCTCCACAGATAATAAGAAGCCATCGCGATCACAAAAAGAGTAACCGCCATTCCCTCTGGACTTTGCGGAAGAAGTTCATTTATTTTCTTTTCAGTTTTAGCAATTACCGATCCGTTCAACCAATAAGTCTCCCATCATGCGACAACCGACAAGTTTAAAGTTATCTTCCTGACCCTTAGGCAAAAGATCTGTTGTCCTGTAACCGTCTTCCAAAACCTTGCGAACGGCATTTTCTATAGCATCCGCTTCCTTATCAAGGTTAAAGGAATATCTGAGCATCATTGCCGCAGAAAGTACAGTGGCAATGGGATTTGCAATATCTTTTCCCGCAATGTCGGGAGCGCTTCCGTGACTGGGTTCATACAGTCCGAAGCTTGTATCGTTAAGTGAAGCACTCGGAAGCATTCCGATAGATCCTGTGATCATACTTGCTTCATCGGAAAGAATATCACCGAACATGTTCTCTGTAAGAACAACGTCAAACTGTGTAGGCTCTTTTACAAGCTGCATGGCACAGTTATCAACGAGCATGTGCTCAAGTGTCACATCGGGATAGTCTTTCTTTACCTCTTCAACAACTTTTCTCCAAAGTCTTGAAGAATCAAGAACGTTGGCCTTATCTACGCTAATAACGCTCTTTCTGCGCTTTCTTGCAACATCAAAAGCACGGATTGCAATTCTTCTGATCTCACTCTCTCTGTAAACAAGAGTATCTGTAGCTACAAGCTCTCCCTCTTCTTCCTTGGTAAATCTGTCACCAAAGTAAAGGCCGCCTGTAAGCTCTCTCATAATGAGCATGTCAAAACCTTTATCCGCAACAGCCTCTTTCAAAGGACATGCATCCTTGAGCTGAGGATACAGATATGCAGGTCTCAAATTTGCAAAAAGATTAAGAGCCTTTCTGAGTTTCAAAAGACCTGCCTCAGGTCTGAGTGAAGGCTCAAGTTTATACCAAGGAGATGTTGATGTATTACCGCCGATTGATCCCATAAGCACGGCATCGGCAGCCTTTGCATCTTCAATAGCCTCATCTGTAAGAGGCACCCCGTGAACATCGATTGAACAACCGCCCATCAGAATATCCTTATATTCTATGGAATGTCCAAATTCTGAAGCAACTTTATCAAGAACTTTCTTTGCTTCGGTAACAATTTCAGGTCCTATTCCGTCACCCGGAATACATGTAATATTAAGCTTCATACCCGTATCTCTTTTCTATAATGTATTTTTTAAGTCATAACTTAATGTTTTTCATCTCATTATGCAATAAAGCCCGATTGAGTGCGCAAGCACCAATCAGGCTTAACAGAATCAAAATTTAATTACTTTTTCTTTGAATTCTTTGAATCCTTGGTGCTATCGTTTGAAGAAGCGATTGCGTCCTCGGGCTTCTCAACTTCAACAATTGCATCCTTAACCATGGGGATACGACAATTCTTATTGTTACCAAACTCTACAATAACCATATCGTCGTTGATGTCAATGATAGTTCCGATAAAACCACCTGTGGTTCTTACGCTGTCACCTACAGCCAATGCAGCCAATACCTGCGCTTTCTGCTTACGCTCTTTACTGTTGGGACGAACAAGCAGGAAATAGAACACTGCCATTACCACAGCATAAAAAAGTAATGTCGGTACAATTGCAGAACCTGCAGAAACAGGCTCTGTTGCTGCTTCAGTAAAATATAATAACATAACATCCTCCAAAAACTTATTCTTTAATTATATACCAAACAATAATACTAGAAAGAAACGGCAAATTCAAGTAGTCAAAATTCATCCGGACACATTACAAATTTAACCTTTTCTCCAATTTCGGGCAATATTGTATGACTCACTTTTTGCCACAGAATCAAACTCCATCATTCCTTCTAAGGTTTTCTTCTTGTAAGCCTGATAATTGTTGTTTCTTATTGCCTCTCTGATCTCTTTTACCAGATTGTTGTAAAAGTACAGATTATGAAGAACACAAAGTCTCATTCCAAGCATCTCTCCAGCCTTAAGAAGGTGTCTGATATAAGCCTTGGAATAGTTCTTGCACGCAGGACAGTTACATCCTTCTTCAATAGGAGTGTCATCAAGTTCATATCTGGCATTTAATATGTTGATGTGACCTCTCTTGGTATAAAGATGTCCGTGTCTTCCGTTTCTGCTGGGATAAACGCAGTCAAAGAAGTCCACTCCTCTGTCAACAGCTTCAAGGATATTTGCGGGAGTTCCCACGCCCATAAGATATGTAGGCTTGTCCTCGGGAAGGAAAGGCACAACATTCTCAAGAACATCGTACATCTCCTCGTGGCTCTCGCCAACAGCAAGACCGCCGACCGCATATCCGTCAAGATCCATCTCTCTGATTCTCTTGGCATGCTCTATCCTGATGTCGTTAAAAATAGCTCCCTGATTGATTCCAAAAAGCATCTGATGCGGGTTAACCGTATACTGAAGGCCATTCAGCCTGTCCATTTCTTTTTTGCATCGCTCAAGCCATCTCGTCGTTCTATCCACAGACATCTGAACGTATTCGTGCTCAGCCTTTGCAGAAGGACACTCATCAAAAGCCATAGCGATCGTCGATCCCAGATGAGACTGAATTCTCATACTCTCCTCAGGTCCCATGAACAGCTTGTGTCCGTCGATATGCGAATGGAAGTATACTCCCTCTTCTTTTATCTTTCTCGTCTTAGCAAGAGAAAAGACCTGGAATCCGCCTGAATCTGTAAGAATAGGCTTGTTACATGACATAAACTTATGAAGTCCGCCCATTCTGTATATCAGATCATCTCCCGGTCTTAAGTGCAAATGATACGTGTTCGAAAGAACAACCTGAGTGTCGATTTCCTCAAGGTCTCTTGTGGATACACCTCCCTTTATTGCCGCAACGGTTGCAACATTCATAAATACGGGAGTCTGTACCTCACCGTGCACAGTGGAAAAAGTAGCACTCTTGGCGTTTCCGTCCTTATTTACAATTTTGTACATATAAATCCTCTAATTAACATAAGTATTCCAGAATTCTTCCAGACAGATACCATTTTCATGTATAACAGTCGCCGCGTCAACCCCTACATATCTAAAATGCCAGGGTTCGAATTCAATACTTGTAATATTCTCTTTTCCGGCAGGGTATCTTAAGATGAATCCGTACTTGTAACTGTTGTCTGCAAGCCACTTTCCAGCACGCGTATTGCCAAAGCCTTCATCAAGACTTGAATACCCTTCCGTGATAATGTCAATCGCAAGGCCTATCTGGTGCTCCGAAGATCCGGGAACAGTAACCGCCTGAGAAGCAAGATTATATGCTTCCATATAATTCATTCCGCCTTCCATGTACCTGCTGACCTTGTTGTTAAAAAGCATCGTCTGCCTGTCTCTGTCTCTGTAAGGAGAACAAATGATAAGTGCCACCCCGTCTTTATTTGCAGCTCTCATCATCTCAAGGAGCGGTGCAATAATTCGCTCATCGCATCTCATTGTTCCGCTGATTGTTCCAAGCGGAAAATCATAATCATCGGGAATCGGATGTTGCTTATTTACAAGCATTATCTTCCAATCGCTGCTGTCAAAGTTCGTAACCCCAAGATATGACAGATTAACACCGTCATCCGTATTTTCAGGCACTGCCGTGCCATCGTCCGTCGCTTCAAGAATCTGTGAAAGAGAAGCCTGCTTCTCGGGATCTAGGTGCTCAGCCTCCGCAACATCGGGATTCTCACTCTCCATAGCTTCTTTGATAAGCTCGGAATCAACATCCTGGCTTACCGCAAGCTCGGCATCGGACTCCGCAACTTCCTCACTTGAAAGCACTTCTTCCGTATCGGAAGAATACCCGTCTATACTCACATCCGAAGCGAAACTGATATTGAGTGACATCGCGGGATACGAAAAACTGCTGCTAAATACAAAAAACAGCAATCCGCACGCAAGACAAATATACCTCTTACTGCTTCTGTAGAAGTAAAAAAGAATATCGTAAAGTGCTATTGCCGTAAAAGCGTAAGCAATGCCCAAAAAGGTCAGTGCTTTGTGTTTTCTGTTAAAACTTTTCACCTTGGAAAAAATTTTATTTTTATAGGCAAGCTTCATCTGCAAGCTACTAGCGTTCATATCGGAAATCCCCTCTCATTTCGGATACTTGGCTTGTAATATGACAACGCATATAATATGATATGTTATGCGAATTGCTCCACGTTATACGCCATTTTTGTTATAACGTCTATATAATTATATAACAATTTAGCGTTTATTACATCATTTTTTATAGCAAATTACGCGCTGCAATGCGCTATATATAGTATATTCCAAAAATTCTCACACAATATGAAAGGATACCTATGTCAGGTTCAACACTCGGAAAAAACATAACAATATCAACCTGGGGAGAATCCCACGGCGAAGCACTCGGAGTCGTTGTTGACGGCTTCCCCGCAGGGCTTGATCTTTCAAAAGAAGATATTCAGAAGTTTCTCGACAGAAGAAAGCCCGGAACTTCATCTGCCACAACTTCAAGAAAAGAGGACGACGAAGTCCACATTCTTTCCGGAATATTTGAGGGAAAGACAACCGGAACTCCCATATCGATGATGGTAAAAAACACTTCTCAGAGATCCGCGGATTACAGCGAGATTGCAAGCTACTACCGCCCCGGACACGCAGACTATTGTTTTGATGAAAAATACGGTTTCAGAGACTACAGAGGAGGCGGTCGCTCATCCGGAAGAGAAACTATCGGAAGAGTCGCTGCAGGCGCTCTCTGTCAGAAAATGCTTGGCGAAATGGGAATCGATGTCTTTGCTTATACACGTTCTATCGGAGACGTAGAGATAAACGAAAGTAACTTTGACAGAAACACAATATACACAACTCCCACTTCTATGCCCGATGCGGACGCTGACAAAAAGGCAATGGATCTTATCATGAAATGTCGCGAAAACATGGATTCAATAGGCGGTGTTATTGAGTGTCGTATAAAAGGTGTTCCCGCAGGAATCGGTGAGCCCGTATTTGATAAACTGGATGCCCTCCTTGCAAGAGCCGTTATGAGTATCGGCGCAGTTAAAGCCGTTGAGATCGGATGCGGAACAAAAGCAGCACGACTCTACGGTTCAGAAAACAACGATGAATTCGTAATCGAAAATAATGAGATTAACAAAAAAACAAACAATTCAGGTGGAATACTCGGAGGAATGTCAGACGGAAGCGAAATTATACTCAGAGCTTACGTAAAACCTACTCCCAGCATTGCCCGTTCCCAGAACACGGTCAACAAATCCGGTGAAAACATCGAAATAAACATAAAAGGCCGTCACGACCCTGTTGTAGTTCCAAGAGCCGTCGTAGTAGTCGAAAGCATGTGTGCTTTCACTCTCCTCGATCTCCTTATCTCCAACATGTCCGCAAAGGCCCAAAACATAATCAATTTCTATAAGTAGTTAAAAACTGCCATATGCGTTCAGCATATGGCAGTTAGTTTCTTATCCCTCTAATTTGTGGAATACGATGCAGTTAGGTCTCTTTACGGGTTCTTCGGGTCCGTTCATAACAAGAGTTCCTGCCTCGGGATCCACTTTAAAGAATGTCATTGAATCCGACTCATGATTGAGTGATACAAGATGCTTATTGTCAGGGAACAACGCAGCATCCTTAGGATATTCACCCGCGATAGGAAGCTGGATCTTCTTTGTAAGAAGTCCCGTCTCTTTATCAACCTTGTAGATAATTACGTTATTCTCTCCCGCTGTTGAGCTTACAAGATAGTTGTAATCCTCAGAGAATGTAAGCGCACTGCTTGCAACACCGATAGAATCGGCTTCATCTGAATTTGATACAGTCTGAATCTTGTTAAACTCGGGATCTCCGTTGTTATCTACGTACTCATATACTTCTATGCCGCATTTCTGCTCAAGGCACACATAAAGAAATCTTCCGTCCTTAGAGAACTGCATATGTCTCGGTGATGACTCCTGATCGCAATGGATAACATCAACTTCTTTGATCTTGCCGGACTCTACATTGAGAGAATATACATTAACTCTATCCATTCCAAGATCAGCTGCAAGAAGATACTTATTATCCTTAGATACTTTAATACACTGAACGTGAGGCACGTGGTTTCTTCCGGCTGCCGTTCCAAGACCCTTGTGGTATCTCTCGTCGGTAATCTCACCGATACTTCCGTCTTTATTAAGCTTAAGGATTGTCACCTTGCCATCGTGATATCCGGCTGTCAAAAGGAAATTGTCTTCCTGATCCATATTAAGATAACATCCGCGCATTCCGTTGATAGAAGCCTCATTCAAAAACTCAAGGCCACCGTCGGGCAGAATATGATAAGCCTCAACGCCCGCATCCGTAATGGAATAAAGCGTCTTCTTATTGTGAGATATTCCAATATAAGATGAATTGGTTATCTCAACCTTCTGCTTCTCCTTAAATCTGCCGTTTTTCATATCAACGTCATAAATTTTAATTCCATATTTGGAACCAAGTCCGGAAGTGTAGCTAGATACATAAGCCACATACTTGTCTTTTCCAGCCATTTTACAACATGCCTCCTGAATGTTTATTGAAATATCTAAGAATTACCAATTCTTATACTTGCCGTTTACGCATACACCGGCAAATCCGTTTGCTGCCATAACAGCTTTGTCTGATTCTGAAATAACAGGTGTGGAATCTGTTGCAGAAACAACATCAAAGTACTTTGAACCCTCATTAACTGCAACGCCCTTTAATGAAAGTGTTGCCATCTGTCCGTTTCCGTTTGTAAGAGAGAATGATGCCATTGCAACATCCTTATCATTGTAAAGCATTGCAACGTTTCCGTTCTTCTTTACTGTTCCTGTTGCTTTCTTAGCAAGCTCAACCTGAACAGACTCAGAAACCTGAGCGGCATTTCCTACACGTACAAGAACCTCGTCATATGTGCCGTCTGACTGAACCTTTGCATCATCGATATAGAAATAGAAAGGTACGTCTTTAGCCTGTTCATCGGCGCCAACATGGAAAATAACATCCTGTGTTCCGCTCTTGAATGAGCACTCAAGGTACGTTCCTGCGCTTGTGTGAGGTCCGAGATGATATGTGTAGTTAAATTTGGACCTCATATGCATTGTGTGTTCGCTACCTGCGTTCATGTTAATTACAGTATCCCCAAAGTCAAAGTACATAGGGAGATCACTTTCCGCATGTGCATTAACCGACATGAGCGATCCCGCAACCAAAAATGTACTAAGCGCAGTAATAAGATTTTTTTTCATTCCAGTCATAAATTTTTCCTCCGTCTTATCTTAATCTTATTGTCTCTTCTCTTTTTGTTTTTATATTTATAATTATAACGTTATAAATATCCAATCTCAAGGTTATCGATATCTGCCGATACATTTGCTTTCGCACCCATTATAACGGGAAGCATCGGGTCGATATGTCCGATATCCGCATCAAAGATCATAGGAACACAGTATTCCTGCAAAAGATCCGTAACTGCATTGAACTTATCTACTCCCATGAGGTCACCTTCAAAGCATCCGTTTGATCTTCCCATGATAAAGCCCTTTGTATTTTCAAACCATCCGGCTTCTTTCATGTTCCAGATTGCCCTTCTGTAGCTCATTGGACTAAGCTCGCAGTTTTCAATAACCCAAAGTATTCCTTCATCGCATTTTTTTGCAAAATCTGCAACTCTGTCAAACCTTGTTCCTATCATATTAGCCATTACATCTATACAGCCGCCCAAAAGTATTCCCTGCATATTTATCTTTTCGCCTGTCTTCTCTGCTTTCTTTGAAGAGCAGTCGAAATTTGTCAGTACCTTCTTGGTATCACAGTTGTAAAAAAATGGCTTGGAATAATCAATTTCTTCTTTTCCTTCCTTGGGCTTTACAAACTTATCATATCCCTTGAAAGAAGTCTTTGTTCCCTCCAAAAGAGCAAAAGCATCACATTCCGTAGCTTCCCACTCCTTGGCATAGCCCGAAATGCACGGGCCGTAAATTCCACATGTATTTGCAATCGTAACAAGCGGCAGTAAAAAGCTTGTATTGTCGGAATATCCGACAAACCACTTGGGCTTACTGTTTTTTATAACCTCAAAATCAACATTTGAGATTGTCTCAACCATAAGCTCGCCGCCACCTGCAGATATTATCGCATCAATATCATCTCTTTTATAAAACTCCATAAGTTCTGCGCCGGTAACTTTCGGATCTGTGCTGATACCGAGTCCGTCTCCCAACCTGGCAGTCTTTCCCTCAATGATATTGTAGCCTCTTTCTTTTATTTTTTTCTCCGCAATATCTATCAGAAAACTGTATGGTTCTGTTGCCGCACCAAATGCCGGAGCCGTAATTCCTATGGTGTCACCTTTTTTTATGCTCTCAGGCTTTCTTATCATCTTCTCCTCGTTCTCTTGCTTGAATCATCTCCAAACAAGCCTCGTGAACCGCTTTTCCCTTTTGATCTCAATTTTGAGTAATCAGCTCTGAAATCATCGCCGAATTCTTCTCTGAATTCTTCTTCGAAATCGTCTCCGAAGCCCTCTTCAAAGTCGTCTTCGTACTCTTCTTCAAAGCCCTCTATATACTCTTCTTCGTAATCATCATGATCTTCGTCATCGTTAAAATCATTCTCGAAATCGTCTTCAAGCTCATCCTCGAAGTCATTTTCATATTCTTCCGAAAAACTCATTCTTGAAGCAGATCTTGTATTTTTTCTGAGACTCTTTATCGAATCATTGAAAGATTCTTTTTTTGAACTTCTCTTGGGCGTGAGCTCTTCTTCCTCAAAATCATCTTCGAAATCATCTTGCGATCTTCTGAATGATTCCCTCTTAGGTAGCTTTGAAAGCTCCCTTGTAGGTTCAGGCTTTCTGAGTGAGTTCTTTATTGAATCTC
Organism: Butyrivibrio hungatei NK4A153; assembly: GCF_000424465.1. GTDB lineage: Bacteria > Bacillota > Clostridia > Lachnospirales > Lachnospiraceae > Butyrivibrio > Butyrivibrio hungatei_A. The sequence goes on along the minus strand of NZ_AUJY01000011.1, from coordinate 120,905 downwards.
TTACAGCATTTCTTCTGGCGATTTTGCTTGAAGCTATTTCAGATTCCTCATCTAAATCAACATCTAAGTCAATATCTACGCTTCTCTTTGCCCTTCTGTCAGACTCTCTTCTTAACTCTATCTTGGGTTCCCTGACAGATTCTCTGGTTTTTTCTCTTAAAGAATCTTCATCTCTGAACGATCTTTTTCCGGTTTCTCTTGTCGTTTCTCTCTTTGACTCCCTCGATGATTCACGTGAATTTTCACGTGCGGATTTCCTTGAAGGTTTTCTTACGATATCTTCCTCTTCATCGTCTTCGTCATCTTCAAATTCATCTCTTTCATCTCTGTACTTCTCTTCAAGATAATCGGATGAAATTCTTGAATAAATCTTTTTATAGTACTTATTCATCTTAATGCAGTCAAAATATGATATGGGATGTCCCTCTCCATGACGAAGCGCCGCAAGATAAGCAATACATCCCTTATCGAGAACTATCGATGCGGCAACCGCATCTTCCAAAGTCTCACCAAGGCAATAAGCGCCGTCATTAAGCGCAAAAACTGCATTTGAATTTTTCTTGATATTATGATAACTGTGTCCGTCTTTTCCATGCTCGTTACTCGGAATCTTTACACTATATCCGACAAGCTCGGCAAAGTCGAACAAAAGAGGTCTTAAATGAGTTGCGGTTCTTGAAACCGTCATAACCGCATCAGACTTATTGTGGACGATATATTTTACATCCGGTCTTCTGTCATAGATTTCTCTGTGAATATGTTTAACACGCTCAGGTGTATCCTCGACATCATAAATAATCTCATCGTCTTCAATATGGCTTCCGAATCCCTCTTCAACACCATGATACATATCAGTCTTGCATACATCCATAAGGAAGTTATCACAGGCATCCTCTGTTCTCTCGATATTCTCGATTACTTCATCGGAAGTTGCCCCCATAAACAATGCACCGTGATTAGACAGGATAAAACTGTCAGACTCTCTGTTCTTCTTAACGGTCGCAGCAACATTTCCCGCAAGCTTGGCACTTCCGGGATAAGCATACGGAACACAAGGAATGACAACATCCTCGTCCTCAACATATGTGTATATTCTCTTAAGACCCAAAACTCCGGCACATGAAGCAAAAACCTGATGTGTAAGAGCGACAAACTCCACATCTTTTCTGGTTCTGTAGCAAGCTGCATGTACTCCCCTTTCAAAAGAGGGAGTAAACTCTCCCATAAAGTTCAGATTTTTGAGATTAACAAGACATATCATATCCGGCGTCATATCTTCATATCTGATCCCACTCGGAGTGATCACAAAGATTTCCTTGTTGACTCTGCAGCTCACGCTTCCCCATGTACGTGGTAAATAGCCCTTTTTGTGCAACTCATTTGCCACATCAATGACATGCTGTTTTGCCTCAAGCAATTCAGAATCTTCTTTTCTATTTTTCATTATCTGATCTGCCCCTCTCCGGTAATTTGATACTTGTATGATGTAAGCTCTTTAAGCCCCATAGGTCCGCGCGCATGAAGCTTCTGTGTGCTTATACCAATTTCGGCTCCGAATCCAAATTCAAATCCGTCTGTAAATCTTGTTGAAGCATTTACATATACGCAAGCCGAATCCACTCTGTCAAGAAATCTCTTTGCACTCTCTTCGTTCTCCGTGATAATGCAATCGGAGTGGCTTGTGTTGTACTTATTTATATGTTCAATGGCTTCATCGACGTTCTTAACCGTCTTTACAGAAATAATATAATCAAGGAACTCTTTTCCAAAGTCCTCTTCAGTAGCAGAAACAGCACTGTTCATAAGCTTGCGGCTCTCTTCGTCGCCTCTTATCTCAACGTTATGCTCGTTCATTGCTTTCTCAAAAAGAGGAAGGAATCTGTCCTTAATATCCTCATGGACAACCAGGGACTCAGCAGCGTTACATACGCCTATTCTCTGAGTTTTGGCATTGATAATGATAGGGATCGCTTTGTCAATATCGGCATCCTTATCGACATAGATGTGACAATTACCCGTTCCGGTCTCAATTACGGGAATCGTAGAATTTTCAACAACGGCATTTATAAGTCTTGCACTACCTCTGGGAATAAGAACATCTATGCACTCATTCATCTGCATAAACTTAGTTGTAACCGCTCTGTCCGTATCTTCAATGAGCTGTATCGCATCGGGATTGATGCCGCATTCCCCGAGCGCAGCTCTCATAACATTTGCAATTTGAATATTACTGTCTATCGCATCACTTCCGCCTTTTAAAACAACGGCATTACCCGCTTTAAAAGTAAGCGCAAAAGCATCCGCGGTAACGTTGGGCCTCGCCTCGTAAATTATACCGATAACGCCCATAGGAACCCTTACTTTTTTAATTTTAAGACCATTGGGACGCTCAAAGCTTTCGATTTCTTCTCCTACGGGATCGGGAAGGGCCGCAACCTGCCTAAGTCCCTCTGCCATGGCTTCAATTCTTTTTTTATCAAGAAGAAGTCTGTCCAAAAGGCCTTTATTCATTCCGTTTGAAACGCCTCTCTCATAATCCTTCGCATTTGCCGCGATAATGCTGTCCGCTTCCGCAACAAGCTTATCCGCAACCGCAATAAGAGCGTCATTTTTCTCTTTCGTAGTAAGACACTGAATCTCGTATTTTACTTTTTTAGCTTTTTTGCAAATCTCAATAAGTTCCATCTATGTTCTCCAGCTCCTTTATTTCTCGTGAATGATACTCTTTACGGGAATATCATGCTCACTCGGTATAATCTCATCAACAATCTGAATCTTATAGCAAAGTGCCACAGTATCGGCATAGTTTACTTTGGAGAGAAATCTGTCGTAGAAACCTCCCTTGTAACCTATCCTGTTGCCTTTCTCATCAAAAGCAACTCCCGGAACAATAACCATCGTCTTTCCGGCGTTCTCACCATCTATCCGGCGAACATTTGATTCATCGGCATAAAAATCCGGATCGAATATCTCGCTGTCCTCCTTAATCTCCGGTTCCATAAGACCATAATCACCGGGAACAAGGTTTTCTGGCTCATAAATTCTGACGAACTTCATTATGCCATTTTTCTTATCTGTAACCTTAGGGCAAAAAACTCTTTTCCCCAGCGCAAGCGCATCAAGGATAATCTCGTCCGTCTTAACTTCATTTCTGACAGAAGCATAAATAAGAATATTTGAGGCTTCGGCATACTCGGGTCTTGTGACAAGTTCCTCGAATATCTCCCTGCTTTTCACCTCAATCTTATATATACTGAGTTCATCTCTTTTTTGTAAGACATCTTTTCGTATTAAGTCTTTTTCCATCGGTACCTTCCATTGTATTTGAATCAGCGCAAAGTTTCTACTAATTTTTTTGCAATAAATTCGGCTATCTTGATACCATCCATCGCTGCAGACATGATTCCGCCTGCATATCCGGCTCCTTCACCGCACGGATAAAGTCCTTTAATATTTTCCGACTCACCGTTTTCTGTTCGATTAATCCTTACAGGAGACGAAGTTCTTGTTTCAACACCGACAATAAGAGCATCCGGTGAATCATATCCCTTTATCATTGTACCGAACTTCTCCATTCCTTCAACAAAGGATTTATTAAGATCGTCCGGTAATATCTCGTGAACATTTGAAAAAGTATACGCACCCTTCATACAAGGCTTGCACACATCCCTGAATCTCACAGGTTCTTTCAGATTTTTTTCTTCATGGTATCCATCACCGTCCGGTGCGACCGCCTTCTTAAAATCTTCGTAATACTCAACGGGAATCTTGCCTTTTCCAATCTCATACGCCTTTTCTTCAAGCCTTCTCTGAAACTCAACACCTGCAAGTATATCATCCGATCCGAAATCCTTGGGGTCGACCGTGATAATAATGGCGGAATTGGCATTCTCCGAATCTCTCTTGCTGTAACTCATTCCGTTTACCGCAAGTCTTCCCTCCTCGGATGAAGCATTTACGACATACCCTCCGGGGCACATGCAAAAAGAATAAACACCGCGTCCCTCTTTTGTATTCATAACAAGTTTGTATGAAGCTACGGGAAGAGACTTTGGTTCCTCAATTCCGTACTGGGAAAGATTTATCAGTTTCTGAGGATGCTCAACCCTAAATCCCACAGCAAAAGGCTTCTTCTGCATAGATACTTTTCTGTCTTTCAGCATTGAAAAAGTATCTCTCGCACTGTGTCCGATAGCAAGAACGGCTACGTCAAAAGGAATCTCTTCGCCGTTTGCAACGACCGCTTTTACGGCGCCGCTTTCATCCGTAAGGATATCAGTCACCTGCGTTTCAAACCTGAACTCACCGCCCAGAGAAACGATCTCATTTCTCATATTCTTAACGACGTTTCTAAGTACATCCGTTCCGATATGAGGCTTTGCGTCATACATTATCTTACTATCTGCGCCGAAAGTCGTAAACAAGGACAATGCTTTTCTTCCTCTTCCATCCTTGTCTTTTACCATCGTATTTAACTTGCCGTCCGAAAAAGTTCCCGCTCCGCCTTCTCCGAACTGGACATTCGTGCGGGTATCAAGCTTTCCCGTCTCCCAGAACTTTTCTACTATTTCCTGCCTTTTGTCGACATCTGCTCCTCTTTCAAACACAACAGGTTTAAAGCCGTTTGAAGCAAGCATATATGCGCAAAAAAGTCCCGCAGGCCCCGATCCGATAACGGCAATCTTTGCACCGGCTGCTCTTGAAGGTATCTCTCCCCCGATTCCCGCTTTTTCCAAAAAATTGTAAATAACGGGAGTCACAACCGAAATTCCTTTGTCTTTCGATCTCGAAACAATCTTTTCCTCAGATTTTTTATCCAAAGCTCTCTTTACGGAAACATCGACCATAAAGACATCCACTATCTGAGGTTTTTTCCTTGCATCAATCGACTGACGCATTATAACAAGATCTTCAATATCATTTTCCGTTATACGCAAAAGCTTTGCTGCCTTTTTCTTTAAGACATTGCAAAGCTCATTGTGACTACGTATATTATTACCGTCGTTAAGTATTTTTATCTGATTGATTCTTATCATATAATTCCTGATTTCTATGCTTTCTTACATCGAAGCGGCTGTACCGGCTATGCTTCCGCTCGTCCATGCAAACTGAAGATTATATCCTCCGCACCTTCCGTCAACATCAAGAAGCTCTCCGACACAGTATACTCCGGGATATCCCGCAACAGCCATATCATCGCCGATATCACCAAGGCTCATTCCGCCAGTCGTAACCTGCGACTGGATATATCCATAGCTATCCGTAAGATTAAAACGTATATCTCTGTACCTGTCCAGTATACAAGATACCATGCTGTCTGCAATATTCTTCATATGCATGGTCTGCGAAAGTTTCATCTTCTTAAGCACCATCGAATTTATATTGCTGTTTGCAAAACCAAGCAAAAACTCCTCAAGCGTCCTGTTATCACGAAGCTTATACATATCTCGTTTAAGAGCTTCGAAATCTTCTTCGTCATACTCGGGGAAAAAATCTGCAGAAGCAACCACAGGCTTTTTCTCGGTCACAAACTTTATTATCTCCCTGCTCGCCTGCATAACGGGAATACCTGAAATACCGTCCTTGGATATCTGAAGTTCTCCGCTCTCCGAAGTCAAAAGCTCATCTCCGAGATAAAAAGAAATCCTTGCAGCAGCTCTTACTCCCGCATCCGGCATGGTTCCGTCATCCTCGCACTTAAATCCGACAAGCGCAGGATATGTATCTTTTAAACTCATCCCAAGCTGCTTACAGATATAATATCCGTCGCCTGTTGACATTGTACTCTTTGCTCCCGAAAGAGATCCGAGTGCAAGAATAACGGCATCGGCTTCGTACTTATCCTTATTGGTAACAAGTACATACGGCATTTTGCCGTTTTCAGTCTTTTTTACAGTCTTAACCTGACTCTCCGTAACAACATCCACATTAAGTCTTTTCAGCTCGTTAATGAGCGCATTAACAACCGTAGAAGCCTGTCCCGAAATCGGATAGATATAACCGTTCTCACTCTTTACTATCACACCGAGCGATTTAAAAAACTTTATCGTCTCTTCGGGGCCGTAGAGTGAAAGCCAGTTCTTCATTCTTCCCTCTGCAGCCTTATTGTAATATTCCGGGCGCATATCGAGATTGGTAAGATTACATCTTCCGTTTCCCGTAACGGAAAGCTTTTTTCCAAGTCTTGTATTCTTCTCAACAATCGTCACATCGGCGCCGTTTCTTGCCGCATAGATAGCAGCACACATTCCCGCAGCGCCACCGCCTACAACATATACTTTTTTACTCACACTAAATCCTCTTACGCTTCGTCAGTCTTGATAAAAACAGGCAGTGACTTAAAGTACTTGCCCAAAGGAATACTGCGAAGTTCCCTCTCATCAATACTTCCGCTCATAACCATGATTGCAAGATATACAACATAGAAAACAGGCGTGCAGATTAAAAATGTAAGAATCTCACCTATATTCTTAACCAAAACCATATCGATCAGAAATACAACAAATCCCGCAACAGCTGCTGAAACAAGTGTTTTTACAAAGTTGACCGCAAGCGCATAATTTGCATTAAGCATTTTCTTAAATACAATAAGCGAAAGAACGTCATATACAAAGAATGAAGCGATAACAGGGATCAAAACACCGTACAATCCGATGTTTCCTACACTCGCACACACAAAGAGCATCGCGATATGAACAAGCCATGTTATTCCAAGTCCGAAAACGATAAGGATAGACTTACCTGCATGGAACAATATCCATGAAAAGAAAATCGCAAAAGGAACAAGAATAACAAGACAACTTGCAGCTCTCAAAAGCTCAACACTGAAATCATTTCCATTCCAATAAACAACCGTATCTATCGACGGAGCCAGTGTGAAGATAAGAAGCGAGGCAGGAACCGTGACCTCAATAAAGTGCTTTACAAATCCGGAAAGCTTCTCTCCCGCATTCTCGGGCTCGTCTCTCTCAAATCTTGCTCTTATCCTGTTCCACTCGATAAGAAAAGGAAGGCAGCAAAGAAGCGAACATGTTATTACAATGGGAATCGTTCTTCCCGCATAAATACCGTAGTTATAAATAGGATCTGCCTTGCTTCCGACAGTTCTGTGATGGATCATGTAAAAGACCTGATCGACCAAAAGAGCTATTCCCGGTGAAGCATACATGAACAAAATAGGTCTGAGTCCCGACATAACGTCATTCTTACTGTCAACGTATCTTGGAGCACTTCTCTTTCCAATCTCTTCGAGCTCATTTCTTCTCACATAAAAGCTTACGGATGTATGAACAAGTCCTACGATAGATGCGACAAAAAGTCCGATCGTCATTCCGGTCGAACCGTATACTGCACTGAATTCATCAATATGCATAAGCGTATTTACTTTAAGTCCGTATCCGTACATGATCGCTGAAAACAAAGTTCCGACAAGAAATGCCGCTATTGCCATCAAAGCATCGGAAATAACAATGGGCTTGGTATATCCGACTCCCTGAAGATATCCTCTTACAACGCCCTGGACACACAGGAACAAAACTGAAAAAGTAGAAATAAGGAACTGAAATCTTCCCCATTTGGAACCAAGCAAAAGATCGGAGAAGTTGATTCCGATAATAGTAAATACCACTGTTACAAGAACGCCGGTAAATGCAAATATCTTAAGTGATTTCTTCATGTTCTCCTCAGCATTTTTGTACTGGGATTTTCTGGCTCTTACACGTACCATTACCCATACGGCCTTCTGCACGGCAAGAACAAAAGAGCAATAAAATGCAAAAAATATCGCAAGAGAACCCGCAGAATAACCTGCTCCCTTTTCTCCGTAAATTCTAATTGCCACAACCTCATATAACATAAGTATTATGATTGCCCAATATACAGCGGCTGTAAGCACATCGGGTCTTATTCTTTTTTCTTCGTAGTACTTTTTCATGTTTGATCTCCAATTGTATTATTTTCAGTCTCTTGTTATTCCAAGTGTATTAAGAACATCGCTCTGTTTCTTTTCCATTACCTTTGCTTCATCGTCCTCCATGTGATCGTAACCGCACAGATGAAGCATGCTGTGAGCGATGAGAAAAGCAAATTCCCTCTTTGTGCTGTGACCGTATTCTTCAGCCTGACTTCTAACCCTGTCCTCGTTCACAACAATATCGCCAAACATAATATTTCCTGTATCGGGATTGAGAAGATCGACCTCCTGCTCTCCCTCCATAACAGAGAAATCCCCAGGTTCCTCATACGAGACATTGGGAAAAGAAAGAACATCCGTCGGCCTGTCTATCTCCCTGAATTCTCTGTTAAGCTCCTGAATCCCCTCATCATTGGTGATCGTGAGACTTATCTCAACTTCCCTGTCACACCCCTCTGACCTTAAGACTTCTTTTGCAACAAGCGTCGCAACTTCCTCGGGATCAAAATCAAAAACAGCTCCCGTCTCATTTTCAACGCAAAAAGTCATAGTAAAGCTTCTCCTTTTTCATTATCTTCTTCATAACTTCAAGTTCCCTGAAAGTGACATCGTAATCTTTAAGTTCACCTTCGGAAACCTTTTTGTCTATTATCGAATCAATAAGATTGTCATAATCTATCTTCGCATCCTTATCTTTTTTAAGAAGATACATTATGGACGCAATAAGCATTTCGCCAAGCCTGACAACTAGTGCTTCCTTGGATTTGGGCTCATTTTTCTTGGGTTCGATATAATCATGTAAAAAATTCATCGCCTCCGTCGGAAAGCTGTTATCCGTATAGATATGTTTGACATCATCCCATTGTGTCTTTCCTTCAAGCACACCTATCCTGTGATAATAAGAACAGTTCTTGACCGCTCTTGCATTTATATTTAGTCCGAGCGCCATTCTCTCGGCAATATATGCCGTGTGGATGGCTCTGTAATATTCGTCTTTATTATTTTCCTTGAGAGTAACAAGAAGCGGGAAATCCGCATCATTGATTACCATATACATATCATTTGTCCGTCTTATAACATAAACACCGAAAATGTTCAGGAATATAAGAAGGATGGTAAGATTGAGCATAATATTGATAGCCGGTGAAACAAGCAGGTATGCGGAAAAAGTTCTGTTCTGGAACAACACGTTATATGCAACCAAGAATACCGCCTGCATCATAAGAGAAATAAATGTAGGAATACCAATCTCGGTATCTTCTTCCAAGTCCCTGAACATTGCTATGGCAACCGCTCCGGCAAGGATATACATAAATAACTCTCCGCATCCTCCGTTTTTTTCGAGCATGACAGAAATCGAAACAAAGCCTATACCTGTCATCATACCGATTTCCGTATTTGAAAAAAGTGCAAGCATAACAAAAAGTGACATGTACGGCCAAAACACATTAGGTATCAGGCTAAATACACATGCCAAAACGAGTGCAACAAAATATCCCGCAACAAAGCGGTTTCTCACCTCATTATTATCATATAACAATCTGTTCTGTCCGTCGGCCGCGGCATCAACAAGCATAAAAACAATTGTCCCCGCGATTGCTACAGATACGATTGTGTTTCTCAAAGTAGCTTCATAGCTTTTATCCGTAAAAAAAGAAAACGCAAATACAATAACTCCTGTAAAAATAAGCATTGCCGCATATAACAATTTGACTTTCACATTCGAAATCTTATCGTTTGCCATTGTCTGAACGCTTCTCCAATTTTTGTATAGACTTCTTTTTCTTCTTGTTTTCGGCTTTCTTCTCGTAATCTTCGTAAGCCTTAACAATCTTCTGAACAAGCGGATGTCTCACAACATCGCTGCTGGTAAGTGTACAAAAAGCTATATCATCAATTCCCTTTAAGACATTTCCCGCAATCTCAAGTCCGGATCTGACATCTGCCGAAAGATCCTTCTGGGTCGCATCACCTGTGATGATGACCTTTGAGCCGAATCCGATTCTTGTAAGAAACATCTTCATCTGTGCAGGTGTTGTATTTTGTGCCTCATCGAGAATTATAAAAGCGTTATCCAAAGTTCTTCCTCTCATATATGCAAGAGGCGCAACTTCAATAAGCCCTTTTTCCATATTCTTGATAAAATTCTCAGTGCCCATTATCTGGTAAAGAGCATCATATAATGGTCTTAAATAAGGATCGACCTTACTCTGAAGATCACCCGGCAAAAATCCGAGTTTCTCTCCTGCCTCAATCGCAGGTCTTGTCAAAATGATCCTGCTGACCTCTTCCCTCTGAAACGCCGTTATCGCCATAGCCATGGCAAGATAAGTCTTACCCGTTCCGGCAGGTCCGAGTCCGAAAACGATCATCTTATTTCTGATCGCATCAATGTATTTCTTCTGTCCGAGAGTCTTGGGTTTAATAGGTTTACCCGAGATCGTATGACAAATGATATCTCTGTCTATATCAACAAGAACATTGTCATTCTGTGCAACATCCTTGTTCTTAGCAGAATCTTCTTTTAATGAGATCGCGTAATCAACGCTCTGCTCTTCAATATTCGAGCCTCTCCTTGAAAGCTGAACAAGCTCGCGTATGATACTTGAAGCCTTGTTGGCTCCCTCTTTTTCACCTATGATCCTAAGTTCACCGTTTCTGTCGATGATCTCAACATGAAGACTGTCTTCAATCTTGCGGATATAGCTGTCGTTTCCGCCGAATATATTGCGCTCATCCTCAGCGGTAAGCGCTAATCTAAGTTCTGTAATCTCACTCATTTATGGTACGGTTCTCCACAGAAAATTTTATAACCACGATAAATCTGTTCCAAAAGAATAACTCTCATCATCTGATGAGGAAATGTCATATCCGAAAAGCTGATTGATGAATCCGCCCTCTTAAGGACGCTTTCATGTAGTCCAAGCGATCCACCTATGACAAATTGTATGTGACTTGTGCCGTTTACACCAAGTCCGCTTATATATTCAGAAAAAGCTTCCGACGTGTATCTCTTGCCCTTTATGGCAAGCACACAGACATGTGCTCTCTCATCAATATTCTTTAAAATTCTCTCCGCTTCTTTTTTCCTTATCTGCTCCTCTACCGCAGGCGGAGCATTGTCCGGAGTTTTCTCGTCGGCAACTTCCACTATGCTTAATTTGCAATATCTCGAAAGTCTCTTGGAATATTCCGTTATCGCATCATTCCAGTACTTCTCCTTGATCTTGCCGACACAAATTATACTGATATTACCCAAAAATATTCTCCTGTTTTTAAGTCTACATAAAAAGACCGCAGGCTATCATCAAATAATCTCATACATTATATCACATTCTATGCATTAAATCGCGCAAAAAAAGAAGCAGATGCATTGTTATTTCTGCATCCGCTTCGATATTGTTCAATTTATTCAATTGTGTGGATCCATCCTTCGGGAGCTTCAATGCGTCCCATCTGGATTCCTGTAAGTGTATCATAGAGTTTCTTGGTAACAGGTCCCATCTCTTCCATTCCGCTTGCAAAGCAGATTTCTTTGCCGTGATCGTTGATCTTACCAACAGGGCTGATAACAGCTGCTGTTCCGCAAAGTCCCATCTCAACAAAGTTCTCAACTTCCGAAAGCTTAACAGGTCTCTCTTCAACATTAAGTCCAAGAATCTCTTTCGCAACATAGACGATCGATCTTCTTGTGATTGAAGGAAGAATTGAATCTGTGTGTGACTTGGGAACTACAAGTCCGCCTTCCTTAGTAACGAAGATGATGTTAGCTCCGCCTGTCTCCTCGATGTATGTTCTGCTCTCTGCATCAAGATATACGTTCTCGGCAAAACCTTCCTCGTGAGCCTTTACGATAGGATGTAAGCTCATTGCATAGTTAAGTCCGGCCTTGATGTTTCCTGTTCCGTGCGGTGCTGCTCTGTCGAAATCACTTATCTTAACAACGATAGGCTTAGCACCACCCTTGAAGTAAGGTCCTACGGGTGTTACGAAAATTCTGAACTGATACTCGTCAGCAGGCTTAACACCGATAACATTTCCTGTAGCGAACATAACAGGTCTGATGTAAAGTGTTGCTCCACTTCCGTATGGAGGAACCCAGTCAAGGTTAGCCTTAACAACTTTCTCAACAGCTTCGATAAATTTATCTTCAGGGAAAGCAGGCATCTCAAGTCTTGTAGCTGAATCTACCATTCTCTTTGCATTTAAGTCAGGTCTGAAAATTACGATTTTGCCGTCCTCAGTCTCATATGCTTTAAGTCCCTCAAAGCACTCCTGCGCGTAATGAAGAACACCTGCATCCTCACTAAGAACGATCATATTGTCTTCGGTAATGACCCCGTCATCCCATTTTCCGTCTTTATAATTCGAAACGAATCTTTTGTCGGCAACCATGTAACTAAAGCCGATATTTGCCCAATCTAAATTTTTCTTACTCATTTTACACTGCATCCCCTTTCCAGATACTTTAATGCGGCAAAGCGCTAATAGTTAAATTATAGTCCAATATTTTTGAACGTCAAGTAACGAATAAAAACAATTATTTCTTGTCGGGTTTATCTTTCTTTTTAACCTTTTCGACAATCCCCTTCACCTTATCGCGGCCGTTGTGATAGAGCTTTGTCACCATACCGACTTCTTTGTGTGCATTGTACTTATCATTATGCTCATCGGTAAGCGTCTTATATTCTTTATTCTCTATATACGCAAGATCGTCATAATCCTCCGTCGCGACACTGAGTTCTTTCTTGGTAAGAAGGATATTGGTAATCCTCGATATAAAGGCATATATGACGGCAAAAATGGGAACACCCACAAGCCATCCTACTATTCCCCACATTCCGCCAAAGAACGTGATTGAAAAGAGAACCCAAAAGCTTGAAAGTCCCGTTGAATTTCCAAGAATGGCAGGTCCTAAAATATTTCCGTCAAACTGCTGCAGTACGATAATAAATATCAGGAAAATAAGTGCCTTTACCGGAGTTATCAAAAGAAGCATCGCTCCTATCGCTCCTCCGATATACGGTCCAAAGAAAGGAATAATATTGGTCACGCCTACAATAACAGAAATAAGCAAAGGATAATCAAGTTTAAGAAGAACACATCCTATATAGCATATAATTCCTATTATTACGGAATCAACCAGCTTACCTCCCACAAATCCTTCAAAAATATCTCCGATAAATCTAAATCCGCCGATAACTTCATTTGCAAATTCTTCTCTAAACAAAGCATAGGCAATCTTCTTGCCTCTTGTAGCAAACACCTCTTTGGAATTAAGGACATATATCGCAACGATAAGTCCTACAACAAGGTCAAAAAGAACCTTGATAATAGAGAACACTCCCTGAGATGCCATCTTAAAGAAAGAATCAACACTCGGTACAAGCGGCATAAGCTTTTCCTGAAGGAACTCACTTAGCGAAACGTAAGAACGGTCGAGCTGCGAATTGATAAAATTCTGAACCTCGATAGAGTTCGACTCAAACAAAATCTGTGATTCTTCATTTATCTGCTTTTCATACTCAGGAAACTTCCTTACGATCTGCCTGATACTGTCTATCAGTTCAGGAATGATGATCCTGAACAAACTATATATCACAAACAGAAAAATAAGCATTGTAATTGCAACAGATATTTTCCTAGCCTGTTTTCTCTTTTTGGCATTCGCGTTTGTTGAACGCGAAATATCATACCCCCTCAAATGATATATGGGAATAACAATCTTCCTCTCAATTCCATCCGTAAGCGGTATGAGAACGAATGCGATGATAACGCCTATTATAATTCCGGATAGGGAATCTATCACCTTTGAAACTGTCTTAACTACGGATATTCCGTTGAATATCACATAATAAGCGAGCATTATAGCAATGCTAAGGAAGAAAATCGTTATTGCCCATGTTACCTGGTTTTTCTCCGGTCTCATTTTCATATTTATGCCCCCCGACCATCCGACATTACTGCTCAGTCATTTCTTTCAAAATATACTTTAAGCTGTCGAGATAATCCTCATTTATTTCTTCAATTTTTCCACTGTCACAAAGTGCTGAAATAGCCGGATCAAGAGGAATCCTTCCAAGAATGTTGATTCCCTTTGAAGCCGCATAGCTCTCAATCTTGCTCTCGCCGAATATATTTATCGGTTTTCCGCAATGAGGGCAGTTCATATAGCTCATGTTCTCCACAATGCCAAGCACCGGGATCTTCATCATCTCAGCCATATTTATTGCTTTTTCAACTATCATGCCGACAAGCTCCTGAGGAGTTGCGACAACAATTATTCCGTCCACGGGAAGAGACTGGAAAACAGTAAGCGGAACATCACCTGTTCCCGGAGGCATATCGACAAACATAAAGTCGACATCGCCCCAGTTTACATCTGACCAGAATTGCTTAACGATTCCTGCGATAACGGGGCCTCTCCAGATAACAGGATCTGTCTCATTATCCATAAGCATATTAAGAGACATCACCTTTGTGCCCTTTTCCGATTCAGCAGGCAAAAGACCTGTCTCATCGGCGTTCTTAGCCTGTCCTATACCAAACATCTTGGGAATAGAAGGTCCTGTAATATCCGCATCAAGGATTGCGGTCTTATAGCCGTCTTTTGCCATATATACTGCAGAAAGACCTGTCACAAGGCTCTTTCCGACGCCGCCCTTACCACTTACTATTCCGATTACTTTTTTAACATGTGTATGTTCTCCGGGAGCAACTTTAAAGTTGTCCTCCATCTGTTTCTTAAAGTCCTCCGGCTTCTTACCGTGTCCGTTAGCCATTTTCTATCTCCGTTTCATAAAAAAGTTTATGCAAAAGTTTAACGCTTATATACGCAATCGGCAATTTCTTCATCTTCTTTGTCACCGACATAAGACTCGATAATAAATCTCGGACGATTCTTGGTCTCAAGATAAATCTTGCCGATATACTCTCCTATTACACCAAGAGAAATCATGATAAGTCCACCTATTGCCCAAACAGACAAAACTGTAGTTGTCCATCCCTGAATAGTCTGACCTGTAAAGTGTCTGACAAGCGAATATACAAACACCGCGATACTTACAAAGAAAATGAAGAAACCAAGTCCTGTTATCATCTTTATAGGTTTTGTACTAAGACTTGTGATTCCCTCAATCGCAAAGCTGAGCATCTTCTTAAGAGGATACTTACTCTCTCCGGCAAATCTCTCAGCTCTCTCATAATATACAATATCAGATTTAAAGCCGAGCATGGGAACAATTCCTCTGAGGAAAAGATTTACTTCCCCAAACTCGGAAAGAGCCTGAAGAGCTCTTCTGCTAAGAAGTCTGTAATCCGCATGGTTATAGACTGTCTTTGCACCCATTGCATCAATGAGCTTGTAATATGATTCAGCGGTAAATCTCTTAAAGAAGGTATCCGTAGTTCTCTTGGATCTTACTCCGTATACAACTTCGCAATCTTCCTTGTTGAATTTATCAACCATGGCATCGATCGCATTGATGTCGTCCTGAAGATCCGCATCAAGAGAAATGGCCATATCACAAAGATCCTTGGCAGTCATAAGTCCTGCCAAAAGAGCGTTCTGATGCCCCATATTCTTTGAAAGATTTATTCCCTGAAAGACTTCATCCTCTTCATGAAGTTTTTTAATTATATTCCATGTTTCATCCTTTGAACCGTCGTTTACCAGTAGAATCCTGCTGTCGGGAGCAATCATCTTTCTTCCGACAAGGTCTTCTATTTTTTCCTTTAGTCTTTTGGATGTCTCAGGTAATACTTCCTGTTCGTTATAACAAGGAATCACGCAGAATAATCTGTTCATTTTTTATTTCTCCTCCGATGAGTTTATATAATTGATAAGCCCCTCAGAATCAATTATCTTTTGCATGAATTCAGGGAAAGCCTGTCCACGGAATTTCTCCCCTGTTGTTTCATCCGTGATGATGCCGGAGTCAAAGTCTACGCTTACAATATCTCCGTTCTTGATAGCATCTGCGGCTTCCTCACATTCAATGATGGGAAGTCCGATATTGATGCTGTTTCTATAAAAGATTCTGGCAAAGCTCTTTGCAATAACGCAACTTACGCCGGCACACTTGATTGAGAGAGGCGCATGTTCTCTTGAAGATCCGCAGCCAAAATTCTTCTCGGCAACGATGATATCTCCTGCTTTAACATTCTTTGTAAAGTCCTTATCGATATCTTCCATGCAATGCTTTGCAAGCTCTTCACCCGATGTACTGTTAAGATAACGGGCAGGAATGATTACGTCTGTATCTACATTATCACCATATTTAAAAACTGTACCTTTTGCAGCCTTCATTTTCTATTCTCCTTATAATCCAAGTTCAGCGGGTTGTGAAATTTTTCCTGTGATCGCACTTGCAGCGGCTACAGCCGGAGAAGCAAGATAAATCTCAGAATCTATTGCACCCATTCTGCCGACAAAGTTTCTGTTTGTTGTAGAAACGCATCTCTCTTTTGAAGCAAGGACGCCCATATATCCGCCAAGGCAAGGACCACAGGTAGGTGTTGATACGATCGCACCGGCTTCAACAAAGCTCTTGATAAGTCCTTCTTCCATAGCCTGTAAAAAGATCTTCTGAGTTGCGGGGATAACAATACATCTGATTCCCTGAGCAATCTTTCTTCCCTTAATAACTTCGGCAGCAGTTCTGAGATCTCCGATTCTTCCGTTTGTACAAGATCCGATAACAACCTGATCGATCTTGGTATCTTCAATCTCATCAAATGTATGTGTATTCTCGGGAAGATGAGGGAAAGCAACTGTAGGCTTAAGAGTGCTTAAGTCAATTGTATACTCCTCGTCGTATTCAGCATCCGGATCTGCTTCATAAACAGTATACTCCTTACCGGGAGCATGCTCCTTGAGATATTCTTTTGCAATATCATCAACAGGGAAAATACCGTTCTTTCCGCCTGCTTCGATAGCCATATTTGCAATTGTAAGTCTGTCATCCATTGTAAGGTTCTTGATACCTTCGCCAACAAACTCCATTGATTTATAAAGAGCTCCGTCAACACCGATCATACCGATAATATGAAGGATAACATCCTTACCGCTAACCCACTTTGAGGGCTTTCCGATGATGTTGAACTTAATGGCACCGGGAACCTTGAACCATCCCTTACCTGTAGCCATTCCGGCAGCCATATCGGTAGAACCGATACCTGTTGAGAATGCGCCGAGCGCACCATATGTACATGTATGTGAATCTGCGCCGATGATAAGGTCACCCGGAACCGTAAGTCCCTGCTCGGGAAGAAGCGCATGCTCAATTCCCATCTGGCCTACTTCAAAGTAGTTTGTGATCTTATTCTTTCTTGCGAATTCTCTTACGCACTTGCAGTTCTCTGCAGACTTAATATCCTTGTTAGGAGTAAAGTGATCGGGGACAAGAGCGATCTTATCTTTGTCAAACACGCCGTCCTTTGTAAATTTAGCCATCTCGTTAATAGCAACGGGACTTGTAATGTCATTGCCAAGAACAAGATCAAGATTAGCCTCGATAAGCTGCCCTGCTTTTACCTCGGGAAGTCCGGCATGGGCTGCCAATATCTTCTGGCTCATAGTCATTCCGCTCATATTGTAATCTCCTTCAATTAATTATAATCAAAAATATACTACTAAATATAACACAACGTTCTAACATAAAGAACATGACAAATTTAATCGTTTTTCTTGATAATTTTTAATGTATAGATCGAATAAATCACCAATAAAGCCGCTCCCACAATCGACATCGCAAGGCCTGCCTTGAATCCTTCAGGTGTGTAGGTAACTCTGATGTCATGAACTCCCGCAGGTACAGGAATAGCCATAAGACCGTAATCGGCTTTTACTATATCCGTATCCTGTCCGTCAACCGTACAGCTAAAGCCTTCTGTCGCAGGAACCGAGAAAAATACGAGTCTTCCTTCCTCGAGATTGGCTGTCTTTGCGCTGAATCCGTATGTATCGGTTGTAAATGATGTACATGCGGTCTGCGCTCTCTTTCTACACTCTTCCGTAAACTTGCTGTAAGTCAGACTTGCATTTGACAATTCCTCAGACTTCATCTCTTCCATTCCAAGTGAATCGGCATATTTGGCCGCATCTTCAGTTGAAAGGATAAGGACTCTTGCAAGTTCATAGTCATAATCCGCAGGATCGAGGTCGCCCCACTCATCTTCGGTTATGTAGTAATCATACGCAAATCCCATCGGGATGTAATTTGAATTCTCAAATACGTCAAATCCGTCCTGATTATCGCGGAATGAATATCCTTCCGTACCTTCGCCGTCATTGAAGAGCCTGTTCTTACTAACCTGCTCATTTTCCATGTAATATCTTGCAGATAAGATTGAACGGATACCTGCTCTGTTTACGGGAATATTGGTCTCAACGGTTCTTGTGATTCCTGCAGCGCCGTCAAGGAAATCAAAGATCTCAGATGGAACCGTACTTAAGAAGCAATGAATCGAAGGTATTCCCCAGACCATATCGTAGTTGGTCGATGTGCTGTCAACTTCACCTCTGCAGAAGCTTGACTGATCAACATTAACCTTGTTAAAGAGCATCTGATTCTGCCACTTTTCTTTTCCCCTGTCGGAAATGATGGAACTTCCGTTGACGATGGGAACATATGTAGAAAGAACACAGCTTACAATTACAATTCCGAGAACAAGATGATCTCTGAAGCTGATGTGCATTCTTACTTTCTTTTCTTCAAACATCTTCTGCTCAAATTTAAAGCGCTTTGGGATAAGGAATATCGTAACCAAAAGCATAAATGACAGAATTGAAGACCATAGAAGATCCTTAAAAAAGATGTGAACATTCTCAGTCATGTTGAAGAATACAATATCTCCCTTGTCATTCTTGGAAGGAAGTAGGTATACAAAAACAAAGAACAGGAACATTATAACCGCAGCAACGGCGCCTTTCTTCATCTGTATTGACTTTCCACGCTCAGCAGCCATTGAAGTCATAAGGCACATGATAAGGATGGGCATATAGAACCATCTTGCGTAATATGAACTGTTAAACATAGAAAATGCCGCATTTAATACAGGCACCACTGCTATAACCGCACATACCGTGATAAGCGTCTTCTGCCAGGTCTTTTTCTTTTTATTCTGTAAAAAGAATGCTATAACGCCTGAAATTCCGAACAAAGGAATATAAGCCGCAAGAGATGCATTCTTAACGGTTCCGGTATAGAAAAGTGTTCCTTTTCCGATGATGTCGGGAAGCATTGAAAGGCTCTTAACGATATCAAAAAGAAGCTTTTCACTTGGATAAACAAGCATATCATAGCCGTTTATATAATTATCAAGTCTTGTGTTGCCCTGAACACCGACAAAAGCCTGCATAAGGAAAAATCCGGCAAACAAAACTCCCACAACTCCCGCAGCGAATGCTCTTCCGAATCTGACCGCAACGATTTCTTTATCTTCAAGATCGACATATCTGATAACAAAATAGATAACCAGAAAAACAACCTGTCCGAAGAAAAAGTAGTAATTCACGATAGACATAAAAGCTGTCATAAGCGCAAATAATACAAACGGCTTTCCTGCAAACTTAAACTTACCGTCTTCTTTTGCGGGCGCATTCATGAGATTGTCAAATGCCAAAAGGAACAGCGGGAAGAATGCAACTGCATCCGTAAAATGGTTGAACACTATGTTGCATGCGTTAAATCCTGAAAAGGCATAGAGATAGCCACCGATCATGGCATAGGTATACTTATGTACATATTTTCTGATATACAGATAAGCACATGTTGCCGATACGGCATATTTAAGTGCCATCAGAAAAGGCATCATGAAAGGTATCGCACTCTCAGGAAAAAGAGTGGTCAGCCAGAAGAACGGACTTCCCCAGAGATAAAATGCAAAATCTCCGAACATTGTTCCGCCTAAATCGACATTCCAGTTCCAAAAGAATTGTCCGTTTCGTACCGCTCTGTGTGCAAGGATATAAAACGGGATCTGCTGTACATTGTAGTCACCATAGTAAAAGAATGGCATTCCTCTCTTGATGAGAATCGGAAGTACAGCGATCACATACATAAGGTATGCGCTAAGAAACATTACCACAGGCACATACCAGCTTTTTTCCGTAATTTTTTTCTTAGTATTAGTAGTTTCCAATCCAGTATCCAATATAATCTCCTCGTATATAAAAAAATGCTTAATCTAAAGAAAAAAGAGTGTCGCCATTTAAATAAACGACACTCTTTCTATATTATCCCTATTTTGAAACAATTTCAATTATATACGGATTAGTTGTTGATAAGCTTATCAGACTCATTGTTCCAGCTGTAAAGCTTTCTGATCTCCTCACCAATCTTCTCAGCGGGATGCTCTGATGCAAGCTTTCTCATAGCCTTGAAGTGAACCTGTCCGCCTGCCTCTGACATATCAAGAAGGAATTCCTTAGCAAAGCTTCCATCCTGGATGTCCTTAAGGATCTGCTTCATAGCCTTCTTTGTCTCAGGTGTGATAACCTTAGGTCCTGTGATGTAATCACCGTACTCAGCTGTGTTAGAGATTGAATATCTCATTCCTGCGAAACCTGACTGATAGATAAGGTCTACGATGAGCTTCATCTCGTGGATACACTCAAAGTAAGCGTTTCTGGGATCATATCCTGCCTCAACAAGAGTCTCGAAACCGCACTGCATAAGTGCACAAACACCGCCGCAAAGAACTGCCTGCTCACCGAAGAGGTCAGTCTCTGTCTCTGTTCTGAAGTTAGTCTCAAGAAGACCTGCTCTTGCTCCACCGATTCCTGCACCGTAAGCAAGTGCAAGATCAAGCGCCTTACCTGTTGCATCCTGCTCAACTGCAACAAGACAAGGTGTTCCCTTTCCTGCCTGGTACTCTGAACGAACTGTGTGTCCGGGAGCCTTAGGAGCGATCATAGCAACGTCTACATCCTTAGGAGCCTTGATAAGTCCGAAGTGTACGTTGAAGCCATGAGCGAACATAAGCATGTTGCCGGGCTGAAGGTTGGGCTCGATGTCCTCTTTGTACATCTTAGCCTGCTTCTCATCATTGATAAGGATCATGATGATATCAGCCATATTAGCAGCTTCTGCTGTATTGTAGACTTTAAGTCCCTGAGCCTCAGCCTTAGCCTTACTCTTTGATCCCTCGTAGAGACCGATAATTACGTTGCATCCTGAATCTTTAAGGTTAAGTGCATGAGCATGTCCCTGTGAACCATAACCGATAATTGCAATAGTCTTACCCTCTAATAATGAAAGGTTACAATCTTCCTGATAAAAAATACGTGCATCCTGTGACATTTCTTTTTCCTCCGTTTTTCCTTTTAAGGTTTTAAAAGTTTATATATATTTTGAAAGATCAAAATCATATATTATCAATAATTAATCATCAGTCATCTAAGTAAATGACCTTGTCTGTTCCTCTTCCGAGTCCCGCAATTCCTGTTCTTGCAAGCTCAAGAATCTCATATCCCTCAAGAAGTTTAAGGAACGCATCAATCTTGGACTGGTTTCCTGTAATCTCAACGATGACCGAATCAACGCTGACATCGACAATATTTCCTCTGAAGACATTTGCCGTAGCAAGAATACTCTGTCTCTGCTCGGCAGCCGCCTTAACTTTGACCATGGCAAGTTCTCTGTAAACACTGTCCGAAGGCATAAGTTCGTGAATATCTCTGACATCCACCAATTTGCCAACCTGTTTCTCAATCTGATCGAGTATGACGTCGTCTCCCGAAGCCACTATAGTGATTCTTGTGTATCTGGGATCTGCTGTTACACCGGCCGTGATACTCTCAATATTATATCCTCTTCTTGAAAACAAACCCGAAATTCTCGAAAGAACACCGGGATTATTATCTACGAGAAGCTGAAATACTTTTTTCTGCATTTTACTTTCTGCTCCTTTGATTATTTCAGGATAAATATGCACCCTTTTTTTAACCAATTATATGCATTGTAGCACTACAAGCACACTTGTTCAACAAGTTTTTCTTTTTCACTTTAAATTTTTACCGATTCAACTCGATAAAGCGCTGTATTGACGGATTTAAGCCGTTATTGTTCTTTGCATTTTGTAAGAGCAACCGTTCCGGTGCGCGCAATCTCGACAATACTTACACTTCTGAGCATTTCGATAAAGAGTTCTATTCTTTCAGACGTATCACAGATCTGAATAACCATCATGTTCTTTGACATATCGACAATCTGCGCATTCATGATCTGGCAGTTTTCCATGATGTCTCTTCTGTTTTCTTTATTGTATTTTACTTTGATTAGCATAAGCTCTCTGTTTATACTAAGACTCTCTTTAAATGTCTTTACCTTGATGACATCTATTTTCTTGTTGAGCTGTTTCTCGATCTGTTCGATCGTACGCTCATCTCCCGATGAGACAATTGTCATGCAGGACACACTCTTATCAGCTGTCTCACCTACAACAAGTGAATCAATATTAAAATTTCTTCTTGAGAACAAACCGGATACCTTGGAAAGGACACCTGCTCTGTTTTCTACAAGAACTGAATAAATACGCTTCATATCTGGGCTCCTTATCTAATATCATATGTGACAGCGATCATCACTTCTCTTTTGTAAGTTCCATGGGATCTACACAGACTTCCATAAGAGCCGACTTATCGTCCTTTAAGAACTTTTTGATCTCGGCATCTATGTCACTGTTTCCGTCAACCTTCTCATATTCCATTCCGTATGCTGCGGCAATAAGAGAAAGATCGGGATCACCCTGAAGTTCAACCATGGAATAATTGTCATTATAAGCAAAGTGCTGATGCTCTCTTACCATTCCAAGGAAACCGTTCTTCATGACAACAATCTTTACGTTTATTCCGTACTGTCTCATTGTTGCAAGTTCCATCATCGACATCTGGAAAGCACCGTCGCCGGTAACCGCAACAACCTGTTTTTTCTTATCTACAAGTTTTGCGCCCATGGCTGCGGGGATTGAATATCCCATAGTTCCCATACCGCCTGATGTAATGAATCTGCCATTCTTTACTATATGATATGCACAGGACCACATCTGATTCTGTCCTACGTCCGCAACGTAGATCGCATCGTCCTTCATAAGCTCTGAGAGTCTTACGATGAAATCCTTTGGCTTTACATATCCGCTCTTTGCGGGCTTAGTCTTAACAGCCGCATCTTTCTTGTAACCGTTTAAAATATCAAGCCACTCCGAGTGATCGTCCGCATGTTCATCCTGCTCAAGGAAATCAGCAAAAATATGCTTAATATCACCTACAAGCGGAATCGTAGGTCCGACATTTTTACCGATCTCGGCAGGATCAACATCAATATGGACCATAACCTTATTCTCGGTTATAAGATCCGGTCTGTTGACTGCTCTGTCAGCAACTCTCGCACCTACCATAAGAAGAAGATCCGACTCGTTCATCGCTCTGTTTGCATAGCTCTGACCGTTATTTCCGACCATTCCAAAATACAGAGGATGTTCTGTAGGCATTACGCCGATACCCATCATTGTAGAAACAACAGGCACACTGTTAAGTTCGGCAAACTTTCTGATCTCAGCGGTCGCCTTACTTAAGTGAACACCGCCTCCGACACAGATAATAGGTCTCTTCGCCTTCTCAACTTCTTTTATTACTTTCTTTATCTGAACCATATTTCCCTTAACTGTGGGCTTATAGGTTCTCATGGAAATCGTCTCGGGATAGCTGAATTTCCCTTCAAGCTGCGCATTCTGCACGTCAAAAGGAATATCTATAAGGACGGGTCCTTTTCGTCCCGTTCCCGCAAGATAAAAAGCTTCTTTAAAAATCCTGGGAATGTCATTAACATCCCTTACAAGATAACTGTATTTTACAAAAGACTCGACAGCTCCGGTAATGTCAGCTTCCTGGAAAACGTCACTTCCGATCATGTCGCTGTTTACCTGACCTGTGATAGCAACAAGAGGAATACTGTCGGCATAAGCCGTTGCAATACCTGTAATAAGATTTGTGGCACCGGGGCCCGAAGTCACGGCACAGACACCAACCTTACCACTGATCCTTGCATATCCGTTTGCGCAATGTGCGGCGTTCTGCTCGGTTCTTATAAGTACTCTCTTGATGTCAGATTCGAGAATCTTGTTCCAAAATGGATCAATCGCAACTCCCGAGTAACCGAATACAACTTCTGTCTTCTCTTTTTCAAGGCATTTTACTATAGCCTCAGCTCCTATCATGTCGTTCCTCCAAAATCTATTCTATTAGTCTATGCTTAAAATCTGTTTTACCAGTCTCACTGCATCTGCGGCATCGGTTGAATATCCGTCCGCTCCGATCTCTTCCGCGTAATCGGGAGTCACAACGGCACCCCCTATTATTATCTTGGAATCAAGATTTTCTTCATGAGCAAGGTCGACAACGTTTCGCATCTCTTTCATTGTTGTGGTCATAAGTGCGGAAAGAGCGATTATGCTGGCGTTATTTTCTTTCGCAGCCTTTACTATCTCTTCCTTGGGCACATCTTTTCCAAGATCGATCACATTGAATCCGTAATTTTTAAGCATAAGTGCTACCAGGTTCTTACCTATATCGTGAATATCTCCGTGCACAGTAGCAATAACAATTGCAGGAAGTTCCTTGCCGTCATCATCGTCGCCTTTAAGAAGCGGCTCAAGATAAGCGATTGAAAGTTTCATCGCCTCAGCTCCGGCTATAAGCTGCGGAAGGAAGTATTTGCCCTTGTCAAAAAGGTCACCCACTTCGTTGATCGCAGGCATCAGGACAGTGTCCAGAATAACCCTCGGCTCGATTCCCATATTCACGGCTTTTTCGGTATTCTTAACGATGCTGCGCTTAGAACCCGTGAGCACATCTTTTTTTATTATATCAAGAATGTCTTCATTAGAGTTAGTGGTGATTTTAACCTCTTTTCCCGAAGGTGCACCACTTTCATTCTTCATTTCATATCTTTGCATCCTCCGGATGTAGCGAAGATCGGCGCCTTCCTTCTTCTTAAGAAGGTCTGATGCAAACGCAGCATTTACCAGCATTTCCTGAGAAGGATTGGCAATTGCCATCGAAAGTCCCTTCTCTATTGCCATGGTCAAAAATGCCGTATTTACGTTACTTCTCTGAGGAAGTCCGAATGAAATATTTGAAAGTCCGCATATTGTAGCGAAACCGTTTTTATAACAATAATCAATTGTATCAAGCGTATTGAGTGCCGCAGCGGGATCCGCTCCGACTGTCGCAACAAGACCGTCAACAACAATGTCCTGCTTTGTCATGCCCATATCTTTTGCCATCTCGGAGAGCTTAACGATATTGCCGATCTTCTCTTCGGTGTTCTTGGGAAGCCCCTCCGGATTAAGCGGAAGAAGGATGAACATAGCTCCGTATTTCTTCGCAATCGGAAGAAATACCTCGGCTTTACCCTTCTCAAGTGATATGGAATTCATAAGCGCTCTTCCCGGATACCTTCTGAGAGCCGCTTCCATAACCTCCGCGCTACTCGTATCAAGGCAAAGAGGAAGATCCGTTATGGAAGTAACTTCCTCCATAACCGTGAGCATCATGCCCTTTTCATCAATTCCGCTCATACCGACATTGATATCAAGAATAGACGCTCCGTCTTCTTCCTGTTTCTCTGCAAAGTCGATGACCATATCAAGATTGCCCTCGCGGAGCTGTTCCTGAAGCTTCTTCTTACCTGTAGGATTTATTCTCTCACCTACTATCATGAAAAGATCGTCCATTCCAAATGACAGACTGCTTCTTTCTGAAGAAAGATATCTCCTTGAAGCATCTTTTCTGCGAATAGGATTTCCTTCATCATCTCTTATCGTAGAAGGCTTCAGATTGCCGTATCTTTCCTTAAGTCCTCTTATAAAGTCGGGAGTTGTTCCGCAGCATCCACCAAGGACAGATGCACCCGCATTTATAAGCTTCTCCATCTCAATTACAAAAGTTTCGCAGTCCATGTCATACTCGGTGTTTCCGTTTTCATCGACTGAAGGAAGTCCTGCGTTAGGTTTTGCAATGATCGGAATACTTGTTACAGAAGCCATATTTCCAATGATCTCAACCATCTTATCGGGTCCCGTCGAGCAGTTCGCACCTATCGCACATGCGCCGAGAGCTTCCAATGTTATTGCACTTGCCGCAGCATCCGAACCAAAGAGCGTTCTTCCGTCCGCCTCAAAAGTAAGAGTAACCATTACCGCAAGATCGGACACCTCTTTTGCCGCAATAAGCGCAGCTCTGCATTCCTGAAGGCTCATCATCGTCTCAACAACAAGAAGATCACATCCTGCGCTCTCAAGTATTCTTATCTGTTCTTTATAAACATCTACAAGTTCTTCAAAATCAAGGTCGCCAATAGGCTTAAGCTGCTTTCCCGTCATGGTAAGGTCGCCTGCAACAAGCGCTCTTTCGCCGACCGCCTCCTTGGAAAGCTTGACCAGTTCGGAATTTATTTCTTCAATTCTTCCTTCAAAGCCATAGTCTGCAAGCTTTATCCTGTTTCCCGTAAAAGTGGGGGCATAGACAATATCAGAGCCCGCACCTGCATAAGCACTCTGAAGATTTTTCATTACATCTTTATGATTAAGAATCCAGTCTTCAGGGCATACTCCGACCGGCATTCCCGCTTTAATGAGATTGGATCCCGTAGCTCCGTCAAGAAATATTATCCTGTCTTCGCTAAATTTCAAAAATTCTTCTCTGGTCATAGATCATTTTCCTTTTACACAAATCTTTTGCTCAAAAACTATCGGGGCAACATAAAAAAACATCAAGCACAATATCATCACCAACACAGGTTTAACCCACATTGACGGATAAGGAATCACCCCACTGTATGATAATCTATCAAGTACCGCAATAACAAGTACATGATAATAGTAAATTACATCGGAACTCTTTTTCCCAATCTTATACAGAAACTTTCCGTAACCGGCTTCGCACTCGGACAAAAGAAATATTCCGATAACAGCTATAAGCGAGCCTATATAGACTTCTTTTTTCCCAAAAATAAAAGTCTCTGCGACCGAACAGGCTATCCCTGCCGCGATCATAAGAATAAATACGGGCTTTTTCTTTGCCATCACTTCAACATAAGAATCGCCGTATTCCTGTTTCTTTTTCCTGAAAATATCAGATAAAAGAATTCCTGTAAGCACAAACGGAAGGCCGACAAACAGCCAGTTTCTCATAACATACCACGTTGTAATGCTGATATCAAAAGGCCTTATCGGATAATAAGTCTGAAGCGCCTCTCCAAAATATAACATAAAAAGAAGGCCTTCGATCAGCCATTTGTACCATTTTCTGAGAACTCCCGCAAATATATAGATCAGCCCGATTGCATAAATGAGTGCAAAAAGAAACCACATATGATCGAACGTAAATACAGAGTCATAAACAAAAGTACCGGAATTAAAAAGTACAAACCAAAGCGCTTCCTTCAAAGAATATTTGGATACAAGCCACTCTTTGATCGAATCGCCAAGATAAATATGAATTAAAAGAGAAAATACAAAATAAACGGCATAGACAATCCCCGTTATCTTAAGTAACTTAACGAGATATCTTCCGCTCTTTTCCCTTATCTTATCTGTATCTTCATCCCCGTCTCGTAAAAGAAATCTTCCGGATAGTGCAAAGAAATAAGGCACCGCTATTCTGCTTACGGCATCCATCGCTGTTCCAAAGTTTCCGGGAAACCTTGTATGTATCACGATAACCAGCATGCATGCTATAAAATTTACAAGATATAAGAATTTGTTTTCTTTCATTATTTTGGCCATTTCAGAAAAGAAGCACTGATATTACTCAGTGCTTTCTGTATCTTCTGTAACTTCTTCTGTTTCTTCAGCTTCGTCATCGTCACTAATAGTGGCAAATTTGAATGCATCTTCGGTAGTTACCGAAACGCCTTCATCCGTGGGATTTTCCCCGTGAAGAACCTGCAACATTATGAAGGTTCTTTTATTTGCACGTTCGTAATACTGACTTGCAAGAGATAAGCTCTCTTCATCAAACTCATTGTCATATGCTTTGTGATAGCATTCATTCGCCATCTGCATATAATCTTTTGCCTCGGATGCAATATCCGCAATACCTGAAAATTCATTCGGAACTTTGAGATCCCCCATAGCCTTATAAGCCTCATTCATCTCATCAAGGTAACCGAGAAGTTCCTCTTTTGCAGAGTCGGAATCAGGATTTATACCGTTTATCGAACTGTCATACTCCGCAAGTTTGTCGTAAAACTCCGACATACTTGTCTTATACGCAGAAAGAGCACTATCCTCTTTCTTCCCACACCCCGTCATAATTGTTAACACCATAAAAAATGTCATACTAAAAACAACATTAACAATCTTGAATTTTCTCTTCTTCTCCAAAACAATCTCCATATCAATCAACGTATTTTGATGCAGCCTTAAGTCTTGTAAGCGCTCTTGCAAGACCGGCCTGTGATTTCTTGAATTCCTTAATGGACTGCTTCTGCTGCAAATGTTCCATCGCGAATTCATAAGCCTCCCTAGCTCTCTGTTTGTCGATATCCTCGGGTTTCTCTACAGTATTTACAAGCACGATACATCTGTTGTTTGCAACCTGAACAGAACCAAGACTAACCACACCATAAAGCCACTCCCCACCGGGCTTTTTAATCTTGATCACACCGTCAGATAACGCAAGGATCATTTCCTCATGATTGGCAAGTACGGCGAGCTCACCGTCTGCGCAAGGTAAAATGATCTCTTCCGCCCTGTCGTCATAAAATATTCCGTTGACGGAAATTACCCTCAGTCCGAAGGTCATTACCTTATTACCATTCATATTTTATGCCTCTATCTGCTTTGCTTTTTCAACGACTTCCTCAATAGTACCGACGTTGAAAAATGCAGCTTCAGGATACTCGTCCATCTCACCGTCAATAATGGCCTTGAAGCCTTTAATGGTATCGGCAAGAGGTACAAACTTTCCTTTTATACCCGTAAACTGTTCAGCAACATGGAAAGGCTGAGACAAAAATCTCTGAATCTTTCTTGCTCTGTAAACAGTAATCTTATCTTCATCACTAAGTTCCTCCATACCGAGGATTGCGATGATATCCTGAAGTTCTTTGTACTTCTGGAGTATTTCCTGCACCTTGATTGCAGTCTCATAATGCTCTTTTCCGACAATGTCCTCTTCAAGGATTCTGCTTGAAGATTCAAGAGGATCGACCGCAGGATAAATACCCTGCTCAACGATCTTACGTGAAAGAACCGTCGTAGCATCAAGATGCGCAAATGTCGTCGCAGGAGCAGGATCCGTTAAGTCGTCCGCAGGCACATATACTGCCTGAACGGATGTAACCGATCCAAGTCTGGTCGAAGTAATTCTCTCCTGAAGCATACCAAGATCTGTTGCAAGAGTAGGTTGATATCCAACCGCCGAAGGCATTCTTCCAAGAAGCGAAGAAACCTCTGAACCCGCCTGTACAAATCTGAATATGTTATCTATGAAAAGAAGTACATCCTGGTGCTTTACATCTCTGAAATACTCCGCCATTGTAAGACCTGTCTCCGCAACACGCATTCTTGCTCCGGGTGGCTCATTCATCTGGCCGAACACAAGCGCTGTCTTATTAATAACGCCTGATTCATTCATTTCACTCCAAAGGTCGTTACCTTCACGTGATCTTTCTCCAACTCCCGTAAAGATTGAATATCCGCCGTGCTCCGTCGCGATATTCTGAATAAGTTCCTGGATAAGGACGGTCTTACCTACACCGGCACCACCGAAAAGTCCGATCTTTCCGCCCTTTGCATAAGGTGCAAGAAGATCGATAACCTTTATTCCCGTCTCAAGGATCTCAACTACGGGGCTCTGATCGACAAGCCTCGGTGGTTCTCTGTGAATATCCCATTTTTCCAATGTCTTCACGTCACCTTTTTTGTCAATCGTATCTCCGAGAACATTAAACAATCTTCCAAGGACTTCCTCTCCTACAGGAACACTGATAGGTCCACCCGTGAGATAAACTTCCATATCTTTGCTCAGTCCCTCACTGGGAGAAAGCATGATGCATCTCGCAACGTTGTCACCGATATGCTGTGCAACTTCCATGACACGCTTCTGGTCTTCGACCATTACAAAGAGTGCATCGCTGATATAAGGAAGATCGCTGTCCTCAAATTTTACGTCTACAACAGGTCCCATGACCTGCAAAATCTTACCGTTTTTCAACTGTAATTCCTCGTTTTCTGCTTATCTTTGTTTCTCTCTTTGGCTTTTTTGGCATTCTTAAGAGCTTTCGCCCCGCTGACAACCTCAGTTATTTCCTGAGTTATCATTGCCTGTCTCTGCCTGTTATAGGTTCTTTGAAGTTCGGCGATCATTGCCTCCGCATTCTTATTCGCGGAATCCATCGCCATCATTCTGGCACTCTGAACACTGCAAAAAGCCTCAACCAATGCTCCGTAAATAAATCCCGTAACATAATTTGGAACTATATTATCCAAGATTGCCGAAGGACTTGGCTCCATAAGGAACTCTTCGAGTATGGTTCCGGTCACCGGTTTTTCTCTCTTGATATCGGTAATGATCTCAAGAGGAAGAAACTTTTCAAACTTAGTATCAATCTTTGTTCCGTGAACGGTCGTATAAATAATATAGAACTCGTCCAGTTTTCTCGAATAGTAATAATCAAGAATCTCCGCCGCTATTTTCCTTGCTCTGTGAAGAGTGGGATTTTGCGACGTAAACATGAATGATTCCTCAATATCAACATTCTTGGAAAGGAAATGAAAACGGCCGACCTCACCTATGACAAAGAGCTTCCAGTCCCCTTTATCAGCTGCAATCTTCTCTTCGGCAAGCTTTATGACATTGTGGTTATAAGAACCCGCAAGTCCCTTGTCGTCAGTGAAGATGATGTATCCTCTCCTTCGCTCATCCTCGGGGATTTCAAGCCTCGTCTCCAGGAAGATATTATCAACCCCTTCCGGTAAATGTCTTACCAGACGTGAGATCATTGCCTGAGTGGAAAAAAAGAACGGCTCGGTATCAGTGAGCATCTTCTTCGCCCTTCGAAGCTTTGTAGAAGAGATCAGATACATCGCATTTGTAATTTTTCTGGTATCGTTTACACTGTTTATACGATCCCTGATTTCTTTAATGGTCGCCACTTTCCAATTCTTCCTTAAGTCTCTTGTTCTCGCTGTCGTTAAATTCATCAACGGCTTCGATAATTTTCTTCTTTAACTGATCTGACAAATCGCCGCTCTTAGAAAGTTCTTCGCAGATATCGCCCTGTTCCGTATCAAAATAAGCAAGAAGTCTTTCTTTGTATTCCCTGACTTTTTTAACAGGGACCATATCAAGTCTGCCCGCACCGACAGCAACCAGAATGATTACCTGCTCGTGCATTGCAAGCGGATGCTCAAGCGGCTGCTTAAGAAGTTCCATAAGAACATTTCCGTGTGCAAGCTGATTCTTGGTTGTCTCATCAAGATCTGAACTAAACTGTGTAAACACAGCCATTTCTCTGTACTGTGCAAGATTCACTCTAATACTTCCCGCTGCTTTTTTCATTGCTTTGGTCTGAGCCGCGCTACCTACACGGGATACGGAAAGTCCTACGTTAACGGCAGGTCTCATTCCCTCAAAGAACAGGTCACTCTCAAGGAAGATCTGTCCGTCCGTAATAGATATAACGTTGGTAGGAATGTATGAAGATACATCACCAGCCTGCGTCTCAATGATAGGAAGTGCAGTAATTGAACCTCCTCCAAGTTCCGATGAAAGCTTACTTGATCTCTCAAGCAATCTTGAGTGCAAATAGAATACATCTCCGGGATACGCTTCTCTTCCCGGCGATCTCTCAAGAAGAAGCGAGATCGCTCTGTATGCAACGGCATGCTTGGAAAGATCGTCATAAACAATAAGGCAATCCTTACCCTGATGCATGAAATACTCAGCCATTGCTGTTCCGGAATACGGCGCAATATACTGAAGCGGCGCCATATCTGAAGCTGTTGAGCTTACAACTATCGAATAGTCCATAGCTCCCGTCTTCTTAAGTGTCTGTATGATCTTTGAAACGGTAGATGCTTTCTGACCGATCGCAACATATATACATATTACGTTTTTGCCCTTCTGGTTAATAATGGTATCAAGGGCAATCGATGTCTTACCGGTCTGCCTGTCACCGATAATAAGCTCTCTCTGTCCGCGTCCTATAGGGAACATGGTATCAATAGACAAGATTCCCGTTTCCATAGGCTCGTTTACGGACTGTCTCTCAATAATTCCGGGTGCCGGCTGTTCAACCGGTCTGTATCCGGATTCCTTGATATCTCCAAGTCCGTCAATAGGCGTTCCGAGAGCATCTATTACTCTTCCGATAAATGCTTCTCCGACAGGTATTCCGGCTTCCTTGTAAGTTCTGACAGCTCTTGTTCCCTGTCTGATGCCTGTATCGTTACCAAACAGGATACATCCGATGTGATCTTCACGTATATCCTGGGCCATACCTTTGGTTCCGCCTTCAAACTCGATGATCTCGCCATAGAAAGCATGCTCGATACCGTCGATATTAGCGATTCCGTCTCCAACCCAGGTTACCGTTCCGACTTCTCTGTCACCAATTGCAAGATCAAAGTTCTCAACTTTGCTGCTGAGCATGCTGATGATCTTGCCGGTTTCTCTGTCTCCGGTCTTCCTGCTTAAGTTATTTAATTCTGCACGAAGCTGCCTTGCTCTTCCCGCATCGGACCAGTCGTATTCAAAGTTCTTGCATGATACGATGAATCCGCCTCCGATAGAAGTGTCCTGAACAAGTTCCATATCAATTTCCGGAACGTCAAACTTCTTAAGGAGTATTCCCTTTATCTTGGAAAGCTGTTCCTCACTGGGAGCAATGCCCGCATAGCGCAGTTTAGCTTTCAATAATTCACTCATTCTTTGCTCCGGCTTCGTTTATAAATTTGTCGTATAATTCTTTGTCGTCGGCAGCACTGTGCTTGGTAGCGGCAATCTTGGATGCCGCATCTATAACCATATCTGTAAGCTGAGCTGCGTATACCTCTTTGGCACGTTCATTCTCAACTTCGGCATTGTGCTTAGCCTCAACAATAATCTGATCGCCCTTTTTCCTGGCGTCATTAACAATACGCTCATATTCCGCATATCCCTGCTTCTTGATGTCGCCAAGGATCTGCTCTTTCTCTTCATCAACATGAGCAATCTTTTCTTCATATTCTTTTTTGGTCTCAAACGCTTCCTGTTTAGCGGCATCTGCCGCTTTTGTAGCGCTGTCCACTTCTTCTCTTCTCTGCATGAGAATAGCGTCGACCCTGCCGAAAAGAAATTTTTTCGCCAGCAAATACAAAAACAAAAGATTAAATATAGTTAAACCAATTTGTATCCAATCTACATTTAACACGTCGTAACCCCTTTTTGTCGATAATTATTTGAAAATAATAATCATAATAGCAACTACAAATCCGTAGATAGCTGTAGCCTCTGCAAGTGCACAACCCAAAAGAAGAAGCTTCATTATCTTACCGTCAGCTTCCGGCTGTCTTGCAACCGCATCTGTAGCTTTTGCAGTAGCTATACCGATACCAAGTCCTGCTCCTAATCCTGTGAATGCAGCTATAGCTGCTCCTATTGCTGTTAAATCCATTTTATTTCCTCCTTGTGCCGTATTATTCAACGGCTTCTTTAATGTATAATGACGTCAAAAAGACAAAGACATATGCCTGGATTGCTCCGTCAAATATGTCAAAATACAAGCTAAACATTGCCGGTACGATTACCGGTGCGACAGCTTTGATAAGCTCCATGATAACCGTAGCTCCGAGAATATTACCGAAAAGTCTCATGCAAAGAGACAACGGTCTTATAAGAAGCTCCAAAACATTCATGGGTGCGATCACAGCCATTGGCTGTGCAAAGCCTTTGAGCCAGTTCCTGAGACCTTTCTTCTTAAAGCCTGCGGCTTCAACAAGAATAATGCTCATGATTGAAAGCGCTATCGTCACGTTAAGATCCATGGTCGCAGGTACAACACCAAATAATCCGACCATATTGGAAAAAGCAATGAATATAAGCACCGTAGCAATATAATCGGCATATCCCATTGCCTCTTCTCCCAGCATTCCGCCGGTAACACCTCTTATCCATAACACAAAGCTTTCAACCGCAGCCTGGCGTTTTGAAATATTATGTACCTTAAAATCCCTTGTAAGGATTAGCATAAGAATAAACAAAACAAGCATAACCACCCATGTCAGGACAACGGACTTATATATTTCCAAAGTTCCGCTTCCGACGGGAATTCTAAGGAACGTTTTATCTTCCATCAAAAGTTCATTAAGAATCTCTTTTAAATCCATAGCGTATACCTTCCCCAAAAATATACAATAATTATAGAAAATCCACTTTAATAATGCAATGTAAAAAAAAGCCTTAACTTTGCTTAATTTGGTGTTTTGGCAAAGTTAAAGCTTTTGATATTATTTTTGTACCATGTTTTACATTACTTCTATACTGTCTCTGTCGGCGCTTGCTTTGATCGTCAATTTATCATATGTCTTTCTGTCTTCCTCAATTCTAAGTACCATTCTGTCAATGACAAACACCGTTCCGGAATAAGCAACTTCGGTAATTGTTGCTCTTGCCTCGCTTCCTTTGTCAATTTCAGCCTGGACCTTACTCTTTTTCGCTTCAAGGTCTTTTATCTTGCCTTCCTTCATTCCTATCGCAGCATTAACCTTGATCTTCCATTGCATCCTCTGTCTGTCGGCGGATGCATCCTCGGAAAGCCTGTCTCTTTGCACTTTAAGGCTGTTAAGTTCCTCTTCCTCTCTGCTTATTGCTTTGTTGATATTGCTGAGCTCAGCAAGTATGGTATTGTTTACGCCAAGAGTGACAATGGTCTTTGCACCGGCTTTGTTTCCGACTGACGCCGTTTCAATTCCAAAAAGACTCTGAACACTTCCTCCGTATATAGTTCCCACTCTTCCATATGTTCTGATAAGTCCGCTCGCGACGACATTGCAGTTTATGAAATAGTTAGCGGAAATATTTTTTCCGCTTATCGTTACACCCTCAAAGAATTTCGCCGAGACATCTCCCTTTGCTTTTATCGAGCCTCTGATGGGACATGTCGCACCCCCTTTAATGATAACATTCCTTCCGCTAACTATTTCAGAGCTTTCCATATGGCCGCCTATTATCACGTCTCCCGACGCATTAATATCACATCCGGAATGAACATCTCCGGTTACATATACAACCCCGTCATAAACAATCTTATTATCGGTTATCTTTACTTCGGGAAGTATCATAATCTTTTCGATATTTATCACTCCGTCGACCATGCTGATGGCACCGGAGTATTTTGCAACATAAGTAACCCTGTCATTCAGTATCATAAATCCCTCGCCTTTTAAGATTGGGATTTCTTTACCGTTTCTTGCCCGCAGAGCTTCTCCGTATACGTTATATCCGTCTTCTCCTTTTTTCGCCTTGTGATATATTGCAATCTTATCGCCGGCCTTAACCTGCTTGATTGCTTCGATATTCGAAAGATCCGCCGTTCCGTCATTCAATATCACAGGCTCCTGCTCCTGCTCCATATCCACCAAGAATTCATAATAGCCGTCAACTCCGTTAACAGCGGCTTTTCCTGCGGCAACAACATATTTCTCATTATGATTTAAGTTACTTAGCATATTTGAAATTGCTTCTTTGTTGATTCCCGCCATTATTCTGCACTGAACAAGGAAGCTCATGATCAGATCTTCAGTATATACTGCGCCGTCATTTCGCGCAGGAAGCTTAATCCAGCATATCATCTCATCGGAAGTAAACGACAGAAACTCATCCCTGTTTTCAAGCATGTAGTTAAGAAGAACAGTTTCATTGGGAACACCGTCAGTCCTATCAAGCACTTCTTCATCATGTACTCTGTGCCCTACAAAGCCATATCCCTCTCCCAATATGCGTTCTCTTATGCGACGCATATCACGGGCAGTGTACATCATCGATGAAAATGCGCTGATATCAAGTCCGTCTTCTATACCGAGTCTGAGCTCTCTCATCTGATCGGCCTGATAAAGAGGATTGGTATATGGAGTAATATCAATCTGATGCTCAAGTCCTATGCGCATCTCATACATCTGTTGCCAGCCATACGACGCATCAGCATATCTTCCGACGTCGATGCCGTTCTCAAGGCCTATCCTGATTTCTTTTATCGCATCGCTTCTCATATCCGGATTGATATATTTATCTATAGATATTTTTTCCTTAAGACATATTCTTATCTGCTCAATCTGCTCCGCATCATACTTTTCCCTTACATACTGACTTATATCTACATTATCCTTATACGCGGCATGCAGTTCTTCAAGTATGCTCGCATTGTAACTGCGTATCTGAGCCTCATCAAAGAAAAGTCCGTCTTCCGCACTTTTTCTGATCGCTCTCATTTTCATGTAAGGAATATCAACAGAAGCGTATTTAGAGATATCAATTCCCGCTTCGAGACCTTTTCTGATCTCACGCATTTGAAGGCTGTCAAATGCCGGGTCCTGAAAGAAAATGATAGGAACACCTTCTCCCCTGCTGAGGCCGATGCGGAGCTCTCTCATCTGATCCGCAAGGTATTCCCTCTTTGCATATGCAGATACATCAATTCCCGCAGCAATTCCCTTTCTTATCTGAGAAATCTGCTGAACATCAAATCCCTGTTCTCTGTATGAACTCATATCGATGTTCTGAGTCATTTCAATCCTGAGCTCTTCCATCTCAGTCCACGATTTTCTGGGATCCATATATTTTGCAACATCAACTTTATCATTGATACCCTTTCGTATCTCTGAAAGCTGAAGTGCATTAAAATTAAGAGCCCGAAGCTTATCAGCGTCAGCCCCTAATTTTTTGCACATCTCTAGTTCTCTCTCCAACGCACTCTTATTAAGCGAAGAGAGACCGGAGTAAGACATCGTTTCATTTTCAAGATCAAGTTCTAAATCAAGTTCCTGAGCATCCATAGATGTCACATCTCCCAACCGGTCATGGAATATCGGCCTGCAATGCACTATTAATTATCTATTTCTTATAACAATTTTATCATTATTACATTTACCGCTCAAGAACTAATTAATCCCCCCCTTATAAACCCAGTTCAAATCTGTGTTTATTACGCAAACGATAAAACAGTTAATTTTTTAATAGCATTCTCAAATATTATGTGCTAGAATGAAACGAGTTTTTATTTTAAATTTAGGAGAGAAAAGTTATGAAAAAGAAATTATTGGCAACAATGTTCGCACTTGCATTAGCAACAAGCTCTGTTGCTTGCGGAGCTCAGAAAGTTGAGCCTGCAACAAACAACAATGCAGAAAGCGAAGCATCCGCTGAAGCAGCACCTTCTGATTCTTCAAACGAAAACGCTGCAGAAAGCACATCTTCAGAAAGCTCTGACGCAAGTGATTCCGGCGAAAACATTTCAGGTGTTGTAAACGGAACCACATATGAAAACAAGTTTTTTGGGGTTAAGTTTTCTTTAGGCGATAACTACAAATTTGCAAATGCTGAAGAGCTTCAGACATTAAACAGCACAATAACAGATCTTGATGCATTCAAAGATAACAAAGCTGCAAAGAAAGCTCTCGACAGCGGTAGTATTATGGTAGTAACTTACGCTGTTGACGGAACAACAGGCAAAACACTTAATGTTGTTCTTCAGAGTGTAGGTTCACTTGCAGGAGCACTTGCAAATGAGCAGTCAATTATGGAATCTCAGAAAGAACCTTCAATTTCAGCTCTTGAAGCTCAGGGATTAACAGATGTAACTGCCGAGATGGAGACAGTTAAGTTCTTAGGCGAAGATCATCCTTCACTTGTACTTAATGCAAAAATAAACGG
Organism: Butyrivibrio hungatei NK4A153; assembly: GCF_000424465.1. Lineage (GTDB taxonomy): Bacteria > Bacillota > Clostridia > Lachnospirales > Lachnospiraceae > Butyrivibrio > Butyrivibrio hungatei_A. Next base: position 83,076 of record NZ_AUJY01000011.1, on the reverse strand, counting down.
CACAGTTCTGTACCAGAGATGTATCTGTCTTATCAAAGACGGTTATATTATAACTTTCACAGGATCGGGACTTGAAGCCGATAACTATGACTCAGAATTATTAAGCGCAGAAAAAACAGAATAAATGGCAAGTCAAGGGGACGGTTCGGCTGACTCAGCAAGTCAAAAGAACCGTCCCTTTGACTCCCCTTTACTACCTTATACTTAGTGTAATTTCCGTCTCCGGTCCACTTAATATCTTTTCAAGTGTTTCTAAACTCGGCTCTTCCACTTTACCAAGTTTCGTATAAGTCCATGAATTAGCACCATAAAAAAATACAATCTGATTCCCGCTGTATAACATTACATCGCCGACCTCAGTTGTAATCTGCGTGTCATTACATGGTAGAGTTTTTCCTAACCGGCAGACTTTCTCAAATCCTCCGTAATTTGACGCTGAAATAGTCAAATCCTCATCTGTAAGCATTTCTCTCAAAGCTTTGGCTGTTTCATTGTCTTCAAGATTCACAATAAAAGAACTGTTTCCTACAGTTACACGAATCTGATTATCAGCCAGAGTGCTTTCATCCACGTTTTTCATCTCAGTCTGCTCCTTTAGCTCATTTATATCTGTTTGAACACCGGATTCCATCTGCACAGCATTATCATCTTCTTGAAAATCACCGGAACTATTCGCTTTACACCCTGTTAACAGCAACAAAAAGACCACCAGTATTGCAACAATTCTTTTCGACATCATTTTAATTCACCATATAGTTTATCCGAAACCGGTTCACACCACTCTGTTGAACCACCCTCACCATGAATCTCAAAAGCAAGATGACTCATCCAGAAATCTGCAGCAGCTCCATGCCAATGTTTTACACCTACCGGAATATTCACAACTTTACCCGGAGTAAGCTCCACTGCTTCTTTTCCCTCCTCCTGATACCAGCCTCTGCCACCTATACATATGAGCATCTGCCCTCCACCGGATTTTGCATGATGAATATGCCAGAAGTTACGACAACCAGGCTCAAATGTCACATTAAATGCAGGCACCTGTTCTGAGGATACCTGTGCCAGATAGCTTTATAATCGACTTCTTATCGACAACAGCATGGTAATTATTTAGATTTCATTTGCTAATAACGAAGACAATAAAAAAAATCTTGTATCTGGTGATTTTTCTCCATTTATTGCCATTTCAATCAAAACTTGCTCATCTGCTAATTCTGGAAAAGAATAAGAATCATTTGAAATCTGCCCTTCGCATTTACATGCTTCTCCATAATTTCTGTATCGCTGACAAACGGTAGGTCTATCATTATAGATTATGCAACTATGCTCTTCTCCTAAAAGAGGGCATGGCAACTTTAACTTTAAGTATTTTTTTTGAATATCAGTTTCATCATCTACCATTAAAAGTTTAAGAGGAATCTTATTTTCTTCAATGATTCTCATATTTTCTTGAGCTACTTTTCTTATCTTTTCACGTTGACGACGGTATAATTTATCTATAGAATCAAGTATTATTTTCGCCTCAAGATAATTTACATAAATTGCTTGATAGCAACAATCTGCACATCCCTTTTTACAAGTAGATTTAAATTCACACTTATCTTCAATTCTGTTCAGCACTTCATCGTATACTTCCAGCATACCCTCATAGGCCTTTAATGGATCACCTTTCGCTCGTTCATTTATGGTTCTTGTTATTTCGTGTTTATTCGTAGCAATATAATTGACTAATTCTTCTTTTAAATATTCAAAGGATCCTTTTCTAACTGAACTATGTTTTTTAAATAATCTCATTCTGTCATTCTCCGTATGTATTATTGAGCACCTCTCAGCACTATGTTTATTATACATTATCATAGTGCTAAAGAGGTGCCTAAATTACCTTAGACCCTCACCACATCAAACATTTCTCCACTTTTCAACTTTATCCCCTGATGCAGAAACCGTTGGATATCCAACTTATTCCTCTCATCATACTCGCCAGTCTCCTTATAAAGCGGATGCTGGGTGACATCATATTTGTCCGACAAAAATGGACGTACATCTCGAAGCTGCAGGATGCACTTGTCACCATCCATGACTGCGATTTCATCCACAGTCATGAGGTCCTTTCCACTCTTCTGATAGTTCATGGAGTAGGAAGGATTGTTGCCCCTGCTCTCACCGGTGTTATACATATCGATGGTTTCTTTTCCAAGAAACTGGGATAAATCCTTCAGCGTGGTTGGTTAAGTGCCACCAAGGAACAGCTGAGAATCCATATTTCCTATGATGGTATCCGTGTTGTCCTTATAGATAGCTTTCAGCTGTGACTTCGCCTGTAGGAACAGGCATGCACTAATCTCACGGCTTCGGATGGTTGCCACCAGCTTCTCCAAGTTCGGGATCTGCCCGATATTAGCTGTCTCATCGATGAGGCATCTGACGTGGACTGGAAGTCTGCCGCCGTACACATCATCAGCCTTCTCACAAAGCAGATTACTTCGTTGTTAATCATACACGATCCTCCTTGTAAAAAATGTTTTATTATTGTCCTGCGCAGGGCAAAGCAAACGTTACCGTAACGCTCAAAAAAATCGGCTCTGCAAATACTGAAGAAGCCATTCTCGAAGCCGAAAAAGAAACAGTTGTAAAAGATTTTGAAGGCCAAGGTTTAACCGGTGTAACTGCAGAAGTTGAAAAAGTCACTTTCTTAGGCGAAGAACATCCTTCACTTAAGATTTCAGGAACATTCAACGGCGCCAAGTTAAACAGAAGAATATTATGCCTTGTCAAAGATAACTACATTTCACTTTACGATGCATCAGGCCTTGACGATGAATATGATGCCGAGCTGTTAAATGCAACAACATTAGAATGATCGGCTAACGCAAATTGTGGTATACTATAAATAAGCAAATCAGAAAGTAGGAAACGATATACAGATACTCGTCTCCTACTTTTTATTTGATAATCTATTTCAAATCTACTCAAAATAAAACAGGGAAAAAATCAGACACAATGGCAAAAGATCAGGACATGACAACAGGCAATCCCTTCAAACTCATTCTTTCTTTTTCTTCATCCATGATATTGGGAAATATATTCCAGCAGCTATATACTGTCGTTGACAGCATTATCATAGGCAAGAAAATAGGTGCTCTTGGAATAGCCTCAATCGGAGGCACCGATTGGCTCATCTTTCTCGTAACCGCTTCATTGATCGGACTGATTCAGGGATTCTCAGTGCTTTTGGGCAATAAGTACGGCGAAAAGAATGAACAGGCTTTTTATTATTACTACAAAAAAGCTCAAACCATATGCATCATTATTTCCATTTTACTCATCCCGATACTTCTCATATGTTTAAGACCTTTTCTGAATTTGATAGGCACACTGCCCGAGGCATTTGACTACGCATATACATATGCCGCCGTCATATTCGCAGGAATTCCTTTTCTTATCTTTTATCAGTTCTTCGCCGCAACTCTTAGAAGCTGCGGAAACAGCCATATTCCTTTATTGGCAATGACAATATCATCACTCTGTAACATCGTTCTCGACCTTCTTTTCATATGCATAATGCACTTAGGCGTTGCCGGAGCCGCACTGGGAACAATCCTTTCAGAATGCCTTGTCATGATCATATGCGGCTATCACGTTCTCAAGATTAAATCTATAAAAGAAAAAATTGGCAAAAACTCTTACAAGGAAAAGCATATATTCCACAAACTTATAAGCACCGGCCTTCCTATGGCCATTCAAAGCATCATCACCGCAATAGGAGGTCTTATAGTAAACCGAAACGTAAACATGTTCGGAATAGATTTACTATCAGGTTATACAATTGGCGGAAAAATATACGCCCTTCTCGAAATAGCCGCTTCATCATACGGAATGGCTATAGTTGCATACGTCTCCCAAAACTACGGAGCCAAAAAGATCGACCGCATCCATTCAGGCGTAAAATCCGCACTCTTACTCGGTATAGTGACAGCACTAATCTGCTCCTTCATCATGATATTCTTCGGCGAAAGTTCCATGAAATTATTCGTCGAAGCAGACAAAACCTCTCCCATGGCCTTTTCATACGGCCGCCAATACCTCCTTATAATCGGCCTCTTCTACCCCCTTCTCTACACCCTCTACATCGTAAGAGCCGCATTACAAGGCATCGGAAACACCCTTGTCCCCATGATATCCAGCGCAGGACAACTATTAATGAGAGTTCTATGCGCAACAGTCATGACAAAAATCATAGGCTACACCGGCATCTTCTACGGCGAAATCAGCGCCTGGATCCTCGCCGATCTAATACTTTTTGTCGTATACTTCTACGAAATCCGCAATAAAGAAAAAGCCATCTGAATAAATACAGTAAAAAAAATTATTCCCTGAACACATCTTCTCGCAAAAAGCCGAGCTTCTCGAAGCTCGTATTCTTGCGTCTACCGCCATTTCATAGACAGCCCAGCCACAAAGGTATATATTCGAAGATGCGCTGTATTCGGACGAGGACGATGATTTCCAAAATTCTAAAACAGATAAATGCCGATTGTTCTGAATAACATGAAATGAGGCATTTATCTGTTTTAGAATTTATGGAAATCACGCCGCAGACGTACACAGCGCATCTCCGAATATATACCTTTGTGGCCGGGCGTAAAGAAAGGCTGCCACACCAGATCAAACCGGTGCGACAGCCTCTATTGTATAAGCTATTAGTTCTTCTTTGAGCTATTGTAAACTTTCTTAGCTTCCTCAAGTCCAGCCTTAAGCCCTGCAAGTCCTGCCTTAGCAACCTCAGCTGATGTCTCAGCAAGTTCCTTAGCAATAACTGTAGCCTTCTCAGCAGCATCCTTGAGCTTTTCCTTTGTCTCGTCATCTACGATGTTCTTTGAACCGCAGCATGCGCTCTTCTCAGCGATAGCAGCCTGTGCAGCAGCAAGTCTTGCAACAGGTACACGGAAAGGTGAGCATGATACATAGTCAAGACCGATCTTGTGGCAGAACTCAACTGATGAAGGATCACCACCGTGCTCACCACAGATACCAACGTGGAGACTGGGATTAACGGGCTTACCAAGCTTAAGTGACATTTCCATAAGCTTACCAACACCAGTCTGGTCAAGCTTAGCGAAAGGATCGTTCTCGAAGATCTTAGCATCATAGTAAGCATCAAGGAACTTACCTGCATCATCACGAGAGAATCCGAATGTCATCTGTGTAAGGTCGTTAGTACCGAAGCAGAAGAAGTCAGCTTCCTTAGCGATCTCGTCAGCTGTAAGAGCAGCTCTGGGGATCTCGATCATTGTACCAACTTCGTACTCAAGCTTAGCGCCTGCAGCAGCGATCTCAGCGTCAGCTGTCTCTACTACTACCTTCTTAACGTTCTTAAGCTCCTTAACTTCGCAAACAAGAGGAATCATGATCTCAGGCTTAACGTTCCAGTCAGCGTGTGCCTTCTGTACTTCAAGAGCAGCACGGATAACAGCCTTAGTCTGCATCTTAGCAATTTCAGGATATGTAACTGCAAGACGACATCCTCTGTGACCCATCATAGGGTTGAACTCGTGAAGAGAATTGATGATAGCCTTGATATCTTCTACGCTCTTGCCCTTAGCATCAGCAAGCTTCTTGATCTCGTCCTCTGTTGTAGGAACGAACTCGTGAAGCGGAGGATCAAGGAATCTGATTGTAACAGGATTTCCTTCGAGTGCCTCATAAAGAGCCTTGAAGTCGTTCTGCTGATAAGGAAGAATCTTATCAAGAGCAGCTTCTCTCTCTTCAACTGTATCTGAACAGATCATCTCACGGAATGCAGCAATTCTGTCTTCCTCGAAGAACATGTGCTCTGTACGGCAAAGACCGATACCCTCAGCACCAAGTTCTCTAGCCTTCTTAGCATCAGCAGGTGTATCAGCATTTGTACGAACCTTAAGCTTTCTGAACTGGTCAGCCCAAGCCATGATACGTCCGAACTCACCGGCGATCTGAGCGTCTACTGTAGCAATCTGTCCTTCATAGATGTTACCTGTTGTACCATCGATTGAAATGAAGTCTCCCTCTGTGAATGTTTTTCCACCAAGAGTGAACTTCTTGTTTTCTTCGTCCATGTTGATGTCACCGCAACCTGATACGCAGCACTCACCCATTCCACGAGCAACTACGGCAGCGTGTGATGTCATACCACCACGAACTGTAAGGATACCCTGAGCAGCCTTCATACCTGTGATATCCTCAGGAGATGTCTCAAGACGAACAAGAACAACCTTCTCGCCTCTTGCAGCCCATTCTACTGCGTCATCAGCTGTGAATACAACCTTACCGCAAGCAGCTCCGGGAGATGCACCAAGACCCTTTCCGATAGGTGTTGCAGCCTTAAGAGCAGCAGCATCGAACTGAGGGTGAAGAAGTGTATCAAGGTTACGAGGATCAATCATAGCAACTGCTTCTTCAGGAGTCTTGTGTCCTTCATCAACGAGGTCGCAAGCGATCTTAAGAGCAGCAGGAGCTGTTCTCTTACCGTTACGGCACTGAAGCATATAGAGCTTCTTGTTCTCAACAGTGAACTCCATATCCTGCATGTCATGATAGTGGTTCTCAAGAGTATCACATACTTTGATGAACTCAGCGTATGCCTCAGGGAACTCCTTCTCCATCTGAGCGATAGGCATAGGTGTACGAACACCTGCAACTACGTCCTCACCCTGTGCGTTGATAAGGAACTCACCCATAAGCTTATTCTCACCTGTAGCAGGGTCACGAGTGAATGCAACACCTGTACCGGACTCATTGTTAAGGTTACCGAATACCATAGGCATTACGTTAACAGCTGTTCCCCATGAGTAAGGGATATCGTTATCACGACGATATACGTTAGCACGAGGGTTATCCCATGAACGGAATACAGCCTCGATAGCAAGCTTAAGCTGCTCTACAGGATCTGAAGGGAAGTCCTTGCCAAGCTGTTTCTTATACTCAGCCTTGAACTGCTCAGCGAGCTCCTTAAGGTCAGCTGCTGTGAGGTCAACGTCAAACTTAACACCCTTCTTCTCTTTCATCTGGTCGATAAGCTGCTCGAAGTACTTCTTACCAACCTCCATAACTACGTCAGAGAACATCTGGATGAAACGACGATATGAATCATATACAAAACGCTCGAATGCAGGATCGGGATTACCCTTGATCATTGCTGCAACTACTTCATCATTAAGACCGAGGTTGAGGATTGTATCCATCATACCGGGCATAGAAGCACGAGCTCCTGAACGAACAGAAACAAGAAGAGGATTCTGAAGGTCACCGAATTTCTTTCCGTTGATCTCTTCCATCTTCTTAACGCCTTCCATAGCCTGAGCCATGATCTCGTCGTTAATCTTACGGCCATCCTCATAGTACTGTGTACATGCCTCTGTTGTGATTGTGAATCCCTGAGGTACAGGAAGACCAATACTTGTCATCTCAGCAAGGTTGGCACCCTTACCACCGAGAAGGTTACGCATTGTCATGTTACCTTCATTGAACATATAAACCCACTTGTTCGCCATTTTTGTCATACCTTTCTTACCGGTACTATTAAAAACCGGTACCTTTCATGTATTTCTTTTTTATAACTACCGCGGAAACCACTACCGTGAAATAAAAACGCGGATAATTACCGATTTAATAAAATATAAAACCTCTAAATAAAAAACCTCTGAATATTACACTTTTGGCCCCTTTACAGGAACAAAACTGTCAAATATATAAATGTCAAAATTCTGCTCTGCCCTTGCAAGCTCCTCTTCGCTCTTAATAGTCCATGCAGCTGTGACATTTTTATACAGGTGCCTGCACAGCCATAATGACAGGTTACCCGGATATTTGTGATTGTATGATATAAAATCGGGTCTTGTTAAAAAATTCAGAAAAAGATTCGTGAGCGCGAAGTAAAGAAAGCTGTTAAATTCCGAAGGCGACTCCTTATGAAACTCATCGGAGAGCTGTCCTCTCATGATCTGCGGTTTATGCTTTCTATACCAAAGCAAACCGAGCGGATTGAAGGACTCAATGCAATAAACTCCTTTATAAGATGAAAGAAGCGCATCCGCTTTCGAACAAACAGTACAATTTTTAAATTCGATCTTAAGCTCCACAATAAGCGGAACTTTACCGTCTACAAGCGCCAAAAAATCTTCGAATTTGGGGATTTTCTCAACAGAATCAAGAATATGAAACCTTTGAAGCTCTTCATATGTATAGTCAATTACCTTACCCTTAACTCCGAAGCTCCCGTCCTTATTCTTCACTGCATCTTCGGGAATCTCACCCTCTGAATATCTCGCCACTCTGGCAAGAGTAAAATCATGAAAAATAACCGGAACACCATCCTTGGTAAGCTGAACATCACACTCAATCCCGTAGCCGGCATCCACTGCCTTCTTAAAGGCCGCCATAGTGTTTTCCGGTGCATCCGATGAATTGTCATGAAGTCCACGATGCGCATAACGCACACCTAAATGAGGTAATCTGTCAGGTTTATGTACTATCCTTGGCATGATCATCAGCAAATAAAGAACGACCATTATAGGTGCTATTTCGCACAAAACCCTAATAAAAAGCATTAATCCACTTCCTACTGATAATTTTTTAACACGTCTGCTACATATTTTACTTCCTAATTGTTTAATTCGCAACAATTAAATGCGTTAATCGACATTAATTTCATATAATTTTAATCATCAACGTCGAAATTCTCGAGTATATTACCCTTCATATCGGGTCTCGCATCGCCGTGTTTGACCAAAAGCATTGTTAAAAATGCCAAAACTGAAAAGATAAATGCATAAGGGAATAACGTCTTATATGATATATGCTCAAGCAGATATCCCGAGAATACAGGTGTAAACACCTGAGCAGCCATTGAGAACGTATAATATGTTCCCGTGTACTTACCTATCTCTCCCGCTTTACACATCTCAACAACCATCGGATAAGAGTTTACGTTGATCGCAGCCCATCCTATTCCCACAATTGCAAAAAAGATATTTATAGAAGCTGAAAAATGCGGGTAAAGTCCTGTAATAATGTAGCTTGCAGCCATAAGAACAATTCCGCAAAGAATAGTCTTTTTTCTGCCTATCTTTCCTGATATATATGCAATGGGAATATAACTGAGTGTAGCCGCAACAGTGGCAACAAGAAGGCATGTAGCGTAATCATTGTTGTGAAGATCCCACACAACGCCCACAAAACGCGAAAACGCCGTAGTCACCGCATTGTAAGCCGTAAACCAGAAAAATACCGAGATCAGAAGAAAAATGAGACTTCTTCTCACCTCAGCAGGCATCTTACCATTTGTTTCTTCCCCGGAAATACCTTCGCCATCTTCCGAAGTTTTCTCATCGAAAGCCTCTCCGAAAGACTTAAGGCCTCCCTGTTCTTCTACTTCTTTTTTTATTTTCTTTTCATTTATGGTAAAAAATAATATTACTACGGACACAACCATGCAGATAATAATGCTAATGATAAAAGGCATGTAATCCGTTTTCGCCGGATCCTCCGCCTCTTTTAACAAAACCTTGGTCATGATAAGAACAAAAATACCGCCGACTGTTCCCATAAGATTTATTATCGCATTTCCCGAACTTCTAAAGGGTGCGGGTGTAAGATCGGGCATGAGCGAAACGGCCGGTGATCTGTAGATTCCCATAGCAAACAAAATAAACAGCAGTCCAAACATAAACAAGAGCAGATTTCCGCTCTTTCTTGCCACTGCAATAAGTAAATACAAAAGAGTAACCGACATAGCGGTTCCAACGAGAATATACGGCATTCTTTTACCGATCTTACTGTCCGTGTGATCCGACAGATTTCCAAACAGCGGTAAAAGAAAAAGTGCAAATACATTATCAAGTGCCATTACAATGCCGGTCGCGGTTTCGCCAAGTCCAAAGCTGTATTTCAATATCTTAGGAATCTCATTGTCATAAAACTGCCAGAATGCGCAGATTGAAAGAAAGGCAAAGCCGATAAGTACCGTTCTCTTATAGTTTAGTTTCATAGTGTATCTCCATATCCCCATTTTTTGTACATTATATTATATATGAAGAATTATCATAAAGAAAGCAGAAGACTGCCGATATGCAACAGTCTTCTGCCATAAACACGCCTAAATATAAGCTTTTTTATACCATCATCTTGTAAATCTTCGTGCAATCATCTTCATTTAGAGTCACGAAACCGCTAATTGTTCCGTTTCTTCCGTCTCCTCTGCAAAGTACCTCAACGAGCTTAGGGATATCCTCTTCTTTTGCGCCAAGCTCTTCAAAGTTCTTTGGCATTCCGATAGAAATAAGGAAGTTTCTAAATGCTTCGATTCCCTCTTTTGCAGTAACTTCGGGATGATCGAAGTCCATCTGGCAGCCCCATACTCTTGTTGCAACCTTTGCAAATCTCATAACGTCGTGATTCATAACATAGCTGAATACCGCAGGCATGGTAACCGCAAGTCCCGCACCGTGCGCACAGTCATAAACCGCAGAGAGCTCATGTTCAATATTGTGGCTGTTCCAGTCCTGACTTCTTCCCACACCGCAAGAATTGTTGTGAGCCATCATTCCTGCCCACATAATATTTGCTCTTGCCTCATAGTTATTGGGATCTTCTATTACTCTCGGAGCCTCATGCTTCATTGTAAGAAGGAGCGCCTCGATCATTCTGTCCGTAACTTCAACATCCTTGGTATTGGTAAGATATCTCTCATAAAGATGTGCCATGATATCTGTCACACCGGCAGCCGTCTGATATGCGGGAAGAGTTTGTGTAAGTGCAGGGTTCAAAATACTGAATTTAGGTCTGAGCGCATCGGAACCCACGCCTCTTTTAAACATTCCCTCTTCTTTTGTTATTACGGAATCGGGACTTCCTTCACTTCCGGCTGCAGCGATCGTAAGGATTGTTCCTACAGGAAGAGCCTCTTTAATTCTTTCTTTTCCCTGATAGAAATCCCAGAAATCGCCGTCATACAATGTTCCTGCCGCGATTGCTTTTGAAGAATCTATCGTACTTCCGCCTCCTACAGCGAGAACAAAATCTATTTTTTCTTCCTTGCAGAGCTTTATTCCTTCATATACAAGGCCGCTCCTTGGATTTGGCTTTACACTTTTCCAAAAACAAAATATGTGGGAGAATAAAAGGTAAAATTGTCCATTTTTTTCCATTCCTTTCTATATAAGATTCATATAAAATTATTCTATTACTTAATTTATTAAAAACGGAGGTGCGAACATGGATCCAAGTCAATATGAGACTTTTCCTTTTCAAACTACCCACGCATTTAATCTGGCTACCGGTTCGGAAGAAAGAACGTTTCCGTCACACTGGCACTCTTTTGGTGAAATCATCCTCGTTGGACCCGGTGAAAAAAATGTATATAAGATCGGTCAAAAAATATATAACCTGGTTGAAGGTGATATCGTGCTTATATGGCCTATGGAAATTCACGAGATTGTTGATGCCGACAGAACATGCTCAATCATCCTGCAGTTTAGTAATGCGATAGCAGATGCCGTTTTTGACTTTAAACGTATCATCCACTACTATCACAATCTTCACGTTATCTGCATAAACAATCACAGGGAACTTGCCCTTAAACTTGGTGAGATTGCGCATAAGATGCGCGATACCTTCAGATCGAACAAAAACAACAAAGAAATTCTGTGTACCAAGCTCCTTTTTGATTTTATGATGCTTCTTGACGATCACAAGCAGGAACTCAGCGGTGAACTTACCGATAACTATTATACTTCCGTCACAGACGAACTGTTTTTCAAAATGGTAAAGGTAACGGACTATATAAAAAATAATCTCACAGATGACAACCTAACACAATCAGAAATGGCAAAAAGAGCCGGAATAAGCAAAGATTATTTCTCACGTATTTTTAAAGAAATAACCGGCCTTAATTATAATAAGTGGTTGAATCTTATACGAGTCGAAAAAGCTGCGGAGCTTATGTCTAATGACGGCATGTCGCTGACAGAAATTGCCATGCTGTCAGGCTTTCAAAGTATATCCTCTTTTAACAGGGTTTTTAAGGAGCAAAAGAATATGTCGCCAAGTGAATATCGCGCAAGCTTTTCTGCTTAATCCGGCTATATTTGAAAATATAATTCATCACCCTGCTTTTAACTGCCCATATTTTGATATATGGGCTTCTCATTTTTTGTCCTTATTGCATTTTACAGGAGTTTCTCCTATAATACGAAATGTTGCAAAGACTATTTCTATATTAATAAGCGAGGCTATTTTTAATGATAAGTGCTAATAACGTAACACTGAGAGTTGGTAAAAAAGCTCTTTTCGAAGACGTAAATATCAAATTTACCGAAGGAAACTGCTACGGAATCATCGGTGCAAACGGCGCCGGAAAATCTACCTTTTTGAAGATCTTATCAGGTCAGATTGAGACAACAAACGGCGATGTCGTTATCACAGACGGCCAGCGTTTGTCTTTCCTTGAACAGGATCACTTTAAATATGACGACAAGGTAGTTCTTGATACCGTTATTTCGGGAAATGCCCGTCTTTTTGAGATCAAGAATGAAAAAGACGCCATTTATGCAAAAGAAGATTTCACTGACGAAGACGGAATCCGCGCAAGTGAACTCGAAGCTGAGTTTGCAGAAATGAACGGATGGGAAGCTGAATCAGACGCAGAGAGCCTTCTTAACGGACTTGGTATCGAAACTGAAAATCACTACAAGCTCATGAAAGAACTTGACGGTAATCAGAAGGTCAAGGTTCTTCTTGCAAGAGCTCTTTTCGGCAACCCCGATATCCTGCTTCTCGACGAGCCTACAAACCACTTGGATCTCGATGCTATCGCATGGCTTGAGGAATTCCTTATCAACTTCGAAAATACGGTCATTGTCGTATCTCACGACCGTTACTTCCTCAATAAAGTCTGCACTTACATTGCTGATATAGACTACGGCAAGATTCAGCTCTATGCCGGTAACTACGACTTCTGGTACGAGTCATCTCAGCTCATGATACGCCAGATGAAGGAAGCAAACAAGAAAAAAGAGGAACAGATCAAGGAACTTAAAGAGTTCATCGCACGTTTCTCTGCTAATGCAAGTAAATCAAAGCAGGCTACATCAAGAAAGAAAGCTCTTGAGAAGATTGAGCTCGATACTATCAAGCCTTCAAGCAGAAAGTATCCTTACATCGACTTTAGACCCGAGCGTGAGATCGGTAACGAAGTTCTTACCGTTTCAGGAATTTCAAAGACAATAAACGGCGAGAAGATTCTCGACAACATTTCATTCGTCGTACAGCACGACGACAAGATTGCTTTTGTAGGCGGAAACGAGCTCGCAAAGACTACTCTCTTCCAGATCCTTACAGGCGAACTTGAGCCCGACGAGGGAACATACAAATGGGGTGTAACAACTTCACAGGCTTACTTCCCCAAGGATAATACAAAAGAATTTGATAATGACTACAACATTACCGAGTGGCTTACAGGCTATTCTGAGATAAAGGACGCAACTTACGTAAGAGGATTCCTTGGAAGAATGCTCTTTGCAGGCGAAGACGGTGTCAAGAAGGTTAAGGTTCTTTCAGGAGGAGAAAAAGTTCGCTGTCTCCTTTCAAAGATGATGATAAGCGGCGCAAACTGCCTTATCTTCGACGAGCCTACAAACCACCTTGATATGGAATCAATCTCCGCTCTCAACGACGGAATGATCAAATTCCCCGGCGTAGAACTTTTCGCTTGCCGTGACCATCAGGTTGTTCAGACAACAGCAAACAGAATAATGGAAATTCTCCCCGACGGATCACTTGTCGACAAGCGTTCTACTTATGACGAATATCTTGAAAGTGATGAGATGGCCAGAAAACGTACAGTTTATAATACAGTTGCCGAAGAAGAGGAAGACGACTGATTAAAGCATTTATATTAGGAGGAGCATAAGCATGCAGACATTTAGTCCCGTAAAAGAAGGAAAAGTAAGAGAAATTTACGATATCGGAGAGAACCTTATCATGGTTGCAACAGACAGAATCTCCGCTTTCGACGTAATTCTCAAGAACAAAGTTACTAAGAAGGGTGCTGTGTTGACCCAGATGTCAAAGTTCTGGTTTGATTATACCAAGGACATCGTAAACAACCACATGGTAAGCGTTGATACAAACGATATGCCTGAATTTTTCAGAAGCGAGGAATTTAAAGGAAACAGCATGCTTTGCAAAAAGCTCAACATGGTTCCCGTTGAGTGCATCGTTCGTGGATATATCACAGGAAGTGGCTGGAACAGCTACAAGGAAAACGGAACTGTATGCGGAATCAAGCTTCCCGAAGGTCTCAAAGAATGCGACAAGCTCCCTGAACCCATCTACACTCCCAGCACAAAGGCTGAAATCGGTGATCACGATGAGAACATCGACTTCGACCGCAGCGTAGAAGTTCTCGAGAAGGCATTCCCCGGAAAGGGCCTTGAGTACGCAACAAAGATCAAGGATTACACAATCGCTCTTTACAAGAAATGTGCAAACTACGCTCTCACTCGCGGAATCATCATAGCAGACACAAAGTTTGAGTTCGGTATCGATGAGAACGGCGAAGTTGTTCTTGCAGACGAGATGCTCACACCTGACAGCTCACGTTTCTGGCCCGTTGAAGGTTATGAGCCGGGACATGGTCAGCCTTCATTCGACAAGCAGTTCGTTCGTGACTACTTAAAGGCTAATCCTGAGTGCGATTACAGCCTTCCTCAGGACGTAATAGACAAGACAATCGCTAAATACCTTGAAGCTTACAAGCTCCTCACAGGTTCAGAACTTAACGTTTGATCTAAATAAAAATTTTCGCCGGCCGCATTGTGCGACCGGCGTTTTTTCATTTATTATTTATCAATCTTTTTTTACAATCTTACCATATATGATATATGCTAAAGTATCTTCTTCACTTTCAACGGAAATAAGGCTTTTTCCACCGGAATACTCGTCCCAAAAACCATATGCATTATCAACCTTTCCAATCTCATCATGATTTCCGTTTTCATCAAGAACAAATACAGTTCCACTATCACTTATACAATATGCTTTATCACTCAATGGATCGTTCATTATATTTCCTATGGAAAAGCCATCATTCGAAACCTTAAGTGCTTCACCCACAACTTTTCCGTCTTTGTAAGTAATGATCTTATCATATAATAAGATCCACATAACACTTTCATCATCACTTACTGCAACATCATATACGCCGTGATCGTCATGGTACAGCTCTTCTGTCTGCGTCTTCCCGTCCTTATATGTGATTGCATTTATCGAATTTTCCTCTATATCATAAACTTTAAATTCTCTGCTTGAATATGAAGTTGCATATCCATCCGTTTTACAAACGGCTTCCATATCGGAATTAAGCCAATAACTACTTCTATCAGCAATTAAATACATTCCTTCAAAGTTTTCGGCCTCAGGGAAATAATTAACTGAAATATCCGAAAAAGTAAATCCTCTTCCTTTATAATACGCATCGATATGTGAATCTGACAGAATCACTTTTGACTCGCTCATTTCGTCTGAATCAAAATAACGTAATCCTTCACCCAATTTCTTAAATAATATTTTTTTACAATCAGCATTTAACGCAACATAACCGCTAAAAGATCTAAAGTCATCATCATAAATCTTAATAACATTGCCGTCTTTCCAGCAAAACAATCCTTCACCCATTTGAGGCGAAAAATATGCAACATGCCTGTCATTTGATACAGAAATCACGTTAAAATATTGATTCGCAGCTTCGAATATATTTTCACTCTTTCCGTCAAGCCCCATCATAAATAATCCGTCTGTTCTTGAAACAAGCGCCGTATTACCGTCCGGAGATGCTGTAATACAGCATGAATCAATTATATCGCACTCTTCTATCAAGTTATAACTGTTATCTTTTGTATTGTAAACGCATAAGCCTTTGCCGAGCTTGGATTTCTCTGATGTTGCCACATAAACATAATTGCCCGTAAAGTTCATTGATACGTCCACACAGCTATCATCAATAAGCGTTGTCTTTAACTCGGAATCGATCAAGTATACTTCACCCTCAACAAAGATAACTCCAACCGTGCCCTCAGGATCTGAGTAAAATTCATATCCTTCTGCTCCTTTAAACTGCTCATTTACCGCTCCGGATGAATTGAATATAGCTCCATCGGCAACAACCATCGCATTTCCCGTAACACTAATATTAGTGTTCGCATTTGTATTTGTATTCGTATCTGTTATTCCTGCCAACTCGGGTATAACATATTTTTTCACCAGGTTAAAAGCGACCGTTCCGATAATTCCGGATATGACTGCAAAAATGACCACAACCAAAACTATAAGAGCGATCTTTCCTTTTTTATCACTTGTATTTACCTTAGCTGAAGCCATATTCCCCATAGCGGCCGAATTCTGTGCATTCTGCGGTTTTGCCAAAGATATATTTCCCGTAGCCGCAGCATTCTGTGTATACTGCGGTTTTACTACCTGTACCCCGCAGTATACACAGAAATTGCTGCTATCACTAATTTCTCTACCACAATTGTTACATTTCATAATTCTCCTCCAAGTTTTTTATTGTCTTTTATAACTAAGACATCCCTACTTTAAACCCACGATTTCTATTTTACACGAAAAAGCGTAAAATCATGATGTTTTTTACATTTCTAAACAATCTATCAAATAAATATAAACCTCTAAAGGGTAATCTTTTTTCTCCGATATATCTTACAAAGATAAATAAACCTGCTAAATAACCTCCCTTAAACCAATAATAAAAGTACCATCACTGCGGTAGACTCCCGGTGGTGGTACTTTTGCGTCAGTATAAATCTCTCAGTCATCATCTTCGTAGGAGTATCCATTGTCCTTTGATGAAGGTCTTTTCGACAAAATCTGAATGAGCAGTCTCACGATTCCGATAAGTACCAGATAGCTTCCGACCGTAAGAGACTTGACGGAAGTTAACCTTTGCGGCGTGGCAAGTGAGATGATTCCGATATTGATGTTGACTACAGCAATAAGGATCATCCAGAATCTTCCAGCGCGTTTTATTGTCTTTTTATGCTTGATAACGTACTGAACGCTGGCTGACGCCATTGTAAAAAAAACAATTGAGATAAACACGTTCGTCCACTTCGGAATGCGCTCTATGTTCGATACGATAAATACCATGAAACTCATGACAAGTATATGAAAAAGCATTCGTCCACGCTTGATAAACGCCTTTTCATCGCGCATTCCCGCCTTTATTATTCTCGAAGCGCTAAACAGCGCACACGTGAGCGCAACGGCGCCGCCTATCATATTATAGATAGCCTTCGGAATTGCAAGGAACACGATACCGAGAAGGATAAGAAAAGCATCAACAAGTCCCTGCTGGGTTTTAAGTGCCTCCATAACCCTTATTTTCTCAAATTCACGCCACAGCGATCCGAAGAACTTTCCAAGAATGATCTTGGTCTTACTCTCCGACTGAGCCGCAGATAAAAGAATTGTTCCAAAATCATGAAATCCGCCCTTTGAAATATCATACAAAGAGACCGCGCCACCTGCTTTCATGGCATCAAAAATATCCCTCGTAAACGCCTCTCTCTGCTCCATTGTAGCGTTTTCTATCCAGTCATCGATGACCCTGTTTAGCGCAGAGCTCTCCTCTGTCAGATGTTTCTTGGTAACAAAATGATCGCCCGCAACTTTCCAGGTCATTCCCGAGTGCTGAAGCATTCTCTCTCCGTCACTTGCAACTATCTTGTGCGGAACATCAAGTTCAAAGAGCATTCCCACGATACTGTACGTAGGCACAATATGCGTAAGCTTCCACTTTACGTTTGCAAATTTCTTTTCATTAAGAAGCTCAGGACAGATTCCGGGGCCGTCGTTACTGTAAACATGCTTGATCCTTGGCTGAACTATATTCGGAAGATTCATCGCGGAATATATAGCCAGATTTCCGCCCTTTGAATGTCCTCCAACGTAAACATCACCCGCGTACTTGGACAAAATATATCTAAGATAGTTCACAGCTTCTTTTTGCGCCATGATCTCTTCAAAACTTATCTTAAAGTCCATCCTCCAGTCATCGATATCCATTGTTGTTCCGCGAAATGAGACAAACAGGCTTCCATCCGGGAAATGAATTGTCATTGCCGTTATGAGCATGTCTTTGTCCATATCGTTGACATCAAGATAATCAGAAAGTGTCAGTTCCCCAAACCTTTTACTCTTTGCCATGTAAAGTAGCACCCAATCAAAATCGACTCTCGAAAGTCCATCGATAGAATGCGTACTAAAATATATGTCGGCGGCTTTTTTGACCGAAATCTTACCGCCGTTTTCCGAATCGGGAACAATCCCGTTTAAGTCATTGTATATAAGAAGCGAAAGTGCAAGATTGTCCACCTCATTAAAGGGCGACTGCTCAAAATCAAGATCCCCGCGCCATTTAATATAATTTATAAGATTTGCCATAATCTCTTACCTCTTATAATTAATATTAATCCTAATGTGAGATTTGTCCAACAAAACATTGTCTGTATCGCTTTAATGTGTTAAAATCGTCAAAGAAAAAATACGAAATAGGAGCATAAAATAATGAATATTGTTTGTTTAGACCTTGAAGGCGTGCTCGTTCCCGAAATCTGGATCGCATTTGCCGAGGCAAGCGGAATCCCTGAACTTAAGAGAACAACAAGAGACGAGCCCGATTACGATAAGCTTATGAAATGGAGAATCGGAATCCTTAAAGAGCATGGTCTTGGACTCAAAGAGATTCAGGACACAATCGCTAAGATTGATCCGCTTCCGGGAGCAAAAGAGTTCCTCGACGAGCTCAGAAAGACAACTCAGGTGATCATCATCAGTGATACTTTCACACAGTTTGCAACTCCTCTCATGGAGAAGCTCGGATGGCCCACAATCTTCTGCAATTCTCTTGAAGTTGCAGAAAGCGGTGAGATCACAGGCTTTAAGATGAGAATTGAAAATTCCAAGCTCACAACAGTTAAAGCTCTTCAGTCAATCGGCTATGACACAATCGCAAGCGGCGACAGCTACAACGATCTTGGAATGATCCAGGCATCAAAAGCTGGCTTCCTCTTCCGCTCTACAGATAAGATCAAGGCTGATTATCCCGCTCTTCCTGCATTTGAAGAGTACAATGACCTTTTACAAGCGATCAAAAAAGCATTATAATAGAGGAATGTCGCGCGCGGCATGAAATGACGTTTTGAAAGGAATAAGCACTATGAAAGACAACAATTGTCCTTATTGCGCAGGCGGAGAAGCCCTCGCAAAATTCGGAATCAAAATCTGTGACCTCGGTGTAAGCCAGCTGGTTCTCTTCAAGGAGCAGAGCCATCTCGGAAGATGCATCGTTGCATACAAGGATCACGTACATGAAATGGTAGACATTTCTGATGAAGAAAGAAATGCTTTCTTTGCAGATGTTAATCGCGCAGCTAAAGCTATCCACGCTGCATTTAATCCCGATAAGGTTAACTACGGCGCTTACAGTGATACTCTCTGCCACCTTCACATGCATCTCGTACCCAAGTATAAGGATGGTTATGAATGGGGCGGCGTATTCGCGATGAATCCTCAGGAGAAGTTCCTTACTGATGCTGAGTACGACGAGATTATCGCTAAGATCAAAGCAAACCTTTGATAGAAAAAACAAGGCTAAGCACTGATTATTTGTGCTTAGCCCTTTAAATTTAATCTGTTATTGTAGCATCACCCATGCGTAAATCAAACAATGTAAGAATCTTGAATCCTTCATCATTTACACCACTAAACCAGATATTTCCATCATCAATACAACCACCCTGCCAGTTGCCCCATAAATCTGAAACTTTCCATGCTGAAAGTGATTTGAAATAGCTGTCATCAAAGCCTGTATTCTTGGCATATTCCACAAACTCTTCCTTATTATTGCAAAGGTTGTTATCCTCTTTAGAACCGATAGGATAAGAAATCATATCGCCAACAGAATCCCAGTCTTTTGCAAGAACTGCATCTACAACCTTCTGTGCATATGCCTCTACCTCAGCATCGCTGGCATCTGTAAATACAGAATACTTTCCTTCTTCGCCACTACCATCGGTAGATGCAGCATCATCCGCTTCTTCAGACACTTCTGCTTCCGCAGCATCTGCCTCATCATCAAAATCAATATCAGTTTCTACACCTGATAGCTCAGCAACAGCTGTTTCACCCTCAGTAGCTGTATCCCCACAAGCAATAGACATAGCGCTAATAGATACGATAGCGCATAATGTTAAAAATTTCTTTTTCATAGCAATTTTCTCCTAAAAAACAATATTACGCTATGTATCATATCACATGCATGGAATTTTTACTACAAAAAGTTAACTTTTTATTCATTATTTACCATCCTATCTCGTACATCTATACATGTTCTAACTCTGCAATTTTGGACATAATAACAGCCGGCTACTTAGAAGCTCTTAATCAAAGTGAAGAAAGCACAAAATGACATAGCCTCTTATCGGCGCAAAAAACATATAACAACATGCTTCCAATAATTATTTATATGCATTTTGCGCCTCGTTTAGAATTGAAAAACATATAATTCAACATTAGGCAATCATTCTTATATGCATTTCACTCATTAAACCGAGCGAAAAAGCATATAAGATAATTTTCTCGTCATACTATTATATGCTACCCCTAACGCCATCAAGTTCAAAAGCATATAAAAAGAAAAGCGCAATCAACCTTTATATGCCCTATTACTTATATCATACCTCATAATCAAGGCAGCTTCTGATCTTCGTGTAAGGTCTTACCTTGGTATCGGCAACTGCAACATGCTCAGGATGAGTTGCGTAGTTCTTAAGCGCATCCTCATTCTCAAATGTTGAATCAAGCATAAGGTCTGCGTTTGAAGATGCAAGTCCATTGATGTTGACCTTAATCTCAACAATTCCGGGTACCTTGCCCTTTAATGCTTCGAGTCCTTCCTTAATTCCCTGCTTCACAGAAACCTTCTCCTCAGCAGAAAGCTCATCCTTAAGTGTCCATAAAATCACATGTTTAACCATTTATTTTATCCTCCTTTATTTCCTCTGCATTCTCTTCCTCATCATCGCTCTTGGATTCGGATGTTTTCTCCCAAAAGCTTGCGGCAAAAAAGATTACTCCAAAGACTATCATCTGCAGTACATCATTAAGTGTCCCGATTACATGCCGGTTAAATACCGCAAATACATAAAGCAAGAGAAATAGCACTCCGGTGCCTGCTGCAATCCCTTTAAACATGCCAAGCTTCTCACTGAAGTCCTTCTTGCACTTGGCTCCAAGACATCCTCCGGCAAATATCATTCCACCAAGCACGCTTGGGAATAAGAAGCTGACTATCTTTCCGGCTATATCTTTTCCTTCGGAAAGGAACAATACTGAAAGAATGCCCAGAAAAGCAAGCAAAGCTATTGTTACAACAACCTTCTTACTTTCACCTGTTTTTTCAAGCAGCTTTTCATAACCTATTCCTGCTCCCCAGCATACCAGACAAATGACAATCGGAGCAAGTACAGCACCGATTGTTTTAATCCCAAGCATAAAGAATATTCCCCACATCAATACGCAAAAAACTATCATCAAAGCAATGCCTAAAATCTTCTTTTTTTCCATACTACCTCCATATATATAATGTTCACCCCACAGCACACCTGCATCAGCAGCACACATATGAACTCAAAGCCACATTCCATCGGACTTAACAACACTCCTTATATAATAGCACAAATCAGATAGCCAACTGTTGCTTCAAATCAAATAATATCCCATATTGGAAACAAAAAGTTGCTTGCGAGCAATTTCCTCTCCAATTAATCAAGTGTTTTTTGTGTAAATTCCTAGTTTTTTTCATTCTCAGATTGAGTGATTGCTATGATATAAAAAATGCCGCAATCGGTAAGCAAAAACAATTACTTAAAGATTGCAGCACTCATTTATTTAAAGTTTTAATTCCGATTCAATTACCAGATTCTGTAATTTCCCGAAAGAGCAAGAAGTGCAAAGAGATACAGACAGTTATCATAGTATCTTCTCTTTCCCTGTCTGAGCGGCTGGTTCCAGAACCATTCAACCCACTTTGATGCGATTTCAAAATCGCTTCCGCTTTCCTTGCTGTAAGGAACAGAAAGTGCGCTCTGGGCCATTGTTGCAAGAAGTCCTACAGGATGAAGAACAGGAAGCTCAAGGCTTGTTCCGTCAATTTCATATACGCATCTCATTGCCTCAATATCTGTTCCGAAGAACTTCATCATCTTAAGAGGAACAGAGATCTGACCTTCATCTTTGCCAAACCACTCCGCATCAAGTCCAATATTTGCAGCTGTTCTGTACGCATCGCTAAAGAATCTTCCGTGAATACTTCCGTCCCAAGGCATGGGATCGTTTACAGGAGATCCGTCGAAATTTCCATACTCGGGATTAAGTCCTGTAACAGGATGGCAGGTCTTTACAAGATACTTTCTACTCTCCTTGGCTGCAGTCTGCCAGAACTCCTTATCTTCTTCATAAGCCCACTCTGCGAAAAGCTCATAAAAATGAGGCAGATGATAAGAAGGATCTGAGAAAGGGTGTCCCGGAACAAACAAAACGAGATGATTGTCCCTGTTCCACATAGGCGCACCGACTCTGCCGTTCTCACCCTTGTGAACGCAGGCCCTGAGAATCTCTTTTGCCTCTGCTGAATAATTAAAGATTCCTTCTCCGTCGCCCCATCTGTGAGAAGCAAAGAAAAGAGCCATCGCATAGAACTCTTCTCCGTCAGGCGCAGGACCGTTTGAATTTTTGGAACCGTCAACGTTACAGCTCCATGCAAAATAGCCCTCGTTCTCGCCTTCATTCATCCACATATAGGTCTTTGACCACTTCCAAATGCGGTCGAATTCTTCCTTCATATCAAGCTGAACGCACATCATCATGCCATAGGACATACCTTCAGTCCTTGCGTCGTGATTGCCCGTATCCTCGAGATATCCCATATCATCCCCTACAGGATGAAAGATTCTCTCTTCTTCCGATCCGTAGAAAAAGGTATCTACCGCATCCTTGATCTTCTTTTCGATCTCAGCATTGCTTTTTCCGATCTCACTAAAAACATTTCTGTATTTTTTGTCATTATACGCCGCCATAAGAACCCTCCTTATAGTAATAATAGTTCTTATTATAAACAAAAAAGGCAAAAGTGACTTATCATCCTAAATCACTTTTGCCTCAATTTTAAGCATTTACTTTTTTAAATATTTACCTTTGGAAGTGTTGCAAAGCTCTTCTCAAGTTCTTCGTCTGTAGGGATGTAATCTGACATCTCACCGTCGTTGAACTTCTGATATGCAACCATATCAAAGTAACCTGTTCCTGTAAGGCCAAAGAGAATTGTCTTTTCCTCACCGGTCTCCTTGCACTTAAGAGCTTCATCAATAGCCGCTCTGATAGCGTGGCTGCTCTCGGGAGCGGGAAGAATTCCCTCAACTCTTGCAAACTGCTCTGCTGCCTCGAATACAGCTGTCTGCTCAACGGATCTTGCTTCCATATAACCATCGTGATAGAGCTGTGACAAAATAGGGCTCATGCCGTGATATCTAAGTCCACCCGCATGGTTTGCAGAAGGAATGAAGTTACTTCCAAGTGTGTACATCTTTGCAAGAGGACATACCATTCCCGTATCGCAGAAGTCATATGCAAATTTACCTCTTGTAAGGCTCGGACAGCTTGCAGGCTCGATAGCAATGATCTGATAATCTTTTTCACCGCGGAGTTTCTCGCCCATGAAAGGAGAAATAAGTCCGCCGAGGTTTGAACCGCCGCCTGCGCATCCAATGATGATATCGGGAGTTATTCCATACTTATCAAGTGCAGCCTTTGCCTCAAGACCGATTACAGTCTGATGAAGAAGGACCTGATTAAGTACGCTTCCAAGAACATATCTGTATCCTTCTGTCTTGGTTGCAACTTCTACAGCCTCGGAAATAGCACATCCAAGTGAACCTGTTGTTCCGGGGTGCTCCGCATTTATCTTTCTTCCGATCTCAGTATCCATTGAAGGAGAAGGTGTTACGCTTGCTCCGTATGTACGCATAACTTCGCGTCTGAAAGGCTTCTGCTCATATGAAACCTTAACCATATATACTTTACAATCAATTCCAAGATATGCAGATGCCATTGAAAGAGCCGTTCCCCACTGACCTGCACCGGTCTCGGTTGTAACGCCCTTAAGTCCTTGCTTCTTGGCATAATATGCCTGAACAATAGCAGAATTAAGCTTGTGACTTCCGCTCGTATTATTGCCTTCAAATTTGTAGTAGATCTTAGCCGGAGTTCCGAGCGCCTTCTCAAGACAATATGCTCTTACCAAAGGAGCGGGCCTGTACATCTTGTAAAAGTTTCGGATTTCATCCGGAATATCTATATAAGCAGTTGTGTCATCAAGTTCCTGCTTAATAAGTTCATCGCAAAAAACAGGACGAAGATCGTCAAAGCTCATCGGCTTCATTGTCGCCGGATTAAGAAGCGGCGCCGGTTTATTCTTCATATCCGCTCTGACGTTATACCACTGTTTGGGAATCTCGTCCTCGCTAAGATAAATTTTATAAGGTATCTTTGTATTTTCGCTCATAAAAAAAGCCCCCTTAACTTTCGCAATTTAGTCCATTAAAGCACAAAAAAGGCCGCAATGTCAACCTCTTGCAGCCTTTATAGGTATAAGCAGATCCTCAGGAACAAACAGCTTTCCGCAGCCTGTTCCAAGATCGATATCAGGTTTATTTGCGCCATGAAAATCAGATCCTCCGCTTACCAAAAGATCGTATTTCTTCGCAAGCTCTTTTATCTGTCTCTCATCTCTTAATTCATATGTGGAATAAATAGCTTCTATGCCGACAAGTCCCGCCTCTTTAAGTTTTCCCACAAACGCATCCAGTCTGTCGTCGCCGAATCTGCACAAGATAGGATGGGCAAAAACAGGAACTCCCTTAGCCTTAAGTATGCTCCTTATGGCATCTTCGGGAGTTATCTTCTCTCTTCCGACATAGTACGGGCAATGGTCTCCTATATATCTGTCAAAGACCTCCGCTCTGCTGTTTACGTATCCCCTGTCCACCATGAACTTGGCGTAATGTGCCCTTGTTATCACGGTATCCGGAAACTCTTTGGTAAGCTCCTCATACGAAATGGGAATCCCAGCCTCTTCAGTAAGCTTCTTACACATCTTCTTATTTCTGACAGTTCTTGAATCTATAAAATCTTTCAGTCCGCTTACAAACTCTTTATCATGATTGTCGATATACAATCCCACAATGTGAACTTCTCGTCCTTCACCTTCCGTAGAGAGCTCAACGCCCGGAATCACTTCAAGATCAGGATATTTCTCTGCGGCATATTTCACAGCTTCATCTATGCCATCCACCGTGTCGTGATCGGTCAGTGCAATTGCCGCAAGTCCTTTCTCATGCGCTCTGTCTATAAGCTCTTCTACAGAAAAAGTACCGTCTGAATATGTTGAATGTGTATGTAAATCAATCGCTCTCATTTATCTCTCCTGTTATCTATTGTAGGTTCATCATCTAAATATACAGAAAGTTCGACATTTCTGACCGACTTACTTCCCGTAAAATAGGCACTTCCAACAATCTCATGAAAAATACGATATCCTCTTTCTTTAATATGCTCCGAAATATATGAGTACTAATCAGGAAATCTTATATAGACTCTTGGACCACATGCAGATAATGTAGCAAGTAATACAATTAATATTGGTATAATACAAAAATTTCTTTTCCCCATCTTCTATGCCAATGTTCTATTTCTGTAGTAAAATCACTGAATCTTTTGCAAATGACTATGCTCGCCGTCATATACCGACTCATATATCTCTACATTCGGCAGATACGCCTTAATAGCTTTACCTACTTCATCTTTATCATAATTGTCATCTTCATAACTAAAAATAATCTGCTCAGCTTTATCGAACTCTGTCAAAAAAGCATACTCCTCATTACTTGGAACATAATCACATCCTAAAATAACAACCGGAACACAAAAATGTATATCATCAGTAGGCTCTAATTCTTCGCCCAAACATTCGCCAATATTTATTGATACGAATTGCATTTTTGAATTACAATTTATTCCTAATTCCGCCGGATAAATATCGTCTTTCGTAAAATTACCAAAAAAAGAATTTATCCATTCGCTTCCATCTATGTTTATAATATCTATTGCTATATCATCAGGAAAATAATCCGGATTCTCCTCAACAAATTTATTATGAGCATTAATTATTTCGCTTAATTCCTTATACCCTTCCAGACCATTATCATAGTTAATTTCTAATTCTATTTTTCCTTTATCCTCTACATATCTCCATACATTTATATTCTCATGCGAAAAAAGCCCTATTTCTTTAACCCATTTTTTGTATGATGAGCCTATATTAAACCTATTTTTATAAAATCTTGGGCCGCATGCTGTCAACGACATAAGTATAGCAAGAAATATAGACGTGAAATAATAATTTTTTTTATTCATTAACAATCCCTCTACTTGATTTTGGTATTCATAACACTGGAAAATGGTTGATTTAAAGGATTTTGGGAAACCACATAAATATATTGATCATAATCAACATAATATTTATTTCCCCAAGATGAAATTTCCACCATTCTTCTCTTATCGCCATTATCATCAAACTCTTCATATAAACCTGTCGCAACAACATAATGGCTTGATGCCCCACCACCTTTTCGCTCTTTTTCAACTGCATTATGAGGATCATGCACATATACTCCATTTTTAGAATCATATTCGTGAAACGGAATACTCTCTCCTCCGAAATCATTAACTGCCCAGATAACAGGAACTCCCTCATTTAGTTGCTTTTTCATGTTTTGATAGTCAGCCTCATAGTCTTTAATATAATCCCAGTTTGAAGAAACTGTAACCCCTTTATCTTCGCACATGGAAGTAATATAAGTAGACATCTGATTAGGCAGTGCTCCGCTAATTGGGCCTTTAATAGCTTGCTTTCTTACTTCTGAATGTGTACCACGACGAGATACAGGTTGATCTTCTGCATTCAAAAAGCCATAAGCTATTTTTTATAATCTTCATTTTTCCTCTAAACTGCTCACCGCAGGTTATATCAAAGTTTTTCGCAGGTTCATATGCATCCTCTTGAATTATCCGGTATTTATTATCAATGTACTCTCGTGCTTCTTCAAGCTCAGCAATGCCTTCCTCGCATTCTCTTATTTTCTGATGTAATCTTGATATATCTGAATGAATCCCCATTACTTCTTACCTCCGATCTTTTCGACAGTAAGACTATCGCTGAGGATCTTATCCTGTTCGATCATGCTGTCTCTTAATGTAAGAAGGGCTCTTGGAAGCGAATCTGCGGTTTCATGCTTATATGAACCCTGTGTTTCATAGACCTTCATAAGGATCTTATTCATTTTTCTGCCCGCTTCAGTCCCCTCCATGACTTTAAGATTACCAAGAGGAGAATCTGATAGTTCACAGCTTGCCGCTGCATTCTGAATATCCGTAACTATCCCCGTGAACACATTTGTGTCTATAAAAACTTCTCTTTCTGCCATTTTTACACCTCATATATATTTCTAATTTTAAAATATTTTTAATAAAGTGTTAGCATTTTATCACGCAAAATAACCTAAATCAACGACAAAAAATGGGATCTATTTAGCTACTCTCCATATGCTAATAGGTCCCATTTTTTCTAATATCAAATTATTACGTTTGTATTATCGCACCAAGTATAATATCAGCAAGTCCATCGTGGTCGTTATCGTAAGTCGTAACAACATCGCTGACTTTTTTGACCGCATCCTTTCCATTCAGCATGGCTACGCCGACACCTGCTGCCTCGAGCATCGAAATATCATTTTCTTCATCTCCCGCAGCATAGGTATTCTCGATAGGAACGCCAAGTATATCCGCAAGCCTCTTTACAGCATTTCCCTTGCCCGCTTCCTTAGGGAATATCTCAAGATAATACGGACTTGAGTACAAAAGAGTGAGTTTATCGCCCACAACCTCATCGAGTGCCTTACGGAAATTCTCCTGCTTCACCTTATCGTGAAGCTCAATCGCTATCATCTTAGGCGGAGGAGATGGCAGTTCTTTTACCACATCATCCGTGATAAGAAGCGGCGTTTTGATAACCCTCCTGTAATAGTCCATACACTCGTCATTCATGGAAGTCACTATATGCGTATCATTGTAGGTATGGCAGTGAATATCAAACTTTTTTGCCATATCCATGATAACGGGCACCAGATCAAGCGGAACACCCGTCTTATAAACGTATTTTTCCTCATCGACACTGTATATCTCAGTTCCGTTACAACCACACAAAAAAGAACCCTGAAAGTTAAGTCCCAGTCCGCGATAGACAGCTTTTGCGCTATCTATCGCCCTGCCGGTGTTTATACAAAAATAATTACCGGCATCCGTGAACTTCTTCAGGGCATCCATCGTCCTTGGTGAAATATCTTTTTTAGTTGTAAGAAGAGTGCCGTCTAGGTCAAAGAAAAAAATCTTTCTGTCAGATCTCTTCACTTAATACTCCTTACTCCTTATGCTTCAACGATCAAATATCTTCCGTCACCTATATCAAAAACTTCATTAGCTTCAAGTACATTACTACCTTCAGTGTCAACGCCCGACTCCTCAAAATACTCTTCGACTTCATCAGGACTGTCGACAACAACTGCCATCGAATCCTCCAAAAAAGCTTCCGCTTCTTCCATGTTCTCTGCTACGTCCTCAGGAAAAAGCTGTCCCTGATTCTCCAAAAAACATCTCAATACTGCTTCATCATACTCATGCATAAAAAAACCTCCAATTACAACAAATCTTTCCTTTTCATCTCTGTGTAGAGTCTTGCCACAGGCAAACCTACGACATTGTAATAATCACCCTTAATACCGCTGATATAACGTGCAAACAAGCCTTGAACCCCATAGGCTCCCGCTTTGTCGTCAGGTTCGTTAGTTTTAACATAAGCGTTAATCTCTTCATCAGTCATTTTCACGACATCCACATTAGTTTCTTCGCAGAATGATACGTGATCTTCTTTTCCGTCTTTTCTGAAAAATAAAGTCACCCCTGTGTATACCTGATGTGTGTTGCCCGAAAGCTCCCCGATCATCCTCTTCGCATCATCTTTATCGGCAGGTTTACCGAGCACTTTCTGATTATATGATACGACTGTGTCAGCGCCTATTACAACCACGTCTTCCGTAAAAATTTTATGAAAAATCTCTGAAGCTTTTCGGAACGAAAGCTCCATGACGATTTTATCGGGCTCCTTTGAGTCGGCGATCTCCTCACCTTCCGGTATAAGAATCTCGTAGTCTTCGATCACCTTTCTCAAAAGCTCTTTGCGTCTGGGTGACCCCGATGCCAGTATATATCTCATCTTATTACCTCGTGCTGCTCCTTTACAATAGTACATTTTTCACTTTTTATTAAGTTTTATATCATTTCATATTAGGATTTGTCTCGGGAATAAAGATTCTCGTATTCCTGTTGTTGAGGGTTTTCGCTTCTCCATACGCCTCATCACACAGGATCTTCTGTGAGTTTATTCTCGGTACATCCTCAGAAATAGCAGGTTTTTCGTACTCTCCCTTGTCATTCATTATGTGTGCCTTCTCGGTGTCACGAAGTTCAAGTTCAAGTATGTGCCATGCTTTTTTCTTGAGTTCTTCATTCTCAATAGGGAAAAGAATCTCCACACGCCTCTCAAGGTTTCTCGGCATCCAGTCCGCGCTGCTTGCGTAGATTTCCCTGCTGCCTCCGTTCTCAAAACAGAATATCCTGCTGTGCTCAAGGAAATTACCAACTATGGACCTGACTGTAATATTCTCCGAAACGCCCTTTATTCCCGTCTTAAGGCAGCATATGCCCCTTACTATAAGGTCTATCTTAACTCCCGCACAGCTCGCAAGATAAAGCTCCGCGATGACATCCTTGTGGCATATCGCGTTCATCTTAGCAACAATCCTTGCAGGTTCATTCTTAAGAGCATGCTCTTTTTCCCTTCTGATAAGATCTATGATCCTGTCCTTAAGCCACAAAGGTGCAAGAGAGAGCTTGTTCCATCCAAGCGGCTCCGAATATCCCGAGAGCATATTAAACACAGCGGTCGCATCCTCACCAAATGCAGGTGCACAGGTGAAAAGACCTATATCTGTATATTGTTTTGCCGTCGAATCGTTATAGTTTCCGGTCGCAAGATGGACGTATCTCTTTATACCGTCCTCTTCCTTTCTGACTACAAGCGTTATCTTACAGTGCGTCTTAAGGCCGACAAGACCGTATATTACGTGGCATCCCGCTTTCTCAAGCATCTTTGCCCATACGATGTTATTCTCTTCATCAAACCTTGCCTTGAGCTCTACAAGCACGGTAACCTGCTTGCCGTTATCTGCTGCCTTTGCAAGCGCCGCGATAATAGGCGAGTTACCGCTTACTCTGTAAAGAGTCTGCTTAATGGCAAGAACTCCGGGATCGACTGCTGCCTCTTCGACAAACTTAACGACATTCTCAAATGTCTGATAAGGATGATGCATCAGTATATCGCCCTTACTTATCGCACTGAAAATATCTTTTTCCCCGATGAATTCAGGCACAGCGCTGGGCGGTCTGTATCCGTGTTCCTTCAGATGATCGAACCCTTCCACCTTATAGAGCTTCATCAAAAAAGTTAGATCTAGCGGTCCGTTCACCTTAAATATCTCATTGTCATCAACGTCAAGTTCTTCAGCGATAAGCTTTAAGAGTTTCTCATCCATTCCCGTAGAAACCTCAAGTCTTATAGCCTGTCCCCACTGGCGCTTTTTTATCTGCTTCTCGATCTCTTTAAGAAGATCTTCTGCCTCATCTTCATCAATTGAAAGATCGGCGTTTCGTTCAACCCTGTAAGGCGCACTCGCAATGACATCGTAGTTAAGATAGAGCTTATCTACGTTGTGCATTATGAGATTTTCAAGGAAGATATACTTTCCGAATTTATTCTCTTCGTTTCCCGGAATGTGAAAAAGCCTCGGAAGAACGTCAGGCACCTGAACGGTAGCAAAATCAACGTCGTCCTTACCCTCTTTCTTTTTAAGGAGCGCTCCGATATTAAGAGTCTTGTTCCTTATAAGCGGGAACGGCCTCGATGAATCTACCGCCATCGGCGTAAGAACCGGAAATACAACCTCATCAAAATACCTCTCCGCATAAGCAAGCTCTTTTCCCCCAAGCTCACTGATATCGCAGATATTAAACCCGTTCTCTTCAAGAAGGGGCAAAAGACAATCATTATAAACCGCATACTGATTCTCAGTAAAATCATGTAGCTTTTTGAGCACCTCATGAAGCTGCTTTGTTGCAGTCATTCCGGCGATATCCGGCTTTTTGTACTCCGCGTTTATCATGTCCTTCAAAGACGCAACGCGGACCATAAAAAACTCATCCAGATTGCTCGCAGAGATACTCAGAAACTTAACTCTCTCAAGAAGCGGATTCGACTCATCCTCGGCTTCGCAAAGAACCCTTTCGTTAAACTGAATCCAGCTAAGTTCTCTGTTTGTATAATATTTGGAGCTCTCAACATTGACGCTCGTTTTACCCACAGTTTTGTCCTTAGTCATAGCATCCCTCTCATATCTTTCACAGCATCTTCTTCTGCCTTATTACAGGCTTTACTCCGAAAACTTCTTCAAAAAATTCCGCTCTGTTTGTAAAAAGACCTTTTTCAAGCGTTATATCAGCCGCCGTATCAACGTTTATTACAAGTTCCCTCTCCTTGAGCTCGACGGTTACGTCCTTAAACTTCTGCTTATGCGTCCTGTCAAGGCCGTTGGCTACTCTTATTATCGCTGTGAGCTTGGCAATCCTTAAGTAGTCCTCTCTCGAAAGTCCGTCAAAGAACTTGCTCTTATTATTGTAATATTCAAAACTCTCGTGATTAAATCTGACTACATTGGCAACAATGGCTCTCTCTACATGGGAAAGACCGATAATCTCAGTCGACATTATTATGTTGTACGAACAATCTCCCAGATAAACAAGACTTATATACTTGCCGCAGTCATGAAGAATTGTCGCAATCTGCAAAAGAAGCTTCTCCCTCTCACCAAGACCATGAAGTTCCTTGGTACTGTCAAAGATAGTCAGCGCAATCTTCTGTAGCGTCTCTCTTCTTGATCTGCTACCCATGTATCTCTTTGAAATATTCTGGGCGCATGCGATGATATCCTGCTCAAAGTCATGAGGCGATTTTATATAATTCTTATTTTCCGCATATTCGTAAGCTATTCCGTCGCACAGAGTAATTCCGGGCGCCCATAGGTTTTCCGCCTTTGTGACGTCAAGAATACACTTAACAAGAACTCCCGCCACATGGAAAAGAGGCACATTTTCCTCCGGAATATTAAGCTTTTTGGCAACTTCAAGGTCACTCTTTTTATAAGCCTTTTTAAAGAGCTTACGAAACTCTTCCGCTGAAGCATAGCCCTCTCTCTCAGTGCCAAGCCCCATCTTCTGAAGTACGGGAGAAACGTAGTCATCAATGATGATAAGATTCTCGACTTTTTTGTCCTTAAGATGCATCTTACTAAAGACCGAAAGCCTTGAATTGATAAGCTCCGTTACAAGCTCCGCGTACTTAAGTCTCGATGCATGTACCTGTTCCATGGTGGTATGAAGACGAAGAACACCTGTCATTAGATTCTGCGTAACAACAAGTGTATCTTTTTCAAAAAGAGATATCTGTATACTTCCGCCTCCGATATCCGCAATCGCGGTAGGTTTTGAGATTATCTCTTCAAATTGATCGTATTTAAGAGCGATAGACTTATAGTCAATAAAACGCTGTTCAGAATTACTGAGAACATCAATGTGTATGCCGGTCCTGTTCTCTATAAGATCGCGGACTATCGCTATATCCTTGGTCTCTCTGATTGCACTCGTTCCGTAAGCCTGATAATGAGTTACTCCGTACTCCTTCATTATCTTCTTATACTCGGAGAGGATTCGGATCATCTCATCTACGTGATAACTCGATATCCTTCCCGTTGCATAAGTCTCACTTCCGATATCCATGCGGTGGCGCACGTGATCAAGCTCCCTTACGCCCTTTTTCATGGAAAGCTCAAAGATCTTCAGCGATATTTCATATGAACCGACATCAATTGCAGCAAATACTTCACCCGTCATAAGTTAAACCCCTCATAGTTTAATTTAGTATAAAATCAGTAATTACCGAGTATTCTAAGCATTTTTGCTTCCTCGCGAAGTCCGCGAAGAGCATTCTTAACTGCACTGTCTCCAAGATTCCCGTCGAAATCTATAAAGAATCTGTATTCCCAATTTCTGTCCTCGATAGGTCTTGACTCTATCTTGGTCATATTGAGATTGTTGTATATAAAATGTGACATGATGTGATAAAGAGAGCCTGCCTCGTGTGGAATTTCCATGCATATGCTTATCTTTTTCGCATCCTTCAAAAATACTTTCTGGTTTGTAACTATAATAAATCTTGTTGAATTTGAATCAGCCTGATTTATACCCTCTTTGATCACTTCAAGTCCGTAAACCTCTGCCGCTCCGGCACCTGCGATTGCTGCCTGTGATCTATCTTTTTCATCGGCAACTTTCTTAGCCGCAAAGGCATTGTTCTTCATACCGATCTGCTGAATACCGCTGTTGTCCGATAAGAACTTTGCGCTCTGCATAAGAGCCTGAGGATGAGCATAGACCGTCTTGATATCTTCAAGCTTCGCTCCGGGCACGCCCAAAAGACAATGCTTTATCTCTATTATCTGCTCTCCTACAATGTAGTGCTCATACTCCGCAAGAAGATCGTATATCTCGCTCACGATTCCGGCTGTCGAATTTTCAATCGGAAGAACCGCATAGTCAACGCTTCCTTCCTCCAAAAGAGCCATTGCATCCCTGAATGTCTCAACCGCCGTGCTGTTTACGTCTTTTCCAAAGAACTTCTTCATTGCTTCTTCCGAATAAGAGCCTGCAGCTCCCTGATAGCAAACTCTGGAGTTCTTTTTATCTATGCTGTCTTTCTGTATAAAAGGAAGATTCCCCGAAGCTCCTTTCTCTGAAAGTTTCTGATACTGAAGTTTTCTACTCATAGACATTAGCTGGGAAAAGAGCTCCTCAACGCCAATTCTGTTAAAATCAGAATGTGCAAGCGCCTTAACCGCCTTAAGCTTCTCATCTTCTCTTTGCTTGTCAAAAACTTTTTTTCCTACAGATATTTTATAATCAGCGACCTGTGACGCAACTTCCATTCTCTTTTCATAAAGTTCGACAATCTGCTTGTCTATAACATCAATCTCGCTTCGTAAATCTTTCAGATCCATATATTTGCGTATTCCTCCAAGTGTTAAATCTAATAGAATTTTAGAACAAATGCTTCTTGATAGCAAGAAATAACACGCCTATAATAATTATAACGGAAACATAAAAAGAGGTGGACAAATGACAAAACGAACTGCGGTTACTTTCGCTATCATTACTCTTATCATAGCATTTGTTGTTGCAGTCCATATCAAGGATCAGCAGATAGCTATGTTCCCATCCGATCATGGCAACCTGGCGGGCAATCTTCATAATTCCGGTCTTGTCTTTGAAATGGACGGCAAGGTCTTTTTTTCCAATCCCGCTGACAGCGATTGTCTTTATTCCATGGATCCCAACGAAACTAATCAGAAAAGACTCACCAGCATGGGAGTCAAATATATAAACGGTGCAAACGGTCTTCTGTATTTCTATATGGATTCGACCAAAAAATCCGACAAACTCTCGGGTCTTAGCACCGTCACCAACCAGTACGGCATCTACAGATGCAAGGCAAACGGACGGAACCAGACATGTCTTTTGAGGGACTTCTGCGGTGAAGTTCAGCTTTGCGGAGAATATCTGTATTTTCAGGTAAATAACGGTAACGGAGGAACTCTTGAGAAGATCAGAGTCGATCAGAAAAACCGCTCTACCGTCGCCAATGAAAAGATATCTCCCGTCTGCTACAACAACGGCACCATCTACTTTACAGGTGTTACCGAGGATCACAACATTCACACCCTGCAGACAACGGCAGGTGATGCGATATCCACCATTATCGAAGGAAATTACTTCTATCCTGTTGTTCAGGGAGATTATATATACTACATGAACGGCGACGACAATTACAGCTTGTGGCGCGCCAATCTTGCAAGCGGCAATTCACAGCCTGTTGTAAGCGACAGAATCGACTGTTTTGCCATGAACGACAACTATATTTACTACGCATTTTCCGATCCGAACGCTCCGTCTCTTAGGAGATGCAACCTTGACGGATCGGACACAGTAGTCTTATATGACGGAATTGTGAATAGTATAAATCTATCATCCAAATATGTTTATTTTAAGGTTTACGGATTGGATGATGTGATGTATCATATGCCATTGAGCGGATCGTCACCTGCTTCTATTTTTGTAAGTGCTTATTGATCCGTTTGAAATATTTTTTAGTAATCTTTTTGTATTTTATTGAGGAGACGGTATGAATAATATGCGACACATGATGAACCCCCTCGACTTCAGTGTATCTGAATTGGAGGACCTTTTCGATGTAGCTAACGACATTGAGAAAAATATGGAAGCCTACTCTCACAAGTGCGACGGAAAGCTTCTGGCTACATGCTTCTATGAACCAAGTACAAGAACAAGACTTAGTTTTGAAACAGCTATGTTAAGACTCGGAGGCAAGTGCCTCGGTTTTGCAGATGCAAGTAACTCTTCGGCAGCCAAGGGCGAAAGCGTTGCCGATACAATTCGTGTTATCTCTTGTTTCGCAGACATATGCGCCATGCGTCATCCCAAGGAAGGTGCTCCGATGGTAGCAGCTGCCAACTCCGAGATACCTGTTATAAACGCCGGTGACGGCGGCCATCAGCATCCTACACAGACACTTACCGATCTTCTTACAATCAGATCTTTACATGGTAAATTAGGCGATTTCACTATCGGTCTTTGCGGCGACCTTAAATTTGGTCGAACAGTCCACTCTTTGATAAATGCTCTGACAAGATATGAAGGAATTAATTTCATCTTTGTTTCTCCCAAGGAACTTCGTGTTCCCGATTACATAACAGAAATGCTCAACAACAAGGGCATCAAATATGAAGAAGTAATAAAGCTTGAAGAAGTTATGCCAAAGCTTGATTTCCTCTACATGACACGAGTCCAGAAAGAACGTTTCTTCAACGAGGAAGATTATATCAGACTTCGCAATTTCTACATTCTCGACGAAGCCAAGATGGCTCTTGCAAAAGAAAAAATGCACATTCTCCATCCTCTTCCGAGAGTAAACGAAATTGCGGTCGAGATTGACAAAGATCCCAGAGCTGCATATTTCAAACAGGTTCAATACGGTCTGTATGTAAGAATGGCGCTTATCCTTACGCTTCTTAATATGACAGATGCGCACATGAATGAAGGATTGCTTAAAAAATTCTAATAAACAGAAAGAGGTCATACATGTTAAATATCGGAAAAATTGAAGAAGGTTTTGTACTTGATCATATCCAGGCCGGAAAAGGCATGCAGATTTATAACCATTTGGGACTCAATAAGCTCGATTCTACGGTTGCCATAATAAAGAATGCCAAGAGTAAGGTTATGGGCAAAAAAGATATCTTAAAGGTTGAATGCGACATCGATACTCTCAACCTTGATATCCTTGCATATATCGATCACAATATCACTGTTAATGTTATCAAGTCCGGCGAGATCATCGAAAAGCGCGCTCTCGTACTTCCCAAGGAGATCACAAACGTTATCCGCTGCCACAATCCCAGATGTATTTCATCTATCGAGCAGGGACTTCCTCAGGTCTTCTATCTCGCTGACGAAAAGAACGAGGTTTACCGTTGCAAATACTGCGACGAGAAGTATACGGAAGGTGATGCTTCCAAGAACTAAGAATTCACTGATTTTTCTATTAAAAAAAGAGTCGCTTGCGGCTCTTTTTTAGATTCAAATGAAAATAATATTTCGATGAAATAATCTTATTGATTCAGATGAAAAGAGCCTTGAGAAATCATCCGCTTCTCAAGGCTTCTACTTCATGGGGTTTGTCTGTTGTATTTGTTTATATTATCAATTTATCAATATCCGAATTCCTGTGCCCAGTACCAGTTTCCGTCTGCTGCCTGGAATACTGCGATACCTACAGTCTTGTATCCGCCATCAAGAATGTTGGCAGCGTGTGTAGGTGAGTTCATCCATGCTGTGTAAACCGCATCAGCTGACTGATACAGCTTAGCAAGATTCTCACCGTACTGAACATTACTATCTACTGTCCAGAAATCAGATCCGTTAGGTCTTGTGTGTGAAAATGAAGTTGTGATCTCATTAGCTCTAACCTGAGCTGCTGATGTAAGAGCATCGCTCCATACGAGTGCTGAAAGTCCCTGAGCTGCTCTCTGCTGATTCATGAGGTTGAATACACCTGCGCAAGCATCAATAGCTGCCTGGCTTGATGCAGCTGATCCCGCAAGAGCAATTGCACCATCATCGATGTAGACTTCTCCGACGCCCTCGTCTGCTCCTCTTGCTGCAGCACCACCATCAAGTGCCCCCTCTTTGGTAGAACCGCAAGCTACAAAAGTAAAAGCAAGTACACATGAAAACATTACAGCGAAAAGTTTTTTTAAATTTCTCATATCCATCTCTCCTGCATAAGCATAAATATTAGGTACAACATAACCCTCTCATAACCTTAAATATACTTTAAAGCAATTCTTTTTATCGTTCAATATAGTTAATCACATTTTTTGGGTTAAAAATATCTATTATTTCACTTAAATAAGTTGTCCGATGAAATTTTTTTACCTAAATTTCGATACAATTCTTCAAACGCGCACTCCTACTGGATTTATAAAATTCACATTTTACCCTGTTGATTCGAATGTATGTTCGTTGTATAGTGTTAATGTAATAAAAAAATCCGTTTTTATCTATACTTTATCGTTTAAGAGGGCATGTTTGAACAATATTTCGTACAATTATGACAATTATATATTTCACATCGATGTAAACTCAGCATTTCTCTCATGGTCAGCACTAAAAAAGCTCCGCGAAGAGCCGGGGAGCATCGATCTAAGGACTATTCCTTCTGCTGTGGGAGGCGACGTCAAGACCCGCCACGGAATTATCACCGCCAAGTCAATCCCTGCAAAAAAATACGGGATTGTCACAGGTGAGCCCGTCATTAAGGCGCTCCAGAAATGTCCTAAACTCGTCCTTGTTCAATCTGACTTTGCGACTTACAGAGAATACTCTCACGCTTTCATCGATATATTAAACAAGTATTCTCCGTGTGTTCAGCAGGTATCCGTCGATGAAGCGTATCTTGATATGACGGGAACGGAATCTGTCTACGCAGATCTTTCCTCACCAGATAAGCCCTTTCCCATCTGTGTTGCCGATAAGATAAAGAACGAGATACGAGACACTCTGGGCTTTACCGTCAATGTCGGGATTTCGAGCAATAAACTCCTTGCAAAGATGGCAAGTGACTTTACCAAGCCCGACAGGATTCACACTCTTTTCCCCGACGAGGTAGAAAAGAAAATGTGGCCGCTTCCCATAGGCGACTTATACGGATGCGGCAAAGCGACCGCCGACAGACTCATGAACATCGGAATCCGAACAATCGGAGATGCCGCAAACTCCGATCCTGTTATGTTAACTCATATACTTGGAGAAAATATCGGAAGCTATATCTATTACAGCGCAAACGGTTACGGAAGCACCGAAGTATCGGGAGAATACGAAGAGGCTAAGAGTTATTCCAATGAAACTACTCTTTCATCGGACCTTACGGCAGATAACTATGATAAAGATATTATTCCCGTTCTGAAACATTTATCCGAGAGCGTATCACGAAGGCTAAGGCGCGATGGTGTTTTTGGCCGCACCGTTACCGTATCGGTTAAGACAACAGATTTTAGGCGTCACTCCTGTCAGATGCAGCTTGAAAATTCGATTGACGATGCAGATAAACTCTTTGTTTATTCCAAAGAGCTTGCAGATAAGATGATGCTCGGAACTGACGGACTGTTTATGAAAGGCGAAAACGTAAGGCTTGTAGGCGTCGGTGTTAGTAAACTCGACGACGGTTCCTACAGACAGCTCTCACTGTTTGATGTTTCATTTAATAGTAACAACAGCAACAATAAGAACGATGAACGAACCAAGAGACTAAATAAAATGGCTGATGAAATCAATCTTAAATTCGGAAAAGATACTATAAAGAAGGGACGCGTTTGATATTCAATATAAAAGCAGATTTATACAATTTGTTATATGTATAAATCTGCTTTTATCTTTATATTCTCATCGCCGTTTTCATATCTTCGGGAAGTTCCGCTTCGAAAGAAAGCTTTTCTCCCGTTATAGGCTGCTCAAACTCAAGGTGGCAAGCGTGTAATGCTGCCCTTGTAAGTCCTTTGTTATCTTCAATCTCTTTTCCGTAAAGATTATCTCCAAGAAGCGGGTGCCCGAGGTATGACATATGGACTCTTATCTGGTGCGTTCTTCCGGTATCGAGCTTAAGGCGTACCAATGAAAAATCATTAAACTCTTTTTCAACCTTATAATGAGTTATCGCTCTCTTACCGTCATCTCGGACTTCTCTTATCATCCTTTGGCCGGGGATTCTCTCAATCGGAGCATCTACCGTTCCTTCTTTTTCATCAAAGATTCCGTTGCACAGAGCTAAGTACTCTTTTCTGCGTGACATATTCTCATTCTTACGCGAAAGAATCGACGCACTGTGCCTGTTCTTTGCAAAAATAATAAGTCCCGACGTTTCCCTGTCGAGCCTTCCTATCACACGCATAACATGTTCCTGCCCCGTTCTTACATAGTATCCGGCAAGTGCATTGCTGAGCGAATCCTTGTAATGAGCATACGAAGGATGCACAACCTGATCTCCTTTTTTATTTAATAAGATAAGATCTTCATCCTCATAAACAACATCTACCGGCTCGTCACTCGGCACAATTTCAGAGCTATTCTCTATATCTTCATACAACCTGACTGTAAGTACGTCACCCGGCATAAGCTCTGAGATAATTCTAATCGGCATTCCCTTGCACATAACACCGTCATCAAATTGTTTGCACCTGCTGACCTCCCTGCTCGAGAGCATGAGACGCTCTCTCATAATCTCGCCCGCAGTCAGCCTTCCGTCTGCTTCTGTCACTGTATATTCGATTTCTCTGTATTCTTTATTCATTACAATAAATCTTCAACTGTTCTTACTTCTGCATCGTGTCTAATTATATCACGCTTCCCTTAGTACAGACTCGTTGAATCCTACCAGCTCACCCAAACTATCAACAATTTTGTATTTGCGTTCCTTATTTTCTGTTCTTTCTTCTGTATACTCAAAGTGCATGTTCCGGCTTTGTTCAATAAAGCGCTCCGCAATTCTCTTGTTCTTATCTTTACTGTTCATATTATTTCTTCCTCCGCTTGATACCCTTCTAAATTAACAACGCTCTCAAACTGCCTAATCTAAATTCTCTTACGAATGAATGCTTGATATCCTTCTGAATTAACAACGCTCTCAAACCGGTGTGGAACTTGACGATCTAACGGGACGGCTTGATATCCTTCTGAATTAACAACGCTCTCAAACTGCCTAATCTAAATTCTCTTACGAATGAATGCTTGATATCCTTCTGAATTAACAACGCTCTCAAACGGTGTGGAACTTGACGATCTAACGGGACGGCTTGATATCCTTCTGAATTAACAACGCTCTCAAACTGCCTAATCTAAATTCTCTTACGAATGAATGCTTGATATCCTTCTGAATTAACAACGCTCTCAAACCGTGCCATTATTCGTCCTCCTGCTCCATATGCTTGATATCCTTCTGAATTAACAACGCTCTCAAACGGAGTTACTGCACCACCTTCGGGAATTGCTGCTTGATATCCTTCTGAATTAACAACGCTCTCAAACTAAAACAATTGCCTTATTACTTCTACCCTGGCTTGATATCCTTCTGAATTAACAACGCTCTCAAACTAAATCATAATCTCACAGTCACCGCTATTAGCTTGATATCCTTCTGAATTAACAACGCTCTCAAACAAGAGTATGGAGGAAGATGATGACTGATAAGCTTGATATCCTTCTGAATTAACAACGCTCTCAAACTGAGCGTTGCTGTTGAAAATGTATCTGAAGGCTTGATATCCTTCTGAATTAACAACGCTCTCAAACCTCAAATTAAAATTCGGGGTTCTCACCGAGCAAAATTACCGCCGTAATCTGTCAATTCATATATCGAAGTTATGTGTTATATAAACCTGTTCGCTATACTCAGCCCTTTACGGCTCTATTACGCATAAATCCGCATCAACTACAATATTATATTCACAATTTATTTTATCACAATAGTTCGCCTGCACTACTACAAGCTGCACTTTCTCGTATATAACAGCTTCATATACACTTTTTATTTCATTGTCGGTAAGATATTGTTTTAGATTTACAAATATAAAAACATTTGTCTTCAATATTCTATGCAGCAATTTAATATAGTCAATAATTTTTGAAACAAGCCCGTCATCATCTGTAAGGAGCTTTACTTCATACATCTTAAAAATATCCGCCACATCAACCTCAAGCTCATAGGTAATTGCATAATCAAGCTTTGCACCTATATTATCTATGAAATCAATGTTCTGCCTATTTATCTCTGCAAAACTTTCAATTTGATCTTCGGAAGCAATAGCTTTCATTTCTGAATATATTGCATTTAAAATTTTCCTATCATTGCAGTTAATGCCAAAAGGATTAAAAATCATATCGGCGACCTTAGATAATTTCAGTATTGCATCTTCTTCGGATATAATAGTCTCCCCTTCCAGCCCTGATATCTGCATCCACAAATCGCTTAATATTTTTGAAAAAACATCAGGCTTTTCCAATGTCAGTGTAAATACTTTATCTTCCGGAATATTTATATCAAGTCCCAGCTCAGAATATACAAATCTCATAATATTATCAGCCTTTCATCACTTTCAATAGTATCCGATTTGTGCTCACCAACAATATAATCCATTTTTGAATACTGCTTCTCAGTAACTCTGAGCAACTGCACAAGCCCCTTTGGAGGTTTATTCTTTTTTACATTCTCGACAAGTGCATCTGCAATCCCCGAATTTGGCACAAGCTTAACATATACAGATTCCTGAACCATCATAAAACCTGCTTTTACAAGATATTTTCGGAAATACCTGTATTCTTTTCTATCTGATGATGTAAGCACAGGCAAGTCAAAAAACACAATTACTCTCATATACCTATAACTCATACCTATAGAATTTTATCTCCGATAAATCATTGTCATTAATCGCATCAAATACACTTTTTGTATAAATTTTAATTGCATTGGTTAATATTTCATTTCTCCCGCCTATATTTACCTCCTGTTGCAAAATCTTTATAATCTCAATCTTTTCCTCGTGCTCAAACTTTTCAGGCTTCAAATTAACTACACACCTGTCAACAATGGTTCTTAACGGTTCCATTAGGTCAGATCCGAGATTAAATGGATTAAACATGTTGTTATGAAACAGTCCTATCTGCGTAAGATACCCATTAGCAGTTATTTCCCTGTTAAAAGTTGAAAGAATTATTCCATAGCCATAATTAAGAGCTGCATTTATACTGTTTTCTGCCGTCCTTGTGAATTTTTTTCCAAACAGTGCATTGAAATAAACCTTTGCGGCGTGTCCCTCTCTGTTTGTCTCATCCCCCGGTTCAACCTGTTTTACATATTCATCAAGCATCTCGGCCTCAGCCTTTCCAATCTCGTGCAGAAATAAAGCCTGATTTCGTATCTTCTCTGTTACAATTTCTGTCCATACCAATTTCTTGGTGTCGGAAGACCATGCAATCTGATTTCTTATCTTTTCACTTGTATCATGGCTACCGTAATATCCAACAAGTTCAGAACAGGGATTTCGTTTTTCATCACAAAAAATCACTTTGACCTTCTGCTTCTGAAGTTCGCATAGAAGTGCTGCTGTCAGAGATACAGCTGTAGATTCAATCATCAATATCTGAATTTCGCTTATATGAATCTTTGTAACAGTATCTCTGCGAACAACCATATATCCCATTTGATAATCTAACTTGGCACTATTTGAAATTACGACAGTTCTCCAGCTCATATCGTTCTCCCAAAACCAAATCAAACCATTACACAGTTAATAAATCAATGCACCGTTCATATAAGCCTGTAACCGATTGTTCTATCAGCACCAGTTCCTTAAAACCGGAAATCAAACTCGGCATAAGCATTAATCCACTTGTTTTACTTCCACCTATCAAAGTAAGATCTGCTCTTCCAAAACCTATTGCAGTCAAAGATAAAACCTGATACAGCGCGTTTATCTGACCATACAAATCAAGATGTAAAAATTTTTCCTTACCTTTTTCTATAGTTTCAAAAGAAGGATTAGGCTTGTTTGCAAAAATCGTATTTTTATGCTTACTCAGTATTTCATCATACAATTCATTATTCTTTTCAATTGTTAAAACATCATCCGCAATTTCCTGCGCAACGTATTTCTCTATTTTCTTAATATACCCGTTCCACTTCTGTCCCAAACACATTCCAACTGCATTACGAACTGTAATTCGATTTCCAGTCGTTCCCGAAATATTAAGATAATATCCATCCTTCTTAATAAGCGACTGTATATTTATTTTTCTTACCCTTATATCCGGATTGACCAGCTTCAGATTCTGCATGCAGTATTGCTCAAGTAAGCTACTGTCTTTCTCAATACGCTTGCTCAAATATACAGGAACCGTTTCCAGTGTTCGCACTCTCTTTTTCTTAACATCATGCTCAACAAGGAAGAAATAGGCGGTTGCAATATCAGACATTCCACCATACTTGGTAACATCAGCCATTCTCTTGTCGGATGATTTTACAGGGAAATATACATCCTGCTTGGTTATCTTTGATGACCAGATTGTCTGCTTTCTTGTAATTCCTCCATGATTTTCAAATGTCATTCTCGTAAGTATCGGAGTATTCTTCGAAAGCTGTTTCTTTACTGTGCTTATTGTTCCTTTTGTATCATCACTGCTCGCCACCCAGGCTGTCTCACCATTTCGCTCAACATTGTGCGCATACATATTTGTAAGATGATAGTTGAATTTATCGGGATCTTTATTGTATTCATTTTTTATAAATCTAATAGGATTCTGCGTAAACTTTGTAAAATACACATTCCCCACAACTATATTAAGGTACGCGTCATTTGCATGATGAAAATCATTAACAAGTCTGCTCTTGGGAATTTCATATTTTTGCCTGAACTCCGAAACATTGGAAGCTTTAGAATATACTATTGTTGTATTCTCTTTAAGCAGTTCCTTCAAAATTGTATTTACGCCTTTTGTCGCCTGACTTGTTTCTACAAGCTGTCTCGCAATAAAACCGGCCTTCTGTTCATCAGTAAGAGGCTGTCTAGATATAAGTCTGCTGTACTTAGTTTTTGATATGAATCCTTTATTACAAAGCTCTTTCCACATACCAATCTGTGATTTAAAGATTGCTTCCTCAATAGGATATACGTCACTCTTATGAGCATTTTTCTCTTTTTCCACAAGAACAAGGTTGTTCTCAATATTATCGTCTTTAACAAAATGTCTTGGATAAATGTGGTCTATATCATACAGGTTATTATCGAACAACTTATCAAGCTCAATATGCCTTCCTGTATACATGCACCTTCCCTGTTGTGTGAGATACAGATACATCTTCTTGCTGCGCAATGTACCATCCTCATCAGCTTTAGTTATAATATCGTTCCAA
Organism: Butyrivibrio hungatei NK4A153; assembly: GCF_000424465.1. Classification (GTDB taxonomy): domain Bacteria; phylum Bacillota; class Clostridia; order Lachnospirales; family Lachnospiraceae; genus Butyrivibrio; species Butyrivibrio hungatei_A. The sequence goes on along the minus strand of NZ_AUJY01000011.1, from coordinate 38,093 downwards.
TCATGCGACTCATCTTTGATGCTCTTATATAGATCAAGAAATTTATTCTTTCTTGATACTGTTCTCTTCTTTTCACCTTCACTCCTTGTCATTTCAACAAAGAGCTTTGCAGGTGCACAGCCCATTATTCCTTCAATCTCTTTTACTATCTTGATTGCCTGCCATACCATTCTTTTGACAGGTGCTGAAAAATAGTATGCATCCAAATCCTCAAACTTAAAGTCAGACAGAACACCCATTGATGACTTCTGCAAGTTTTCTAGCTCATCCCTGAATGTATAGTCATCACTATTAATCAGCTCTATCATGTTATGTGTGCTGTTCCACATAGCATCAATAAGAGAAATTTCTTCACCTGTAGATTTATCACAAGCTCTAAGCAATAGAAACTCTTTAGAAAGTCTGCTCCAATCCGAAAACTTAAGGCCAAGTATCCTCTTTATTTGCTCATCGGAAAGCTCAGGAAATTCCTTCATAAGCCTGCCGCGAAGATACTTCCTGTTATCTCCGTATATAGTCGCAAGGAATATTATATTCTCGCACATGTCCCTGCACTTATCTTCTTTTATATGTTCACCAAATACGCCCTTCATCTTTCCATATGAAGAAAGATAGTTGTTGAGATTTTCATCTATTCCTGATATCTGCATCTTATCAGTGATGATTCCTCTTGATACAAGATAATTCTCAAGTTTTTTACGGGTTACTTTGCTACCCTTCTCATACAATTCCGTATATATATCCTGTTTAAGTTCTGAATTTATGCGTTCTCCGTCAATTCGCATATTGTTGATCTCATTAAGAACGCAATACTTTTCATATAACAAAGAACTCTTCGGAAGGACTATCTCACCGGAAATATAAGTGCAGCGCCTTACCATTTTCTCTATAAAAGCTTCGTTGGTTTTATCCATATCAATTTTGTCATTGATATTCCACGGTAAAATTTTTCCCTCTTCTTTGCGAATCACCCAGCCGTTTCCGCCATATTTCTTACTGCTCTCCGATGTCGGCCCGACAAAATAGGGAATCGTAAATGTAAAAATAGCTAAAATCTCATCTGCAATCGTATTTCCCGATTCACCTTTTTGAGTCAAAAAAGGAAGATATTTTCCTGCATTATCAAGTATCTTGCGCATCTCGCGTTCATGAACCTGATTAGGAATTACGCCATTTGAAGGTGTAAGCTGCTTGGGAAGAAAATTCTCTCTTTCTATATGCTCCGTAATATATATGACATCTTCATCATCTGCAGGCGCAGATTTAAGGATTGCCTTAATCGACTTATATAACTCTTCGGTTGTCCTACTCTTGTAATTTCTTCTTGTCTTTTTACCCGAATTTGTAGAATTTACATATGCCGCATATGTTCCGGAGTCTTCCGACCTAAACATCTTATGGTATTCCTTGGGACAATAAGTCTTTACAACTCTTTTCAATATTTTCAGATCTTCGTGATGCTGCTCATAATCTTTAATTCTGGCATCTGACAAATAACTGCTTCCACGCATGATAACTTCAAGTGTGCCAATGTTATAAAGTTCTTTTAAAGACAGGATAATATCGCTGTAGTCATCTCCTGCAAGTCCAAGTATCTCCGATTCGTTCTCATCATAATTTGAATCAGAAAACGCAAAACTTGTCTTAACACTCTTATCTTCAATGCCAAGTTCAAAAATTTTATTTATATCGAATTTCAGTCCGCATATTGCCTTAACAAAATCTTTTTCTTTCTTGCCGATTGCAAGTAATTCCGAAAGTTCATCCACTTTCTGACTTCTAGATAATTTCCTGTCGGCAAGTATAGTTTTAAACTTGTTAAGATCAACATTTTCTTCCGGAAAATTGAGCTCGCAAATCTCATTTGCATTAGACACAAATCCATAATAAGCATCTTCAATACCTCGTACATCATTTGTTGTGTCAATACCGTTGGCAAGGAAATGTCCTCTGTGTTTGAACATATTAAGAACTGCAAGGTATATAAGCCTTACATCGTGTGGACTCTCATTATGAATGAGCTCAGATCTTAAATGAAAGATTGTAGGATATTCTTTAAAATAATCCTTATCTGTATAGTTTTTGTCATTAAAAATAGCATATTTATACCTGACAGCTTCATCCTTATCTTCAAGATGGTATTTGCTGTTAGCAAGCCTTTGCAAAAAGCTGGGATCAATCTTAGCAATTTCATCTTCAAAATAATTATTCAGCAATCCAATTCGTGCCTTTGAGCGCATGGTGCGCCTTCTGCTGATTCTATTTGTTCTTCGTTCATCAGCGGGTTTAGCTTCATCAAATTCGCGCATTCCCCACATATCCTTTCCTTTGGCACGAAGGATTTTGTAGTTTTCATCTGTAACAGCCCAACCTACAGAATTAGTACCCATGTCAAGACCAAGATAATATTTTACATTTGCCATGCCAATACCCCTCATTATTTTTTATTTTTCGTATATTGATTGACTTTCAAGTAACAAAATGCTATCTTTGAATTGAATTAACAACGCGAGTGCAAATAAGGCAATGCCGAACTCGTTTACCCGCATGGTGCGGTATTTAAAAAGAATCTCTCAGGAGGTTCTTTTTTTATAAAAAATACTTTCTTTGTTATTTTACATAAAATCATTTTGTAATTTCATACAGTTCCTTGTACATTTTACCACCACAAAAAACAGGCGTCCAACACAGACGCCTGCTTTGATACTCTTCACCTATTTTCTTTTTTCATAAATCGTCACATCAAATATCTTTTTTGTCCCGCAAACGTTCAATAGCATCCATTGCAAGACGACTACGCTCACACTCCGATGCCGATAAAGATATCTGCCAGCAGAACGGACTTCCTTTCATGTGCTCACTTGCGTAGGACAGTCCATTTGTCCGTTCATCGAGGAACGGTCTGTCTATCTGGTTAGGGTCGCCAAGAAGTATGATCTTGGTGTCTTTACCTGCTCTTGTGATGATACCCTTAGCCTGTGTAGGCGTCATATTCTGGGCTTCGTCTATTATAAGATATGTTTTCAGAATCGATCTTCCTCTTATGAAATTCAAAGCCTCACACTGAATGATGCCTCGTTCAAAGACTTCGTCCGTTTTGTCAGTCAGTTCTTTTTCATCCTTATAGCGTTCTTCCTCGTTGGAATCGATAAGCTGCTCCAGATTGTCGATTATGGGGCGCATAAGGGGTGAAATCTTCTCCTGCTCGTCTCCGGGCAAAAAGCCTATATCATCGTCAAACTGCGAATTTGGTCTGCACACAAGGATTCTTCTGTACTCGCCAGTTGGTCTGTTGAGCATCTTCTCGAGCCCGACTGCAAGTGAATAGAAAGTCTTGGCAGTTCCCGCCATTCCCTTGACAATAACAAGCGGTGCGATCTCAGCAGGCTGCATAAGCGCCTCCTGAAGGAAATACTGACCTGCATTTCTTGGCTTAACGCCGTAGGGTTGACTCTTTTCATAATCAAGCTTTTTAATAAAGCCCTTTGAGACTCTGCCCATCTGAGTTTTGTTATTGGACTGATCCGCCCTTACAACAACAAACTCATTCTCATAGAGCTCCGGTGTAAACTGCTTTCCGTCTGCATCGCAGCAATAAACCTTATCGACCGGAATGCCCTTTTTCTTGAACTCTTTAAAAGCATCCTCTGGAGCGTACACATCTACACGTCCGCTGTACTGCTCACCGCCTCCCGCAACCTGCTCAGTTGTAAAGTCCTCCGACCTCATATCGAGTATCTGAGCCTTTATCCTCATGAGAATGTCCTTGGTTACAAGAATTACCTGCTCTTTCCTACTTTCCGAAAGCCCCTTACATACTTTCAGAATTCGGTTGTCGGATTTGTGCTCCGACAGATCCTTGGGAAGCTCCACATCCTTGAAGTTCTTTTCAACTCTCAGAACTCCACCGTTATCGAGCTTAACCCCTGCAACAAGATCGCCTTTACCCCGAATTTGCTCGAGGATCTTGATTGCCTCTCGTACATTAGCTCCTCTCTCGCCCTCGTCACGCTTGTGGGCGTCAAGTTCTTCTAAGACTACCAGTGGAAGAACGACCTCGTTATCCTCAAAGCACTTCAAGGCGTGTGGTGCCTGAATCAAAACATTGGTGTCCAGTACGTAGATCTTCTTCATACGGAGCCCTCCCCATATTATATTTTTGATACATGACTGTTCATGCCGAAAGTTTCTATAATAATTGTGTCGGCATCTGTATCATGAATTAATTATACCACATCTTGTGTTTGCGTTATCTTTTTTATTATAAAGCACACTATATATTGTCAATTTTATATCAATCAATAAGACAAAAAACTTATAACTCCTATCCGAAATTTTCAATTAAAAAGATGTCCGGCACTTGCTTTTCGTAATCAATACCTAAGCAAAAACCAAACATCTTTTTTAGCAATACAGATTGTAATATTTTTTACAGCTCTGCCGCTCTGGCAAGGGCATCATCTATATGTGGTCTGAAATTCTCACGTCCGACAAGATCTACGAATCCGTCCTTTTCCATAGTGCTCATAGGCTGCTCGTTCACGTGTGAGAATACAAGAGTTACATTGTTCTTCTTGCATCTGTTGTAGAGTTCTTCAAAAGAGTGCATAGCTGTCGCATCGATAGCCGGAACACCTCTCATACGGATAACAAGAACTCTTGTGAATTCCTTAAATCCGATAGCCGCAATCTGCTCGGCATCACCGAAGAACATAGGTCCGCTTATCTCATACACACGAACGTGCTTAGGAATATCTCTAAGGCCTGTTCCGTCCGGATCATCCTCGGGATCATAGTACTTCCAGCCTTTGACCCTTGATTCTTCGCTCATTCTCTTCATAAAAAGAACGCAAGCCGCAACCATACCGATCTCAATAGCAACAACAAGGTCAAATACGATCGTAAGCACAAAAGTCATTACAAGTACAAGGATATCGCTCTTGGGCGCTGTCTTACACAAATGTACGAAAGTTCTCCACTGGCACATATTATATGCAACCATGAAAAGAATTGCCGCAATTGTCGGCATAGGAATAAGTGCCGCAAAAGGCATAAGAACAACAAGTACAAGAACAAGGCATATTGAGTGAATCATACCTGCAATAGGAGTTCTTCCACCGTTCTTGATATTTGCAGCGGTACGTGCGATAGCACCTGTAGCAGGGATTCCGCCGAATAAAGCAGAACCGATATTACCTACACCCTGTGCAACAAGTTCCATGTTTGATCTGTGCTTGGAATCAATCATGCTGTCTGCAACAACACAGGACAAAAGAGATTCGATAGCTGCAAGGATCGCGATGGTAAAGCCATCTCCCGCAACTTCTCTAAGTGTCTTATAACTGAAAGCCGGAAATCTGAGTGCCGGGAGCTGTCCCTTTATCTCATAAAGATCGCCGATAGTATTAACATTCATATTAAGGAGTTTAACCATAAGAATACCGACAATAACCGCAATGAGCGATCCGGGTATCTTCTTATTTATCTTAGGCCAGACAATCTGGATAACAAGACATATTACACCGACAATAAGAGCGCTGTAATTTATCGTAGAAATATTTTTTCCGATTGCCTCAAGCTTCTCTACTGTCTCAACCGTTGTGGTTCCTGCCGGATAAGTAAGGCCCAAAAAGTCCTTGATCTGACCGACAAAAATAGTTACAGCAATACCTGCCGTAAATCCTGTAGTAATGGTATAAGGAATAAATTTGATAAGTGATCCGAGTTTGAATACACCCATTAAAACAAGAATAACACCTGCAAATATCGTAGCAAGCGCAAGTCCTTCCATTCCCTTACTTGCAACAATTCCTGCAACTATAGTAGCAAAAGCTGCAGTAGGTCCTGCAATCTGTACTCTGCTTCCGCCAAGAAATGAAATGATAAATCCGGCTACAATCGCGGTATATAGTCCCTCTTCAGGTCCTACTCCCGATGCAAGTGCAAGTGCGATTGAGAGTGGTAATGCAATAATCGCAACAATGATTCCTGAAATCAGGTCCTGTGAGAACTGCTTGCCGTTATAGCCTTTTATAACAGTAAACAGCATGGGTTTTAGTCTTTCGTTTTCCATAATAATCTCCCTTGAATAAGATACTTTGTGCTCTGTAATTGGGATTCTCACTAAACTCGCTGCCGCTCGTTAAGTGTTCACCCATGGCTCGCACTAAGCTCGAAAAAACCTCGCTAAGTGCTCTGCACAAAAAACGTCGCCCCGGAATACCGAGGCGGCGTTTCATATTATAACACGTATTCTATTACTTGTTAACTTTTGCGTGCATAAAGAACTTAAATCCAAGAGGACTTGAGTAGAATCCGCTTACACTGTCATCTACCATGTAGATATCTGTGTAGAAGTAGATAGGGCAGATGCATCCTGTTGACATAAGGAGATCTTCTGCTCTGTGCATAAGCTCATAACGAGTCTTAGTATCTGTGCACTCTTTAATATCCTTAATTACAACATCATAAGTCTCAGCCCATGTTCCGTTCTCAACCTTTGTCTCATATCCAAGGTCTGTAAGGTCAATGCTGTATGCCTTAACATCAGCGTTAGCACCCTTACCATACTGAACGTCGTTGTTACCTGATCCTGATGTCCACATATCAAGGAATGAAATAGGATCATTGTAATCACCGAGCCAACCGTGACGTGCTACATAGTAATCACCCTTTTTACGAGTCTCAACGCAAGTAGCAAACTCCTGGTTCTCGAGGTTCATTGTAATACCGATACCTGCAAGTGTAGACTGAACAGCTTCTGCAATAGCCTTGTGTCCTTCACTTGTGTTGTAGAGGTACATGATTGTAGGAACATCTGTGAACTTCTGTGTAGCTTCATCAAATGTGTAATACTTCTTAAGTGTTGTGAGAGCCTTCTCCCAGTTTGCTTCATAAGCATCTTCTTTTACATCATAGTATCCAACATAGCTGGGATCAGGACCTGCGTTCTCATAGAACTGTGATCCGTCAGCATCTGTAAGACCCATAGCAACGAATGAAGAAGCGGGAACCTGTCCACCCTTTGCTACGTCATTTACGATGTAGTTTCTGTCGATAAGAAGAGCAAATGCATTACGGATTTCTTCCTCTGCTCTTATCTTCTCAACGCCTGTAAGCTTGCTTGACTTAGGAAGGAGATTCTTGTTGATATTCCAGCAAATGAAATATGTTCCAAGCTGACCTTCTACCTTGAACTCTGTGGGATAGTTCTCTTTGAGGTTAGGGATTTCGTTTGTAGGAACATCATCGATGAACTCCCATGATCCGTTCTCAAAGTTAGCAAGCATGTTGTTCTGATCATCAGAAAGATAGAAATTAATCTCATTAATTGTTATATCAGCTGCGTCAACAAAATCATCTCTCTTAGTTACCTTGATAACTGAGTTGTGCTGCCAATCGCTGATTGTGTAAGGTCCGTTGCAGATGTATCCGCTTGGTTCTGCAGCCCAGCTCTCATTTGATACAACGTCCTCACGAACAGGCATGTATGCAGGGAAAGCAAGAAGCTCGTTCCAGTAAGGAACATCGTTCTTAAGTGTAACAACGATAGTCTTATCATCGGGTGCTTCAACTTTAAGTTTCTCATCACCCTTTGCATTGTCAGCCCACATCTCGTCGTAACCTACGATTACATCGAACATGTAGCAATAGTCAGCAGCAAGTTCTGTTCCTGCAGCACGGTTCCATGAATATACGAAATCTCCTGCTGTCAAATCCTTACCATCTGACCACTTAAGGCCATCTCTAAGCTTGTATGTGTATGTAACAGTTCCGTCGTCGTTCTTAACGCCTTCTGTAAATCCTTCTATACAATCAGGCTGAAGCTCAGCTTTTCCGTTAGCATCAGCGCCCCATTTTGCAAGGCCTGAGAAAAGATGGCTGATTACTGTTGCGCCATCAACTGTAGAGTTGATTGCCGGATCGAGTGACTGAGGCTCTGAGCCGATACAAACATTGATAATACCTGAATTTTTTTCTTCAGCAGGCTTTGCTGCTGATGTTTCCTGCGCTGCTGAATCTGCAGCTGCCTGTGATCCTGCTTCATTTGCGGCGTCAGATGATTTTCCGCAAGCAGCGAGGCTCAGTAACATGCTGGAAGCAAGAAGTACTGAGAGCAATTTCTTTTTCATAATTTTCCTCCTTCTGAATTATGAATGTAATATATCATTTAGTTGGCGTCTTCTACATGATGACACGCAACAAAGTGACCTTTGCTAACTTCCTTAAATTCAGGCATACTCTCTGCACAATCTGCTTTTGCATAAGGGCATCTGGTACGGAAAGGACATCCTGAAGGAGCATTGAGAGGACTTGGGATATCACCCGAAAGTACAATTCTCTGGTTTGCTCTTGCAATCTTAGGATCCGGAATAGGAACCGCGGAAAGAAGAGACTTACTGTATGGATGAAGCGGATGCAAGTAGATCTCATCAGCATCTGCAAGCTCAACCATCTTACCGAGGTACATAACCGCTATTCTATCGCTAATATGTCTTACAACCAAGAGGTCATGAGCGATAAACAAGTATGTAAGTCCAAGTTTATCCTGAAGCTCATCAAACATATTTATAACCTGTGCCTGGATTGAAACGTCCAGAGCTGATACAGGCTCATCGCAGACTATAAACTCAGGGTTTACGGAAAGAGATCTTGCAATACCAATTCTCTGTCTCTGTCCGCCTGAGAACTCATGCGCATATCTTGAAGCATGCTCACTGTTAAGACCTACATAGCTCATAAGCTCAAGAATACGCTCTCTTCTCTCTTCCTTTGTAGCATAAAGCTTGTGAATATCAAGAGGCTCTCCGATAATATCGGAAACAGTCATTCTGGGATTCAATGAAGAATATGGATCCTGGAATACCATTGTTGCCTTTTTTCTGAATTCCTTGATATCACTCTTTGTCTTAATTAGCTTACCGTCGTACCAGATTTCTCCGGCTGTAGGCTTATATAAGTTTAATATTGTTCTTCCTACTGTAGTCTTACCGCATCCGGACTCACCTACAAGTCCGAGTGTTTCACCCTTCTTTATTGTAAATGAAACATCATCAACAGCTTTTAAATACTTTGATTTAAAAAATCCTACATTAATATTAAAGTACTCTTTTAAATGTTTTATTTCAACGAGATTTTTTTCATTATTAATATTTTCGCTCACTGTGGTTCACCGCCTTCCATCTGCTTCTTAACATTCATCCAGCAACATGCTGCATGATCATCATTGATCTGCATACGTTCTGCTCTCTCACGAAGACAGATTTTCATAGCAGCGTCACATCTAGGTGCAAAAGGACATCCTTTAGGCATATTGAGAAGGTCGATAGGTGTACCTGTGATAGGCTCTAACTTCTTGCCTTCCTTTCCCTCTGTAGGGATTGAGCGAAGTAACCCTTTTGTATATTCATGGCGGGGATTGTAGAATATCTCATCTGCTGTACCCTGCTCACATATTGATCCTGCATACATTACAATAACTTCATCACACATCTGTGCAACAACACCAAGGTCATGTGTGATCATGATAATAGCCATTCCGAGCTCTTTCTGAAGTGACTTCATAAGATCAAGGATCTGAGCCTGAATTGTTACATCAAGAGCTGTTGTAGGCTCGTCAGCGATAAGAATGTCGGGTTCGCACGCAAGTGCCATAGCGATCATAACACGCTGTCTCATTCCGCCTGAAAACTCATACGGATACTGATTCATTCTCTTCTCAGGTTCGTTTACATTAACGAGCTTGAGCATCTCGATAGCACGCTCTTTAGCCTGCTCTCTGTTTCTGTCAGTATGGAGAAGAATTGCCTCCATAAGCTGATGACCGATTGTATATGTAGGATTAAGTGATGTCATGGGATCCTGGAAAATAATTGAAACCTTATTTCCACGAACAGTCTTCATGACTTTCTCACCTGAACCAACAAGTTCCTGTCCGTCAAGCTTTATTGAGCCTGAAACAATTTTGCCGGCTCCTGCAAGAATCTGCATGATCGAATATGCCGTTACAGATTTTCCGGAACCTGACTCTCCTACTATTCCGAGGACTTTTCCTCTGTCTAAATAAAATGATACGCCATTAACTGCCTTAACCTCTCCGGCGTCGGTAAAAAATGAGGTATGCAGATCTTTAACTTCTAATAAACTCATCTTTTAAAATCTCCACATAATATTGTCTACTGTAAAAAACTTTGTCACATCAAGTATCAAGCTTAGGATCGAACGCATCGCGAAGTCCGTCACCGAAAAGATTGAGAGACAAAACGATGAGTGAAATAACAAGCGCAGGGAATACCAATCTGTAAGGATATGAATTGATTCCGTTAAGCGCATCTGAAGCAAGTGATCCCAATGAAGGCATGGGAGCATTTACGCCAAGTCCCAGAAATGAAAGATAACTCTCTGTAAATATCGCACTGGGAATCTGAAGTGCTGTTGATATAATTATAACCGAAAAGCAGTTAGGAATGAGATGTTTTAAGATAATCCACTTTCCTTTTGCTCCGGCTGCCTGTGAAGCAAGTACATATTCCTGCTCTCTGAGAGACAAGATCTGTCCTCTGATAAGTCTTGCCATTGATACCCAGTAAAGTACACCAAAGACAAGGAACAAGCTTATGATGTTGGAACCAATCTTGGAAAGCACAGTTCCATCAAGTGCTCCCTCAAGAACAACCTTAAGTACCGATGAAAGAAGGATAACCATCAGCATGTCAGGAAGTGAATAAATAATATCGACAATTCTCATGATGATAAGGTCGACTTTGCCGCCGGCATAACCTGCCACAGCTCCGATAGTCATACCTATTATAAGAACGATAATACTTGCAAAAAATCCAACAGCAAGAGAAATACGTGTTCCGTAAACTACTCTTATGAAATAGTCACGTCCCTGAGCATCTGTTCCGAAAATATGAGGAACAACGCTCTCTCCTTTTTCAATTCTCTTAAGTTCTGCCTTACCATATTCAAACGGTGCAAGATCGTTGAATGTGTTATCAACCGGCTTACCGGGAATAACTCCGAGAGCCTGGTCGTATGAATAAGGCCAAAACATAGGAACGAAAATTGCTGCCAATGTAATTAATACTATTATAAAGAAACAAACAGTTGCGACCTTGTTTTTAAGAAGTCTCTTAACACTATCCTTAAAAAATGTTGATGAAGGGCGCATCTGCACCATATATTCTTTTTCTTCTTCGGTTGCAGGAATGAAATCATCCATATTAACCTGTGCGCTTAATATCTTATTATCCATGTCTGAAATATCTCCAATCATTCTAATGTAATACGAGGATCGACAATCTTATACATAATATCGCCGATAAGGTTCATTATTACGATAAGTGTAGCAAGTACGATCGTTGTTCCCATAACGAGCGGATAATCACGACCCGTGATGCTGTTTACGAAAGCTCTTCCAATTCCGGGAACAGCAAAGATCTGCTCTACTACAAGTGAACCTGTTACGATGTATGCAAGCATAGGTCCAAAATATGTGATGACTGGAATAAGCGAATTTTTCAGCGCATGTCCAAAGATTATCTTGACGCCTGAAACACCCTTGGCCTTAGCAGTTCTGATATAGTCCTGACCAAGAACTTCAAGCATTGACGATCTTGTAAGTCTTGTTATATAAGCCATCGGATAAAGCGACAACGTGATTATAGGAAGAATAAGTCCGTTCTTCTGTGCTCCGTTAGCCGGCAACCATCCAAGCTTGGTAGAAAATACAACAAGTAACAAAGAACCCATAATGAATGATGGCATTGATACAAATGCCGTTGTGATTACCATGATTATCCTGTCGATAATCTTGTTTCTTCTAAGAGCTGCTATAGCGCCAAATACAACACCAAAAGCAAGTGCAATGAATGCTGCTATAACACCAAGCTTGATAGAAGTTTTCATTCCATCAAAGATCATGTCTGTTACATAACGACCTCTGCTCTTAAGTGAAGGACCAAAATCTAATCTTGTGATATCCTTAAGATAAGTAAAATACTGTTCGCTAAGAGGCTTATCCAAACCATACTTAGCTTCCATAGCCGCCTGAACCGCCGGGGTTACGGCTTTCTCTCCCACGAAGGGGCCACCGGGAACTGCATGCATTACAAAAAATGTAACTGTTATAACCACCCATACTGTAACAACTGCAAGCAAAATCCTCTTTAGAATGTACATCAGTGTCTTTGTGTTCATAATTCTCCAACCTGTCTCTCTAATTAAATATAAATGTAAAAATTGTTATCAAGATGTTTCGTTCATAACATTAGCACTGCACCACGTTAAATCACAAAAAAAAATACAATGACATACTTGCCCGTACGCCATTGTATCGTTCTATCACCTTGATATACACGTATTTATGTAAATAATACGTGCAAGCAAAAATTATGATAAATAAATACAAAACTTATGTCAAGTAGATTGATTAAATTCGCTCAAAAGTATATGAAAGTGATTAATATATATCAATCATCTGTGACAAAAAAACATCTGTCCGCAATACACGGACAGATTTAACGTTTTTGTATTTATGTAAACCTTAAATCATGCGAAAAGCATCATAGATTTGCGCTCTTCGTCATCCTGCTGCTTCTTCTGAAGCGTTGTCTTGTAAGCATCCAGCGCCTGCTTTGTCTTAAGCTGCTGGTAAGCATCCACGCTGTTTTTCTCCTCTTTGTCCATCTGGAAACCATCAAGTTCCAACGCAGCATGAGAATTATATGAAAGAGAATACTCAACTCCGTTTGTCTTAGCTCCTGCTCCGGTTCTTGAATCCGAAAGCTTATCAAGAGCCTTGTCCACATCTTTAAGGTCAAAATCCTTGGTAACATCAAAGTCCTTTATACCAAGGGATTCAAGTGTCATATTGTAGCCTGATATAGTCTCGGATGATCCGTTTGCATCAGATGCAACCGTCATATCCTTAGCTGTTCCGTCTAATAGTTTCTTCTCGTTGTACGTGGTATTGTTTGCAATATCTTCAATACCTTTTTTGTACTGATCGATCTGATCCTGAATGGATTTCTTGTCACTGTCCGACATCGTTCCGTTCATTGCCTTTACAGACAATTCCCTGATTGACTGTAGATACCCGGTAACTTCTCCCATAGCGCCGTCTTCGACCTTAAGTGCCGATCCGGCTGATGTGAGATTCTCAGAACCCGCTTCGAGTCCCCCCACCTGCTGTTTGGTTCTCTCCTGCATTGCAAGTTCTGACGCCCCTTGAGCAGCCCTGACATAGGTTCCGCCATTAGCAATAACAGAGTATGGCGAATAACCCGATCCGCTGACAGATGATACGCTACTCATATAAACCTCCTTTTATAAGTGCAAAAAAACAATTTCCTGAACATATAGTAGCATTATCGTAAAAAAAATCTATACAATTTCGATGACAAATTCGTAAAAATGAAACAGAATTACCGAAATTTCCAATCAAAATTGAAATAATGATTTCAAAAAAGGTAAAAACCCCGATGGATACTGGCTTAGAAATTTTTTCAAAAAAAGTCGGATTTTTTCACTTTTTGAACACAATTTTAGTATATAGTTATTATTAAGTTAGTGATGTAAGTTTGCTCTAATCTGTAGAGCTAATCACTATCTCCCCCTCATAAGAAAATCGCAGGCACTCACGTCCCCCCGTGGGTGTTTTTGCGTGTTAGGGATATTTTTTATACAAATTAAAAAATTAAGCTTGCGACCGGTTAAATAAACCGCCGCAAGCTCTTTTTCTTTTTACTGATCATTATTACTTGTCGCCATATTTTTCATAAAGGTCTTTGAACTCGTTCATCTCTTCCGGTGAAAAATTCTTTGCCGCATATTCAACGAGTCCGGCCTGATCATTCTTATTCACGTATTCCATGACATCTGTCATAGTTTCTGCGTCCATGTGCTCCGCAACTATCTCGCTCACCTTCTCTTTATCTTCTTCAGACATTGATTCCAGTGCTTCTTTTACCTTGGGATTCTTTCCCGCAATTTTCTCAACATTGTCATACATGATCTCAACTGCCTTATCTGCTGCCGCTTTCTTGGCCTTCTTAACAAGCTTCGGAAGTGCAACCTTGATAAACATCATCAAAACAAGGCAAACAACCATCAGTGTAAAGATAAACTTTCCGAAAACAAATCTGTTTCTATCTCTCGGAATGTAAGTGTTTTTCTTTCCTCTTCCCATATCTTCTTTATTCCTGTCTATATCCCTGTAGCGATCGATATCTCCGACTTCTTTTCTATAGCTGCCGCGATTTCTGTACATATCAGGATCTTCATCATCATAACGGTCTCTGTCATAATCATCATCCCTGTAACGATCCCTGCCATCGCCATCGTAATCGTCTCTGTAGCCGTCTCCGTCTCTATAGTCGTCGCGATAGTCATCTCTGTAATCGTCTCTGTCCCTATAGTCATCCCTGTCTCTATAGTCGTCGCGATAATCATCTCTGTATCCGTCGTCTCTATAGTCATCACGGTAGTCATCTCTGTATCTGTCATCATCGCGATATCTGTCGCTGAAATCATCGCTGTATTCATTGAATTCGTCTTCATATCGCTCTATTTCTCTATATTCATCGCCTCCTCCGTATCCGTCCCGGTCTCTGGGGATATGCGCATCTCTTCTGTTTAGATTATTTCCTGACATTTTTATTTTACTCCAATACTTATTTAATAATACGTTATATATCTTTTAGAGTTCTGACACAATTTGGCAACAGTTGGGATGTATCATAAAAACTGTCAGAAGAACATACCTTCTGAACCCCCAACAATACTTTTTTTCATACACGGGTTGCCGGTTTCCCCACCAGCAACCCCTCCTCCCAAAAACAATGCGTCTTTCGGATTCGAAGGCGCTTTTTTATTTGATGTAAAAACGCTCTCCATTTGTGTGAGTTCTCTAAATCATGACTTAAATAATGTTGATAAAATCCCTCTTCCGAGGCTGGCACCGAGATTTCCGCCGAGAGTCTTTCCGAATTTTCCAAACTTTCCTCCGACAGTCTTGCCAACTTCTCTTCCGACCGTTCCAACTACTGAATTTCCTATTGTCTTAGCCGTCTGTTTTCTCTTTCTTTCAGCAGCGGCTTCTTCTTTTTCTTTCTTCTTTGCTGCAGCAGCGTCCTCTTTTTCTTTTGCCTTAGCTGCTTCAGCTTCAGCCTTTAACTTGGCAGCCTCTTCCGCATCGGCGATTCCCTTACGCTCAAGGAACTCATACGCAGAATCGGGATCTTCGGGCTCATAATACTTGCTGTACAAAATGCTACCCTTGATTTCTTTTTCCCTGACCGAATCGTCGATTCCGCCAAACTTACTCTGCGGCGGAAGAATCTTAACCCTCTCGCATACGGTAGGCGTTCCGTCCTCTGCAAGGAATGAACATACCGCTTCTCCCGTTCCGAGCTCCTGGATAACATCCTCAGTCTTAAACTCCGGATTCTCCCTGAACGAATCGGCTGCTGCCTTCACTGCCTTCATATCGGCAGGCGTATATGCGTGAAGTGCATGCTGTATCTTATTCCCAAGCTGTGCAAGAACACCGTCCGGAATATCCCTCGGGTTCTGCGTTACAAAATAGATACCGACTCCCTTGGAACGAATGAGCTTAACCACCTGCTCAATCTTATCCATCAGAGGCTTTGGCGTGTCCGCAAACAAAAGGTGCGCCTCGTCAAAAAAGAACACCATCTTAGGCTTATCAAGGTCACCAACTTCGGGAAGCGTTTCAAAAAGCTCCGAAAGCATCCACAGAAGGAACGTCGCGTACAAAGTGCCGTTGTTTATAAGGCTTGTGCTGTCAAGAATGTTGATCGTTCCTTTGCCGTCGCTTCCTGTTGTGAACCAGTCCCTTATATTAAGTGCGGGTTCGAAAAAGAACTTGTCGCCCCCTGCAATCTCAAGCGATACCACCGCTCTTACGATAGCAGCCACGGAAACCTTACTGATATTGCCGTAGT
This sequence comes from Butyrivibrio hungatei NK4A153, assembly GCF_000424465.1. Lineage (GTDB taxonomy): Bacteria > Bacillota > Clostridia > Lachnospirales > Lachnospiraceae > Butyrivibrio > Butyrivibrio hungatei_A. Next base: position 22,125 of record NZ_AUJY01000011.1, on the reverse strand, counting down.
CAGCCGCAAACTCCTTGTTATTATCGGAGATGTAGTTGAGCATTGCCTTTAAGTCCTTGGTATCGATAAGCAGAAGGTTGTTGTCATCCGCAATCTTAAATGCAATCGAGAGAATATCTCTCTGAAGGTCGTTAAGCCCCAATATTCTGGCCAAAAGAAGTGGTCCCATCTCCGAGATTGTCGTCCTAAGCGGTATTCCTTTTTCACCAAAAACATCCCAAAATGTCGCAGGATACTTCTGATATTTAAAGCCCGCTTCAGCAAGTCCGAATTTTTGGATTCTCTTTTGCATATCTTCAGAATCCGCGCCCTCGCACACCATTCCGGAAAGGTCGCCCTTAACATCTGCAAGAAATACGGGAACTCCCATGTCACTGAATGATTCCGCCAAAACTTTAAGCGTTACCGTTTTTCCCGTTCCCGTAGCACCGGCTACAAGTCCGTGCCTGTTAGCCATCTTGGGCAAAAGAAATACATTTTTTCCGTCTTCTGTGTTGGCGATCCAAATCTTTCCGTCTTTTAACATAGTCCCCTCCTCTTACATATTCAATTAATAGCAATTGGCCATTTTGGTTATTATAACACGATGGCACCTCAAGTCCAAATCCCTATTTCAAGCCTTCGGCTTCATGTTAATAAACAGAGCGGTATATCGTTTTTAATCTGATACATCGCTTGACACAAGAACGTTTGTTCTATATTATTATCTCATGGTAGGAAAAGAAAGAACTTACATCTGCATAGATCTCAAATCTTTCTACGCATCGGTTGAATGCGCGGAGAGAGGCCTTGATGTTATGACAACCCGCCTTGTTGTGGCAGATCCCGAGCGCTCCGACAAGACAATATGCCTTGCCGTATCACCGGCCATGAAAGCCCTCGGCGTCCACAACAGATGCCGTGTATTTGAGATACCCAAAAATATCGACTACATCATGGCCGTTCCCAGAATGCAGAAATACCTCGATTACTCCGCCGAAGTATACGCAATCTACCTTAAGTACATTTCCAAGGACGATATTCACGTCTACTCCGTCGACGAAGCGTTCATGGATGTCACGGAATACCTGAATCTCTACCATATGACTGCCAAGCAGCTCGGACGGCAGATAATGGATGACATAGACAAGAACTTAAAAATCCGCGCCACCTGCGGAATCGGAAGCAACCTCTTTCTTGCCAAGATAGCTCTTGATATCACAGCCAAACACTCCCCCGATTTTATCGGAGAACTTGATGAAAAGAGCTTTCGCGAGACCTTGTGGGATCACAGACCGCTCACCGACTTCTGGCGCATCGGAAAAGGTATCGCAAACCGCCTTGCCACATACGGAATGCTCACAATGAGAGACATTGCAAACGGCGACGAAAATCTTCTCTACAAACTTTTTGGCGTAAATGCCGAACTCCTTATAGACCACGCGTGGGGGCGCGAGCCGGTCACGATAAGCGACATCAGAGCCTACAGCTCTTCTTCCCATTCCCTCAGCCAGGGACAAGTCCTTATGAGCGATTACAGCTATGAAAAAGGACTTATCATAGCAAAAGAGATGATGGATGTGATGTGTCTTGATATGGTCGACAAAGGACTTGTCAGTAAATCTTTTTCCCTTATGGTCGGATATGCCAAAGGAACGCCGATTCCTTCAGCGAAAGGTACATTTTCACTCGATACCGAGACCAATGCATCAATGCTTCTGATTCCCGGAATCGCTGACCTCTACAAACAGATTGTCAATCCGCTGTATCTTGTCCGCAGAATGTACGTCGTTGCAAACAACGTCGTTCCCGAAGAATATACTCAGTACTCCTTCTTCGTATCTCCCGCCGACCTCGAACGAGACAGACGCATGCAGAAGGCAGTTCTTGAGATAAAGAATAAATTCGGTAAAAACGCGATATTAAAGGGGCTCAACTTTGAAGAAGGCGCCACAACCAGGGACAGGAACAATCAGATTGGTGGCCACAAAGCGTAAGTTGAGGATTGAATCAAGTTTTCATCAGAGGATATATAAATGAGGCAAAAAATGTCCATGGATAAAAGAGCCGCTCAGTTCCTGCCTTTTCAGGCTGTTAAGGGACTTGATGAAGCTCTTTTGGCAAAAGAAAAAATAAAAGTACCAAAAATCGAGCTCTCCGACGAAATGGCCGAAGAACTCGATAAGAAAATGCACAACATCAAAAAGGGGTTAATTTTAACATGTGTCTACTTTAATAAAGGTGAATATCTTCAAGTAACAGGTATGGTCGCCCGCTTTGATGAGGTAGCAAGAATACTTCATATTGTAAATACTAAGATAAAATTTGATGATATTCTTGATATTGAATTTGAAGAAAGCAGCCCTCGTTATATGCCCTAGTCCACGCCACGACTCACCACGGATTTTCCAAGCCATTTCTTCTTATACCAATAGTACATAACAATCAGGCCTCTGATACATTCATCTGTTGCCGTTCCTATGAAGATTCCGGCAACGCCCAGCCCAAGCACGACTCCGACCGTATATCCTACAGTAAGACCAAGTCCCCAGTTACACAGAACTCCGGCTATAAACGGGAATATATAAGCTCCCGCCGCTTTTAGACTGCTGACAAATGTCATATTAAGGCAACGTCCCGTCTCAACAAATATGTCTACGATCATTATCGTCCTGCCAAGAGCGATTATATTGAGGTTATCCGTAAATATACGCAACGTATATCCGCAAAGAATCGTATTGATACATGCCAGTGCTATCGTGATCGGCATAGAAGTCTTAAGCGTTTTGAACACTCTTTTATATGCCTCTTCAGTCTTTCCCGCGCCTACCAGATGCCCGGTAATTATCTGCGTTGACATCGCAGAGGCATTCGAGAAGATCATCGCAAAGGAGATAAGCGTATTGCAATATGCCCTTGCATTAACCGCATCATTTCCCATCGCATTAATAAAGGAAAGAAGTGTTGTCTGATAAAGATTGTATGTAAGGTTCTCACCCGCAGAAGGAAGGCCTATCCTTATCATTTTTATAAGCAGTTTCATCGGAAACGGTATCAGATAGCGAAGGGAAATCCTTCCTGTTTTTGTCACATAGAAGAAAACAATAAGCGCTATCACAGATAAAAGCCTTGCCACCACTGTAGATATCGCCACACCGGCAACGCCCATATTCAAAAACTTAAGCGGTCCGTACAGGAAGCAATAATTTCCGACAATGTTGACAATATTTATGCCAAACGTAACCCACATGCCTATCTTGGTATATCCGTTACAACGCAAAATCTGGAGCATAACATTGGACACTGCCATCAGAAAACCTGCGCCTCCGACAATATAGATATATGTCATCGAGAACGGACGCATCTCGGGCGACACATGAAGAAAATCCATAATAAACGGATTTGCGGCACAAAACACCGCACTGAGCCCGATTCCCAATACCAGATTTACAACAATCGAAAGCGTATATATCATGTTCATCCGGTCATACATCTTAGCACCGAGATACTGCGCAACAACTACACTTGTAGCCGTTGCAATGATGTTGAAAAGAATGATCATCATAAACATGATAGTGTTTGCGTTGCCAACCGCTCCGACAGCGTATTCATTGTAATGACTCAGCATAACAGTATCGACGTTGTGAAGCATTGTATTCAGCAAGAGCTCCAAGAACATGGGGCCCGCCAATACCAGAAGCGGTGTTTTTTCATCTATAACTGTATTTCCTGCTTTTTTCATCGAGCATCCTCTTCCATGTAAGCGATAATTTTTATGTTGTTGCTCCTATAACTTTGGAAATAAGACCGTTGCAACCATCAACAACGTCGTTCCATGTAGCATCAAAATTACCCGTATACCAGGGGTCTGCCACATCAGCGCTTCTTCCCGCAAAATCCAGCATCTTGTACACTTTGTTTTCAGGATCTCCGCCATATATCCTCTGCATATTTCTCATATTGGCGCTATCCATACCTATTATATAGTCGAACTTCTCATAGTCGCCGCGCACAGTCTGCCTGGCTCTCTTCTCACTAACACCAAGCTCATTATCAGAAGTTCCTATTCCATGCTCTCTAAGCTTAGCTCTCGCCGGCGGATACACGGGATTACCAACTCCGTGCCAGATCTCCTCTGTGCTTGTCGCTGCGGATTCGATGTAGAACTCATCTTCCAACCCGCGCTTTTTCACCATATCTTTTAATACAAACTCTGCCATAGGAGAACGGCATATATTGCCGTGGCAGACGAATAGTATCTTAATCATTCCCTAAATCCTCATATTTCCTAGCATTCATGCTATTTTCAATTTTTTATAAGTCGGCATATCATTGCATATTTTAGCGTTATTTTGCAACCGGTAGGGTTAAAAACGGGGTTAAAAATTTTGAGTTTAACCCTTTCAGTTTAAAAAAACATTTGCCGTTTCCCCATGGCAAAATGGATATAATAATTTAACCCTCAAATCATATTGCCTTTAAGGTTTTAAGCGACTTTAGCTCTCTTTGAGCATCCTCAAATCCAACATGAGTGTATGTATTTAATGTAACACTTATATCTGAATGCCCCATCAGATATTGAAGGGTCTTTGGATTCATTCCCGACTTTGCCATTTTACTGCAATAAGTATGCCTGCAGATATGCGGAGACACAAATGGTATCTGTATCTTGTAGATATGATTGTATTTATCGCGGATGTGCTTGAAATAATGATCCCAATGAAGCGAATATACAACGCTTCCATCCTTATCAAAATACAGAAATCCCGCTTTGCCATCTATCATAGGCTCAGGCTTTGGTGGTCGTCTGTTTGCTATTATTGTCTTAAAACACTCTTCCACCTCGGGAGTCATAGGAATCTTCCTTCGACCGCTCTCCGTCTTGGTCTCCTCAATATAATACCCTACATGAGCACCTTTTTGAAGTTGATGATCAATATTAACAGAATGATCCTCAAAGTCTATATCTGATAATGTAAGACCACAAAATTCAGATATTCTCAGTCCTGTATTAAACAGAATATAGATTCCTTCATAATACTTCTTGTAATGGTTATCTTCCTTGATAAACTTAAGAAACTTGCGCTCCTCTTCCCGAGATAAGGCATCTCGCCTTGTAGAATCATTTACAACAACATTGACCAGCTCAAAATCGAATGGATTCTTGCGGATAAGATCATCATCCATTGCAAGTTTAAAAGCAGGTCTGACAAGCCCCCTGATTGTATGAATCTGGGAATAGCTCTTACCTTTCTCCTTTTGAAGCTGAATAAGCCATAGCTTGGCATCTGACTTACGCACAAGATCAATTCTCTTCTTTCCAAAAGGGTCCTTTGCAAGAAAATTCAGAACTGTCTGATATCCGCGTCTTGTTGATATCCTAACGCCCACGCGGGTATTAACATACTTCTGAACCAACTCCAAGACCGTAAGGTCTCCTCCATTAGATACTATCTTATCAAAGCTGTCTGCATGGATTTTCTTCTCCATTTCACGAAGAGACTCCGTATACTTCTTGCCTTCAGGCGCCTTGTCATTCTTAGCAAGTCTCCAGCTATAAATTGTCTTACGATGGCCATCCCAAGATGTATATCTAAATCTGTATCGGCCATCCGGCATCTGATATTCTCCATCATGGAGAACTCTTCCTTTTTTATCATACCTTCTTTCTATTTTAATCAGCTCCTTCCAACAAAAACGGAGAAGCAGCATTTTTTTACGCTTCATCTATTGTACCTTTACAATAAAAAAAGCGCCAGAATGCCGCCCCTTATATAACTCCTGCATCATCAAGATACTCTTCAAATTTCCTGCGCTTTATTCTGACATGTGAGCCTATTTCTATCACATATTCCTCATTCAGGTTATCTGAAACAAGACTGCGAAGTCTCTTCTCTCCGATACCATAATAGGAAGCCGCTTCCTGTATACTAAGTGAATACTTTCGCCACACCGGCACTTCAATCTTTTCCATTTCTCTTTTTCCCCACTTTCAAATCCAACTGAATATTCAAAGCCTTAGCTATATCCCGACTCATAACGTTTTCGGGAAGTTTACCTATCCTCGCTATAAGCCTCTTCTTATCTATTGTCATAACCTGCTCTGCCATACAGGCTGATTCCATATCAAGCCCTGCAATTTTACCTAGCAGAACATGCGTAGGCATTCCCGCACTTTTATGAATCTTTGTTGTTATAGGCACAACAGAAACCGTCGGCGAATACCTATTTCCTTTATTGTTCTGAACGATAATTACCGGCCTCTCGCCTTTTTGTTCCGATCCGACACCTGCACCTAAGTCAGCAAGATATATCTCTCCACGCCTAACCATGACCACACTCTCCTTCCTTTTATGTAAAAAGAAGGCACCCACTGCCAGTACACAGCGGAATACCTTCTTAAAATCAAACAGTTATATGTTCCCCTATTTGCCCACGGCGCCCCGGAGAACGGGAAATCACTAAGCGGCTGCAGCACAGCTCCATAGGCTCAACCCTTCCTGCGGTTCTCGCAAGACCGCTCCCATTACGATGAGTTGTGGCTGAGCGGAAGTATCATTATACCCGCAGCTGTCATCGCCAGTGCCGGTGCTACCGACATTCCAGTGAGGCTATATCGCGCAAGGCGTACCTTTGGGGCTACATACTACAGGAACGTACTTAGTGAATGTATATTCTCTTGTCAAAGTACAGACAAGGGAAAATCCCTTCACTAATAACTACAGAAATAAGGGGAATAATAAGTCTATTTTGAAAATAAAAAAGCAATCTTCCAAGAATGGGCTCCAATTGCCCAAACAGAAGATTGCCTTTTAAGCTTAGTCACTTTTCCAAATAAATTAAATTTTTTCAGTATCTCTTGATACCACATTTCAGCTATATCATCCGATGTTTTTTCTGTATTCGTATAAATCTCATCATATTGATAATCTGCATTAAGCTTATTATTCTTACCATGTCTGCTTGAATATCTGAAAAAACATGTTCAAATCCCTCTTTCATAATCCTATCTTCTTTTTAATTTTTCAACGCCTCTAATTAGAAGACCCAATATTTTCTAATTCTATTCTTTTATTATTCTCGCATCTAATTCCTCAAGTTTTTCTTTGGCCTTATCAACAATAGGCAGCTTGCCTCCAGATGATACCGCAGCTCTGTATCTCACAATAGCCTCAATATAATCACCTTTTTCGTAAGCAATAGTCGCAAGATTATAATAGCATTCAGCTTTTAGATTATAACAAGTTATCTGATTAGCAAATATGCTACCATCTATATTACTATTCATGAGTTCTTTAGCTTCCTCATATTTTCCTTCACGAATTGCAAATGTGCATTTTAGATAATCAATCATAACGCTCAAATTTTTACGTTTTTTAGCAGCAGTAGCTTTCACTTTTTCAAGTCTCGCAAGATATTTAGCTGCTTCTTCATGATTATCAACAGCAATGTAATAGCATGCAAGTCCAAACATATTATATATGTTATAACATTTAGAAAGATTCTTAGGAATTATTTCCTCATAGTATTTCCAAGCGTTGTCATAATCTCCAAGTGCCAGATATGCATTTGCAATAGTACATTTCCTGCGCCTATCAGTGCGCCAGAAAGGTATTTTCTTTTGAACGAGTCCTTCAGCTTCAATAAATTTCTCAGGATCACCCCAAGCCAGATATATCTCTTTAAAAGAAATATACTTAACCACTCCTATTAAAGAAAATATAATCGCACAAAAAATTGCCGAAACAATGTAATAATAAAAAAATACTCTTGATAATCCACTGTGTAATTCCAAAGCCGCATCATTTCCATAAGTTAACGGGCTAATAAATATGCGTTCAGCTATATAAATTGCACTCAAAAAGATTAGAGAACAAATATAAATTATCATTATTTTCCAGTACGTTTTCACTTGGTTCTTAACACATTCAACGGCAGTCATATCGTTATATGTCTTTTTCATAATATTTCCTCTTTTTCTCAATCTAACCCCCTTAACGCACATAAAAAGCACTTACCCTTTACAGATAAGTGCCTTGATACATAGTACAATAAAATTGAAATAGGGTATAAAAGTTCCTTTTTAATCTTTGCCTTAATAAAAAAACATGTTTTCACATTTCATTTTCAGATTCTTCTTCATTATCTTCGTAGTCTTCAATTTCCTCGTCTTCATCGTCATAATTTTCAACTGCTTCGACAACATTAACCAAGATTGCATCAAATACAAATTTATCTAACTCATCTAAATCATAGTGGAAACCATCTTCACCTCTATATTTATAATAGCGAAGCATAACCCTATTATCATATTCACTTTCAATATCAACAGACATTATGATATGAAATTCATCTTCAGGGAATAAAGCATGTAATTTATACCCCCACAATTCAACAATATCAAGTCCTAATCTTAAACTTTGTTCATATGTTATTCCTTCAAAATAGCTCCCAATAAGAAATTCACTATGTTCATAATCATAATTAAAGTCTTTATATTTCATAGCTGCTTCAATTGTTTCTTCTGAGACTTTGGGCTTATCATTTATTCTCATGAGGACACAATCATGTACCTTATACATTTCAGGATTAATTACTGACAGTTTACCAGTAAAATCAAAAGTATTATCGATATCTTTGATTTTTAAAAGTTCTTCTTGCATAAGTTTATTCATTTTTATCATTTTAATACTTCTCCTATTCACTAAAATATGGTAGTTCGCCTAGATATTTTAAAGCTTTGTCTATTGCCTTTTGAATCAACGGATCTTCCAGTATCCTTTGTATACTTGGTGGTGCTTCCGGATATGGTTCTTCATCTAAATATAATTTTCCATCAACTGGATCAAAAATATATTTAGTATCTTTTGCATCATGATAATGAACATTTCCATTTCCATCACCAGGTCTTTGGTTTTCAACATCAACTCTTTCAGTTTTTCCTCGTTGAAACACTGTTTTTGATGGCATCTGCGGCCCATTTTTCCCAAGCGGTTCTCCATCTTTGTTTTTTCTATGCGGTTTTTCTTCAGATTGATTCTTATCTTTAGTTTTATCCTTTTTCTTAGCTTTACCTGAAGATTTTGACTTTGATTTTGAAGCAAAATACGTAATACCTGAAATAAGCACAATTACTAATGTTACTACAAGAACCACAGGATTAAGCTCAGCTATAATTCCTCCAACAGTAGATGCAGCCATTGATACTATTGTAACAAGTGTTGTTCCAATTAAAGCAAGTGTCTCCCAAAGGGCTTTCAAAAATGCTTCTAATGTCATTGGATCTCTAACAATTTCCTGCACAGCCTCTGTGCAAGCCAGTAATGCGACCTTTTCGTTTTTGCTCTTACAATTAAGCAACGCTAAATCTGTCGCATTCTTTAATATATTAGCATCAACAATAGCGTTTTTGTCATATTTTATTCCTGTAAGTTCGAAACACTCTTTTATATCTGCTGCCAGCTTTTTCGGATCAACTACAGCTTGATTTGTACTAAGTGCATTAAGCCATACCGCCTGTCTTTGAACTTCAGTTTTAAATACTGTCATTCCTTCAAGCGCCGATGCTGTAGCTTTTATATCTTTCTGTAACTCATTTGATTGCTCTTTAATCATCGAACGCTTTGTGTATTGCCTTGCTTCCTCATTGAAGCCCTCAAACTTCCGCAAGCATTTATCCAGAAAGCCTCCGCTTCCGCAGAATTCATCATAAACCACCAGCGCCCTTCGGTAATTGGGCTGAGTAACGTCACCATATTTTCCATATTCACTTTCTATTTCCCGCGCTATGCACTCGATATCATAACCTTCATATTCAAGCTTATCGGCAAATGTCATATGATCACGCTTAATCAAATCCAGCGTTTCGTTATCGATACGAGCTTTTGGCGATGAATCAACCCTTGCTTCGAACATATTTTTTACACCAAGGCATCTGTTAAAAAGCTCTCTCTGGATATCCTTACTACCTACATGGAATTTTTCAAACTGTTTGCGGTCAATGAATTCCTTTGAGGCAGTTGCAGCCTTTCCAACATATGTGCTGTTGTTGTAATATTTGCCATATCCGGTTTCAAGTGCTCTTGCATCCCCAATATACCTATCTATATCATGTGCAAGATTATCAACAAATCTATCAAACTTTTCTGCATCAAATTTCTTTACATCACACGCAGAAAAATACCTTTCATCTTCGTAAACTAACCCCATCTATACAAAACTCCATCCCTTTAATCATCATCCGTCAGTGAGCTTAGCTCTGCTTCGAGTTCACTATTTCTATGCTCAAGCTCATCGATAAGCTCATATATTCTGTCTATTATTCTTTGAATATCCGACAAAAGCTGCGACGTTTCACTTAATCCTGCTGCAGTCCTACTACCAATCTCTGTCTGATATCTTTCAGCTTCCTGCTCAAGCTGTCCCCAAAACGCATCACCGTGAGTCATATCATAAGACCTTGCGGGCTCATAAACTTCTTCACGAATTGTGCGTTCCTTCTCTTTTATTATTTCAGCTTTTTCTTGGAGCCTTGAAATCTTCTCCCTATACTCATCGATTTTCTCACAGTTGTGACGAATCTCTCGTTCAATATCACCTCTTCGACTCAATTCTCATACCTCCCGAGGTTTTCTCTACCCTAAGGCTTTCACTAACCTCCCTGTCAACTTCTATCATGCTGTCTCTAAGCGTAAGAAGTCCTTTAGGTAAAGCTACAGCAGCCTCATACCTATATAACTTTGATGTTGTATGAACTTCTTTTAAATATTCAAGAATCTCTACTCCGGCGGGAAATTCCTCAAGACACTCCGAACTATTAAGTGCGCTATCAGAAAGCACCAAATGATCAGCCGCATTTCTTATATCATTAACTATCCCCGTGAACACGTTTGTGTCCATAAAAACCTTATCTTCTGCCATGTATTTACATTTCCTTATATTTAATATTTTGTAACATTTCGGTAATATTTTATCACGCATAAATATACGGCGGCAAGTACGGAAAATCATTAAGAAATAGCGATACAGCCGTATATAGCTGCATCGCCACAATCTTTTTATTAAATATCCAACACATACCTCATCTGCCTTATCGCCGACTGCAAAGAATAATGCACCGCCGGTTGAGACACGCCCTCAATATCTGCTATCTCCTTCTCACTAAATCCATGGAAAAAGAACATTCTTAGCCTCCTTTGAAGCTTATCCGGCAACTGATTTATTGCAACGCGAAGAACATAAGCATTTATCGCTTCTTCAGGGTCAATAGCTTTGGGCACGCCTCTGAGGTAATCCATAGCCTTCTTATTTACCTCCATGCCTTCTTCATAGGCATTCATATCTGTGTGGCGGTAATCCTGCATCTGGAGCTTCTTTTCCAAACGCTCATACTCCGCAAATACCTCTCCCTGCTCAGGCGTTATGATGATATATGGCTTAAAGAAATTAAGTTCAAATCCATCGCACGCCTCCAGCTCCTCACGGGACAGATCTGTAGCTATCGCCCATTTTGCATCTCCCTCGATTCCGGGATAATGCTTCTCCAAACTGTACAACTTATATAAATCCTGACTCTTATTTAATTCCCTTGCTATTGAAGGGCGTCCATCTTTTCTATTATTCATTTCTGACCTCCGTTTTTGAAAATTCATAAGTTCCCAAAAACGGAAGTCATGGATAGCGCCCAACATAGGTCTCCCACTTATGCACCTGCGTTCACACTCAGAGCAACAGAAAGAAGCCTGTGATATGAGCAAAAGAAAAAGACGAAGCAAAACAGAATATCTATCACTAGATACTTCTTTCTGTTTTGCTCCGCCTTTCAACGATTCTATGTCGTTCATAGCCGCTAACAAACTCTTGCTACCCGCCGCAACCATTCCGATTCACAGCCGGATCCGATGCCGGTACGGATAACTCAAATATTTAATTGTAACAACTATACAGCTTCTTTAGATTCGAACGAAATACGAATATAAATCCGCTGTCTTTCTGCCTTGATTTTCGCCCCGCATTTTGGGCACATTGCTTCAACACCTGAGAAGCTCTCACCTTTGAACAGCAATCGCCCGCAGACAGGACAACAGACATAGATCATTTTCTCTTCTACATGTTCCAAGACCTATACCCCCTCTTTTGAAATTACTGCTCCCCCTCAAAAGATAGGTTTTAAACCTTGTCGCGTAATATAATAACACCATATTTTACTTTTTATTCCATCAACTTGTTATCAATTTAATGTACTAAAACCATCAAATAACCATCAGCAATCCATCAAATACTTTTTTAAGCATAAAAAGAGCTACTGTCTCACATATAAATGCAAAACAGCAGCTCTAAAGCTCACCTTGCTCTGTCATATTGGTCCCTTTCTTCTTGTTCTCTGCAACATGCGTATATGTACATGCTGATTCCCAGATACTTGATAGCCTCTCTCTTCTTACGTTCTATAGACGCAGTAGAAAGATTCTCCGCTCGTGCCATCTCCTCATTTGATATAGAGTCCGAATTCAGATAGTAATTCTCAATAATCCGCTTGTAGAGGTCACCCTCGCATATTCCGCCGGCAATCTGATCCAGCACCATATCAATTATCGACCGCATCCAGGTACAATCCCTGAGATTTTGAAATATCCTGTCAAGATATTCAGTAGACTCTTTTAATGGTAATCTCATTGCCTCCAAAAAATCCCTTCGCATCGATATCTTTTGATCACGGATCCCATCACTGTCCAAATTGATCTTAAACAGCTGCGGTATCTCAAAGCCACTCCGATAGTGTTCCAACAAGAGCTTCGTCAGATCGCACACATCCTTAGGTTCAAATCCGTTACTAATACATAAATTGTTAATGCGCTGCTCATTTCGGGATATAGTTGCCATAACCAAACCTCCCTCCGCATTATGATATCTATTTTTCCCTACTACTATATGCATCACTAAGCGCCTTGGCATACGTAAGCACCAAGATAAAATCTGCCTCCGTCATATTACGTAAATATGTGACTATTTCCATTTCTTTATCAGATAAATACATGCCACTTTTTGGCTCCGCAGTCGGTTTAAAAAAATCGCTCAAAGATATTCCAAACACATCACATATCTTTTGTATTGTTTGAATCTGTGGCATGCTGGTCCGTCTTCGCATCGCGGACATAGTCGAAGTAGTTACTCCGGACAGCTCACACAGCCTGTATTCTGACATATTCTTTTCGCCACGTAGATTATCAATCCTATCAATCAGCCATTTAGCAGTAACATCCATTGTGGTAAAAAAACCTCCAATCCCCACGAAGTACTACATAATTATTGTAGAGTAATAACTTACTGCATTTAACCTAACTGAATCGAGGATTTACTTGACTGTAGTAAGGTGATTTTTTATTAGAACTTTATTGAAACATCCGCTTCAAAGGTATATTATATTTATACCCAAACATTAGTTCTTTTTTTGATTGAGGTTATATGTTATGAGTAGAGTGATTGATACTGTAGACGTCATCTGCCAGCACAAGTCGAACGGCGAAGTAATTCCCCTCCGCTTCCGGCTGATGAACGAAGATGGCCAATATGAAAATTATACGATAAAAGGTTATAGAACCATAACCCATCCGGGGCCTTATACTACTCCGGACGGGCTCTATGTTTCTTACTCAACATTTGTTTTTGAATGTATTGTTGTCGTGCTTGATTACAAGCGGAAGGTACGATTATATTTTGATACACATAACAGTAAGTGGCGGATTGCGATATAAAAGCGCTTGCCCGCTCTATCTCTATAATGTTTAATCCGCATCTATTCGCAAATAGTATTTTCCGCAATGTAAACAGCGGAACAAGTAACCACAAAGACTCCCATCTTTTACCAGATACTCACGTGCATTATCATATCCATCAAAAGAGCCGTCTGCTTCAAAAAGATCATCCGCAATGCCTAGTTCATCCAATTCTTTTGTCCCTACCGTACCAATATATTCGCAATAATCATTGCAACAAACCGCCCAGTTTTCACCTTGCCAACTCACATATCCCGGCGTCCTACAAAATAATTCTTCTGTAGCAGCTTCATTATCTATCGAATCAGCGTCCTGAATAAAAGAACCATCAAACTTTTCAGCCGCTTTGCCACTTGCAACACAATCCATGCAGATACAATCTACCTTCGCCCTTGTATACATATGCTGAACATAAGCTTCTACTTCCTTGCCACAACAATTACAAACACCCTTGCTAAACTTTACTTCTCCACTTTCATAAACATTGGGGTGATATTTAAACTTAGGTAATTTATTCTTATCCATATAACGCGTCTCCATTCATAAAATCATTTACGTGCCTCTCTCCTAGCATCTCTGACTTCACTTTCTATTGAACCACGAATAACTGCTCCCAAAAATATGATCAATGCAGCTATTCCTATAAGAATTACCATCACTTTCCACGAAGTATATAAAACCATTTGAATGATTTTAATATTTACGAAATATTCTCAATGCCCCCTCAAATCAAATTCACTAGATATCCCATAATAGTCTCCCCAAGTATATAAAATGTAATAATTGTCACTATCAATGTTTGTGTCAAAGTACACAATCTGCGTTTCAATTTGTTTTATTTCGCTATCACTTTGAGGTTTAACATGATATTTTTCATTAAACTGAGCATAGTATAAATTTAAATCATCTTGTGACAACTCACTTTTTATTAATAGCGCACCAAAATATTGCATTCCATTGCCATTTCCGCACAGTTTCGCCGCCATAGATTTTTCTTCAACTATTACTGTTTTTTCGGGAAGAGGAATCTGTTGTAATTCATTTACAATATTTTTTGCGACATGATCATTATTGATAGGACACAAAATATATAGCAAAAGTACTCCTGCTATTATTAATGCGGGAATAAATTTAATAATTTTTAAAAAAACTTGATTTTTCAATATAGTTTCTCCTCGTATAATTACAGTGTATCAGTTATTATATTCAGAAAATGAATTAGGTTATTTTTCAAGGTAAATGCAATTTTAAATGCATTTACTCTGACCGGTATATGGTGTTGCATCTAGTTTGAAGAATATGGATATAAAAATGGCTCAGCCAAATCTCTTAATCTGACTGAACCATAATATTACAATACTGAAATATCAAGTTCTGCTTCAAAAGCCTTCTTCTTACCTTCACATTCCTGTATTGCTTTTTGTATATTTTTTTTAGCAACTAAGAGTTCAGACATGAATTTTTCTGTATCCTTAAGGTTTTTCCGAATTCCCACAACAATCTTCTTCCGATGTTCCTCCGCTCCTTCGTATATATCATTCCCGTATATCTTAAGTGGAGTCATGTCATAAGTCTTTGTTGGTTCATAAACGTCCTTAACAATACTCTCGTAATCTAATTTTATTACTTTATAACTTTCTTCAAGCATAATGAGGTCGTTCTCATATTCTTTGAGCTGTTCATCGAGTTTCTTTATTTCTAGACGTTTTTCACTTCGATTCAATGTCCTACCTCCGACAATATATACAAAAACACTTAATTCTTACATTACTCGTTTAGCTGATTGCAAATAGTTAAAGCACGATTGTAATATTGTTTTAATTCTTCTACCGGAACATAACCTGTAACACTTTCATATGCTTCAATGGCTTTTTGCTCAGCATCTATCCATCCGGTAGTAACCAAAGATGATCTATCAAAATTATTATTGCATATAAAAAACATGCCCGAATGCATATTTTTTTCTGTTCCGTCGTCTGCTATTAAAGTTCGAGTATCATCGTAACTGCCTTCAATTTGTTTTCCATCTTTATCTTTGTTCTGTACGCTAACTGTAAGCTCTCCCTTTTTTACTTTTTTATCAGGTTCTTCAACAACAATTTCATATTTTATAAATTTGACCTTTGCAATGCCAAGGGTATAAAAATATGTAACAGCTCCTTCTTTTATAGAAAAGTTTTTATACCCAGAGAACTCTACAGATTCACCAGCTTTATTAGCTTTTTCTGTTATCATTTCTTTTTTATAGTTAATAAAAAAATATATTGCTACCGCTATAATAAATGCGAAAAATACAATACATATTATTTTTTTGAGTACTTTTTGTGGCATGTTTATTCTCCCGCTAAAAAAATTATTTCCAGTCTATTCCGCTTTCGTCGGCTATATAATCAAGAAATTCCTCTTTTGTCTTCTTGACTTTAGTAAGATTGGTCTTAGAGGTTGCTGTTATGAGAAGCGCAGAAGCGGTTTTATAATTCAATTTTGTTTTTAGTACTGTCATTCCAATTTTAGCATTACCATAGCCCATGTTTTGCAAAAATTCTGTTGCTTCATTAATAGAACCATCACAAACATCTATATTATATTCAACCATGGTGTTCCATATATCACCATCTTCACTTTTTTTCATACGATAATATATATTGTATGCTGAAACATCTGACATTTTATCATCATCACCCATACTTCCGGAATATACATCACCTTTAAATCCTACAAGTTCACCTACGTTATCGTCTAATGTAGCTGCACCTTTATAGATATTGTCATCTGCCATCACCGAATATATAGCACATTCATGCGCAAAATCACGCTTTTCATTTTTTTGGCAAGTATTATGTTGATTATTTACCGCATCATAAAGCGCTTTACCATCTGCGCCAATAGCATCAAAATATGCAACAGCTTCACTTGGAGACATTTTATTATTTCCCATAAGTTTAAATTGCCATGAATCTGCCGAATATTGAGTGAACAAACACGCAAGTGCAGTATAAAAAGAATCAGCTTTTTCTCTGTTTCCTGTTTTTTCTGCATCTTTATAATGTTCACAATGCTTTAAATATGCATCATTAAAAAGCTTCGATTCTTCTTTGCTAAATCCATATAATTTTTCCATAGATTCTATGTATTTAACTTCATTTATTTCAGCATTTGATTTTATATTATCAATAGAAAACTTTTTCTTTACCAAAGACCATTTTCTAGGCGTTTTATACCTTGGTGAAACAAGGCTTATTCTATTTGAAGCCATCAATCTCGGCGCCAAATTAATTGAATTCAAAGTTGCATCTGTTCCGAGTGCCACAAGACTTACCGTCTGCTTATCTATATCAACAGCATGAGAATGTATTGAATCAAGTCCTGCCGCTTTATCTGATATTTCTTCTATATGTCCCTGAATAGCATCCTTAATACCTGAATTAAACAGACGATTGCTTGCTTCGTCGTCGAATTCTTCAACCTTCTTTATGCAATCATAAAGAAAACCTCCGGTGCCGCAAAATTCATCATAGTCAGCTAAAGTATCCCTTACATATACTTCTTCTATGTCTCCGCAGTATTTTCTGAATTTATCGACATCTTCCATTGTTTTCTGCTGGATTGCAAAAGCCAGACTTTCATACTCTTCAAGCTGCCTCTGAAAACGTGTTTTTGTCCTTCCTACTACATCGGTATCTATCTTAGCATCATCGGCAGGATCGACCATAACCTTAAAAGTTTCATCAAGATCAACGTATCTCTTGATCATTTCCTTTGAAAGCTCGTATTGCTGGCGGTTAAATTCAGACTGCTTCGTGCCTATAAATCTCTTAGTAGCTTCAGCGCCTCCGCCTACGAATGTCTCGTTATTCTGATATTTTTCATAGCCTGATTGAAGATAGCCTATGCCTTCCATATAATTATGAGCTGCATTTTCAAAAGTTTCTATAAAATCATGTATCTTCTTAGTATCCCAACTTTTTCCCATTACATTAACTCCAAATTTTTCATACGTTATCTCTTCGCTCCCTTTCACGGATTTCTTCTTCAAGAGCTGCTATTTCTTCTTCGCATTCTCTGATAAGTTCCCGGAGTCTTTCCATTACTTTTTGCAGATCATTCAGGTGCTTTGATGTATTGCTCAGTATTATGCTTGTCTTTGAACATAGATCATTTCTGAAACTATCTGCGTCTTGTTCAAGTTTTCCATACCAATCGCCGGAGCTTGTCATATCATAGGCTTTATCCGGCTGATATATCTCTTCCTCTATAATTCTGCGTTTCTGATTGATAAAATCGTATGATTCTTCGCACTCGGTAAGATCACGTTCATATTCTCTTTTTTCATGTTCCTTCTCTGCTAATCTTGAATGAAGTCCCATCTATTACCTCCGCTTTGTTTCTACAGTAAGCCCTTCGCTGAGGATCCTATCCTGCTCGATCATACCGTCCCTGATTGTAAGAAGTGCTCTTGGAAGACATTCAGAAGCTTCATGCCTGTATGTGTCTGTGGATTTATAGAAAAGTTTAAGAATCTCATTCATCTCACATCCAACATTCATGCCTTCAAAAACATTCACCTTACTGAGTGGATCCTTTGAAAGAACACAATTAGCTGAAGTGGTCTGTATCTCATTAACAATATCTGTAAACACCCGCGTGTCTATGTATACGCTTTTTTCTGCCATAAGAATAGCTCCATATTATAAAATAATTATTAACATCTTATCATGTGAGATAGTCTTTATCAATGTTAATTCGTCATCCGGGTGTTCTTTTTTAGAATATTAGAAAAATAGTGGGATAGGAGCTTCTATATTTCGGAATAGGCCTATAGATATTTTTATGGAAATTTATAATTCTATCGGATATAAATAGGATTCAGATTGATTTCACTTTAAGAATGTGTTAACGTTATTTTGTTATAAATTCCCAGCTCAGGCCTTATATATTTCTAACCTTAAAATATATAAGCCTCCAAGATGTTCTATATGCCATATAGAACGCAAGAACCTATTAGCCACTCCTCTATGCTAATAGGTTCTTTTTTTAATTTTGATATTTCGCGATGCGCGTTTATATTACCGCTTACATTTTTTATTAGAACTTTATTGAAACATCCGTGTCAAAGGTATATTATATTTATGCCCGAACATTAGTTCTTTTTTGATTGAGGTTATATGTTATGAGTAGAGTGATTGATACTGTAGACGTCATCTGCCAGCACAAGTCGAACGGCGAAGTAATTCCCCTCCGCTTCCGGCTGATGAACGAAGATGGCCAATATGAAAATTATACGATAAAAGGTTATAGAACAATTACCCATCCGGGGCCTTATACTACTCCGGACGGGCTCTATGTTTCTTACTCCACATTTGTTTTTGAATGTATTGTTGTCGTACTTGATTACAAGCGGAAGGTACGGTTATATTTTGATACACATAACAGTAAGTGGCGGATTGCGATATAAAACACCTGCACAGAATCCATTCTGTACAGGTGCCAATTTCTCTAATATTACTTTAAATCTCGCTGATTTAAACTGAGCCATCCACAGATATCCTTATGGAAGATGTATATCAAGCTCGTATTCTACATACTTCTCACTTTCAATGGATAAATCCATGGTCCAGCTTATTTCACTATTAGAAACCTTAAATGAAGAGTCATATATGGTAAAACCCGAATGGGGCGTTTGCTTATCTGTACTTACTATTTCCACCTTAAAATTTTGCTCTTTAAGACTATCCAGATACTCTGCAACACCATCTGTAACTGTAGCCTTTCCCCAATTTTTGAGTTTTGGTTTGTTTGAAATTCCATCCACATTAATATAGTATACAGTACTGTCTCCCTTTGAATCATAATCCCTGCCTAATTTACTGCTACGATCAGGTAAAACCACTTCTGCTTTTTTTATCTCCGTAACAGATTCAGGTTCTGTAGATGAAGAATCAACAGAATTTTCTTCGGCTTTCGCCTCTTTTTCTGCACTTGCATCTGATGAATCTTGTGTTTCCTCTTTCAGCGGCGGCGAAGAAGTTTGCGTTGTAGCCTGAACCGCATCATTCTTCCCCACTGTTATTACTATTTTTTTATTTGCATTTACTTTTGTTCCTGCTGATACGCTCTGTGAAACCACCTTCCAATCAGAGTTATCCCAAATATAACTTCCATCTTGAGTTTTACTTTCAACATCTGAAAATTCAGCATTTTTCAGAGTCACTAGCGCATCTGCCAAATTATTAGCCATTAAATTCGGCATCTCTACCATTCCCGTATATATAAAATCAAGCTGAATCTTGCCTTCACTGTTGAACGAAGCTTGTTTGACAATCCATAGTTTTTTCTCATTTTCATCCATAGTTGATATCTTATTGGTCATATACATATTCTTAGCGTAATCAACATATAGAATCTCATTGTTTAACTCCTTTGCTTTTTTAGCTGCATCATTCATATTTAATGACACATAATTTGAAGACAGGTAAGCTTCCTTTTTTACGCTATTCAAAACAATTTTCGTGTTCTTATCTACTTTTGTTCCTGCAGAAACACTCTGTGCTGTCACTATCCAATTAGAATCCATCCAGATATCATCGGAAGGTTCTTTAACTACATTGGTAAATCCAATTCCGCCAAGCACAGATAAAGCTTTATCAAGCTGCATACCAACAACATTCACCACTTCAAAAGAAGTATCCGCAATGCCATTATTAAGCACAAAATTGTTCAACTCGATATCTTTGTTATTAGAGTGTAATCTTCCGCTCAAAGTCGAATCAGTCGTGATATTTATCTTCTTTTCAGAAAATACTTTGTTATCAGTACTCTTATAGAATGTTGCAGTATGCTCTCCTTCCTTTAACTTTGTCGAATAGGTAAAATTCTTACCATGAGGGATTGTATCTATCTTTTCCCCATCTAAATACACTTCTATATCATACGTTGCCAAAAATATATTCTGATCAAATGACAAATCAAAATACAACTGAAAATATACTTTCCGACATGTCAAAACTATTTCTTCCGCCTTATCCAATTGTGAGCCCGGAGAAACATTCTGCCCTACAACCAGCCATTCAGAAGTATCAAGTATACTTGTGGAATCATTTGATTCATACCTGACATTGACAAAATGCTTGTTAGCAAGATCCTCTATTGCCTTATCCAAAGCAACATTCTCCATACTATCGTAAACTATAGCCGAATCTGCTATTGATTCACTTGTCCCAAAGGAAGTAATATCCAATGAATCATTAAAACCAAGCGTAAATACTATACTCATATCAGCATTTACATTAACGTTCTGGTTGAGATCATTAAGAATAGCATCATCTACTTTAAATGAAATAACATGATTCCCTTCTTCAACTTCTGCTAATTCCGTATAATATTTACCATCTTCAAATTTATGGAATGGCTGTTCATCAAGGTATAATTCAATGGAATGGTTTTGAAAGACATCTTCAGAAGAAGTAACATTTACGTCAAAATAGAGCTTATGCATCACAATCACAGATTCTTCTGATGAAGCTACGTCACCTTCACTATCAGATTCTTGATTTGTTCCCTGTTCTGATGATTGCACCATAGAAGTTTTAGAATTTTCTTCGCATCCCGCTAGAATCAATAAGCTCAATAAAAAAATGACTATGATACGAACGCTGTATTTCATAACGAATCCCTCATATATTTCTCTCACAAATACAATAAGTTTCTTAAAATACCCGTACATAGAAAGACATTTATATTATCTCATCATATCCTAAAAGCATTTATTAAAATACGATAAAATAATAATATTAACCCTTATTGTCCCCCACATTTTTTGTAAAATGATATTAAAAAAGAAATGAGAGATATCATGTAGAAATTTTTTCAATAGGAGGTACGCTATGCCAAGAAGCGACGCAAAGAGACGAGCCGATAATAAATACAATTTAGCTCATTATACGGTACTTGGTTGTAAAATGAAGATACCGGAAGCAGAAGCGTTTAAAAAGGCTTGTAAAGATGCAGGAACAACCCCTAATGCAGTTTTTAGAGAGTAAGCGCGCAATAATCCGGTGGGTTGTAAAACAACCACCATTGTTATCAGGTACAAGGGCTTTTGCCCATAAAATATACCCCGAGTTCTTATGAACCCGGAGCACCTTGACAATTCACATATGATAAAGATTACATTGCATCAAAGATAGCATCTTGATGTTTCCTGAACAGCTCATCAAGAGCTTCTTTGCATTCTGGATTCCATGGAGATAGCTTTTCAAGCTCCTCGTCGCTCATCTGAGATGATGGACATTTGATCAACAGATACTTGAGGTAGTAGTAAACATCTACTCCACAGGCTTTTGCTGTCTCGACCATGGAATAAGTAAGTGCA
>NZ_KE384196.1:213190-225811 GCF_000424465.1 Butyrivibrio hungatei NK4A153 | reverse complement strand
CTGACTTCTCACAGTTCGTTGTTACTAGGCTAATGAAACCCCTGTGAGACCTCCACGCTTAAGGCGCGCGCTCTTTCTCTCCATATATCCGCCACATTTACTCTGCTACTACAAAAGTGATAGTTATTAGACTTTGTTGCTTTAAGCCAACTTATCTCTCGTAGCCTAGCCTTATATGTGATTCCTGTCCGTCGGACCAGAGATTTGCTTACAGCTTCCTTCAGATTCCACCTCACGATGGACACCCTTGCTGTTCGGCTATACACTTCCCACTATCTGGGCGTGTTTGGGACTTGCACCCGTTAGAGCGCGCCCATGGCGCGCAAACTTAAACTAAGGAAACGCTTTAATCCGCGTTTCCCTACAAAAAGTCCATATAAAATCAGAATCACCACTGTTTTACGGGCTGCGGTGCTCCTTCTCCGCCCTGACCGCCTGTTGCACCTTCCTGTCCTTCTTTCTCTTGAGCTTTCTTCTCACCGTCGGCGCTTTGCTGGGCTTCCTGTCGCTCTTTCATAGCACCTTCTTTACTCTTTTGGAGCTCATCCTGCTGCCGCTTCTCTTTTGAACTGCTCTTGTTATCGTCGTTTGAAGAATCTTCATTTTCCTGTTCGGAAGACTCTTCGTTATCCTGCTGATCGTCGTCTGAATTTTCAGGATCCTTGAGCTTCTCAAGCATTTTATCAATGTCCTCTTTGAGTTGCTGGGCATCGGCATCCCTAAAGTTATCGCCTTCTTCAACCGCCCATCCGTTCTCAAGAAGAACATCCCTTGCCTTATAAAGAACGTAAATAGCCGTATCAATCTTATCCTGGCTTGAAAGGTCCGAAAAATCTATCGTATAGCAAAGCGAAAGAGCAAGATTTATCCTTATAGAACACTCTTTTTCCTCGGGAGGATACATTTTGAGCGCTTCAGTAAAGTAGCTTGCAGCCTCCGAGTAGCATTCCTGCTTGTAATACGCATCTCCGAGATTGTAGAAAGGAGTGTAACTCTCAGGGAAGTTCAGAAGCAAAAGTTTTTCCTCAAGCTTAGTATCATAGTTCCCTGCGTTAAATCTTTTTACAAAAACCTTGTTAACCAAAACCCTTGTAACTATCGAAGCACCTGCGATGCAGATAATAAGTGAAAATACCAACAAAAAGATATATCTAAGAGGTGTTTTTTTCATACTCATAACCTCCCTTTTATGCTAAATATGCACAGTTCCGCAATAAGTGCCAAAACGAGCGGTATGGCAAACCAGAAGTAAAGATCGACATACTTCTCCATTCCGTCCTCTTTCTCGGTTATGGTCTTTGAGGTCTCTTTTATCACATTTATCGTATTGTTGAGCCCTTTGCTTCCGCTGTTCATATTGTGATATTCAACCCCGAGATTGCCCGCAATGCTCTTAAGATTTTCCTCGTTGAGGTAAGATACGGCTTCTTTCCCCTCGGCATCGTCGTAGATGTACGTATTGTCAATCTTCATCTTTCCACCGTTTACAGAGCCGTATCCGAGAACCGCACCAGAATCCACATATTGCTTCAAAGCCTCATAAGACGTAAGCTCATTGCCGTTTGTGATCTCACCGTCGCTCATGAACAGAACTATGCTTTTCCTGTTTTCCTTTCTTGAAGAAGAAAGAAGCAGAGACTCAAGATCCTTGTAGGGTAAAGACATATCGCTTCCGCCCGCGTATTCATATCCGGGAGGCGCAAGCGTATCCAAAAGAGTCTTGACATGCTCCATATCCTGTGTGCACGGTGAAATAACGTGAGACTGATCGTCAAACGTCACAAGTGCAAAGTTACTACCCGCAAGTTCATCTATGATCTGCTTTGCATCCTTCTTTACACCGTCTATCCTGTTGCCGGCGTAATAATCTTCCGCCCACATACTTATCGTTGTATCCACAACAAAGATAACATCGAGATTCCTTGTGGAAAACTCGTATTCCTCATCCGCAGTCATGGGTCTCAACCCGATAATAAGCACCAGGATGTATATAATTCCGAGCCTAAGCACGGTAAATATTTTGTCTTTTCTTTCGACACTCGTTCTGACAACTCCCCAGACCGTAATTGCGATCAATACCGCAAAGATTATGAGGAGGAACGCTATCGGTAAAATAGGTCTTATAATCATTTTTGCAACACCCATCCTGCTCCGCAGAACACGACAATTCCCAAAAGAAGCATTATAAACGCAGCTTCCGGTATATCAACATTTTCTCTTGATGAAACGACTTTTACCATCATCGCTTCCTGCTTCTGGATATCCTGAACAATCTCTGAAACAGGATGCTCGTCCGTTCTTACATAAAACTTTCCGCCGGTATTCTCAACGGCGCTCTGAAATTCCGAAGAGCATGTCCTGTAGCTGTATTCCTCAGGCAGATAGAACTTATCCTCCGAAGGGAAAATTCCAAATACTGTAGTCTTATTATTCTTACACGCCTCTGATGCGTCCTTAAGATTCATTATCTCAGGATAGTACGAATTAAGCTCGTTATCTGTACACATGATGATAACGCGGGTTCTGTCCGATTCTCCTAAATAAGGAAAAGAATAAAGTGCAGAGCCAAGTCCTTCTCCTATGAGCGACGATCCCTTTGTGTCTGAGCGGTACAAAGTTCCCGCCTCGTAATAAGAAAGCTTCTCATCCAGCTCATAGAACCTCTCTTTTTCCTCTTCTGTCATATCCGTAAGATACTGGTACTTGTTGTAAAAATTGTCGTACATATCCTTCTGAAGCTTGAAATACTCATCAAGCTCATCGAGCTTTTGCACAACATAATCATAATCATCCGTAAGAGGAACATATGTAACAGATGAAGTATTAAAAATGCTCACTCCTATCCTGTCGCCTTCAAGTCCCTTTACCACGCCTTTTATATATTCTGTAATCTCTGAGTTGAGGTCATAGAGCGAATATGATACGTCAAGGCAGATTATGATATCTCTTTTCTTCACACCGTTGACAACTTCTTTTGACTTAAACGGTCTTGAAATAAGAATAAAAGACGAAAGCAAACATATTATAAGTCCCGCTATCAGAACTGTCCTGATTATGCGGTACTGTTTAAACAACTCAATATATAACTCGCTGGATCTGATTCTCTGGGTATTGGCGGCTCGTAGCCCACCGTTAAATTCATTCGTTATCTTCTTGCTGTATTTATAAAGCCAAAAACATATTCCGGCGATTACCAAGACTCCCAAAACGATGACCCATTTATGCATTATGTCCATGTTCTGATCACTCCCATTGCCGTTTCACAGGATTCCGAAAGTTCCTTGGATATCGGTCTTCCGTCCTCCGCAAATTCCGGAACGTAATATTCTTCCATAAGCTTATCCAAATGCTTGATACCAAGTTTTTTTACATCACGGATAGTCGCCGTTTCAACATTGATTCCCGTAACATCGTGTATAAACCCTCTGATCAAAAGACTGAGCCTCTGAAATCCTTCTCTCTGGCTCACCTTGCCGTTTTTGTAATCATTCTTAAGCATCTGGATCTGCGCGATATACTTTTGTTTCATTATGTACTGATAACCGCTACTGATGCTGAAACGATTTTCTTTTTTAGCAGAAGGATCGCTCTGGTTTCTCTCTATTCCAAGTATTCTTAAAAGCACCCAAACAAACACAAAAAGAAAGGCCGCAAAAATAACGATTCCGACCAGCAAAACCCAAATACTATATTCAAATGGTGGTCTTAATGTAACCGTAGTTTCCATGTCTGTGCCTTTCAAATAAAACTATTGTCTTATCGATTATCTCATCCGAACCCGAAAGCGAGATAACCGATGTTCTGCTCTGCTTACTGCTGCTTGCTATGCTGTTTGCCGCAGCCTCCCTGTACTCAAGCTCCTGCTTTCTGAGTTTTTCATTATGAGAAAGAAACCATTTCTCATAGTGCCCAAGTTCATTGTCAAACACGTTATCCCCTGTCAGCATGGCGTCTTCAATGCACATAGCCATAAGGTCGTTGTTGCAGGCAACCGCCTTGAGCGTACTCTCACTGACTGATGTGAGCCCCTCAATATCGGTAATAAGAATAACGATCATCCTCTTGTGTACGCAGTTAAGGACGTTTTTTATGCACTGTTCAAAAGAAATATCGCTGTCCTTATCAATATACTTCTCATACTCGTAAATGAGTCTCTCGATATGCTCGGTTCCCGCCTTGAACATACTGATCTCCGACGTATCTCCTTTTGGAAATGCCACCGAAAAATCAGCTCCGTTCTTATCTGTAAGATATGCGACCGTTCCGAAAGTAAGAAGCGCAACTTCTTTCTTGGACTCACCTCGCGGAGTATCGCCCGTCATTTTCTTGCCGCAGTCGCACACAAACATTACATTGTGCCTTCTGTCGGTCATATACCTTCTTACCAGCGTCTTTCCCATTCTTGAGGAAGACTTCCAGTCGATATCGTGAACCTCATCGCCGAGTGCATACTCTTTAAGATCTTCAAACTCCATACTTCTTCCCTTATGAATGGAGTGAAAATCACCGTCCAGAATATTTGAAGTTTTTTTGTTTGTATAAAGAGCTACCGCTCTCCTTATCTTAGATAAATATTCGTAATCAATATTCATAGCCGCACTCTATCACGGAGTCTTAACAGAATTTACGATTCCGTCAATTACCGTCTCAACAGAAATATTGTCTGCAACAGCCGAATAGTTAAGACCGATCCTGTGTCTTAATACCTGATGTCTTACTACCTTTACATCCTCAGGTGTTACGTAAGTTCTTCCCATCATAAGAGCCGCAGCCTTAGCCATCTTAAGGAACGCAATAGATGCACGCGGGCTTACACCGATTCTCACGTATTTGCCAAGTTCAAATCCGGGTATCTGGTTTGCTCTTCTGCTGGCAACAACAATACTTGAAATGTACCACTTCACTGCTTCGTCAACATATACCTGATCAGCAATGTCCTGAACTTTATTTATATCCTGAATTGTAAGTACCGGATCTGTTTTCTCCGATATTACTCCGGATTCTATTCTCTTCAAAATCTCTACTTCCTCAGCGGCTGTAGGATATGTAATAACCTCTTTTATCAAAAATCTGTCCGTCTGCGCCTCAGAAAGAGGATATGTTCCCTCCTGCTCAATAGGGTTCTGAGTTGCAATGACAATAAAAATGTCCTCCGGCATGTTGTAAGTCTTTCCGCCGATAGTAACATGTTTCTCCTGCATGGCTTCGAGCATTGCAGACTGAGTCTTTGCACTTGAACGGTTGACCTCATCAAGGAGGACAAAATTGGCAAATACAGGTCCAAGCATAGTCTCGAACTTGCAAGTTGCCTGATTATAGATTTGTGTTCCGATGATATCTGCCGGAAGAAGATCCGGAGTACACTGAATTCTCGCAAACTTTCCGTCTACGGCATCAGAAATAGCCTTAGCCGCAGTAGTCTTCGCAAGACCGGGAACGGACTCTATAAGAATATGTCCGTCCGCCAGAATAGATGCGATAAGAGAAAATTTAAGCTGTTTCTGTCCGACTACTTTCTCATCAAAGTAATCGGACATTTTTCTGATAACTTCCTGTGAATAAGCAAAGTCAATTTCATTTATATTATTCTTTGAAGGAGTCTTTCTTGAAAGCTCCTCAGTAGTGTTATGTACATTTCCGTCCATCACTATACTCCCCTTTTATTATTTTATGATTGTCGCAAGATTACGCATTATACCTGCCGCAATATCAGGCTTGTTCATTGAATAAACATGTATGTGGCTAACCCCGTTAGAAATGAGATCTATTATCTGATCGCAAGCATAGATTATACCTGCCTCTTTCATCTTCTCAGGGTCATCAGCGAACCTATCAACCATTATCTTCATCTTCTGCGGAATGGTTGAACCTGAAAGAGCTACACTTCTTGCCACCTGCCTTGCATTGGTTATCGGCATGATCCCCGGAAGAACCGGAACTTCAATGCCTTTTTCCCTGATCCTGTAAAGGAACTGGTACAACGTAGAGTTGTCAAAAAACATCTGGGTTGTAAGGAAATCACATCCCGCATCCACTTTTTCTTTCAGATGGATGATATCCTCAGATTGTCTTGCACACTCTACATGTCCTTCGGGATAGCACGCTCCGCCGATACATATATTTTCATCAAGCGACTTAATATCACTTATAAGCTGTGTCGCATGATCGTAATCATAGCAAACTCGTCCTTCTTTCGGAATGTCCCCCC
Source organism: Butyrivibrio hungatei NK4A153 (assembly GCF_000424465.1). Lineage (GTDB taxonomy): Bacteria > Bacillota > Clostridia > Lachnospirales > Lachnospiraceae > Butyrivibrio > Butyrivibrio hungatei_A. The sequence continues at coordinate 219,603 of NZ_KE384196.1, read as the reverse complement.
TAAGTGCCATGATATTCTCGATTCCTTTTTCCTTGTAAACGGAAATCATGGCCTTAACATCCTCTTTTGTAGACGATACACATGTAAGATGTGACAGCACGGTAACTCCGTACTTGTCCTGAAGATCGGCCGAAATATTGGCCGTATTCTTACTTGTTCCGCCGCCTGCTCCGTAAGTAACGCTCATAAAGTCAGGCTTAAGTGCAGCAATCTCTGCCGAAGCCTTCTCGACATCAGCGTACTTATCATCTGTCTTTGGCGGAAAAACTTCAAAAGACAAAGTCACATCTTTACTGTTTAATATGTCTTTTATTTTCATATTTTCTCCGATCGGTATCAAACATTGATCTCAGCTGTAAGTCCGAGGTCTTCCTTGTTTGCTTCCAATATAGGTTTAACAACTTCAGCAAGGAACTTATCTACCTGATGCGCACTGCATCCAACGTACTTTGTAGGATCCATTGATGCTTTGAGTTCCTCGATTGTAAGAGGGAATGCGGGATCTTCAGCAATAAGTTCAAGAAGATTATTGTCTTTTCCCTCAACCTTAACAGTCTTGCCGGCTTCCATAGAGAGCTCACGGATCTTCTCATGAAGTTCCTGTCTGTCTCCGCCTGCCTTAACAGCATCCATCATGATGTTCTCTGTAGCCATGAAAGGAAGCTCAGACATAAGGCGCTTCTCAATAACCTTAGGGTAAACAACAAGACCGTCAACTACATTTATACATAAATCAAGTATACCATCTGTTGCAAGGAATCCCTCAGGAATTGAAATTCTTTTATTTGCAGAATCGTCGAGAGTTCTCTCAAACCACTGTGAAACCTCAGTGATAGCGGGATTGAGAGTATCGATGATCACGTATCTTGCAAGTGAGCAGATTCTTTCGCTTCTCATAGGATTTCTCTTGTATGCCATTGCAGATGAACCGATCTGGCTCTTCTCAAAAGGCTCTTCAACTTCCTTAAGGTGCTGAAGAAGTCTGATATCCTGTGCCATCTTTGTTGCAGAAGAAGCGATTCCTGCAAGAACATTGAGTACCTTCATGTCAATCTTACGGCTGTATGTCTGACCTGAAACTGCCATGCAGCCCTTGAATCCAAGCTTTTCTGCAAGCATGGGATCAAGCTTATCAACCTTTGAAAGGTCTCCGTCAAAGAGTTCAAGGAAAGAAGCCTGTGTTCCTGTTGTTCCCTTTGAACCTAAAAGTTTCATATTATCAAGAACATAATCGAGGTCCTCAAGATCGATCGTGAAATCCTGAAGCCAGAGTGTTGCTCTTTTTCCTACTGTTGTAGGCTGTGCAGGCTGGAAATGAGTAAAGCCGAGTGTAGGCTGTGCCTTATATTCCTCCGCAAACTTTGAAAGCTCTGCGATAACGTTAACGAGCTTCTTTCTTACAAGCTTAAGTCCCTCAGTCATTACGATGATATCTGTGTTATCACCAACGTAGCAGCTTGTTGCGCCAAGGTGAATAATTCCCTTAGCCTTGGGGCACTGCTGGCCGTATGCGTAAACATGGCTCATTACATCGTGACGAACTTCTTTTTCTCTTGCCTTTGCAACATCATAGTTTATGTCATCCTTGTGAGCCTTAAGCTCATCGATCTGCTCCTGAGTGATGTTAAGACCAAGGTCTTTCTCAATCTCAGCAAGTGCGATCCAAAGCTTTCTCCATGTCTTGAACTTCATATCCTGTGAAAAGATATATTGCATTTCTTTACTTGCATAACGCTCCGATAAGGGGCTTGTATAACGATCTGTACTCATTTCATTCCTCCTGAAACTATATCTGTATTACTGACACTATAATATGTCGAGTTTTTTACTTTTCAAATTCTCCTCTGATATCCTCAGTAGGTGGTGTAACGGGATAATTACCTGTAAAGCATCCCTTACAGATGCCGAGGTTTCCGCCAACCATCTCTTCAAGTCTCTCTATTCCGAGATAAGCAAGTGAATCGGCACCGATTATCTTACAGATATCGTCGACATTTCTATTATAAGCTATAAGCTGATCTCTTGCAGGGACATCGGTTCCAAAATAGCATGGCCACAGGAACGGAGGTGAACTTACTCTCATATGCACTTCTTTTGCACCCGCATCGCGAAGCATTCTTACAATTCGGTCTGAGGTTGTTCCTCTTACAATCGAGTCGTCGATCATAATGATTCTTTTGCCCTCAACCGCGCTTCCAAGTGCATTTAACTTAACCTGAACGCTTGATTCCCTGTTCTTTTGCTTGGGTTTAATGAAAGTTCTTCCTATATAAGAGTTTTTTACAAAAGCCTGACCATATGGTATTCCCGACTGCATGGCATATCCAAGTGCCGCAACATTTCCGGACTCGGGAACGCCTACTACAAGATCCGCATCTATGGGTGAATCCATAGCAAGGAATCTTCCCGCAGCTATTCTGGCATCATATACGCTGATGTTGTCGATAGTACTGTCAGGACGCGCAAAATAAATATATTCAAAAATACATCTCGCATGCTTTTCCTTAGGGATACACATGCTCTTGTCGGACTGAATTCCGAATTCCGGAGAAATCGTAACTATCTCACCGGGTTCAACATCACGGATAAATGTAGCTCCAACCGTATCAAGCGCACATGTCTCGGAAGCAAGTATGTAGCAGTTCTCTCTTCTTCCTATAACAAGGGGCTTAAATCCGTAAGGATCTCTTGCACCGATAAGTTTTCTCGGTGACATAATAACAAGGCTATACGCTCCCTTTATCTTGAGCATAGCCTTTCCAACTGCCTCTTCTACAGACTTTGTCGCAAGTCTCTCTCTGGCAATATGATATGCAATTACTTCTGAATCGATTGTCGTCTGAAAAATCGCACCTGTGTATTCGAGCTCATGACGAAGCTCCGGTGCATTGACAAGGTTACCGTTATGTGCAAGTGCCAAGGTGCCTTTTACGTAGTTTAGAACAAGCGGCTGCGCATTCTCACGTGTGCTGCTGCCTGCTGTTGAGTATCTGACATGACCTACTCCGATGTCTCCCTTTAAAGTGTCCAATATCTCCGGGGTAAAAGCTTCATTTACAAGTCCCATATCCTTATGGCTTGTCACTTTTCCCTTCGGTCCGTTCGTGTCGCTAACGGCAATACCGCAGCTTTCCTGTCCTCTGTGCTGAAGTGAAACGAGTCCGTAGTAGATAGATCCGGCTACATCACCACCGTCAAAATCATACATACCAAAAACTCCGCATTCTTCACCAAGACGCTTGTAATTCTCAGTCCTACCTTCGTAATTCATTTGTTCTCCTTGTTTTTAAAGAAAAAAATAACCTCAAACACCGAACATTTTAACATTATATCAAGCCCGATTCAATCAGAACTTATTGGCTTTATATTGGTGCGATAGCAACAGAAGAATATTGGCTGGTTATCGGCTCGATGGCATCAGGGAATATTTGCTAAATTTGTGCTATGATTTGTGTCTTCAACATCGTGGCTATATACAAATATATATCGGATTACTTCCTCAATCTCTGCACAGTGCGTAAATTGTAAAATGCACCGTACACTTTACTCGCTTCTCATCTGTACGGTGCCTAAATTGAAATACGCACCGTACACTTTACTCGCTTCTCATCTGTACGGTGCACTATAATACTCGGCCTCCTTGCCAACGTTTTTCCCCATATTCACAGGACTTTTTTCAGATTTCCCACAAAAAGTCATCTTCACTTTACTACTGGCCTTGCTTTTCGAAATGGTTGTAGAGTGCGCTGATTGCAAAGCACAGTATTCCACTGATGAGGAAACTTATTGCACGTCCTATAGTGTTTTCGTAAGTAATATCAATCATGATAAACTTAACAACGCATATCATAGACAGAACAAGCCCATATATTCGGAGTTCTTTTGCCCCAAAAATCTTGTTGAATCCAATAAATATGCACAGTATCGCAAAGGCCAGAGTTGCAACGCTGATGATATAACCTGCCGCATCATAGGTGATAAGCGAAACCAGCAGAATGATTCCAAACTTGATTCCCGCGTAAAGTTTTTCGCCACTGCTTCCTGCAAAATGTCTGCGAATATTAATGCAGGCCAATGCTGTCGTAAAGGCAATATTTATTCCCTGTGGAAGAGCCCCGTCAATCTCAATAATGTTATAAAGTCCTACCAGTATTCCTATCGCATTTATAACATCGAGCCCCAGCAGAACCGACTTATTGCTTATTCCTTTGTCATCCCTGTCAAACTTAAGCACTCGCATAAGCGCGTTAAACATTCCCATTGGAATTATTGTAAACATAAGCCTGAATTCACTGTCATAATGCGTGTATTTGTCTGAAACAGCGCAAAAGAGAAACGCGATACATACCTGAACATAGATAAAATAAATGATTTTGTAATAAACAGACTTATTGACAATAAATCCTTCCATTACCACAACAATGATCGCATAAACCAGTGCTACCGAGCAGAAAACAATATTCAGTTTATCCGCAACTTCCAACGCCGTCATCAGCGCTGCCAATATAAGCGCCTGATTTCTGAACAGATTATGTTCCTTCTTTGCGCCGTAAACAGCCATCGGAAGAAGTGCAACAAAAAGAGCTCCGGTGTTGAAAAAATCATTATATAAAATAAAAGTAGCAAACTCGGCAACGGCGAACCAAGCGATTATCCAAATGTTTTTCAAAAGTAAGACCGTATCGTCCTCGGCTTTGCTCTGCTGCATAAAAGCTACAACTTCCGCAATAACCGCAACCGCAAAGAACACCGTAAGGCTGATCCATTTTGGCAAATCTAAGCAATCCGCAAGTAGAAGGTATGAAACATAGAATACAACCGCACTTACAGGAGCAAAAATGAATCTATTCTTATCTTTTATCAGCTTTTCTCCATAAATTGAACATGCAAAATATACAGCACTTATAACCACAATAAGAATTGCAGAAACAGTAAGCGGAACACATTTTTCAACATTATTTCCGATCCTTGTTGCAAAATAAAGTATAATTCCCATATTTATGCAACTTTGCACTATTCGCTGTCCGTAGCTCTTCCTGAAATTATACTGGAAAGCAGCACCCATAACGATAAGGTAAATCAAAATAGGTAGAACCATGGCCTTATCTTCCATATTCCATGCAAGAAGCGCAGAAATAATGTAGCCCGAATTGCCAATAGCCTGAAAGAGTCTGCTCTCTTTTTTGCCCATGTAGAGAATAACTCCTCCCCAGACAAGCAAGAGAACGTACATGATAACGTCACTGATAGCTTTGAAGTAAATTCTGGTCACAAGTATCGACAGATAGCTGCAACCAAGTCCACATGCGAGCAAGGCCGTAAAAAAGGTATTATCCGGCCGCTTTTTGCGCTCATAAAATGCAAAGCTAGTAAGCGCAATACTAACCGTGAACATCATTCCAATTTTGACAGTATCGTTAAGATAAGGAATTATGAGGCTTGCAAACAAAATAAGTGCTATGAAAACCAATACACTTGCAAGAACTCCCATCAAATGCTTACCAATCCATGACTCTGTAGAATTTCTCTTTCCGGCCGTATAATTCTGAAATGGATGTTGAGGCTGCATAGATTGATTCGAGAATTGTGCCTGCGGATGATTCTGCATAGCTTGATTCGCAAATTGTGCCTGTGGCTGATTCTGCATAGCTTGATTTACGAATTGCGCCTGCGGATGATTCTGCATAGGTTGATTTGCGAATTGCGCCTGCTGATTCTGCATTGGCTGAGGTGTAATCTGACTCTGCACCCGCTGATATTGATACTGCACTCCCTGTGACTGCATATTCGTTTGCGCCTGTTGCGGTTGCATATTCACTTGCATCTGCGGTTGTGGCTGCACATTTCCTTGCACCTGCTGCTGTGGCTGCACATTTGCTTGCACCTGCTGCTGATGTTGCATAGACCTTATTTGCATATTCGCCTGCTGCAACTGCTGATGCAATCCGTTCTGTTCCGCTTTTACATCCGCAACAAAATGCGATGTCCGAGATAAAGCAAGTTGAATCTGCCCAACCTGATACTTGATCGACTCAAGTTCTCTCTCCAATTCTTCTATTTGTCCCATAAAATAATCTCCTTTTATTCTGCAAAGCATATCCGAAAAAAGCTGATTAAAGTTGGCAGTGGGCTATCGCACCAATTAGTGCGCAGCCTTTCCTTACGCTTTCAATCAATGTTTCCTTAAATAAAACACCGCCTGAAACGATTCTTCGATCCGGACGGTGCAATAGTACTTCTGTCATTTATGTTTCTTGTTTTTCTTGATATAGGCAGATGCCCCTCGGTAATCCTATCTGCTTATTTCCACATTTCCTCGATATAAGCAGTTGCCTCTCGCTAATTCTCTCTGCCTTTTTCCACATTTCCTCGATGTAGGCAGTCGTTTCTCACCGACTCTCTCTGCTCATTTT
>NZ_KE384196.1:0-213070 GCF_000424465.1 Butyrivibrio hungatei NK4A153 | reverse complement strand
CAGTTGCCTCTCGATAATCTTCTCTGCCTTTTTCCACATTTCCTCGATGTAGGCAGTCGTTTCTCACCGACTCTCTCTGCTCATTTTTCATATTTCCTCGATATAAGCAGTTGCCTCTCGATAATCCTATCTGCTTATTTCCATATTTCCTCGACATAGGCAATATTCTCCGCAATATCACCTCTGCTCCCTGTACATTTTTATCAATATAAGCAGTCTATAAGCAATTAAATCTCTCACAACCTCGTACATTCCTATTATTGTGGTCTAATCATATTTATATATGAAGCCACCTCAGATGCGCTTGAATTCACAGTCTTCCTAGACCAAGCAACCGCTCCGCACTTGGCACAGCCGTAGTGCCGATAGTTTCTTGTAAACTTGCTATCACGCTTGCGGTAGATTGTGGCGCCACAGCCGCCACAGGTAAATACGTACTTTACAGCCATTTCGGAGACCTTGTAATTCTCGATACCTTTTTCGTAGCCTTCGGTCACTCGTTTGATGTTGTAACCGTAAGCACGATTCATCAGCCCGGCGTACTGCTTCCATCTCCCTGTATGTCGCATACAACCTTTGCAGGTATGAAGAAGCTCATGAATGATTGTTTCCTTGCAGGCTTTTTCTGAAATCCTGTCATCAACAAGAAGTCTCTCTGCAATTTCTATCTCATAACTTCCATCCCGCTTTAACCTGCACAATCCCCACCGAGTCTTAGCTCTTTTATTCACAGACCATGAGGCGATCTTGCCAAGCTCTATTCCCAGACAAGTAATCTCACTAATACACTGCTCTCTCAAAAAAATAAAATTCTTCATACCAAACCATAAAACTCCAAATAACCTATATAAAAAAACAACTATATGACTTTTTCGTGCATTTTACTCCAAATAAGTCATGGCATTTCCTTTCACAACGAGGTTTCTTACTGCATTCGTATGACTTTTTATTGCACTTTCTTTAAAAAAGGTCATACCATCTCCCTACTAAGCGATGGTCAACGAGGATTTTCGCCACATTCGCATGACTTTATCAGCATATAATCATCAAAAAAGTCATATCCCCGCAAAAACAGATCTCCGCCCCATACAAAAGACTCTACTCGCAATAAACATCCCTGCCTATCACTCGCGCATACAAAAGGTGCCCACGCCAGAAGCCCGTTCAGGCCCCAGCTCCCAGGCTTCACTCCCTATCCTCATACTTCGAAACCATATCGAGGATCTCCTGCGCGTACTCGGGGTACTGGCGCGCCATATCTTCCACTTCGTTCTTGGCATTGCCTGCAACAATGTCTTTGTTGTATTCCATACGCTTTCTTAGAGATTGACGGCGCACATTCAGGCTGTGCCTTATCTCAACTTCTTCGTTATGACTAAGAAGCGCCTCTGCCTGATGAATCCAGATTTCGGGGTCACGCACCCTGAAGTGCCTCAGCATGTAGATAAGGTCCTTCTGATTGGAATCAAGAAGCCTTCTCGCATCATCAATCTTCTCGCGTTCCTTGCGCTCCCTAAGGTACTTGTTGTAGAGCTCCGTAAGTTCCGTTGAACTCATAACCCTGTATTTCATGCGCAGATAATCAAGAAGATTTGTGTTGTTCACGTATCTGACTTTAACCTGATTCTGCAGCATGATAAGCCTTGATATAGACTTCTTCACATTCTTTAGCTCAACCTGTGCATTGGTACTCTGCACATAGAGCACGGTTATCGCTATCGCCGCAAGAAGAATAAGCATCATATAGCCGTAGATAACATTAAGCTTTAACGCAAATTGGAGTATCAAAAGAAAAACTATCATGACCACGAGAACAACTCCCACAGTCACAGTCAGTTTCTTAGAATTTTCAATTGTTTCATTCAGATCGTCTTCTCTGAAAACATATGCTTCATGCTCGGAATCAAGACGCTTAAGATCGTTCTTTATCTTCTTCTGGAAAGTCTCGGCTTCGAGAAGTTTCTCGGATGCTTCCTTTGCATTGTCTTTGAGTCTGTCCATACGTTCAAACTCTTCATCAGTCATCCTGCTCTTTCTCTTGTCAAACTTCTCCTGAAATTCTCTTGCTTCAACAATCTTTCTGGCGCAGTCGTCAATCTCTTTTCTCTGCTCGGGCGGAAGCGCATTGATTTCCTCCATGTCCCGCAGATGACTCGTGACATCGTTGTACTCAAATTCAAGAGCATCTAGCTCTCTCGCAGCTTCCTCCATCTGCTGAAGGCAGCTTCCAATATATTCTCTTCTCTGAACCGGATCGTTCATATCGAGATCTTTTCTCGTATAAACTATGTCACTCCAGTTCTCAAGCTCAGCCTGCTGTTTTTTCCACTCATCGGCTGCGGACTTATGAAAAATCTTGTCCCAAAACCCCATTCTTTACTCCCATTGCCGCATCCGGCAAACAACATATTCATTCGGAACCTGCTCATCTCCTCGAGCCTACGGTCTTCTCCTTAACCGTCTCTCTGTACTTCGCCTTTATGCTCTCAGTGAGCTCGCCTATCTTCTCATAATACTCGTGCATCTTCCCCTCTGCCTTATATACGCCGAGCGTTCCGATCACGTGGTTGTCATCACTTGCGGCATAAAGATCCGAATATTCATCCATCTTCTTCTCAAGTTCCAAAGAAGTTTCGTAAGCCTGCTTATCCTCAGCAACAAACTTCACGTACTCTTCATCCGACATTTTCATGCGAAGCGCCGCAAGGTACTGCATATAAGACTCTTCATTCTTACCGTCTTCATACGCCTTCATAAACAGCTCCGCCGCTCTGTCGAAAAGAAAAAGTCTCGCATACATCACACCTTCGTTGTGCTCGATCCTCGCTCTGATGCTAAGATCGATATCCGGTGTATTCTCAAGCAAAAACTCATATTCCTTAAACGCCATGCTGTATTTCTCGCTCCGCATAAGGAAATCCGCTCTCGCAAGCTTCTTGCTGTAAATATCCATCCCCGCGTTTTCGCGAAGTATGCTCTCCGTCCGCTCAATCTCCTTGCGCGTGTTATATCCGACATAATCAAGGATTGTTCCCGCAAGAGCCGCAACAGAACACTTTTTTGAAGCCATTCCTTTGAGCTCATCAGCAAGTTTCACCAGCGAGCACTCTTTTTCAATCCATTCAAAAAGATCGTCTCCAAAGCTCTCTTCATCGAGCAAAAAGGCGTTCTGAACGATGCAATAGCACAGCTCTTCTATACAGAAGACATTTCTGCCTATCTTTTCCATATGAAACGGCGTTTGCGCGTATGTTCCTATGCACAATATCGGTTTATTCATATCTGCTGCCCACTTTCATTAAAGTTCTATGATCTGTTCCCATGATTTACCGGATGAAGGGAAAAGCTCTCCAAATCCCATATCAAGCACTCTCACGTTCACTTCGCTGACAGAATTCATATTCATAAGAATCTTCAGCCTCGTGGTTCCGGGCGGTCTCTTCTCAAGCCCGTCAAGATACAACTGCACCATCTTGGGCTTTTTGCCCGTAAGCGGCGTCACCTGGATATTTAGAATTCCGCTCTGATCCATGATAATATCCATTCCCGTCTCAGCTTCGTACCAGTTTATTCCCGCATCAAGAAGTGCGCAATACACTTCTGTTCCGCACTTTAAAAGATTTATTCCAAGATTCGACTTAAGCTTATCTTCGCCAAGAAACACGAACTTTAAGGGCTTTGTGGGTTTGATCCTCTCTCTTGCCGCTATGCTCGCTCCCTTGCTGAACATGTTGTTTCCCTGAAAGACCCTTCTGGTCCTGCACAAAAACTCCAAAGATCTCTTTTGCCACTTCTCCCTGAATCCGTCACCCAAAAGAAATACCGTAGAAATGATCTTCTCACTGCAAACCTTCTGCATAACAGTCAGGAACTCATCGTCAAGCCTCTCGCACATCTTGTGATAAGCCGCGCCCTCCTTAGGGAAGCCCTCTGCAGAAAACTTAAGGTCGTCATACGTACTCTCATCAATCGTCGCTACAACAGGTGTCGTATTATGATTGAGATTCATCTCATACACACGCAAAGTCTCCATATCAAAATCACAGGCAACAACCGTATGATTCATGAGCTCTTCGGGCTGATACAACATATAATTGTAGAAACTTTCCTCGTGGCTCTGGTAAAAAATATTCTCAGTCTTAAACTCAAGTGCCGACGTCACCGCATTGAGAACCTGAATCATCCTGTTATCAAGCGATCTCGTGGTAAACATTATTGCCTCGACATTATCAAGAGAAAGTTCCATTGATAAAAGCGATAAACTTCTTTTTATGAACAGGGTCAAAAGAGCTATCGGATCGTATTCTCCGTCTCCGACAGCCACAGGCTTTCCTTCTCTTGCGGCACTAACAAGGCCGTAAACAGGAATGCCGTCCTGTTCCTCTATGTGACGAACAGCCTCTTTTCCATAGAACCACTGGTTGACGTCATTTTTTTTGCAAAGAACGGTAGGAATGTTATAAAGTTCGGATCCTGCAAGCACCGATAAGGTTTCCGGCATATCCGCATCGGATGCAAGAAAGCTTATCTGTGAGACCTTCTCTCCCAGATCATATCCAAGTACAAAACGTCTTTCCTCAGAATTTCCAAAAAGCATTTTATATCTTCCTCTTACTCTTTACTGTAACTGTTTTCCTGTATCGGTCTAAAAATACCGTTGCAGACAAAGTTCTTGTTCTGATATTCCGCAAGGAGCTTGTCCACCGTATCATAATCCTGCAGTGTCTCTCCTATCATGATATCGTTAATGAGACTGTATCTGCTGTTACTGTCACGCTGATTCTTTGTAATATCACTCTTTTGAATGGTTCCGCTCTCTGTAAGAGCATCCTCATCAGCTTCTTTATCCTCGGTGATATAGTACTGAAGCTGTTCCCCGAAAAAGAGAACAAAGGCGCAGACATATATACCCTCGTACATCTCCTGAAGTTCGATGCTGTGGTACTCATTGTCCTCTTCGCCCGCAAGCCTGTAATGAATATAACAGTGCGTTCCGGGTTCCGTCCTGTACTCAAGCATCGTCTTGTCCGCAAAGTGCGAAAGCTCGGGAACTATCTCCGAATACTCAAGATAGAACGGGAAATATATATTGTTTGCCATAAGACTCTTTATGAAAGTCTTGGCTACATCTTTGTTTACCGATTCTTCGGAGCTCTTTTCCGTAGCATAATATCTAAGATACGCCAGTTTGCACACATCCTGGATTGGAAGCTCCTGAAGTGCCAAAGCCTCTATCCTCTCGAATACATACCTGTCGGTAACGCTTCCATGTACAAAATAGTCATATGCTCCGAGTGACAAAAACGCCATCTCGACGTCCGCGTTTGCTCCGCTTCGTACATAAGACTTGAAAATATCAATCTTTTCACCGATGTACGATCCGCTGAAAAGCATCTGAACAAGCATCCTCTCGGAAAGAGAATAAGTATCTATTCCGAAAGCCTCCGAAGCCTTCCAGATATCCCTCATCTCTTTGACCGTTCCGGTAAAGTTCTTCTCAAGATACTTAAGAAGCTGCTCGTCATACTTGCCGTTTACAAAAGCGTAGTACGCAATCTCGATTTCTTTTGCCGAGACTCCGAGATCATCCATATCGATAAGCCTGTTGCACATCCTAAGGATTACTTTGGCGTCTATCCCGTACGTTCCGTAAGTACCCATCCACTCAAGCGCGTTATTGCACAAACCTCCGAGGACCATAAGCTCTATGATCTCGTTTCGCTCATGCCCCGTCATGTCTATGGGATTAATCCCCACAAGATACTCCGTAAGCTGTCTCGTAAAATCATTGTCATAATAGAATCTCACAAGACTGCTCTGTATCTCGTTTCTGTATTCCTTCTTTACAAATTCGGATTCCGCAAGGTCTCTGTACCTTCCGACATTCTCCATATCTATGGTATACGCGTTTTTACCGAGGTCGCACAGGAACAGATCAAGATTCTCCCTGCCCTTCTGGATATAAGGAATCGCATAGCCCGAAAGCTTGCCCGGAATCATCATCTTGATGTTTGAATAAGGCACGCTCACCGCATATCTGTTTTCGTCATGATCGACCAAAAGGACCGTATAATCGCTTCCGTAAAGAGGCACAAACGCACGTCCGCCGCTCATCGGATAGCGCATCTCTTTGGCACACTTATCGTAAATGACACAAACTCCGCACATCTGCTGATTGTCGGTCTTGATCTCAGATGTATAAAGAACCGAAAGCACCTTAGACGCATTCGATGCATCAACCATCTGCTTGGTCAAAAGATTCTTATACAGATAGCCAAGGTCTTTGCCCACACGTCCTTTATCAAGCTGAGCCATCAGATATTTCTCGATCTGAGGCACATATGTATCGTAAAGTTCAGGATATTCCTGCCTTCTTTCATGAATATATCTGTATAGGATCGCATTTTTGTCATACTCAAGAGTACTCTGATATGAGAAATACATGAGAACCATCTTGCTGATCTCGCAAGGAAGCTGTCCATCCTCTTTTACATAAATGGACATCATGTAATACTCGTAGAGCCTTGTAATCCTAAGTTCTCTCTCAACGCCCTTTTCATACCACTCAAATGCAAACCTTCCGGTTTCACCGCCCTTTATCAAAAGAGATACGATGGCTTCAAGCACATCGTCGCTCTCCTTAATCTTGTAACAGGCCTTAAGTATTCTAAAGAGTCTCTTGTCGAAATTCCTTACTCTTGCCGACAAATACACAATCTGATCTATAAGATTGAGGCTTAAGATTTCTTTTTTTGCCCCATATTCAAGAACGCTCAGTTCCTGACTGTCAAGTCTTGCAAGGATGGAAGGCGCCTCATTCAAGATATTCATTCCTTCGAGGTACAATATCGGACTCATGCAACCGTGTGAAAGCTGCTCTCCGATCATCATCCACTTTCTCTGACCGCTCATCACATGCTCTTCGCTCACATACTGAAGAAGCCACGCTATACGCCAGTTGTCGGGATTTCTCCTAAATATTCCCTCAAGCCTCTCGGAGACGTCATTTATTATCCTGTCCTCTTTGCTGCAAAGAGAAGTCAGATACAGATGATAGCTGTACAGCACATCACCCGGTGCATTCTCAACATCCATGGCAACCTGATCGAGTATCCACTTTCCTTCATTGACTCTGCCCGCAGTAATGTAGTACTGAGCCGTATAAAGTCTGAACTCAATATCTTTATCATCAAGAGCGTTCATCTTGGAAATAATCTTGCCCGTTTCCGAAACCCACACTCTTGAAGTTATTTTTTTGCATCTGAAGCTCTCGTATGTCTTAACGAGCTGAACTACCAGTTTCTTCTTCTCCTGATAAGCGGCGGAAGGATGCTTTCCGGTAAGATTTACCGACACCGTCACAGGAAGCTCCGCCTTGAAGAAGGCATTGTAAAAAACAATCTTTCCGAAATTATTGCCGTTGTGAAGCTTCTCGGTACGAAGACGAAGCTTAAGATGGCAGCTGCTTCCGGTAAAATCATCCTCAGTGATCTCGTATTTATCAAGCATGATGAAGTCGCCTTCAATCTGTGCTTTTAGTTTGCTGTATCCCCAGCCGTTTCTTGTTATAAGAATGCCATTGTCATGCGGAAGCCCCGTATAATCAATGACAAGTTCTTTTTGATCAAGCAAAAAATTCATCGGGCGTTTCTTACTGATCGCAATAAGAAATTCCTCGACGTTCTGCTCATTGCCGGGCACGTAGGAAAGTCCTCTGTAAAGACTCTCGTACTGCTCATCATTTCCCTTGAATATGGAAATAAAGTCACTTGAATAAAAGAGGTCAATCGCCTCTTCCCAGTCAGTCTTTGCAAGGTTTGCAAAATGAAACAGATTCTTGATGTCACCGAGACTTGACGCTATCTGCTCATGTCTCACAGTGACTACGAAAGGAAGAACATACTCTCCCTGATTTGATACTATTCTAAAATTCCCCTGGAGCACATCACCCTGCGATAGTCCAACGGAATTAAATCTATAAGATACTTCATAAGGAGAACCGGAAAAATTCTCTGTGAGCACCTCCATCCTTATCTCGGTGGAGCTAACTTTGCCGGTCACTAATCTTTCTTCAGGTCCAAATATGGTAAAAGAACCTTCGGAAGTCTCACCGGGACTAACCAAAAGTTCAATACGCGGAGTTGAAAAATCTAATTTCTTCTCCGCATACTCATATTTTCCCTGTAAAATTCTCTCAACTATCTCTCTCACGCCGCACCCCATAATACTTTCATCCATTTTAGTATACCACGATAATGCGACGCATTCATTAAAAGATTATCCTGTTTTTATAGTGTTCAATGAAACACCCCTATCAATTACTCACTCCTGAGTGCATCGATGGGATTGAGCTTTGCCGCGCGTCTTGCGGGATAGATACCAAAGAACAGGCCTATTCCGGTTGAGATGGCAACGACACCTGCTATAAGAAAAGGATTGACTACAAAGCCGAATCCGGCCACCATGCAGGCAAGTTTGGCAAATAAAAGACCTAAGATTATGCCGATAATTCCACCGATGGATGTAAGGATTGATGCCTCGGCAAGGAACTGCGTGAGGATTGAAGATGTCCTTGCACCAAGGGATTTCCTTATTCCGATCTCTCTCGTTCTCTCGGTAACAGATACCGTCATGATATTCATAACACCGATACCTCCGACCAGAAGAGAGATACTCGCTATAAGACTTACTACTGATGTTATTACATCAAGGATAGTCTCCGATACGGTGTCCATTCCTTCCGTCGATTTAACTTTAATCGCACTTTCGCCTCTAAGCCCCATGACATTCTCTACAACACTCTTTATCTTGGCTTGGGCTTCATCTTTATTGTCTTTGTGCACATATGCAGATGCCGAAGTAAACATGTTATTTACGTCCTTGTCGCACATATCAGGGACAACAGTATATGGTATATCAGGCATAAATATCGGATCGTTTCCATACTGACCTGCATACGCCTTATCCATCGAAGTATCCTCTCTGATACCGACTACGGTGAATTCCTTCGTCTTTTCACCGACAGTGGCTTCAAACGTTTCTCCGACAGCCTCTTCATACCCAAACAATGCAACTGCAGCCCCTTGGCTTATAACGCACACATAATTACATTCATCAACATCATCGCGGGTAAAATAGCGCCCGTGCACAATCTTATTTCCGGTGGTAAAACGCTTCACATCACTTACTCCGGTAAAATACAGACTGTAAGAATCTTTTTTCCCGTCAGACGTTCCAAACATATTTACACTCGGTCCAAATCCGTATATATTACCCATACTGCGCTCTACGGCAGCCATATTTTCAGGCGTAAAGCACTTATCGGTCTTGCTCTCATCAATAGATACATCTATCGTCAAAACATCCATGTCTTCAAACTGCCCGTTGGCGGTAGCCTTAAGACCGTCTCCGATAACGAGGATCGTAAGTACCGACGCTATACCTATTATGATTCCAAGCATCGTAAGAAGCGATCTTCCCTTATTATTTCGTATGCTTGCAATCGCACTTTTTAAATATTCTCCTGCTTTTCCCATATTTTCACACTCTCAATGCATCAATCGGTTTCATTTTTGCAGCCTTTCTTGCAGGATAAAGACCGAAGACAAGGCCTACCATTATTGAAAATAATGCTGCTCCCACTATCGCTGTAGGTGGAATTAAAAGCGGCATATTAATCATCTTGCACATCACTCTTGCAAGAACTATTCCAAGTATAATTCCAAGTACTCCGCCCGAAAGCGTAAGGATTGCCGCCTCAGACAAAAACTGCATGGTTATCGCTCCCGTTCTTGCACCGATGGATTTTCTTATTCCTATTTCCCTTGTTCTCTCCGTTACAGACACGAGCATGATATTCATAATGCCAATTCCACCAACGAGAAGCGATATAAATGCAACAAGGATAAGGAATGTACTTGCTTTGCTCATAATCGTATCAATTGAATCCGACATGTCCGCCATGCTGTAAGAAGAAATTGCATTTGCTCCTCTAAGCCCATGCGCATTTGTAAGTATGACCTGTGCCTCATCGCATCTTTGCTGTAAGACATCCTGATCTGTGAAAAGATACAGCTGAGACCATTTACCTATATCGTACCCGTAATCTGAAGCAAACGATGTATACGGAACCTCAATCGTAGCTGAATAGTCCATATCCTGTGTAAAGAAATCATACATCTCATTTGTATTATCTCTGATGCCAACAACGGTATAATTAGCTGATTTTCCGTCTATTAATAGTTCTATCTCTTTTCCCAGACATTCATCGGTTCCAAAGAGCTTTTTTGCATCATTTTGCAGCATAACGCATACTCTCTGAGCTGATTCCACCTGCTGCTGAGTGAAATAACTTCCCTTGATAATTTTATTTGGATATTGATATTCAATCACTTCCGTTCCGCTCTCTACAGAAGCAAGGAACGTTCCTCTGGGTCCCTTAACCTTTCCTCCAACGTAATAATCCGGCGATGCACCTTTTATATCAGGTAACTCTTCCTTTAGCAGAGAAATATCATCCCGGGTAAAAAAGTCGGTAGTCTTCGACGTATCGATGCTGATCACACCGTAATTACCGTATATTCCGTTAATCTGGTCTTTAACGTACTGCTTCATTCCGTTACCGAGAGCAACCACCGCAATAACAGCCGCTATACCTATGACAATACCAAGCATTGTCATAAGCGTCCTGTAGCCGTTATGCTTCATCTGCTTTATAGCACTTTTTATATACTCACCTAATTTACTCATTCTTCGCTTCCATAACCGCTACCGGCATTCCGTCAGTAAGCGTATCAAGATTAGTAGTTATCACTTTGTCATTTTCTGAAAGGCCTTCTACGATCTGAGCATCTGTACTTGTTGAGATACCGATCTTAACTGCTTTTCTTACAGCTGTGCCGTTCTCAAGTACGAATACATAGTCACCTTCTGCATCTGTAAGTACATATTCATAAGGAAGAACAATAGTATTATCAGCCTTCTCAGCATGAATCTTGTTGTTAGCCTCTACTCCGAGGATTATCTCTTTATCAGGGTTTGTAACCTTGATCTTAGTATCTACAACAGCTACACCGTTGGCATTCTTTGTTGCAGATCCGGAAATCTGAGCGATCTCACCTGTATAAGACTTACCGTTGATAGTTATATCAACCTTCTGACCAACTGCGATCTTGGGAAGGTCTGTCTTTGATACCTGCACGCTTACCTGAACATCATCAAGGTTTGCAAGTGTTACCATCTTTGTTCCTGCTGCCACTGTAGCGCCTTCTACTACTTCTACTTCGGTAACTACACCGTTAAAGTCAGCCTTTACGCCTTCCTTTGCAGCCTGGATCTTTGAGATTGTATCTCCGTTTGTAAGCTGAGCTGTATCAAGCGAAGCTTTGCTCGCCTGGATCTGTCCGCCATTAAGCTGCGCAGCCTTTGCTGATGCAAGGTGAGACTGCTCTTCTTTAAGAGATGTTATCTGATCGTTCCATCCCTTTATCTCAGCGTCATGAGCGATAGCATAATTTACATCCGCGATTGCTTCGTTCAAAGCAAGTGCCACCTGCTCATCATTTTCTCTTCTCTCATTGTAATCGAGATCGTCTTCTGTTCCGTCCAACACGCCGTCCTGGTCAAGATCAAGTTTTGTCTTGTTAAGATCTGAAAGTGTCTTCTCCATACGATTTGTCTTCTCTGTGATCTTATCGTTAAGAGCATTGATCTCAGCTGTGATAGCATCAACTCTGTCGTTGATCTGCTGTGCGTTCATTCCCTCAGCATACTTTCTGTCAGCTGCTCCGGTCTCTGAGAAGGATGAATTGTATGTGCCCTTAGCCTGCTTGATTGCAAGCTGTGCCTGTTTCTCTGCAAGAGTAAGTTCCTTCTCGTTGTATGTATAGAGAACGTCACCGTTTGCAACCTTGTCTCCAATCTTAACATTGAGCTTATCGATAGGAGCTGCAACATCTGAGAAATAACTCTTTGTCTCTGCACTTTCAACAGTTCCGGATACAGAAAGAATGTTTTCAATGCTTCCCTTTGCAACATCAACGGTTTCAACCATTGTTACGGCATTCTTTGATGCTGTCACTCCTCTTACGACAAGGAAGATAACAAGAAGTGCCACTATGCCGAGTACTATCCATTTTTTCTTAATCTTTTTCTTGGGCTTCTTTGTTACTTCCAATTCTTCTTCATCATACTCATCGTAAATTTCAACGCTGCTTCCTGTTGTCTCTTTAATCTCGTTATTGCTCTCTGCAGCGGAAACCTTTTTTTCCTCTTTTGTTTCCACTTCTTTGTTTAACGCTTTATTGTCTGCCATTTTTCCAGCTCCTTAATCTTCTTTATAATCAGGATTTATAATATCACTCTGAATCTTTCCGTCAGAGATTGTTATGATTCGCTTTGCCTGAGCGGCAATACCGGGATCGTGGGTAATTATGATTACCGTTCTTCCCTCAGAATATAGTCTCTTTATTATTTTCATGATTTCCTTGCTCGAAGCCGAATCCAGGTTACCTGTAGGCTCATCGGCAAGAAGTATCGGCGGAGCCTGCGCTATCGCTCTTGCAATCGCAACTCTCTGCTGCTGTCCACCCGACATCTCATTAGGTCTGTGTGTCTTTCTCTTTTCAAGTCCGACGCTGTTAAGAGCGGCATCCGCAAGACGTTCTCTTTCTCTTTTTCCCACTCCTCTGTAGATAAGCGGCAGCTCAACATTCTCCATAGCCGTAAGCGACTGGATAAGGTTAAACCCCTGGAAGATGAATCCTATCTCCCTGTTTCTGATGTCCGACTGCTCATCATCCGTCATATGTGATACATCATGTCCGTGAAGGAAGTATTTGCCGCTTGTGGGAGTATCGAGACAACCAAGCATATTCATAAGCGTTGATTTACCCGATCCCGACTGTCCGATTATTGCAACAAGCTCGCCTTCACCGATGGTCAGATTTATGTGATTCAGCGCTCTGACCTCATTTTCTCCGGGATTGTATATCTTGCACACATCCTTGATCTCAACAAGTTTTTTCATAAAAGATCTATCCTTTTTTATTGTTATATAATTACTACGTCCGTCATACTTTGTCTGTCGTAGTACAAAATACTACGTCTGCCAAAGTATGTCAAGTGCCTTTACGAAAAAAAGAATTTTCGCAACTTATTTTATATTATAGGAAAATGTCTTTTTTTGATATAGAAAAATGCTTATCTTACTAAATTGTAAGATAAGCATCCCAACATCTATTTGCGTTACAACTCATCCTTTAACCGCACCTGACGTCATTCCCGAGATAAAGTACCTGTTAAACATTATATATATCGTTATCATGGGTATCAACGATATTGAAGTTCCCGCAAGCATGAAATTCCATGAAGACGCCGCGTCACCGGATGATTTTAAGTGCATAATTCCGACAACAAGCGGCATGCGCCGCGGATCTGTCATCGTAAACACCATAGGAAGCATGTAATCATTCCATGCACTTCGAAACGATAGTATTCCAACCGTCGCTATAAGCGGCTTACAAAGCGGAAAGATGATCCTGTAATATATCCCTGCAAACGAACAGCCGTCTAGCTTCGCGGCTTCATCAATCTCTTTTGGTACAGAATTTATGAATCCCCTTGCAATAAACAGGTTCGTGACATTCATCCCAAAGACACGTATGATGACAACTCCCCACAGCGACTTATTCAGATGAAATACCTTCATGATCATCAAAAGCGGATAAAGTGTCAGTGTTCCAAGCGATACAAACATCGACGAGATCATGAAATAAAAGACAATCTCTTTTCCCTTAAAAGCCGCCCTTGAAAAAACATAGCCGCATATCGTGCTTGAAAAAACAGTTCCCACAACGCAGAAAAGCGCAAGAAATATGCTGTTTCCGGTGTAGGTCTTAAAATCAGCCAGTTGCCATGCCTTTACATAGTTATCTAATACAAACTCCTTGGGAATAAGGAGATTCCCCGTTGTCAGTATGTCCATGTTGCTCTTAAACGATGACATGAACGTGTAGAACACGGGGAAAAAACTTATTACAAAAAATAAACACAAAACGAGATATACAGGGAGCACTCCCCAATATTTCTTAATATGCGCCATGCTGCTCTCTCCTTTTTGTCTACACTATCTCTTTAAGCTTTTTGGTAGCTCTCAGATAAACAACGGTAACCATACCGAGAAAAACAGCGGTAACAAGTGACATTGCAGACGCATAGCCGACTTCGATATTTCTGCCCGATTTGCCGAAAAAGGACTTGTATATGTAGGTCATCACAACTTCCGTAGTCCCGCCCGGCTGGCCGTTTGTGCAAGCTATTACAAGGTCGCATATCTTAAGGCTTCCGACAATCGCAACCAGAAGTATCGACTGGAATATCGGCGCGATCACAGGAAATATCACGTAAAAGAATCCCTTAATCCCTTTAGCTCCGTCGATACTTGCGCAGTCATACAGCTCCTGTGGAATACTCTGAAGCGCCATAAGAAAAAATATCATGTTTATCCCGTAGTTCTGCCAGACAGAGGCAAGCCCCAGGATAAACATCGCTTTCCACTTGGTATTAAACCAGTTTATCGGCTTTGCGATCAGCCCTGCATGCATAAGAATGGCATTTATCATTCCGTTATGCGACGCAAACAGAAGTGAAAATATAAGTCCTATTATTACCGCAGATATTATCGACGGCAGAAAAAGTGTCACTCTGAAAAAATTCATTCCGCGTATCTTGCGGTTTAGAAGCACCGCAAGCCCAAGCGCCAGCGGAATCTCAACCGCAAGTTTACCCGCAGCAAGCAAAAAAGCATTAAGAAGAGACTGCCAGAAATCCGGATCTCTTTTTATTATCCTGACAAAGTTCGCAATTCCCGTGAACTTACATTCACCAAAACCGCCAAAATCTGTAAATGCATATCTCAAAATGTAAATGATGGGAACATAGCCGAATAATATAAACCCGATAAAGAACGGAGCTATCATCAGCATTGCCTGAACATTGTCACTTTTCATGCGCTTATTAGCAGCTTTATCCCCTTGTGTCATCATATTTTAATCTCTTTCAACTTTATAGTTCGGAGGTGCAACATACTCATTTATGGTCTCATCGTCAAGCTGAGCCAGCCCACTGTTTAGTCTCATATCCAGCTCTTGCAGCACTGTCGCCGCATCTTCCGAATATCCTCCGGAAAAGAGCTTTGTAAGCGTCTCCCTCGCCGAAAGTCCCTCATAGGATATAACACCCTTAGGATCTGCCATTCGGATGATAAACTGATTTCCCCGGAACGTAACAAATTCTTTCCAGCCTTTTACCTCAGAATCCGCTGCCATATCAAGCACTTCTTTTCTGTAAGGAAGGTACATTCCCTTCTCATACATTTCAACAAGATTTTCATCCGCATAGAACCACTCAAGAACACGGGCAATCTTTGAAGTATCTTTTGCGTCGAGCGATTTCTTTGCAACAGCCAAAAGATCTACCGGCGTTACCATCTCTTTATACCCATATCCCGAACTGTCAATTGCCGGCGGATCGCAGACAACCCAATTACATTCTGCGGGGAACTGCTCTGTATATACCGCAACGTCAAAGCTCGCCGCCATAGCGATACCGACCTTGCCTGCAGCGAACTGCGCTCTTGCGGTATCCGCATCCATATTTTCATATCCGGGGAAAACACTTCCGTCCTCGATCATTCCGAGTATATTCTCGATAATGGGAAGACCGTCGGAATACCTGTATGTTCCGCTTACGGCATCATATCCAAAGTGTCCCAAAGAAGCGGAAGAAACACTGTAAATATAATGATCGAGCGTCCATCCGCTCTGAAGTGCGAGAAAATATCCATATGCATCGCCGTTTGAAACATCCGTGATCAGCTTTGCATCTTTTCTTACATCATCCCATGTTTTGGGATACACGTTTATTCCGGCTTTATCAAAAAGATCTTTATTTATGATCATCTTATATGACTGAAGACTGTAAGGAAGCGTATATACTTTGCCTCCAAATATCTGATCGCCTATAAGAAGATCGTCCTCATCATACTTGGAAAGAAGCGTATTGCTACCGTCAAGTTCAGATATCGGAACGGCATATCCCGCAGCAACATATTTAGCGAAGGTATTGGATGAAGGTCTGAACAGATCCGGTCCGTCATTTGCCATAAGCGCCACATTGATAACATCGGAATAATCCGAGCCGTACACCGTATAATCAATCCTGATGCCTTCCTGCTTACCTATCGTATTGTTGAACTCCTCGATCTGAGCATCTCTCACAGACTGTTCATGAGCATTGTCACTCCACACAGTGACTACCTGAACATCCTCTGCTGCGGTGTTTTCCCCTTCGGGACTTTTTGTAAGCATGGTATCAGCCACATTTCCGTTACATCCGGCAATAAGACCTGCTGTCATCGCCAATGTAAGTATTAACCCCATCGCATTTCTTTTCATAAGCCTGTCCTCCGTATGAATATAAAAAAGATGTGAAAAAAACCATTGAACAATGATAAAAAGAACGAAAAACAAAATCTTATTAGTATTATATTCCGTTTTTTCTTTTATGAACAGTCGAAATGTTGCTTTAGACAAGGAAAAGCCGAGCTTTTACGCCCGGCTTTTCGCTATATGAATATAGGATTGTTTCAAAATCCTTTTAATCTCAGATCCTCTACGAGGTTTACATAGAATTCCCTGACATCGAAATCCTTAATGTTTTCGCGGTTAAGGTCAATCATATCGCCATGAGATATTCCTCTTTTTCCTTTAGGTTCAAGCATCTTGAAATCACTGCCCCAGGGAAAAGAACTCTCTCCCACAAGTCCGTCGTTTTTTCCGTCAAAATACTTAACCAGAAGATATGACATATTAAGCGGAAATCTGCCTGCCGTCGGTCTTGTTTGAATCGATCCCACAGACTGATAGTAAACTTCTTCTCTGTCGGGAAGTTCCTCATTTCGCTTCTCGCAAGCCTTATGAGTAAGGTCCGTAACAGCGCCGATAAAATCGGGATTCACATCGCCGAATGTGGCAGCACCTGCATTGTAGGCTCTTGCAACGGTAAGCTTTTGTGCTTCGGGGATCTTCTCAAGAAGGTAATCCGCAAATTCGCATCCTCTGTGAGGAGTATTGATAGTTGTAAGAGATGCCACATCCTCATACGCTCCGCACTTCGTGATAGCATATCTCATATCAAGTCCGCCCTTTGAATGAGCTATGACATTGACCTTCTCACATCCTGTCTGCGCTTTTATCTCCTTGATCCTCTTTGCAAGTTCTTCGCCGCTCTTTTCGACAGTAGACGCACTGTTGTGCTCTCCGTAAAAAATGGTCGCACCGTTATCAATAAGCTCCTGCGGCACTCTTCCCCAGTAATTAAGGTGTTCAAAGTCTCTGAAGAAAACCCCGTGAACCAACAGGATGGGATACTTTGTCTTGCATATCTTATCAGCTTTTCTTTCAGCATCTATCTTCATCTTCGCAGATTCAAATCTAACTTCATCATCTGCAGTCTTAATGATCTTACCCAGCATTATCAGATTGAGTATCGGTATCATTCCAAAAAAGATACCAAGTGCTCTCCATTTAACTCCAAGCTGTCTGCAATTTATGTAAACCAGAATTATTCCGGTCCAGAAAAGGATCGATTCTACAGTAATTATCAGAAGTATTTTTACGACAAAAATCGATGGATTGTCCCTGAATCCGCTGAACCCAAACGGACTTTGAAAAAGATCTCTCAAATAATAGCAGGCAAAAGCCAGCGTACTTATCAAGAAAATCTTCAAAATAATGTTACCTATCCTACAGTTGCGAATTCTTTTCATATGCAATCCCCATTATAATTCATGCACTGTCTATGACTTAGCATAAACAGTGCATCAAACCTTAAACCATCAACATTATTATTTAGCAAGAATCAACATAATCTCATTGCTTCTCTCAACAAACTTAGTCATTGACTCAGCGTCAAGAGGCGCATTCTGGATCCTTGCAAGATCATAGAGCTGTTCACAGATCATCTCTGTATTCTTCTCATCCTTATTGTCCATCACATACTGAACAAGAGGATGATTTGCATTAAGAATAAGTGTCTGACCTTCCGATGCGCCGAAATCTCCCATGGACATTCCGTTCATCGCATACATCTTCATCATATCGGCAAGACGTCTTGATTCCTCTGAAACAGTAAGCATTGAAGACATTTTCTTATCCTTAAGCTTTTCAAGCTTAACAACAAGCTTATCATTCTTAAGAGCTTTCTTGAGCTTTTCAGAAATCTCTTTTTCCTTCTCTTCAAGCTCTTTTGCAGCTTTCTTGGATGTCTTACTCTTAAATGTATCTGTAAGATCGGCATCGATTCTCTTAAAGCTGATTCCCTCATTCTTGCTCTCAAGCTGCTGCATGAAAGGAGTATCGATGTTGTGCTTCATTACGAAAGCTTCCATCTTCTGAGCCTTGAACATCTTGATGTACTGGCTCTGCTGCTGCTCATCTGTTACGTAGTAGATGATACGAGGCTCTTTTTCCTCTTTCTCATCCTTCTTGTCTTCGGCCTTATCGTCAACAACTTCTGCTTCAACCTTATTTCCGTTTTCATCCACAGCTTCCTCTTTCTTAGCCTCGTCCTCAGCCTCTTTGTTGATCTGAAGAGCTTCGGGAAGTGTGAGATACTTACCGTCAAGGTTCTTAAAGAGGATGTAATCGTTCATCTTCTCACAGAACTTGTCATCCTTAAGGCAACCATATTTGATGAAAGGACTGATATCATCCCAATATTTGTCATAGTTCTCTTTGTCTGTCTTGCAAAGTCCGGCAAGCTTTTCAGCAACCTTCTTGCTGATGTACTCCGAGATCTTCTTTACAAATCCGTCGTTCTGAAGCGCACTTCTTGACACGTTAAGCGGAAGGTCGGGACAGTCGATCACACCCTTTAAGAGCATGAGATACTCAGGAATAACTTCCTTGATGTTGTCCGCAATAAATACCTGGTTATTGTAAAGCTTGATTGTTCCCTCGATTGACTCAAACTCCATGTTGATCTTAGGGAAATAAAGGATACCCTTTAAGTTAAACGGATAATCCATGTTAAGGTGGATCCAGAAAAGAGGCTCCTTATAATCGCGGAACACCTTTCTGTAGAACTCAAGATACTCCTCATTTGTACAATCCTTGGGAGTCTTAGCCCAAAGGGGATGTGTATCGTTAAGAAGCTGAGGTCTTCTCTTAATCTTGTACTCGAGCTCAGGCTCTTTGTCCTCGCCCTCTTTCTTCTCGGGATGTACTTCTTCTATCACAACATCCGAATCAAGCTTCTCGCTTGCCTTGATTGTCTCTGTTCCCTCTTCATTCTCTCTTGAAAGATAAATGTCATAAGGCATGAATGAGCAGTATTTTTCTATAACTTCTCTTGCCTTGTACTCATTGCAGAACTCAAGGCAGTCATCCGACAGATGTAAGGTAATTGTAGTTCCTACCTCCTTCTTTTCTCCGTCAGACATCTCAAAATCAGAGCCGCCGTCGCATGTCCAGTGAACAGACGCTGCATCTGACTTATATGAAAGTGTATCGATATCAACAGAATCAGACACCATAAATGTTGAGTAGAAACCAAGTCCGAAATGTCCTATGATCTGATCTGCATTAGCTTTATCTTTATACTTGTTAAGGAAATCGGTCGCTCCCGAAAAAGCCACCTGATTGATATACTCTTCAACTTCCTCGGCTGTCATACCGATTCCGTTATCCGTAATCTTAATAGTCTTATCTTTATCATTGAGCACCACATCAACACGGGGCTTAAAACCTTCAGGAAGTTCATACTCGCCCATCATATCCATCTTGCGGATCTTCGTAACCGCATCACAGGCATTTGAAATTACTTCCCTGTAAAAAATGTCATGATCCGAATAAAGCCATTTCTTTATTATCGGAAACATATTCTCGCTATTGATTGAAAGATTACCTTTTTTTGAAGCCATAACTCTCACTCCTTTGCATCATTTCAGTATATGCACAGTCTCAGTCTCCCTCCACCGTACAAATAAAAGTTTAATTCCCCCACTCGCAAAAGTCAATAAAAAATTAGCACTCACCAAACATGAGTGCTAACAAGCCTGCATCGATTCAATCCTCGCCATTTACAGCCTGCCACACAGGCACCGCCGCACAGATGCATGTGTGGCAGTCTGTAAATGGCGATGCTGTGAACGATGCACTTAGTTTATTCGTATTTGGAGGAGACGTACTCGGAGTAGCTCATTCCGGCGTATTTTTTGAAACAGCGGCTGAAGTAGTTGGGATCGGGAATGCCGACTTCGGCGGCAGCCTGATACATCTTAACGTTGGCTCTGGCTATCTGCATGGCTTTTTTCATGCGAAGGTCTGTGAGGTATTCGATGAAGTTGCTGCCGGTCTCCTGCTTGAATTTTCGTGAGAGATAACTTGCACTAAAACCAAAGTGTTGTGCTATGTATGCGAGATTTAGCTTTGAATCGGCAAAGTTGTCCTCAACGTATTTTTTTATCAGTTCGGTCGTATTGTTCTCTTCTGCAGACAATACAACAGGTTCGCTCTTTGGTTCTTCCCATGTATCGTTTGATGCATCAAGCATCTTTTTTGCCCTCTCAAGGACCTTTGTGATCTCTGTTCTGACCATAGGCTTAAGCATATAGTCAAATACCGGAAGACTCACACATCTCCTTGCATACTCGAACTGGTTTATCGCAGTCATTATTATTATTACAAGATTCGGATATCGCCCCGTCGCAGTCTGGGTAAATTCTATTCCGTCCATGAAAGGCATTGAAATATCAACAAATGCTATATCCGGCTTAAGGTCGTCAATAACATTTATTGCTTCTATGCCGCTTGCCGCTTCTCCGACAACTTCCATGCCCAGCTCTCCCCAATTTATCGCTGCACGCATAAGCTTCCGAGCCGACTCCTCATCATCTATTATCATAACCCTATATTTTCTGTCCATCACTTACGCCCCTTATTGCCATTTCTTCCGAGATAATAAACTCTATCTCCGTGTATTCCCCTACTTCGCTGTCAATCCTGACAACATCGTTACTTCCGCAATAAATCCTGATTCTTTCAATGGTTCCCCACAGCCCGAAACTCTCGCCCTCAATCTCTCCTTTAAAATTTCTGTCTGAGTGCAAGATCTTGTCAATCTGATCCTGTGTCATTCCAACACCTGTGTCACGAACTTTCAAATGAAGAAAACCATCTTCAAGCTTAGAACTTATTTTAATACTTCCCTTCTCACCTTTCATCCTGATGCCATGATATATACTGTTTTCCACAAGCGGCTGAAGTATCAGCTTTGGCAGAATAAACTTATTGGTCTTTTCATCTATATCATACTCATCTTCAAAAATATCTCCGTAGCGCAACTTCTGAAGCGCCAGGTAATCCTTAACTATCTGCACTTCCCTTGAAAGAGGTATAACCCTGTCTCCCTTGCTCAGGAAATTTCTGTAAAAACTTCCGAGTACCTCAAGTGAATCGTGCACCTTGACCGCTCCCGCATCTAGTGCAAGAAAACCTATTGTTTCAAGAGAATTGTACAAAAAATGCGGCTTGATCTGTTCCTGCAAGACTCTCATCTCAGCTCGCTGAAGAGTCTTCTCCTTTTCGATCAAAGTACCGATAAGCTCGTTGACGTGATCGATAAGATTATTGTAATCGTCCTTAAGCATTTCAAGCTCGCTTGAAGGCATATCAATATCAATAGTCTTAAGGTCACCCGTCCTCTTATTTTTTTCCATTGATTCGGAAAGCTTGTATATTGGATCCGTTATATCGGTCTTGATAAAGATTCCCATGTGAACCGCCAAAACTACAAACACGAGCAAAAGAACCATCAGCACATACAAGATTCCATACGGTATGCCCTCGGTTCCATACTTCGATACTCTCATTATAACGATCGGATAATTATCAACACAGCATGCCGATAAAAGCATGCGCTTGTTATCTACTTTGATATTCTTATTCTTTATCCCGCCAACCGCAAATCCGGGACTGTAATAATTCAAATATCCCTCGTTTCCTGCGATAAAGCATCCATCTGCACCAAGGATACAAATATTATCATAGCGAAGCTTATTGAGCATATCCTGAAAAACATTTGACGATATGTTCATCATCATTATTCCGATACGCTTCTGCGAATTTATGTCATTTATCGCCCTCTCAATCGTAACCAGCGGCTTATCGTCGATTCTCCTCGCAACACCGCCACAATTCAAAGTAACGGTTGCTCTTCCTTCGTTGGAATATATGGTATCTCTCCACTCCCTCGAATTCATAAGCGTATCATCATACTCATAGGAAATTCTGTTGGTTGAGACCATTTTCTCGTCTTCTCTAAATGCCATAACAGAATCCACGCCTTCTGCCGCGTTCAATATATCCATCATTCCGTATCTGGCATCATTTGTCATATTTTCATCGACAGCACTTAAATCCGCTTTAAGAAAGGTAACAAGTCTTCTGTCCGTTATAACAAGCCTCGAAACATCCATATAGTTCTTAAGATCGGAACTTATATTATTGGAAAGAGCTTTAAGCACACTTTCTGATTCTCTTATTACATATGCTTTGCGTTCTTTTTCCGTAATGATATATGTCGAGATCAAAAAAGACACAAAAACTATCATTACAATGCCAATCATGGTGCTTCTAAAGCTTGACGAAAGCGTAGTTTTTTTTAACTTATCCCCAACCTGATCGATCATATTTTTTCCCATACCAATATTAATAATTTCATATTGAAAAATATAAATATCAATAAACGCTCTATAAAAAGATACCATTTTTTCGTTCTATTAGCAAAAAGACTCGCCATCATAAGATGCCGAGTCTCGAAATTCAATATTAAATTATAAGCTCACATCAACCCTTAACCGCGCCGGCAATGAAGCTGTCCTGAATCCTTCTGCTTAAGAATACATAAGCAATAAGTGTCGGGAATGTTGCGATTACAAGAGCCGCACCGATCGGGCCCCAATCAGTTGTGTACGCACCTGACAAAGCCTTAATACCTACAGGCAATGTTCTGTGCTTCTGATCTGAAATGAATACGTTCGCAAACATGAACTCGTTCCAGCACTGAAGGTATGCATAGATACCTACTGTTGAAAGAGCAGGCTTCATAAGCGGCATGATGATCTTAAAGAATGTTCCGAAAAGACCACATCCGTCGATAATCGCAGCCTCATCAAGGTCATACGGAATATCTACCATGAATCCCGTACAAATAAGAATCGACATTGAAAGTGTGAAAGCTGAGTAAGGAACAATAAGTGTTGAATACTTATTGAGCCAGTGAAGCTTTGAAAGCACTACGTATACAGGAACGATTGAAGCCTGAAGCGGAATTGTAAGTCCAAGCATAAAGAATGCATTTGTGATCTTACTGAGTTTCCACTTAATACGTGTAAGCGCATATGTTGCCATCATTGCGGCAATAATTGAAATACCTATTGAAATCGCTGTAACAAGTAAACTGTTTACAAAGTACAACGCCATATTTCCGGTGCTCAAAGCTGAGCTATAGTTGGACCACAACCAATGCTTGGGAAGTCCTATGATATTTTCTCCGAAAATCTCATCATTTCCCTTAAGAGAGAATGTAAACATGAAATATATCGGGAATAAATTGATTATCGACCAGATAACCAAAAGTATATATACAAATGTTTTTTTCTTACCTACCATCATTACTTATCCTTTTCCTTAAATGCAGCACTAATTAGTAACGCAAACGCGAAGCACAGAGCAATAAGCATTACAGAGATCGTACTTCCCATTCCGTATCTGTTTCTCAAGAACAACATATATTCGAGCAATGTACTCGGAACTTCGGTTGTCTGATAAGGACCTCCGTCTGTCAGGATACGAACAAGGTCGTATGTCTTAAGTGAACCTGTAACAGCGAAGATAACACTTACTCTGATAATAGGCTTAATGATCGGGATAACAATGAATCTGTCTGTCTGCCACTTTGTAGCGCCGTCAATCATTGCTGCTTCTCTAAGGTCGGGTGAAACACCTTTAACTCCCGCATACATAAGAAGCATGTGATAACCGACATACTGCCAGATTGTGGGAACAACGATACTTCCAAGAGCAGTCTTGGGATCACCGACCCAAATATGCTGCAAACTCTCCAAATGGATTGCTCCAAGGAATCTGTTCAAAATACCGTAATCAGGGTTGTAAATCTTAAGCCAGAGCTGACCGATAACAACAGTTGAAATAAGCACGGGCATAAAGAAAACTGTAAGGTAGAAACGCTCGCCCTTAGGTTTTCTTCCAAGTATAAGTGCAAGCAACAATGCAAGCGGTAACTGTATAAATACTGAAAATAGTGCCAATATAAGCGAGTTCTTCAATGAGATCATGAACTTAATAGATCCGTTTGTGAACAGCTCTTGATAGTTGGCTAATCCTATGAATGTTCCTTCCGTAAACCCATTCCAGTCAAACAAACTTTTGTACAAAGAAACTGCAATGGGAGCAATTAAAATACTAACGAATAAAAGTAATCCGGGAAGCAGAAATACAAAGACTGCCAGTCCCTTTTTCAACTCCTTATTCCTCTTCTGATTTAACGCACTCTTATCTCTTTCCATACAAAATAACCTTCCAACAAAATACGGTTCCCCCTATGCTTCCCATTGGAAGCACAGGAAGAACCAAAATAAAATCAATTTAGATTAACAAACTCTTCAAAAAAGAATTACTTAATATCCTTAGCAAGACCTTCGATGAATCCTTTTCCATCGATCTGGCATCCATAAACCTGATCAACATATGAAAGGTATGTCTGAGCCTTATCTGCTGCCATAGCTGTATCTCCGAAGAGAACCATGTAATCAGACTTCTGAACGATATCTGCAACAGCCTGTGTAAGAGGATTTACAGAACTTGTGTCACCGTAAGGTGTCCATGCAGGAAGTCCGCAACCATCAAGGTAACCGTAGTGGCAGATAAGCTTACCAAGCTCGAATGTGTAATCAGCAGCTGCTGCAGCGTTAGGTGATGAAGCTGCAACTGCAAGTGTATCAGAAGGTCCACCGATGAGCTGGCCAAGCTTTGACTTGTCAGCGTTGATTACAGGGAACTCACCAACCTTAACCTTAGGTAAGAAGTCTGCATTTGCTGCAAAGTCTGCACAGTTCCATGTACCATTCATGTAGAATGCGTACTTGCCTGCCATGAAGTTAGCCTTAACTTCGTCGTTTGAAAGACCGATTCCTGAAGGATCGAAGTATCCGTCTTTGATGAGCTTCTGGAATGTATCAACGGCATCAGCAACGTCCTGATTGTTCCATGAATCAGTTCCTGCGAAGATAGCATCAAGTGTAGAAGCACCTGCGCTCTTCTCGATGATAGACTCAAGATACTCAGTTACGCACCATGTTTCCTTACCTGCACATCCGAAAGGAATCTTGCCCTTAGCCTTAAGAGCATCACAGCACTTAATGAAATCTTCATAAGTTCCGGGAATCTCATCATATCCTGCTTCTTTGAGGATATCCATGTTAGCGAAAAGACCTACAATATTCATTGTAAGCGGAACACCGTAGTGTTTTCCGTCAAATGTTGTGTTCTTAAGCATAGCTTCAGGAAGCTCGTTCTTATACTTCTCGTATGCTTCGTCAAGGCACTGTACCTTTCCTGCGCTTACGAAATCACCAAGGAATGCACATGACCATGTAAAGAAAATGTCAGGCATTTCGTTTGCTGATACTGCAGCTTTGATCTTTGTCTTGTAAGACTCGTTCTCAAAAGCTTCCCAGTTCAAAGTAACATTTGGATGGTTTGTCTCCATCTCCTTAATAGCTGTCTCGTAAGACTTACGGTTTGAATCACTCTCTGTAGCGATACACCACATGTTAAGAGTAATAGGTGTGCTGTCATCCAATCCAGCACCTGCTGCACTTGCTTCTGCTCCTGCATCTGCTCCTGCGTCTGCTCCTGCCTCTGTTGCTGCAGCTGCACCGTTGTCACCTGATTCTGCAGGTGCTGAAGCTGTATCTCCGCATCCAACAAGAGAAAGAGTCATTACGCCCGCCAATAACATTGAAACTAAACGCTTCTTCTCCATTTCATACCTCTCCTTCTTAATAATGGTTTTTGGCAGTCTTACTGCCATGATCTATCGTAAACGCGCCATGCGTTTCGATTACGTTGTACCCTCATCCTTCTTGGTCGTGTCTTTCTCCTGAGTCTTAACTAAAGGCCAGGGATAATCGATTGTAAGTTTCTTGCCGTCCAAAGAATAATAGAAAGTCGCATCCGGAATAGGTGCATCATACATAAGTTTCACACTGGAATTTGCTTCATCCACTGAATAGTGGCCATAGAAAGCATCCTCCTCACTAAACTCCAATTTAGGCGCGGGTAAAAATCTGAAAACATTATTACCGCAAGCCCAATTCCCAACAATTCCATCAGGATCCCCTTCATCCTGATAGTCATAAACCGATGCTATATAAAAAACCATTTTTTCATTATCCATGTAGTATCTGTGTTCTATCGAATTACCATCTTTATCGGTAAGGGTGATACTGTCATCATCCTTAACATATGTATAATTCTTACCTTCGCAAACAGCCTTTCCGTCATCATAAAGAGCAAGATACTCTTCACTCGGCTCATAATCCTTTGCCCAGGATTCAATTTTGTTTGCGGAACCGCAACCTGTGGGGATAAGCATCACCATAATCAAAGCAAGTATAATAGAAGTCTTTTTTAAATTTTTCATGCTTATCATCACCTCGGTGTAATTTTGATACTACTGATAATAATATAAACGATTAAGTAAATATTCTGAACATATTTTTTTTACTTCATCAAGCACTTTTTTTACTTCTTGACCATAAATCATAGATTTTTCATGTTTTATTTGTGCATATTGCCATTGGTAGCGCTTCCATTTTGTCTAAAATGGATAAAAATAGACGTATGATTCTTACCAAAGTAAAAATCATACGTCATTTTGACACTTCTGTTAAATTATCACTTTTTCGAGAAATATTTCTGATAGACTTCCATAAGTCCCTTAGCGGTAACTTCGGGATCCTTGCCTACAGTTACGCTGCTCCAAAGCTTTTCGTTGAGCTGTTTGTTCAGTGTCGCGACAAAGCTGTCATACTTCTCACCGAAAACTTCACGTTTTCTCTCCTGAACGATCTTAACCTTATTGGCTTCGGTTTCCTCAAGATTGAATTTGCTGATGCACTTGATTATCGCATAACCTTCACTTGTCGCAAAGACACCGCTCACCTCACCGCCTCCGAGATTAAACGCAACGCTCTCATAATCGGGTTGTTCGCCGCCTTTTCCAAAAGAGAGTTCCGATTTATCGGACTCGTTATATTCAAGCATAAGTTCTTCGAAACTTGCTCCCTCGTCTTTAATCCGTCTGTATATACCGTCAGCTTTAGACTTGGCTGCCGCCTTGTCGGCCTCATTGAATTCTACCTTATTTCCGTTAGCGTCAAGCGAATACGTCTTTATCAAAATCTGCTCAATCGTTATCGTTCTGGCTTCGTCATCGCTTATCTCCGGATTTATATCTTTGATGATATCGTTGTAAAGCTTGTCTGCAAGAGCCTGATCCTTGTATATGCCCGCAATATCTTCCTGCGTTATTCCATCCATAGCCGCAATATCGGCTTCTGAAAGTGTAGCATAATACTCAGCCGCTGCTTCTTCAGCTTTTTTGTTCTCTTTGTCATCAAGCACAATTCCGTTATCCGCTGCCAGAATATCCATTGTCTTAATCTGAGCAATCTTCGCAAGAACAGAGTCTTTTAACCTGTCCTCGACAGTCTCGCTTCCGGTCTCGCGCCCCCATATCTCTTCTCCAAAGCTTGCCTCATAACCCTCCTGGGTATTTATGAGATATGCCTTGGCCTCCTTGAGGGTGCACACCGAATCTTCTATCCTGAATACTTCATCCTTTGCAAAACCCGTGGTAAAAACTATCTTTACAGGCTTTTCGGATGATCCGCATCCTGTTATAAAAACTAAGGAACAGGCGGCGACTGTTGCCGCAATTCTTTTTGCAATTTTTTTATTGTTAAGTCTACCGCTCTGCCTTTTGTTTTCCACTCTTTTTTCCTGATCCGATCTTTATTTTTCGCTGCAACGATACTGAACGGGAGTCATTCCGAATCTCTCTTTAAAGAGACGATTAAAATGTTCAACGTTCTGGTATCCGGATGCCTCAGCTACTTTCTCGACCTTCATGTTTCCGTTTCTCAAAAGAGTACTTGCCTTGTTAAGTCTTATCTGCTTTACATTCTCACCGAAAGTCATTCCCGACTTGTCTTTGATGAACTTGGACAAATAAGGCTTTGAAAGGAAGAACTGCTTGGACAGATCTTCAAGTGTGATAGTGAGATAATTCTCCTGAATATAATTCATGATCGCGTTGATCCTCACATCTCTCACATCCTTGTTGTTCTTAACGGCATCAAGCTGGTTAACGGCAACAACAAGAGCGTTAATTGAAGATTTGATAATATCCTCGTCAATTCCAACTCCCCAGTACTTCTTGCCTTCAACGGTGATTCCGACATATGTACATGCCTTGGATGAAGAACCTCTTGAAAGAGCGTGCTCCTCATATGTTGAAAGCTCGTATTTTATTCCAAAGTACTGCTTGATGGCATTACTTACAGCGTCAAGACGTCCGTTTCCGTTTGCCTCAACAACCTGCTGGGCGTCAAGATGATCTAACTTAACCTCTGCAAGTATTCCCTCTTTCTGCTTGAAGTGACATTCATCAATCTTAAATACATGATTGTTGTGAACGTACTTATCCTCAAAGATCTGATAGATACGCATGGGAGAAAGCTCCGCATGCTCTCTGTCGGAAATGTCTTTGATCGTGTAGCTGACATCTTCCTGCATTTCTCTGGGAACCATCATACCATAATTATTCTTAAGAATATAGCTTACGCCACCTTTTCCTGACTGGCTGTTGATTCTGATAACGTCTCCGTCGTACTCTCTTCCGATATCCTTGGGATCGATGGGAAGATAAGGAACCGACCAGATTCCGTTGTCTTTCTTAAGTTCATGCCAGTTGAATCCCTTGGAGATCGCATCCTGGTGAGAACCTGAAAATGCAGTAAAGACAAGCTGTCCTGCATAAGGCTGTCTCTCGTAAATACGCATTCTTGTAAGTTTCTCATATGTCTCACCGACCTGTGGAAGGTGTGAAAAATCAAGCCCCGGATCTACACCGTGCGAATACATATTAAGGGCAAGTGTAACGATATCAACGTTACCTGTTCTCTCACCGTTTCCGAAAAGAGTTCCCTCAATTCTGTCAGCCCCCGCAAGACATCCGAGCTCCGCATCACCGACGCCGGTTCCTCTGTCATTATGAGGGTGAAGAGAAAGAGTTACCGCATCACGATACTTAAGTGAATTGTGAATATACTCAACCTGTGTAGCAAAAACGTGAGGCATTGCATTCTCAACAGTTGTAGGAATGTTGATTATTACCTTGTTTTCTTTTGTGGGCTTCCACACATCAAGAACAGCGTTACATACTTCAACAGCGTAATCAACCTCTGTTCCGGGGAAGCTTTCGGGTGAGTATTCAAAAGAGAAGTTTCCTTCAGTCTCTTTTGCGAGCTTATCGAGAAGCTTTGCTCCTTCAACAGCGATCTTCTTGACCTCATCCTTATCCTTTTTGAACACCTGCTCACGCTGTGCTACGGAAGTTGAGTTATAAAGATGGATGATGGCTCTTGGAGCCCCCTTTACAGCCTCAAATGTTCTCTTGATAATATGTTCTCTTGCCTGTGTAAGAACCTGAACCGTAACATCATCAGGAATCATATTTCTCTCAATCAAAGTTCTCGCAAATTCATATTCTGTAACAGAAGCTGCAGGGAAACCAATCTCAATCTCCTTGAAGCCGAGCTTAACAAGCATTGTGAAGAATTCAAGCTTCTCCTCAAGACTCATAGGCTCAATAAGCGCCTGATTTCCGTCTCTTAAGTCAACACTGCACCAAATGGGGGGAGTCTCGATATGATCCTTTGTTACCCAATTGTATGTTGCCTTAGGAGGCATATAGTACTGACACTGATACTTCTGACAATTATCCATTATTCATCTGCTCCTTGATTTCTTGATATTTTTTATCATAATCGAATTAAAATATCTCAGTTTTGTTGATGGATATTATGATATCACATTTTTTCACAAATAAAACATGGCAAAATTAATCATTTTACTTGATGTTTTTTGCCATGTCGCTATACTTTTCAGTTTTTATCCCAATATATCAATATACTCTCCGTTAAGAGCTTTGTTCATGCTTCGTACCGCACAGAACTTACCGCACATTGAGCATGTATCGTCAAACTCGGGAGACCTTTCGTCTCTTATCTTCTTTGCAGTCTCGGGATCAAGTGCGCACTCCCACTGCTTATCCCAGTCAAGCACTCTTCTCGCATCACCCATCTTGTTGTCCACATCCATTGCATGAGGAATCTTCTTTGCAATATCAGCTGCGTGAGCTGCAATCTTGGAAGCAATGATTCCCTGCTTAACGTCGTCGACATTTGGAAGTGCAAGGTGTTCAGCGGGTGTAACGTAGCAAAGGAACGCTGCTCCCGATGCTGCAGCGATAGCTCCTCCGATAGCGGATGTGATGTGATCGTATCCTGGTGCAATATCCGTAACAAGAGGGCCAAGTACATAGAAAGGAGCTCCCATACAGATTGTGTTCTGAATCTTCATGTTGGCTTCTATCTGATCCATAGGCATGTGTCCGGGACCTTCAACCATTACCTGAACATCTTTTTCCCAAGCTCTCTTGGTAAGCTCGCCGAGCCTTACAAGTTCCTCTATCTGGCAAACATCGCTCGCATCCGCAAGGCATCCGGGTCTGCACGCATCTCCGAGTGAGATTGTAACGTCATACTCTCTGCAGATCTCAAGAATTTCATCATAATACTCATAAAAAGGATTCTCGTTACCCGTCATACACATCCATGCAAATACAAGAGAACCACCTCTTGATACGATATTCATTTTTCTCTTGTGCTTCTTGATCTGCTCAATCGTCTTTCTTGTAATTCCGCAGTGAAGTGTGACAAAGTCAACTCCGTCCTCAGCATGAAGTCTTACAACATCGATGAAATCCTTAGCCGTAAGCTCAGCAAGATCCCTCTGATAGTGAATAACACTGTCATATACGGGAACCGTTCCGATCATTGCAGGGCATGATTCTGTAAGCTTTTTTCTGAAAGGCTGTGTATTTCCGTGGCTTGAAAGGTCCATAATAGCCTCAGCACCCATGTTTACAGCGGCCATAACCTTTTCCATCTCGATATCATAATCCTTGCAATCTCTTGATACACCAAGGTTTACGTTGATCTTAGTTCTGAGCATTGAACCAACGCCCTCAGGATCGATACATTTGTGATTCTTATTTGCGGGAATCGCAATCTTTCCTTCCGCAACAAGTGCTCTTATGAACTCAGTATCACGATACTCTTTCTTGGCAACCGCCTCCATCTCCTTGGTCACGATTCCTTTGCGTGCCGCCTCCATCTGTGTTGAATACTCTCTCATTAAAACCTTCTCCTATTCTGATTTTTTATATTTATGGTGTAATAAACTGATTTTTCCATGTTTGATATTCGAATTGCCCCGTTTCTTCAAAGTTCTCACGATTCTATATCATACGTATACGTAGTCGTTGTAAACCGGCTGAAGCCCTTCGCTTTCAATATCCTTATACATTCTGTTAAGGCTTCGTCCGTCCGATATTTCAAACTGCTCATCTCCGGCTTCTTCGCCTTTTTCTTTTCCCGAATACTTCTGTTCGTGGTCACCGATTCCCGTCGAAACTCCTGCAGAAACCTTGGTTGCCGCAATCTTCACTATGCCGTTTCTAAATTCCGCCGTTTCTCTCGACGAAACCGTTATTCCGCAAAACGGCAGGAATATCCTGTATGCGCAAAGTATCTGGCAAAGCTGTCTCTCGCCTACATCAAGCGGATTTATGGTCTCGTTGTTGATGATGGGACGAAGCCTTGGGCATGACAAAGACATCTCGGCATAAGGATATTTTCTTTGCAAAAAATATACATGAAGCGCCGAAGCAAGCGCATCTTTCCTGAAATCCGAAAGCCCCAAAAGCGCAGAAAAAGCTACGCCGCGCATGCCGCCCATAAGTGCCCTCTCCTGTGCATCGAACCTATACGGCCAGACTCTCTTGTTGCCCATAAGATGCAGCTGTTCATATCTGACTGTATCATAAGTTTCCTGAAATACAGTGACATAATCGACGCCGCATTCATGAAGATACTTATAGTCTTTGACATTCACGGGATAAATCTCAATTCCGACCATTCGGAAATACTTCCTCGCGATCTTACATGCCTCTCCGATATACTCAATATCCGAATTGGCGGGGCTCTCTCCCGTAAGAATCAGGATTTCTTCCATTCCGCTGTCTGCGATGACCTTCATTTCGTGTTCAATCTGCTCGTATGACAGCTTCATTCTTTTAATCCTGTTATAGCAGTTGAATCCGCAGTAAACGCAGTAGTTCTCGCAATAATTTGCAATATATATCGGGGTAAAAAGATATACCGTATTCCCAAAGTGCTTGCTCGTCTCGCGCTGTGCTTTCTCAGCCATCTGCTCAAGAAAAGGCTCCGCCGCAGGTGAAAGAAGTGCTTTGAAATCTTCAATCGAACATCTCTCGCTATCAAGCGCTCTTCTGACATCTTTCGCCGTATACTTGCTGTAATCATATGACTCAAAGTGCTCCATTACATTCTTGCAAACATCGGATTCGATCACGTCCATTCCGGGCAGATAAGCCATGTGATCCGTCCTGAACGAAGGATCGTTCTCAATCCTGTGTTTGCGCTCAAGTCCCGCCTCGGACAATTCATCCGAATCAATCAAAAAATGATTTTCCATATCTTCCTCCTTAGTGTTGCTGTCCATTCTGTACAAAAGTCGAAATATTTTATAACAGCATCACTAATGCAAGAATCCCGTAAGAGGGTCGGAAGCGCTGGCGCCTCTTGTCAGAACTCTTCCTACTCCGGCAAGATATGCCTTTCTTCCGGCTTCAATGGCATCTTTAAAAGCTGATGCCATAAGTGTCAGATTTCCGGCTGTTGCAAGCGCTGTGTTCGCCATGATCGCGGCAGCTCCCATCTCCATTGCTTCGCAGGCATGCGAGGGTCTTCCGATTCCTGCGTCAACAATTATCGGCAGGTCTATCTCATCAATAAGGATCTGTATAAATTCTTTTGTAGCAAGTCCCTTATTTGAGCCTATAGGTGAAGCAAGCGGCATGATTGACGCTGCTCCCGCTTCCTTAAGTTCTCTCGCAACATTGAGGTCCGGGTACATGTAAGGCATTACCACAAATCCTTCTTTTGCAAGTATCTCCGTCGCTTTGATAGTTTCATAATTGTCGGGCAAAAGATATTTCGTATCGCGCATGATCTCGATCTTTACAAAATCACCGCAGCCAAGCTCTCTTGCAAGTCTGGCTATACGCACTGCCTCTTTTGCATCTCTTGCTCCGCTCGTATTTGGAAGGAGCGTAACATTCTTGGGAATAAAATCCAGAATGTTCTCCTCATCCTTCGTATTTGTTCGTCTTACTGCAAGCGTGATTATCTCAGCGCCCGCATCACGTGTTGCAGCCTCGATAAGTTTCATCGAGTACTTTCCAGATCCGAGAATGAATCTCGAATTAAATTCTTTTCCTCCGATAATAAGTTTGTCTTCTGTCATTTTCCTTCTCCTACCCGATGTGCTGTAATATTGCCGATTTGAATTCTTCATTGTCTGCTAAAACTCGGCTTGTCAGCTCATCAAATCATTCACGTTTCCGTTTCTCCCATCAATATGCGCAGCGCCATATGTGCTTCGTGTGCTGCACACACCATCACTCTCGAAGAGATCAATCCTATGCCGTCATTTACGTCACTAACGGAATCTCCGGATAAAAAGAACCTTTTCGAGATCTTTTTTGTCTTAATAAGATTGGCACTTCCAAAGCCCGCCATTCCGGAGCTTGATACAAGGTACTTTTCGGGAGCATTTTCAAGTATCGCATTTACAAGCATTGCTTTGTTCTCTGCCTTATCAAATGCCTCGCAGACTAAGTCTGCGTCTTTTGTAAGTTCGATGACATTTTCTTCTGTGACTTTCGTGTTATGCGTCTCGATGGTTATATATGGATTTATTTCTTTCAGATTATCTGAAAGAGCCTGTGCCTTTGGCATTCCAACCTGCGCAGCCTTATACTGTTGCCTGTGAAGATTGGTTATGTCGACTTTATCAAAGTCGATAAGAATCAGCTTTCCAACTCCCGCTCTTGCAAGGCATATAGCAATATTGGAACCGAGCCCTCCAAGTCCGCAGATTGCCACTGTCGCCTTGTCAAATTTCTTTTGATTCTCGGCTCCGTGCCGCTCTATGAGCGCATTATGGAACTCCTCTCTCGTCGGTGTCATATCAGCCACCTCCCACAAAGCTCACAACTTCTACGATATCTCCGTCCTTAAGAACAGTAGCATCGTAACATACCTTTGGTACGATTTCTTCATTGATCTCAACAGCAATCCTGGCCTTGTCGTAATTAAGTTCCTCAAGAACCGCAGTCAGCTGCTTGTTTTCATATTGGTATTCTTCTCCGTTTATTTTGACCATATACCCTCCTGCTTACTCCTATTTCATAAATCCACCATGTGATCAAGTGGTCCCGAACCCTTTCCCAGATTAAGTCCCGACGCGATTGCATCAGAGATATATGCTTTTGCATTTCGTATAGCATCTTCGAGATTCAAACCAAGTGCAAGGTTTGAAGCTATCGCACTTGAGAGTGTGCATCCCGTTCCGTGAGTATTGCTGCTCTCAATTCTTTTTCCCTCGAACCACGTAAGCTTCCCGTTCTCATAAAGAACATCGCTGGCATCTTCTATGCTGTGGCCGCCCTTTAAAAGAACCGCACATCCGCTCTCATTTCCAAGTTCTTCCGCAGCTTTTTCCATATCTTTTCTCGATGTTATCTTAAGTCCCGTAAGTGCCTGAGCTTCAGGTATGTTGGGCGTTATAACACGACTTATGGGAAAAAGAAGCCTCGCCATAACCTCGGCTGTCGAATCCTTCATAAGGCTGCTGCCGCTTGTAGCAACCATCACCGGATCCACAACAAGATTTTTTACCTTATACTTGGTGAGCTTTTCGTGCACCACCTTAACCTGCTCTGCAGACGGAAGCATTCCGATCTTGGCCGCATCGCACGGAATGTCACTAAGGCAAGCTTCAATCTGCTCCCCAAGGAACTCGGGACTTGCCTCCATAATATCCGTAACCCCTGTTGTGTTCTGAGCTGTGAGCGCCGTTATCGCAGTCATTCCGTATACTTTGTGTGCGGTCATTGTCTTAAGATCTGCCTGAATGCCGGCTCCGCCGCTACTGTCGCTTCCCGCTATAGATAAAACTACTTTCATTGAAAATCTCTCCCGATCGTATAATTTCTGATATGCAATAATCTGCATTTTTCATTGATAAATAGCTTTTATTCGCATTTATATATAATCACAACTCTTCAATCGCTTTAATAAGTCCCTGCGCCGCTTCCCTTGGCGACTCAGATTTCATGATCGCAGACACTACGCAGATTCCGGCAATCGGAATGCCTTTTAATACACCAAGGTTGTCTTTATTTAGCCCGCCTATCGCATTTGCCGGAATCGGCACCGCATTGCAGATATCATTTAAAGTTTCAGTTGAAGTAAGAATCGTTTTTACCTTTGTCGT
Source organism: Butyrivibrio hungatei NK4A153 (assembly GCF_000424465.1). Classification (GTDB taxonomy): domain Bacteria; phylum Bacillota; class Clostridia; order Lachnospirales; family Lachnospiraceae; genus Butyrivibrio; species Butyrivibrio hungatei_A. Next base: position 177,215 of record NZ_KE384196.1, on the reverse strand, counting down.
TGTCGGATATATCGCACCCACACCCAGATAATCCGCACCTGCTTTGTACGCTGCAAGTGCCTGCTCGACAGTCTTGGTTGTTGCGCCAACTATCTTGTCTTTTCCCAGAATCTTTCTTGCCGTCTCAACAGGCATATCCTCTCTTCCGACATGTACTCCGTCTGCGCCTGTCGCAAGAACGACATCAACTCTGTCATCAACGATAAGCGGCACATTGTGCTTTCTTGTGATTTCAAGCGCCTTACTTACGAGATTTATATACTCCGCTGTCGACTTATTTTTTTCCCTGATCTGGACAAAGGTAACACCGCCTTCTATCGCCTCTTCAAGAGCTTTAAGGAATTCTTCGTCGCTCTTATCCGTGCTGTCCGTGACAAGGTAGAGCTTAAGCTGCTTTCTGTCTAGTACCATGTAACTTTCTTCCTTTCTTCAATGATGTCGTCATTTATCTCCGCGATAGCGTCAAACAATCGCATCAGGAACATGTTGCCCTCTGCGTTCTCTCCGCTTATCCCAAAAGCCGACGTCGCATTCACAACCGCTTCAATACTTGTATCTACCGCAAAAAAACTTGCGCACACTGCTCCGAGCATACATCCCGTTCCGGTTATGCTACCGAGCTTTTTCGTTCCGTTCTCGATAACCGCCGTTCTGCTGCCGTCTGTTACTATGTCTTTTTCTCCGCTTGCAAGAACTATGGCATTAAGGTTATTTGCAAGTTCCTTGGCGATGTTGATTGTCTCTTCGAATGTGAGCTTCTTATCCGCATCAACTCCTGATGATTTATAGTCGATGTCGAAAAGAGCCCGTATCTCAGAGTAATTGCCTTTTATCAGCATCGGAGCTTTAGGATTTCTTTTACCTGTCATCTTTTTTACGATGTTTCTTCGAAGCTCCGAGCACGAAACACCCACCGCATCTATCACGACAGGCATCTCTTTTTTCATCGCCTCATCATAAGATACAGCCATCGCCTCAAGCCTGTCCCTCGTTACGTTTCCGAAGTTGAGCAAAAGAGCTTTCGCACTTGCCGTAATCTCACGAACTTCATCGGGATGCTCCGCCATTATCGGTCTTGCACCAAGAAGAAGCACGGCGTTGGCACACTGCATTATTGAGATTGGGTTAGTGATGCAGTGAATTAGGGGCGATTGTTCTTTTAGTTGTTTGCAGATGTTTGTTTTCATATAAGGCTATCCTGTATCTTTCTAAGCATTCCCGTAGCGGCAAGCCTCTTAAGCAGAAGGTACGCAATGCTTCCACCTATGAGCGTTCCCATGATAAATGAAGGGACATAGAAGAAAAGTGTTAGCCCAGTTTTGCCCCAAAGATAAGTCATAACAGGATATGATACGATCGCACCGATAATTCCGGTTCCGATAATCTCGCCGATAACCGCTGCTATAATCTTGCCCTTTGAAAGCTTATACAAAATTCCGGAAAGAGCCGCGCCAAACACCGCACCCGTAAGCGCAAGCGGCGGAATCCCCATCGTCGTCATTCTTATCACGCCGATCAAAACCGCACATGTAAAGGCATACACAGGCCCCATAAACACAGCGCACGTGATATTGATAAGATGCGCCATAGGGCACATTCCCTCAACACGAAGTATCGGAGAAATCACAACTCCAAGCGCGACAAACATAGCAAGCGTAACCATTTTCAGCAATACTTTTTGATTTTTCATATCAATCTCCTTTTGACGGGCCTGAAAATCAATGCACGATAGTGCTTTAGCATCCGGCGGAGGCATCTTTTTTTGCATCAAAAAAGCGGAAGCTCCCGTCCGGTAAGCTTCCGCATAAATCTCCTATTTCTACAAGGCATCCCTACGTTGGCATTATCCAAATCAGGTTCTCGGTCGAAGGTCACACCTTCCTCTCAGCCTGTAATACAAGCTCCCGTCTGTTTAATTTTTATAAATATGGTTATACACCATTATGAATGGAATTACAATATGGCGTTTTCTTAATTGATTCCGTTAATTTTTCACTCACTCCAGCTCATACACAACCTTCCGAATCTCCTCATTAATCTCCTGCCTCCTGTCATTCAAAAGCAGTATCTTATTATATTTGTAATACGCTTCATTTCCCGTCTCGCGAACAAACTTAAGGCTGTAGTAAGCGTTCGAAAGCTCTGTAAGAAAAATGACCATCTCCTGGCTTCCCGAAAGAGACTCCTCATCGCCAAACACGCGATTTATAAATTCAAGGCTGTTTGTAAGATGTCTTCCGCTCACTTCACTTGCATTTTTCCTTGAAAGCTCCCTGCTGTTGAACCACTCTTTCACCACTGAGACAGGATTCTTATCGCAATCCTTGGCAATAATCTCTGCGCAGTTCTTTAGCTCTGCTGCCGCAATTCGCCTGTACTTCTCGTCATCGCGGCTCACCATTCCGGTCTCGACATCCTTCTTTAAAATCTCCAGCTCCTCATCGGCTTTTGACAATAAATACTCCGAAGCAGCATCGGCTTTTAAGGCATTCTTTTCACAGCAACCAAGAAACTCCTTCAAGACTACGAACAAGCTCTTCTGAACCGCTTGATCTTTGGCATAGTCCCTAAACTCTTCCATCAGTTTATCTGTAAGAAGCCCGATAATACTGAGCTTTTCATCAAAGCTTCCGTTTCGAAGGGCATCCCTGTCCTCAAACGCCTCTCCCTCAAGAATCTTGGGAATCTTATAAAGCTCTCTGTACCTGTGATAAAGCTCATAATACGTTGCAAAATCAGAAGCAATATCCGCATTCTGAATATACTGACTGACAAGATTCTCATCCACAACAACGCCGAGTTTCTCATGAACCTTGATAACTCTCGATAAATCCTCCCAGCCTCTTGCGGTCACAAAACTTCTTTTCTCGAGCTCAGTCCTGATGCTGTAGAAATTATCTTTTTTAATCTCCAGATAAGCGAGGATCGCACCGTGAACGCCTGCCTTATATGCATATTCCTTCCACGCCTCAAAGTCCTCTTCAATATCAATCTGACGCACTCTGTCGAGAGTTACTATATCGAAATCTCTGACCGACTTGTTATACTTCGCAGGATTTCCGGCAGTCACAATTATATATCCGTCAGGAAGCTTATGTGTTCCGAAAGTCTTGTACTGAAGAAACTGAAGCATCGTAGGTGCAAGCGTTTCCGAGACGCAGTTTATCTCATCAAGGAAAAGAATTCCCTCTTTTACCCCGGATTTCTCTATCTGATCGTAAACAGCCGCTATTATCTCGCTCATAGTGTATTCGGTTACCGAATACTTCTTCCCACCATACTCTTTCTCAGAGATCATCGGAAGTCCGATGGTGCTCTGCCTCGTGTGATGAGTTATCGTATAAGATACAAGACCTATTCCAAGCTCCCACGCAATCTGCTCCATTATCGCAGTCTTACCTATTCCGGGAGGTCCCATAAGAAGAACGGGTCTCTGCCTGTTTACGGGAATCTCATACTGCCCGCTCTCATCTTTCGTAAGATATGCCCTAACGGCATTTTTCACTTCCTCTTTTGCTTCATTTATGTTCATGGTCAATCCCTCATCTATTGTTATGCAATTATCTTAAAAAAGACGTGTTTCAATTTACGCAGCATATTTCATAATCAAATGTATAAATCTATGCGCCATACTCAAAACCACTTTCTTATACATAGAGCTTCAGCGCCCACTCCGGCACCTTTGTATCATCGATGTCACCATCCTTCGGAAACGCAAACGCAACATCGTAGTCAGGGCTCTTTTCCGGATACTCTCCATACCCGTCGGTAAAATATATTAGCCCCTTCAGATTCTCAAACTCTCCCTTTTCGCGCAAGTTCTCGACATATTCAAACACAGGCCTAAAGTCCGTTCCAAAGCCGCCTTCAACCGTAATCTTACCGATGCGCCTCTCCATATCTTCAACGGATTCAATAAGCTCATCCTTCTGCACCCTGTCGTCGCACTCGATAAGATGCACCTTGATCTTCTGAAAAAAGCTCTCCTTGTCCAAAAGAATTTTCGCCGCCTCTCGAAGAAATCCCTCAAGCAGCGTATCCGTACAGGACGCCGAAGTATCCACCGCGATCACCAGCTCTTTTAACCGCTTAACTTCCCTGAACTCGTTCTCTTCAATAAGCGGCATATTTCCGTAATGCGTCATCCCAAAGGAATACATCCCGTAGTCGAAGCTATCAAGGTCGATACCGCCCTCTTCCCTAAGTATCATAAACCTCTTTAAAAATTCCCGGTAATCCGTCCTTGACGTATTCTGTATCTGCAGAAGAAAAGAGAGCTTCCCGACCTTATCCGACGCCCTGCTTGAAAGCGCATCTATCTCGCTCTGAAGACGTTTTGCCTCTTTCTCCCAGTCTTTTTCTTTATCCTTAATCTCCCTTAAAACAAGCGGACTTATCAGCTTTTCCTTAAGCTTCTCATCTTCGTCGTTTTCTTTCTCCGGCTCATCCTTCGGAATCCTTCTGAAAAAACCGTGATCATCAAGCTTAAACTCCCGCTCTGCCCGTTCAAGCTCATCTATCGAAAGTTCTTTTCCCTCAACAGAAAAAAATCTGTATAACTTCTCCACAGTCAAAACCTTGAGTTCATCCTCTAAAAGCGCATACATCCTGTCCCTGTAATCCGACGTAACCCTGTAGATGCAAGGATAGTCCATACCGTCGAGAATCGATTCGACCACGATATCGGCGCACAGATCAAAGAGTCTCTCATCCTCATAGAACGCTGAGGTGTACATATGCCTGAATATGCAGTGAAGTATCATGTGCAGATACGTTCTGTTAAGCTTCCCCGGCTCCTCGACAAAGAGCTTTAATATATACGAAGGATTGTACCTGATGTTCACCGCATCCGTACCTACTGTAACCGTCGAAAGATCCATCTCATACCGAAGGCTCATAAGCGCTGCCCCCATGAATCTCATAGCAATATATAGTTCCGTTCTCGAAGCCTCAAGTGCCTTTACACCTACAGCCTCAAGCTCCCTTCTTTTCGCACTTCCGGAAGTACCTTGATCCATGTCTTTCTCCATCTCAGCCTCCGCCTTTTACAAAAGATTGAATTCCTCGAAATTCCCACCGGGCTTTCTGCTCCGCTCGACAATAACCGCGCACAGCAAAGTCTTTCCGGCATCCGTAGCTCTTTTTATCCCCTCTTCGATATGCTCATCAAGGAAAAGAGCTCCGGTCGCACCCATCCTGTAATCAAGGAGCTTACCGATATACTCAAGATTCTCTTCCGTCTCAGATGCCTCATCTATCAATCTGTTAAAAATGCTTCCAAAATTATCGGAAACATACTCCTCATACTTTTCTCTGAATCTGTCTTCAAGTTTAAGCGGATACAAAAGCCTCCCCATAGCTATATCCTCAGCGATCTCGCTTCCGTCTATTATCGCCTTTTCAAAGAGCTTGTCATACTCCCTGAAATTGATGAAACTCCTGTCAACGCACTCCCTGTACGCATAGCCCGATCCGCCTATAGAGAACTGGATCGTCCTCGCCATTGTATTCTCATTGAAATCATAAAGAAACTCAGGAAAGGTCAAAAGAGCTTCTTCAACGTTTCCATCCTCCTGATGAATCTTTATCCAAAAGCTCAGTGTCCTGTCCACATCCGCGAGAAAATTTCGAATTATCTCGTATCTTCCGCTTTTTATAGTCACATCTATTTTTCTGAGACTGTCGCACTGCCTCAAAACGCCGTCGTAATAATCGATTATTCCATCGTACACGCTTATCTCTTTAAGCGACTTACAGTTGTGAAAAGCAAATCCGAAAACAGTCTTAATACTCTTGGGAAGTACAACACTTTCGATATCGTCTCTTCCTGAAAAAGAGTGATTTCCTATTTCCTCAACCAAGGCGCCGTCAATCTTATGAGGTATCACAAGTTTCCTGATGCTGCCCTCATATCCCGTTATCGCAATATACTCATGTCCGTCTTTTTTATGATTCTTTTTCTCATACAAAAACATTTCGCTTTAAAGTTCCTTCCTGCACTACTCGAAGTTTACCAAAACCACTACCTCGGCGCAACATTGTGGTCACAACGCTTTAAAACTTGTATATACAACTTACGTTTAATCGGTGATAAAATACATATATTATCTCAAGCTTATTATAAAGGGGAGCAATCATGGATAACCCAAAATCAACATCGCTTAAATATCAGCAAATAGAGGAAGAACTAAAGCAACTCATCCTGGAGGAAAAGATAAAACCCGGAAAAAAAATGCCGTCCGAGAACGTGCTTACCGCAAAGTATGGCGTAAGCCGTCAGACAGTCAGAAAAGCCATCTCCAACCTGATAAATGAAGGCTTTGTATATGCGGTTCAGGGAAGCGGCACTTACTGCTCCGATGCTTCAAGATTTAAAAAAGACTCAAAGGATATCGCCGTTGTGATGACGTACCTTTCGGACTACATTTTCCCGAAAGTCATAAGCGGTATCGATTCCGTTCTTTCTGAAAACGGGTACAGTATTGTGCTCAAAAATACAAACAACTCAAGGACAAGAGAAATAAAGTGTCTGGAAGAGCTTATTGAAAAAAATATCGACGGCATAATCATAGAACCCAGTAAGAGTAACGTTTTTTGCAAGCACAAGTATCTGTATGACAAGCTTGATTCTTACGGAATCCCCTATATCTTCATTCAGGGCGCATACTCCGTTATGGAAGACAAACCGCATGTCATCATGAATGACGAGAAAGGCACATATCTTTTGACAGAGCACCTGATCAATCTTGGACACAGGAATATCCTCGGGGTATTTAAAAGCGATGACACGCAGGGGCAAAACAGGCACAAAGGTTATGCCAAGGCTCTCGCCAAAGCAGGAATCACATATGATCCGGAAAATGTCATATGGTTCTACACAGAAGACAGAGCCGTGCACCCCTACACCACTCTGCAGAAGATGATCAAAAGCGGTAAAAAAGTCGACGCCATCGTAGCCTACAACGATCAGATAGCCTTTCACCTCATCAAAGCTATACGCGAGCTCGGCCTTAAGGTTCCTGAGGACATTTCAATCACAGGATATGACAACTCGCAAACTGCAAGTAACACAGACATTACCCTCACAACCATAGCCCACCCCCAGCAGGAACTCGGCAAGATTGCCGCAGAGGCACTCCTTAAAATGATCCACGGCGAAGAAGTCGACAAAACAATTGTCATAGAACCCAAGCTCATCGTTGGCAACTCCTGCAAAAGCATGTAAAAATTAACCCCTAAACGGTAACCCGCACAGAATGTTTACAACTTGACCACTCGTACGTACAAGTTTGAAAATCAGATTATAACGTATTGTCTTTTTTGTGAGAAGGGAAAGCAATACATGGGGTAATAACGCTATATTTTTAAGGAGGGTTACACATGATCAAAACAAAGTCATACAAGTTTTGGTTTTGCACGGGCTCTCAGGATCTTTATGGGGATGAAGTCCTGAGACACGTTGCCGATCATTCAAAAGAAATTGTTGAAGAGCTCAACAAATCCGGAATGTTACCGTACGAAGTTGTATGGAAACCGGTTCTTATAACAAACCGGCTCATCAGACAAACTTTCAACGAGGCAAATGCTGACGAAACATGCGCAGGCGTCATCACATGGATGCACACATTTTCACCTGCAAAGTCCTGGATAATCGGACTTCAGGAGTTCAGAAAGCCTCTCCTTCACTTGCACACTCAGTACAATGAAGAAATTCCTTACGATACAATTGATATGGACTTCATGAACGAGAACCAGGCTGCACACGGCGACAGAGAATACGGTCACATCGTCAGCAGAATGCGTATTGAGCGCAAGGTTATCGCAGGATATTGGAAAGACACCGAAGTAAGAAGCAGGATCGCATCCTGGATGAGAACCGCTGTCGGCGTCATGGAATCAAGCCACATCAGAGTTATGAGAGTTGCCGACAACATGAGAAATGTTGCGGTTACAGAAGGTGATAAGGTTGAAGCTCAGATCAAGTTTGGCTGGGAAGTTGATACTTATCCCGTAAATGAAATTGCAGACAGCGTAGCAGCTGTAAATGCTGCCGACGTAAGCGCACTGCTCGATGAATATTATGACAAGTACGAGATCATTCTCGACGGAAGAGATCCCGATGAATTCAAGAAACACGTAGCCGTTCAGGCTCAGATAGAACTTGGTTTTGAGAGATTTCTTGAGGAAAAGAACTATCAGGCAATCGTAACTCACTTCGGAGACCTCGGTTCACTCGGCCAGCTTCCCGGACTTGCAATCCAGAGACTTATGGAAAAAGGCTACGGATTTGGCGCAGAGGGTGACTGGAAAGTTGCCGCAATGGTTCGTCTTATGAAGATAATGACCGCAGGCATGAAAGACGCTAAGGGTACTTCAATGCTTGAGGATTACACATATAACCTTGTAAGAGGAAAAGAAGGAATACTCGAAGCTCACATGCTTGAGATATGCCCTACTATCGCAGACGGCCCTATCAGTATCAGGGTTAAACCTCTTTCAATGGGTGACAGGGAAGATCCCGCAAGACTTGTATTTACATCAAAAGAAGGAAAGGGTGTTGCCACATCACTTGTTGACCTCGGAAACAGATTCCGTCTTATTATCAACGAAGTTGAATGTAAAAAGACAGAAAAGCCCATGCCTAATCTTCCGGTTGCAACAGCATACTGGACACCGTATCCGGATCTTTACACAGGTGCTGAAGCATGGATTCTTGCAGGCGGCGCACACCACACAGCATTCTCTTATGACCTCACAGTAGACCAGATGGCTGACTGGGCTGAGATCATGGGAATTGAATCTGTAATAATTGATAAGAACACTTCTATACCGGCGTTTAAGAGAGACCTTAAACTCGGTGAAGTATTCTATAGATAACCCCACAAACCTCTTTTTTTCAGGGAAATACCGACCATTACAGTATTTCCTTAACCACTTCGCGGGATGCGCAAAAACGCTTCATCAGCGCTTCCCAAAATTGCACGACTTATGCAAAAGGCTGACGCTTAGGTACCCCCATAGCGTCAGCCTTTTGCTTTATTAAATTAATTCTTTGTCCTTATAGTTATGGCTTTCTCGATAACAGATACATCCGTTTCCTTGTAGGATCCGCCATATTCGCCGTCCAAAGTCCATTCTACTTCTTCCGAAGCCTTGAACGTAACATGCTTAACCTGCTTATATGTAAGGTACGGGTTATCGGGCTGCTTCATCGCAAGTGCCGAGATTATTGAATTAAATTCAGCAAGATTCTTGGGCGCGTGTATAAGAATAAGCTCCATCTGTCCGTCATCCTGCTGTATCAGCTCATCTCCAAAGAGCGTCATTCCCGCAACAGATGATGAGTTGCTCACTGCTCCGAAAACGTAGTCACCGCTCTCTTTTACTCCGTCCGCTTCAATTTCCATATGACAGCTGTATCCGATATTCTGCGGAAGTTCTGCAACCGCACTGAGTAAGTATGCCGCATAACCAAGAACATTTTTAAGTTCCTGATCCGTTGCATAACTTACTTTAGAAAAAGCTCCGAACGCCGCAACATAATTAAAATACGTGCCATTCATCTTTCCTACATCATACTTGAACGGCTTTCCGTCTACCGCGGCCTCGATTGCCCTTGCTCTGACTCCCGGTATTCCCAGTCCCTTTGCAAAATCATTGGTACTTCCCGCCGGTATATACGACAAAACAGGCTTATTGCACATACGCATTATTGCATTTACAACATGATTGAGCGTACCGTCTCCGCCGCTGCACAGTATGGCGTCAACACGACCGTCATACTGATAAATGATAGTTTCCGAGGTAATATCATCCTCAGGCAAAATAGGGAATACAACCGGCTCATATCCTGCCTTCGCAAACCTCGTAACTATGTCCAAAGTATAATTTCCTGCTTTTCCAACCCCCGCAGTTTTATTTATCAAAATAAGAACTCTTTTCTCCATATGCGTTACCCCCGTTGTATCTTTATTTCTTTTTGTATGTCCTGTACGTATATGTTATGTCGAAATAAACCTGTTCCTCACTCTCTTCTACAAGTTCCCAGGCAGTGTTTTCATCAAGATTAGGGAAAAAACTGTCTGCCTGATATTCCTTATCGATAAAAGTGACAATCGCTGTATCACACTCATCAATAAATTCATTATACACGCTTGCTCCACCAATGATAAATATATCATCAGAAGGAACACCTTTTAAAAGCTCAGCAAGCTCTTCCTTATTGTGCGCAACAACAGCATCCTTTACTTCATAGTCTTTTCTTGTTGAAAGGATAATGTTATTTCTTCCGGGAAGCACTACCCCTCGAGGAAAAGTCTCAAGAGTCTTACGACCATACACGATAGTCTTTCCCATTGTTAAATTCTTAAAATTCTGCTGATCGGCTCTGATGCTCACCAAAAGGCGTCCCTGATATCCGATTGCCCAATTCTTATCCACTGCTACTATTGCTTTCATATTCTCCTCCAAAATAGAAGGGCTGCAAAATATTGCAGCCCTCATAGTCTATTATTTTATTACTTTACAGTAAGTGAATCCCATGTATCAGCCGGAACAAGTGTGATATATGTCTTACCAGTGTTGATCTGAATCTCTTCACCCTTATCGTCATAGTACTTAGTTACATGTGTCTCTCCGTCCTTAACCCATGTAATGTCCTTGGCAACACCGTTTGTGATATACCATCCGGGCTGTCCTGCTGCGATACAGTTATAAATAAGATAACCGTGATCATCATACTGATGGAAATCACATTTCTGGATAATTACGTTCTTGAAGCTGAGAGGTTCATTGTCCTCAGCATCCTCATGACGTGATCCATACTCATAATACTCATATTCTTTAGTCTGATCGTTGTACTTAAGAGTTGAAGTATTATGCCAGAAAGGAAGTGCAATCTCTGTTGCAGGATATGTTCTGTCATATACTTTTGTAAGGTCTACTTCTTTGCCATAAGGAGCAAAGTTGAAGTGACTACCGTCATTCTTATACTCAGTGTATGTTTTTGAATATCCTGTTTTGCTTGCTGTATTTGAGAAGTTCTCATCAAGATCTCCCTTGCAAACATACTCTGTAAATTCTCTGGGCTTTCCGTTCTTTACTCTGGAAAATGTGCCTGAGAAATGCTGTGCCCAAGGATTCTTCAAATACTCATCGATATAGAAAGGTCCGCCGTCATGGCAAAGTACCGCATTCCACTCAGCTGCAAGAAGAATATTAGTAGGACGTGTACTTCTTACGCTTCCCATCTGTTCAATCTTATCCCAGTCCTTAACGATACACATAAGTCTGGTAATTCTGTCATTCTGTGTGCTGTTCATAAGCTCATAAACAACGTCTGCTTCCGATGTTCCGAAATGAGGAAGCGCTGTCTTCTCATTATCAACCATTACAGCGACGGGACGCTGATCTTTAAGTTCTTCACTGATAGGCTCACCTGTGATCTCACTGAGGTACATTCCTTCAGGAACTTCAAAGTTCTCTGCCTCTTCTGTAGAAGCCTCTGAAGAAGCCTCAGTTGTAACATCCTCAACCGAAACTGAGAGTGATGAATCATCAGCTCCCTTATCTTTTCCACAAGCTACAACGGAAAAGGCCATAGCTGTGCACATTGCAATCGCAATAAATTTTTCCCTTTTTTTCATAGTAAACATCTCCCAATTTTTCTTAACTAATTAAGTCAATGCAATTATTTTACCAAATATCGCCTATTTTTTCCACAAAGAAATTATGATATGCTATTTGAAAGGGGGAAACGCCATGAAACTTACCTTTATCGGCGCTGACCACGAAGTAACGGGCAGTTGCCATTTACTTTCCGCTTGTGGAAAAAATATTCTTATAGATTACGGAATGGAACAGGGCAAAGATTATTTCGAAAATGTTCCGATTCCCGTTTCAGCTCCCGAAATCGATTATGTATTTCTCACCCACGCTCACGTGGATCATTCGGGAAATCTTCCTCTTTTATACGCCAAAGGATTCAGGGGAAAAATATACTCAACCGACGCAACCTGCGATCTGTGCAACATTATGCTCAGAGACTGCGCACATATTCAGATGCAGGAAGCCGAATGGCGTAACAGAAAAGCTAAGCGAAATAAAGAAATAACGCGGATGGAGCCCACCTATTCCATGGAAGATGCAGAAAAGACGATCAAGTCTTTTATCCCATGTAAATACGGAGATGAGATATCTGTCTGCGACGGTATAAAGATACGCTTCACCGACATCGGCCACCTTCTCGGTTCGGCCAGCATTGAAGTATGGATTACGGAAAAAAATATCAGCAAGAAAATTGTCTTTTCCGGCGACATCGGAAACAAAGATCAGCCACTGATAAAGAATCCACAGCTTACAGATTCCGCAGACTATGTTCTGATAGAATCAACCTACGGTGACAGACTGCACGGAACTGAGAAACCCGATTACATAAAAGAACTGTCGGAAATTCTTGACAGAACTTTTGCAAGAGGCGGAAATGTTGTCATCCCCTCTTTTGCCGTCGGAAGAACTCAGGAAATGCTATACTTTATCAGGAAAATAAAAAAGGACGGACTCGTAAGATCCTTCCCGAATTTCCCGGTATTTGTAGACAGTCCGCTCGCCGTTGAAGCAACTGAGATATTCGATGAAAACCGCTACGAATGCTACGATGAAGAGGCTATGGAACTTGTAAAGCGCAAGATAAATCCCATAACTTTTCCGGGACTTAATCTTGCCATCACAACAGAAGAATCACGAGCCATCAACGAGGATCCTGAGCCAAAGGTTATCATCTCTGCATCAGGCATGTGCGAGGCAGGCCGTGTAAGGCACCACTTAAAGCACAACCTCTGGCGTGAAGAATGCACGATTTTGTTTGTCGGCTACCAATCGATCGGCACAACGGGAAGAACTATCATTGACGGCGCCGAACAGATAAAACTCTTTGGCGAAACTGTTGATGTCAAGGCAGATATCTGCAAGCTTGAAGGACTTTCGGGACATGCCGATAAAAACGGACTTATTGAATGGATAAACGGATTTAGCAAAAAGCGTCCCAAAAAAGTATTTGTCGTACACGGTGAAGACAGCGTATGCAACTCTTTTGCCAAACTCCTACGAGACGAGTACGGATTCGATACATATGCACCTTACAGCGGAACCGAGTTTGACCTTGTGTCCGGAACATTCATAAAAGAAGCTGTTCCCATTCCCAAGAAGACAAAGGAAGCCACTCTCGTATCCGATGTCTATGCAAGACTCAAAGCAGCCGGTGCAAGACTTGTCGGCATAATCGCAAAGAGCGAAGGCATGACAAACAAAGATAAAGCAAAATTTGCAGATCAGATAATCGCATTATGCGACAAATGGGGAAAATAACGTTATATAAATTTAGGAGGAACGGTATGTCAAAAGCCGATGAAATTTTTATTTCCATGTGCAACGATATCATGGAAAACGGAACATCAACAGAAGGCGAGAAGGTTCGCCCCCACTGGCCGGACGGAACTTCCGCTTATACCATAAAGAAATTCGGTGTCGTGAACAGATACGATCTTTCCAAAGAGTTTCCTATCATGACTCTCAGAAAAACCGCACTTAAAAGCGCAACCGACGAGATACTTTGGATCTACCAGAAAAAGAGCAACAACATAAACGATCTTCACAGCCATATCTGGGATGAATGGGCCGATGAAACAGGCTCAATCGGAAAAGCCTACGGCTACCAGATTGCTCAAAAAAGCATATACAGAGAAGGCGAGTTCGACCAGATCGACAGAGTCATCTATGACCTAAAAAACAATCCATTCAGCAGACGTATCATGACAAACACTTACGTGTTCTCAGATCTTCACGAAATGAACCTGTACCCATGCGCTTACAGCGTAACTTACAATGTCACCCAGAAAAAGGGCGAAGACAGACTTACGCTCAACGCTGTACTCAATCAGCGCTCACAAGACGTGCTTGCCGCAAACAACTGGAATGTTGTTCAGTATGCAGTTCTTGTTCATATGTTGGCTCAAGTCTGTGATATGAACGTCGGCGAACTTGTACACGTTATCGCAGATGCGCACATCTACGACAGACACATTCCTCTTGTAAAAGAGCTTATTAAGAGAACTCCTCTTCCCGCTCCTAAATTCACATTAAATCCGGACATAAAAGATTTCTACGAATTTACAAGAAATGACGTGTCACTTGAAAACTACGAGGTTGCCGGAGAGCAGCTCAAAGACATTCCTATTGCAATCTGACGAGGCTGACTTAAACTAATGGACAATTTTGCAAGTTTCCGCAAATTATCAGGAAACACACTAAAAATAATAGCTTGCGTGACAATGCTTATAGACCACATAGGTGCAGCTATAATTGCTCCACTGGTAGAAGATGACATTTTACCCGTGGGGATGTCTTTTGATACCCTTAACACGATATATAAGGCGATGAGATTTATAGGAAGGACTTCTTTCCCTCTCTTTATCTTTCTCATCGCAGAAGGATTCCTACATACTTCAAGCAGACTAAAATACGCAATTAGTCTGCTTGTTTTTGCATTAATATCAGAGATTCCTTACGACTATGCCTTTTACAGCGGACTACATCTTGAAAACAATAACGTATGCATAACTCTTTTTATTGCGCTTATCACGTTATGGAGTGTAGATGCCGTAAGTAATTATTTTCAAAAAAAGAATCTGAATGCCACTTATGCAATGGTCGCAGGCATCATCATTATCCTGCTCACATCCGGCGCTGCCGCTTTCATGCAGAGTGACTACAAATGCTATGGGGTCTTTCTTGCAGTGATATTCTGCTTCTTTAAGCCTCTTTTCCCTTTAAATGTACTTGCCGCATATTTTGTTATTGCTTCATACAACACAGAATGGCAAAGCTTTCCCGCCTTTCTCCTCATATGTCTGTATAATCAAAAACAAGGTAAAAAGCTTGGCAGATATAAATATCTGTTCTACGCTTTCTACCCTGTTCATCTCATCATTTTATACGTGATAAGGCTCCTTATCGCCGGTGCACTTTCAAACTGATTCAATTACCTGCAATGCCAGCCATAGCTTCCTGTGCTGCAGCAATATTCGTTGTAGACAGAGTATATGTCTGCAACATATCCGTTGAAAATCTGACAGTATTATACTTATCTACGGTAACAACCGCATATTCCGTATAACCCGAATCCTTATCTCCGGTAAGTATATAGACCTCATCGCCCTTTAATACATCCATCTCAACTTCAACGGTAGCCTTGTTTGGCAATAGATCATTCTGATTAAATGATATCTCATATGTTCCCGGATAAAATGAATCCGTATCTTTTGTTATCGTTCCGCTGTATGGGAGCATCTCATCATTATCGTCTTTAACCGTTACCCTCTGAGTAAACCTGCTGTTTGTAGACAAATCTGCAACTATTTCTTCGTCGCTATTGGAAGCATCATCCTTTTTTTCATCGACGCCCAAATACTTAAGAAGTGTTTCTTCTGCGGCATAGTATGCATCTTCGTTATCAGCTGCCTGCTGATTCGAACCGTGTCTGTTATAAACATGCAGACATACGGCTGACAAAACAGCTACAAATACCACAGCAAGAACAATAACCACCCATCTTGCTCTTTTCATCTTCACCTCAAAACAAACTTTATACTTTTTTAACCTTTATTTCACAGAATAAACTAAAGTTTATCACAATTTGGACACAGATTCCAATAGATTTTTTCAAAAATATTGCAAATTTTATTCAATTTCTCTACAAATGCCTTATCTACGCCATGTTTTAGGTTTCATGATAATAAATATCGGCAAAAGTTCGAGTCTTCCCGCCAACATATCAAACATAAGAACCAATTTGGACAAAGCAGAGAACTCTGAATAATTGCCCATGGGACCTACCATTCCAAGTCCGGGTCCTATATTGTTAAGAGTAGCCGCAACTGAGGTTACTGTGGTCTGAAAATCAAAATTATCAAGTGCAACGATTATTGTTGAAACAATAAATGTCATAACATACAGGCCAAGATACGCAGAAACAGACTTGACCGTGGTACCTTCAACCGTATGTCCGTCCATATATACTCTCTTGATAGCTTTGGGATGAACAATAAAGTTAAGTTCATTCCTAAAGTTCCTTACTACGATAATGGCTCTCGAGAATTTGAAACCACCGCCCGTCGAACCGGCACACGCTCCGACAAGCGACAAGATACACAGGATCATCTTGGAAAACATCGGCCACTTGTCAAAGTCAAGTGTTCCGAAACCTGTCGTAGTCATAACGGAAACAACCGCAAAGAGCGAATGGTGGAACGAAAGTCCTGCGTTATTAAGAACTCCCGCTCTGTAAATATTCACAGCAATAAGTGCCGCCGCTATAAACATTGTTCCGAAGTAGAATTTTACTTCGTCTATTGCAAAAGCCTCTTTCGGCTTCTTGTTCAAAAGAAAATAGTAAACGGTGAAGTTTACTCCGCAAAGTGCCATGAATACAATGATTATGGCCTGGCTTAATACGGAATATCCGCCCACACCGGCGTTATTAACAGCAAATCCGCCTGTACCAACGGTTGAAAAAGATATTGTTATCGCATCGTAAAGCGGCATTCCCGAAAGGAACAGGCATATGATCTCAACAACCGTGATTCCGAAATATATAAGATAAAGAATTTTAGCAGTATCTTTTACCTTGGGAACAATCTTACCTACAACAGGCCCCGGGCTTTCCGCACGCATAAGGTGCATACTGTAGCCGTCCGCCATCGGAACGATTGCAAGAAGGAATACCAAAACTCCCATTCCACCGATCCAGTGAGTAAATGTCCTCCAAAACTGTACACTGTATTCGATACCGTCAAGACTCGTGAGAATACTTCCTCCGGTTGTCGTAAGACCTGATATTGTCTCAAACACAGCATCAATGTAATTGGGAATAGCTCCGGTAATAACAAAAGGAACCGCGCCCAAAAGACTCATAAGTATCCATGCCACGGCCGTAATGGAAAAGCCTTCTTTTGCATAGATAACCTTGTTTGAAGGTTTTTTACGAGAGCCAATGACTCCGACAATCATGGCAACTGCCGCAAGCGCCAGGAAAGACACTGCGCTGTCGTATTCCTTATAGATTATTGCCACCACGAACGGCAACATAAACAGACATCCCATGACTCTCATAAGTCTGAAGAGAATGTATCTGATCATTGAATAATTCATTTTTTAGTTCTCCAAAATATCATTTATGTCTTTTAATCCTGTTTGTGTCGTAACAACGATAACAGAATCTCTGTCCTTTATCACACTTGCACCTGTTGGAGATATGATCTCTCCGTAGTGATTAATGCAGGCAATAAGAATACCTTTCTTAAGATTAAGCTGTGCAAGAGGAACTCCTATTACAGGGCTTCCGTTTCTGACAATAAACTCAAGTGCTTCTACACGCTCATCGTTGAGCTTGTAAAGTGTCTCGATATTACTGTCTTGGGAAGCAGACATTCCTCTTACGAACTGAACAATCCTGTCCGCCGTAATATTCTTGGGATAGATGACACTTCCTATATCAAGTGAACCGATTATATCGCCATAATTTACCCTATGAACCTTGGTAATGATCTTTGCCTTGGGATTTATGCTCTTAACATACATTGAGAGCATAATATTCTCCTCATCAAGATTTGTAAGAGCTACAAAAGAACCGACAGAAGTAATACCCTCTTCAAGAAGCATATCTTTGTCTGTTCCGTCTCCGTTTATTATAAGCGCCTGAGGAAGAAGCTCTGAAAGCTCCTTGCATCTTACAGGGTCTTTTTCAAAGAGCGTAACTTTGATTCCGATAGACATGAGCTCTTTTGCCAGATAAAAACCTGTCTCTCCTCCGCCTACGATTATCGTCGAAGGAACCTTTGCTGTCGGAAGCCCGAGCTTTCTAAAGAAAGCAAGTGTATTTCTGCCGGATCCGAAAATTGTTATCTCATCCCCTGCCCTTAATATAAAGTTACCATCGGGAATGAATACTTCATTGTCACGTGATACCACGGAGATAATGACCTGTTTCTTAAGGTCGTCGGGGATATCTTTCAAAGCCTTATCGCAAATTCTTAGATTCTTGGTAACGATAAACTTTACGAGCTCCGCTCTTCCCCTTGAAAAAGTTTCAACCTTCGTTGCAGACGGGAACTTAAGAAGTCTGTCCGCTTCTCCCGCCGCCGCTTCCTCGGGATTGATTACCATTGAAAGACCAAGTTCTTCTTTGATGAAATTGATCTCTTTTTTATAGATCGGATTACGAACTCTGGCTATTGTATGGCAGTTACCTGCTTTCTTTGCTATAAGACAGCAAAGAAGATTAAGTTCATCCGACTCCGTAACAGCAATCATAAGATCCGCCGACTCAATACCTGCGTCCTTCATTATGGAATAGCTGGCACCATTACCCACTATTCCCATGACATCATAACTGTTAACCACATACTGAAGAACATTGCTGTTCTCCTCTATGACCGTTATATCATGTCCCTCCTTGCTAAGTTGTTGAGTAAGCGTCTGGCCGACATTTCCACAGCCAACTACTATGATTTGCATATAATTCCTCCATATAAAAGACTAAAAGGTTGCTCCAACAAAAAAACCTGAGCAACCTCTATTATTATATTGTTTAATCAGATAATAATCAACCTGCGCAAAAAGCGCTAAAACATGGTTTTCTTGAACATAAAGGTCCTGAAAGTCGCTGTTTTATCGTTTTTTTATAATAATTTCCCCTTAAGTTCATTGTATATATAGCATTCTGACAGTACAATTATGATGTCGGTGAAGTTTTTTTACACCGACTTTTGTATATAATTTCATAATAAGGAGACCGAAAATGAGAAATATTTTCTCCCAATTTTTCCAAGGACGTTACGGTTCCTACGGAATGGACAAACTCACAAGGTTTCTTTTGATATTGTCAGTAATAGCTTTGATCGTCTCGCTTTGTTCACCATTTGGTTTCTTATACTATGTTGCCTTTGCGTTATTGATCTACTCATATTTCAGGCTTTTATCGAAAAATATCACTAAGAGATACAAAGAAAATGAGAGTTTTATCAAGGCCGAACAAAAGATCCGTTTATTCTTCGGAAAGAAACACAACAAAATTATACAGTACAGACACTATCACATTTATACCTGCCCGCAGTGCAAACAAAAGATACGCATACCAAGGGGCGCCGGAAACATTATGGTTCGATGTCCCAAATGTATGACAGAATTTAAGAAGAAAGCTTAACATGAAAAAATATCTGGTAGTTTACGCCAGTGAAACAGGAAACACCCTTATGCTGGCAAAAGAAATTTATAATGCCATAGCTTGTCCAAAAGATGATAAAGCGCTTGTGGACATAAGATCATGGAACGGGACTCTGGATGCAGAGCTTTATTTTATAGGTTTCTGGATTAACAGAGGTTCATGCAGCCTGGAGATAATTGACCTTATCTCCTCTCTGCATGGCAAAAACGTTGTTTTCTTCGGCACATGTGGTTTGGGTGACAGCTACGCGTACCATAAAGTTCTTGAGCAAAATGCCAGAGCATGGCTCGCTGCTGACAATAATTTTCTGGGTTCATTCTTTTGTCTTGGAAAAATGCGTCAGGAAATCAGAAGCAAATATGAGTCTCTTCGCGGAACATGCGAAGATGTTCAGATAGATATAATGCTTAGTATGCTTGACGATGCATCAAATCATCCCGATAACCGGGATCTTTTGCAGGTAAGACTTTTCACGGATGAAATACTTGTGAAAGCCGAGAATTATACTGCGGCTTATATCTGATTTTTTCTAGAGTATATTAGTGAACTCTTATCGTACTTGCGCTTATCTGAAAGCTTTCTTCGCATTCATCGTCGGCAGCTCTCTGATAGGTTATTGTGAACGTACGATACTTGGATCTGATAATATACACAGTCTGATAAACAGCTTGAGAGCCTTCGGGTTCATAGTGGGCGTCTATCTTGTAACCGGGATAGCCGTCTATTTCTATGCGTTCAAAAGATTCCACTTTAAAACCTACATCTCCTCCATATTGTGCCGCATAACCGGCCGAAACAAGAGTTTCGTACTTATGCTTATCAAGCTTAGCCAAGCTGTCTATAATCTTTTCGCCGCTTGCCTGCTCAGCTTTTTCCCTGTTTGTAAGCATAAAATCGTTGCTGTTATTGTGAACAACATAGCTTACGGAAGATGATTCCATAGGTCTGTACTTATTTACATAATAGCCTTTAACTCCGGCCGGAACAAATTCGGGATTAAGGACAAAAGTACAGCCGGTCGCTTCCTTAAGTTCCTCTCCTGCCGCCAGTTCAAGGCATAGAGCGTTAGTAACAAAAATAGCAAATGCCATTGATGCCGCAAGTATTACATTGAATAAAATTTTCTTTTTATTCATAAACATGACGCCCCGTTTCACTAAATGACCTGACCACATTACATGGCCAGGTCTTCAAAATATCTTTTACCAAAAATGTAAACTATCAAGCCTCATAACTGTCAATAAGCTCAAGAGTATGTTCTTCGTTCATCTTCTTGCACATCTCAACGAGCGCATCGAGAGGAACATTCTGAACCTGCTTGTTGGAACCGCGAACATTGATAGATACAGTATTCTCCTGCGCTTCCTTATCACCGACAACGATGATGTACGGGTCTTTGTAGTTCTTGAACTTTTTGATCTTCTCTTTCATGTTGTTGTCTGAGTAATCAGCCTCAACACGAATTCCTGCATTCATAAGAGCAGTTTCAACCTTCTTGGCATACTCATTGTGCTCAACACGGATGGGTACGATACCAACCTGATAAGGGCTGAGCCAGAACGGGAATACTCCCTTGAAGTTCTCAATAATGATACCTATGAATCTCTCAAGTGAACCGTAGATAGCTCTGTGAATAACTACAGGCATCTGCATCGTTCCGTCCTGCGCCTGGTATGTAAGGCCAAAGTTATGAGGAAGCTGGAAGTCAAGCTGTACAGTACCGCACTGCCACTCTCTTCCGAGCGCATCCTTGATCTGAAGGTCGATCTTAGGTCCGTAGAACGCACCGTCACCTTCGTTGATCTCATATCCACCCTCGCCGTACTTCTCATCGAGGATTTCCTTAAGAGCAGCTTCTGCTCTGTTCCATACTTCAATATCACCCATGAAGTCTTCAGGTCTTGTTGAGAACTCGGCTCTGTAAGTAACACCGAATGTTGAGTAGATCTCATCAGCGATTGCGATAACATCGGCAATCTCTTCTTTTATCTGTGACTCCATTACGAATGTATGGTCATCATCCTGACGAAACTCCTGAACACGGAAAAGACCGTTCATCTGGCCTGACTTTTCTTTACGATGAAGAACATCATATTCACTGTAACGGATAGGAAGCTCTTTATAAGAATGATTTGTTCTCTTATATGTCATCATCGCATTAGGGCAGTTCATAGGCTTTGCAGCCATTGTGTCGTCCTGCTCACGGTTATAAACAACAGAACCTGCCTGAATCTTAATATTCTTAGGCTCTTCTGTAGGTTCGTTGATATTCTCAAGAACTCCGGGAATCTCGGCATCTGCCTTGAGCCATCCCGAAACACCGGGAACCATGAACATGTTATTTACGTAATGAGCCCAGTGTCCGCTTATAAGCCAAAGCTTTTTATTATTTACAAGAGGAGCTGCGATTTCTGTATATCCGTGTCTCTCCTGTACTTCTCTTGAATATTTAAGAAGTGCCTGATACATCTTCCAGCCTCTGGGAAGCCAGTAAGGCATACCGGGTGCAGTCTCATCAAACATAAAGAGGTCAAGCTGTGCACCGATCTTCTTGTGATCGCGCTCCATTGCCTCCTGGATCATCTTGATGTGCTTTTTAAGCTCATCCTTGCTTGGGAATGCATAGAGATAGATTCTTGAGAGCTGATCTCTCTTCTCATCACCTCTCCAATACGCGCCTGAAACAGCCTTGATCTGATAAGCTGCGTTCATAAGCTCCTGCGAGTTACCTACGTGAGGTCCGCGGCAAAGATCAACATAATCATCGCCTGTATAGTAAACCGTCAAAATCTCATCTTCAGGAAGGTCCTGAATAAGCTCGGTCTTGAATTTCTGGTCTTTGAACATTTCAAGTGCTTCTGCTCTTGAAACTTCCTTGCGTGTAAAATCTTCTCTTCTCTTGATGATCTCGCGCATCTTATCTTCGATGGTCTTGAAATCATCCTGTGTCACAGCCTTGGGAAGTACAAAATCGTAGTAGCAACCGTCATCAATCTGAGGTCCGATTGCGTACTGTACTTCTTTTCCGTAAAGCTCGATAACAGCCTTAGCGAGAATGTGTGCCAATGAATGGCGGTAAACTTCTAAATATTCTTCTTTTGTCATTTCAGCTCCTTCTGCTATACCTACCGGGTACAGCCATGCTTTTTTTATTGTTAGGCGAAAAGGCCTGCTCTGTGGTCACGGCATAATGTGCAAAATCTTGCACATTATTGCCTTATGACCACAGAGCGGTCCTTTTCGCCATCTACTACTTCTTTATCATTCCCCAAATGGATTGATTATATTTTTGAATGTGTATTATGCGTTCTTGCCGCAGCACTTCTTGTATTTCTTTCCGCTTCCGCACGGGCAGGGATCGTTGGGGTAGATCTTGACTTCTTTTCTGATTGTGTGAGAAGCCTTCTCTTCTTTGTAGAGGGCCTTTCTCTTATCCTCATCAAAGATCTCTTCCCATTCAGGAAGGTTGTAGAGCCAGTCTGCGCCGGCATTTACCATATTCTTGTAAAGGAGTTCTTTCTCGAAACCAAGGTTAACCTCAGTATCCTCCTCCATCTCTTCAATAGGGTTCTGCACCTTAAGGCTGTCGTTGATTCCGTCAAGGAAGCCAACCATAGTCATAAGGTCAACTTTGTACTTCTCTGCGAGCTCTTTAACTGTTCCCTTAACAACCTCATCAGGGTTCTTCAAAAGCTGCGCATAGATGTCGCGCTCTTTCTGGAAGTACTCTGTCCATAATTTCTGGAGGGTACCCTTATCTGTAGTCTCTGAATAAGCCATATCATGCCATTTTTTCAATAATGCCATATCCGTTACTCCTGTTTTTTCATAATAAAATTCGTGATCAGGGCATAGTAATGCCACTGACTTTTATACGTAAAATTTATTCTATCGTATTATCAGTAGGGTGTCAAAAATTGAGAATACTTCTTTTCAATCAAAAAACGCCGTCTCAAGCATCAGCTTAACAAAGAAAATCGACAATACCGCAATCATGACAGGTTTGACGATCTTGGAGCTGTTCTTCTCAAAGCAAGTAGCTCCGATATAATTGCCTGCAATGTTGAAAAGGCCTGCTACTGCACCAAGAGGAAGAAGTACCTGTCCATCGATCAGAAACACCACAAGTGCAGCGATATTGGTGGATAAGTTTATCACTTTGGTAAGTCCGTTGGCTGTTGTAAGCTTCATTCCCGCAAAGTAGGTCAAAAGAAGTATCAAAAACACACCGGTTCCGGGGCCGTAGAAGCCGTCGTATGCACCGATGAAAAAAGCCACAAAAGCACTTATAAATAAGGCCGCTTTGTCGGAACGGACCGTATTTGTTTCCAGATTTCCTTTGCGTGTAATAACATAGATTCCCGTGAGCGGGATGATTATCATAAGGATTGTCTTAAGAATATTGTCGGGAACAAGAAGTGAGGCCTTTGCTCCAAGCGCAGATCCGGCGAGTGCGCACGGAACGCATACTATTCCTATCTTCCACGGAATAAAACCTTTTCGCGCATATTTTGCCGTAGTTACCGATGTTCCCATAAATGAACTCATTTTGTTGGTAGCTATGCAGTTATGTACGGGAATTCCCGTAATCATATAAGCGGGAAGCGACACAAGTCCGCCGCCTCCCGCTACCGCATCTATAAATCCCGCAATGAAGATAAGCGGGCATATTATCAAATACTTAGTGAGCATTGCTAAAAATAATGCCTTTCCTTTTCGCAGCTCTTTTTCCTGACAGATCAGAGCTTTTTGATTCTCTCAAGCGCTTCCACGCTGTTCTCGTAGCTTCCGAAAGCAGTAAGTCTGAAGTAGTGCTCTCCGCTGGGACCAAATCCCGATCCGGGTGTACCTACCACATTTGCCTTCTCAAGAAGGTGGTCAAAGAACTCCCAGCTTGTCATGTTATCGGGTGTACGAAGCCATACGTAAGGTGAGTTTACACCGCCTGAAACGTCGTATCCTGCCTCTTTAAGTCCGTTAAGAATATAGTTCGCATTCTTCATATAGCGTGCGACCATATCTTTTATCTGAGCCTTTCCTGCATCCGAGTAGCAAGCTTCTCCGGCTCTCTGAACGATGTAAGGAGCTCCGTTGTACTTTGTTCCGTGTCTTCTTGCCCAAAGGCTGTGCATCTGAACTTTTTTGCCCTCAAAATCAACTGTAAGATCATGAGGAATAATCGTTGCTCCAAGGCGAAGTCCCGTAAATCCTGCGTTCTTTGAAAAAGATCTGAGCTCTATAGCACAAGTCTTGGCGCCCTCACACTCATAGATTGAATGAGGGACGTTGTCCTCTGAAATATATGCCTCGTAAGCTGCATCAAATATGATAACAGCGCCGACTTTGTTTGCGTAGTCAACCCAAACCTGAAGCTGATCCTTAGTGATCGCGCTACCTGTAGGATTGTTGGGGAAGCACAGATAAATAAGATCCGGTGTCTCCTTGGGAAGTTCAGGCGCAAATCCGTTCTCTGCTGTGCAAGGCATGTAGATCACATTGCTCCAGATTCCTGTATTCTCATCATAATTACCTGTACGGCCTGCCATTACGTTAGAATCAACGTAAACGGGATATACGGGATCGCAAACCGCAATCTTTGCATCCTGTGAAAAGATCTCCTGAATGTTGCCGGAATCGCTCTTGGCTCCATCTGAAATAAAGATCTCATCGTCGGCGATATCGCATCCTCTGCTTCTGAAATCATTCTCGGCCATTACGTGGCGAAGGAAATCATATCCAAGATCGGGAGCATATCCTCTGAATGTCTCGGCTACGGCCTGCTCGTCAACAGCCTTGTGAAGCGCCTCGATTACTGCCGGGCAAAGAGGCTGTGTAACATCTCCGATTCCGAGTCTGATTATTTTTTTATCCGGATTAGCCTGCTGATAAGCATTAACCTTCTTCGCAATTGTGCTAAAAAGGTAGCTTCCGGGAAGTTTCAAATAGTCACTGTTAGGTCTAAACATTGATTCGTCCTCACTTTCATGCGAATATAAAAAAAGTTTACTACTTTTTTGTATAATTGTATACATTTTTCTTTTCGGAATGAAATCAGCTATTTACAATTCGCTATAGAAGATACTACTCTATCATATTCTTTATTACATAAGAGCTAATAGCATACTGCGAAGTTTCAAATGTCATGATCATGTTTTTCCCCTGATAAAACCCACTCTGTTCATAAGCATTTATCTTCGCAATATTCTTATTGGCATAGGCAATGTTATCCATCATTCCGAAATGTTCCCATATAAACTCTTTTCTGGTTCGTATATTAAGACACATAAAATCCGGGCGAACCGTTCCAATCCCCTTTAGTGTTATCGGATATTCATAGCGATATGGAACTTTGAATTGTTCAAGCATGTTAGCGATGATTATTTCCGACTTGGACCTAAGTCTTACTCCACCATTTGAACAATATACCGACATATCCCCTTCAAAGCCCATAGGTTTATATATCTCCCCTCTCCAGGCTTCTATATATTCCTTGTCGGTAACAAATACCGGAGTTATAAGTTCCTTTCTACCGGGCATCATTAAAGCAAATAAATCTTTAATAGATTTTGTATTTATGAAGTCCTCATAATGCTTAATTACTTCCAACTCTTCTTTTGCCAAGTCCAAAACCTTTCTGTCATATCCCTTCTGCGCCAGCTCACGCGCAGTCCGTTGCCTTTTCTTTGGAATGTAAATACCATTCGTATCTTTTGGATCAGTCCTTCGGTAATACTGCCATCCATTCGGTCTTTTAAGCACTCTGAGAGTCCCTTCCGGCGCTGATTTCAATGCCTTTTCCTTTTCGCTTATCAGGTATTTCAACATTTCTTTTCTTTTTTTAAGCAATTCCAACAGCTGCTCCTGCTGATCTATCTCTTCTATCCTTTTCATATTTCCTCCGATTTTGAGACTTCTTTGCCCTATTACGCCCTATTCAAGCGCACAAAACATATAATTCAAAATTGATTTGCCATTGTTATATGCTTTTCACCTCTGTTCCCACATTCAATAGGCATATAAAAAGCCTAAGCATGAAAAAAGTTATATGCTATCCTCCCTTACTCCCACCTCAGAAAAGCATATAAAAACCGCAATTCCTATACATTTTATTGCTCTTCACTTTATTTTTTTACCAAGTAGCATATAAGTCTGTTGCGTATTCAAACTTTATATGCTTTATACATCACTAAGCTTCTGAAAATGCGAGCAGATAATTTTCTCATTATGTAACCGCCAATGAGATTACCACTGTTCAGCTTTTATAAAAGCGTTTAAACTCATTAGTTTGGCAACGCAAAGACATTTTAAACAATTTGTTCATTATAGGTTATAATTGTGGGAATATATAGCTGCTTAAGAACAAGCAACATTCCTGATATCATATTAGATTATTCAAAAAAGACAAATAACAGAGAAAATGTACTATAAAAATCCAAAAAAGTAAAGCTCTTTCTTCGACTGATACACTACTCAGTCTTATATTGATACACTGCTCTATCTTACGATGATGCCCCGCATTTTCTTAAACTGCTACACTGCTCTTGATAAACAATCTTCACACAAAAGCACACTAATCAACGTTTACAAAATAAAAAGCACCAATTCCATACTTTTTGAACTTATAATACAATGTAGATAGCACTATAGTAAGCGCCAATACATTTGCGGTTTACTTTATAATACACAGAATGCGAGGTACCCAATATGAAATTTACCAAGATGCACGGCTGCGGCAACGATTATGTATATGTAGACGGAGGAAAAGAAAACGTTCCTTCCGAGAAAAAATCTAAGGTGGCACAAATGGTTTCAGACCGTCACTTCGGAATCGGCTCTGACGGTATTATCTTCATAAATCCAGTTGCGGACGATGATATTGATTTTGAAATGGAAATGTACAATGCTGACGGCTCCCGCTCTGAGATGTGCGGAAACGGCATCAGATGCGTTGCAAAATACGTCTATGACAAGAAACTCACAGATAAGACCACCCTTACAATAGTAAGTGCAGGTAAAAAGAAATACATCGACCTTAAGATCGGATCCGACGGACTTGTAGAGACTGTCAAAGTTGATATGGGTGCTCCGATCCTTGATGCTGCAAGTGTTCCTGTTTCAGTATCAGATGAACTTCTTTCGAATGATAATAAAAAACATGAAGCTCTTTCACCGAAATACGGAAGGCTCGCTGTAGATGTTCCGATTGAAGTTGCCGGAAAAACATGGCACATGACATGCGTATCAATGGGTAACCCCCACTGCGTTGTATTCCTTCCTGAAGGCGAAGATCTTGCTTCTTTTGAGATTGAAGCTGTCGGACCTCTGTTCGAAAATCACAAAGCATTCCCTAACCGCACCAACACAGAATTTGTAAAGATTGATGACAAAAACAACGTACACATGAGAGTCTGGGAACGCGGAACAGGCGAGACTCTTGCCTGCGGTACAGGTTGCTGCGCCACAACAGTTGCCTGCATACTTAACGGTCTTACAGACACGGAAGTTACCGTACACGTTCTCGGCGGCGACATCAAGTGCTCCTGGGATAAAAAGCCCGAATCTCCCGTGATCATGGAAGGCCCCGCAACTACTGTGTTTGAGGGTGAGATTGAGATATAACGCGACTTTGAGTTTTAATTTGATTTTGAGATTTAATGCGACTTTGAGATATAATTCGACTTTAAGTTTTAATTGAAACTGTAGTTTACATAAACCCCAAAATATTCTGCTTCAGACAAAAAATGACTAAACCACCATCTTTTAATGAGTTTAGTCATTTTTTTCACCATGTTAAAGTCACAGCTATTTTCATCAAGTGACTAAATAGCGCTCTTTTGTCTGATTTAGTCACTCTACGACTATATTTTGCTCTTCGCGTGCTTCTGTTGAGTGACTAAATCATGCTTCTTTGTCTGTTTTAGTCACTCTACAACTGTATTTGCTCTTCACGCGGCTTCAGTTAAGTGACTAAATCTTACTTTTTTATTCGATTTAGTCACTCTACGACTGTATTTTGCTCTTCGCGTGCTTCTGTTGAGTGACTAAATCATGCTTCTTTGTCTGTTTTAGTCACTCTACGCCCGTATTGTTCTATTTCAGCCCTTTCGCTTTAACTCAAGGCTGTGCCGCCGCGTCACTTTGCTTTAAATCCCTCTTTCAAAGTTGTACCTATCGGCTCACTTCGATTCATCATGTCGCCGTAGCATGAACTCGGGCAATTATAATAACTGTTTACTTCATCGTCTTCATGAACGGTGTTGTAAACGATTATTCCGTTCATATCAATTCTTTCCGTCTCAGAATCAGGAAACGGAATCGGCGTTACATAATAGCCGTCTTTCACATGTTCAGAAAAACGATTCTTATCAACCTTAAGATAATGAGCCGTCCAGTTTCCGAAACATACAACTGCGATAGCTACCATTGCAAATCTAAGGAACGCTTTCCCCTTAAATATATTCTCTGCAAGATCCATTGCCGCACAAATCGGAAGAAGCATCAGAAATGCCAGTCCGTACCTGATAAAAGGCGCGGTAAAAAACCACATGGCAATGTTGATAAACACGGCGATATAGAACATTGCTACATCCGCGCGGATCTTTTTTCTAACTTTCCTGATGATAAGATTAAGAAGCACCGCCCCCGCTCCCGCCACCTGAAACGCGAGAAGAAGTTTCTCATAAAACCTTTTCTTTTCCCACCAAATTGGAAGCCACTCGGATATACCAACCGTTATGCCTTCCTCTACACTTGTGATATCTTGAAGCTCTCTGCCCCAAACCTTGATCTGATTGGCATCAAACTTCATATATTCTGCAGGAACCTTCCATACAACATTAAACAAATCTATCGCTTCCGCAGGGTACAAGAGCCATCCGGAGATTATCACGTTCCTTACAAGATACGGAAGGAAGGACAAAAAACCTATCACGATAAAAGAAATCGTCTCTTTTGTCATCTTCTTTTTTACCAGAAGAATAAAAGGAAGAACTGCAAGCACAACAAGCGCTGCCGCGGAAAGCTTCATGCTGACCGTAAATATAGAAAGAACCGCAAGATACCCGTAGACAGGAATATCATCGGCATCATCTTTTTTCTCAACCGCCTGCGTGATCCACGCACACATGATATATAGCACCATGTACATCGCACCGTAGTCCGTTGCAGGCGACTGCAGATATTCAAGCACCGTAATGCCGTAGATGATTATCGCAAGTCTCGCCATATCAGCCGTATGACTTACGCGAGATGTCCATTTCATAAGGCCGCAAGCGGCATAACAGGTGAAAAGAGCCATTATAAAGCCTGTCATCGTATGAAGTGCAAACGGCAATATAAAGCTCATCGTAAACAGCGCACAAAGCGCAAGATACGAGCTGTTATATGCAAAATGCAACTGGAAATTACCGATACCCTTTATGACACCATACTCTTCAATTATCCTGATTGCCTGAGCATGATAGATGCCCGTATCCCTGTGGAAAACGCCTCTCGACGCATAAAAAGCGGATATAAGCACGATTATAAGACAAACAACGCCCTCTTTTGACCTGAATCTCTTTTTTACTTTTATAAGAAGCGCGCTTACTTCCTTGCGACACTTATAAGCTCCGATCGCAAGAATCGTGAGCATCAAGGCATGACATACCGCTCCTACCTTGTAGAAGATACTGAAACACTCGGCATATACGGTTAGCGTCACAATGCCGGTGGTAACGATGCCTGTAATACCGATTCTCTCTTCGCTTGGAATGGGAATAAACCTTGAAAGAGCTTTTCTTATCGCCACTCCCGCAATAAGGCAGATTAAAAATATATAAATATAGCTGAGTAATACTACAACCATATATTAATCCTCTCTGTTATGCATTTATCTTTGCTTATCAATACTTCTATAAATCTCTTTAATGTGGGAACAGGCTCACTACTTTTACCGAAATTTTTTATGCACTTACATCGAATCTTTGCCGTTTTCACCCGCAACAATATAAATCCTCTCACTCTCCTCCGTCGGAGCCTCGTGTGTATCGGCATCGTAGCATGAAATAAACTTAAGTCCCGCTTTTTCAACAAAAGACTTCATCTCATCGAGCGTATATCCTCTCTGATAATGAGTCTCAACAGAGCGCTTGAACACATCTCCCTCGCCGCACTTAGCAAATATCGTAAGGTCATATTCATTGATATGCTCTTCGTCGTGATAATAATTATCCCAGATAAAACTGCAATCCTCGCGGTTCTCCGCTATCGTCACATCACCGATGACATCTCTGTATTTGTGAAGCGTGTTGAAATCAAATATGAAAACTCCTTTTGGGAAAAGAAAATTATTCACAAGCTTAAAAGTCTCGATAACATCCTCATCCTCAAGAAGGTAATTGACGCTGTCGCACACGCTAAGCACCGTTCCGCAGGTACAGTAAAGATCAAGCTCTCTCATATCCTGCTCAAGATACATGACATTAAGTCCTTCGGCCGCAGTCTTTTTTCTCGCAATATCCAGCATATCGGGTGACATATCTATCCCGATTATATCATAGCCGCGCTTTGCCATATTCAGGGTAAAAGAACCTGTCCCGCAACCAAGTTCCACGATAAGATTCTTCTCTTCTTCAAGCGCCTGCTCGGTATCTTCCTCAGTTGTATATTCACATGTAACGCATTCATTTTCATTCTGCACCTTGTCATTTGCAGACTGTTCAGGAATATCATTGTCATCTGTATTATTAGCTTCATCATTTGAACATGTCGGACATCCTGCATTCTTCACAGGCTTAGTGACTCCGTATTTATTCAAAAGCTCCACTACAAAATCACCCCATACGTCGTATGGGGTTTCATCCATGAATGTGTCATATACATTTGCAAAATCTGTGTATGCTTCCATGTTTAATCCTTTGTCACAACTAAATGATCAGAATCAGAACAAGTTGCCTATAAGTAGTACTACCTTTGTTCCAAGTCCCATAATAATACCTGCAAGTATTACACCACTAATAACTGCTTTAACGCTCTTTTTAAAATCCATATCGAGGATTGAAGCAGCAAGCGTACCTGTCCAGGCACCTGTTCCGGGAATCGGAATACCCACAAATAAGAAAAGTGCCAAGTATAAGCTATTTCCGGCTTTCTCTTTTAATTTTTCTCCGCCCTTATGTCCCTTCTCAAGACAAAAAGTAAAGAAACCACCGATTACCGGCTTATCTTTTCCCCATTCAAGAACTTTTCTTGCAAAGAAGAAAATAAAAGGCATCGGAAGCATATTACCTATAATTGCGATAATATAGCTTGGAAGTACAGGAAGTCCCATCGTGATAGCGTAAGGCACTGCACCTCTAAGTTCTACCAACGGAACCATAGAAATCAAAAAAACAATTATATAATTCAACATAATAAACTAATAACACTCCTTATCAAATCAATCTACAAAATACATCTCATCCCAGAAACTCTTTAAGCTTTGCAATAAGGATATCCATCTCCTCATCCGTTCCGATTGATATTCTGAGGTGATCCTTGATCCTGGGCGCATCCCAGCGTCTTACGACTATGTTGTTTGCCCTGAGGTAATCAAAAATCTCTTTTCCCGACTTCTCTTTGTGCTTTGCAAAGACAAAGTTAGTCTTGGAATCCGCAAACTCAAAGCCAAGCTCGCGAAGCTCTTTCTTAACGCGCTCTCTCGTGTTGACGATCATACTCACAGTCTTCTCAAAGTAAGCTCTGTCCTTTATTGCAAGAGAACCAAGCTCAAGTGCAGGCATATTCATTGTATATGAGTTATACGCAAATTTCACGTCAAGAAGGTATTTGATGATCTTCTTGCATCCAAATGCGTAACCGATTCTCATTCCAGCCATTGAACGCGACTTTGAGAAAGTCTGAACAACCAAAAGGTTATCGTACTTGTCTATCAAAGGCAGAACCGACTGTCCGCCAAAATCAGCGTAAGCTTCATCAACAATGACAACCACGTCGGGATTTCTTTTTATAACTTCTTCAACGGCATCTATCGGAAGCTGTGCGCCCGTGGGTGCGTTGGGATTAGCAAGAACCACACCGCCGTTCTCAACAAAGTAATCCTCTATTCTTACAGAAAAATCATCAAGTAGAGGAATCTGCTTGTACGGAATTCTAAAAAGCTCTGCCCAGACATCATAGAACGAATATGTTATATCCGGGAAAAGAACCGGCTTATCCGAATTAAAGAATGTCATAAAAGCCATTGCAAGCACATCATCGGAACCAACTCCGACAAAGACATTCTCCTTATCAACCTCGTAAAAATCAGCTATAGCTTCCACAAGCACATCACATGTCGGATCGGGATATTTCTTAAAACTATCGGAATCCATATTCTTAAGCGCTTCCACAACCGCAGGAGCCGGAGGATAAGGATTCTCATTTGTATTAAGCTTGATTATATTCTTAATCTTGGGCTGCTCACCGGGTGTATACGGAACAACCTTGCGTACATTTTCTTCCCAACTCATAATATTCTCCTCATCTTGCCATGCGCATTTATACATATGCACAGCAACGCTATTATAACAGAACAACGAGTTGCATAGCAACTCGTTGCACATTGAACGTATTCCCCATTTATTAAAAAGCGCCTATGCAGTTTTCTTTGCATAAACGCCCTTAAATCTTTTATTCTTTTTCAAAATCTTATCAGTGTGTTGCTGTGGCAACCGCTGCAACTCTCACAAATGCAAGAGGTCCGTGCTGTGTAAGATTTACGGTTACATGATTATCCGTTACGGATGAAACAAGTACCTGTACCCAGTTTTTGCCCTGGAGCTGATATACAGCGATAGTGTCGTTCGCATATACGCCGGTAACAGTGAAGTTTACTGTCGCAGTTTTAAATGAAACTCCGGGTGAGCTTGTTGTTACGCAGTGAAGAAGTGTACCGCCGACACTGTTTGCATACTGACTTGCAGAACTCAAAACACCTGCTGTCGGAGCAGCGAGTGTAAATGTCACATTGCTCTTTCCTCCGTTAATCTGAACGTGTCCGCCCTGAGCAATATATCCGCCGTATCCGTCACCTATCGCATTGTTTCTGCTAAGCTGAGCAGCTCTTGAAGGAGCTTCGTTCTTACCGTGCTTTGTCGCATTTTTATATTTTTCCTGATATTTGTCTCTTACAGTTATTGCATCATTAAGGCTCTTCTGAGTATTTGCAAGCTGCTTTGAAAGAGAATTTTTTTCGTTTGAAAGTGTTTCATAATTCTTTTCCTGTGCCTGTCTGAAAGCTTCAAACTGCTGCTGAAGAGTCTTGATCGTACTTTCATTTCTAGCGTTCTGAGACTGAAGCTCAGCCTTAAGATTTGCAATTTCCTCTGCCTGCCTCTCTTTTTCAGACTCAAGTCTTCCTATGTTCTGATTGGCAGTATTAAGCTGCTCCTGTAAATCCACCGTCGGTCTGCTTGGAATCGCAGTACTTCCCCCGCTTGTATTTGTGTCTGTATTCCCCTCGGTAATACCAATACCCTCCGTAGCAAATACACATACGGAACTCGTCATCATAAGTGTACCTGCAACTGCAAGTGCCAGAATCTTTTTCATAATTTTTTTGCCTCCGTTCCTTTATTAAACATTACTGATTTATCTGCAACTATTCAGCCTTATATCAAAGCATTAGTATTCTTCATTTCCGTAATCAATCTCGCGGTTTATCTTCCCTGCCGCATCACCTACAAGACATCCTACAACCACCGTCTGTTTACCGGGTTCTACCTTACTGTCTGTAGTAAGCGTAATAAGAAAATGCTCGGGAGAAAGCCCGCTTTCACAACCTTCTCTGATAATCCCATTCATGCCGGCTTTACTGTAAATCTCATCAATAAACTCAGAACATCCCGAAGCATACGAGAAATCATATTGCTCAAGAAGCCTTGTATTATCGCGCGTATAAGCGGCGATTATGTAATATGTAAGGGAGTTATCCTCCATATATACGTATGCATATTGGTGCTCATCAAAATAAGCTTTGTCCAAAAAATTATTAAGCTCTGCAAACCTGTTGCCATCCGCAGGTGACGCCCCGTGGATAACTTCGTTAAAGTCACACATATCATTCAGATTGGCTGCCTCAATATATATGGCGCCTTCTGCATCAGGCTCTTTTAACTCGTTATGCCCCTGATAAAAAGTGTCATCCCCTTCTGCATTTTGAAGTATCGGATAGTTGATATTCGTGTCGGGAATGTACAGCCACGCAAAAGCGTCGGAATTCATTCTTTTAACACTGTCAAATCCGCTTTCCGTATCGGTAGGCAAAGTACTTGATTCATACCCTGTTTTTCCTACGGCATTCCCAGCTTTTTGGGAACATCCGGTAAGTGAAAATACAATCAGCAGAAAAAGTAATCCTTTTACGGCTGTCTTATCTATATATCGTCTTATTTTATACCTTACATTAGTTTGCGTCATCAATTTTTTCATAAAAAACATTTACTATAGCTTCATACAGACTATCTTCATCCGCATAAAATTCTTCATACTTGCCGTTTTTTGTAGTCTCTCCGTCAATCGTCACGATATCGTCCATATCAAACTTGTATGAAACCAGATACGGAGCCAGATAAGAAATCTCATCGGCAGAAATATTTGTTACCATCTTGTCTCCGATAGAGGTAAACAGTTCCACCGCCGCATTGTTATTCTCCCTGCATATGGTCCTTGCGGAGTTTATAAAAGAATTTATGTACTGGCGCTGTCTCTCAAGTCTCGAGCCGTTCGAATTTGGAATATAAATATCTCTGCTCTTCACATAATGAAATGCCGTCTCTCCCTCAAGATGAACCCTTGCGCCTTTTTTAAGCTTTTTATCAAACTTGGTAAGATCCTCAAGCACAACAACGTCCACGCCGCCTACCTGATCGTTTATCGTAGGAATCGCACTCATATTTATAGCCGCATATCCGTGAATCGGAAGTTGGTGAAAAAGATTCGACACTGCCTTCACCTGATACTCACAGGACTCTTCCATTCCATCGCCAAATCCATGCTGCAACGAAACCTGAGCCTTAGCGGTTGTCTGATATCTTCCATACTCATCGTAAACATCGACATCGGTCATTGTATTTCTGTTGATGCCGATAATGCTGATCGACTGAGTGTGCGGGTTAAGAGCAAGCAAAAACAATGCATCCGCCTGGCCTCCATCGGTTCCCTCTGCCACCTTGGTAACGATCTCATCGTCCTTGTCGATACCCATTATTAAAAAAGTGATTATATCTTCATTGTAATCATAAACAGCACCGTTATATCTGATCCAGTCGTCCTGCCACTTGGTACTGCCTGTTGTATTGCCCTCATAAAGAGCAGACTTCGCCATCACAGGTGCTGTTGTTGCCGATTTCGAATCAAGATTTGCTCTTCCGAAACCTCTCATTATTTCAAATCCAAGTAGCGCCCCCGATATAATCGTCATAAGCACTGCCCATATAATGAGAAAAATCTTTCCTTTTCCCCTCATCCTTGACTCCTAGTTACCGTTTGTTTCTTCTTCACTGTCGGCTGATGATGCCGCTGTCGTGCTGTCCCCGTCTTCAAAAGAAAGCTTGGGGTGCACACCGTCCTCTATCTTATCAGAGGAATCACCGTTAAATTCTATATCAGCAATATTTGCCGGAAAAACTCTCGACTGTTTTGTTACGTTTCCGCTGTGATCGGCCACTGCATAGTAAACTACCGCTGTTTCCGCATCTTTGTTAAGAACCACCTTCTCAACAACTATTCTGTCCGTGATGTCACCGTCCTTGGCATCATATGCATTGATCCCTACGATAAGGTCTTTGTCTTTTGTCTCCGAATCATAAATAAGATCAAGTGCCGAAAACCTGAACTCGGGAGCCATCTTGTCGCTCCTTCCGTATGCCAAAACTATAAGAGCGATCATCACTCCGCTCAATATGGTAAAAAATATACCGAGTATATTTCCTCTCACTTCTTCCTCCGAATGTGCTGCATGCAGCCTTTTTGCTGCCGATAGTAATAATTCTTATCTGTCTTTTCTGGTAACTCCGGCAAGGTAATTAAGCTCGTCAAGATCGTCATCATCAGGCTCCGGAACAGTTTCCTGCGTCTTTGGACGAGTCACCTGCATAGCTTCGCCTTCTCCGTACTTGCCATAATACTTGCCGTAATACTTACCGTAATATTTGCCGTAGTAATGACCGTAATGGCCGTAATAGCCTTTGCCGTTTATATCAACCTTGTTAAGGACAACTCCGAGCATCTTTGCCCCCGCCTTATCAAGCTGATCTTTTACCCTCTGTGCAAATCTGTAGCTTATTGAATTGCTCTCAATTACCATAACTGTTCCGTCGCACTGCTTGGCAACGACAGCCGCATCGATAACGCTTCCGAGAGGAGGCGTATCAACGATTATGTAGTCAAAGACCTGTTTCATATTTTCAAGTGCCTTGGCAAATATCCTGCCACCCAGAAGTTCACTGGGGTTCGGCGGAACAGGGCCGCTGAATATCACGTAGAGATTAGGTGTATCCGTCTCACAAATAACACTTGATAGGCGTTCTCTTCCGACAAGACAATGCGTAAGGCCGAGCCTTACAGAACCTGTCCTGTATCTTCCTACAAGGACAGACTTACGCATATCGGCATCGACAAGAATCGTCTTCTTGCCCGCCTCGGCAAATGCCCTCGCAAGCGCCATAGCAACTGTTGTTTTTCCCTCACCCGGAGTACAGCTTGTAACAGAGATGACTCTCACGTTCTGTCCACTGAACTCTACGTTACTTCGAAGTGTCTTATATGCTTCTTTTACCTGATAATTATTTTCTGCCTGACTGAAATGAAGTTTTGCGGTCTGCATAAAATCTCCATTCTAAATTTATTTTTTCTTTTTCTTTTTTCCCTGTTCATCCGAAGAAAGAGGGATAAGTCCGATGGTACTGAGCCCCAGATATCTCTCGACATCGTCGTTACTCTTAATGGTGTCATCCATAAGGAATCCCAGTACTACGAAAAACGCTACAATAACCGTTCCCGCAAATCCCGAAACAATCGTCCATCTAAAGACGCTCGGGCTTGCTTTTTTGGTCGGAACATTGGCCGTCTCCGCAACGTTGATGGCGTCTATATCCATAACGTTTGTAATGTGTTCACTTGAAACTTCTCTGATACAGTTTGCTATCTCCATTGCCATAAGCGGATCTTCATCCTTGGCTGTAATGGCAACGATTCTGGTATCGGAAGGTGTATCAACCTTGACTACTTTTGCAAGGTCCTCATAGGTTGTGTCTACAAGATTAAGCCTCTGTATGGCTTCCTCCAAAACATATCTGCTCTTTATAAGTTCCGCATAATCCGAAGTAAGCTGCGTAGATATCTGAACATCGGAATATGTCACCGTCTGATTTTCCTCTTTATTAAGTATGTAAATCTTGGTCGTAGATTCAAAAACGGGATGAATAACAAATTTACTCACAAACAGTCCTACCAGGGCAAAAAACAATCCTGCGCTGATTATGAGAAACGCTCTCCCTAAAAGGATTGAAAAAAGTTCCCCAAGATTAATTTCAACGATGTCGTCTCTTTTATCCATCAATTACTCCAACAAACATTTTTTCATATTAAGGGAACCGTCGATTACATCCGTATTCCCTCATATAACCTCATTGTTTATGACACTCATGGGATTATCATAAAAAATCTTTCTCCCGTATTCCTCCCCAAATTTCCTGTCCACAAAGTTTCTGCAATCAAGAATATCAGGCGCTCTCTTTGCCGTATCGTGAGCATCGGTCGCAACGAAGTGTATAAGCCCCTTTTTGAGAAGCTTTTTGGTAAAAAGACCTATTCCAAAGCCGTACTTGCCCATAATACTTGATGAATTAACCTGGATGTAGCATCCCATATCACGAAGTTCTTCCACATAAGAAGGATGTGAAACAACATCGCTGTATCGTTCAACATGAGCTAGTATCGGCATATATCCGGCACACTGGATCCTGTATACCGCATTGTGTATTGCTTTAAAAGTATTGGTCGGATGAAACTCCACAAGTACGTACTCAGAATCTGCAAGTGTTGTTATCTTGCCGGATTCAAGTTCTTCTTGAGTCTCATCGCTGTAATATACTTCATTCCCGGGATACAGACTGATATTTATTCCAAGTTTGGATGCTTCCTGCCGGAGCTGTTCCGTATAACTTCTGTTATGCAAAGGGCTCACATTATGGTGCATGGGCTTATGATGCGGCGTAAGTATAACATGAGTTATCCCATTCTTTTCCGCAATCTTAAGCATCTTAAGACTTGTCTCAATATCCCTTGAGCCATCATCCACCCCCGGCATTATATGACAATGAATATCGATTGATTTTTGCATATCATTCGCTTTCAGTAATAATCACTTAATTTTCCCGCTTATATGATTAAAGTACACAAAACAGGAAAGCTAATATATCAGATATAATCAAATAAAATAAACTCTTATATCACATTAAATTATACACCAACAAAATAGGCACTTTCAACATAATGTGCTGAATTATGCATTATTGATGTTCAAGAATGCATAATTTTTAGGTGGACGATTTATCATTATTTCCCGATTTTTGATATCTCTTCCTCGGTTAAATCGTGATAATCAATATCCAATTTCTCAGTTCCATTTGTATAGCACTTAAGCCACGCCTGATATTTATCATCATCTACTGCAAATTTCAAATTATCACTAGAATAATAAGAATCAATAAAATAGACATAACCATTTCCGTCTTTATCCACACTTGAGAGAAATGATGTTTCATCTGATGGCCAAGCTTCAGACCATAATGCCTCAGCATAACCGACCCTGTCATATTTGCCTGTATTTTTGTTAAACACATATAAATTATAAGGCCAAAAATCACCTGTATACAGAGCACCATGAGACAGGCCGTCTTCAATAGCACCGTTCTCATAAAATTCAAGCCCATAATATCCATGATATTCTTCATATAATTCATGTTTTGTAAAATCATATCCAATAACTTGTTCATACTTAGAGGCAGAAATGCTAGCATTATATCTGAAAATCAATTCATCATACCCATCTCCGTCAAGATCAAACACACTAAAATCTGCAACAAAACTATCTGAATATGAATCTATATCATGCATATAATTCTCTTCTTCCTCACACAGCCATTTCCCTTTTGCCACAAAATCTCTGAGTGCTTTTTTATATGCATCATACATCTCGTCAGCAGAACCTTCTTTTCCATATAAAGCTATTGTCTCACTGCCGGAAGCCGTACTATTGATTGCAGTATCTGAAAAAGAAGATGATTCACTATCAAGAGCCGCATCATCACTCGTAGTATCTGCAATAGCAGATGATTCACCGTCAGACTCACCCTCTATCGAAGTTGAAACACTACTATCACCTTGTTCTTTTTCATCAGTAAATAATTCGTTGCCTACCTTTGTCTTTTCTAAAATCTTCTCTGCATCAGCCTTAGCCTCTC
Source organism: Butyrivibrio hungatei NK4A153 (assembly GCF_000424465.1). Taxonomy (GTDB): domain Bacteria; phylum Bacillota; class Clostridia; order Lachnospirales; family Lachnospiraceae; genus Butyrivibrio; species Butyrivibrio hungatei_A. The sequence goes on along the minus strand of NZ_KE384196.1, from coordinate 137,450 downwards.
CACAGGCAGTAAGCAAAAAACACACCGTTGCTGCCAATATTAGTTTCTCTCTTCTAAACATATTTCGTCTCCTTGCCATGTTGTATCTTGTTTTCAAACTCAAATATCGTATCATGTAATTAATACTATTAACAGTGCGAAAGCACATTCTCCGGGAGGTTCACTATGTTACCGAAAGATCCTGTTATGCTATTAAGTTATATGAATATGAAACTGAGAGACAAATATTCAAGCCTCGATGCGCTCTGCGACGATCTTGAAATTAATAATGAAGAGCTTGCCGAAATCATAGGCAAGCTCGAAGGAATCGGATATAAGTATGATTCTGAAAGAAATCAATTTGCATGACATCTTAAATGAAATTACAGAAATCCGCACTTGCTGCGGATTTTGTGAGAACATGAATCAGGAGTCAGCCAAGCCCTATCGACGAAGTCGATTCAAATTGGCTTGGTTGATGCATTCTTAAACTTCATGTTCAAGAATGCATAGATTTTTATCAGTCGCCATTGCTAAGTGTATTAGAACTGCTCTGTAGCGATTGGATATATTTTGCCTATTTTCCAGATAAACTTATCATTTATCCTTTTTTATCTGCGATTTTGGGCTATTTTTTCAACCCATATCGCAAAAATACAGATAAGATAAGCAGCTTATACCCAGCTTATCTGGAATTTCATGCTCTTTTTCTATGAACAGACCTTAAATCCACAGATAAACCTTCTATCTTCCGCAAAATCTATCTGGGTTTCATCGCTTTTTTTACATGAACAGACCTTAAATCCACAGATAAATCTTCTATCTTCTGCAAAATCTATCTGGGTTTCATCGCTTTTTTACATGAACAGACCTTAAATCCACAGATAAACCTTCTATCTTCCGCAAAATCTATCTGGGTTATGACGCTATCATTAAATAGATAAATCAAAAACCACAGTCCTGCTATAAGGGGAGTTTTTTTGCCGGTTACATATGTTGATATTCAAGGTATAAAAAAGATGTGCTTTTCGTTCTTTGCTCCAAAAACTCGCCCATTAATGGGCTCAAACAGTTGGAGCAAAAACAGAATGAAAAGCACATCTTTTTTATTACTCTTGAATATATCAACATATGTAAATGCTGCGAAAACTCCCCTTATAGCAGGACTGTGGTTCTTTGCATCAGTGTTTCGCCGAAGCGATAAGTTCGCCGCCTTGCACATCAAATTCGATGGTGTCGTGAGGTTTTACTCTGTCTTCGAGGATGAGCTTTGCGGACAAGGTCTCAACATACTTTTGCACATATCTCTTAAGAGGTCTTGCGCCGTAGATCGGATCGTATGCCTCATCAATTATATAGTTCTGCGCCGCATCAGTCAGTCTTATCGAGATCTCGCGCTCTGAAAGTCTGCTGTTGAGATCATCAACGATAAGTTTGATGATTCCGCCGATGTTATCTTTTGTAAGAGGCTTGAACATGATAGTCTCATCAAGTCTGTTGAGGAACTCAGGTCTAAAGTGGCTTCTTAAGTCCTCCATCGTCGCTTTTTGTGCTTCTTCGTTGATATTTCCGGCGCCGTCTATTCCGTCAAGAAGATACTGCGCACCTATATTTGAAGTCATGATAAGAATCGTGTTCTTAAAGTCTACGGTTCTGCCCTGAGAATCAGTAATTCGTCCGTCGTCCAGAACCTGCAGCAGGATATTGAACACATCGGGATGCGCTTTCTCAATCTCATCAAAAAGAACTACCGCATAAGGTTTTCTTCTCACTGCTTCCGTGAGCTGACCGCCCTCCTCGTAACCAACGTATCCGGGAGGCGCACCGATAAGACGTGACACGCTGTACTTCTCCATGTACTCACTCATATCGATACGGACCATGTTGTTCTCATCGTCAAAAAGTGCCTGAGCAAGACTCTTTGCAAGCTCTGTCTTTCCGACACCTGTAGGTCCGAGGAAAAGAAACGATCCTATGGGCTTTCCGGGATCTTTTATTCCCGCTTTTGATCTCATTATCGCTTCTGAAACAAGTGTTACCGCATCATTCTGTCCGATAACTCTCTGATGGAGTTCATCCGCAAGATGAAGTGTCTTGTTTCTCTCACTCTCAGTCAGCTTATTTACAGGAATTCCCGTCCATCTGCTGATGATTCCCGCGATTTCTTCATCTGAAACTCTCTCATGAACAAGCGTTGTGTCTGCTTCTTTTTGATGTGCAAGTTCCTCCGCTTCTTCAAGTTCTTTCTTAAGAGCAGGAAGCTTACCGTACTGAAGTTCTCCGGCCTTCTCGTAATCACCGTTTCTCTGTGCGATTGCAATCTCGGAATTGATCGTATCTATCTGCTCACGCATGGCGGCAAGTCTGTCAACTGCCTGCTTTTCATTCTCCCACTGAGCCTTTCTGGTATCAAAATCTTCCTTTAGATCTGCGAGCTCTTTTTGCAAATTGGCAAGTCTCTCTGCACTAAGAGAATCATCCTCTTTCTTAAGTGCCGCTTCCTCAATCTGCATCTGCATGATCTTGCGGTTAAGCTCATCAAGCTCTGCAGGCATAGAATCCATCTCGGTCTTTATCAGAGCGCACGCCTCATCCACAAGGTCGATTGCCTTATCGGGAAGGAAACGGTCCGAAATATACCTGTTTGAAAGAACCGCCGCACTTACAAGCGCGCTGTCCATAATCTTAACGCCGTGGAAGACTTCATATCTCTCCTTCAATCCGCGCAGAATACTGATTGTATCTTCAACCGTGGGCTCATCCACCATGACAGGCTGGAAACGTCTCTCAAGAGCTGCATCTTTTTCTATATACTGTCTGTACTCATTGAGCGTTGTCGCACCGATACAGTGCAGCTCGCCTCTTGCAAGCATGGGCTTAAGCATGTTGCCCGCATCCATTGCACCGTCAGTCTTACCTGCGCCGACTATCAAATGAAGCTCATCGATGAAAAGAATTATCTCACCGTCAGACCCTTTTACATCCTCAAGTACAGCCTTAAGTCTCTCTTCAAACTCGCCTCTGTACTTAGCTCCCGCAACAAGAGCTCCCATGTCGAGTGAAAAGATCTTTTTATCCTTAAGAGCCGAAGGCACATCCCCGCTCGCAATTCGCTGCGCAAGCGCCTCAACAACCGCAGTCTTACCGACACCCGGTTCACCTATGAGAACGGGATTATTCTTGCTCTTTCTTGAAAGAATCCTTATTACGTTTCGAATCTCGGTATCACGTCCGATAACGGGATCCAGCTTTTGCTGCTTTGCCTTCTCGACAAGCTCCGTGCCGTATTTGCTGAGCGTATCGTATGTTGCCTCGGGATTGTCGGTCGTAACATTCCTGTTACCTCTTACCTCCGACAGAACCTGAAGAAATCTGTTCCTGTCGATTCCAAATTGAGCAAAGATCTCTTTTACCTCTTTATTTGGATGCTTTAAAAGAGCCAGAAAAATATGCTCGACAGAAACGTACGAATCTCCGAGCGCCTTGGCCTCGTCCTCAGCGGATAAAAGAGCTTTATTAAGCTGCGCGCCTATATATGGCTGTCCGCCCTGCACTTTGGTTCTCTTGCCGATTCCCTGTTCAATCCTTGTGATAAAAGATGCAGTATCAACGCCCATCTTTTCCACAAGTCTTGAAATAAGACTATCTTCTATTGTCATAAGGGCATAGAGAAGATGTTCCTGTTCTATCTCCTGATTGCCGTATTCAACCGCAATCTTCTCGCATCCGCTCACAGCCTCTATGGACTTTTGTGTAAACTTCTGGATATTCATAATTCCCTCCTCATGTAACGCACACTTACAAGGAAGTTCCGATAATTATTCGCAAATTTCGGAACTATTTTTCATAATTCTAGTTGTTCTACTACAACTATAACACGTTATTTTCTATTGTCAACTCCCGCGATGCCAAAAACCCGAAGATGCTGACTTCTCTAAACAACGTGATAGGAAGCATCTTCGGGTTTTATTATAGTATGAAAATCACTGCGCAGCCGTACACAGCGCATTTCCGAATATATACCTTTGCGGCCGGGCGTACGGATTGCCAATACACTCAATACTTGCCAAGCCAATCTGCATATTCCTTCGCTAAACGTATCAGTACTCTATCCCTTCTCTGGCTTCAATCCCCTTGTCATAAGGATGACGGATTTTTTCCATATAAGTTATATAATCCGCCCTGTCTGCAAGGAGATCGTCGGCATTTCTTCCCGTCATGACAATCTCCATGCCTGACGGCTTATTATCTATCAGCTCTTCAAGCCTCTTTTTATCAATAACTCCGTAGTTGTACGGGTAAGTGATCTCATCCATTATGAGAACATCGCATTCTCCCGCCTGAATAAGTTCCAAGATTCTTTCAAGGATTTCATTATGCACAACGCGAAAAGCCTCACACTGCTCGTCATCATCACGGTGCAGCCATCCAAGTTCCTTGTCGCTTCTGACAATCGTAATTCCCGGAATAAGCGAAAGACTATTTAACTCGGAAGTCTGTCTTCCTTTCATGAATTGTGAAAAGACAACCTTCCGACCCGCGCCTGCTGCCCTCACGGCAAGCCCGATTGCAGCGGTAGTCTTACCTTTTCCTTCTCCGGTATAAAGATGTATCAGCCCCTTTTGGCGCTTAGTTCCCTGCTTTGACGCGCTCTTTTTCTTCTGCGGTTCTTTCCTCATAGGACAACTCACCGCGCTGCAACTTGCGCAGTCAGAATGCTTCTCGGTTCTCTCCTTATGAAGCTTAGCCGAGAACACAACACTCTTTTTCGGAACAAGAACAAAAGACTCATTGCACTTTACGATCTTCTGCCCAAGCTTAGCCATAACCGCCGCAAGCTCTTCAAGCGGCATCTTGTCGCTTCCGGCAAAAACGTAGCTTCCTACATATAGCCCAGTCTCTTCAAATATCTTTTTATCTACTTCTTCATAAGCAATAGAGAGCATCTCCGTTCCGAGGCAGTCTATTATGAAGGCTTTCTGTATCTCGCCTCTTTGCAAAAAACTGTCCTGAAAGCTGTCAAACGCATCTCCGAGCGTCACGACAGCATAGACGGTATCACCCTCGATTACATGATGAAAGCTTGCATGAACTCTTGGGTGAAGCTGCCTGTAGAGCATCACGATATCTTTTTTCTCACTTGCTTTAAAATGGTAGCGCTTGATGAAGCTCTTAATCCCGCTCTCATCAAGAGCTACCGATAATGGTTCAAAAGTCATATTTTTTCTTTCACAATAACACTATCAACAATATTTTTGAATGTATTCGCCAAAAAAAGGCAAGGTGATTTCAGCAATTCCATAAGACTGTGCACTATCTGCAAGAAGCCCCATTTTCTTAAGCGCGTTGCTGTTCACCTGGTAATTTCCCTTTCCATCCATCTCTGCAATAACATCTTTACGTTTCTTTGGGCCTGAAGATACTATCTTCAATATCTCACGTTCACCTTCAGGCAGCTCTTTCCAGATTTTTTCGTAGCATTGCGAAAACAACTCGCTTTTTGCCTGCTTTACCACATATTCTTCGCCTTTATCTTTATACTCAAAATACGCGCTTCCAAACACTTGATATGCATATGCAAATCCTTTTGTCATTTTAGCAAAAGAAATAGCCATATCTTCTTCCATTCCCGTCTTATCCTCATATTTTATAGCCATAGCAGGCATTGGGAAGGCCTCTGTTTTTAGTTCCACTGCACGCTTAAAGAAAGTAAGATTCGGAACTTCTCCGAGTTCATAAAAATTCTGATATACACCGGAACATATGAGATATACAGGCCATGGAGCAGCAATTTCATCATCCATCACATTTCTTATAAGCTTAGCATATACTGAACAGAACTCCGCCATTTCATCTGTCTTTGCGATATCATCTATCCCGATCATAATTTTCTTCTTTGCCTTTATGAGTATTCCGACAAGTTGCTCAAGCCGAACTTCCTCATCGATATCGGTTTTAGAATCAAACCCTGCGCTTATCCCAACAATCGGTATCGAAACACTTAAATTGGTCTTCTCTGACAATAATACTTTCTTTACTTCAGGCTCAAGCAAAAGATATGAAATAAGCGTATTTATAGGCCTTCTGGCAGATGACAAGTCATAAACCAACCATCCATCCGCTTTCATATCCGCAGTCTTGTAATGTCTTAATATATTTCCAAATATTACAGTTTTGCCGGATCCTCGAATTCCGGTTATCTTATATACACATTCTGACGGTTGCTGATATCTAAAATTATCATACACTTTTTCTTCGATAGTTGTGACAATATTAGCATCTCCAACTCTGCCCGGTGTATGTGTAAAAGGGTTCTTCATGATATTTATATCTCCATTACAACTATTTACAGGTTTGATATCATTTTATAACTCTTTACAGGTTTGTACAACTGTTTACAGGTTAGATGCATTTTTTACAACTCTTTACAGGTTTATGTTATTTCTTATCATCCTCACTGTCGTCGTAGAAAATCTGCTCTTTGCCTTCGATTCTCTTAGAAAGCTTCCTTGCTATGCGCCTGAATATCTTCGGAGCCTTTTTGCTACCGCATATAGCGACAATAACAAGAAGCGCGATAAATACAAGTCCGATTATGATTGCTGCGATAACCATGTACTTATACTTAGATACCGCAAGTCCCGCCTTGGGGAATTTAACTTTCAAAGTAAACTCATTGCCTTCAATATCGTATGTGCTGTACTCTCCCATCTCGCCTGTCTTTGTAAGGAGCTGTTCTCCCTCGCCGTTTACGAGGTAAACCTCGAAACTACCAAGCGCGTCATTTATCTTGGATAAAGGCTTATATCTAACAGTGTGAACAGTCTCTCCGTCATCGGGAACGGTGACTTTGAGCGTTGTATAATTCTTAAGAGTTTCCGCATCATAGTCTTTTGCCGAGGTGAATTTTTTTACGTCAAAAGAGTCATTTCTTTCAACCACAAGTTTGTCCTCAGCCTTAAACTTACCGTCGACGAGAAGCTCACTCTGATAAGCCTCGCCGTCGTCATGCTCTTTATCTTCTTCAGCAATTGTTGTCCTGTATCTGCAATACTTTGCGGTTATGATCTGGTCCGAAGTAGCCGAATCTATCGACGATTTATCCCATGTAACATAATAACCGTCCTTGGGTTCAACAATAGGATATCCCTTTTCATCAAGCTTATCGCCATACTTCTTGTTACTCTTTTTGACAATTGTCTTTCCGTCACCGTTTTCATCATCGTCAAGTTCGTAAGTAACCGTAAGATCCGCAAAATCAGTCGGAAGTTCCTTGCTGTCATGCGAAACGGGTTCTGCCTTTAACGAATAGCTTACCCTGTCAATTCCCGCAAGTGTATCGCTCACAAAGTAGTTGCCCCTGACTTCGCCCTCATCGCTTACGTGTCCCGCGATCGCACCATACCAGCTGTTGGCGTCTTTGATATCGACCAAAGCCCTGCAATCCCTGATATTGGCGCCGTCGCCCACTATACCGCCAACATAGGACATTCCGTCAAGTATTCCCTTTGAACTTGAACTTACAATGTAGGATAAAGAACTTCCGCATACGCCTCCGACATACTCGCCGGAATTGGACTTCATATTTCCGTAGTTTGCGCAGTTTATGATGGTTCCCATCTCCTGAAGTCCGCAGATACCGCCTATATAGCTCTTTTCACCTTCCGCGGTATTGTAGTTCTTATTGTCGCGCAGAACGCATTTGGAGATAAAAGAGGTATTGAGCTTTGCATCCTTAATTCCCGTAATGTCGCTCTCTGCATCAAAGTCATATTCTATCGCCATCGTTCCAGCAATGCCCGATGTGTCGATGTCACCATAAGCCTCCCCGTAGTTAATACATCCATCTATCGTCGCATCAGTGCAGATAAGAGCCTCCTCCAAAGACACATCCTCAAATGTATTCGAATAATCTTTTTCCAAAACACCGTCAATCGCATCCGCATACAGGTTCATTATCACATTGAACTGATCCGCCACAGACTGAAGGTCGTCGACGATTGCCCCCGTCGCATTGTTCATCTCGTTGTTAAGGAGCCCGAAGTTGTCGTTCATCCCCTGCATATTGTTGGCAAGCGATACCGTATGCGCCTTATACTCTGTGCTGAACTGTGGAAAAGAAATCGCTCCCCTTCCCGCGATATTCCTAACTATTCCTTTTGCCTGATCTCCGGCTTCTTCCAGATGATCCGTTGCCTCTTCCAAAGAACTCATGGCGTCAAGAGCATCACCTCTTGCCTCTTCTGCCATAAGGCGAATATACTTCTTTGTCAAACTTTCAATTTCTGCTTTCGCATCCGCAAGATCTCTTGTGTAATAGAAACTTCCTTCCCCGCCGTCCACACCGCTCTGATAATGATTCTTGGCATAATTATCAGCTTGCGCCGTTGCATAGTTTGAAGCATCCTTACTCAGATTAACATCATTCTCATCCTCTTTATCCGGAAACGCCCTGCCATCGGATAAATGTGTCCAATCTCCGGGAACATTGTATGATTCAACAAGTTTGGTATCCGAATCTGTGAAAGGATTATACGATCCAAACGTTCCGCTATAATCAAGATCCGAAGCATTCGGATAAAGAGCTGCTGCAGACGTCGACGGATTCTTTGCATCTGCAATAAATTTATTGTAATAAGCTTTATAAGCAGGTTCACTTAAGATTGCATACTGACTCGCAATACTCTCAAGTGTTTCCTTGGCTTTTTCGTATTTCTTTTTATCCTCTTCCGACATATACTGTTCATAATCAAGATCCTTCACCGTTTCTTTAAGACTTGATACCGCATCGGAAGTGTGCTCTATCGCATCATCGGTATTATCAAGAAGCCCATCGTCCTTGGCAGACTCTTCAAGAATATACTGAACTCTTGAAAAAGCTTCCGATGTCGCGCCTGACACGCCGTTTGCAAAATCCGTCGTTTCATTAGAAATAAACCTGACGTCCTCAATGGCTCCCGCCGTATACTCCTGAATCACATTCAATCTGTTCGTGATAGTATTCGACTGATATTTGACGTCCTTCAGTGTCTTTGTAACTTTGTTATGGAGATCGTTTATCGCTATGTTGAGCTGGTATGCGACGTCTCTGCTGAGGTCGACCGTTACATACGGCTCGGCCTGCCCCACAATTCCTCCGACATCTTTTCTTCCTCGGATAACGCCGTTATTTATGCAGCTCGACACATATCCCGACTGTCTTCCGGCAATTCCTCCCACGTTGTATCCGACGTGCTTGTAACCTACCTGCCCTTTATTTGTGCAACCCGATATGATGCCGATGGAAGTTCCGGCAATTCCGCCGATATCCACGCTTGTTATATCAGCACTTGCTTCATCACTGCCTTTATCACCGTTCTTTATTATATTAAGAACTTTATTAAGCGTATTCATGCTGTCTATGGTGATCTGCGAATCGACATTTGTTGTATTTACCGCACTTTCATTGACACAGCCTGATATATTTCCCATGTTCTCGCCCGCTATTCCGCCGGTAAAATGAACACCTTTGATATATCCTTTAGCCGTGCAATCCTTTATGTTTCCCTCAAGCCCGTTTTTGCCCGCAATCCCGCCGACATAATCATCGCCCGAAACAACTCCTTCGTATGACAGCTTACTCAAAAGCCCGTGATTGTCCGCAACGATTCCGCCTACTATAACCTGTTTCCCCGTCGGAATCACGGTTCCTTTCACGTTCAGATTCCTAATAATGCCCGTCTTTTGAACATTGGAAAAAAGAGCCACGTAGGACATGTCACTCTTTATGGAAAGATCGCTTATCGTATGTCCGCAACCGTCAAATTCTCCGCCAAACGTCGGCACTCCCGCAAAAGAAGTATCTGCAAGCGATATATCTTTGGATAAGATCACTTTTTTGTTTACAGACCATGTATCAAGCCTGCAACTTTCTGCAAACTTAAGGAATTCTTCAGCGCTTCCGATCTTGATTTCCTCGATATCATCGGGAATGAGTAAGTCGATATCATCCTTTATATCCGCATCAACATCTTTTTGCTCTTCCAAAGCTCCCGTCTGCGTGCCTGTCGTAATTATCTCCTGCCCGTCATTTCCTGTCTCTCCGTACACACAGACAGCAGAATTGATAAAAAGAACTATTCCCGGAAGAAGCATGCACACTCTTTTTTTCATATCAGATGTCCTCCCCTTCCGTGTAATAGAATTCAATATCTTCCGCATCAATCGGTTCATCCTCCATCGGAGTGATATCGCCGTTTTCGATATATGCACTGACATCGCCCTTTACAACGGCGTGAATGACACCTGTCACATTACCTTCAACGCGGCCTCTTATAAATCCGTCAATACGCATGGTTCCGGTTCTTTGCTTGAGCCTTAGCGGCATATTCATAACAAACGCCGTGAGCTCTATTACTCTGTCACCCACAAGAAGTATCTGAGGAAGAACAAACATCGTGACAAGAATGGAAATGATAGTTCCGCGGCCAAGACATTTTCCGATACCGTATATCGCGCAGTCCGACGTCATATTTCCTATAAGTGTTCCCGCAACGGCAAGCATCGTTCCCGATGTGATTATCGTTGGAAATGAAAGATTCATTGTATCGATGATCGCATCTCTTTTGCCCATGCTCTCTCTAAGCTCCGTGTACCTGCCCGCGATAACGATGGCATAGTCGATATTCGCACCCATCTGAATGGAGCTTACTATCAGGTATCCGAGGAAAAAGAGATTGTCATGCCGGATGGCGGGTATCGAAAAGTTGATCCAGATACATCCCTGAATGACCGCAATAAGTAAAACCGGCATACCTGCAGATTTGAATGTGAAAAGAAGCACCACAAGAACCGCAAGTATCGAAATAACTCCGGTCACCGTGTTATCCCTTGAAAAGCACTTCTTAAGATCGTACTGGCTGACAGATTCTCCCACCACATAGATCTTGCTCGCGGCGTAATATTTCTCCGTTATTCTGTGGAGCTTTTCTATAAAATCAAAAGTCTCATCCGACTCCTGAGGAAGATCCACATAAATAAGTATTCTTGAGTATTCGTCGCTCTCAAGCTGTTTCTTCGCAAAGTTCATCATCCTGTTTGCATCTTCGAGCTTTTTCATCAGCTCGTCATCAAGAGTGACGTAGCCCTCTTTGATTTCTTTATACACAAACATGAACATGTCGATCAGCGGCACCTTGTAATTGGCAAGACCGTTGACCGCTTTGGCATAGTCCTCATCGTTAACGGCATATGCGGCGTAGACAAGCTCAGCCACCTCGTAGTCGATATTTAAAAGTTCCGAAAACTGCCTCGGTGTAAGCTTCTCCGTAAGTGTATATCCGTTCATCGCCTCGGTATTTGCAAGACCTGTCACAGATGTAACATCATCTTCCAAAAGTATTTCATCGATCAGCCTCTTTTCCCTGTCGTAATCACCTGACGGAAAAACAAGCGCCATCATATTATCAGATGCAAAATTCTCCTTCTGGATATTCTCCGCCCTCTGAACGGCGTTGGTAAGAGGCGGTGTGATCTGCGAGTAGCCGTATACATACGGAGTTTTCGAAGAGATCCTGTTTGCGATAATTATTGCGACAACAAAAAGCGGAGCGATGATATATCTTGTTTTATACGCAAACCTGCCGACAAAAGGGATCTGCGGAATGAAGTTCTTGTGTTTGGTCTTTTCTAGAAGTCCCGCAAATACCATGATGATTCCGGGCATCAAGAGAAATACCGACAAAAGGCTGAGAATGATCGCTTTGATAAGAACTATACCCATATCCGCGCCGATTCCAAACTGCATGAACAGCATGGCAACAAGGCCGCCGATCGTAGTCAGGGAACTTCCCGTTATCTCGGGAATTGATTTGGAGAGCGCCACAATACACGCTTCTCTTGGCTCAAGCGTCATATGCTCTTCTTTGTATCTGTTTAGGAAAATGACCGCATAATCGACTGACAGTGCAAGCTGAAGAACTATCGTAACCGAATTGGAGACAAAAGAAATAGTGCCAAGAAGGAAGTTCGTGCCCATCTGAACAAGCGCCGCACTTCCGAATGTAAGAAGGAGTATCGGAACCTCGGCATACGCCTGCGATGTAAGCACAAGTACCAAGACAACGACAATAACTACGATAACCGAGATGACATTCATCTCCTGATCTATAAGTTCAGACTGCGTATCGCCGAGCGTCGTGGTCAAATAATAATCATACGGTTCAAAATACTCTTTTACCGTATCAAGTAGCTCAAGACATTTATCATTGGTCTCATCATAATCAAAGGTAATATTAAAGAGCGCAGACCCGTTGGCATAGTGCTCATCCGAATCATCAATTTCCGCCGAGAAAACTCCCGATATTTTCTCAACATCCTCCTGTATCAGAAGTGCCTGGTCATATGATATGTTCGCAACCATCACTTTAGCGGAGCCGTAAGTCGTAAACTGCTCCTCCATTAGTTCAAGTCCCCTATATGTCTCTGAAGTTTTCGGAAGATACTTGGGCAGCTTATTCTCTACACCTACCCAGCCCCTCGATATCACAGAAAATATGCACACGATCGCATATATCAAGAAAAAAAGATTACGCTTATCCACGATAAACGTACAGATCTTAAGCATAAAGCTGTTTCCGGCCTTTTCATTACTACTCATTTTCGCCCCCTCAAAAATTCCTTCATAATGAATATCCACGCATCACTGCTTGTTATTTAATTTATATATACACTATATATTGTACACCTCTGAGTGATCATTAACAACCAAGGCCTTTGCCGCCACAGTTTCGGGGATAGCAACCCTTGGGGAGAGGGATATTTGAGCTGCTTCTTCGCGTAGTTTCATGGGGAGCCCGAGATCCTTCCTGAAATTCTTTCGGCTCAAAACTCCATCCAATCCGCAGGGAATAGGAGGCTACAGGCTTATGTTTTTGAGCATTTCACGGGAGGCCACATTTTTATGGGGTTACGACCGTTTTTTCTGCGCATGTGGAGACGTTGTGTGAGTATCCCGATGCCTTTATAAGAAGTGTCATAGCCCGCATACACGGGCGTATAAAGGCATCGGGATGCGAGTTTAGTCGTAACATGCGCCATAATAGAAAAACGGTCGTAACCCCATAAAAATGTGAGCCGGAGTGATTGCGAAAAAACATAAGCCTGTAGCCCCCTATTCCCTGCGGATTGGATGTCAAACAAGAGCCTCAAAGCAGAATTTCAGGAAGGATCTCGGGCTCCCATGAAACTTTACGCTCTCGCGCAATGCTCAAATATCCCTCTCCCCAAGGGCTGCTATCCCCGAAACAGTAAAGGCATACCGCGGTATCGCGATATGCCTTTCGATCACTTTTTGCAGTAATCTTCCCATCCGAATTCTTCTTTGATTCTGAGGACGTCGGTGGAAGGTTTAAACTCGTATTCGTAAGTTTCGCCACCTTCTGTGGTTATCTTGCCATCAGCCCAGGTTATTTTTACTGTATCCTGGCGTGTAAAACTTCCTGTTCCATCTTCATTAAATGTAACGGAACAGATCTGCTTTACTTCTTGGCCTTCGATTTCCTCTGTGTATTCTCTTGAAAAAATACCTACAGGTTTGTCGCTCACAACGTTGTCACTTCCGGGAGCGCCGTTTCTCTCTTTGGTAGCAGCCTTTGATGAACTGTCATCTGCTACATTATCGGCAGAAGACATGCTCTTTGTCGCGCTGTCCGATCCGGCATCAATTTCCTCTTCATTTGCAAATAAACTATCCAGATTACCGGCCGTATCTGTATCTGAATCCAAACCCGGAATATTAAAAGAACACCCGGTAAACACCAGCGCAAGTGCTAAAATACCTAGAAATCTTTTTTTCATCTCCTCATTTCCTTTCTCTCAAAGCAATAGTTACGATAACGTTAATTATAACACAATCATCATAACTCAAATATCTATGTGTAATTTACGAGTGTTCTCTTCAAAATTAGTTTGCCATTTCGCTCTCTGTAGCGTCGGCATTATCTGCACTACCTATTGTGATAGTGTGGTCATCTTCTTCGGAAAAGCTGCTTTCTCCGCCTGTTCTGATAGTCTCAAGCGCAGCTTCTTTTTCCGCATCAGATTCTGCATTTTTGGATGAACATCCGGTCATTACCATAGCAAGTGCCAAAATGCAAATAAACTTCTTTTTCATCTACTCGTTTCCTTTCAGAATGTTAATTTAATAATAACCTATATTACTCCATCCCTCTAGTCACAGCAATGAATTTTATTAGTATTTTTTTAACAATTTATATTTATTTTGTACTATATCAAAATTGCGCGCTTCTGTAAAACACAATATCCTTAGTTTCGCCGTCTTTTTTAATCGCCACTTTAATATATAGCTTATCTTTAAGCTCCGGATCACTTGCTTCTTTCTCACCAATCACACCCTTGGGATAGATAGTATACTCAAAGTCATAATTATCATATTCGCAAAGATATGAGCCATCTTCATTTTTGGTAATCTTATCAGGCCAAACCTGAGGATAACCTTCTCCGCCTCCGATCATTCCTCCATAGCTAAAATACATATCACCATACGTCTTTGCATTTTCCTTTTCAGCTTCTGAATTTTCTATCTTACTATAAACTCCTGCAAACTCAACCAAATCGCCATTCTCTATCGGATCGTCTCCGGGCTTTTTAGTATATTCCTGCCAGCCGTCAACCTCTTTTACTTTCAGGATATTCCCTTCAAGTTTATATTCATGAGATTCAATGCCTTCCTCTGTCGGAACTTCCCAATATATATTTTTATCATCCCATGTAATCCTAAAATCATCATTACCACGCACAAGCCCTGTTCCATCTTCATGTAAAGCATAAATAAACTCTCGTTCAAATACGTCATTTCCCTCATAATGCTCCTCTTTGTTTATTCTGGCATATACACCATAAGGTTCGCTTGACACACTATCACTTTTTGATGCCCCCAAGCTTTCTTCGGAAGAACTTTCTCCTGCCACATCAGTACTTGCAATAGCAGAAACCTCCGCAGTTCCCATGACATCATCAGATGCCACATCCTTTCCGGCCATGCACCCTGTCAACACAAGCGCCATGGCAATGCAACCAACAATCTGTTTTTTCATATAAACTCCCTTCTGTATAAAACAATCCCTTTCTTCATTAATCCTCTGTTAATATTTATTCCCCCATTATAACTATACGTCGCCGTTTTTCCAAGTTAAGCAAAGGACGTTTTCCCTTATGTGCAAGCGTTTTTTGCCTGTTTGAAGCATATAGTGTAGAATATACGGGAACCAAAAATCGAATTCAATTGATCATGGAGACAATACAAGATGGTAATAAAGAATGTAAACCTCGAGACAGTATGCGGTATCACAAGTACTCTTCCGGACAATCCGTACCCCGAATTTGCCTTTGCGGGAAAAAGTAATGTCGGCAAGAGCTCACTTATAAACGGCATAATGAATAGAAAAAATTATGCGAGGACTTCGCAGGAACCGGGTAAAACCCAGACAATAAACTACTACAACATAAACAACGAGTTCTATCTCGTAGACCTTCCGGGCTACGGCTTTGCGCGCGTTCCCGAAAAAGTAAAGGAGCAGTGGGGAAAGATGGTAGAGAACTACCTTCACACTTCCAAACAGCTCCTTCGAGTTTTTCTTTTGATAGATATAAGACATGAGCCCTCTGCAAACGACGTTCAGATGTACAAATGGATCGTACATCAGGGATTCCAGCCTG
Organism: Butyrivibrio hungatei NK4A153; assembly: GCF_000424465.1. Lineage (GTDB taxonomy): Bacteria > Bacillota > Clostridia > Lachnospirales > Lachnospiraceae > Butyrivibrio > Butyrivibrio hungatei_A. Next base: position 121,754 of record NZ_KE384196.1, on the reverse strand, counting down.
TCATAATCGCGACCAAATCCGACAAGATCAAGAAAAGCCAGCACGAAAAGCACCTGAACATGCTCAGAAACGGGCTCGGTCTTCCGGATGATGTAAGGATTTTCCCTTACTCAGCCCTAAGTAAGGACGGCCGCGACGATATTTATGATTTCATGGATGAACTCTTAGCTGAGGCAAAAGAATCATCACTTTAATCTGATCATTGCAAAGCTCTGTGCCTTCAGCACAATCTTTGAACCACTGCGCTCTATCCTGCCGATTGAATAGACTTCTTCATAGTCGCCGTTTTCTATCGCGGGATAGTCCGCTGTATATTCAATATCTTTTTCACCGGGATTAACCATAATCACAAGACTGCCTCTCTTATAGACAAAAGGCTTATCTTTTCCGCTGCACAGAACTTCAAACGAAGCATCTGCGCACAGCTCTTTTTCTTTTCCCCTGATTGCAAGGATCTCTTTTACAACATTATACAAAGAAGTCTTATCATTCTGCTGTCCCGTAACGCTCGGACCGTTTTCATCAACGGGAAGATAGAGTTTATCCTTGGATGCGGCGGAAAATCCCATATTAACAGCACCTCCGTCCCACTGCATGGGAGTCCTGCTGCCTGTTCTGGTATATCCGCCTTCCTTAGTCGGAAGGTTCTCAATATATTTCATGCCTATCTCATCACCGTAATAGATAAACGGAACTCCGGGTAGCGTAAAAATCGTGGCGTAAGCAATCTTAAGTTCTGTCTCGTCCAGTGTCCTTGCAGGTCTTGGCGTATCATGATTGCAGGTCATAAAGCATATGTAACCCGCATCTTTTGTCTTTTCATACTTTGGAATATAGTCACTAAGAAAAGCCGTGGCATCGCTGTCACCGTCTTTTCTGAAATAGCTTCTGTCCCTGCCTTCGGTGTTCTTCCTGTCTTCTGCAATCGGAAATACATGATACTTCTCAAGTGTCTCGTAGTCACGGAAAAGTCTGTTATATCCGTTTCCCGCATGATCAAGGTAAAAGTCCATGTGGAATCCGGCGTCATTTAGAGACAGTTCGGGATTTGACCACTCAGAGACCATCGCAGCTTCGGGGTATTCTTTATCAAGCATTGCTCTTACTTTCTTCCAAAGCGAGCACGTGCATGACTTTCTGTCATCATCGTCTTTTACAAGAGAATCAGCCATATCCACTCTAAAGCCGTCGCATCCCATATCAAGCCAGAATCTCATAACATCCATCATAAGTTCCAGCGTTTTTTGCGGTTCGGGATCTTTGTAAGACATTTGCCAGCTCTCGGTCGGAGCGGCAAAACCATAATTGAGAGCGGGCTGCGACTTAAAGAAATTCAGCATGTACACGCCGTTTCTGTCACATTCCCCGCTTATGTAAGGATGGCCGCCAATACCTGACAGCCAGTATTCAGTCCAGATATATCTGTCGGAATGCTCGTTTTTCTTGGGCACTCCGTCTACAACGGGAATTGCTTTCCCGCTTTCTTTAAACCACTCATGTTCTTCGGATGTATGGCCCGGAACGAGATCTAAAAGTACGCGGATGCCCTTTTTGTGCGCCGTCTCAAAAAGGCGCTTTGCATCCTCGTTAGTTCCGTATCTTGAAGCCACTTTTTTGTAATCTCTCACATCGTAGCCCGCATCCTTGAACGGAGAGTCGTACCACGGATTGATCCAAAGCGCATTTGCCCCAAGGTCCTTGATATAATCAAGTTTCTCTATGATTCCCCCAATATCTCCTATTCCGTCATCGTTGGTATCATAAAAGCTCTGCGGATAGATCTCGTAAAATACTGCATTCTTAAGCCAACCGGGCATTGCTATATCCTACCTTTCCGTCTCCTTCTCTTATCCTCATACATCAAGGTATCTGCTCTGCTTATGTACTCATCCAAAGAAACTTTTCCTTTGCCTTCCGTCACAACATATCCAAAACTAAGCGACAGATCTACAGGAAGCTCTATCTTTCTGGAATCTCTGACTAAATTTTCTCTTATCTCAATGATGCAATCCTTTACAATCTCTTCACTCATGAATTTATCAATTATAAGGAATTCATCACCGCCAAGTCTAAAGCACATTCCCTCCGGGGTAACATGCTCTTTTAACTCATTGGAAGCACATATTATAGCTTTGTCACCAACTTCATGGCCATAAGTATCATTCAAATACTTAAGCATATCAAGATCGGAATAAAGGATAAGCATCTGTCTTCCTTCTTTGTGTCCGTCAGCGATAAGCTTCTCTGCATATTCACCAAATCCGAGTCTGTTATAAAGCCCCGTAAGAGCATCTTTTACAGAAAGATCCGAGAGCTTCTCATTGGCTCTTGCAAGACATTCTTTCTGATAAAGGATCTCCATTCCTGATAAAAATGTATTGATAAGATCAAAAAGGAACTGCTGCTCCATAAGATATATCGGGTTCTTCATTGCAAGATATCCCGCGCTCTTTTCCCTGAAGTGAATGGGGATAAACAGATAGCAATCGCCCCTGCCTGTTCCTTCGAAAGTCGGAAAAACATTTTTTATACAATCTTCATTAATATAAGCCGTATCAAATATCCACTCTTCCTCGGCAGTCTCAAACTGCGCCCAGAACTTGGGATCGAGGACCATTATGATATCTTCGCATCTGGATACTTTGACGACATCACGGATAACATCAACCATTTCTTTCATGCTGTCTGCATGAGTGATCCTTGAAGAAAGCTTTAATAAGTCATTTGCAAACTCTACGCTGCTCTCATTCCACAGGATATTGCCTTTCATCTGGGCACGACTGTCAACTATAATATCTGACTCGCAGTCGCAACTGTCCCAATATATATTGGTGGATTTAATATAATTCTCCTGCTCAACAGGCTTTCCGCTCCATAGATCAAGGAAAAGCTGTATTGCCATCTCTCCGGCATCTTCTCTCTTGTAGCTTACGGTAGAGATTCTTGGAGAATAAAATCTTGCCTTGTCAAAATCATCAAATCCCGTTATATAAAAGTCCTCAGGACATTTAATTCCCTCTTCTTCCGCCTCGGCAAGTACGCCGACCGCAAGATTGTCATTGACACAGATCACCGCATCGGGCATCTTCTTTTTTGTCCCATACAGACTTCTAAACGCTTCTCTTCCATCCTTTATATCAAAGCCTCTAAATTCAAGAACATAATCCTTGTTCTTTTTAAGGCCCTTTTCTTTTGCAAAGTCAACAAGTGCCTTGGCACGTCTCTGACTCTCATAATTTCCTTCCGGTCCCATGACAAACCAAAAGCTCTTGCAGTTCTTTTCATTATATAAAAAGCTTATATTATCATACATGCACTGATAATTATTTACACCAACAAGATAGAAACCGTCTTCCTTTGCATTGATAAGAATAGCCGGTGTTCCGGAAGCCCTGACTCTTTCTATCACGTCATTTCTTACAGAAGGCTCTTCCGTGTTATTAAGTTCAACGATCACTCCGTCATAATCACAAAAATCAGGGAGACCAAAAATATTGTGTTCTCCCTGATTGTACAGCTCATCTGTGCTCCAATTGGCATAAGCGTTAAATACATATAAGTTTACATCTGCATCCGCTTCCTTGATCTTGCTGAGGATTCCACTTATCCATGCGTTAGTGATATATCGTCCCCAGCTTTCCATTACCAGAGCAACTTTCTTCATAAGCCCTTATTCTCCTAAATATCAAAATGCCACTTCGTAGACAAATGTACTTTTTGCCGACACACTTAGTATAACACACATCTTCAATAATTATAAATAGGGCAATTTCATTCTTTATGCTTTTTTAAGTCAATTTTTAAGACAAAACTATCATTATCCTTGTTCCAAGTTCCGTTCTTGAAACAACTTCAAAGTGTCCGCCATGCCTGTCAACTATCCATTTTGCTATTGAAAGGCCAAGTCCCGTCCCCTGAAAACTTCTGGCTTCATCGGCTCTGTAGAACCTTTCAAACATATGCTCAACATCTGTTTGAGTCATACCTATACCAGTATCCTGCACCATCAGATACGGCCTGTCGTCTTCGGTACGCCCAACTCCAAGTATTATCTCATCGTTTTTATTCGTATATTTTGCGGCATTATCCACAAGTATGCGCACCGCCTGCTTAAGAAGCGTACGGTCGGCATCGATCGTTATAAGTTCCGAAGCATCCCTAAACCTGTACGGATGCTCTTCATCTATTAAAAATGATTCCTCATATATTTCCTTCATCAGTTCATTTAAGAGAATGCTCTCTTTTTGCAATACGGTCTTTCCGCTGTCGCCCCTCGCAAGGAAAAGAAGCTGCTCAACCAGGTGGTTCATGTGCTCGGCTTCATTAGATATAGCCGCGATCGACTCATCAAGCACTTTTTCATCAGACCTGCCCCATCGCTCCAGCATTCCTGCGTATCCCCTGATAACCGCTATAGGAGTTCTGAGCTCGTGTGACGCGTCATTTACAAAGCGCGCCTGCTGCCTGTATGAATCCTGAAGTCTCGCTATCAGATGATTAACCGCCTGTTCTATTCCAAGAAGGTCCCTGTCGTTAAGGTTTATCGTTCCCTCCGGATCCGCATGTTCTATCGCATCCTCTATATGCCTGAATTTATCCTCCGAAAAAGCGAGTCTGTTCAGCTCATCCGCTTTCTCCGCAATCTCTCTTATCGGTCTGAGCGTGCGATGTGCCTTTCTAAACACGATCGGAAGCGAAAGCATAAGTCCTATCATCTGCAATACAAAAAGTGCCGCCACAAAGACAGCTATTCTGAAAGCTATCATAAAAAATTCGGCGGACATAAGCATTTCCCCGTCCGTTGAAAAAACACGATAGCATATATCGCTCAAATGCCCTGTTTCCGAATATAAGCTGCGATTATGATTAAAAAGGGAAAATTCCCCGATAACCTCCAGCTCTTTCATATATGCCCATCCCGCGTTCAGCAGGATGAACATGAGCAGATCCGTTTTTAAATATACTTTCGTCTTTGCCAGGCTTATCTGACCCACGATATGATGCGCGATAGACGTCATTTTTTTTGACGGGCGAACATTATTCTGCATCGGATTTGATGACATAGCCTACTCCCCTCACGGTCGTGATCATATTAACATCAAACGCATCATCAATCTTTGAGCGCAGATATCTTATATATACATCGATCATATTGGTTTCACCGACATAGTCATAGCCGCACACTTTCTCAAGAAGAGTGTCCCTCGAAAGCACAATGTCTTTATTCTTTAGAAGCATTTCAAGCATCAAAAACTCACGGTTTGTAAGCGAAATTATATGGCCGTCATAAGTAACCTCCCGCTTTTTCTCATCAAGTTTTAGTTTCTGCCAGGTATAAACGCCTTCTTCATTTGCGTCGGAAGTGCCTTTAGCTGCGCTCTCAGCGCTCACCTTTCCGTGAAGCTTAAGCGCAACCCTGACTCTTGCAAGAAGTTCCTCAATGGCAAAAGGCTTTGTGATATAGTCCACAGCCCCGCCATCGAGTCCCGATACTTTATCCATGACTTCGTCACGTGCGGTCAAAAGAATCGTCGGCGTCGGATTATCCTGCATCAATCGCCTTAGTACTTCCAGTCCGTTTAAACCCGGCAGCATGATATCAAGCAAAATAAGGTCGTAGTTTCCTTCGGTTGCCATCCTAAGGCCTTCGCGGCCATCGGCCGCTTTGCTCACTTCATACCCTTCATGCTGCAATTCAAGTTCGACAAACCTTGCAAGTTTGTCCTCATCTTCAACTATAAGTAAATGTGCCGCCATTTAATACTCCTGTCGTATTTAGTCAAAACTGTTATGATTCCGAAGAATTGTGATGAAATTCTTCCTTAACCTGTTCTGCAGTCTCTTTCGCCTTATCCATCACATTATTTGCGCCCTGCAGATTATTTTTTCCATAGAACTTATAATTCCAGTCAAAGAACAATGAAATTACAATAAGTACAAATACAAACCACCAGCCGAGTACCAATATCAAAACCGCCGTCCAAAGAGGAAGGTCGATCACCTGCTCATCGTGATGCGAAACTTTCATATGATTGTTTGAAAGATAGTCGATCACTTTCTTAACGATTTCTTTGAACTTGGTTCCAAAACTCTCACCGCAGTCCTTACCATCACCTACGGGAACCATCTCATATCCGGGCTCACGTGTATATTCTGTGGAATGTACCTGCTGCTCAGGCTTTGCAACCTTGCCCTCTTTTTCCAAAACGATCATCGCATCAAGAAGGTCTCCGTTTGCCTCAGCAAGTGCCGCCTTAGCCTCTTCATATGTTACGTTTGCTCTAGCTCTTAATTTTTCAATCTTTTCAAATTCATCCATGGTGTATTCCCTTTCTCTTTGTAAGAATGTTTTCTTTTGTTTACAGTAATCAATATAAAGGTCCCAAATTAAACAATCCTTTGAGAAAGATTAAAATCAGATTAATGTCAGATTATAATGATATCAATTAGTTCTCTTTAATGCAAAACAACTATTCCTTCCATTAGGAGGTCTGCTGCATTATATGAGTAGCTGCTAAAATCAGCATATAACAAGCAACAGACCTGTATGGCCATTCTTCACGGCCTGCAGCGACGGTATCAGTTTTAAAATGTGCAGTTTTCGGACGAGCAAGATGATTTTCAAATTTTAGAAAACCCGAAAATGCCGACTTCCCTGAGCAACGTCGAAAGGAGGCATTTTCGGGTTTTCTAAAATTATGAAAATCACTGCGCAGCCGACCACAAACATTTCAAAACTGATACCGTCGCTGCAGGCCGTGAAGAATGGCCATATAGGTCGTCCCTTTTATAAATAATCAGCCCTTAATCGCTCCGCCTGATACGCCCTCGATGTAGAACTTCTGCATAAGCAGGAACAGGATTGATATCGGGATGGAGACGAGTAGTCCGCCTGCGCAGAATATTGAGAAGTATTTGTTGATAAGCGACTTATCAAGCATGTTGTACAGTCCTATCGCAATGGTCCAGTCTTTTGAAAGTCCGGAATTGAGCATAAGCTTTGCGAGTACGAAATCTCCCCACGGAACAAGGAATGAAGCGATTACCTGATAAACAATTATAGGTTTACAGATAGGAAGTATGATATTAAGCATGATCTGAAGTTCATTGGCTCCTTCAAGTCTTGCGGACTCACGCAGAGATACGGGAATTGTATCCATGAATCCTTTGACAATGAGGAATCCAAGTCCGGAACCCGCCGAGTAAACTATGATCATACCGATGTGGCTGTTTGTAAGTCCGAGAGACTTAAGTACAAAGTACACAGCTATCATTGAAAGTACGCCGGGGAACATATTCAAAACAACGCTAAATACCATAAGTTGCTTACGTCCGGGGAATCTCAGGCAGCAAAATGCATAACCTACCATGAATATAAACACTGTGGATATTATGCAAGTAAAGACTGCTATGATAAACGTATTTTTAAACCATGTCACATACTGTACAACAGAGTCCGGCTTAAACAAAATGGTACTAAAATTCTTAACCGACCATGTCTCAGGGAAGAAATGAGATATGTCTATTCCCTTATATCCGCTGAAAGCCGTAACTACAAGCCAGATGATCGGTATTATCCATACAAATGTTATAAATGCCAACAGGATATGAAGGAGGCTTGATATAATAAATTTTTTTACTTTCATCACATGAATACCTCCTCTCTCTCACCTGCTACAATTCTGCTAAATGAAAGAATAGTAAATATCGAACATATCGAGAATACAATGACACCGATTACCGACGCCATCTTGTAATCGTAATACTCGTTTGTCAGTCTGAACAACCACGTGACGAGAAGGTCTACTTCTTTTCCGTGTGAATTGGCCAGTGCCTGATCCGTCGTTACATATACGTCCTGCGTAAGCAGATAAATAATATTGAAGTTATTGATATTTCTTACAAAGTCAGTGACAAGCGTCGGTCCCTCAACGAACATAACATAAGGCATTGTTACGTTTTTAAATATCGCATACGGTGACGCTCTGTCGATCATTGCCGCCTCAATCTGGTCCCTTGGAATATTCAAAAGAATACCTGTAGAAATCAGTATCTGATACGGAATACCAACCCAGATATTTATAATGACAATCGTAACTTTTGCCCATCCGGGACTGGTAAGGAACGGAATATATGAAATATTCTTACTTACAAGGCCTACATTCTGAAGAAACGCCGTTATGCCCATGCTTGAACATATAGAATTGACAATACCCGAATCCGCAAGGAAATTTCTTATCAAAAGAAGTGTTACAAACTGTGGCACGGCAATCGTAACTATAAATAACGTTCTCCAAAATCTTTTAAGTTTGATAAGTTTCGAATTGATGAGCAGTGCAATAAGGTGACCAAGAAGGAAGTTCGAAACCGTTGCAAAAAATGCCCACAAAAATGTCCATTCAAGAATTCTTCTGAATGCATATCCAAAAGAGGATGTTGTTGTCTGAGTAAACAGTTTTACAAAGTTTCTGAATCCAACCCAGGTAAACAGTTCACTCGGCGGCAGATGATTCTGGTCGTAATTGGTAAATGCTATAGTGATAAGGATCAATATCGGGATGATATTCATCAAAATAACGCCGAGAATAGGGAATGAAAGAAGTGTAATATGGAACTTCTCGCCCAAGAGCTCTTTGAAATCTTCACTGAAAGTATTTACATGCTTTCTTGCCTCCAGCAGAAGCTGTGTCCTGTACATGCTCTTAATATTGCTTACCCAGAATAAAAAGAACATGAAAATAATAAACAGTGCACCTACCGAGCCAAGCAGTATCATAAATGAATTGTCATAATCATTTACTGTATTCTGCATCGTCAGAGGATCGAATATGGCTTCTCTTTTCACCGTACCGAGTGTACTGAACTTAGCCAGATTCGGTGCGGCACCGAAAATGAGGTATACAATAAACAGCGCCTGCACAATAAATACAAGCACACCTTTTATAAACTGGTAATTGTATATATGCCCCAATCCCATGAATACGGTCGATAGTTTCACACAAGTACTGCCCTCTGCCAGACAAGTGCCCAATTCCTTGAAGTATTTTACGATCGGATTAACTTTGGGAGCCTTCTTAATACGAACAGTCTTTTGATTACGCGGATAATTTCTCTGATTATGCGGATAAGTCCTATAATTAGCCAATTATCTCAACTCCTTTCTCTTACCCTTTTACCTTTTTGACAAATATAACCCCATACCTCATTCGATATGGGGTTATACTTCATTGGCTAGTATCTAGCCCAAAATTCAATTATCAGTCATTGACCGGTGCTGTAATACCTTCAACTGCAGTATCAAGAAGTTGCTGAAGATCTGTCTTGTCAGGATTGCCGCTTGCAAGAATCTGCCCGAGTGTCTCAGCAGGACTCCAGTAATTTCCGCCAATAACCTGAGGTGTTGAGAAAGGTGCCTGCGCTGCAAGAGCTGAAATAGCCTTATCACTCTTAACCGCATCAGATGAAGCTGCATTAATATTGGAAGGTCCGAGGTTTCTTGCCTCAAATCTTGCTGTCTGAACTTCCTCTGAAGTAAGGTACTCAGCAAGAAGCATAGCCCAACCGATATTCTTTGCATGAGGATTTACACCGATAAGCTTAAATCCGGAATATGATGAAAGCTGGCAATCTTTGCCACCGATCTTCATTGTGGGAAGCTTACTTGCTTCGTAGTTTGCTCCCCAGGCATCCTGTGCAACCTGTGCATTCCAGATACCGTTAATAGCCGCACAAACCGTACCGTCCTTAATTCCTGTAACGGTAGTGCCGTCATCCATATTTACAACAACACCTGAAGCAACTGCATCAAGGATTGCCTGACATACGTCAACACCGCCCTCTCCGTTCCAGTTGCAAGTGTTTGTCTTTCCGTCTTCATTAAGTGTAGCGTCAAGGCCGACTGCCTTAAAGAAACCGTAAAGGTACCATCCGTTCTTAAACTCGATAGCAATCTTCTTGCCTGCAGCCTTTGCATCGGCGATCATTGCTTCAAGATTGGAAGGGTCTTTGATAACCTCACTGTTATAGAACATAAAGTAACCGTTATCTGCCGTCATAGGATAAGCATAAAGCTTTCCGCCTACTGTTGCGGCATCAACAGAAGTCTGAACATTGGCATTCTTTACATCATATGTGTAAGTAGCCAATACTTCCTGAAGTGCTCCCGCATTAACCAGGTCATTAATCTGGTCATGTGCAAATGTATATACATCCGCAGCAGCCTCAACGTCTGTAAGGACTTTATCCTTAGCTGTAGACTCTGACTCTGCGCCGAGTGTAATGTTAAATGTTACATCAGGATAAAGAGCCTTGAAGTCATCAATAACTCCCTGTGTGAAATCCTGATCTTCCTCAGAAGCCCAAAGTGTAAGATCCACCGGTCCCGTTGTACTGCTGATAAGGTTCTGAACTGCGTCCGCAGAAGCTGCGCCATCCGTTTCCCCGCTATCTCCTGAGCTTTCAGCTGTTGGTGTTTCAGACTCTACCGTGTCATTGGCAACCTCAGGATTGCCACACCCTGTAATAGCAGCTGCAACCATCATAGATGCCAAAGCAATTGATAGAAACTTCTTTTTCATAATCGTTTCCCTCCTAACAATTATAAGTAATATAAAAAGTTCTTCTGCCTGTACTATTGCGCAAAAATCACACGCAAACGGTTGTCCATACTATTATATTTTACCTTTTTTACGGGGGTGTATCAATGTTTTTTTGATAATGTAATCGGATTTACGCTTTTTTGTGTGGACTCTTTCAGTAATACTTCATAGCCAAGAAGACTCTTTTCCGGAGCCTCTTCACCGTCTATAAGTCTGAGCAACGTCTTACACGCAACGTTTCCAAGTTCCTTCGGATCATACTGAAGAGCTGTGACCTGAGGCTGATTTCCCGAAAGCAGATCGCTGTTATAAAAAGACGCAACTCCGACATCCCCGGGAATATTCACGCCATCTCGCCTGAGTTTCAATATCACATCACGACATATTCTGTCATCCATACATACTATACACTCTGCGTCTGCTTTGATCGCTGCATCGACTGCTTTTTCCACTTCTTCGGAAGTTTCGTTTCCAAGAAAGAGCATATCCGGCTCAACTCCGATACCTGCTGCCTTAAGCCCCATCTCGAACCCTTTCTGTCTTGTCCTATTTACCATGTGGCCGAGTGCTCCGCCGATCAGAACCGGCTTTTTATAACCGCATTTTATCAGAGCGGTTGTCATCTCCATGCAGGCATTCTCCTGATCGTTATCTACCTGAATAACACCCTTTTCTTTGCTGCTTCCGACCGTAACAAACGGAATATTCATGCTTTTTAAGTACTTAACTGCAAGATCGTCCACCATTGTTCGACCAAGGATAACGCCGTCCACTTTTTTATTCTCGACGATCCTCTTTAAATGAGAAATATTATCCTCATATACAAGCGAGATCAGGACATCATAGTCAGTAGCCGTAGTAACCTCGCAAACTCCCGCCATGCACCTCTGAAAAAAAGGAAGTGCATACACATTCGAATCTCCGGGAATAGCCCAGCATATATTATATTTTTTCTGGTCCGCAAGCCCTTTGGCCATTGGATTTGGCCTGTAATTGTTTGCTTCTATATATTCAAGGACTCTCTTCCTTGTTTCGTTTCCTATTCTGCCCTTACCGGAAATTGCACGGGAAACCGTTGTTTTTGACACCCCCAACGCCTTCGCAACATCCCCGATGGTTATATTCTTTTTTTCATTCTCTCCCATCCGATAAAACCTCTTTTAATCGATATTTAAAATAATACTTTGCTTTTTTTAAACTCTGTGTTATACTTTGCGCAATTGGTTGTCTTGTTTGAAATTTAGCACTTTATCATTTTTTCGTCAACCGCAATTGTTACTTGATTTTTCATGTTGGCTGCTAAATAAAACCAATTTATATTTGATATGAAATTCCTATCAAATAAAAAACTGCATCTTGTGTTTGTTGCATATACGAATATTTTTTCTCATTTTTGACATATTAAGCGAATTTTTTTATAAAATATATATACAAAGGTTTTTTATGAGGTGAATTGTTATGAAATCAACTTTTTTTGGTGCTGCTTATTATGCTGAATATATGCCTTATGACAGAATAGATACCGACTTCCAACTTATGAAGGATGCCGGCATGAACGTTATCAGAATCGCTGAATCCACATGGAGTAATTGGGAGCCTTCCGATAACGTATTTGATTTTACATATTTACACAAAGTTCTTGATGCGGCCGCAAAATACGATATTTCGGTTATCGTAGGTACGCCTACTTACGCTATACCTTCATGGCTTGCAAAGAAATACCCCGATGTCATGGCCGTAACTCCTGAAGGACAGAGCATCTACGGACGCAGACAGCAACACGATATCACCAACCCGCATTTTCTTTTCCATGCTGAAAGGATCATCAGAAAGATGATGGAAGAAGTTGCGGCAAATCCGCAGGTTATCGGATATCAGATTGATAACGAGACACGCTCAGGAAACGGATATTCTCCGGAAAATCAAAAGTTGTTCATCGAAGAGATGAAGAAGAAATATCCCGACATCAATAAATTCAACGATGAATTCGGGCTCAATTACTGGAGTAACCGCATTGAATCATGGGATGACATGCCCGATATCCGCGGTACCATAAACGGTAGTCTTTCCGCTGCCTACAAGGCGTTCCTCAGAGACAGGATAACCGAGTACCAGAAATGGCAGGCAGACATCATAAATGAGTATAAGAGAGACGATCAGTTCATCACTCACAATTATGATTTCTCATGGGATGGATTTTCTTACGGCATTCAGCCTCTTGTTAATCAGCAGGATGCTGCAAAAGCCGTTAATATTGCCGGAGTTGATATCTACCATCCCACTCAGAACAGATTCGACGGCGCAACCATAGGTTTCGGCGGTGCCATCGGAAGATCACTCAAAAAGGATAATTACCTTGTACTTGAAACACAGTCTCAGGGCAGACTTGACTGGCTCGCATATCCCGGACAGCTCAGACAGGCTTATTACAGCCACCTTGCAAGTGGAGCAAACGGTGTTATGTACTGGAATTGGCATTCAATCCACAATTCCCTTGAGTCATACTGGAAAGGGATCATAAGCCACGACCTGATTCCCGGTGAAACTTATAAGGAGCTTGCCTTTGCAAGGTCTGAAGAGCTTAAGATAGACGAGCATTTACAAAATCTCAGGAAGCACTGTCCTGCTGCCATTATCGCAGATAACAGAAGCCTTGTTGGTCTGGATGAATTTCCTATTGACGATGTATCTGATGCAAGCGTCGGGGAAGATGACTGGAGCCCTAAGGAGCTTAGTTATAACCATATACTTCGCTGGATGTACAATGCCTGCTACAAGATGAATCTTGAAACAGATATTGTTTACAAAGACGATATTATTAATATGGATCCGGAGGAGCTGGTTAAAAAATATCCTCTCCTGATTGCACCTTCACTCTATTCGGCTACAACAGAACTCATCGATTCTCTTCGCAAATATGTAGAGAAAGGCGGAAATCTTGTACTTGGATTTAAGAGTCTTGTCTCTGATGAAGAGCTTAAGATTTATCCCGATGCTCTTCCTTATAACATGACAGACATGGTCGGAGGAAGCTACGATCAATTTACAAGACCCGTAGATACAACTATAAAGATCGAAGGAAGAGAATTTAATGTTTCTCACTGGATGGAACTTTTGAGGCCTCAGGGCACAGGCGAAGAAATCTGGGGTACCTACGTACATCCATGTTGGGATAAATATGCCGCAATCCTTCATAAGAAACTCTATGAAAACGGAAGCGGAACCGTAACCTATATCGGATGTTACATGAAATGCGAAGGTCTCACTTCGATACTGAAAAAACTTATAAGAAGAATAGGCCTCTCCGTACCCGAAGAAATATTCCCTATTATAGTCAAATCGGGAACCAATGCTCTCGGTGAAGAGATAACCTACTACTTTAACTACTCTCCCAGAATTGAGCTTATCTCAATATTTAAAGACTGCACGGAACTTATAAGCTCGGATAACTACAACCGCGGAGACAGGATCAGTATCGGACCTTGGGGTATTAAGATATTTGTCAACAGATGAGGGTTAGGAAAATATGAAAACACAGGACTTGATCAGTTATATTGAAGATGGCAGATTAAACGATAAGCTTCTGGATATCTATCTTGATGAATCTCTGATTGCTTATCAGACAGAAAGATATATCAAGGCAATAAAAAGCTATGAGGATACTTTTAAGTCAACTGCCGGATACAACGATGATGTATGCATAATAAATGCACCGGGACGCACAGAGATAGGTGGTAATCATACCGACCATCAGCACGGCCATGTCCTTACGGCATCCATCAACTTAGACACTATCGCCGTTGTAGCAAAAAAAGCCGACATGATAAATATCAGATCCGAAGGCTACAACAACATGATAAGCTTCAGCCCTGATGACACAGCTATAAACATGGCTGAACACGGTTCTTCGCTTGCCATGGTAAAAGGTGTTCTCGCCGGAGCCAAAATGAACGGATTTGAAATAGGCGGTTTTGATGCTTATATTACAAGCGATGTGCTTAACGGTTCAGGTCTTTCATCTTCTGCATCCTTTGAGACAGTGATAGGTACTATCATCTCCTCATTGTACAACGAGGGTAAGATCGATCCGATGACCATTGCAACAATAGGTCAATATGCAGAAAATATATATTTCGGTAAGCCGTGCGGCCTTATGGACCAGATGGCCTGCTCTTTCGGAAAACTCAGTCATATAGATTTCAAAGTTCCCGGCACTCCAAAGGTTGAAACCTTAGAACTTGATCTCGATGCAGCAGGCTACAGTCTTTGCATCACAGATACAAAGGGAAATCACGCAGACTTAACTTCGGAATATGCTGCCGTTACCAAAGAAATGAAAGCCGTAGCGGAAGAATTCAGGAAAGCCGTTCTTGTAAATGTTCCTGAATCCAAAGTTATTGAATCCATTCCCGCTCTTCGTGAAAAGCTCGGAGACAGAGCAGTTCTTCGTGCTCTCCACTTCTATGAAGAGAACAAGAGGGTTATAAAACAGGTTGACGCCCTCAAAAACAATGACTTTGCTACATTCCTGAAAACCATAAAAGAATCCGGTGATTCATCATACAAATTCCTTCAGAACGTATATACCAATCAGGACGTTCAGCACCAGGGTATTTCACTTGCTCTTTGCATCAGCGAAACCATACTTGGTGAAGACGGCGGTGTATGCAGGGTTCACGGAGGCGGATTTGCCGGAACAATCCAGGCTTTTGTTCGTAATGACAAGGTCGAAGAATACAAAAAAGCCCTCAACGATATATTCGGCGAAGGAGCATGCGTCGTTCTTAAGATCAGAAAATACGGCGGAATGAAAATTGATATTTAAACACTATTTGTTTTAAATATAAACCCCACTAAAAAATGAGCCATGACTTTAAGTCATGGCTCTAAATCTATCTTTTTTTCTCTGTTCTGCCTTGCAATTACTTTGCGGGCTTAAGAAGTTTTCCCTGTTCTTTGTGAACAATAAGAGGCTCACTTGTTCCGTCAACGGAATTGTCAGTGATCACACACTCGCTGATTGTTTCATCGGAAGGAATCTCGTACATAACATTCATCATAGTCTTTTCCATGATGGAACGAAGTCCTCTGGCACCTGTTTCTCTCTCGTATGCCATCTGCGCGATCTTATCAACAGCGCCTTCCTCAAATGTAAGCTTAACATCATCAAAATCAAAGAGCTTCTGATACTGCTTAACAAGAGCATTTCTGGGCTCTGTAAGAATTCTGACAAGTGCTTCCTTTGAAAGACCTTCAAGTGTTACCGTAATAGGCACACGTCCGACAAACTCCGGAATAAGTCCAAATTTAACAAGGTCCTGAGGTGTAACCTCTTTGAGAACTTCTCCGATTTCTCTTTCAGACTTGTCAGCAATCTCAGCATTAAATCCGATTGAGTTGCGGTCGAGTCTTGCCTCAACGATCTTATCAAGGCCGTCAAACGCTCCGCCGCAAATAAACAAGATATTACTTGTATCAATCTGAATAAGCTCCTGATGAGGATGCTTTCTTCCGCCCTGCGGAGGCACGCTTGCAATAGTACCCTCAATGATCTTAAGAAGTGCCTGCTGAACACCTTCACCCGATACGTCTCTTGTTATGGAAACATTCTCGCTCTTCTTTGTGATCTTATCGATCTCATCGATATATACAATGCCGTACTGCGCTCTCTCGATATCGTAATCAGCATTCTGGATAAGCTTGAGCAATATATTCTCAACATCTTCTCCGACATATCCTGCCTCGGTAAGCGTTGTAGCATCAGCAATCGCAAAAGGTACATGGATTATCTTGGCAAGTGTCTGTGCAAGGTATGTCTTACCCGATCCGGTAGGACCTACCATTATGATATTACTCTTCTGAAGTTCAACTTCCGACTTATCTTCATTCTTTGGAGCCAATACTCTCTTGTAATGGTTGTATACGGAAACAGCAAGAACTTTCTTAGCTTCCTCCTGTCCGATAACGTACTCATCCAAAAAGTTTCGGATTTCTACAGGCTTCAAAAGATTTATCTGCTGGTCCCTCTCAACTACTTCGGGCTCATCGTCGAATTCCTCAGCGATGATGTCCGAGCAAATCTCTACGCACTCGTCGCAGATATATACACCTGCAGGTCCCGCTATTAATTTTTTTACCTGATCTTGTGTCTTATTACAAAAAGAGCACTTGATCTCTCCCGGTATCTTTGCCATTATTTATTTTCCTCTTTCTTAGGACGGTTCTCAACTATAGAATCAATCAACCCGTATTCCAAAGCTTCCTGCGCAGTCATCCAGTTATCTCTTTCAGTATCTGCAGCAACCTGCTCGAAAGGCTTTCCTGTATTCTCAGCAAGCATCCTGTTCATTTTCTCTTTTGTTCTGATGATATGCTTTGCAGCAATCTCAATCTCAGTAGCCTGACCTTGTGTTCCTCCCAAAGGCTGGTGGATCATAACTTCCGCATTGGGAAGAGCCATTCTCTTGCCCTTTGCTCCGCCTGCAAGAAGAAACGCTCCCATACTTGCAGCCATTCCTATACATATTGTGCTAACGTCACATTTTATATAATGCATTGTATCATATATAGCCATTCCGGATGTAATCTCTCCCCCGGGACTGTTAATATACATATGAATGTCCTTATTGGGATCTTCAGCTTCAAGGAACAGGAGCTGAGCTACAACTGTACTGGCTGATGCGGCATTAACTTCTTCTCCGAGGAAAATGATTCTCTCTTTCAAAAGTCTGGAGTAAATATCATATGACCTCTCACCGCGACTTGTCTGTTCAATGACGTAAGGTATTAAACTCATTTTTTCTTCCTTTCTAGCCTAAAAATAAAATTCCAATTTCCATTATACCAATAATTTTATAAAAAGAGCATAAAAATTTCCCGCAAACTGATATTTACGGGAAATTTTTCATAGCATCTCACTCTTCAAGATAAACAATCGTAACGGTATTAAGATCATAAAAGCCTGCCGCAGACCTGTTCACCCACTCTCCGGCTTCTACTCCAAGCCCCATTCCATAGGTGGAATATGCCGGTCTGTAAGGTCTGACATAAATAACGGCATCGCTTCCTTTTTCCGCCAAAGTAAGCGCCGAAAGAACATATTCGCGGGCAGCATAGTTTTCCTGCAATGCCCCTGTCCTATAATCGTCATATGAAGCATACGACATTCCGCTCTTAATATCTTCACTTAATGCCGAATGAAGGATCAGTGCAAGCAATACTCCTGCAGCAAGCACTCCCGTTGCGATACGATCTGTCTTTCCTTCAAACTTCTCCGAAAGAAACTGTGCAAGCACCGCCACTAC
Source organism: Butyrivibrio hungatei NK4A153 (assembly GCF_000424465.1). Taxonomy (GTDB): domain Bacteria; phylum Bacillota; class Clostridia; order Lachnospirales; family Lachnospiraceae; genus Butyrivibrio; species Butyrivibrio hungatei_A. Next base: position 103,852 of record NZ_KE384196.1, on the reverse strand, counting down.
AAGAAAATACATAAACTTCGCCACAATCTCATAAGAACTTGCGGTTCTCATGTTGATAACTTCATCCACATGATATCCGAAACATACGGGAAACATGGTGAAATATCTCGCAAACCATGTTCCGACAAGAACGATCACAAGATTTAACACCGTGACTTTTCCCTCAAGCACCTTAACCTTATAAATAGTGAAGATCACAAATGCCAAGAGCAGCATAAGGATAAACACAGCACTTGTAAAAAGGATCTTGTCTTCGGAAACGATACATTTAAAAGTATCCCTAAGTGCGTCAAAAAATGTACTGTGGCCTTCCTTCAGGTCTTTCTCCGCTCTTCTATAGTTTCCGGGAGCAAGACCGTTTATAAGTGTTCCTACAAACGATACGCCCGCCGGTATAGCAATCTTTTTATCCTTGATGAATTCTTCTCTTTTAAGTATCACTACTGCGATAAGCCACGAAAGATCAGCAAGTACAATATTAAGCGATCCTCCGCTTGCCAAAAATGCCAATATGGCGCTTACAACAAGATATCCAATTTTTTTCTTTCGTATATACAGGATACTCAACGAAACGGCAAGCAGACCAAGGGTTAATTCCGTCAGATAATTAAGTCCGCCGGTATACCAGTAAAAAAGCTCTCTTCCACTTGGCGTATTCGTCATGGAAAAAACAGTCGCAAATATTGCAAAAGAGGCTCCGAGGCACGCGGTATTGTCTTTTATAAGGATTTTCAGAAGAACCATAAGTGCAACGCAGAAAGCGACAGCGTTTAGGATCATGTAAAAATGAAATCCCGGAAGTCCACCTCTTGTATATGCCCTGATAAAATGAATCAGATAATTAAAAAGATATGTTCCCTGATTTACATTGTAATATTCAACCATCTTATGTGCGGCTGCAACCACGTTGGATCCGTATACATCCGCAGCATCCGCAGCTCCACCCTCAAAGCTGAAATCATCTTCACACAGATATGTATAACCACAGCCCACTATAACAGGCACAACTGCACAGAATATTCCGATAATGAATATCCCCGCAAATATTTTCTTATACTTGTTAAAAAAAGACTCTATCATACATCCTCCCGGTTCCACATAAAACTAATGGCACCTATTTCTTTGTATTTACCAAATAATAAGTGCCATAAGGTTCATATGTTTTTATTCAAACTGCCTGATTACTCTTCAGTCTTCTTCTTTCTTGTTGTTGTCTTCTTAGGCTTCTCTTCCTTGTCTGCAGCATCTTTCTTAGCTGTAGTCTTCTTGGCAGCTGTCTTCTTTGCAGGCTTCTCTTCCTTATCGGCAGCCTTCTCAGCCTTTTCAGCAGTCTTCTTTGTTGTTGTCTTCTTTGCAGCCTTCTTAGCAGCGCCTTCCTTTACATTCTCCACAAGGAAATCAGCAGCCTTCTGAACTGCAAGATCACTCTTCATAACCTTCTTCTCAGCATCAGACATGAGCTCTTTAAGCTTAGAAAGCTCCATTCTGTACTGCTCAGCCATCTTCTCAAGTTCCTTCTCGAACTCTTCGTCTGAAACTGTGATGTTTTCCTTCTCAGCTACAGCCTCGAGAACAAGTCTTGACTTGATTCTCTCGATAGCCTGAGGCTTAACCTGCTCAAGCATCTTGTCTACAGTGTTACCTGTATACTGAAGATACTGATCCATGTTCATACCCTGCATCTGAAGTCTCTGAGCGAAATCATTAACGATCTGTCTCTGCTGTGTCTCGATCATAGCCTCAGGAAGCTCCATATCTGAATCTTCGATAACAGCCTTAACTACAGCATCTTCTCTCTTAGCCTTCTCTTCGTTTGTCTTCTTCTCAACAAGCTTCTTCTTAACATCTTCCTTGTACTCGGCAAGTGTATCAAACTCTGATACATCGCTTGCAAACTCATCGTTGAGCTCAGGAAGTTCCTTAGCCTTGATAGCCTTAACTGTGCACTTGAAAGTAGCATCTTTTCCGGCAAGTTCAGCTGCCTGATATTCCTCAGGGAACTTAACGTTTACATCGCCTTCTTTACCAATCTCAAATCCAACAAGCTGCTCTTCGAATCCGGGAATGAATGCACCTGAACCGATTGTAAGAGGATAATCTGTTCCCTTTCCGCCGGGGAATGCAACTCCGTCAACAAATCCTTCGAAATCAAGAGTAACGATATCGTTGTTCTGAACTGCTCTGTCTGTTACATCAACAGTTCTTGCATTTGTATTTCTCTGCTTGTCGATCTCAGCGTCAACATCAGCATCTGTAACGTCGATGTCCATCTTCTCAACTTCAACGCCCTTATATTTTCCAAGCTTAACCGGAGGCTTAAGAGCTACTTCAGCTGTAAAGATGAAGTCCTTTCCTGCCTCAAGCTGCTCAACATCAATCTTGGGAGATGATACAACGTTCTCTCCGCACTCCTCAACAGCCTTGGGATACTCTGTCTCGATAAGTTCATTTGCAGCATCCTCATAGAATACTCCCTTACCGTACATCTGCTCGATCATCTTACGAGGAGCCTTACCCTTACGGAAACCGGGTAACTGAATCTTATTCTTGTTTTTCTCATAGGCCTTCTGAATTGCCTTCTCGAGCTGCTCAGCAGATACTTCAATCTTAAGCTTAGCCATGCTCTTTTCAAGCTTCTCAACTGTTACGCTCATTTTATCTGTAATTCCTCCTAAAAGTATTTATAATAAAGAGCCGAAAAACACAGTTTCAAGCCCTTTAGCCCACATATAGGCACAATCGCTTCAGATTATAACATAAGTACATAATAATTTCCATGTTTTTATTCGCGCTTTTTTAAATAGTATCCCACATGGAAAAAATTGCTATTTTGAATCCCGGCACTTAAATTAAGCGAACCAATTGCCGATATTATACTGAACTTAGCACGCCAAATCATTAAAACTATATAAAATTTTCCTAATTTCAGTCATTTTTTAACTGCTAAATAGTATCATTTTAGTATAAAATTGTTATTATTTTTTAATCGTTTTAACGTGTTAAAGTTATTTACTTTTATCAATAGTACGGAGGCAATTTCTATGGCAAAGGATTCCAAACCCCAGAAAAAAACTACCAATTTTATGAACAGCATTAAACCGCGAATGATTGCAATAATGCTTTTAGTAGCAGCTGTTCCGCTTATTATTTCCGTAATAGTAAGTTATGCATCATCGACTTCAAAAGCGGTTAAGGATGCAGAAAATACACTAAACTGGCAAGCAAACTATATTCAGTCCGAATTTGAAGGCATTATGGAAAAAAATATAATGAGTATTCAGACACTTGCCAAATCACCTGCCACAACACGATTCATGGAGACTCCATTCAATGTTACTTTCCAGGAAGAAGCCGCCAAATATCTCGAAGAAATCGATACAATGCTTAATGACGGCAACATTACCGTTCTTACGGGCAAAGATGGAAAACAGATTCTCAGAAATACAGGAGAGCTTGTCGAAGTAGGTGAAAGAGATTACTTTAAAGAAGCAATGAACGGAAATACTTATGTTTCCAATGTCATAGTTTCAGCATCAACAGGTGTACGTCAGATTACAATCGCAGCTCCCGTGTACAATTCAAAGGGTGAGGCTATAGGTATTGTTCAGCGAAATCTCGATCTTAACAGATTCCATGAATTTCTTTCCGAAAAGTCAAGCGACGCTTTCTTCGTTGACAGAAACGGACTTGTTGCTGCTCATTCACAGTATGAGATCACTGCAGAGAACGAAGATGACAGAAGCAAATCACAATTCGTAACTTCCGGTCAGGACAGCGGAGTATATCAGGTTGATACCGGTAAAGGATATCATGCCGTAGTTTCTTATAAGAAATCTCCGAGTACAGGTTTTGTAGTTGTTGCTGCAACCGATACGAAAGTAGTAACCGCAGAGACAAGATCCGCTGCACTTATTGTCGTGATCGTCGGACTGGTGTTGCTCGTTTTAACAGCATTTATCTCTGTACAGATGGCTATTTCTTTCACGAACCCCATCAACGATGTCAACACTGCTCTCGCAGAGCTTGCTGACGGTAAATTTGCAGTTGTGACCAAGCATATTAACAGAAAAGATGAGTTTGGAGCGATCATCAACAACACAAACACTGTAATAAATGAACTTCAGGCAATTGTTTCCAATATTAAAGCATCTGCAACAACAATCGGCGAGTCATCCGAGGAGCTCTCAGATATGGCCAATCAGATTTCGCAAACAGCCGAAGATGTATCAAATGCAGTTCAGGATATTGCATCCGGTGCTACCCAGCAGGCCGATGAGATTCAGAAAGCATCCGAGAATGTTACTCAGATCGGTGATGCCGTTTCAAATGTTCAGGGTTCAACCGGAAGTCTTGAAGCTCTTGCAACAAGAATGAAAGATGCTTCGGAAGCTTCTTCACAGTCGCTTTCAGCTCTTCAGGAATCAAGTACAAACATGACTTCCAAGATCGACGACATTTCAAGGACTATCTCCGCTACTCAGGAAGCGGTTTCAAGCATCAACGAGAAGGTCGAAGGAATTGCAAGTATCGCAACTCAGACAAACCTCCTTTCACTTAACGCTTCGATTGAGGCTGCAAGGGCAGGCGAAGCAGGAAAAGGATTTGCGGTTGTTGCTGAAGAGATTGGTAAACTTGCCGATGATTCCAAGGCAATGGCTGACGATATCAGAAAACAGATGGATATCCTTCTTGAGCAGAGTGAAGCTGCGGTTGAAGCTTCAGATGAAGTAAGAAAAGGAAATCTTGACCAGCAGGATGCTCTTGGCGAAACACTCATTTCCGTAAACGAAATGCTTTCAGATATCAGCGAGACCGTAAACGGTGTAAAGAGCATCTCCTCAGGTGCAGAGACTTGCGTATCTTCCAAGAATGTTGTATCGGATTCAATGAATTCGCTCTCTGCCATTTCACAGCAGAACGCCGCTTCATCAGAAGAAACCGGCGCCTCTATGGAAGAGCTTTCCGCTACTGTTACATCTCTTGCAGGTTCGGCTACTAACCTTAAAGATGTTGCAAATAAGCTTAATCAGGATATTCAGTTCTTTAAAACCTGATAGGGTTACGCTGTAAATATATAGGCAGATATATATAATTTTAGCTCAGATTGTGCCGGACATATAAATGAGCCCAAAGAGTTGGTCTCATTTATATGGCACAAATTCGCAAAAATTATATATATCTGCCTTATTTTTTGCGTAAGGTTCTATCTTCCTTAACAGACTTGCAGAAATAGTTTCGAAAGGTCAAAAGCTCAAAGCATATAGATATTCAAATACCAGGCAGATTCATATGCTTATAGCATTAAAAATGATAACGTCTATCCTATAAAACTTATGATTTGTGCCAATTTTATATGCTTTTTTCCCTGAATCCTCGAAGCAAAAGCATATAAACAGCTCATGCTCAAGCGCATTTATATGCTTTTGAGACTTAGTTTAAGTCAAAAAGGCATATAAAAACCACACCACTTCAGCCTTTTATATGCCGAAACACTTGCCCGTAGCGAAAACTCGTATCTCCTTTCCTATCCCCCTGTCTATAACATAACTGCTCGGAAATCAGTATACGATTGCTTTTGCCATCTCGTCTGCTGCTTCTTTTCCATTGAAGTGCTCTAAGATTGCAAGTGCGAATGGAATTGCCGTTCCCATGCCGCGTGATGTGATGAAGTTGCCGTCCTTTGAGACCATGTCAGTAGATACGTTTGCACCGATGAGGTCGCCTTCGCATCCGGGATAGCAGCAGGCTTTTTTGCCCTTAAGAAGTCCCATCTTGCCGTATACGGTTGGTGCAGCACAGATTGCTGCAAGCATCTTGCCTGCGTTGTTAAACTCTTCTATCTTAGCTTTGAGAGGCGCACACGCATCAAGGTTCTTCGTTCCCGGCATTCCGCCCGGAAGAATGATCATATCAACTCCGCCAAAATCATAGTTCTCAATTGTATCATCAGCCTCAAGCTTTATTCCGTGAGAACCCTCAACGGCTGTAGTTCCCGTTATAGAAACCATTGTTATGTCGATTCCCGCTCTCCTGAGAATATCCACTACTGTAAGTCCCTCTATTTCTTCAAAACCGTTTGCAAGAAAAATCGCTGTTTTTGCCATATTCGTCCTCCGTTTATTCTTAATACTTTCGCTTTTCAACATTCGTCTTTTCGGCTCTTCTACGCAATTATATGAATCATTATATCATTTCTATTCGCACTAATCTGAGAAAACATGACCTGTTAGATAGTTTTTATTCAAAAAAGTCATGTCCTCTACTATAATTTAAGATATGAAAACTTGAAATCTATGACTTTTTGGTATCATTTTATTATAAAAAGTCATAACACCACTAAAATCGAAGACATGATAGCACAAAAAGTATATTCAGTCTTAGACAAAATCACAGAAAGGTGCATATACCATGGGAATTGAGATAGAAAAAAAATTTACCGTAAAAGACCTTCCGCAGAACCTTGATACATATCCCTGCCATATAATCGAGCAAGGCTACCTAAACACAACCCCCGCCGTACGCGTACGAAGAGAAGACGACAGATACTATATGACCTACAAAGGCTCCTCACCCGCAGAAAAAAGCGGCATCGGAAAGGTGGAGTACAACATGCCCCTTGATGCGGTGAGCTATGATCATCTTGTAAAAAAATGTGACGGCAACATCATAAAGAAAACCCGATATCTCCTGCCACTTAACGAAGACGCATTTGATAACGGATTTCTGTCGGCCAATCCAAATATTAATTTTGCAATAAAATCAGGCGCCATCAAGATTGAACTTGATGTTTTTGACGCGCCGTTTAACGGTCGTCTGCTTGCCGAAGTTGAATTTCCAAGCGAAGAAGCCGCAAGCGCATATCACCCCGCTTCCTGGTTCCGCGAAGACGTAACCGGAGATTTCCACTACAGCAATTCATACATGAGCACTGAATCATTTTAATCACCTGCGGCGATATAGATACGTATTTCTACATCGCCGATTTCGTCTATAACTCACTCCTATAGACAATGAATACTTTTCCGCCCATGTTACTTTCTATGTCTCCCGGCTACTTCCTATGCCTTAAGTTACTTTCTAAATTTTCATTTACTTCCTGATTCTTCCGTAAACTTTAGCGTAGCTATACATCCTCTCGCAGAGCTCATCCGTGAGCTCATCGCCTTCCATCTTCCACTGCCAGTTTCCACCGAGAGTCGACGGAATGTTTATTCTTGCACTCTCGTCAAGCTCGAGATAATCCTGCATGGGAATTATCGCAGTGTCCGCAACGCTTGAAAATGCAGCGCGTATAAGTCCGCTTATAACCTGCCTTCCGCTGTTTACTCCAAGATAGTCCCTCACAAATTTCTTATCATCTCTGCTTAGTGTCTTATACCATCCCCTTGTCGTATCATTGTCGTGAGTTCCCGTATATACAACGCAGTTGCTGTTATAGTAGTGCGGAAGATATTCGCTGTCATCATCCGCTCCAAACGCAAAGTGAAGCACCTTCATTCCGGGATATCCCGTCTTTTTTACAAGCTTAATGACCGAAGGCGTAAGAAATCCCAGATCTTCTGCGATAACCTTTACGTCTCCGAATTCTTTTTTCACCGCATCGAAAAGATCGTATCCGGGACCTTTACGCCACTTTCCGATCTCAGCCGTAGGATTTCCGTAAGGAATCGCATAATACTCATCAAAGCCCCTAAAATGATCGATACGAAGCACATCATAAAGCTTGTAGCAGTGCCCTATTCTCTCAAGCCACCACTTATACCCCGTCTGCTTGTGATAGTCCCACCTATAAAGCGGATTTCCCCAAAGCTGTCCTGTCTTACTGAACGCATCGGGAGGACATCCCGCAACCTCTATAGGAACATTGTCCTTATCAAGAAGGAAAAGTTCAGGATTTGCCCACGTATCCGAGCTGTCAAAAGCAACATATATCGGTATGTCGCCGATAATCTCGATCCCGTTCTTATTCGCGTAATTTTTAAGCGCATTCCACTGCACATAAAAAACAAACTGGACAAAGCAGTAGAAATCTATCTCTTCCGAGAGCTTCTCCCTATACTTTGTCATGGCGTCTTTTTTCCTGAGTCTTATGGCCTCATCCCAGGTATTCCAAGACCTTCCGCCGTACATATCCTTAAGAGCCATAAAAAGTGCATAGTCAAAGAGCCACTTCTTTCCGTTGCTTTTCTTGAACTTCTCGAAATCAGCTTTTATGCCAGAAGCTCCAAAGGCCTTATCTATATTTCCGAAAGCCTTGCGCATAAGCTCGTATTTATGCGCCTCAATAGTCTTGTAGTCAACCTTATCAACCGGCTCTTCGCTCTTTAATACCTCAAGGTCTTCCAATGTCAAAAGATCTTTTTCCGCAAAAAACTCAGGATCTATCAGATACGGATTTCCTGCAAAAGTAGAAAAAGACTGATAAGGCGAATCACCGTATCCCGTAGGCCCAAGAGGAAGGATCTGCCAATACTTCTGCCCCGCTTTCTTAAGGAAATCCACAAACTCGTACGCTTCTTTTGAAAACGCACCGATTCCGTATTTCGACGGCAATGAAAAAACAGGAAGTAAAACGCCGCAAGCTCTTTTTTGCTCATTTTCGCTTTTTTTCATATCGGTCCCCTTATAGTATCTTTTTTACTTAATACCCCAGATCAGGTTTCTCCACTGTGCAAGCTGATCCGGCGTCATAAATCCGTTTGACGTTCCCATATATCCAATCTTGTAGGATGCGAACAAAAGTGCATTCTTTATGGCGTTTACGCTGTCTCCCGTCTCCATGTAGTAATGAAGGAAGCATGCAAAAAGCGCATTACCTGCACCTATGGTATTTACTACCTCGTTGGTCTTAACGGTGTTGTAGTGAATTCGAAGATTCTGAACTTTGTCATAAAGCATCAGTCCTTCACTGCCCTGACCGAGGATAATTATCTCCGTTCCGTATGTATTTGCCATTCTGTCTATGAAATCGTAGGGATCTTCCGTCAAAGTATCGTCACTGAAATAAAGAACCTTTGCGGAGTCTAGAAAGTCTGCGTTATATTTTTCTTTTTCTCTCTCGTAATATCTGATGTTAACTGCGACAGGCTTATTGTGCTCTTTCGCAACCTTAACAAACGGCCTGCAGAAATTCGCATTGGCCAGAACTACCATGTCACAGCTCTCCGCAATAGGCGGAACCATGGACATGTCATATGTATTTTCTCTAAGATCCTTGATATCTTCAAAGATCTGCTGTCGCCTTTCCTTGTCGTACAGAACAACTTCGGTAGGCGTATCATTCATCTGCGGGATAATATATTCAGTGGAAAGCGTGATTCTCCTGTCGGGCGGATTGATCATCTCAAGATCCTGATTACGTCCGACAATTGACATAAAGACAACCTCGTCACCCAGCCACTCAAGTGCAAGCGACTCGTTGTAGGCATCACCGCCCATCGCGGTATAGATAGAATCTATAGCGCTTGTCATAGGCGCAAAGCTGACAGGAATCTTTTCAACTCTTACGATAGTTTCAATCTGTGTTACACCAGCCACTAAAAATTTACCCATTTTTTAGCCTCCTTATTATGTAAGCACCATCCTTTGAACCATATCAACGTATTCCAAAGCTTCTTCCATAAACAGGTCTGCCCTAAAGCTACCACCTCTGATATTCTTTTCGAGTACTCCTTCCACCGTATAATCAAGAATGTACCATATTTTGTTGTAGTCAACTCCCGTGGAAAAGACTGTTATGTCCGCCCTCTCTTTAAGCGCACGCATTATCATCGAGAACTTCTCCCGCTTCTCGCTTATTTCAAAAGAAGCCTTAGTATCCGTCTCTTCATCCGCTTTTTTCAGAAAAGAAAAAATATACGGGAACCGTTTAAGAGCATCGCCCTTAGCCGCAAGAACCTGCTTGTACAGCTCAAAGTAGCCGGTCTCACTCTTTTCAACATGTGTCGAAAATTCAAGCGTCACCGACCTCGTCGCATAATCATACAGAAAAGAATACAAACCGATTTTATTTCCAAAATAATGAAACAACAAGCCCTTACTGATATCCGCAGTCTTAACTATCTCGTCGGTGCTGGAATGCGTGTAGCCGTTCTCCGCAAACACCTTAAACGCCGCGTTAATGATCCGTTCCTGCTTATCTTTTTTTAGCTCAAAAAATCGTTCATTCATACACGTTCTCCGGCTTCAATTGACTACATCAGTCTGATTTTAATATATCATTTTGTAAGTACTAATTCAAACGATTTGCCGTTATTTATTAATTTTTAATACAACGTACTTTTATTTATCTGAAAATTGTTATAAAATTAATTCAACGTTTGGATAGGAGGATGTATGGTTATGTCCAAGGGAAATGGATTCGGAAAGTTTATTTTATTCTGTACTGCTGTTGGTGCAGCCGCAGCCGGTGTATATTATTACTTAAGTAAGAGAGATGCTGAGATTGCCGACAGTTTTGATGACGATGATTTTGAAGAGTTCGAAGATTTCGATGAGGATTTGGATGAAGCAACCGAGTCCAGATTCGGTTCCAGAAAATACGTAGACATCAAAACCGCCGAAGAAAAGGCCGGAAAAGCCGCAACTACTGCTGAAGCTGCCGAAGCAATAAGCACTACCGAAAGCAATGATTCCGCTACACCTGATGAATTCTTTGGCAATGAAGAAGATAAGTTATAAATAATAGTTAACCCCACGGATATCGCTATCCATGGGGTTTTATTATGTCTGTTTTTATTTGGGAGAATTACTTTTCGCCCTGCTTCTCGGCCATCATATCCTTAAGAGCTCTAGCCTTGTCCTTAATCCTGCTGTTTGCGGTTCTGGACATGAGAAGTTCAGAGATCATCTTGCTTGCGATATCATACTGTTCTGTCTCAAATGCAAGTGCTGCGATAAGATAATCGAGCGTTGTCGAATCCATTCCGGCAATAGGGAAATCTTCTGACTGCCTTGCCATGATGAATCCGTTAAGTGCGTTCTTTAAAAGCTCAAGCTCCTGAGCGTCGTTATCTTTTTTCTTCTTCTCGTAATCAGCTTCGTCCTGATCGAGTCTCTGAGTCTCACCTCTAATTACCCAGGCTGTCTTAAGACAGATATAAGCCTTCTCGCTGTTCTTCGCCTTCTTTACTACCGCATTTGCAAGTGCAAGCTGATAAAGGCTTCGTGCATGCTCATATGTGTATATAGGCTCCTTGTAGTCCTGCTTCTTGTAATTCATGCAGATTTTGTTTCTGATATCGTCAATCTGATACTTATTGAGCGTCGTGAAATATCTTCCAAGCGCCGCATATCCGCATTCGGGGCATGCAATGATGTCATACTTTGTAAGATCGACTTCAGAATAGTCAGGCCTTAAATCCACATCCACAGCCTTCATTCTAACCTTACCTGTACGAACAGTCTTTGATTCAAAGTCCGAATCACAGATAGGACATTTATATTTCTTGTCAAAAAGATAATCCTCCTCATTGACAAGTGTAAGCTTCTTCTGGGGCTCAGCTTTCTTGACATTGGCCTCTTTCTTGTTTGGATCCTCAAAAAGATTTCCTCCGTCAATATTTCCAAGTCCAAGCTTCTCCAGTCCAGAAAAAATACCAGCCATTTCTATACCTCTTTTCTAAATATTACTATAGAAAAATTTTTAATTATTCTTTGGCAGAACAAAAGAACTCTTAAGCGAAACAATCCTGTTAAATACAGGTGCTCCGGGCTTAGAATCCTTGCTGTCAACGCAGAAAAATCCGTTTCTTACAAACTGGAATTTGTCGTAGCTTACCGCATCTGCAAGTTCGGGCTCAAGCTTAGCATCCTTGATAACTGTAATTGAGTTGGGGTTTAAGTTAAGAGAACCGTCCTCGTTATAAACGCCCTTCTCCTCATCAATAATATTCTCATAAAGACGAACTTCTGCAGTTACCGCTTCTTTTGCAGCAACCCAGTGAATCGTGCCCTTAACTTTTCTTGCGTTAAATCCGCTTCCGGACTTAGTCTCGGGATCGTAAGTACAATGTACGGCGATAACATTGCCGTTCTCATCCTTATCGCAACCCGTACATGTTACAAAGTAAGCGTTCATAAGTCTTACTTCGTTTCCGGGGAAAAGACGGAAATACTTCTTCGGAGGCTCCTCCATGAAGTCTTCTCTCTCGATATAGAGCTCTTTTCCAAAAGGAATCTTTCTTGTTCCCATCTCAGGAACTTCTTTGTTATTCTCAATCTCGAGATACTCTGTCGCATTCTCGGGATAGTTATCTATTATAAGCTTTACGGGGTTGAGAACTGCAAGCATTCTCTTTGCCTTAAGCTTAAGGTCTTCTCTTATGCAATACTCAAGCATCGCGTACTCTGCAGTTGACTGTGCTTTACTGATTCCGCACATATCAACGAACATCTTGATTGACTCGGGAGTAAATCCTCTTCTTCTGAGTGCTGCGATGGTTACAAGTCTCGGATCGTCCCATCCGTCAACAATTCCGTCTTCTACAAGTCTCTTGATATATCTTTTACCTGTTACGACATTGTTGAGGTAGAGCTTCGCAAACTCAATCTGACGGGGAGGATTCTTGTAGCCGCACTCCTCTTTTACCCAGTCGTAAAGAGGTCTGTGATCCTCAAACTCCAATGTGCAGAGTGAATGTGTTATACCCTCAATCGCATCCTCAATGGGATGAGCATAGTCATACATAGGATAAATGCACCACTTATCCTGTGTACGTGCATGTGTCATATGAGCAACCCTGTAGATAATGGGATCTCTCATATTTATGTTAGGTGAAGACATGTCGATCTTGGCTCTCAGTGTCATAGCGCCGTCCTCGACCTTGCCGTTCTTCATATCCTCAAAGAGTCTTAAGTTATCCTCAACACTTCTGTTTCTGTTAGGATCGTCCTTACCGGGCTCTGTGAGTGTTCCTCTGTATTCACGCATCTGCTCGGCAGTAAGCTCTGAAACGTATGCCTTGCCCTTTTTTATAAGTTTAACGGCATTCTCATACATCTCATCAAAGTAATCCGAAGCATGGAAAAGACGGTCTTCATAATCCGCACCGAGCCACTTAACGTCCTCGATAATGGAGTCCATGAACTCAGATCTTTCCTTGGTGGGATTGGTATCGTCAAATCTCATGTTGAACTTGCCGTTGTATTCTTTTGCCATTCCGTAGTTAAGAAGAATACTCTTAGCATGTCCTATATGCAAAAAACCGTTTGGCTCGGGAGGAAATCTTGTGCATACATGATCGTAAACTCCCTCCGCAAGATCCTTGTCTATAGCCTGCTCTATAAAATGTCTGGAAGGTGTATTTTCCACCTCAGCATTATCACTTGTATTTGTAATTACTTCTGCCATTATTAAATCCTAACCTTTACATTTATATCTTTGTGCCGTTTAGCGCTCTTATATAATAACATATTTTTAGTTATAAACGTACTTTTCCTCGAAAGCCACTCTGCGCATGGGTTTGTCGTAATAATAACCCTGAACATACTTAACTCCCATTCCTTTTATCGCATCAAGCTGCGCCTGCGTCTCTATTCCTTCAACGCAGATCTCGGCATTTATTGCCTTTCCAAGCTCTGCCATCATGCGGATAAATGCCTGCGAATAATCATCCTCGGCAAGATCCTTGGCAAAGTTCTGGTCAACCTTGATTATGTCAAAAGGAAGCGCTCTTATACTGCTAAGAGCAGAGTAACCCGTACCGAAATCATCAAGTGCAAGCCTTACTCCGAGTGCCTTGATATCAAGAAGCGTCTGCTTCGTTCTTGCAAGATCGTTTATCGCAAGTCTCTCAGTAAGCTCAAGTACCAGATTACGAGGATTGATGTGGTTTTCTTCAATATTCTTCCTTATAACATCCACGATGTCGTTCTGCATAATCTGCACAACGGAAAGATTTACGGAAACCGCATATTCTCCCGTTCCCGACTCATTCCACTGTCTGCAGCACTCACAAGCTTTTTTAAGAACGTGATTACCGATAGGCGTGATAAGTCCCAGGTACTCAGCAAGCGGAACAAATTCATCGGGGCTCAAGAATCCAAGCTTTGAACTGTTCCATCTTACAAGAGCCTCTGCACCGACGTGCTTGTACTGCTTTCTTCCGCTCTTGTTGTCTATAGGTTCGCTGATAACAGGCTGGAAGTAAACCTCAAACTCGCTGCAACTCTTTGTTATAGCGTCATACATATTCTTCTCAAGATCGAGTCTGTGTATCGATGAAGAATCAATATTGTCGGAATACTCGGCAATCCTGTTCTTACCGGATTTCTTCGCTTCATACATCGCAACGTCGGACTTTCTGATAAGTTCCGAAACATTGTCACCGTGATCGGGATACTTTACAACACCCATACTCATTGTACAGTAATAATCGCTGTCCTTAAGATACCACGGTGTTGCGAAAGTATTTTTTATCTCCTCAATGATCTTGGGGAGTCTATCAAAACTCTCGGGAGGAACGATAATAACGAACTCGTCTCCACCCATTCTGTAGCAGGAATTGGTTATTCCTTCGATTCTGCTTATCGCCTTAGAAATATCTCTTAAAAGAACATCTCCGTACTGATGTCCCAAACTGTCGTTGATATGCTTAAAGTCATCAAGATCAAGGTACATAAGCGCACCGTGAATACGCTTTGTCCTTGCTTCGTCAATGTATCTGGCAAGGTCTTTCTCACAGCACATTCTGTTGTAAAGGCCTGTCAGGAAATCTGTATATGCCTGCTGCTCAATTCTCTTTTGATACAGCTTTTTCTCGGTAATATCATATATAGCACACAAAGAAACGGGACGTCCGTCCACCCACTTGATCCTAGTGTAGTAAACATCGTACCATTTCTCTCTGTCCTTGTGATGAACCTCGTAGTTTCCGCTTCTGCTCTTCGCGGGAATATTTGATTCAAAAAGATCCACAAGAGTATTCTCGGTAAGCTCTTTATTAAAGTTCTTTTTAAAGCTTCTGTTTGCAAACAGAAGGACGCCGGTGCCTATATCCCTTACGTAGATGGCACTTCCCACGTTATCAAGCACAGCTTCAAGCGAAGCAAAAGAACTTGCGAGCGAATTCTTCTGAAGTCTCTTTGTTATTATTGTCTGTAGAACGCGGATCGCATCGTTGATAAACTTAACGTCATCTATCGACCATATCCTGTTCTCTCTGTTCTCTGTAAGACATGCATAGAAAAGAGCCGAGCCGTTAATAATAACAGGCATTGCGACAAGAGCCTTAATGCCAAGGTCTTCCACCTGTTCGCGCTCGCCCGCATTCATCGCCGTATCACTTGATATAACAACCGCCTTCTCGCTTCCAAGGAACCAGCAAAGCTCTCTGTCAGTGGTCTCAGGAAAAATCTTTTCAACACCGGAAGCAGTCCACTGAACAACAATATCCATAAGAGAATTGTGATGAACCTTACATGTAAATCCGTTGCTTATCTGGAGATATGTGCAGAGCTTCTTTAATATCTCGACCATTATTTCTTCAATAGTATCGTCGCTATCAAGGAGTGATACTATCTCAGTCATGGTCTCGGCACGCCTGAATGAATTCGTCATTTCAAGCTCCTGCTGCCTGCTCTCTTCACTTACAGCCACAGCTTTGGATCTGGAAGCTTCAAGCTTTATGAGAATATCAAGTGTCGTGCGCAATATATCCAGCGTCTTATAAAATTTACTCTCTGAAGTTCTGTAGCCGAAAGAATCTATCGGCTCAAGATGAAAATACTCGGAATCGTATTCAAAATCAGTGAACACCCCACAGACTATCCACACAGCCGCTGTTGTATTGCCGTTTTTAACAGCTACCGCAGCAAGACGCAGGTTCGGAATCTCTGTTATCTCAACCGCCTGATCCTCGAGGTCGCTCTCCGACACTCGCTTGTGGATACTCTTTATTCTGGGTTCCGTAACGTATTTTTTTATGATTTCTATCTCATGAGGATTTCCGGAAAAATTACTGAGAGGGACACCTGCCGGATCAAGGCAGAAGGCGTAAACCCCTGCCATCTCGCAGAACTTGTCCTGCCAAGCCTGCATTTCATCGGCATATTTAGGCGTAAAACTACCAAGAGCTCCGCTTACTGACGAAGAAGAGCCCTTATTGGTAGCATTTATCGTGTCCATCTCATTTAGTGTCTCTTGCAAAATATCCCCCCATCCCTGTTTATCAATTTAATAAAATAACAGGAAATTAGTGGTCATCTACACTATAGTTAGGTGCCTCTTTTGTGATCTGAATATCATGAGGATGTGACTCACGAAGCGCTGCGGAAGTCATCTTGATGAACTTTCCGTTCTCTTTGAGTTCCTCGATGGTAGCGCATCCGCAATAACCCATACCTGAACGAAGACCACCCATAAGCTGGAATACTGTATCTTCTACTGTTCCCTTGTATGCAACACGTCCTTCAACACCTTCGGGAACAAGTTTCTTTGCATTTTCCTGGAAATAACGATCCTTGGAACCGTTCTCCATAGCTGAGATTGATCCCATTCCACGATATACCTTATATTTTCTGCCCTGGAAGAGCTCGAAGTCACCGGGAGCCTCGTCGCAGCCTGCGAAGATTGAACCCATCATTACAAGGTTTCCGCCGGCAGCGATAGCCTTTGTGATGTCTCCTGAATACTTTATACCACCGTCTGCGATGATCGGAACACCATATTCCTTAGCTACTTCATAGCAGTTCATAACAGCTGAAACCTGAGGAACACCGATACCTGCAACTACACGAGTTGTGCAGATAGATCCGGGACCGATACCAACCTTAACAGCGTCGGCACCTGCTTCGATAAGAGCCTTAGTAGCCTCACCAGTAGCACAGTTTCCGGCGATAACCTGAAGATCGGGGAATTTCTCTTTTATCATTCTAAGGCACTTAAGAACGTTCTCAGAATGTCCGTGTGCGGAATCAAGCACGATAACGTCAACTTTAGCATCTACAAGAGCAGCAACACGGTCAAGACAGTTAGCTGAAATACCAACGCCTGCACCGCAAAGAAGTCTGCCCTGGTCATCCTTTGCAGCAAGGGGATACTTAATTGTCTTCTCAATATCCTTGATTGTAATAAGACCTACAAGATTGTAGTCGTCATCTACGATGGGAAGTTTCTCTTTTTTGGACTTTGCAAGGATGCTCTTTGCTTCCTCGAGTGTGATACCTGCCTTAGCAGTAACAAGATTCTCGCTTGTCATTACATCCTTGATCTTCTGTGAGAAATCTTTTTCAAACTTAAGGTCACGGTTTGTAATGATTCCGACAAGCTTTCTGCCTTCTGTAATGGGAACACCCGAAATACGGAACTTAGCCATAAGTGCGTCCGCATCTGCAAGTGTGTGATCCGGTGAAAGTGAAAAAGGATCTGTGATAACGCCGTTCTCAGATCTCTTAACTTTATCTACTTCTTCAGCCTGTGCCTCAATAGACATGTTCTTGTGGATAATACCGATTCCACCCTGTCTGGCCATTGCGATTGCCATTCTGTGCTCTGTAACTGTATCCATTCCCGCACTCATCATAGGAATGTTAAGTCTGATCTTCTTGGTAAGCCATGTACTCACATCTACCTGTCCGGGTATAACCTGTGAATATGCAGGCACCAAAAGCACGTCATCAAATGTTATTCCTTCACCAATAATCTGTCCCATCTTTTAACTCCAATCTAAATAATAATAATGATTATGGAGGCAAAAAACCTCCGTAATAACTACACAATAATTAATCCACCAAAAAAATCAGTCTGTAAAAACCTTTCTCGGTGCAACGGCCTTAACGGCAGCAACAAGCTCACTGCTTGGCTCAAATACGATCTTTTCTTTTCCGTCATAATAAAATGTATATGTAGGATCGGGCTGAACATTTTTATTTTTTGCCGAAAAATCAAGAGTCTTAAATGTCTGATTCTTGTACTCCGAAAGATGATATGAATTCGAAGGCGCCATAGCAGCGATCTTTTCGACTTCATAAGTTCCTATATGTTTACGGGAACTCTTATTCAAGATTTTATCAATGGAAATTTCCTTGTCACAATACTGATATTCATACTCTATACTGGAATTCTGCTTTGCGAAATAGTATCCGGCACCGGCTGCCAGAAAAAGCAGAACACAAATGATATTTGCATTTAACAATAGAGTTGAAAGTAAGAAAAATATAGCCAATCCAAAGCACACATACTTAAGAACAACAACTAGCGGAGACGCTTTACTGGCTACTAGACATTCAACATAACTGTTGTCATTACCGATCATGTATAAATCCAACCTCCTACATACTTGACTGCCTGCCATTTTATCGACTATCTTATATTATTTCCGTTACTCTTTCAAGTTTTTTTTGACCAATCAGTTGACTTATAGTTAAATAACGTTTATATCATTATAAATGTACAAGCTTTATTTCATTATATATGTTTTAGAAACAAAATGACATTGTTTTATTAAAAATAGAGAGGTATGTATATGTCAATTCGTGAAGAAGTCAAGCAGCAGCAAGACAAGATGAAGGATAAAGATTTCAAGGCAAAATGGGATTATTTCTGGGACTACTACAAGTTCCACGTAATGACGGTTGTCGTCGCCCTGATCTTCATCATCTCAGGCATAAAGAACATGGTCAACGAAAAGCCCACTTTTCTCAGTGTAATTCTTGTCAATTCTACACCTGCTTCACTTGAAAACACGATGGCTGAGGACTTTATGGAAGCCATAGGTGTCGATCCCGCAGAAAATGTCTGCTTTGTAGACACCACAGCAGTTCTTAACCCGGACAACATCGATCAGGTTGCTGTCGCTACAACTCAGAAGATAACGGCAAACATAGCCGCAAAGGAGCTTGATGTTCTCGGCGCGGACTACAATACTTTTTTCCAGTATGCCGGACAGGATGTATTCGCCGACCTTTCAGCTTATTATTCCAAAGAAGACCTTGAAGCAATGGGTGACAATGTTCTCTACATGGATGCGGGCTACATCGAATACATTGCATCCGATGAATATCAGGCTTATCTGACAAACGGAACTTTTGACGAAAACAACAAATACGCTGTTCTTTGTGACAACGCGGCAAAGACCGGAAATTATACCAATCTTCCCAAAGAAGAAATGAAAAATCCGGTCCCCGTAGGAATTATCATCAATAATTCTAAAGCCTACGAAAAGACCGGAATATATTCAGGCAAGACATCGGTTGTCGGAATCATTGCAAATTCCACACGAACCGAAGCTGCCGTAAAATTCTTAGATTATATATATCAGAACTGAGTAGTTACGAATATATCATATATTGAACGAATTGCCTTCTCAAAGTCACGCGCATCAACACCGATGATGATGTTAAGCTCTGAAGAACCCTGGTCGATCATTCTTACGTTAACGCTTGCATGAGCAAGTGCTGAGAATATTCTTCCGGCTGTTCCTCTTGTAGACTTCATTCCGCGTCCAACGACTGCGATGAGGGCAAGATCTGATTCAATCTCAAGCATATCGGGATGTGCAAGTCTGTGAATCTCTGAAACAACCGACTGCTCTTTCTCGATAAACTCATCTTCCTGAACAAATACCGTCATGGTATCGATTCCTGAAGGTACGTGCTCGATTGAGATCTGCTGATCTTCAAAAGCCTGAAGTACCTTTCTTACAAATCCAATCTCTGAATTCATCTGATCCTTCAGAATGTTTACACAGCAGAATCCCTTCTTTCCGGCAATACCGGTAATAACATACTTAGACTT
Source organism: Butyrivibrio hungatei NK4A153 (assembly GCF_000424465.1). Classification (GTDB taxonomy): domain Bacteria; phylum Bacillota; class Clostridia; order Lachnospirales; family Lachnospiraceae; genus Butyrivibrio; species Butyrivibrio hungatei_A. Next base: position 84,117 of record NZ_KE384196.1, on the reverse strand, counting down.
CTTTGCTGTTGACTCAACGATCCATGTTCCCGGATCCTCAGGCTTGTTGGTATTTCTGATATTGATCGGAATACCCTCTTTTCTTACAGGGAAGATAGCGTCTTCGTGAAGAACGGAAGCTCCCATGTATGCAAGCTCTCTAAGCTCTGTATATGTGATAGTCTCAATGTGCGGTGGCTTGTCGATGATTCTGGGATCTGCAACAAGGAATCCCGAAACATCTGTCCAGTTCTCGTAAACATCAGCCTTGATAGCTCTTGAAACGATAGAACCTGTTATATCGGAACCGCCTCTTGAAAATGTCTTGATGCTTCCGTCGGGATATGCACCGTAGAATCCCGGAATAACGGCCTTGGGAGTTTTCTCAAGCTTTTTAGACATAAGCTTGTTTGTCTTCTCTCCGTCGAACTCACCGTTCTTGTCAAATACAACTACTGTTGCGGAATCGATGAACTCATAACCAAGGTAATTTGCCATGATTATTCCGTTCAGGTACTCTCCACGGCTTGCAGCATAGTCATTACCTGCAATAGCCTTAAAGTTCTTCTCAATTGTCTTGAACTCATCAGAAAGATCAAGCTTAAGGTTAAGTCCCTTGATGATCTCGTCGTATCTTGCCTTAATATCGGCAAGCTGTTTTGAAAAGTCCTTCTTTGCCTCGGCAAGAGCATATGTCTTGTAAAGCATGTCTGTAACCTTTGTGTCCTTGGAATTTCTTTTTCCCGGAGCAGAAGGAACAACATACACGCGGTCGGGATCTGCCTTGATGATCTCGCCTACCTTTTTAAACTGCTCTGCACTTGCAAGTGAACTTCCGCCAAATTTAACTACCTTCTTCATAATGAACAAACCTCTTTTTTGTATTTTTATAGGGAAAACTTATCAATAAAGCCTGATATATCCCTTAACGCTGTCAAACTTCCAAAGCTTTTCTTCAAAATCTTTTTCTGAAATAAGATCTGTGACGAATGCGAACTCGCCTTTTACTTCTTCGCTCTTAATAATCTCTATCTTGTTTCCGAACAGTTCTTTTGCATGATCTTCAAGATCCTCGGTAACTCTTACAAAGAACTTACGAACAGCGTTGTCTTTTGAAGTAAGCACTGCCTTCTTGGAATTCATGTTTACTTCGATATGCTTGTCCTTGTGCTTAAGGATATCTACAACGTCTGCAACAACCGCACTTGCTGTAGCGCTCTTACCTGCGCCCTTACCGTAGAACATTACATCGCCGAGCATGTTTCCGTGAACGTCGATCGCGTTGAATACGCCGTTTACGTTTGCAAGAGGATTCTCCATAGGAATAAGGAAAGGAGCTACTATAGTAAAGAATCCGCTCTCGTTCTTCTTGCACATTCCAAGGAGCTTGATAGCCATGTTAAGGCTCTTTGCATAAGCAAAATCCTCAATGCTGATCGTGGTGATTCCCTCTGTGTAAATATCCTCGTAATTTACGTGCTCGCCGCTCATAAGGCTTGAAAGAATAGCGATCTTACGGCATGCATCATATCCCTCGATATCGGCTTCGGGATTTCTCTCTGCATAGCCCTTATCCTGTGCCTGCTTAAGGACTGTGGCAAATCCGATGCCCTCTTTATCCATCTTAGTAAGGATGTAATTGGTTGTTCCGTTGAGAATACCTGTTATTGAATCGATCTTCTCATGCTTAAGTGAATCGTTGATGCTGCGAAGAACCGGAATACCGCCGCCTACGCTTGCTTCAAAGAGGTAACTTACGCCGTTCTTCTTTGCAATCTCAACAAGTTCGGGACCGTGCGCTGCAACGAGCTCTTTATTTGATGTGCATACGCTCTTTCCCTTTTCAAGTGCCTTCTTTTCAAATGTAAAAGCAGGCTCAAGACCTCCCATTGTTTCGCAGATAACGTCAACTTCGGGATCGTTAAGTATAATATCAAAGTCATGTACGACCTGATTCTCATGCTTATCGCCGGGGAAATCCCTGAGGTCAAGTATGTACTTAACTTCTACGGCTTCTCCTGCGCTGTTTGCAACCTCTGCTGCATTTGTGTCAAGAACTTCAACAACTCCGCTTCCTACTGTTCCGTAACCTAAAACCGCTACTTTTGCCATTTCATCCTCCAATATATTTTTAATAGGTTGCACTTCTTCCGGTTATGTGCACCTTATGAATTCCTTCTTTACCTTCCATAATGGAGATCATCTCCATTATATCCTTAGTCGCTTCAAGCACCTGAATCGTGATCGATATGGATGCCACTCCGTTAAGCGGGATTGACTGGTGGATTGTCAGGATATTTGCTCCGAAATCCGCAATCAGATTCAAAACATATGATAAAAGACCTACTTCATCATTCATCTGGAATGTCAGGGTAAATGTCGTTCCCTGCAATGAATCATGAAACTCATATATATCTTCTTTATATTTATAGAAAGAACTGCGACTGATACCGAGCATCGCAGACGCTTCATTTACTGTCTTAACCTTGCCTGACTCCAAGAGTTTCTTGGCCTCTACAACCTTAAGCAGCACTTCCGGAACCGCCTGTCTTCTAATAACATAATACCCTGTGTCCTGCTGCATCCCTGACCTCCGCATTTATAACACCTTGTTTTTCTGCTACGGACATTTGTGTGCGACGTAAAGAGTTTAGCATGCTAAAGTTCTGAAGGCAAGGCTTATTTTTGCCAAAAAAACTTTTCCCTCCCCCATTCTCTTTGGTAATCATGCCAAACTACCGCTATTTACATGGGTTCCCATAGCACAATAGAAACATTTTACCATAAGAGACCCCTTTTGGCACAGGGCAGATCTTTATTCGCGTATTGCGAGAGAGCTCCCTTGATAAAATACGAAAAAACTGTGAACCCTTGGAATAATTGGTCTAAATGGGGTTGAGATATGCTATACTTTTTCATTGGTCAACGTGGTTTTTCGGGTTATAGGTTTATAGGTTTTAAATGAAACAAAAAGTTTTTAGGAATTGGTATTTTCTTATAGTTTTAGGTATAGTGTTTCTTCAGCTCGCCGTTTTTCTTATTGCAGGCGAATCTCATACGTTCATTGGCGTTCATGATAATCTGGACATTCACATAACCGATTACAAATTGTTAAAGGATAATAATGCGTTCTTTTCACAGGGAAAGACTATTCCGCTTCTCGGCGGTATTGACAGAAATTTCCTGCTGTCAGAGTTTTACGCTTATTCCTGGCTTTATATGATCCTTCCGAATTTCGCGGCGTATATTACGGGATATTTTCTCAAAATATTCATCGCACTCTTTTCGGGAATCCTCCTGGGAAAAGACATTTTAGGAGATAAGTACAAAAGATACGAATGGGCTGTTGTGCTCTTTAGCTTCATCTACGGCCTTTTACCGCTCTATCCGGCATTCTCGTTTTCTTTTGCTTCGCTCCCGCTACTTGTATTCATAATCAGAAGACTTAAAAACAGCGGCAACAAAATCTATTACCTGCTCGCTTTTCTGTACCCGACGCTGTCGTATTTTACATTCTTCGGCCCTTTTATCCTGGGTTATATCTTTATCTACTTCATTTATCTTTGGATAAAAGAAAAAAAGATAAACATAAGGATCTTTACTGCGATGATCCTTATGTCCGTAAGCTACATTCTCATTGAATACAGGCTTTTTGCCCTGATATTCGGCTCCGGACAGGCAACGATCAGAGACACAATGGTGATCGACGATCTCTCTGCATCTGAGATCATAAGCAGCATCTTTAATGTTTTTGTAAATAACATTTTCCACTGCGAAGACTTGCACAGAGTTGTGGTTCTTCCTTTGTTTGTCATTTCATCTATAGCAATAAATTGGGGATATATCAGGAGAAAAGAGCTAAAGAATGCTCTTAAGGATCCTTTTAACCTTGTATTTCTTTTTATAGTTGCAAACTGCATTGTTTACGGTCTTTACAACAATCATGCCGTAAGAACTCTATTTGAGACGCTCGTTCCGCCTTTAAAGGGATGGCAGTTTAACAGAACTATATTTTTTAACCCGCTTCTGTGGTACGTTGAAGCCCTTATCGCAATGATACGTCTTTCAGATTACATTACATTCAACGAGAGTAAAAAAAGCCGTTTAAACGCAGTTTTACCATTTGTCCCAAAGACAGTCACTATACTGGTTCTTCTCTCGGTAATTGGCACACAGTCTTTATATAACGACTTTTTCAACACATGCTATGTAAACACTTGGGAAACACTGAAAGGGCAGAAATCGGAAACCCTGTCCTACGGGGATTTCTTTTCTACAGAATTATTCGAGAAGATAAAAAAAGATATTGGCTATAACGGTGAATACAGCGTAGCTTACGGTTTTCACCCCGCTGTTCTTTCTTACAACGAGATTGCGACTTTGGACGGGTGCCTCAGCTACTACTATCAGTCATATAAGGATTCATTCAGAAATGTGATCGCACCTTCGCTTTCCGAATCAGAGGAAGCCCGCAACTACTACGACGATTGGGGCGCACGTGCCTATATCTTTTCAGGTAGCGACTACGGCATCTGGAATCCTGTAAGAACAGTTGATGTTGAAGACAAGCGTCTTCTTATCGATAGATCTGCATTTGAGAAATTAAACGGAAAATATGTATTCTCACGAATCGAGATTTCAAACGGCGATGAGGCCGGATTTAAGCTCATCGGTAAATACTCGGATACAAACTCACCATACACCATATGGGTATATTCATTATAAAAAACATGGAGATGCACAATGAAAAATTACGTTAAAATCGCCCGTCCCGACCACTGGATAAAAAACTTCTTTATCATGCCCGGAGTTGCAATCGCCTTTCTACTGACCGAGCATTCGATACGAGATATAAATATCATCAAACTTATATGCGCATTCTTTGCAACCTGCATGATTGCAAGCGCAAACTACGTAATAAACGAATGGCTGGATGCACCTTTTGACAAGTTCCATCCGACCAAGAAAAACAGGCCTGTCGTAGCGGAAAACATGAAGTTCTCGATTGTTATAGCCGAATACATTGCCCTTATTATTGTCGGTGTGATTCTTTCATTACTTGTTAATAAGCCTTTCCTTATAACATCACTTATTCTTCTGTTTATGGGCTTTTTGTACAACGTAAAACCTTTCAGAACAAAAGACATCGCATATTTCGATGTTCTCTCCGAATCAGTAAACAATATGCTTCGTCTCATGATGGGATGGTTCGTCGTAACAGATTCATCACTTCCACCTTCAAGCATCCTGATCGGTTACTGGATGAGCGGAGCATTCCTCATGGCAACAAAACGCTTTGCGGAGTACAGAATGATCGGAAATCCTGAAACAGCAGGCTTATACAGACGTTCCTTCAAATATTATTCCGAGAAAACTCTTTTGGCATCAGCACTCTTCTATTCACTCGTATCAACATTTTGCCTCGGGGTATTTCTCATAAAGTACCGCATCGAATATTTATTGTGCATGCCTCTTGTATTCCTGCTTTTCTCTTACTATGTTGCAATGGCGTTTGATCCCGATTCAGCGGTACAAAGACCCGAAAAGCTCTTCAAAGAAAAAACTCTTATGTTTATGGTCTTCGTAATTATTATCGCATTTACCGCCCTGACATTTGTAAATGTAGATTTTCTTCACAGTCTTACATCAAACGAACTAGTATGGGTTCGCTCACGCTAACCTTTGAAAAGCGCATAAAATAGGGATAGCGACAGACTGTCTACAAGCATTTTGGACCTGTTGCTTGTTATTTTTATGATTGTAACGGATACTGGAATTACACTTGCAGGTGATAATTCGAAAGGAGCAAGATAATATGGTCGAGTTTGGCGAGCAGCTCAGAAAGGCACGCGAGGCAAAAGGATTGACACAACAAACTCTCGCGGAACAGTTATTTGTTACAAGACAAGCCGTTTCAAAATGGGAATGCGGTGAAAGGTATCCCGATCTTCCTACTACAAAGAAAATATCAGAAGCACTGGATGTCAGCCTCGATGACCTATTATCCGGAAAAGATATGAATAAAGTCATAGAAAGAAACTCTATAGTAGATAATAACCTTGCAGAAAAAGTGATTTTTACTGTCTATGCTGTTTTTTTATTTCGTTGTTTGAGTATGATTTCCACGGATTTTTTTACATGCAAATTTATAAAAGAAACTACAACTTATGCATATTTTCACGCTGATTCTTTTTTCAATGAGAACACCGCATGGATAATGATGCCTAAGATTATATTCTGCGCTCTGACATTAGTCTTAATTTATGGATTCATTCACGTAGCAAAAGGGACTCTTTCCCCTAAGATAACTGGCATTATTGGAATAGTGACTTTTGCCACAAGCAGTTTGATTCATGTCACACAGATAATCACCTTTAAGATAATGCCTTTAATCTTCGCAGAGCCTCTTAAATATAACTTCTCTATTGATACTTTAACTTCTGTAATAAAGCCAAATTTATTGTATGTAATTCTTATACTTATTCCGGCTGTAATTGGAGTTGTGGCTACATTATTCTATTTTATTCGTGGAAACAATAAGATAGTGTGGAAAGTTTTATTTATCATAATGACAACATCGGAAATTATAATCACTTATAAATTTGCTATTTCTTGGCAAAATAAATTAAACTCATATCTACCATCTCTTTCACAGCGAGATTTCTTTAGGATATTTGCCTGGCTTGAAGGCGCAAATTCAGAAAAATACGCATACTGTGGTGCAATATATGTATTTCTGCTTTTCCAAGCTGTAGCGCTATGGATAAAGAAAATAAAAGCCACACGTGCAGCAGAATCAAGCAAGATACCACAAGTAAGCGAAGCATAAATATAACGATGATTTATAAAAAGCCATATCAATCCCTTTCTAATGAGATTGATATGGCTTTTTTGAGCATGCGAAAGGCCATGGTATGGGGAATACCATGGCCTTCCATAACGCTTATAAAAGGAAAGAGTATCTTCACCTCGCGGACAAGCAAGATGAAGAGTAGTAAATAACTAAGTCAGATTATCCCTTTACACCACCGAGTGTAACACCGCCGACGATGTGTCTGGATAATAAAAGATAAACAACTATAACAGGGAAGATAGAGAATGAAATCATTACATATACCTGTCCCATGTCAAACTTAAGCCAGTCTGCACTTCTGAGCTGAGCTATAAGTATAGGAAGTGTCTTCTTTGTGTCTGTGTGAAGCACAAGTGCAGGAGTAAAGTAGTTATTCCAGCTTGTTACGAAACTGAAGATTGCCTGAACAGCAACAGCAGGTTTCATAAGCGGTACTACAATCTTGTTGAATGTGCCCCACTCTGTAGATCCGTCGATTCTGGCAGCTTCCACAAGAGAAAGAGGAAGTGTAGAATCCATGTACTGCTTCATAAAGAAAAATACTGCAGGTGAAGCAATAGCCGGAACAATAAGTGGTGTAAACTTATCATCCAATCCCATCTTTCCGATAAGCTGCAAGAAACCAAGTGCAGTTACCTGAGTAGGGATCATCATAACCATCAAAATAAATGTAAAAATGAACTTCTTAAGCTTAAAGTCATAAGCGTGTATTGCATACGCTGTCATCGTAGAAAAATATGTAGCAAATACCGCTGTTAGTGTAGCAACAATAAGCGAATTAATCAAGCCATTAAATATAGGCAAAGTTCCATGTACAAGATTATCCCAGTTTGTTCCAAGGAATTTTCCCGGAGCGGGACTGAATCCTCTTGTAAGATCTGCGTTTGATCTGGTTGAATTTATAAACAAAACATAGAACCAGAAAAGGCAGATAAATGTTATCAATATAAGTATAATATACGCTATCACGCGTCTGGCGTGAACCGATGCTCCGGTATCACTCTGTCCGGCCATCGCAATTCTTTTTTCTTCCATTGTTAAGCCTCCAAAATCAATCCTTATCCTCGCCTGTCGTGAACTTAAATACGATCAAGCTGAGTATACCGGTAATAATAAACATGAATACCGAAAGAGCACCACCAAGACCAAAGTTCTTACTGAAAAGATGCTTGTTAAGATACATGATCAAGGTCATTGAAGATCTCATAGGATCGCCTGTACCGTTTGTCAAAATCTGAGGTACGTCAAACATCTGGAGTCCACCAATCAATGATGTAATCATAACATAAATAAGGATTGGTTTTAACAAAGGCAATGTAATTTTATAGAAAATTTGAGTGGCTGTAGCACCATCAACCTGTGCCGCTTCGAAAAGTGAAGGGTCAATACCCATCATTCCTGCCATCAAAAGAATTGTCGTATTTCCAAACCACATAAGGCAGTTCATAAAAGCAACCAAGCCACGAACTGACCAAACATGGGCCATGAACTGATAAGGTTCTTTTAAAAAACCAATCTGTACCAAAATCGAATTGATAGGGCCTGAATTTGAGAACAATGTGAAAAACAACATTGCAAATGCTGAGGCCATTATCAGATTTGGAAGATAAATAACTGTCTTAAAAAAGCCTTGTGCCTTCAATCTAAGTGACGGATCTGTAAACCATGCTCCTAACAAAAGTGAAAGAAGAATCTGCGGAATAAATCCCAAAATCCACATTATCAAAGTGTTCTTTAAATATGTAGGAAGATCTCCGTTTGTAATTATTGTTGCAAAATTCTGTAATCCGACAAAATTCGGACCGATCTGTTTTAATCCCGAGCGATAATTCTCAAAGAATGAATTATAAATTGTTGAAAAAAGCGGTATCATCTGAAATACCAGATAAATTACCACGAACGGAATAAGGAAAATGTAGCCCCATTTATTATAACTGACTACTTTGCTCTTCTTTTTCATACCCGTTACCCTTCTGAATAAATATTTGTGGAACGCATTGCGAACAATACGTTCCACAATGATAAATCTAAAACTACAAATTACTTACTGATTACTCAGTCTTTAATTCAGGATACTTCTCAACGATAGCTGAATTGAACATGTCAAGAGCCTGGTCGAGAGTAGCGTTGCCGTCGAAGTAGTTCTTCATAGCTTTCTGGAACTCTTCGTTACAACCCTGATCGTATTCGCACTGGTTAGAAAGATCGCACTTCTCAGCACCGTTGCAGAACATTGCAAGAGGGTTCTGTCCACCAAGAGGAGCAAATGCATACTCGTCCTTAGTTGCTGCTTCTTCCATAGCAGGCTTGTTGTTTACGAAATCACTGTCCTTAGCAACGATATCAAGCATGATATCCTTGTTTGTTGTAAGCTGCTTCATGATATCTGCAACAAGAGATACATTGTCTGTTCCCTGAGCTGCGCAGATCCATGTTCCGCCCCAGAAGAATCCCTGAGGTCCTTCTGTTGCACCCCAACCACCGTCGTGAGCGATTGAGCCTTCTTTATCAGCAGCCATTGAGAAGTTGATCATCCAAGCGGGTCCAAAGTAGCAGAATGTCTTTCCGTCAGGATAGAATCCCTTGCTCCAGTCATCGCTCCAAAGATCTGATGTAGAACCAACCTCTTTAGCGTCAACCATCTTCTTTGTCATCTCAACCCATTTCATGATGCTGGGATCAACCTTAACTACTCCATCCTGTACCCACTTACCTGATACATTGTTAGAGAATACACGATAAGCATCGTTAGTTGTTGATGTCATGCTGTAGCCCTTAGCCTTCATCTGCTCAGCTGTCTTAAGGAATGTATCCCAATCAGCTACGGCCTTCTGAACTTCAGCGGGTTCGTCAGAACCAAGAACATCTTTAGCAGCTGCACGGTTGTAAATAAGAACACCGGGGCAGCCCTGCCATGAAAGACCCTTAAGCTTTCCGTTAGAATCTGTCATAACATCCTGTGTATATTTGTACTGGTTAGCGATGTCAGCGTCTGCGATACCAAGATCTGCAACAGGCATTGAAACATCGGCATCTACATATTTAAGTGCGTAGTCAGCCTCTACAAGGAAAATATCAATCTTGTCATCAGCTGCTGCGTCAGCCTGCTTAAGAAGAGCCTCGTCGAGGTTGTTCTGATAAGCATTGTCCTGGCTGGGTGTGATATTCCACTTTACAGTTACATCACCGATTTTTCCTGAAGTAGCATCTGTCTCTGTATATCCAGGATAGTGATCTGTAACTCTGCTCTTGAACTCTTCGTTCCAGCAGTAAATATTGAGGACTTTACCCTCATCTCCAGCAGCTGCAGGTGCATCTGCTGCAGTTGCATCTGCTGCGTTTCCATCAGCTGATGCTCCGGTTGAAGCAGCAGTGTTTGCATTTCCGCCACAAGCAGTAAGCATTCCTGCTACCATAGTCATAGAAAGAAGTAACCCAAGTACTCTTTTCTTCATAACCGTACCTCCCATTCTTTTGCGTTAAATAATTGTTGTGTGTATTTAAAATGGCTCAGCCATCTCAAATCTTATTGAATCTTTTTAACGGATTCCCCTTTTTCCAATGTACCTTCAACTACAATCTGCTCAACCAGTGTCCCCTTAGGATTGTTTATAAGGTCGATCAATTTGGTTGCCGCTATTCCACCGATTTTCTCAGAATTCTGCACCACTGTGGTAAGTCTCGGAGAAAGACGCTTTGCAAGTTCAAGTCCATCATATCCTGCAATTGAAATATCTTCCGGTATTCTGAGATTTCTCTGTCTTATAGCATTTATTCCACCAAGTGCCGCAAAATCATCGGGATAAAGGATGCATGTAGGTGGTTCCTTCAGATCTAAAAGCTTGTTAGTCGCTTCATATGCGGCATCAGTATCTCTATAAGGAGATACAACTACATATTCATCCGGAATCTCTACTCCCAATTCCTGAAGTGTCTTATAAAAACTTGTAAGTCTGTTCTGTGTAACGGATGAACCTGCGCCGTGAACATATGCCACTTTCCTGTGCCCCTGCCCGTAAACATAATTTACAAGCTCTCTCATCCCTTTTACATTGTCAGACACGACTGAAGTCCTGTTAAAAAAGATATGGTCGATCGTGACGACCGGTATATTGCTCTTAATAAGTTCCTCAACTTCCGGATCGGAGAAATCAACACATGCTATAACCACTCCATCAAAGCCTCTGTATATCGCATGTGACAGATAGGACATATTGTTGATCTTCGCCTTCCCTCCATTGATGAAGGTTATATCAAAACCGTTCTCCTCCGCAGTTTTCTTAAAACTGTTAAGCACATGATTGAAATAATCATGTGTGAGACCGCTGTTGGCTTCATCTACAAACAAGACACCGATATTGTTGGTCCTGTTCGTCTTAAGAGCCTGCGCAGCCGCATTCGGATGATATCCGAGCTTATCAGCAACTGCCCGTATATGTTCCTTAGTTTCCTGCCCTATGTCGCTATGATCGTTTAGTGCCTTAGACACTGTAGCTATGGACACTCCACAAGCAACGGCAATATCCTTTAATGAAACATTACGCTTAGCCATATCAATAAATACCCTTGAACTTAATCGTTTTCGCACGATAAATATACATCATAATGACTCCAGAAGCAATAAAAAAAACGATTTTTTTGTGCACATTATATATCTTTGTTTGTTTTTTACAAAATCCACTCTCTTTTTTCATATATAATTCTGATTTTGGTTACAATTGGTTAATGATTTAGTAAAACGTTTTCGAAATATCATTTACGCCCAGTGTCCATCGGCGGTTTTATGCGTGTTGTCTCTGAAACGCGCACAGGACAACGGTTTAAGGGCAATAATATTTGTGATATTTTGTGTTGCAATATAGGAGCTTCCCATATATAATGTCTCTAGTAATTATCTTAAACGTTTAAGTGAACGGAGGTTATATTTATGAAATTCGGCTACTTTGATGACAATGCATGTGAATACGTCATCACTACACCAAAGACTCCTCTTCCCTGGATCAACTACCTTGGAAATAAGGAATTTTTCTCATTAATATCAAATACTTGCGGCGGATACACATTCTATAAGGATGCCAAGCTTTTAAGGCTTACAAGATACCGTTATAACAATGTTCCTTATGATAACAACGGTAAATACTTCTATATTAAAGATGAAACAGATAAAGGAAATGACGTTATCTGGAATCCCGGATGGCAGCCTGTAAAGACAGCCCTTGACAGCTACGAGTGTCGCCATGGATTAGGTTATAGCAAGTTCTCATCATCAAAATCAGATATTAAAGCCGATGTGTTAACTTTCGTTCCTATGAATGATAATTGTGAAGTTTCCAAGATCACTATCACAAATAATAAGAAAGAAGATGCTAAGCTCGTTCTCTTTTCATATGTAGAATGGTGTCTGTGGAATGCAGATGACGATATGAAGAACTTCCAGCGTAACCTCAGTACAGGTGAAGTTGAAGTTACAAACGACGGAGCAACTCTTTTCCACAAGACAGAATACAGAGAGCGTAGAAATCACTACGCAGTATACGGCGTAAATACTAAAGTTGACGGATATGACACAAGCAGGGATGCATTCCTTGGCGCATACAACGGACCGGACAGCCCTGATGCAGTTGCAGCAGGAAAGTGCACAAATTCTGTCGCAAGCGGATGGTCTCCTATCGCTGCTCACCAGATCAACATCAACCTTAAGCCCGGCGAATCCAAGACATTCATCTTCACACTCGGATACATCGAGAATCCCGAAGATGACAAGTGGGAATCATATGGCGTTATCAATAAGAAGCCTGCATACGCAATGCTTGATGCATACAAGACTGAGGATGCTTTTGACAAGGCTCTCGCAGAGCTTAACGACTACTGGAAGAATCTTCTCGGAATCTATCATGTATCTTCTTCAAACGAGAAGGTTGACCGCATGGTAAATATCTGGAACCAGTATCAGTGCATGGTTACATTCAACATGTCCAGATCTGCTTCTTATTATGAGTCAGGTATCGGCCGTGGAATGGGATTCAGAGATTCTTGTCAGGATCTTCTCGGATTCGTTCACCTTATTCCCGACAGAGCAAGACAGCGTATCATCGATATCGCTTCTACTCAGTTCCAGGACGGAAGCGCTTACCATCAGTACCAGCCCCTTACAAAGAAGGGTAACTCAGACATCGGATCAGGATTCAACGACGATCCGCTCTGGCTCATCGCAGGTACAAGCGCATATGTAAGAGAAACAGGCGACCTTTCTATCTTGAAAGAAATGGTTCCTTTCGATAATGATATGAGCGTTGCAAAGACACTTATGGATCACCTTAAGTGCTCATTCAACTTCACTGCTACTCACAAGGGTCCTCACGGCCTTCCTCTTATCGGACGTGCGGACTGGAACGACTGCCTCAACCTTAACTGCTTCTCAGAGCATCCGGGTGAGTCATTCCAGACATTCGGTCCTTCAGAAGGCCCTGTTGCCGAGTCTGTATTCATCGCAGGTATGTTCGTAAAATACGGCGAAGAATATGCACAGCTTGCTGAACTCCTCGGCGATGATGCTGAAGCAAAGAGAGCAAGAGAAGAAATCAAGAAAGTTTACGATGCAGCTTGCACAGCAGGTTGGGACGGCGAATGGTTCGTAAGAGCTTACGATGCTAATTCCAACAAGGTTGGTTCAAAAGAATGTGAAGAAGGTCAGATTTTCATCGAGCCTCAGGGCTTCTGCGTTCTTGCAGGAATCGGTGTAAAAGAAGGTCTTGCAGAGAAAGCGCTTAAGAGCGTTGAAGAAAGACTTGATACAAAGTACGGCGTAATGATCTTACAGCCTGCTTACACAAAATATCATCTCGAACTTGGTGAAGTTAGTTCATATCCACCGGGATACAAGGAGAACGGCGGTATCTTCTGTCACAACAATCCTTGGGTATCTATCGCTGAGACTGTTCTCGGACACGGCGACAGAGCTTTCGAGATCTACAAGAAGACATGTCCTGCTTACATCGAGGATATCAGCGAAGTTCATTGCACCGAGCCTTATGTATACTCTCAGATGGTTGCAGGAAGAGACGCTAAGTTCTTTGGTCAGGGCAAGAACAGCTGGCTTACAGGAACAGCTGCATGGACATTTGTAAATATCTCCCAGTACATCCTGGGTGTATATCCTACACACAACGGTCTTTCAATCGATCCTTGTGTGCCCGCAGATTTCGGTGACTTCACTCTCACCAGAAAATACCGCGGTGCTACTTACAACATCAGCGTTAAGCAGAACGGTGCTCAGAAGGGTATCAAGAAGCTTACCGTAAACGGAAAAGAAATAAGCGGAAATATCATCCCATACGAAGAAGGCGTAAAAGAATACACAGTAGAAGCTGTTATGGGTTGATCATAATTATACTCCTATTCTTCAGGACCCGGGAAAGCGCTATTTATCTGCGTTTTCGCGGGCCCTATTCATGTAAAGTTGCACGATTGACCGATTATATGTTAAAATACAGTGTCTAAGTCGGAGGTGAATATGAGTACTATTAGTAAGCCCAGACAGCAAAGGTACCACAGAAAACACAGACACAAGCGAAGTTATACATTTATGGTTATTTCCGGAGACTCTGACGGTGTAACAAAACGTCTCCATCTGAATCATTCCCAAACACAATGGTTGGCATACTCAATTTTTGCTTTTGCATTATTTTTAGGATGCTACATTATCTATAGTATTATGACCATTTCTAATTTGAAGGCTATACAAGCCGAACAGAAGCAAGAAATCTCAGATCTTCAAGAAGAAAACAGTAGTCTCGCAGCGTCATACGAGAGCGCAAGTTCCAATTCGGAACATATTCAGGCTGCCCTCAGTGAAAGACTTAAGAACGAGCGTCAGGCTAGTGAAGAGGCTGAAAAATTGGCAGTTCCTTCAGGCTTTCCTTTGACAGGAACCACTCCGCTTCCCACTCAGGCTGTGGATGATCCGAATGCCACCAATATAACCAAGCTTACCGACAAGAACAAGGATACCGCAACAGGAAATCCTCTGGTTCTATTTACAGCAGCTCCCGGAAGTAATATTATAGCTACCGGAAGCGGAACAGTTATGACCGTAACTTCAGATGCGAAGTTTGGACACATCGTTTCCATAGATCACGGAAACGGATATATTTCAATTTATCGAAACGAAGGTTCACCTGTAGTTTCGGAAGGCGATACTGTTGACAGGGGCGACCTGTTATACGTTGTAGGCAGCCAAAACAAAACTTTAGGATATCAGATACAGAAGGATGAGAAATACGTAAATCCCGAAGATGTAATGGATATCAAGGGTTAAATGGAGGATTCATTATGTTTGGAAACACTAAAAAAGATTCTACCAACGCAACTGAAAATGAGATACTTGAACAGGTAGGAACTATTATCGGTCCCGGCGCCGTAATTGACGGTCCGCTTACCACAAAGGATTCAACAAGGATCGATGGCACTATCAAAGGCAACGTCACTATAAGCGGTGCTCTCATTGTAGGTCAGGAAGGTAAAATTTTTGGAACTGCTTCCGGCGTAAATATTTATGTAGCCGGCGAAGTAAACGGAAATCTATCCGCGCCTCAGGGAAAAGTCGAGATAAGCGATACCGGAAAAGTTGTCGGCGACGTCATCTGCAAAGGTATTATCATCGATGAGAATGCTATTTTCCAGGGCAGATGCGAAATGACAGGTCTTGAGAGAAATTCAGCGGATATCGCAAAAGAAAGAGCTGCTGCCGTAACAAGTGATGCAGAAAACGATTCTGAATCAGAGACTAACGAATCTGACGAGAAGAAAGTAATTTAAGTAAATATTTAGATTAAATAAGCGCTTCGGTTCAAGCCGAAGCGCTTATATTTTTTTGACTCAATTTTAATTTCGAAATTACTCTTGCAATCTATCGAATACGAGCTCATATCCATCATCGCCATAATTCAGTGAGCGATTTACTCTGCTGATGGTCGCTGTTGATGCTCCTGTCTTCTCTGCAATCTCAAGGTATGTCTTGTGCTCTTTAAGCATTGAAGCCACCTCAAATCTCTGAGAAAGAGATAAAAGTTCGTTCACGGTACAAAGATCATCGAAAAAACTATAACATTCATCTTTATTCTGAAGGCATAGAATTGCGTCAAACAGATGGTCTACAGCATCTGTTCTAATCTTTTTGTTCATTTCGCCATCCCTCCGATTTTTCTAACACAAAAAGGTAAACTATATTTCGTTAACAAAAAACCTCTGTGCTTATATATTTTATCACTTTAAAATCTTAAAGTAAATAGGAAGATCTACTTTACTTTTTTAGCTATTTATGCTATTGTTAGTTTGTTGTCATGGACAACAGAACGATTATTTTTTTATTTTTTAGTGGAGGTATTACAATGAACAAAGGTACTGTTAAGTGGTTCAACAACCAGAAAGGTTATGGCTTTATCTCTGATGAGGCTGGAAACGATGTATTCGTACATTATTCAGGACTTAACATGGAGGGCTTCAAGTCTCTCGACGAAGGCGCTTCAGTTGAGTACGATGTAATCCAGGGCGAAAAAGGACCTCAGGCCGTAAACGTAAACAAGCTTTAATTAATCAAAAGTTGAAGCTAATTAATCAGACTACATGTCGACTTATTCTTAAATATAAAAATAAATATTTAGAATTTGCAATATTGTATAGATGATTAATCAACAGAGCCATCCAACATTTGTTGGATGGCTTTTTTGTTTATCATTCACATATATCAACTATATCTTTTATCTTAAGATTACCGCCGAAAATCTCAAGGGCACTTCCTATCGTAACGTCCACTCTTCCCTTTCCGATTTCCTTAAGCTCTTTTACATCATCAAGGCTTCCTGCTCCTCCGGCATAGGTAACGGGTATCTTTCCCCAGTCTCCGAGGATCTTTGCCACATTCTTCTCTATACCTTTTTGCTTGCCTTCTACATCGGCAGCATGAACAAGAAATTCATCGCAGTACCCGGAAAGCAGATCAAGCGTTTCCTCATTTAGTTCAACATCAGTAAGCTTCTGCCACCTGTCTGTTACTATGTAATACTTTCCGTCTACATTTTTGCATGAAAGATCAAGAACAACCTTCTCTTTTCCAACTGCCTCTTTAAGCTTCTGCAGATTGGCGTAATTGATCTCTCCGTCTTTAAATACATAAGAAGTGACAATAACGTGAGAAGCACCCGCATTTATAAATTCTGAGGCGTTTTCAGTCGTTATTCCGCCACCGACCTGCATGAGTCCGGGGCAAGCCAAAAGAGCCTCTATGGCCTGTTTTTTCGTCTTCTCATACAAGGGGCTTGTTACAGGATTAAGCAATATTATATGCCCGCCCGAAAGTCCCATCTCTCTGTACATTCTGGCGTAGAATACAGCATCCTGTGAAGCAACATAGTTTTCTTTTGCCTCATCGTTCTTATCACGAAGGCTGCTCCCCACTATCTGCTTCACTTTGCCGTTATGAATATCAATACAAGGTCTGAATCTCATACACTTCTCCTCAGGTGCCGCTTCCGATCAGTCAGGCAAGAACATCCGACATGTCATACAATCCCGCAGACTTACCGGCAAGGAACTTAGCTGCCTCAATGGCGCCCTTTCCAAAAATTGCTCTTGAATAAGCTCTGTGAGAAAGAGTTACAACCTCGTCGTGACCTGCAAAGATAACATCATGGTCACCTACGATTGTTCCTCCGCGTACAGCAGAGATTCCGATTTCCTTCTGAGGTCTCTTTTCTCTTCTTGTGCTTCTGTCGTATACATAATCCATCTCATTATTAAGAGATTCGTTAATGCTGTCTGCAAGTGCGATTGCTGTTCCACTGGGTGAATCAAGCTTCTGATTATGATGCTTTTCAACTATCTCGATATCAAATCCCGCAGCCGCAAACATGGGAGAAACTTCCTTCAGCACCTTGATAAGTGCATTTACACCAACCGACATATTTGCCGACTTAAGAACCGCTACCTTTGAAGAAGCTTCTTTTACCATCTTAAGCTGATCCTCAGAAAGTCCTGTTGAGCAAAGAACAACCGGAACATTCTTAGCCGTGCAGTAATTAAGAAGTCCCTCTACTGCTGATGCATTCGAGAAATCAACGATAACATCGGCATCGGTAATACATTCATCAAGACTTCTGTATACGGGAAAATCGTAATTGTTATCGCCAAAAGCGTCTACGCCCGCTACTACTTCTATATCATTATCTTCCTTTATAAGGTCGATGATAACCTTGCCCATACGGCCGTTACAGCCGTGCATGATCATTTTTGTCATCTGTGTTTCCTTTCCAAATCTGTGTAATCCTAGCTATTTTATCTAAGAAACATCGTTTTTGCCAAGCATCCGTCAGATAAGTCCGAACTTCTTCATCTCTTCCTTAAGCTTAGCGCAGTTCTCGGGCTCCATCTCTGTAAGAGGAAGGCGAAGCGGACCTGCTGCAAAACCGATCATCTTAAGCGCGCTCTTAACGGGAATAGGATTAACCTCTGAGAAAAGAGCTTTTACAAGAGGATATGCCTTGAACTGAAGCTTTCTTGCAGTCTCATAATCTCCCTCAAGACACTTCCGGCAGATCTCATGTGTCTGAGCCGGAGCAACGTTTGCAAGAACCGAAATTACTCCGAGGCCGCCGACTGACATAAGAGGTACGATCTGATCGTCATCTCCCGAATAAAGATCAATACATCCGTCTGCAAGCTGCATCATCTTGATAGTCTGTGACATGTTTCCTGTAGCATCCTTGATGGCAACAATATTCTTTTTCTCCTTGCAGAGCTTAACAGCTGTCTCAGGAAGAATGTTACATCCTGTTCTGCTCGGTACATTGTAAAGAATGATAGGGATATTTACTGCGTCAGCAATTGCAGAAAAGTGTGCAAAAAGACCGCCCTGTGTTGCCTTATTGTAATATGGTGTTACGCACAAAAGCGCATCCGCACCGTAGCTTTCAGCAAGCTTAGAGAGCTTAATTGCTGTCTCTGTGCAATTTGATCCTGTTCCTGCAATAACGGGAATTCTTTTTGCAACTTTATCTATACAGAACTTAACAACATCCATGTGCTCTTCTTCTGTCATGGTTGCTGCTTCGCCTGTTGTTCCGCAAACGATGATCGCGTCTGTTCCGTTCTCGATCTGGAACTCGATAAGACGTTCGAACTCCTCGTAATTAACCTCTCCGTTTTCCTTAAATGGTGTTGCGATTGCAACTCCCGCTCCTTTAAAAATTGCCATTTTTTCCTCCTTAATAAATCGCGCCGGTTGAAGCATCTTTCATCGAATGGAATTTGTGTCCAACAAAAAACCGACTCCATAATGGGAGCCGGTAACATAATCTTTTCACTATAAAAAGAATAATGTTGATAGCGCCCCATCCTTAGATGACAGTCATACGGTTCTTAACCGTATGCCCAAGCAATTGACCTTCAGGGGGTCAACCCTTTCGGCGTATTTCCCTTTCATGCCGCTTCATCTGTGCCTGTCACATCTGCGACGTTACTTATTAAATACGCAACCTCTATCCAACTGTTTCTTATACTGATACTACACCAGCGTCAATAGACTGTCAACACACAAGCATTTTTTACCATAAACTAAGCATTATCTAAAAAAGCTTTAAGCCCCAGCAATTGTGACGTTTTCAATCTTTATAACGCTGGGTACGAGATAATTGTCATACTGACGAAGTTCCTTTGAAAGCTTAACATCGCTGATGAGCTCGGTAAGAGCTCCCGTTACGGATCCTCCGCACACAGGTGTAACCTTATCTCCCTCATGCCAGTAAGCAAGTCTGATCTCTCCCGCGATCTCTCCGGTGAAAATATCTACACTGAAGTCCGAAAACTCAACAGGCTCAAGGTATGTACCTGTTCTTATCTCGCTCTCCGAAAGCCTGCCGCCCTCAACCTTAAAGTTTGTTGCAATGAAGGAATCCTCAACCCCGAGATAATGACGGAACTGAACGCCGCCCCAATAGCTTACGGGAACGTTGTCCTTAATGATAGCCATATCCCTGACCTCTGCACCTTCAGCATCAACAGGAAAGTTCTTGGAGGAATTGGCAAGCTCTTTTACCGCACTGATCGTGAAGGTGTCGCCCTTAACATCATTGCAGATCGCCTTGCCGATCTCCCAATCAGACATTTCACGGTACTTCATGGATGCCATCATCTTATCAACGATCCACTCGTAAATCTGAACACAGTCCTGTGTAGGGAAAAGAACTGCTGCCTTATAGGCGGCTGGTGTCGGTTTTGCCACAAGTCTGTCCTTACCATACTTAAGAGTATCCGAAATTTCTTTTACCAGATTCTCTCTGTCACATGTTCCTGCAGTATACATGCGGTAAAGCTCGATCTCATGCTCATCGTTTCTTGCATTGACAACAACTTCGACGGTTGAACTCGGGTAAGAGATCGTAACATCAATGCCCTCAGAGTTGACGTATCTTCTCTTGCAGTTCTCAGCAAAGATCTCATAGGAATTGATGTCCTCGCCTGAAGTCTCGGGAATATGCTGCATAGCTTCGATATAATCCTTTGCCATCTGCTGTGGATCAAAGTTCTCATCCACTCCCTTAACAGGCTTCTTATTGAGCTCGTAGTATGGATTCTTAACATAGGAAGCTCTCTCATAAAGGTCGTCGATAATCTTTTTAGCCTCGGCTTCCGTTGCTGTCGGCGCTATCTCCTGCGATGCGCTTCCAAGGAACTTGCCGTCATCCAGCTTTCTGTGAACAATTACCTCTATGTGCTCAACGTCGCGAACTCTGTTCTGATCAAGCCTGTGTCCGATGAAATAGAACTCCCAGCCCTCTGTACATGTATCTGTAACTTCCCAGGCATCTGCGCCTGAGTTTTTCAAAAGTTCAATTATCTTATCTGTCATCTTCTCATCCCCTTTATCCAAGTCTTGCCACCGCCTTCAGGTATGGGCCGCCGTCTGAAACCTTAACCCATTCCTTGTGGCCTTTTCCGCAGGCTCCGTCTCCGAATGATATATAGTCGTTGCTGGCCATGGAAATGGATCCAAGAAGATCGGGCACATAGCCCGTGAGAACAACAGGAGAAACCACCTTTCCGGTGAGCTTTCCGTCGATGATCTCGTAGCCCCTTGCTATGATGCACTGAATTCCCCAGTGCTTTGGATCCTCCATTCCGGCATCAATTCCGTCTAAAAGATATCCCTTCTTAACCGAAGCGATCATCTCTTCTTTTGTGGATGTTCCCTTATCAAACATTGTATTTGTCATTCTTGTATAAACCTTGTGCTCGAAGTTCTCTCTCTTACCGTTACCGGTTGGCTTTGTTCCGAGTCTGAGAGCTGCCAGGGCATCGCATATACCTGCCTTAAGGATACCCTTTTCAATCTCGATAACATCGCCCGCCAGAGTTCCTTCATCGTCAAATGCATAGCTGGATACGTCTTTTACGCAGTTTGCCCCTTCATGCATGGTAACAAGATCCGATCCAACCCTCTTATCAATATAATCTGCTCCGAGAGCTCTTTTCTTAACGAACATATCCATCTCAACGCCGTGACCGAATGCCTCGTGAGCGATAAGTCCCGAAACGTCGGGAGCAGTGATGATCTCGTACTCTCCGGGAATCACGTGCTCAGAACCAAGGCTGTCCTGAAGTTCCTTGAAACTCTTATTGACGAGGTCTCCGAGTCTGTCAAAGATTTCCGGACCTTCTCTGTCAGAAATTCCGTTGATAGCCTGATTGCTATTACCATCACGGTCACCGATCATGTACACGAAACCTTCTGAAATTACATAGCTCTGTCGAAGGTCCTTATTTGGTGTAAGGAACATCTTGCAAATGTGGGTTGACTGAGCCGCACAGGTGCAATCAATGACTTCATCAGAAAGAGCTGCTCCCTCGTCGCTGAGCTTCTGAAGCTTACCGACAAGAGCCGAAAGATCTGTCTCTTCAGGAAGTTCGCCCGTCTCCATCTCCACAAAGAGCTCCTGCTTCTCATCCTCGAGCTTTGGAGTATTGTAGATTTCTGAATTTGTCTCTTTTAACACTGCAAGCTGACGATCAAGAACTCCCTTAGCCTTGGCTGCCATAGCTACGGTATCGCCCTCAAATCTGTTAAAAGAATATTCGCTGTACAGACCGTCTTTGTAAACCCTTATAACGTTTCCTCTCTCTGTTGTAAGTGTTGATCCGGCAATAGTCTTAACGTGCTGAGATACTCTGACATTGAAACCTACAGAGTCAGTTGAAAGAACGCTGACATAGTCATAGCTTTTTGCAAGCTCTGCTATCATCTCTTTCAATTTCAACGCTATGTCGTTTAAATATATAGAAAATTTAGCTTTCATTATTATCTCCTTTCATAACTTTATTTGGGTCATATCTTCACAGCTACGCTCTATTCTAACACAGAAGGTCAGTTTTTCTGTGAAATTTTATGGTTGAACATTAAAAATACGCGTGCTATAATTCCTTAGTTTGAAATGGATGTGTTTTTTAAGGAGACAAAAGATTTATGAAGCAGACAAGAAATGATGTTAGAAACGTTGCGATAATTGCACACGTTGACCATGGTAAAACAACTCTGGTTGACGGACTTTTGAGACAGAGCGGTGTATTCCGTGAAGGTCAGGAAGTTGTAGAGCGCGTAATGGATTCCGGCGATATCGAAAAAGAGCGTGGAATCACGATCATGTCTAAAAATACGGCTATTACTTATAAAGATATCAAGATCAATATCATCGACACTCCCGGTCACGCTGATTTCGGCGGCGAGGTTGAGCGTGTTCTTAAGATGGTTAACGGCGTTATCCTTGTTGTTGACGCTTTCGAAGGTCCCATGCCCCAGACCAAGTTCGTTCTTGGAAAGGCTATGTCTCTCGGTCTTCCCGTTATCGTATGTGTCAACAAGATTGACAGACCCGAAGCAAGACCTAACGAAGTTATCGATGAAGTTCTTGAACTTCTCATCGACCTTGGCGCAGATGACAACCAGCTTGACTGCCCGTTCGTATTCGCTTCCGCAAAAGCAGGAACATCATCTCTTTCACTTGATGAAGCAGGCAAGGATATGAAGCCTCTTCTTGATACGATCATTAATTATATACCCGCTCCCGTCGGAGATCCCGATGCGAGCACACAGGTTCTTATCAGCACTATCGACTACAATGAGTACGTAGGACGTATCGGTGTAGGTAAGGTTGATAACGGTGTTGTTAAAGTAAACCAGGAAGTTATCGTAGTAAACCACCACGAGCCTGAAAGACGCGTTAAGACCAAGATCAGCAAGCTCTATGAGTATGACGGTCTCGGAAGAGTTGAGGTTCAGGAGGCAAAGATCGGTTCAATCGTTGCCATCTCAGGAATCGAAGATCTTAAGATCGGTGATACAATCTGTTCCGTTGATGAGCAGGTTGCAATTCCTTTCCAGAAGATCTCAGAGCCAACAATATCCATGAACTTCATTGTAAACGACTCTCCTCTCGCAGGTCAGGAAGGTAAGTATGTTACTTCACGTCACCTCAGAGACAGACTTTACAAAGAGCTCAACACAGACGTTTCTCTTCGTGTAGAAGATACAGATACAACAGAGACATTCAAGGTTTCAGGTCGAGGCGAGCTTCACCTCTCTGTTCTTATCGAGACAATGCGTCGTGAAGGATTTGAGTTTGCGGTAAGTAAAGCTGAGGTTATCTATCACACAGATGAAAACGGCCAGAAACTTGAGCCTATGGAAAAATGCTACATCGACGTTCCCGACGAGTTCTCAGGAAGCGTTATCCAGAAGCTTGGCGAAAGAAAAGGTGAGCTTGTAAACATGGGTGCCGGAAACGGCGGATATACACGTATTGAGTTTAACATCCCTTCACGTGGACTTATCGGTTACAGAGGTGAGTTCATGACTGATACAAAGGGTAACGGAATCATCAATACAATCTTTGACGGATATGCTCCTTACAAGGGAGATATGAACTATAGAAAGACCGGTTCCGTAATCGCATTTGAGACAGGTGAAGCTACAGCTTACGGTCTCTTCAATGCTCAGGACAGAGGTCAGCTCTTCATTAAGACAGGTGACAAGGTTTATTCAGGAATGGTAATCGGAACCAGTGGAAAGAGCGAAGACGTTGAAGTTAACGTATGTAAGACAAAGCACCTTACAAACACAAGAACTTCATCTTCAGACGAAGCATTGAGACTTGTTCCTCCGAGAATCATGTCTCTTGAGCAGGCAATCGAATTCATCGATAACGATGAGCTTCTTGAGGTCACACCTACAAGCCTTCGTATCAGAAAGAGAATTCTCGATCCTACACTTCGTAAGAGAGCCGGATTTAAAAAGTAAAAATCATAGTTCAATATAAAAAGCAGATATATGATGCATCGCTCCGATTGTGCGCAAAAAGCGCGCACAAAATCGCGATTCATTCATATATCTGCCTTTTTATATAGTATGACTCCTGAACTTCATGTTCAAGAATGCATGATTTTTTTCCTTAAGCTCTTACATTCCTACTCTTCTTACATGAGGTAGTATCCCGCATCGCCTTCAGTGATGGTGATCTTTCCTTCACACTTCTGGATGAGGCCTTCGGTGATTTCTTCTTTATCTTCTTCTTTTACGCAAATATCATATTGAACGTTTTCTGTATACCTTGGATCGCTTATAGAAATTTTATTTTGTTCAAGGAAATATTTTACGTTATTTATCATATTATATGCGACTTCTATCGTGATCTGTCTGGCATATACCATCTCTCCCGTTTCGGAAGCTGCAATGGCGGCCTGAGCGGCCTGTGTATAGGCTCTCACAAGGCCTCCGGTACCAAGAAGAACTCCTCCGAAATACCTTGTAACTATCACAAGTGTATTGGTAAGTCCCGCCCCCGTGATCACCTCAAGTATGGGCTTTCCTGCAGTTCCCGACGGTTCTCCGTTATCGCTGCATCTGGTATTCTCGCTGTTTTTACCTATTACATAGGCATAGCAATTGTGGCGAGCATCCCAGTACTTTTTTGACACCTCTGCGATCTTCTTTTCTGCGTCTTCTACGGACTCGACTATGTAGGAACCACCTATAAATCTGGACTTTTTCTCGACAATCTCGCCCGTTCCCTCTTTTGTTACTACTTTGTACGTTTTAATCTCACTCATAAAGCCATAATAACACACTTTCTTTATAATATCTTCAATTAGTGGTATACTAACATACATTATAAAAGGAATAAAAAGAGAGGTTGATATATGAATTATGGTAAACGAGGTATCGTGTCTCAAGCCCGAGTGCTAAGTTCCGGTACCGATAAGTGGGGGAAAAAATTTGGACTGTTAGGTTTTTACTCTCTGATATCAGGAGTTTTAGCCGTAGCGATAATAGGTGCCAGCGCCGGACTCGGCGTTTTTATGGGTGTAAAAGATCAGGCGAATGATTATGCAAGTAAGTTGGAGACTCTTGCTACTCCCAAGGGCTTTTCTACATTTGTATACGATCAGGATGGTAATCAGATTGCAAAACTTGATGCTGCTGATTCAAACCGTGTAGTTGTAACCAAAGATAAGATTCCGGAGAATATGTCAAACGCTTTTGTCGCCGTAGAGGATGAACGTTTCTACGACCACAACGGAATTGATATTCACGGTATTATCCGTGCCGGATTCAAAGCACTTTCATCAGGTGATATGTCACAGGGTGCGAGTACAATTACACAGCAGCTTATTAAGAACACTGTATTTAGCGAAACCTGGACAAACGAATCCAAGCTTGAAAAAATTAAGCGTAAGATTCAGGAGCAGTTCCTTGCGGTTGAACTTGAAAAACAACAGACCAAGGAAGATATTCTTGTAAACTACATGAACACAATCGCCTTGGGACAGAGTGTCTACGGCGTTCAGGCAGCTGCAAAGACTTATTTCGGAAAAAATGTCGAGGACCTCGACCTCTCAGAATGTGCCGTAATTGCCGGAATCACTCAGAACCCCAGCAAATACGACCCTCGTAGACATCCTGAGAACAATAAAGAGAAAAGAAATATCGTCCTTGATAAAATGCTCGCTCAGGGCTATATCAAACAGGATGAATATGACATTGCAAAATCAGATGATATATATGACCGCATCAAATCTGTGAATGAAAAAACAGAAGAAAACAAAAAAGTTAACTCTTACTTTGTTGATGCCCTTATTGAAGATCTTATTAACTCACTTATGGATGAAGAAATAATGGGTGATAAAGTCATGACCAAACAGGAGGCGATAAACGAAGTTTATTCCGGCGGTCTTAAGGTTTATTCATCACAAAATACAAAAATACAGAGTATCTGTGATGAAATATACAGTAATCCCGATAATTATCCTAAGGGAACAAAGATATATCCTCAGTATCTTTTGACTGTTCATCACAAAGACGGTTCGGTTGATAACTATAACAGTATTCACCTGGATAAATTCATGGGCGGCAAAGAAAAAATGATCTTCAAATCTCAGGAAGATGTAGATGCAGCCATTGCAAAATTCAAAGAATCTGTTATTAAAGAAGGTGATGAAGTAAATGAGAATGACGAATCTCTTGAATACGTTCCTCAGCCTCAGATCTCATTAACAGTTGCAGATCAAAAAACCGGTCAGATTGTTGCACTTATAGGTGGACGCGGCGAAAAGAAGCAAAACAGATCACTTAACAGAGCAACAGGGGCCAAAAGACAGCCCGGTTCAACATTTAAGGTTATTGCGTGCTTTGCACCCGGAATAGACCAT
The DNA here is from genome assembly GCF_000424465.1 of Butyrivibrio hungatei NK4A153. GTDB lineage: Bacteria > Bacillota > Clostridia > Lachnospirales > Lachnospiraceae > Butyrivibrio > Butyrivibrio hungatei_A. The sequence goes on along the minus strand of NZ_KE384196.1, from coordinate 57,533 downwards.
GGAGACCTCACCCTTGCTACTACCTTCAAGGATGCAGAATTCCGCTATGACAACGGACGAGGCCGAGCTGTTAAGAACCACTGGGGTGCCGAATACAGAGGGCTTCAGTCTGTACGATACGCTATAATCAAATCTGCCAACGTTCTTACAGTTGAAGCATACACATACATAACTCCTGCAGTTGGTGCAGATTACCTTAAGAATAAATTCCATTTCACAACACTTACAAAAACTGACCTTGAACAGCAGGCAACCTGCCTTGGTGGTGTTGAACATGGTGTATATTGCAACGAGCTTAATGCAGCATATGCCACTATAGCAAATGGCGGTATATATTATAAACCACATCTTTTCCAGAGAGTTGAAGACTGCAAAGGAGAGACGCTTATCGACAATACAGCGCCTGAAGGCGAACGTGCCCTCAAAGAAACCAGCGCTTATCTTCTTAAGAGCGCAATGAAAGACGTTGTAACAAAAGGTACAGCTACATCAGTCAACTTCGACAAGAGCAGAGATATTGCAGGTAAAACAGGTACAACAACCGGTAACGTAGATGTATGGTTTGCAGGTTTTACAAACAACTACACCGCAACATCCTGGGCAGGTTACGACAACAATTATCCTTTGCCCGGCAGCGGCGCTGAACATGATCTTGCAAAATCCATGTGGAAAAAAGTAATGCAACAGATACATGCCGACTTAGAGCTTCCTGCAGAGCAATTCGAAGTTCCGGACGGCATTGTAAAGATGGATGTATGTTCCAAGTCAGGTCTTCGTCCGACAGGTGGATGCGGAGACCAAGTAATAAATGAAATTTTCGATAAAGATAATGTTCCCGGCGAAAGCGAAATGTGTGATGTGCATACCGGCGGAATGGGGCCAATGTGTCTTATCGATCATAAGCCCGCATGCCCGACTTGTCCTTTCCAGATAAACGGCGAAAGAGACCCTATGAGACTTGAAAAGATCAAGGACGGCTTTGCTCAGCCACTTAATTTGGGCGGCGACAACACCGGCGGCGGTGGCGGTGGTTTTTTGGATGGCTTTTTTGGCGATCACTGTCATCATGACGCAGGATTTATGGCGCAGGGAAATATAGCTGAAATACTCACGAATGAATTGGTACAGAGCGGAAATCAGGATAAGGTTGAAGCATACCAGCAAAGCTGGCAGAACAATAACGTTTTCGAACAATGGTTCAATGGATTTATGGGAGATCACGACGGTGATGACCAGAATAATGATTACCATGACGGCGACAACCATGATGGCGACGATCACGGCGGTGATAATCATGGCGAAGACAATGGCGGTGACCAGAATCACGATTGGCAGAACAGCCAGGATAACACGCCACAGCCACAGCCACAACCTCAACCGGACCCGCAGCCTGCACCGCAACCCGATGACAACCAAGGCGGTGACAATCAGAATAACTGATACTAAAGGAGAGGTCATTTTATGGACTTTGGAAGAAGGGGTATTGTAGCGCAAGCAAAGTCACTTAGCGCACGTGCCGACAGATGGGGAAAGAAATTCAGTCTTTTCGGCTTCTACTCTCTCATCTCAGCAATTTTAGGTTCTATCATAATAACTGCAAGCGCCGGAATCGGCGTGTTTATGGGAATCAAGGATCAGGTCAACGAAAAAACCGATCAGCTTGAGAACCTCGCTAAACCCACGGGATTTTCTTCTTTCGTTTATGACATAGAGGGAAATAAGATTAAGAAGATCGACTCAGCTGATTCAAACAGACAGACCATAGCCAAAGAAAACAGGGATAAGATTCCCGAAAATCTGACAAACGCTTTTATTGCTGTAGAAGACGAGCGTTTCTACGAGCATAACGGAATTGATATTCACGGTATGATCCGTGCCGGATTCAAAGCTTTTTCATCAGGAGATCTGTCTCAGGGTGCAAGTACAATAACCCAGCAGCTCATTAAGAACACGGTATTCAGAGAGACCTGGACAAAAGAATCCAAGCTCGACAGAATTAAACGTAAGATTCAGGAGCAGTTCCTTGCAGTAGAACTTGAGAAAAAGATCAGCAAGGAAGATATTCTTTTAAACTACATGAATACCATCGCCTTAGGTCAGAGTATCTATGGCGTTCAGGCTGCAGCAAACGATTATTTCGGCAAAAAAGTAGAAGAACTTGACCTCTCGGAATGTGCAGTAATTGCCGGAATTACTCAGAACCCAAGTAAATACGATCCAAGAAGGCATCCTGACAACAATAAGGAAAAAAGAAATATCGTCCTTGATAAGATGCTCACGCAAGGATACATCACACAGGAAGAATACGATATTGCCAAAACCGATGCAGTATATGACCGCATCAAAGCAATCAATGAAGAAGCAGGAACCAAAAAGCCCAACTCTTATTTTATCGATGCACTTATTGATGACGTAATTGCCTCACTTATGGATGAAAAACTTATGAGTCAGACCGGTAATAAGCCGATGACCAAATATGAGGCTGAACAGGCAGTATATTCCGGAGGACTTCAGATTTATTCCTCTCAGGACAGTCATATTCAGAGTATCTGCGACGAAGTTTTCAGAAACCCCGATAACTTTCCTAAAAATACAAAGCTATTTCCTCAGCTTGCCATCACTGTTCGTAATGCCGACGGTTCGGTAAAGCAAAACTATGACAGCTATTCAATGGATAAATTTGTAGGTGGCAAAAACAATATGATCTTTAAGTCAAAGGAAGACGTTGATGCCGCTGTTGAGAAATTTAAAGAATCTCTTATCGATAAAGAAAAAGGTGAATATGTAGGCGAGAAAGATATTTTCCTTGATTACGTTCCTCAGCCTCAGGTATCAATAACAATCTGCGACCAGCGGAACGGCCAGATAGTTGCGCTTATCGGTGGACGAGGCGATAAGAAATTCAACCGTTCACTTAACAGAGCCACAAAGTCTCCCAGACAGCCCGGTTCTACATTTAAGGTTCTTTCAACCTTTGCACCGGGAATCGACCACGGTGACCTCACCCTTGCAACAACATTCAAGGATGCAGAATTTCATTATGATACCGGTCGACCTGTAAAAAACCACTGGGGTGCTGAATACAGAGGCCTTCAATCAGTAAGATATGCAATAATCAAATCAGCTAACGTTTTGACAGTTGAGGCATTTACTTATATAACCCGTATAACTCCGGAAATTGCTTCCGATTATCTTAGAGATAGGTTTCATTTTTCTACACTTACTGACAATGACTGTCATCAGCAGGCTACTGCCCTTGGAGGTATTGCAAAAGGTGTATATTGCTCGGAACTTAATGCCGCATATGCCTCTATAGCAAGCGGCGGCATGTATTATAAGCCACACTTGTATGTGCAGGTTCTTGACCATGACGGAAATGTTCTTCTTGATAACATTGCTCCCGAAGGCGAGCGTGCTCTTAAAGAGACAAGCGCTTATCTTCTTACAAGCGCAATGAAAGATGTTGTGACAAAAGGTACCGCTACATCTGTAAACTTCGGTAAAACAGATATCGCAGGTAAGACCGGTACAACAACCAGCAACGTAGATGTTTGGTTTGCCGGATATACCAACTATTATACCGCAACAACATGGGCCGGTTATGATAATAACGTACATTTGCCCGGTAGCGGTGATGAGCATAACCTCGCAAAATCCCTGTGGAGAAAGACCATGGAGAAGATACATGAAGATCTCGATCCGATGCACTTTGAGCAACCTGCAGGTATTGTTACCGAAAATGTATGTGCGCTTTCAGGTCTTCTCCCCTTCGAAGGATGTGGTGGAGGAATAAGTGAGATTTTTGATAAAGACAATGTTCCAAGTGAAATATGTGACGTTCACAGTCTGGGAGAAATATGTCAGCTCGATCACAAATCCGCATCACCTGAATGTCCTTTCAAGACTATCGGTTACGGCGGAAGAGATCCAAAGAGACTTGAGATAATTGCAGATGGCTTCTCTGGCGGCGTAAGCACCGGCGGTATGTCAGGCTCATGCCATCACACCGCAGAATTTATGTCTCAGCCGGGTATTGAAGGCATACTCGCAGCCGAAAGAGCTCAGATCGCTGCAGGCGGTTGGGGAGGCGGAGGCCAGCCACAACCACAGCCTCAAGACGGTCAGAATCAGGGCGACCAGCCACAACCTCAACCTGATCCGCAACCACAACCTCAGCCCGAGCCGCAACCTCAGCCGCAGCCGGAACCTCAACCACAACCTGAGGGAAACAATGAAGGTGGCTAATTACGTGATCATCGTAGCAACAACTGGTATATAAATCATGAATATAAATGGAGCGCAGCCCGATACATTTACGGACTGCGTTTTCTTTTTTCTCTTGCAAAGCCATTACAACATATGTATAATCATTTTGTTGTCGTATTTGACACGTGCGGATATGGCGGAATTGGCAGACGCGCTAGATTTAGGTTCTAGTGTCTTCGACGTAAGGGTTCAAGTCCCTTTATCCGCAGGCAGTTTTTAAGGCTTTTCATGTGTATGCATGAAGAGCCTTTTTTATTGAATCGGAAACTTCTGTTCAACAGAAATGCTCACGTCTCATTGTTCTTTGTAATATTTTTCCCAGCAAATATTACAGTTCTATGCTTCGGATGTACGATTTTATCTATATAATCACGATTTAATTATTTTACAACTCCTGCTATAATATCTGCTGTAAATATTTTTATGAGGGACTTTTTTCTATGAACAAAAAGATTGATAATTCGATCATTACAGGGCCTATTCTGGGAAGTATGCTTATGTACTTCCTTACTCTTCTTTTGGGCTCTTTTTTCCAGCAACTCTACAATATATCCGATACTCTGATAGTAGGTAACGTACTGGGTCCGGAGGGTCTTGCGTCCGTCGGTGGATCTTCTGCGATCATCGTAAATATCTTTGTGGGAATCTTTATGGGACTATCGTCCGGTGCAACGGTCATTATTGCGCAATTTTACGGTGCTAAGAGGCACGAAGAAGTGTCCAAGGCAGTTCATACCGCAATCGCTCTTGCAATCGTCGGTGGGCTTATTATTACGTATTTGGGGTATACCTTTTCAAGACGCATAATCATCCTTATGGATACAGCTCCCGATATCATAGATTCTTCCGTTACATATCTTCGCATATTCTTTATGGGAATGGTATTTAACTTTGTCTACAATATCGGAGCCGGCATATTAAGAGCTGTCGGTGATTCCAAGAGACCGCTCTATGTCTTGATCGTAAGCTGCTTTATAAATATCTTTCTCGATATTCTCTTTGTGGTTCATTTCAAGATGGGTGTTGCAGGTGCCGCTATCGCAACAATAATCTGTCAGTTTATAAGCGCCTGTATCATTATCTTTTTGCTTACTAAGGCAACCGATTCATATAAGCTTATACTCAGCAAGATACGCTTTGATGTGCTCATTTTACTTAAGATTATCAGCATCGGTTTTCCCGCTGCAATTCAGTCCACAATGTACACATTCTCAAACCTGCTCATACAGACATCTATAAACGGTTTCGGACTTAATTACATCGCAGCATGGGCAGCGTATGGAAAGCTTGATTCAATATTCTGGATGGGCATAAATTCGCTCGGAATCGCCGTTACAACGTTCTCGGGACAGAACTACGGTGCAGGAAAACTTGACAGGGTAAAAGAAAGCACAAAGTGCGCCTTTGGAATCGCGCTTTCGATCACACTTCCGATAACACTGATCTTCTACATCTGGGCTGCACAGCTACTGTCATTCTTCACGCCTGACAGTCCCGAGACAATTGCTATCGGTGTTCAGATGATGCACTTCCTTGCCCCGTTCTACTTCACATTCCTTGGTGTTGAGATTTTCTCAGGAACGCTTCGCGGAATGGGAACCGCTATTATTCCAATGATCATTACGCTCTGCGGAATCTGTGCTCTTCGAATCGTATGGATAAAGGGAGTATTTCCTTTCTACCCTCAGATTGAGACAATAGAAGCAAGCTACCCGATAACATGGATAACCACTACTATTCTGTTCCTATTCTATTACACGTATTACATGAAATTTAAAGCGACGGGCTTATCCCGTTGATAACTTGATCTATATATTGGACGCCCAGCATCTCTCGAGTGTGTTTCACTTTAATATAGGGCGTCCGACATCTCTTGATTTTATTCTTTACTATTATCAGTAACTTGGATTCAACATTTTTTGAATATTGCGCTGTTGAGCGAACAAATACCACACAGATTATTCTCTTCGTTACCTGTACGGTGCTGAAGCAAAAATATGCACCACACAGATTGTTCTCTTTGCTCCCTGTACGGTGCACTTTACTTTCTAATACCATACACGTTTCAAAGTATGACACGCGTATAATCAGAACCACCGGCTTAGCCGGTGGTTTGTTCTGGCCCTATAAGGGCCTGTTGCCGGCACTGAGTCTAAAGACTCGCCGAATGGTTCGCCAGCCGCAACATCATTTTCCTACAGAGCCCCCTGGGCTCATTTTTATTTGTTTTGCTTTACCGGCTCACCCGTGAACGGGTCAATATACTCTTTTAGTGTCATTTGGTCGTACTCTAAATCCTCTTTTAACTGATTCTTTATGTACTCCTCGATTTTCTTTGCATTCTTACCTACAGTATCTACGTAATAGCCTCTGCACCAGAAATGTCTATTGCCGTACTTATACTTGAGATTTGCATGCCTCTCAAATATCATAAGCGTACTTTTTCCTTTCAAGTACCCTACGAAACTCGAAACACTCATACTCGGTGGGATCCTTACCAGCATATGTATGTGATCTGGGCATACCTCTGCCTCTATTATCTCTACACCTTTCCTCTTGCATAATGTACTGAGAATATTTGCAATGTCCTGCTTGATCTGACCATACGCAACCTTTCTCCTGAACTTAGGTGCAAATACTATGTGATACTTACACTCCCATCTAGTGTGTGATAAACTATTCATGTCCATTTTGGACTACCTCCTGTGCTTTACTTTGGTTGGCGAACCGTAGTAATTCTAGCACGGGAGGTTTTTTACTGTAAGCTGAAGCAGCTGTTGTCCCCCTGCATAGCAGGGGGTTTTATTAAAGATGCTACACAAAAAAGATCGCTCAAACGTACTGTTTAAGCGATCTTCAATAATGAGACATGGGGGATTCGAACCCCCGACAACTTGATTAAAAGTCAAGTGCTCTACCACCTGAGCTAATATCCCATGTAAATATTATGTAATTTTGCGACGAAACATCTCACCGCTAACTGGGCTAGCCGGATTCGAACCGTCGTATGCAGCAGTCAAAGTGCTGTGCCTTACCGCTTGGCGATAGCCCAAGATTGTAAGAGCTTAACGCTATACTCCGCTGTAGCAATTACAAAAGTTTGTTCCGAACTCACACTATGTGTTTGTCAGAACTAAGTAATACACAAAAGTAATTAAGTGATTACTTAGGGTGGCTAGAGGGACTCGAACCCTCGGTCTCCAGAACCACAATCTGGCGCGTTAACCAACTACGCTATAGCCACCATATAAAAATGTGCCCGAAGGGATTCGAACCCCCGACCCACGGCTTAGAAGGCCGTTGCTCTATCCAGCTGAGCTACGGACACATGTCTTAGAAGCAGTGCACTGATTTGCCGAACTTGACGTTAATAAAAAGGAACTTCCGCTCTCGCATTCGCTCGCCGGAAGACGTTCGAACTAGCTTCGGTAAAACCTCAGCAAGTTCTCTCAGCTCGCCAAGTGTTCTGCTCAAAGCGGGTGATGGGAATCGAACCCACGTATCTAGCTTGGAAGGCTAGTGTTCTACCATTGAACTACACCCGCACATATACAATATTCAGATAATGTTTAGCTTGTCCCCTGATCGGGGTGACAGGATTCGAACCTGCGACCCCCTGCTCCCAAAGCAGGTGCTCTAGCCAAGCTGAGCCACACCCCGTCTTGTTCGCATTAAGGTCTAAGCCGTAACGCGAGATTTATTATATAATAGTCTTTCGGGGCTTGTCAACATTATTTTTTCTTATTTTTTAAATATTTTTATGTTGCAAAATCCCGTATTTACAGGTATTTTATTTCATATTTTATATCATCTTTTTCGATGGTCAAAATGAGGTAACTTGGCCGTCTCCCTTCCTGTCTGGGATATGCGAGACTTCCGGGGTTGAAGATGTATACACCGCCCATAGTTTTCGCAACAGGCTTGTGTGTATGTCCGTAAAAAATAAGCTCTGCGCCTCTCGAAATTCCTTCACTTCGAAGATTCTCAAGATCCATACTCACAAGATACTGATGTCCGTGCGTAAGAAACGCCTTATGCCCGTCAAGTGTAAATGTCAGCTCTCTTCCAAGCGATGAAAAGAAGTCGTTATTTCCCGCAACAAAGTACACGGGACAATCGGCAGCCAACGCAAATTTCCCTTCAGAGCCTTCAAAATCTCCGCAGTGGATTATTCCGTCAACCGCTCCTTCTATGTCAAGAACTTTATAAAAGTTGTCATCTCTCCCGTGAGTATCACTCACCACCAAATATCTGTGCATCAATCAGTCTCCCGTACCAAATATGTATAGCGCATTATTCGAAATAACAGGAAATCATCCTATCCTGCCATCAAATGACAATTATGCCAACTCTTCTTTCAGAAGTTTAGCCATCTCTCTGAGCGCTTTTCCTCTGTGACTAATTGCATTCTTTTCATCCGCCGATATCTCAGCACTTGTCTTCTTGTATTCGGGAAGATAAAAGATCGGATCGTAACCAAAACCGTTTGCTCCGGCAATCTCGTAGCCTATTATGCCTTCCATTGTTCCGACTGTAAAAATTTTTTTTCCGTCAGGGAGAACAGCTGAAATGGCACATACAAATCTCGCGGTACGCTCGCTGTCGGGAACTCCGTTTAATCTCTCTATGAGATTGTTGTTCTTCTCGGTATATGATGTTTCTTTTCCCATATATCTTGCCGAATATACACCCGGCTCGCCGTTTAGATAGTCAATCTCAAGTCCCGAATCATCAGCAAGAACTATCGTCTCTTCCGCTTCTTTCGGGAACTTATCCTTAATGATCTGTGCAATCGCAGATGCCTTGATCATTGAGTTTTCCGCAAACGTCTTACCGTTTTCTTCCACGTCTTCAAAAACGCCTGCTTCTTTCATCGAGATGATCTCTATATTCAGAGTATCCAAAATCTCGCGTATTTCCTTCAATTTGTCGTTATTTCCGGTTGCAAATACTATTCTCATTCCATCTCCTTATAGCCGTCTAAAATCGCCTGATAGATGCCCTCAGCGGCCTTTTGCCTGTAAGAGCCCGTAGCAAGCTTCTCCGCATCCTTATTTCCCGTCAGATATCCCAATGAAATCTTGGCGGAAGGAACTCCGGAGTTTTTGATAAGAGCCTCGCTCTCGTCACATTCATATATTCCAAGCGCCGTGTTTCCCGTATTGTCCGCGCAGCTACGCTCCACAATATCGGCAAATCTCACGTTGCTAAGATCTCTTATAAAATAAGTTCCGTTGTAATATGTTTCTATTCCGTTGTTGTCTTTGTCTTCAGAATCAGACGTAGCTATCTTGACAGCCATATCGGCGCAAGATTCTTTGATCAGCAGCTCTTTACTCTCATCCGAAATATCGGTATCCGTCATATGGGTAAAAAAGAACTTGACCTTGTTCTCCACATCTTTTTCCGCGATACTGCGAAGTCTCTGCGCAACATCAAGCGTGACCTCATTTTCGGACAGACCTGCTGCCGACAAAATTCCGCCAAACGTCGTGTTTATCTCAGGATCGATAAGGACAACTTTGTCATATCTTTCCTTTGGTTTAAAAAACTCGACCTCAATCGTACTGTGATCGGTAAGCGCGCTCTCATTTGCATAAAAGCCGTCAAGTTTAAAATCAAGGCACACTCTGCCCGCATCGTTTTCTGTATGGCAAACGGCGCTCTCCAGAATATCGTTATCCGAAACAATCGCATTGTCGCCGTAAAACCCCTCTTCTCTACAGTCAACGTAGATAAGAAGTTCATGGTCGGAATACCTGTCTTCAAGCTTGATATCCTCAGAACTTACGCTCTTTGCAAGAGGAATGATAAGTTTCATCTTTCCGTCTTCCGGCTCTCCTTTTTGGATCAGCAGGTCAAAAGATTTTCCCGAATTAACACTACTCACGGGCATTTCTGCGGCATCCGTTATAAGTATATGTTTGGTTGCGGATCTGTGAAGCATAAGCGTGATAGAAACAACACCGAATACTGCTGTCAGAACCGCTGCTTTTCTCATTTCCTCTTTTTTCATGACAATGGCTCACTCGCTTCTTCTTGGAGGCTTGGGTCCCATAAACTGATAAAAGTAAGTCTTGATCATTCCGTTATAAATTTTTCTGTTCTTATCAGCTTTTTTGCCTATATATTTTTCAGCCTGCTCATAGCCTGTTATAAGGTACATCGACCACGCGTCAAGGCTCTTGTATCTTTCTCCTATTGTCTTGTAAAGCTGCGGAAGGATTTCTTTTTCACCGATTCTCTCACCGTACGGAGGGTTCGTGATAATAAATCCGTATTTCTTCCTGTGGCTTAAATCCGCTATATCTCTGGCCTGGAAGTGAATCATGTTCTCAACACCCGCTTTTTTGGCGTTGATCCTTGCAATCTCAACCATCTCGGGATCAAGATCGTAGCCCTGAATATCGACATCAATATCTGTGATTATCTCTTCCTGAGCCTCTTCTCTTACATCCTTCCAGTTCTGAGGTGTAATAAGATGTGTCCAGCTCTCCGCGGTAAAGTTTCTGTTCATTCCGGGAGCTATATTTGCCGCCATCATCGCAGCTTCGATAGGGATAGTTCCGCTTCCGCAAAAAGGATCCACAAGTATTCTGCTGCCATTCCAAGGTGTCAGCATAATAAGCGCAGCCGCAAGATTCTCGGCGATAGGTGCCTTGGATTCAAGCTTTCTGTAGCCTCTTTTGTGAAGGGAATCACCTGTCGTATCAAGCGCCACAGTGACTTCGTCCTTCATGATAAAAACTCTGATCGGATAGCTCTCCGCATCCTCCTTAAACCAGTCTGTGTGATAACTGAGTTTAAGCTTTTCAACTATAGCTTTTTTAGTAATTGATTGAATATCTGAAGGGCTAAAGAGTTTGCTCTTAACGCTTGATGCTTTTTTTACCCAGAACTTTCCTCGCTCGGGGATAAACTCTTCCCAAGGAAGTTCCTTGACTCCCTGGTACAGCTCTTCGAAAGACTCTGCGCGGAATGCTCCTACTTTTATGAGTATTCTCTCCGCAGTTCTAAGACCAATATTGGCACGGCATACTGCATCCGCATCGCCCGCGAAAGTTATCCTGCCGTCCGAGACCTCAGTTATATCGTAGCCAAGATCTATTATTTCTTTTTTGAGTACCGCCTCCAGGCCAAAGTGGCAAGGGGCTATCAATTCCATCTTTTTCATACCAAATTAGTATACCAAAAAGAAAAAAGCGTATCAATCCGATACGCTTTTAAGTAGTAATGTGAGTGACAAGATTCGAACTCGCGACCTTCTGGTCCGTAGCCAGACGCTCTATCCAGCTGAGCTACACTCACATAGTGTCGCCTGCGGCAACAAACTATATTATATGTACCGCAGGCGTCTTTGTCAATAATATTTTTTTCAACTTCCGTAAGGCGAATAGCTGTTTTTCTCTGCCGCTTCGGCGGCTTTGGTCTGAGCAACAAGCTTTTCCATATCGGGTCTCGCAAATTCGAAACAAGCAAGAAGCTTGGGTGAGAACACACCGCATTCGCCGTCCTTGATCATCTCATAGGCTTTATCCACAGGGTATGCGGATTTGTATACACGATCGCTCACAAGCGCGTCATATACGTCTGCAATGGCTGTGAGCTGAGCTCCTATAGAGTTCTCTTCGCCCTTGAGTCCGTCGGGATAACCTCTTCCATCATATCTTTCGTGGTGGTGTCTGCAGATATCAAGGCATGCTTCATAGTATTCTTTATCCTGAATATCTTTGAGCTTCTCGATTATCTCGCACCCTCTTGTCGTGTGAGACTTCATTACTTCAAACTCTTCCGAAGTAAGTCTTCCGGGTTTAAGAAGGATTGAATCGGGAACCGAGATCTTACCTACATCATGCATGGCGGAAGCCTGTGTTATTACCTCTATCATGTGAGGTGTAAGACCGAGCTCCGGATAATTGTTCATCGCCGTAAGAGCAAGTATTCGCACGAATCCTTTTATTCTCTTAAGGTGATAGCCCGATTCCATATTTCTGAACTCAATGATCGTTGCTATTGTATCTATGACTTTTTCGTTACTGTAACGAAGTTTTTCTTCCTGTTTCTTAAGGTAGATGAACTGCTTTTTCAAGACTCTCGTCTGATCGTCCACCTTGGTCTCAAGATTGTTCTTATGATCGTATAACTCAATCGCTTTCGAAACGCGCCTGTCTACGATGACAGGATCGAAAGGCTTATGGATCACATCCGCCGCGCCTTTCTCATAGCTGGTTCTTTCTGCCTCGGTAGACGTATCCGCAGTGATCATGAGCACGGGAATTTTCTCGTTTAAGTTGTCCTGGCTTACCATAGATTCCAGAACAGCATAACCGTCCATTCCCGGCATGATAACATCAAGCAATATGGCAGCAAGCTTTGAGCGCTCCTGATTGATAAGTCTCACAGCTTCACTTCCGTCACTCGCCTCTATGATGTTGTACTTATCTTTAAAAATCTCTGCAAGGATACCTCTGTTAATGTCATTATCATCAACAAGCATAATTGAACGATCAGCCATCAAAAGCCTCCATGAGTTTTAAGTCATTTATCGCTCTACAATTGCAGCGCAGCCCATTCCACCGCCAACACAAAGAGTTGCAAGTCCCTTATGAACATCTCTTCTCTGCATCTCATACAGAAGTGAAACAAGAATTCTGTTTCCGGAGCATCCAACGGGATGTCCGAGTGCAATTGCTCCACCGTTTACGTTAAGTACATCTTTGCTGAATCCGAGGTCATGCTGAACAGCCACTGACTGTGCGGCAAAAGCCTCATTTGCTTCGATAAGATCAAAATCACCGATTGAATATCCGGCTTTTTTCATAACTTTCTGAGTTGCTGCTACAGGTCCGATTCCCATGATGCTGGGCTCTACACCTGCAAGCTCTCCGGCAATCCATGTTCCGAGAGGCTTAACACCAAGCTCTTTTGCCTTCTCTTCACTCATAACGATTATTGCCGATGCGGCATCGTTGATTCCCGAAGAATTTGCCGCAGTAACCACGCCGTCCTTCTTGAACGCAGGCTTAAGGTGTGCGATACCTTCAGCTGTAACGCCCTTTCTCGGGCCTTCGTCCGTGTCAAAAATGATTGTCTCTTTCTTTTTCTTTATCTCTACAGGAACGATCTCTTCCTTGAATTTTCCGTCTGCAATTGCTTTCTCAGCCTTGTTCTGAGACCATGCTGCAAACTCATCAAGCTGCTCTCTTGTAAGATGCCACTGCTCTGCGATGTTCTCTGCTGTGATACCCATGTGATATCCGCCAAAAGCATCTGTGAGTGCGTCTTTAATCATAGCATCCTGAAGTTCTCCGGATCCCATACGATATCCGTATCTTCCCTGCTGCATAAGGTAGGGAGCCATTGACATGTTCTCCATTCCGCCTGCTACGATGATATCAGCATCGCCCATTCCGATAAGCTTTGCTGCAAGGTTAACGCAATGAAGACCCGATCCGCACAATACGTTGATTGTTGTAGCGGGAACCTCAACAGGAATACCTGCGTTTAATGCTGCCTGTCTTGCGGGATTCTGCCCAAGTCCTGCCTGGATAACACATCCCATATATACTTCATCAACCTGTTCAGGTTTAACTCCTGCACGGTTAAGTGCCTCTTTGATAACAATAGTTCCAAGTGCCGGAGCAGGTGTTGTGCTAAGTGCTCCCCCCATTGTTCCGATTGCTGTTCTGCATGCTCCTGCAAGTACTACTTTTCTCATGTGTCTACCTCCAAAATATACACTGTATCAATTATTATTTTATCACTTTAATGATAAGCTCTCAACGCATTAATGTATACACTTTTTCTCATTAAAGTCCATGTTCCTCTAACAGCTTTTCGTCTCCGAGAACATCTTCCGTTCTTCCGTCGGCAACTATTGTTCCCTCGTCCAAAAGAATCGTTCTCTCACAGGTATTTCTCACAAAATCAAGGTCGTGCGAAGCTATGATCTTAAGCCCGCCGATTCCCGTGAGCACCTTGATAAGATTTTTCCTGTTCCTCGGATCCAAGGCTATCGAAGGTTCATCCATAATTATTATATCGGGTTTCATCGAAAGAATCGTTGCTATCGCCGCAAGTTTTTTTTCACCGCCCGACAATTTGTATGTCTTATTATTTCTAAGCCGCTCTATTCCCACAAGTCTAAGCGCCTCTGATACCCTTTCTTCAACTTCTTTCTCAGAAAGCCCGTAGTTACGAGGGCCGAATGCCACATCGTCTTCGACCGTTGACAAAAAGAGCTGGCTGTCCGAATCCTGAAAAACATAGCCGATATGCTCTCTTATATGGTCGAGATTTTTTTTGCACATCTTATGTCCCGCAACGGTTATGTCACCCGTGTAGTTCATATACAGCCCGACCATGAGCTTCATTAGCGTCGATTTGCCGATTCCGTTCGCACCGACAAGCGCGATACTCTCACCGTAGCATGCCTTAAAAGAAATGTCTTTTAAGACCACATTGTCTTTTTCATACGAAAAGCTCAAGTTCTCTATATTCAAAAGTTCACCGTTTACTCCGGTTTTCATAACGCACCTCACTCAAACCATTTTTACCCATCATATTCACAAAGCTTATGCGCCAAACACATGAAACCTTATGAGCAAAAGAACTGTTGCCCAGACAAGCGGATATATCACATCAAGTTTTTTTACCCCCTTTTTCTTAGGGATAAAATCGCCCCTAAATCCGCGAAGGAGCATACTCTCATATACAATCTGCGCCTTGTCCATGCTGCGAAGAAGCCACTGTCCGACCAGAGTGCCCCAGGATCTGTATTCGATGCCTTTTTGCCCCGGCGCCCTTAACCTGTACGCAGTGTATATCCTGTCCGCTTCGCCCGCCATAACATCAATATATCTGTATATCAGCATTATGACAATAACGATTATCTTGGGCACCTTGATGCTCCTAAGCGCGTAACAGATATCATCTATGGAAGTCGTCGCAACAAGAGCATAGACCGCAAACACCGTGTACAGTCCTTTGATGACAAGCGTGACCATTGATACTATCCCGCCGCGCACCGCAAAGCCCGCGACCGGCACGCTGCTTTTGTCAAAAAAAGGATTGAACACTCCCACAAACATTACAAGCGGCAAGATCAGTCTCATTCTGTAGATTCCCTCTTTTACCGAGAGTTCGCCAATGATAAAGGTAAAGATAACGTACACCGACATAAGAATAAGCGTGACCAAATCGTACTTTCCAACCGACGTCACCAAAAAAATGTACATAATGCTAATAAGCAGCTTTCCCAAAGGATGAAGGTTATTCATCCAATGAGAACGCTGCTGAATGTCTTGTAGTCTGTTCAGTTCTAAGATTTTTTTCTCAATACTGTCCATTAAGCTGTCTGAGTCTCAGTCTTTCTTCTAAAGAATCTGAATGCATAGCAGCAAGCTGCTGAAAGTCCGGCAACGATAAGCGCTCCGACAATTCCCGAAAAGCTTGTTCCCGCTGCCGCTTCGCTGTCGGGGAATGCATAATCGGGCAAAAGAGATGTCGTCTCTTGGATTGCTTCCGCTGTCTCGTAAGCCTGTCCCTGAGCTTCAAGCTCTGTTGTTCCTGCAACCTGCTCCATGGACCACTCAAGTCCGTCAGGGAATGCAGATGCAAAAAGTGAAACAACGCCGCCGCAAAGTGCTGCTGCTACCGCTATCGTAATGATTGTTTTCTTAAATGAAAGCTTAGCATCCCTTTTCTCTGTGCTCTCGCCGATTCCCCAGAGAAGTTCAGGTCTTGCTTCATGTATAAATATAAGAACCGCAGATGTGATAAGCCCTTCCACGAATCCTATTGCAAGGTGGATTGGCTGCATTGTTGCAACAAAAGTCGAAAAAGGAAGTTCAGTGATTCCCGATATCAATGTCTCCATAGTAACCGAGAATGCTCCAAGCTGCAATGTCAGAACACATCCAAGTATCGATGCAAGTGCAATTTTTATTTTCGTAGCGCCTTTCTTCATGATGGGACGCCATATCAAAAGAGATCCGATAAAGCACCCGTAGAACGCCATATTCCAGATATTACATCCAAGCGCCATCAGTCCGCCGTCTGCAAACAACAGGCACTGAACCAGCAGCACTCCTATCATTGTAAGAAATCCCGCGAATGGTCCGAGCATCGCTGAGAGCATCATACCTCCGCAAAGATGTCCCGATGAACCTGTACCGGGGATTGTGAAATTAAGCATCTGTGTAGCAAATACGAATGCTCCCATAACTCCCATTACCGGGATCTTGGATTCATCACTTTCCTCTCTTACCTTCTTTACAGAAACTCCGGCTGCTCCTGTAGATAATACATACATCGTTCCGGCAACCGCCGGAGCAACCAATGCGTCCGCCATATGCATAGCCATATCCTCCAATACTGTTATTTTTTTAACACCATAAATGAGTATACGGCAGAATAAAAACGCTCCACAAGCCCCCTAGGGGGTTCGTGGAGCACTTTTTTACTTGTTTGCAAGAGCTTCCTTAATCTTCTTTGTGAGTACAGGAAGGATCTTGTTAAGATCTCCTACTACACCGTAATCAGCTACGTCAAAGATAGGAGCATTCTCATCTTTGTTGATAGCGATGATGATGTCTGACTCTTCCATACCTGCAACGTGCTGGATAGCACCTGAAATACCAATTGCAAAGTAAAGTGCGGGACGAACAGTCTTACCTGTCTGTCCAACCTGAAGATCCTTGGGCTTCCAGCCTGAATCTACAACGGCACGTGAACATGATACTGTTCCGTTAAGAACCTCTGCAAGGTCATCAAGAAGCTTGAAGTTCTCTGCAGAACCAACTCCACGACCACCTGATACGAGGATCTTAGCAGCCTGGATATCAGCTACGCTTGTAGCTTCCTTTACGATCTTAACGATCTCTGTATAGCAATTGTTCTCTTCGAATCCGGGATTGAATTCAACAACTTCTGCCTTAGCACCCTTGATAGGATCAATCTTCTGCATAACGCCCGGACGTACTGTAGCCATCTGAGGACGGAAGTCAGGACATGCGATTGTAGCGATTGTGTTTCCACCGAATGCAGGACGTGTCATAAGAAGCTGTTTGTGCTTCTGCTCCTGATTCGGAACAGGATTGATCGGGAAATCACCGATCTCAAGACTTGTACAGTCAGCTGTAAGTCCTGTATGTACTCTTGATGATACTCTGGGACCAAGATCTCTACCGATTGCTGTAGCACCAACAAGGAGGATCTCAGGCTTGAACTCATCGATAACAGATGCAAGAGCGTGTGTGTAAGGCTCTGTTCTGTAATCCTTAAGAGCAGGATCGTCAACAACGATAACTCTGTCAGCACCGTACTGTGCAAGCTCGTCAACAAGACCCTTTACTCCACTTCCAAGTAATACTGCAGTAACTTTCTTCTCATCAAGATCTTCTGCAAGATTCTTTGCTTTGCCCAGAAGCTCAAGTGCAATGCTTGAAATTTCATTGTCAACCTGCTGAGCAAAGATAAATACACCTTTATATTCTTCTAAAGACATGACGCTTCTCCTTTTCCTATGTTAATTAAACGATATGCTTCTCTACAAGCTTACCCATCAGATATTCAACTGCTTCATCAGCAGAGTCAAGAACAACCTTCTCTCCCTGACCCTTCTTAACCTTGTCAGAAGCCTTTGCAATCTGTGTAGGTGATCCCTTAAGTCCAAGGTTAGAATCATCAACGTCCTTAAGATCTGCTCTGCCCCAAACTGTTACTTCCTTCTCGAAAGCATCGAAAATTCCGCCGGGAGTCATATATCTGGGCTCGTTGAGCTCTGAAAGAGCAGTTACAAGGCAAGGCATCTTAGCCTTTACAATGTGATATCTGTCTTCGAACTGTCTCTTAACTTCTACAGTCTTAGCCTTCTCATCAACTTTGATCTCTTCTGCGTAAGAGATAACAGGAAGGTTAAGGTGCTCAGAGATCTGAGGTCCAACCTGAGCTGTATCTCCATCGATAGCCTGACGGCCTGTGATGATGAGATCATACTCAAGGTTTCTGATAGCACCTGCGATAGTTGAAGATGTTGCCCATGTGTCAGCACCGCCGAGTACTCTGTCTGTTACAAGGATTCCCTTGTCAGCGCCCATAGCAAATGCTTCTCTAAGTACAGCCTCAGCCTTAGGAAGTCCCATTGTAAGAACTGTAACCTCTGCGCCGTACTGATCTTTTAATCTAAGTGCTGCTTCAAGTCCTGCCTTATCATCAGGGTTCATGATTGCAAGCATAGCACCTCTATCCAATGTTCCATCGGGTTTGAATTTAACGCCGCCCTTTGTATCGGGAACCTGCTTAACGCAAACTACAATTTTCATTATTTTTTCTCCTTTATAGTCTTATGTTCTTCATAAGGAAGTTCTGCTCTCGCACTTCGTGCTCGCCAGAACTAAGTAGTACACTAGGCTCGAAAGGACCTCGCCAAGTGATTACTTATGATTACTTCAAAAGTGCGCCAGAGATAACCATTCTCTGAACTTCTGATGTTCCTTCGTAGATCTCTGTGATCTTAGCATCACGCATCATGCGCTCTACTTCGTACTCTCTGATGTATCCGTAACCACCGTGAAGCTGTACAGCCTTTGTTGTAACATCCATAGCAACTTCTGCAGCATAAAGCTTAGCCTTAGCAGCTTCTACGCCGTAGTATGCCTGATTCTTCTTTGCATCAGCAGCCTGATATACAAGAAGCCTTGCAGCTTCACACTGTGTAGCCATGTTAGCAAGCTGGAACTGTGTGTTCTGGAAAGCGCCGATCGATCTTCCGAACTGCTTTCTCTCCTTAACGTACTCAACAGTTCTGTCAAGTGCGCCTTCAGCAATACCAAGAGCCTGAGCAGCGATACCGATACGTCCGCCGTCAAGAGTGTGCATTGCGATATTGAAGCCCTTTCCGCGAGCACCGAGAAGGTTCTCAGCAGGAATATGGCAATCCTGGAAGATAAGCTCGTATGTAGAAGAACCACGGATACCCATCTTGTTCTCCTTTGTTCCGAATGTGAATCCGGGAGTTCCCTTCTCAACGATGAATGCTGAGAACTTCTTCTGCTTTCTTCCCTTCTTATCTTCTACGATATCTGTGTAAGCGATGATGATGTAAACATCAGCAACCTCACCGTTTGTGATAAAGCACTTAGAACCGTTAAGGATCCACTCTTTACCATCTTCTGTAAGAACAGCCTTAGTCTGAACACCCTGAGCATCTGTTCCTGCCATGGGCTCTGTAAGACCGAAAGCACCAAGTTTCTCACCCTTTGCAAGGGGAACAAGGTACTTCTGCTTCTGCTCTTCTGTACCATATGTCATGATAGGGTCACAGCAAAGTGATGTGTGAGCTGATACGATAACTGCTGTAGTACCGCATACTTTAGCAAGCTCCTCTACACACATAGCGTATGTAAGGGGATCACATCCCTGTCCGCCGTACTCCTTGGGAATCGGAATACCCATGAAACCGAATTTCTGCATTTTCTTTACAGTTTCGATAGGGAATTCCTCTGTCTCATCAACGTCTATTGCATGTGGCTTAACTTCTTTTTCTGCGAATTCTTTGAAAAGAGCTCTCGCCATTTCATGTTGCTGATCAAGCTGAAAATCCATTATAATTTCCTCCAAATTTTTTCTTTAAATAATAATTATTTTTCATAATGAGGTTCTGCTCTCGTGCTTACAAAAGCAGAAGTTCTGCTCTCATACTTAAAAAGCAGAGGTTCTGCTCTCGTGCTTACAAAAGCAGAAGTTACACCTCGTTTTACTCGGCGTAACACGTTCGAACCAGACTCGAAATTACCTCGTCAGGTTCTCACAGCCGCCAGGTGATTACTTATCAGTAGGCACCTTGTTTCCGTCTGCGTAATTGTAGAAGCCGATTCCAGTCTTAACACCGAGCTGCTTACCACGAACCATCTTACGAAGAAGAGGGCAAGCACGATACTTAGAATCGCCTGTCTCTGAGTAAAGAACATCCATGATAGCAAGAACGATATCAAGTCCGATGTAGTCACCAAGCTCAAGGGGTCCCATAGGATGGTTACATCCAAGCTTCATAGCTGTGTCGATACCCTGGATATCTGAAACACCTTCTGAATATACGAAGATACCTTCGTTGATCATAGGAACAAGAATTCTGTTAACAACGAATCCTGCTGCCTCGTTAACCTGTACAGGAGTCTTTCCGAGATCCTCAGAAATCTTCTTGATCTTGTCAACCATATCTGCAGGTGTGTTTGCACCCTGGATAACTTCAACAAGCTTCATAACAGGAGCGGGATTGAAGAAGTGCATACCGATGATAGGCTTTGTAAGTCCCGATCCGATCTCTGTGATTGAAAGTGATGATGTGTTTGATGCAAAGATGCAATCAGGATTCTTAACGATGTTATCCTGAAGCTCTTTGAAGAGGTTCTTCTTGATATCCATAACCTCAAGAGCAGCCTCAACTACAAGATCAGCATCAGCACAGATGTCGTTAAGACCTGTCTGAATCTTTCCTGTGATCTTGTCAGCCTCTTCCTGAGTCTTCTTTCCCTTAGCAACCTGCTTATCAAGTCCCTTCTTGATCTTAGCAAATCCGCCTTCTGCAAACTCAGTCTTGATATCGCAAAGATATACTTTCTCTACGCTCTCAGCCTGAGCAAAAGTCTGAGCAATTCCTGAGCCCATTGTACCTGCGCCAATAACAGCTACTTTCATTATAAAATCCTCCTATATATAAATTATTATGTGTATATACTATTTCCCTATCGGAAGTTCCGCTCTCGCTTCGCTCGCCGGAACAAAGTAGTACACTAGGCTCGATAAAACCTCGCCAAGTGATTACTTTATGCATTTTTAAAATCTACAACTTTAACCTTCTTCGGATCGTCTTTCTTTCTGAGGAAGTTAGCCATTCCCTCTTTCTGATCCTCTGTCTCGAAGCAAGAACCAAAGAGCTTCTCTTCGATTACAAGTGCAGCATCGATGTCTGTCTGAAGTCCATCGTTGATAGCCTTCTTGCAAGCACGAACAGCGATAGGTGCATTTGCAGCGATCTGTGATGCCATCTTCTCAGCAGCTGCAAGGAGCTCTTCCTGCGGATATACGGCATTAACAAGACCGATTCTGTAAGCCTCGTCTGCTTTGATGTTACGTGCTGTGTAGATAAGCTGCTTAGCCATTCCTGCACCGATAAGACGTGCAAGTCTCTGTGTTCCGCCAAATCCGGGTGTGATTCCGAGACCAACCTCAGGCTGACCAAACATAGCGTTCTCTGAGCAGATACGAATATCACAGCTCATCGAAATCTCGCATCCGCCGCCAAGAGCGAATCCGTTAACTGCAGCGATAACAGGAAGCGGGAACTCTTCGATCTTACGGAATACGTCGTTACCTTTCTTACCGAAAGCTTCACCCTCAGCCTTTGTGAGTGTGCTCATCTCTCCGATATCGGCACCTGCAACAAAAGACTTTTCGCCTGCACCTGTAAGAACAACAGCTCTTACAACATTAACGTCGATGCTGTCAAAAGCAGCATTAAGGTCATCAAGTACCTGTGAGTTAAGTGCATTGAGTGCTTCAGGACGATTGATTGTAATAACAGCGATCTTGTCTTTAACTTCGCAATTTACAAAACTCATGTCTTTATCTCCTTTGAATATTCAATTTATATTTTTTCGTGATATACGCGGTCATCAAATGTATAACGACTGCTCTGTGCAAGCACAGCAGTCGTCACACATTTTCTTCCCTATATTACTCGTACTTTTCAACTATTGTAGCGCAACCCATTCCGCCACCGATGCAAAGAGTTGCAAGACCCTTCTTAGCATCTGCTCTTCTGCCCATCTCGTGAAGAAGAGTTACAAGGATACGGCATCCTGAAGCTCCTACGGGATGTCCGAGTGCGATAGCGCCACCGTTTACATTAACCTTGTTCATATCGAATCCAAGGTCCTTAGCTACTGCAACAGACTGTGCTGCAAATGCCTCGTTAGCCTCGATAAGATCGATATTGTCAAGTGAAAGTCCTGTCTTCTTAAGAACTTTGTTTGTAGCTGCAACAGGTCCGATACCCATAACCTCGGGCTCAACACCTGCAAGTGCTCCGCCAACCCATGTAGCCATAGGCTTGATTCCGAGCTCTTTAGCCTTCTCTTCGCTCATAACAACGATTGCTGCTGCACCGTCGTTGATACCTGAAGCGTTACCTGCTGTTACAAGTCCGCCTTCCTTACCTGAGCAGCACTTAAGCTTTGAAAGTGACTCAGCTGTTGTGCCGGCACGAGGGCCCTCATCAACCTTGAAGTCTACCATTTCTTTTTTAACCTTAACGGGAACGGGAACGATCTCGTCGTTGAACTTGCCTTCAGCCATAGCCTTCTCGCACTTCTGCTGAGAATTTGCTGAAAATGCGTCAAGCTCTTCTCTTGTAAGGTTCCATCTGTCGCAGATATTCTCTGCTGTTATCATCATGTGATAGTGATTGAATGCATCTGTAAGAGCATCGTTTACCATTGTATCTACAACTGTTCCGTTGTTCATACGATATCCGAAACGTGCATTGGGAAGTGCGTAAGGAGCCATAGACATGTTCTCCATTCCGCCTGCTACTACTATATCAGCCTCACCGGCCTTGATAAGGTCAGCTGCCATATTGACACAGTTAAGACCTGATCCGCAAACTACGTTAAGAGTTACAGCAGGAGTCTCGATAGGAAGTCCGGCTTTGATTGAAGCCTGTCTTGCTACGTTCTGTCCAAGACCTGCCTGGATTACGCAACCCATAAGAACTTCATCAACCTGTTCAGGCTTAACACCTGCACGGTTAAGTGCTTCCTTGATAACTATAGAACCAAGCTCTGCTGCCGGTGTGCCGCTGAGTGCTCCACCCATCTTGCCGATAGCTGTTCTACACGCGCCCGCTAATACTACTTTCTGTGCCATAACGTATTACCTCCATTTTTTGAAAAAATTATCTGTCCGTTATTCGATTTTTCTTAATAAAACCTTTGATTGACAAATTTTTGTCAGAACAGGTTTATTGTAGCATACCCCCTTGTCAAAT
This sequence comes from Butyrivibrio hungatei NK4A153, assembly GCF_000424465.1. Taxonomy (GTDB): domain Bacteria; phylum Bacillota; class Clostridia; order Lachnospirales; family Lachnospiraceae; genus Butyrivibrio; species Butyrivibrio hungatei_A. The sequence goes on along the minus strand of NZ_KE384196.1, from coordinate 34,219 downwards.
GCAATAAAAAGAAACTTCCCACAAACGTTTTTATTTAGCAAATTGCCAAACCGTCGCAGGAAGTTTCCTTCATGATTTTTAATTCTCTTTTATATCTTTTTCAAGCATTTTAAGGACATATTCTTTTCGGTTTTTAAAAAATGAGTCAAGCGCCGCAAGATCTTTCTCATACTCCTTTTCAGAGTATCCGTCCTCTTCAAACCTTCTTACCGTCTCGATGTTCTGCTCGCGGTATATTTTGTCCCACTCAGCAAGCTTCTTACTCAGATGCTCGTAGGACAGCTCATTCTCAGTAAGCTCAACCATCCTGTTGTAAAAGAGCTCCTTAAATCCAGGTCTTTCATAGAAAAATCCCGGCATAAACATCTTTTCATCAAGTTCCCTGTAATATGAAACCGTATCCGCTTCCACATCCTCACAGGTAATATCAAGATCGTACGCAGCAAAGCGCCACTTGCCGTCACCGTAATCGCCGTATCCCGGCTCTTTTGACCTGAACATAAATCTGTTATGCTCGCCGTCGATGTCGGTATCGTTAAAGAATAAGAGCATGCAATAATAATCGACCATATTGTCTATATCAATCTCGCTCTCAACTTGCGAATAAACCGCATCATCACTCATATCGCCATTCATCATCACATCATACAGCGCCTTGTAATTCTCATCCGTCTCCGGATCTCCGCACTCGACTGCGCTGTTTTTCTCAGTCCATAACATATCTTTCGGAATGCCGTAGCGCTCGGCAAAATAGTTATCATCGTACTGTTCTCTGAGATTGTAAATTCCCCAATACTCGCCGTTTATAAAGACAACTTCAGGGACGGAATTCTGGAAAGGAATTCCCGTTTCTCCTATCACGGACTGAATGAACGGCTCCTGATATATTATCCTGCCATCGCCTTTTCGAAGTCGCACTTTCTTTTCATTGTTACAGACAAAACTCTTAGCAAAGTTCTTTTGCCCATCATAAATATCTCTCGCAAACAGGTTGAGCGCTTTCTGATACACGAACCTCGTCGACTCGCCCGATATCCTGACACCTATATCCTGGGAAAAGAAATCCTTATGAGCGGAATCAAACGCAGTCATATGCGCTTTTCTCTCCCACTCTTTTCCCGAGAACTCCGAATTAGTGAAGTAACTTCTATAATACACTTCTCCGTTATCATCCGTGAAACTTCCCGGAACTTCATCTTCAGGCAAATCCGTAAATCCCCCGAGTTCCTTGTACTCATCATATTTCTTGCCCAGAGTATAGATTCCTCTGTCATGGTCAAAAAGATCCGCAGGGTCAAAGACAAGGGACATTATCTGTTTATCCTTGTATTTTTCCTTCTTATCATATCCGACAAAATACGTGTGCGTCACAACTTTGCTCTTCTTGCCCGTAAGCTTATTTATCGCCACGGCACTGATCACATTCGCCTTGTCAATCTTGTAGCCGGGCGGATTGTAGGTCGGGTACATTATCTCATTCGCATACACATTTTCTTTTGCGGACGCGTCGGTAAGAGTAATCTCGCCCTTATATTTCTGTGAATTCTCATCGGGAACACTTCCGTCGTCGGTGTAAAAAATATTCACCCACGGCGAAGACGAGATCTTTAATTTGGTTCCCTCGTCATAGAATCCGTCTTCTATAGAAAAAACAGGTCCTTCGATATAAGAATTATCAATATGGGAAGCACCGCTGTTTGTCTCTCCGGGAGTTGCCGAAAGAGATGCGAACTTACCTTTACCGTCTTCTTCCCTAGAATAAGTCACATCATAGGAAAGTCTCGGAAGAGTCACGGCATCAAGCATATTGCCGTCCTCATCACTTAGATAGATCGTTTCTCCGTCTTTGCTAATGCCAAAGCCGTTCTCCGCATCTTTGGAGATGCTTGCCACAAAAAATCCGTTTGCAGGAATCGCCTCTTCTATTCTGAATTTCTTCAGGTCCTTTCTACTATCGGAAATATATAATCCTGAAACTTCCGAACCGGACATGTTGTAGAGCTCCACATAATCCGTGTACTCTCCGGCATCATTTCTGTATGCGCCGAAATTATCCGCACACACTTCATTTATAACGACCGTTCTGCTGTCTTTTACAAGCCCGCAACAAAAAAGGGTTGCTGCGCTGACAGCCAGCAACCCTGTAAATACTATGGTATATTTAGTTTTGCCAAAAAAGAATTCTCGTATCATACTTCAGGCTCTATCAATCCGTATGTATTTCCCTTTCTCTTATAAACTACATTAACCATGTCTGTTTCTGCATTAACAAATACAAAGAAGTTGTGTCCCAAAAGTTCCATCTGAACGCATGCGTCTTCTGCATACATAGGCTTGGGATCGAATTTCTTGATCCTCTCGATGCGGATAGTCTCCTCATCCATGTAATCAGCCTCAAGATATTCTTTCTTGAAGTTGCTGACTTCAGCCTGCTGCTTATCAACGATCTTACTTCTGTATTTCTTAAGTTGTCTCTCAATAACCTCCTCTACCAAGTCAATCGATACATACATGTCATTGCTGACCTGCTCTGCACGGATAATTTTGCCCTTAACGGGAATGGTAACCTCGATCTTATGTCTATCCTTATCAACGCTGAGGGTAACATTGGCATCTGTATCAGAGGTGAAATACTTCTCGAGTTTTCCGATCTTCTCTTCTACCGCTGCCTTAAGTCCGGGTGTTACATCAATGTTCTTGCCTACAATAGTAAATTTCATGCAATCATCCCCTTTGCTTCGACCCGTGTAATGTTTCATCAATATTAAGATTTGACGCTCACTGCACCTTGGCCGTTATTTATATATGTACAGTATACCATTTCGAGCCCGATAAGTACATTTTATAAGCGAAAATTGACCCACCTCTTTTGAAATTTTCGCTTTTTTTGTGAATGATGCACAAAATTATTTCATGATTTTTAACGTGGAAAAATCAATTAATCCTTCATATTTTCGTGGATAATGTGGATAACTTCGTGTATAAGTCCATTTTTTAGACAATTTTTCTCACATCCTGTGGATAACTTATTAATCTTTTGTTCTCAAAAAATAATCTTTTTGTTATTGACTTTTGTTATTATGTGCACTTTATTGAAAACATGAACAAGGAGCTGAATAATCAGCTCCTTGCTAAAGTCTAATTCAATATTCAATTACAAGATTCTTCTTACTGCGAGTACCTTACGGTAATCAGCGTTAGAAATCTTAATACCTGTCTTAGCTGTTGAAGCATGTACAATCTGTCCGCCACCAATATAGATAGCAACGTGACCTGAGTAGCATACGATATCACCGGGCTGTGCATTTGCAAGTCCATCGACTGCAGCTCCCTGTGTTCTATCAGCAGATGAACTGTGAGGAAGACTTACACCGAAGTTCTGATATACACTCATTACGAAACCTGAGCAGTCAGCACCGTTTGTCAAACTTGTTCCGCCGTAAACATAAGGGTTACCAACGAACTGTTTAGCGAACTCTGCAACCGCAGATCCGATTGAGCTTGTCTCTGTTGTATAAGAAGCAGCTGACTTATAGTCCTTACCTACAGCCTTATCGGATGTATTCTTACTAGCAGCTTTCTTATTGGCATCAGTCTTAGCTTTTTCTTCTGCGAGACGTTTCTTCTCAGCGTCATTAGATTCAGCCACTTTATAATCGAGCCAAGGTTTAACGTATTCAGCACAAATGTATACGTCACCTTCCTCCATACTTATCTTATACCATTTCTGGCCTGAGCTGTCTTCTTCTTCAGCAAGAATAATAACCTGTTCATCAGGAGCAACATAACCCATTACGTCAGCATCTGTGCCGGGTTCTTTTCTGGTCTTAAGAACACCTTCCTGTGTATTAACAGTACCCATCTGGGTAGCAACATCTTCTGCATACTCGGCAGCTTCCTGGCCAACGATACAGTACTGAGCCTTAACCCAACCTGTTACATCGCCTGATTTAATCTTATACCAGCCGTCTTTTTCCTCTAAAAGAGTACCAAGGGCTTTATTAGGCAGTTTACCAATTTTTTCAGTGTTAGTTTCACTCGGGTTATCACGAATGTTTACATAACCTTCAACTTTGGCAACTACGAAATTGTCAACATTCTGTTTTTCTGAATCATCCTGGGATTGTTCATCACTACCTGACTCGTCTCCGCTTGCGGATCCGGTCGCATTCAAAATATCACGCAGAAGACTTCCTGTAATATTTGAAGCATTTGGTGTCGCATCGGTAACGGCAGAACTTAATTCGATCTTATCAGCAACAGATTTGCTGATAGTTGAAGAATCCCCATGACTCCCCGACTTCCCCGATTTCTTGCTCGATCCTTTACCTGAACTACTCTCTTCTTCGTCGATACTGTTCTGAAGAGTTGAAAGTGATACTTGATTATCCCCTAGAGCGTATGTAAAACCTGCCTGAGGCAAAACGCTCGTTACTCTCCTTGAAGGTGCAGCATGTACTAAAACACTATTCATGTTGGAAATTGTTATTGCAGCTACAACACTAGCGGTCATAATCTGTTTAGCAGTTTTTTTCAAAAGAAACCTCCGGTTTGTTACATTTTTGTTACGCATATACAAATATACGCTATTTGCTTCCGTTTGTCAACTTTTGCAACACGTTCACCAAAATTTCAATATTCCCAGAGTATTACTGAAAAAAATATACAACAAACAAATTTTGACCAAATTTTTTGTATATATTTTTCACAAAAAATTCGTATTCCGGTTATTATTAGGATATAACGCATTTATTTACACTATAAGATAATCTTGTGCCGCAGTTACGGCATTTGCACCATCTGCCACCGAAGTAACAATTTGACGAAGCCTCTTCTTCCTGCAATCCCCCGCAGCAAAGATTCCGGGTACATTTGTTGCACAATCTTCTCCGGCAATCACATATCCGTTTTCGTCACATTCGACAATATCTGCAAAGATTTCTGTAGACGGATGTATACCGATTGCCACAAAAATACCATCAACATTAAGGTCAGAGATTTTATTTTCTTTAATATTCTTAACTCTTAAATTTGTAACTTTGCCCTCTCCCTGTATTTCCTGAACTACGCTGTCCCAGATAACTTCTACATTCGGAAGGCCAAAGAGCTCATCCTGCAAGATCTTCGCAGCACGAAGCTCGTCTCTTCTGTGAATGAGATAAACTTTCTCACAGAACCTTGCAAGGAATATCGCATCTTCAACAGCTACGTCTCCGCCACCGTTAACCGCAGCTACCTTTCCCTTATAAAAAGCCCCGTCGCAAGTTGCACAATATGAAACTCCCTTTCCGATATATTCCTCTTCTCCGGGAATCCCGAGCTTGGAATGATGTGCACCTGCAGCTATAAGAACTGTGCGCGTCTCATAGCTCTCATTCTCTGTATTTACTTTAAATATAGTTTTTCCTTTTTCATCCGTAGAACTCTTCTCGATTCCCGTAACTATTCCGTCAGCAAACTCTGCACCTAATTTATCGGCATGTTCCCTGAATTTCATTGCAAGATCGAATCCGTTAACACCGGGGATACCGAGATAATTGTCAACTTCATACGTATCGATTATCTGCCCTCCGCTCACAGGATTTTTTTCTATAACAAGCATATTAAGTCCGGCTCTCTTTGCATATACCGCAGCCGAAAGCCCTGCAGGGCCGGAACCGATTATTATAATATCAAACATTTGTATTTCCTCCTAAACTATAAAACTCAAAAGCACTCCTCTATATCCGCATAAAAAGAAAAAGGATTAGATTGTGCACAACCTAATCCTATCACTATTTCGAATATTTTAAAAGTAAAATTTTTATAACCAATTAAACCGACTATACAAGCTCATACTTTTTAAGCGCATTCCAAATTCCGTCATCCTCAAGATGAGTTGTGACAAAGTCCGCTATATCTGCGATCTCATCAGCGCATCTTCCCATTGCAATAGCCGTTCCTGCAGTCTGCATCATTTCCATATCATTTACGCTGTCACCAAAAGCGAAAGTGTTTTTTACATCTTCAGATAAGAGTTCACAGACTTTCTCAATTCCCGTACCCTTATTAAAGCCCTTGGGAACCATCTCTACAGCATGCTCGTTGTGGATCATGTAATCATAAAGATCTTCAAGCTCAGCAAAACAGCTCTTGGTATCACATCCCGTCGTCGCGCATGACAATTTGTTGATCTGCCAGTTTCCCCAATTATCATTGATACCGCGAAGTCTGTCTCCCATATCTGCCATAACTTTTTTGCCGTACATATCATTTTCAAAATCTTTTCTTTCCATATAGAGATATTCCGGACCTTCAAGGATTGGTCTGAATCCATATCTTTGAACCGTTTCCACAGTTCTTATCGCATCATCTTTATCCATAATTCTGTTGTAAATAGTCTTTCCGTCGTATTCGATCATACATCCGCACGCCGAAACGATACCGTCAAAACCCATTCCCAAAAGTTCTTTATTGCTTACAAAAGATCTTGATCTTCCTGTGTTTATAAAGCACTTATGTCCGTTCTTCTTTGCCTTCCTTATTCCTTCTTTTGTGCTCTCCGGGATGTAATTCTTGTAGTCCCAAAGCGTTCCGTCAATATCAAAAAATAGAATCATTAATCTTTTCCACCCTAAATCCATCCTCCATCGAGGGTTATTATCTGTCCGGTCATATATTCGGGCGAGTCCGCAAGCATGACCGCAAGCTTGGCAACTTCTGTCGCTTCGCCCATTCTTCCGGCGGGTATCTCATCCTCAAGTGCGCTGAGATCTTCCTCCGTCAGATGTTCTCTGTTCATCGCGGTATCAATAACTCCGCACGCTATGGCATTAACCTGAATGTTACTTGGCGCAAGCTCTTTTGCCAGCGCTTTGGTAAAAGCATTCACGCCGCCCTTAGATGCGGAATACGCAACTTCACAGGATGCTCCGACGGAACCCCACACTGAAGTTATGTTTATTATCTTACCACAATGTTTCCTCAACATGACAGCAGCAGCTGATTTGCATGTAAAAAATACCGAATCAAGATTAGTGCTCATTACCTTTCGCCAATCAGCGACACTCATATCGGTAAGGAGCCCTATATGCGCTATTCCCGCATTGTTTATGACAACATCTATGTCTTTTATCTTCCTTGCAAAAAGATCCGTCACCGAATCATAATCAGCGGCATCGCAAGTGAAACTGCTGCATTTTATACCGTACTCGTTTCGAAGATACTCGGCAAAACCGGCCAACTGCTTTTCGCTCTGCTTACAGGTCAAAAAAAGTTCATCTCCCATTGCAGCGAAAGCTTCCGCAATAGCCTTTCCTATTCCTCTTGATGCACCGGTTATAAGGACTTTTCTGTTCACTTCGCGCCTCCTTTATATTAAATCAAAATGCGCTGCCCCCATAAAAGAGCAGCGCACATATTCTGTCTTGTATTAAACGATCAGCCTTGCAGATCACATACAGCCATTAGCAGCAATGTGAAAGTGCATCGATAACAGTTTCTTCAACAAAAGGCTTTGCAACAAATTCTGCTGCTCCGAGCTTAACCGCTTCCATCATCTTATGCTTCTGTCCTGCAGCTGTAATCATAACAACCTTTGCATTGGGATCAGCTTCTCTGATAAGCTTGAGTGAATCAATACCGTCAAGTACAGGCATAGTGATATCCATGGTAACAATGTCGGGCTTAAGTTTCATGTACTCATCAAAACCTTCCTGGCCGTTAACAGCTTCACCTACAATTGAATAGCCGGCTCTTTCCAATATATCTCTCAAAACTTTTCTTGAAGTTCTGGAATCATCTACTATTAAAACGTTCTTCATTTTCTATATTCCTCCAACCTATTACATGGTCGTTATTTTTGTGTCTTTTGATACTGCAATGAGATATTTAACCTCACCACCACAGATGTAAACAGGCATTACCATGATCTCATCACAGCTAGCTTCTGTTTCTGAAACAGAGAATGCCGGGGGCTCAAGCTCAATGAACTTTGATTCCTTACTCTGTTCTGTTACATATAAACCGTTGATACAATTTATAAGTTCGCAAACCGCGTCAAGCGCGTCTTCTCTTGTTTCAATAAATTCTTCCTTAGTGTACGCTTTAGCCATTCTCTGCACATCTTCAAACTTGCCTGAAATGCCTACAAACGCATTCTGATCTCCATGGAATTTCTGATAGCCAAGGACTTCATCCTTGATATTTTTTGTCGTATATGCCTTTCCGACAAATACATGACTATCCACGAGTCTGTACATATTCTTAATACCCATGGAAAACATTCCTCTGTACATCTGGTCTTCAGTCTCAAGGAAAATAGGCACGATCTTTTCAACATCACCGGACTTAAGTGTTGCCATATCCGACTCTGTGAAACCGTGAAGTTTCTGATATTCTTCCTCCACCTCTGCCAACTTACTCATGGAAATAGCTCCCATATCCGTAAGTGCCTGAATAAATGCGAGATACGGATTTCCCTGCAACTCCACAAGACGGCTTACCTGAGTCTCTGTCAAGTACCCACGCTCGATGGCAATATCACCAAAACGCTTATCCATAGATGCCTGCATGGCATTTACCTGTTCAGCCTGTGCTATAGTCATAAGCTTCTCTGCAACAGCTATAACACCAAGCTTAGCGCAATTGGATTCTTGTATCTGATATGCCTTCTCAAGCTGACTCTTGTCGAGCAAGCCTTTCTCAACCAAATATACACCAATTAGACGATCGAACATTGCTGTAGCTCCTATACATAAAAATTTGTTTATAACTTACAGTACCATTTTAGACCATTATCCGTATATAAACAAGACTATTTATTTCGCTACATAACAATAAATTGTACACCAAGGAGACGCTGAATCATTCATCGTTCACCCGGCATACAATTTCCCGGAACGTTTTATTATATTTTTCTTAATTATTTTCCATATGCGCCATCGCGCCATTCACAGCCCTCTTTACAGCGTTGTCGTCATCAGCTCTTCTGTTCTGCTGTGCCTTTGTCTCTCTGTAAGCTCTGTTGGCGCTGTCTATCGCAATTATCTGTTCCTTCGGCATGAAAATCCTGTGTCCCGCAGGATTGATCGCTACGCCGTCCTTATCTCGGATAAATCTTGCGATGTCGCTAAAAGAAAATACTGCGGCATTCCACTCATGTCCGAGCTTCATTTTCCCAAACTCGAATCCGTCGGTGAATACCGGCATAAAGATCTTATCATCGGCAGTCTTTACCATGAAGAATGTGAACTTTGTATCTTTTCCCATTCTCACTCTGCCGCTCTCTGTCTTTTCAGCATGTCCCTCATACTGCATGGGAACTATATATTTTCCGTTAAAGAGATTTCCGATCATTCTCTTTTCTTTAAGAGCAAGTATCTCATCTCTCTTCTCATATTTTACGGGCCATCTGCGCTCTTCAAGCATATCGAGCATTGAGAAGCAAAGCTGCGGATTTACGGGAGCATCTTTTATAACTCTGTTCCACTCGCCGGGAGCAGCTGAGATCTCGTCTCTCTTAAACTTCACTCTGTAAGCGCCGTTGTCTATTATCAGATCCTCAAGGCCGATGCAGTAAAGGAAATCAAAATATCCTTTTCTTGCCGCACCTTGTTCTTCCTGCTGCGGTTCAACCTCTATCTCTTTTACCATAACCTGACGGTACTGCTTCTTATAAAGTTCTGCAGCTTCTTCCGCCATCTCTTTTCCAAAATACAAAAGACCGTATCCATGATCGATAAACGGATATCCCGTCGACTTATCATAGATCACATATAGAATTTCAGCGTCTCTGACCCTGCGGATTATTTCGTTGTAAACTTTTCTGCGATTTCTCTCATAGTCGGGAATCGGAACCTCTCTGTCAAACTCATCAAAAGTCGTAAGAACAAACAAAAGCTCCTGATCGTTAAGCTCCCTAAGTTCATCTATCGAAATGTCATCCTCATATATTATCTGTCCGATATCATCCTTGCGTTCCTCGGATACAGTCTCAGCAAGACAGCACTCGACACCCGGAAGATTCACATGATTTAACTTCGGTATTGTCGGCCAGTCAAGGGCTGCATGAGCTTCTCTTACTTCCTCAAGTTCCCTCTCTCTTGCTATTCTGATTTCTTCATCAAGTTGTCCGGGCCGGAGCGCCTTCTCTTTTTTTCCCCCCAACAAACTAAATAATCCCATCTATATCCCTCTTTCGTCTGATGCTGTAGTCAGCTCTCGTAAAATGTTTTTGATACCCCTGCAAGATACTCGGGGTCACGGCTTCCCGCGGATTCATAGGGCGAATGCATTGCAAGCTGGGCAAGTCCTATGTCCACCGTGTTAACAGAAACCTGCGATGTTGAGATATTACCGAGCGTTGAACCTCCGGCAATATCCGAGCGATTGGTAAATGTCTGATAGGGAACATTCGCCTTCTCGCAAATAAGTTTAAATGTGGCTGCGGATACCGCATCCGTCGTATATTTTTGATTTGCGTTATATTTAATAACGATTCCGCCGTTCATAAGCGGTCTGTTTACAGGATCCGCCTTTTCCTTGTAATTGGGATGTACGGCATGTGCGTTGTCGGCGGAGATCATGAAACTGTTTGCAACAGCTGTGAAATACTGCTGTTGCGTTCTTCCAAGGCCTTCATTTATCCTGATAAGCGTATCCTTCAAAAATGTCGAATCCGCTCCCTGCTTGGTTCCGCTTCCGACTTCTTCATTGTCGAAAACGCAGTGCAAAACAACATTCTCAGATTCTTTTGCTGTAATAAATCCCTCGAATGTGGCATATACGCACTCCTGATCGTCAAGTCTCGAACTTGCGATGTACTCATTGTTTGCGCCCCAAAATGTGGGTTTCACCCTGTTGTACAAAAAGAGATCATGGCTTAAGATGTCTTCTTTTTTCACCCCTGCAGCCTCTGCAACCACTTCAAAAAAACTGCCCTTGGAGCTTAAATCTCCAAAAAGCGGTATGCAATCGGTCTGAGGATTGTACTTGGCTGAGCTGTTTGCATCTCTGTTCATATGGATAGCAAGTGAAGGTATCATCAAAAGATCTCTGTCCACATTTACGAGTTTTGATACAAATCCGCCTTTTCCATCTCGCACGATAAGTCTTCCCGCAACCGAAAGCGGTCTGTCAAACCAAGGTGCGCAGAGCATTCCGCCGTACTTCTCGGTATTTAATTTTACATATGCCGAAACTTCCTCCATCTCAGGATTCTCTTTTATCTTAAAAGAAGGAGAATCACTGTGACTTGCGATCACATAAAAACCTTTGAACTTCTTATCGGGTATCCTGAAAGAAATCACAGAAGAATCGTTTCTTGTAACAAAAAACTTTCCGGGCTTAAGTTCCCACTCCTCAGATTCCTTCAGTTCCACGTACCCCCTGTCGTCAAGCTCTTTCCTAAGATTGTCGACCACGTGAAAACATGTAGGTGATGCGTCAATAAACTCAAGCATTTTTTCTGTTATATTCTTCATATTACTTTTCCGCCTTTTATCATATTCATTGCAGTTTATGTAAACTACAACCAAATATAATTATAGCCTAAATTTGTTTTCAAAGATATGCGATCATCCTGTTATCGTCATATTAATTATATAAATAAAGCATTAACATTCTAGCACGCACAGGCTCAATATATCAAGCAGTTTTCATAGAACTATATGTAAATTTTTTTTGAACTTTTCTATTCCTCTTAAACCGCATAAAAAGAGGGCTCCGACTCTTTGGATAGTCGAAAGCCCTCATGGTCACTACATTTTTATCATATTAGATTTACGCATATACAAACCAAATGAAAAGATATCCCACTAACACTGCAGTTAATGTAAACGGAACTCCTATCTTCATGAAATCACCGAAAGAAACTTCGTAACCTTCTTTTCTAAGCATTCCCACACCGGCGATATTGGCGGAAGCACCGATAGGTGTAAGGTTTCCGCCAAGTGTTGCACCGATCAAAAGTCCGAAGTACAAAAGAAGCGGACTTGCCGACATCACGGCAGACAGACTTCCAAGTACCGGAAGCATGGTCGCAACATACGGGATGTTATCGATAAACGCCGAGATTGCAACAGAACCGAAAACTATAACCGTGTACAGCATAAAGACATTTCCTTTTCCCGCATCGGCTATGATATTTGCAAGTTCGTCAATGATGCCGACATTGGTAATTCCGCTGATAACGCAGAACAGACCTGCAAGAAGGAGCATAGTATCGTAGTCGATTGCTTTGAGCGAATGCCACATGCTATCTGTTCCCTTTGAAAGAAAAATCTCCCAGATGATATTGATGATTCCGCATACCATGCATATCACACCGTTTGTGATCTCAGGCTTATTCTGGAAAAAGGATGCGATAACAAGAAGCACAACGTGCCCAAGCATCATTATCGTAGGAACATAATCGGTTACAACAGTCTTCTCATCTGAGCTTACGGGTTCTTTGTCTTTTCTGAAAAGAACCATCATGATAGGAACCGTAGCAAGCGCTCCGAGCTCAACAGCAAAGAAAATTCCAAGCTTTCCGTCCATCCAGAAGAAATCGTTAAAGTCCATCCCTGCAGCTCCTGCGAGCATGATGGATGTCGTATCTCCAACAAGTGTCGCAGCTCCCTGAAGGTTTGATGAAACCGCGATACAGATTATCATCGCAACCGGCGAGATCTTGAGTTTTTTGCAGATAGCAAGTCCGACAGGTGCAACCATAAGAACCGTCGCAACGTTATCGATAAATGCAGAAATGATTCCCGAGAAAAGAGACATCGATATCGTAACCCACAACACATTCGGCGCAACATTAAGAATCTTGTCCGCAATGTAATTGGGCATCTTGGATTCGATGAAGTAATCAACGATTACCATGGTTCCGAAGATCATCATAAGGACGTTCCAGTCTATTGCCGAAAACACCTGATTAAACGGAAGAATTCCCGTGATCACAAAAATAAGCGCCGTAGAAAGCGCAACGTATGCTCTTTTCTTAGGCAGAACCACCATAAGAACATACATTATTACAAATAAAACAATGGCTAAAGTTTTCAAGTTTCTTTACTCCTTCTGTTGAAAAAACTTTTATCACATATAAAACCTGATCTTCAGGTCATGCACATCTTCCGCCGCTTCCCTGCAAAGCCTGCAAAGCGCATCATAATATTTTCCGAGCCTGTACTGTGCAAATTTGGCATTGTAAAAAATAATATTCCAGCCGTCGCCGCTCTCCGTAAGAACATCATAGAGCGCGTCAAGATTTCGGCCGTAATAATCCGGAAGAGGGAGCTCTTTTACAAGCTCTGCCTGAAGTCCCTCCGGCGTTGCAATTTCTGCTAAATCAATATAAAAAACCTTCTCCATAGTTTAATACACCTGCTCAAAGTTTTCATAATGATCGTCTGTATAATACACACTTCCGTCGTCTGAGTAAACTATACGCTTTGCTCCTCTTGAATCGGCACCCAGCGTATCTATATCACATTCTTTGTACTTCTTTCCATCGGGGAGCTTTCCCTCGTTGTTGCCAAATCTGTCTCCGCCTATGCACTTTCCTTTGGCGAATTCATCGAGCCCTCCGCCTGTCCAGCCAAGCTTTTTGGCCTCATTCTTAGTGATGAAATTGGAAGGAAGTTTGCCGTAAGTGTGGATATAAAGAGCCACATCATCTTTTGATGTATACGTTCCGTCTTCAGAAACCGCAGATGCCTTCTCATTATCACCTGCTGCCGCTGCATCGGAACCCGCAGCATTTGAAGCTTCTTCTCCTGAATTACCGCTCTCCGACACTTCACTTACAATATCGGACGCAAGCGCATCACCGTCCAAAGTTATCGCGTTGCCCGCTCCGTCAGTAAAAAGAATCGACAGATCCTCGGCAGAAATATCGCTTATTCCTGAGTTATCATATGAGGATGCATCCTCGCCGTCCGTTATACCGCGCGCTGCGAATATTCCGGAACCAACCGTCGTCAAAACCATAAACAACAGCATTATAAACGCAACTATCCTAACGCTGTTCTTACCTTTTTTCTTAAAAAAATTCACTTCTATACCTCTTTTTAATTCAATAACTTTTCATCCGATCGTCAAATATACATGTTCTCGGCAAGTTCTTCCCTTGAAAGGAAAGGCGCAAGATCTTCAAGCGGAGGACTTGATAGGCTTCCATCCGGCTCTCTTCGCGCCGAGCTCTTGGGTGCCCAAACCTGCTCAGTATCGGTATAAACTTCAACGAACACAGGACTGTCGGCATCTACCGCCATCTTCATCGCATCTTCAAGCTCATTTCCCGTGATCACTCTGCTGTAGGGATAACCGAACGCTTCCGCAATCTTTTCAAAAGACGGGAATGCGAGATCTCCGCTCTCGGGGCCGATTCCGACTTTTGAATACTCTTTGAACAGATTGTTCTGAGTAAGTCTGATCGAATGATAGCCCTCATTGTTTATGAGAAATACCTTGATAGGGAGCTTGTTTGTGATAACAGTCTGAAGCTCCTGAAGGTTCATCATTATACTTCCGTCGCCCTCAAGACATATTGTTTCTTTTCTTCCTGCCGCGATGCAAAGACCTATCGCTGCGGGAAGACCATATCCCATGCTGGCTACCGCGTTGTTTATTATAAATCTCGTGCCTTCTTTTACTACCCAGCTCTGGTGGCCCGCTACGCAACACGCACCGTTACTTACTGCAGTAAGACTTCCCTTAGGAAGTGCCGCAGAAAGAGCTTTGATAAATCCGTATACATTAACCTTGTTATCGCCTGTATGGAGCTGACTTTCCGATACAACGGGATATTTTTCTTTCCATGCCACGCACTGTTTTCTCCATGCATCGGCAGGAGAAACGTAAGTCTCGCCACACTTATCTGCTGCCGCATAGAGCTTTTCAAGAAACTCTTTTGCGTCAGCGTGAATCTTCATATCAACATGAACAGTGTGTTTCTCCATCTCGGCAGGTTCAATGTCGACCATTACGACCTTGGCAGCTCTTGCCCATGTTCCCCATGTGTAGCCTACCTGTCTGATTGAAAGCCTGCTGCCTATGACGATGACAAGATCCGCATTCTGTATTGCAAAGTTCCCCGGTCTGTCACCCATATTACCGCCGCGGCCGCAGTAAAGCGGATTATCTGTTTCTATAACATCGATTGAATTCCAGTATGTACAAACGGGAACTCCGAGTTTATCCACAACTTTTCTGAACGCGTCAAAACCACCTGAAATACGCACTCCGCCGCCTGCATAGATGACGGGACGCTCAGCTTTTTTGACCATCTCTATTACTTCGTTTATTGTTTCATCAGAAACTTCCGGAGTCTCTTTTTCATAAGAAGCTGCTTCTTCCTCGCTGTAGCCTCTGAGCGAATCGGGATCGATCTCAGCGCCCTGGAAATTAACGGGAACATCGATCCACACAGGGCCCGGTCTTCCGACGTTCATAAGATGCCAAGCTTTTTCCATGTGATATCTTATGTCTGCGGGATCTTCAAGCATAACTGCGTACTTGCACATGTGCTCAGTCATGCGGGTTATATCGTACTCCTGATCTCCGAGAGAACGAAGTCCCTTGCGATCATACTCTTTTCCCATGAGCTTATGCTCATATCTGACTGTTGTGTCATAACGAACCTGCCCACTCACTACGAACATAGGAAGCGAATCAAGCCAGCCTCCGAGCACTCCCGTTATCGCGTTGGTTCCGCCGGGGCCCGAAGTCACGCAAAGAGCCGCAACTCTTCCGTCATATCTTGAGTAGCTCTCAGCAGCTATGGCCGCTCCCTGCTCATGATGGAAGTGCGTGCATGTCATTCCTTTGGTATGGCCAAAAGAATTATTCAAATACATAGCGCCACCGCCTACTACAGTGAAACAGTCGGTGACGCCCTTTTTTACCAAAAATTCTGCTATATAATCAGAAACTCTCATATTTACCACCTTATCCAAGGTGCTCTACCTGTTTCAACAAGTTCCGTAAGTTCATCTCTTTCTCTTGCCGTATCCATGCACTTCCAGAAGCCATCATACTTGTATGCGACCATCTCGCCGTCTTTTACGAGGTTGTGCATAGGTTCTTTTTCAAAGAATGTCGCATCGCCCTCGATATAATCAAAAACTCCGGGCTCAAGAACCATGTAACCGCCATTAATTCTGGCGCCGTCCATGCTTGCTTTTTCTCTGAAATCTTTAATGGTAGAACCATCACCTTTATCAATGTCAAACACACCAAAACGCTGTCCGGCAAGAATCGCAGTCACGGTCGCAAGTTTGCCGTTTTCCTTGTGAAACTCAAGGAGCTTTGTCATGTCTATGTCACACACGCCGTCACCGTAGGTCATGAAGAACGCCTCGTTTCCGACATGCTCTCTTATCCTCTTGATACGTCCACCCGTCATGGTGCTGTATCCTGTGTCGACAACAGTTACCTTCCAGGGCTCCGCCTTCTGTGAGTGGAACGTTGTCTTATTCTCGTTTGCAAAATCGAAAGTCACATCGCAGTTGTGGAGATAGTAATTTGCGAAATACTCTTTTATAACTTCCTGCTTGTATCCCGCGCATATAATAAACTCATTAAATCCGTAATGTGAATATTCTTTCATGATGTGCCAAAGGATCGGCTTACCCCCGATCTCAATCATTGGCTTTGGGCGAAGATGGCTCTCTTCACTAATCCTTGTTCCGAAACCTCCCGCTAAAATTACAACTTTCATCTAATCTCTCTTTCCTTCCCGTTGGGTTACATAGTGCCACCAAATTGATACTCAGTAATATACTACTTTTTGAAATTTTTTTGTAGTCCATTCTAACCAAGTGCCTTTAGCCTGTCGTTTGCAGGCCTATATCCGGCGCACTTTTTATAAAAATCTTTTGCCTTTAAAATATTTCCTCTGACTTCCTCTATAACTCCAATATTATAATATGCCTTAAAACTGTTAACACCCTCTACCGAATAGATCTTTGCTTTTGTCGCTTTCAAAAAAGCTGCTGTCGCATCGTCGAAAAGAGCATTATTCATATAGATAAGTCCCATCATAAACATAAAATCCGCGTTGCCTTCAAAAAGATCCGTAACCCCTTCAAGACACAGTGCATCCGGAAATCTTTTCTGCGCCATTAACCCATATCCGTATGAAACCATCATGTCTTGAATATAGGAAAGCTTAGGATCTATCGTCTGTTCCATAACCTGCTCGTAATAGTCTGTTCCCTCTTTATAGTCCTCCATTGCAATGCAGCATTTTCCTATCTGGAACAAAACATACGGATCTTCAGGATTATCATTAAGTGCCTTAAGCAAAAGCTTTTTATTTCTCTCAGCCTTACTCTTTCTTAATTCCGGAGTGTCATATCCGACGTGATCAAAAGAAAGCGGCAAATCGAAATATCCGTTTTCATCATCTCTGTCTATAGTTCGAAGATTCTCATGTATGTCGCCAAAAAAGCTGTACACTTTCCTATTGTAGAAACGTCCTATCTTGTCGCGTGATCTAAGTTCTTCACCATTTTGTACATACGTACTTGCAATCGTAGACATCCCTATTTTTCCCGGATTTGCCATAACTGTTTTCATAAATTTATCAGCAAGCTCCGTAGAATAATCCTCGAGAAATTCATCACAATCAACAGATAAAATATAATCATTTACAGCCTTAGAACACGCATAATTTCGTGCTTCTGCAAAGTTTCCCGTCCATTCAAAGTTATATAGCACAGCACCTTTGCTTTTGGCTATCTCAGCCGTATCATCGGAAGAACCCGTATCAACGACAACAACCTCCGAACCGTCAAAATACTTTACCAAAGGCATTATTGAATCAATGCACTTCCCGATATTCTTCGATTCATTTTTTGCGATCATGCACACTGAAAACGAAAACACACAAACCTCCTCAACGCCCGCTTATGTTTATACATTCACATCTTCGAGCATTACGGGAATTTTCATATCAACACACTTTCTGGCAACCACTCCCGAATCGCCATAGTAACCATTCCACCTGTCAATGAACTGAAGCGAACGGTTTTCCTCGTCATAGATACATCCTTCCGTATCCTTAACCTTATCAACAAAAGCGATATACCTTTTTCTTACTGTTCCATCAACAATATCAAGATTCGCCGTCAGATAATCCTGAGGAACAAATAAAACAGTCATTCTGTCTGTATGCTCTGAAAAAATCTGAAGCGCCCGTTCAAATTTATCAACCGCCTTTTCTCCGTACTCCATCAAAGTGCTGATACTAAAGTAATAAACAACAACCTTGCGTCCTTCATACTTACCAAGAAACTCATTCCACTCGCCTTCATCGCTCGTAAAGGTATCTATATCAGATTCCTGCTCAGCAGCAAAATCCGAAACATCTATCTTTTGCTCCCAGAAAGCCCTCGTTTCTTCTCCTGTCAGCCCAATTAATTTCTTTAGATACAGCTCTCTTTGTTTTTCGGACTTAAGAAGAACCTTATCCGCATTTACCACCGCAGGCTGCTCCGCAAGAATTTCTATACACCTACATGCCTTATCATCGTCATCGACAGGATCGTCGATATCATAACAAGGCACATAAATAAGCTCATCCGTCACATTTAAAAGATTCCCCGAATAAAAGAATTCATGTACGGTAAACGCTGTATTCCAGGCATCATACGGCACCTGTATCACAATCTTATCGGGATGAATTCCCGCATAGTCAAACTTCTCGCAATCCTCAGCACCCAGATAATCAGGGAAAAGAGCTCTCTCATCATGCATCTCCCCGACCTTTCCCGTATAATCACAATCATAATAATTTATCGGAAGCACATGCACCTCGTGTCCTTCAGACTTATACTTGTGCCACAACCCCTCAAGAGTATTCCACAACTTCACCCTGCACGGAAGGAACACAATCGTCATCTTTTCTTTTTCCTGCACAGGCATAAGCATTCTGCCCATATATCTTTTGACAGAATTCAAAAGTTCATTGGTATCAAGCGTATATCTGTAGGGATTGTGTCCCAACTTTTCCTTCAACAGATTTTCCTGACTGATATATATGGGATATTCATGCATACCGCCGCTTTTGTGTATTTCCATATAGTTTCCGTAGTTACTCGATAATATCCTGTCATAGTAAGCTGAAACTTTGAGCATAGTATTCTCAAACTTCATATCAATAGAACTTTGGAAATACTTTTTGGGGAAAATGTGATCACCATACTTAAGATAAAACGGCATCAAAGCAACATTATCAGCTTCAGATACAGGACATTCCATAAATATTTTATCTATGAGAACTTCCATTTCATGCAAAAGCTTTTTGCCTCTGTGAAAATGAACGTTATTCTCTTTTTCCACATCTATTAAAAGGTTCTCGATTTCATTTGTGTATTCCCCAAGAGAATCTTTTTCAGAAATCGCATCATGTGCAGTTATGATCCTCCTAACACGCTCCTGACGTTCCTTCTCTTTCTCCGCATCATTATATACACCGTCCATCGGAAAAATATCGACGCCCACAGTGTACGGACAGCCACTGAACAAATCAAGATGCTCCTTGCTGCAATCAATAGCATGACTGTTTACTATTCTTCCAAGATAATTATTATATTCATTCTCTATATCATTAAGCGTGAGTATTATATAGACACTCGGTAATTCTTTTCTTGCGATCTCGAAAAAGCGCTCATAATCATCCCTGAGCATGCATATATCAAAATCGTCATCCCATGGAATATATCCGCCATGACGCACCGTTCCGATAAGAGTACCGTATTCGGCAAACCACTTGATATCATGTTCTCTGCACAACTTATCAATATCTGCCAGCATCTGAAGCTGTCCCGCCCAATAGCGCTTCATCATCGTAGAGATATAAAAACCGTTCCTGACTTCCGGTCTGAAAAAAGCCTCGGGAAAACTGATATTTTCAAGCGGTACCATATTCATTTCATCGGAATTATTGTTGATCATTTAATTTACACAGACTCCT
Source organism: Butyrivibrio hungatei NK4A153 (assembly GCF_000424465.1). Classification (GTDB taxonomy): domain Bacteria; phylum Bacillota; class Clostridia; order Lachnospirales; family Lachnospiraceae; genus Butyrivibrio; species Butyrivibrio hungatei_A. The sequence continues at coordinate 14,274 of NZ_KE384196.1, read as the reverse complement.
TTTTCAGATATGAAAAATCCAGTTTCCTTATTGCCGGTATGATATCAGCATATTCAGCTTTTTTCCCAAACAGAAGTGTTGTTCCAAGAACAAAGCCATCCATTTTCTTGGGAGCATATTCAAGCATCCTCTCTGCTCCGCACGCTCCGTCCCAGTAAAGTTCAAACCCCATCTTTTTACGAAGATGAAGAAGTACATCAATCTTCTCACCGACAAAAGGAAGAAACATCTGGCTGGCATTACCGGGATTAACAGCCATAACAAGAACTCTGTCAACTATACGAAGCTGTTCTTTTACCGATTCAACACTTGTTCCCGGATTTATTGCTATTCCCGGATGCATTCCGTGATCAATTATCTTCTGTATTGTCGCAGACGGATGATACTCAGCCTCCGGATGGATATATACGGTATCTCCTTTTCTGAGATATCTTAGAAAAAGATCTATATTATTCCTTGGATGTTCGATCATAAGATGCACGTCGAGAGGCTTATTGCTCACACGCGCAATTACTATCATGTCATAAAGTGACATGGCGAAATTATTAACGTAACGACCATCCATAATATCAATGTGAAAAGAATCTATTCCGGCTGCCTCAAGCGCTCTGACTTCCCTTTCAAGATTCCCAAAATCAGCGCACATCATAGACGCCGTAAGCATAAAATTATTCATAATACCCCCTGCATTTCATATATGATCCGATTATCCGAATCATCCAATAAGCAGCTTACCTGTATCTTTTACATACAGTGAAAGCTTTTTTCTCCAAACTTCTTCATCTTTACAGTCAATTACCGACGTATCAAGAATCACATAGTCATATTTTTCATTCGGAGAAAAATCTTCTTTTAAAAGATCCACACACTCAATATCGAGTTTATTCTTACCAAGCGTCGCAATCTTTTCGTAACTTTCAATACCTTTAACTTCAGCAAAAGGATATATCAATTTTATTCTTGAAAGCATCTCTCCAAAACCGCATTGAACTTCAAGAACACTGAACTTCTCATCAAAGTTCCTTTTTATCTCAGCCAAATGTTTTCCTTTAAAGTGCATGCTTCTCTCGGGAGTAAATCCCCATTTATCAATGAATTTAATCCTGTTTCTCTCAAGAAGCTCTCTGTACTTATCGGACATCTTTCCAAAGCTTTTGCTTCCATAGTGATAAACAAAAGCATTCCAGCACATAACGCTCCTAAAACCGGCTTCCATAAGCCTCATTCCGTAGTCGTCATCTTCGTAATTACCGGGAGTATATCTCTCATCCAGTTCTCCCACCTTATCGTATGCATCCCTTTTTATAAGCATAGCAAACATTACAAGCTTCGACTTAAGTTCAACGATATTTTCGGCGGGAATATTGGTAACACGCGCATATTCCGTATATTCAGGCACCGTATTCAGAGGAATATTAACCACCTGATTGTTCGATGCATTATTCGTAGAAGCTCCGCATGCACCGATCTTTTCATCAGAATACAATGCCATGCGCATCATATACAAAGAATTCGGAAGCATAAGTGCATCACTGTTTAAAAGAAAAATATCATTATCCGGATTTGCTGCCTTTATTCCTATATTGCAGCCTCTCGGAAATCCTGTATTTTCCTTATTTCTAACAAAAACAATATCTTCCTGTTCTTCCAGCCACTTGACACTTCCATCACCAGAATTATTGTCAACCACAACTATCTCTACCGCACCATCATAGCAGTTTGCGCGCACAGATTCTATACATTCTCTCGTATATTCAAGAGAGTTATATGACAATATCACAAAAGAAACGTTTCTTGCATTGACCTTTCCCGACATCTTACTCTTACATAAGACATCCTTCATAGAAGTTGCCTCATTGCTACCAACACCATATTTCTTGCATGCCATACAATATGCATTTTCATAAGACAAAAAAGCCGTATTAGGATTTTCCTTCAGATAATAATTTCCCAATTGATAATATAACTCATAATCTTCGGAATTCTTTTTAAACCCGCTTTCTATCTCAGATAAAGACTTCTCCCGTAAATACTCTTTTACAAAAATGTCTTTATAGTAATCGTATCTTCCAAGCTCAGGCATACCAAAATCATGAAATATCCACGGCGTTTCCATATATGGAATGATTATCCTATAACCTTTTTGCTTAAACTCCATACTTTGCGAAGCGTCGTAGAAATCGAATCCGTCGAAAATATCTTCTCTCCACGGAATATCCTTGGACGTAGCAATAAAGCAGCCGTCCACAAGCGACACATCTACGCTTTTACTATCGGGATACGCAAGCGTTATATTGTCTTCTCTGTAATTTAAGATCTTGCTTATCCTTGCTTCAACAATATTCCCATACTGCCTGTCAGACCACATGACTCCGTCATTCGGAACCTCTTTAGGTCCAACCATTCCAACCATACCTATGGATTCGTCCTTAAATATATCGATAAGATCGTACAGTAAATATTGATTTATTATGCGAACATCATGATGCATATATATCTTGTACTTTACTCCAAGTGAAGCTGCATACTCCATTCCCTCGTTATAGCCGCTGCACATAGATCTTGCATCCGTTATCTCAAGAACTTCTACACCGCATCCCTCCGGCACATATAATCTGTCTATCCACCACTTTGCTTCATCAAATTCATCTTTATCATTGGAGCATATGATAAACGCGAACTTTTCAGGCGCATAATCATCACCCTCGCATATCCTGCTCTTTATATTCGCATCATTCGTGTTGTTACCGGCTTTGCTGTCTCTCGTCCAAATACTGTGTAAAAGAAGTATCTCATTGGAGCTTGCTCCTACAGACAATGCATAATCGCCTGCATCGTCCACGGAAAACTCCTCTGCCCACTCGCTTCTTATCATGAAGCTCTTTAGTTTTTTTATTGTCCTTACTGCATTTTTAAAGTTCCCTGCCGCACTTATTATCCCATCTGAAATATTACCCGTAATTTCTTTTTCCATATCATAAACAAGAAAAAAATATGCAAGGTCCGCATCGTTTTTCTCTACCTTCTCATACTCTTCCCTTATCTGAAAGAGCCGCTCAAAATCTCTGTTACCAAGCGCTTCATCTATTGAACGTACTATATCGGTCTTATCCATATAAAATGATCAGTTCCTTTCAAAGCCTGAATAAACTCCTATAGAAATTCACATAAACCTTCTATTCAAAAAATCGATTCCTTGCTGCGAAAGCATGCCCGCATCAAGTTCTGTCCTTAAGAAATTCAGTGCATTCTCATCTCCCAAAGCCGCCCTTCGCATCTGAAACTTATACTCATTAAGCCTTCCGACTATTTCGCCGACACTTCCTCCAAATTGTGAAAAAGAAACGACTCCGCCATTTATTTCGCACAGCTCCCTTACATCCATAAGAGCATTAAGTTTATTATCAAGCTTCCGCCTATCCTTAAGCTCCGCAAGCACTCTGTATACAAATTCGTAATTGCCCATACCAAGCGCTTCTTCAATCGTTTCAAGAAACTGCAATCCAAGCTTATACATTTCTTCCTTTTCGGATGACACTGTATAATACTCATCAAATCTGTATTTATCGCTATATTCATTGCAAAACTTCTCTCTGTAACTATCATAACTTGTAAGCTTACTCAGCCCGCAGTCATGCATACACCAGGGCTCGTCCTGCATTATCACGCCCACCTTGCGCCCTCTTCTCTTAAATTCTTCACATTGGGATAAATCATAGAAATCAAATCCGTCAAAAATGTCTTCTCTCCACGGAATGTCCTCATTTGTCGCTATAAACATTCCATCAACCGCATCTGTCTCGACAACAGCCTCTTCCGTCATCCTTTTAAATCTTAGGTCAAGGTTCTTGTCTTCATTCACCGCATAAGTTGCGCCAACAGTCCAATGATCCCATCCTGATCCGTTTGGTGGAAGGAAACCTCCGATTACGCCAAGAAGCCCATATTGCGCATTTTCTTCAAAAACTCTGACCAGGTCTATAGGAAAATCCCTGTTCAGAATAAAAACATCCTGATGGATATAGATCTTATAATCAGCATCTGTAGATCTCATCGCCGCATTATAGCCGGCGCACATCGAGGGGGCATCCTTGATAGTGATAAAATCAATCTCCATGTTTTCAGGCACATTCAGCCTGTCAATATACCATGCACACTCACTTGCCGCCCGGTCATCGTTTACACAGGCGATAAAAGCCATCTTAATTTTATCCTGCATGATCCGCAATCCCCCAAAATCCCCGAAATCATAATCAAATTATACCTAAATATTCCCACACATTCAATTAAACCAATGGTATGATAGTAATAACTATACCAAATACCAATCTTTGGAGGACTGACATGAAAGTTCTTTATCTTGATATATCAATTTTTTTCGCAAATATGGACATGCTGGACGCATTGGAAAAGTACACGGATAGTGAAGGAAATCATCTTGAAATAGTAAAATATCCATATGCCTATGAAGAAAAAAAAGCAACAAACGATCCCGATTTTGAAGCAGACTTTCTTAAAACCATCAGGGCAACAGATCCGGACTTCGTATTCTCATTTAATTTCCTGCCGGTAGTTTCCAAAGTCTGCAATATTGACGGCGTTAAATATGTCTCTTGGGTCTATGACAATCCGGAAGTTTTCCTTTACTCATGTCAGGTCATAAATCCCTGTAATATAGTTCTTATGTTTGATTCCAAGGAATTCGAGACATTCAGATTAGGCGGCATAAAAACCGTACATTACCTTCCTCTCGCCGCATCAACAAGACGCCTTGATAAAATGGTTCCGGGTAAAAAAGAAAAAGAAAAATTTTCGGCAGACATCTCTTTTGTCGGCTCCTTATATACAGAAAGAAAGCAATACTATGATGAGATTGCTCCCAAATTAAGCCCATATTCACTCGGATACATTGACGGGCTTATCCGCGGTCAGCTTCAGGTCGACGGAATAAACTATATAGAAGAATGCCTTCCTCAGGAAATAGTCGATGAGATCCAGAAAGTAAGTAACATATATCCTTATCCCGACAGCGCCGAAACACCTGCATACCTCTATGCAAATTACATAATAAACAGACAGGCAACCATCATCGAGCGAAGAGAAATCCTCACAATGATAGGTGCGCACCACGACATGAGACTCTATACTTACGGGCAAAACAAGGCTTTCTGCCCAAAAGGCGTTGAAAATATGGGTGCAGCGGATTATTTTCTTGAAATGCCTTATATCTTCAAACTTAGCAAGATCAACCTCAACATAACTCTTAGGAGTATCCAGAGGGGAATCCCGCTCAGAGCCTATGATATCCTCGGCGCAGGTGGTTTTCTTATGTCCAATTATCAGGTAGATCTCGCCAATATCTTCGTTCCGGGAGAAGACTTTGTGTATTACGAGGATAGAAAAGACCTCCTTAACAAGATTGATTACTATCTTGCAAATGAATCCGAGCGAAAGCAGATTGCTCAAAACGCCCATTACAAAATTCAAAAAGAGCACTCCTTTGATGTACGTGTAGGACAGATAATTGACATCGTAAAGAGTGTCTAATACGAGGTAATTACTTATGATACTTCGCCCTACAATAGATATAACAAAATATCAAGACAGTAACGGCAATTATACAGAATCAGGGCGCCGTGAGATGATGGCTGATACCGCCAAAGACTATGAAATCTTTTCAGAAAGATACAGTGAAGATGTGCTCTCTCATCAAAAGTTACTGGATAAAATAAACTCTCTTCTTTCGGAGCGCACAGATACTGCTTATGCAGAGATATGCAGCATTTGCGAATCATATGAATACCACAAACTGTCTAAGATTTTTACCGACTTCGACAGATTCTTGTCCGCCCATATAATCTATCAGACAGAAAAATCCGCAGGGATACAGGGAAATATTTTTTCTCTTATAGGTTCTGTAGATGACTACGTTAGTTTAAAGCAGATGACTTTTTATTTATTCAGGAGAATACAGATGTGCTTCCCTGAAGATGAAACTTACGCATTTTTTGGCAACATTCTGAATATAAATCCTTCATTTTTTTACATTCTTCAGATGCTGGATGAATCGTGCACAGGTAATAAATTCGCAGTTGCAGAAAAACTTTCGCATTACTACGAAAAATCGGGCTACAAAAATGAAGCCCTGCTGATAAAATCTTTTTCCGAAAAAAAATATGAATATATTCCAATAAATAAGCAAAAGATTTATCATCCGGATCGTTCATACAACCATCCCCAAAAGATCTGTTTTATAACCTGCGTGAATAACAGTCTTATGTACGACGAATGCTGTTATTACATAAATAAATTACTTGTCCCCGCAGGATTTGAAGTAGAAACGATTTCAATAAGCGACGCATCAGGTATGGCTGAAGGATATAACATGGGGCAATCCAAAAGCGGAGCCGATATAAACGTTTTTCTTCACCAAGATGTCTGTATATTGAACCCGTTTTTCATTTATGAAATTGCTGATATTTTTGAATCTGACAACGCTGTCGGAATGATAGGCCTTGTAGGAAGTCCTGCGCTTCCACCGGATGCGGTCATGTGGCATGACAAGAGAGTCGGAAATTTATATTCTTTATCTCCTGATAACCTGTCATATGACTATAATCCCCAAAAAACAGTTCAAGCGATTACTTCGGTTGAAGCAATAGATGGATTTCTTATGATCAGTAACAAAAGAATAGAATGGCGAGATGATATCTTTGACGGTTTTGATTTTTACGATATTTCCCAGTGCACCGAATATCTGAAACTCGGTTACAAGATTGTTGTGTCCAATCAGTCATCTCCCTGGGCAGCACACGACGACGGAATAATGAAACTTGGTCTATATAATAAATACAGACTTTTGTATATAGACAAATACAAATCTTAATAAGAAATTTCAAAAGAAAAAGGGCTCCGTTTCCGGAGCCCCCTTTGGTAGTTGCAATTATGCAAATGACCAAGTTTTCTTGTGAACCATCTAAGATTATCCGAGAAGTGAAAGAACACCCTGGTTTGTCTGGTTAGCCTGAGCCAGCATTGACTGTCCAGCCTGTGCAAGGATGTTGTTGTTAGAATACTTAACCATCTCGGTAGCCATATCTGTATCACGGATAGCAGATTCAGCAGACTGTGTGTTCTCAACAACGTTATCAAGGTTCTTGATTGTGTGCTCAAGTCTGTTCTGGATAGCACCGAGATCAGATCTCTGCTTTGAAACCTTCTCAAGGCATCCCTTGATATTGTCGATAGTTTCTTTTGCATTCGTAGCATCAGTTCCTGTAACATCTGCGCTAAGTCCCAATCCGGTTGCAGTCATCTTATCGATGTCAATCTTAATCTGGTTCTCAGCAGATGTCTCAGATCCAACCTGAATGTTCTTATTCTTGAATGTTCCATCAAGAAGAGCCTGGTTGTTGAACTCTGTAGCAGCACCTGTACGATTGATCTCGTTTGTAAGTGCATTAAGCTCTGACTGGATGTACTCACGATCTGTTGTCTGAAGAGTGTCGTTAGCTGCCTTTGTAGCAAGCTCGTTCATTCTCTGAAGCATATCGTGTACTTCGTTAAGAGCACCCTCAGCTGTCTGAACTGCAGAAATACCATCCTGAGCGTTAGCTGAAGCCTGTGTAAGACCTCTAACCTGACGTCTCATCTTTTCGGAAATTGCAAGACCTGCTGCATCATCTGCTGCTCTGTTGATCTTGTAACCGGATGATAACTTCTCACTTGACTTAGCCTGAATTCCTGTTGTGATTCCAAGCTGTCTGTTTGCATTCATTGCTGTAATGTTGTGTTGTACTACCATAATATAATTCCTCCTTGAATTTGTACGGTGGCATCCTTGCCACTCGTTTGCTCGTTTCGAAATAGTTCTTAGTGCTGGCCTAAAAACCATCTCTGTTTTGTTTTTACACTTTTATTATCGACTATAAATCTAAAAAAATAACCCCTTTTTTAAAAAATAATGTATAAACTTTTTATAAACAACATTTTTTATCCAAAAACGTCCACATAACATCATAATTATCCCATTTATGGTAGAATGAATTTATGAATATAATATTTTACAGATATGACAGCATATGTGAGCCCGATTATATTGACGCACTAAAAGCTGTCGGCCTAACAATAATTGAAGACAAACAGGGATTATCGGAAAACACCCTTTATGTTGACAGCAAGATTGCCCATCTTGGTAATCTCATTGCTGATCATAAGCCTTTATTCGTTTTCTCTATAAATTTTTTTCCATTTATTGCAATGGTATGTGAAAGGATCAAACTTCCTTACGTCTGCGTTTCAGTAGATTGCCCCGTTCTTGAAATATACAATAATGCGATCAAGAGCCCTTATAACAGAGTTTTTCTTTTCGACCAAAAACAATATGAATCTATAAAAGACGCTAACCCAAGCTGTATCTTCCACTTGCCGCTCGGTGCCGCAACAGCCAGACTGGATGCTACAATAGGCGATACTACAGGTTATGACTATGATGTATCTTTTATAGGATCTCTTTATACAGAAAAAGATCCGTACGGCGAGTTATCTTTGCCTTCGGAAATCAGCACTTCTCTTGAAGAAAAAATGCAGTGTCAGCTCCAGGAAAGCATATACGGGCTTGAATATATCGAAAATACCATTACCGATAACGAAATACAGTGTTTAAAGGATACCGATCCAAATTTCTATTCTTCAGCGCTTAGTATCAGAAATCTAGACAGGCAGATTGCAATTGATGACTATATTGGTTATCACATTACAGCTATGGAACGCATAAAACTTATGAATTTTCTTGCAGATAATATACAGCCTTTTAATCTCAACCTTTTTACGGGAAGTGACACAACAGTTTTATCTAAGCATGTACGTAAACGTGGTTTAGCCAAATCATTTACAGATATGCCTGTGATATTCAAGAAAAGCAAGATCAATCTCAATACGACAATGAGGTCTATAAGATCGGGACTTCCTCAGAGAATATGGGATATCCTTGGCTGCGGAGGATTTCTTTTGACCAATTATCAGCCGGAACTTGATATGTTCCTGACTCCCGGCGTTCATCTGGAGACATACCGTTCTCACGATGAGCTGATAGAAAAAGCCAATTATTACCTGACTCATGATAAAGAACGTGAAGAAATCGCACTAAACGGTTACAAGAAAGTCTGCGCGGAAGACACAGTTCTTCACAGAGTCATTGTGATTATCAAAACCATTATGGAAAACATGGAGAACAATTCATGAACGTATACATTCTCGCACCTGCAAACAGAACAAGCGGAGGTCCTGAGCTCGCACATCAGATGTGCCACAGAATAAACGAGCTCTCACCGGGTACGGCGTTTATGATATATGTTGATCTGAATCGCCCTGTCGGAGAGGATTTAGGTGCAGATGTTCCTGCACCTGAAGCTTATGCGATATATGATACCGAACACATTTCAGATTATGCTGCTGCCGATACTCCCGATAACGTATTTGTATTTCCCGAAGGGCTTACATTGTCTCTTCCTTTTATCAAAAATGCAAAAAAAGTTTTATGGTGGATGAGTGTAGATAACTATATCATTTCTACTAAAGAATCAAACCTAAGCCAAATAAGAAATGAAGTTTCCCTACATCTATATCAATCTTATTATTCCAAGGACTATGTAGAGAGTAAAATTCCGAATGCCAACGGGATGTACTTATCCGACTATATAAACGATGCTCATGGGCAATTTCTTTTTCCCGCACATCTAAGACAGGATATTGCGCTATACAATCCGGCTAAAGGTTATAACGAACTAAAACCTCTTATAGATAAAGCTTCCTGGCTTAAGTGGATCGCACTTACAGGTCTTGATGTTGAACATATGGTATTTATGATGCAGAATAGCAAGATTTATGTAGACTTTGGCGAGCATCCGGGTAAAGACAGAATCCCCAGAGAAGCCGCTGCAAACGGCTGCTGCGTAATCACAAACAAAAAAGGCGCTGCCGCCTTTTCTAAAGATGTTCCGATTCCGGATAACTACAAATTTGAAGCCCCCGCTGATTCACTTGATGAGCTTGATTCGCTTCTTCACGATATTTGCGATAACTTCAAAGAACATCAGGATAAATTTGCAGATTACAGAAAAATGATTGCATCAGAAAAGAGCTCTTTTGAAAAAGATTGTGATAAGTTCCTTGAATGGTGCAAAAAGAATTAAGTACTAATGTATCTTTTTTATTTCCATCCAAGGATTTAAATATACCGAAAGGTCACACAGATCAAATAAATATCCGTCTTTTTGACATACATAATCAAAACTAATCTGATCCCTTCTGTGATCATAGGCCATATATTCATCCCACCAATCCTGCATCACTTTCTTAAGTGCCTCATCATGGTGGTCCCTTACTATGCAGCCAAGTTCCGCTATATATCCCTTTGATGTATAGCCGCTTACCATATAATTTTCTATCTGCTTATCAAGTACTGCCTTGTCTGCTTTTCCACGCTCAACCAGCAGCTTCGCTTCATCAACTATACTTTTGGAACTAAAATACGGAAAACAGATCATTCCGCAATCTTTACTATAGGTATCTATAAAGCTTCTGATGTCTTTCTTCAGTGCAATAGATCCGTCGACATACACAGAATAGTCGTACTCCGGAAAAAAAATATGCGGAAACATCTTGGGATACCTTGAAAAGCGCACGTTGTCAAGATTGTCCGGATTGTCGATTATCCTTATTTCCCATCTTCCATTGTAATCAGGTCTTTCCTTATCTGTCAGCAGAATATATGAAAGCTCTGAGTCTCCAACCTCAGGTTCATTTATAGCATCATAGTCACCTGTTATAACGGTATAAACAACACCTTTTCCTTTGAACTTATCCAAAGACTCTGCATATCTTAAATGATAACGTGTTCTGATATAGTCAATCTGACTGACATAGTCCATCACATTGGCAATCTGCTTATTTTTCTTATCAAGTTCACTTGTCGCAAGTTTGAGACTATCCTCAACTTCCTTGGTTATTTCTCCACTTCCGTCGGCACATGCGTATTTTATGATCGCATCCATCGCCAATATTCTTAATCCATCAATATAGTTGATGTTCTCATTAACCGCTTTGTACAGCATATTCAACACATCTTTATTCTCTTGACATAACAAATTATCGCAAAGCGTCTTATGTACAGATAAGAAGCTTTCTCTTACAGCATCTTCCTCCATATTTTCAGCATTATTACAGATATATGCAAGTATTTCATTAATCTGCTTTATAAGTTCCGCATTATGCATATAATTCTCCAAAACGTAATCAATAAATATTAGCAATCAAGTCGCTTCCAGTAATCAGCCGACAACTTTGTCTCTAGATTTTTATTGTTCATCAGAAGCTGAATTTGTAGCATTTTCTTCATATGCCGGCGGCTGCATGCTTTCTGAAGTGTCAGTGTTCTCCTGTTCGCGAGAAGATTCAGCGTCATGCTTTGCCGTCACTTCATCCTCAGATCTCTCCTCTGCTTTTTCTTCTACAGGAGCGCTCACGCTTGCAGCTGTACTCGCCTGCTCAGTATCTACCTGCTCACCCAGAACAGGTCTTTTTTCTGCAACCGAAGCTCCGGTAGACGCTGCGTCAGTCTTTTGCTCCGTAGTTTCGGAGTTATTCTGTTCAGCTTCTTTTACTCCGGCTTCAGAAGTATCAGATTCAGGCTCTTTGGCCTCCTCTTGCTCCTCAGTCTGCTCACTGCTTGCTGCAGTTGCGGCTTCTTCAAGCTCTTCCTGCTGTTCAGGCTCTTCCTCTTCTTCCTCGGACAGTACCGGTTCAACCTTCCAAGTAACCCTTACAACCGGATGTACTGAAATATCCTGCCAGTTTCCGTTGGGATTACAATATCCGGTAAGTCCAAAAGAATACGAATCAAAATCTATCTCTTCAGGAGACCTTGAAAGCTCGTAAGAATAACTTCCGTTCTCCTCATCAATCCTGTAAACATAAGCATCATCAGGCGCCTTGCGCATTTCGGTACTGATCGATATTTCACCGCCCTCCGAAATAGGCTTCTCATTACCCTCATCATCCACAACGGCAAGATACATACCGCAAACATCAGAATCACCAAAGTCTGTACTTCCGGCAATCTCTATGTCTCCGAGATCCTCTATACTTGCCGTTACCGTAACAACGACAGGCACGTTACTTCTGTTTTTTACCGTAAGGCTGTCACTTCGCCTTGAGAAATCATATTCTCCTTCATGATTCCTAAACAGTATCGTTGCACCCTCTTCGACCTTTCCTCCACCATACTTGGCTGCATCGGTCGCAAAAATAAGTCCCTGCGGATCTATAACAAAATCAAAAGGAGACTCACCGCCTTCGCTGATGGCAGGCAGCGCTACAGACACCACATCTTTCCCATATACTTCAAGCGGAAGAGTCACCGTATCAACCGCCAATGCATAGGCAGGACTGATGATCGACATAACCACCATACAAATCCCTGTTAATAATGCAGTTGTCTTCATTCTTTGCATCTTCATAAACCAAAATCTCCTGTTATATATCAGAAATATCTATATGGTTTTTCGACATGTTCTTGTATAAATATAATACCATAATTTAAAAAGCATGCAGTAGTTGAAAGAAAGGTCTGAATTGATTTTCTCAACTCAGACCTACTAATTCGTTCGTTTTTTCACTTACATCACCGCTGTATTATACGGATGAATCATTTTAATATCATCCGCCATAGATATTCTAAGATTTCTTATATCTATATCATTTTGGATGTCTAAAAAATATCGATCCGACACCCCAAAAAATCTCGCCAATCTTAGAGATGTATCAACAGTCACTTTCCTTCTATCATGAAGAATATCTTGAATTCTTGATACAGGAACATGAATAGCCTGTGCCAGCTTATAAGCAGATATTCCTAACGGTTCCATGAATTCTTCATACAATATTTCACTCATCGTTGGAGCTTCAATAAATCTTCCCATAACAACTCTCCTATTATTAAACACACGCATACATCGCAACAATAATTTCATTTAATGGTAATCAACTATTTCAACATTATAAAAATTATTTCTATCAGCAACAAAACATATCCGATACTGATCATTAATCCTAATACTATATTGTCCTTCCCTATCACCAACAAGCTTCTCAAGCCTGTTGGAAGGAGGAATCCTAAGGTCCTCCACGCCCTCAGCATTATCAATCATAATCAATTTTCTTAAGGCAACTCTTTGAATATTCTGTGGCAATTTTGTTGAAAAAAACTGATTATAAACCTTTTCAGTTTCTTTGTCAGCAAATGTCTTTATCATAATTATATTATACACGCAAAGCATGTGCATGTCAAACAGGTAGTTAGTATACAAAAATACTTATGATATATATATTCTGTCCTTTATCCACAATAGATTCCGGTTATATACTGATAAATTCGGTATAAATGTGCTACAATTTAACTACATATTTTTTGCCAAGAATCATCCTGACATCGAGGAGGTAGAAAAGTTGATATTCGAACTAAATTACGCCGATCAAGAAAAATATATTCTTGAAGGCCAGCGTCGTTACAGAGAGCAGATGAATTCTCAGTATACCGCAGGTTATACTGATGCTGAAGAAAAATGCAAAGCTGAGATTGCTAAAAAAGATGCTGAGATTGCTGAAAAAGAAAGACTTATCGCTAAAATAGACGCCGAGATTGCCGAAAAAGAAAGGCTTATTGCTGAAAAAGAAGCTGAGATTGCCGGAAAAGAAAAACTTATCGCTGAAAAAAAAGCTGAGATTGCTGAAAAGCACTCTAAAATTTCTAAATTACAAAGTGAACATAATAAACAAGAATAAGTGAGTACTTGGCCTGAATTGGATCCTTCAATTCAGGCCTATTCTTTTTTTACAAAAATCCCATTTTACCGTTCTACACTACATTGTAAACGTCAATGAAAAAGTTTACCACTCGCTACCGAATTAGTTTACCACTTCGCTAGCGAAAAACTTTACCATTTGACCATTTTTCGCTGGTGAATAAGTTTACCAGTAGCGATACTGAAAAAGTTTACCACTAACGCTACCGAAAAAGTTTACCACCAAGTTTCTTGTTATGGGGAACACCGCAATAGCAGCATTCCCCGAGTTACTTTAGTTATAATACATAGTTTTCGAATGGCAGGTCCTCATCAAGATGAACCTTATGGGCATGAGCTTTGAAGTATTCAAAATCCTCTGTAAGCCCCTTCCATTTGATATAATCGCTCAAGTATTGATTCTCATTGGAAA
>NZ_AUJY01000008.1 GCF_000424465.1 Butyrivibrio hungatei NK4A153 | reverse complement strand
TTGTCAAACGGCGAATTGAGAGCGGGGGTTATTGCAAATTGATTTCTGCGATTTCTCCGCTTGAACGGCGCAGTCTTTTCGCTAACAGCATGATTCTGACGGTGTAGCGGCACGCTATTCGCGGGTTTATTTCAGCATAGGAAAAATCCTTTATTGAAATAAGGCTGCGGAAACCACAGCCTTGCTCATTGAAAATTTAATACCTTATCCGAGATTCTGATTGTTTACAGCAGCAAGGATTATATCAGTATCAATACTTTTTTTATCCTGCTGGGAACCGATTACAAGAGCATCGCTCATAAGATTATCGATCAGCCTTGGATTTCCATGTGTATGGCTTGCCACGGCGCGGAGTGCCGATTCGTCGATTATTGCTTTAGAGCTTCCGGCGCAGTTCAACTTGTGAACGACATAACTCATTACTTCATCATCTGTAAGCCCTTGATAATTATAGTGTATAGTTATCCTTTGACGGAGAGCTTCGTGGATCTGCTTGCGGAGTATGTCATTTAAATGAGATTCTCCACAAAGGATGAGTGTGAAGCAGTTGACGGAATCGTAGCCGTAATTCATCAGCATCTTGATGTCATTAAAGATTCCGTTTGAAAGATACTGCGCTTCATCTATGGCAAGAAGGAGCGGTTGCCGTTTTTCGTGGTACAGATAGTAGATCTGTTCTTGGATGGCTTTAAACATGGCGGTTTTGCCACCTTTTTCACTAACACCCAGGATTATACAGAGCTGTTTATAAAAGTCGGCAACGCTGATTGTTGAAAGACAGATGTATTCCATATGGTGAAGATTTGGATTGAGGCTTTTTGCAAAACAACGCAGGCAGTAAGATTTTCCCATCCCTGGGCTTGCGGTAAAAAGCCCGATTCCACGGACATCTTTTAAGACATTGAGTCTTGACGTCATTTCATCGAAATCCTTTGAACGAAAACAGTCTTTTTCAGAAATCTGTTGTTTGTCAAAAGGGTTGAATGCAAGTGAATAATAGTCATTATACATTGGAATCTCCTAACTTCGAATAATCAATGGTGGGACCATTGTTGCGTTTTGTATGACAGTTCTCAACTTTGTTCGTAGGACGTATCGGATAATGCTCTTTTTCGAAAAGGATGAACGCAGAATCCATTTCTCCCGGACGAAAACGTATCTCGACTTTCATGTCAATGAACTGCATTGGGACGTCATAGGATACTTTTCCGAAGGAAACAGTTGCATCTTTTCGCACCTTACGAATGATACGGTTTAAGAAGCATTCATCAAGCCATTCGCGGGACTTGGGGGACTGAACATTTTTTACTGAAGCCTGATACCTTTCAAAAGGAGTACAGTTTATGCCTGTATGGAGTGTTGTATTGTAGCTGCGAATATATTCAGCAAAAAGTGTATTGAACTCCTCAAGGGATGAAATGGAATCCATATCGAGTCCATAGAGCCAACGCTCTTTGGTGGTTCTCCAAAATCTTTCTATTTTGGCTTTGCTTGCACCGTCGCGAACTTTTGTATGAAGGAGAACGGTACCGATAGAGCCACAGATTAGAGAAAGCTGGTCGTTCGAATAAGGGCCGCCGTTATCGGTGTAAAGCTTAGCAGGAATTCCGTATGTTGCGACAGCATTCTTGAATACAGACTGGAAGTTTGCGGCAGAGTCATTGTAAAAGAGTTTTCCGCCGACTATAAGTCTTGAATGATCGTCAATGATACATATGGCATAGACACGATGTGATTTTCCGTCCTCTGTTATGTAAGGGAAGTAGCAGGTATCTGTTTGCCACATCTTCCCGAATGAGTCTTCCTCAAAAGCTTTGCGGTCTCGAATATTTGGGTTGCGGGCAGATTTTAGATCATTGTTCTTGATAAAGCGTTGTACAGAGCAGACGTTTACAGTTGCAGGAATGAATCCGTTCTGTATGAGCTGCGCATGAATCTGAGTAGCGTTTAGCCGGGGGAAGTCTTGTTTGAGACGAAAAATCTCTTCTATTGCAGTGTCTGTGAGTACACGGGTGCATCCTTTATCGCAACGTTCAGATGGCAACAGAGCATCGTAGCCATAACGCTGGTAGTTTGATACCCACTTTTCGAGGGTTTTATATTTGATTTCTTTTACGGTGCCATCCGGAAAAGTGAGCGGCTTTTCCGTTACTCTTTTGTAATAAGCTGTTCTTGAGGCGTCAGGAAACAGACCCTGGATCACCGGGGCAATCAGAGCGAAACGGAATTGAGCAATCTCAGTTGCAGTTGATAGTTTTTTTGTATCGTTCATAATTCTTTACCTCCTATGGTTGCATCATAGATGAGGCAAGAGGGGATTACCATTCCCGTGTCGTGTGATTACGGGCAATTGAAATCCGGAGGAGATTTGCTCCGCGGCAAGTGCGTTGGATTTTTGTGTGATTGCAAAAAAGACATGCCTGTTTTCTGCAAAAAAGACAATGCATGGGAGGAGTATGGAGCAAGAAAGGCGAGCTCCACCAATGAAGCAAAGAAGGTCTGCTCTAAAGTTTTTAAAAGCCCTTGCCATTCAAGCCGATGTTTTTTATAGAGATCTTTCCAGCGATAGAGTGTTGATGGAGAAATCCCAAAGCGATCACAGAGATTTGAAACGGTATAACGCTTCATGGCGTATTCTGTGAGAACACGGAGGATGAAGAAAAGACTATAAGAATCATATGGGATTATAGGATCTGGAAGAATGGCATGCGTACAGCCACAGGAACACTTTACACGTACAATCTCAATCGTAGATGAGACGGGCTTGCCCTTTATAAAGTCCACAACATAACGATTATACTTGGCAAAGCTATTGCAATCGCCGGTACGCCCGCATGAAGGACACTTTGTTTTCTTTGGCTTGAACGATGTCATAAAAGAATCAAACAGAGTTTTTGTTGAATTTTTTTGTCGGATAAGGTTGCATTTTAATTGATTCTCTCGTATCATAACAAGGCGATTCTTAAGATGACTGTTTATGCACAGGCAACCATTAATTAGGACTTAGATCCTGCACAGGACCTGTTTACAGCGCTTAAGTTTGGTTATGAGGGAGAACGGATCTTTGGTCGGATGGGTTCTTCCTCTTTTTATTTAGTCAATAAACAACAGGAAAAACTATACAGTATTAAGACTACAGATACAAGAAAAAAGCGTGCCGTAAAAAACAGCACGATAGTGATAGATAAGAAACAAAAAAAACGATTTTAATATGCGTTGGAATTGCGGGCGGATGGAAAGTTAATTTGCCGCGTGACAGTCCTATCTGCTCTCATTACACCGTAGGGTCATATTTCTCCTTTGCAGACCTGATATTCTGTGCTTATTTCCGGCACATAGCATGGTCCTATTTGTACTCACAACACTATAGGGTCATATCACCTCCATGCCAGCCACAATTATCCATGCTTCTTCATGCTCAGCACATAGTCCTGCATGCAATTATTTCGCAAGTAGTTTACCAAATTATCATCGTGCCAGTACACTAGTGTGATGTCTTGCTGACTTTTGATCAATTGCGAAGTGAAATGATTTATGTACAAGGCAGAGGATTAAGTCGATGCGGGCATCGACGATTGACGACAACGCAGTACATGGATTATTTCACAAGTAATTTATCAAATTGTCAACAAGACATCACACTAGCCCTGTTCAAACAAAAGTTCCCAAATAAAACTCATCTGCAAAGCATTCTCAAATACATCCCAAATACACTGCTAAATTCTCAGTGAAAATCCTTATCCGAACGGATAACTCAAGATACAGGCGCCGGAACCGGCGACCGAATAATATACATAACAACATAAAAGCAGAAATTATTCTATCACAAAGCAAACTCTGCCACAAGTCCGCCTCACTTCTTTGCGTAAATCAGGTGCACAGCTCCGCGCCAACACGCTATTTTACACATCTGATGCTTTCTCACTACAGCATTCTGCGAATCCGCATCTGGCGTTTTCTCACTACAGCATTCTGCGAATCCGCATCCGGCGCTTTCTCATTACAACATTCTGCGAATCCGCATCTGGCGTTTTCTCACAACAGTATTCTACGAATCCGCATCCGGTGTTTTCTCACAACAGTATTCTGCGAATCCGCACCCAACTTACTCCACCACTTTATGAATCCACTTCTTGCTCGCAAACCTTATCGTGAATATGATTGCTCTTATTCCCCAATCACAGAACATACCAATCCAAACACCCATAGCGCCGATATGCGCAACGCGAATGAGATAAGTTGCAAGTGAAACTCTGCAAAGCCACATGGTAAGTGTTGATACGATCATCGAAAATCTAACATCTCCTGCAGCACGCATACCATAAGCAGTCACAAATGAAGGAGCCCAAAAAAGAGGCTTAATGATCGTAATCCAACCCATCATATAGATACACTGTCTCGCACTCTCAGAAGGCATTCCTGCGAGCACTGTTACCGGCCTCGCAATCGCATATGCAATGAGGCAACTCGTAAGCACCGCTATATATCCCCATTTGATCATCTTCTTGGTATAAAAAACAGCTTCATCCTTCTTGCCTGCGCCAAGGCACTGCCCAACAATAGTCATAAGGCCGATTCCGACTCCGACACCTGCCACACCGTTTACATTCTCCAAAATAACAGTCATAGACTGCGCCGCAATGGTTATTGTCCCGAGCGTTGAAACAGACGACTGAATCGCAAGTCTTCCGAACTGGAACATGGAATTCTCGATTCCGTTCGGCACACCCATAGCAAGAATCTTCTTAATGCTATGCTTATGCGGACGAATCTTCATATAATCTCTCACAGATATCTCGTTCTTCTTGCTTCTGAGAAGCACCAGCAGCACAACAGCGTTAAACATCCTTGAAACAAGCGTAGATGTCGCCGCACCCGCAACGCCCATCCTGAAAACATAGATAAGCACGGCGTTTCCCACAACATTAAGCATATTTGAAATAATAGCAATCTTCATAGGAAGCCCCGTATTTGCCTGCGCCCTGAAAATCGCGCTGGCCGCCGCTGCAAGCGATACGAACGGGTATGATATTATGGTCAAAAGAAAATAAATCTGCGAAGCTCTCATTACATCAGCATCAACTTCACCAAATATAAGGCTTAAAAGGCTTGTCCTGAAAATCAGTCCCAGAATTGTCATAAAAAGAGATATCGAAAGCGAGACCAAAAGTACCTGTCTTGCAGAGTCATTGGCCTTCTTGAGATTTTTCTGACCTATGTAGTTTGAGCATATGATAACTCCGCCTGTTGCCATGGCATTGAATGCCTGAACAACAAGGAGATTTACAGCATCAACAAGCGACACTCCCGAAAGAGCCGCAGGCCCGACGGTACTTACCATCATGGAATCTGCCATGCCCATAAGAGAAGTGAGGAATTGTTCAGCTATAATAGGAATCAGCAACAGAAAGAGTTTCCTGTTGCTGAACATATGATTTGTCTCATTTATTTGTTTACTCATATCAATTTCCCATAAAAAACAGCGATATAACCACAGTATTTTTCGTGCAAGCACGAAAATACTGTGGTTACTCATTCCATATATCGCTCACATCCTCTCAGGCGCGTTGAAGCCTAAGAGGTCTATTCCTGTCTCTAATACTTTAAGTGTTATCGCAAGAAGAGCAATGTAGCTCTCTTTCTTGTACTCATCTGTCTCTGCAAGGATTCTTGTTCCGTGGTAGAAACTGTTGAATGCATTGCTGAGGTCGTAGATATATGCACAGATTCTGTTAGGAGCAAGATCTTTGGCTGCGCTCTCAACCGAATCGGCAAATCTTGTAAGAAGAAGCATAAGGCTCTTCATAGCATCGCTGTCGGGATTGCCAAGCTTTGCATCCTTTACGTTTCCGCCTGCTTCCTCGAACTTCTTGAGGATAGACTTGATACGTACCATTGTATAAAGGATGTACGGACCTGTATCTCCCTCGAAAGAAGTGAATTTATCAATATCGAATATATAATCTTTTGAAGGCTGGTTTGAGAGGTCTCCGTACTTAATGGCAGATACGGCAACCTTGTGCGCTGTATCTTTTGCCTCCTCGTCAGAAATCTCAGGATTACCTTCCTTGATTCTTGCAAACATCTTCTCATCGATCTCAGAAATGAGATTCTCAAGACGCATTACGCCGCCCTCTCTTGTCTTGAAAGGCTTGCCGTCAGCGCCGTTCATTGTTCCGAAACCTACAAAATGAAGCTCTGTCTCAGGCATAACGAGCTTTGTCTTTCTTGCACAACGGAATACCTGTGTGAAATAAAGCTCCTGCCTCTTGTCAACAACATAGATGATTCCCTGAGGATGAACCTCGTCCATACGCTGTCTGATAGTCGCAAGATCTGTTGTGTTGTACAAAGAAGCTCCGTCAGACTTAAGAATCATGCAAGGCGGAATCTCTTTTGTATCAGTCTCCTCTGCAACGTCAACTACTAGCGCGCCCTGGCTCTCATGCGCATATCCCTTGCTCTTCATATACTCAACCATGTCAGGGATTGCTACATGCGCGTCAGACTCGCCCTTCCAGAGGTCAAAAGATACTCCGAGCTTGTTATAGTTCTTCTTAAGATCTTCTACAGACACATTCAAAATGTGATGCCAAAGAGCTCTGTAAGGCTTGTATCCGTCCTGCAAAAGCTTGGTTGCTTCCATAGCCTCAGCCTTAAATGCCTCGTCCTCCTTGGACTTCTTGCTTGCTGCAGGATAGATTTCCTCAAGCTCTGATACGGTAAAAGGCGCCTCCTTGGGATAAGAACCTGTATAATCGGGATCAAAGTAGCAAAGATCTGGCTTTCTCTCCTTGAGCCCCGTGATAACAAGTCCCATCTGAAGTCCCCAGTCGCCGAGATGAACGTCACCGATAATCTTGTTTCCTGTGTATCTCAAGATTCTCTTGATACTCTCTCCGATAACGGCAGAACGAAGATGCCCCACGTGAAGGGGCTTTGCAACGTTAGGTCCGCCGTAATCGATGATATATGAAGGCTCATGACCGGGCATTGTAACACCCATGTGCTTCTCATGAAGCATCTTTACGATGTAACCTCTTGCAAAATCACCGCTCACGATGATATTGAGAAATCCCGGCTTAACCGACTCAACTTTCTCAAACATCTCGTTGCCTGCAAGATTTGCGGCAACATCATCAGCGATCATAAACGGAGCCTTGCCGTACTTCTTGGCACCCGCCATTGCACCGTTACACTGATACTCGCACAGATCGGGTCTGTTTGAAATGGTAACCCTTCCGAGCTCCCTGTCATATCCTGCCTTCTCAAACGCATCTCCGACTTCCTTTGATATAATCTCTAATACTTTATCCAAATCAAAACCTTCTTTCTAAAAGCTTTTTATTTCCGTAAAAAGAAACACCGATTCGGTATTTCTTTAGATTACCAACTACACGATTTTATCAAAATCTACTATCTATGGCAACGTCAAATGCCACGCGCCGCTATGCCGCACATTATCAAGATCAGCCACAAACCACTCATTCCGCCGCTTTATTCCGATCGGCCCAAAGCCATCAATCAGCCGCCTCGGTCTTCTGCCTTTCTCTTTCCGCCTTTGAAAACCCGCATCCGCAGTAGTCCTGCCTGTACAGCCCGAATTTCTGCGACAACTCTATAGACCTCTTATAGCCTTCCTTCTTCTTGAAATCAGATGGCAAAAAAACTACCTTCCCGCCGTTCCAAACTGCTCTGTCGCCATGAGTTTCGCCGCCGGCATCCAAAGACTCCATCTCTCCGGCTTCAATCTTCTCATTCACAAACTCCGCAGCCTGTGCCCCGACTTCATTCAAGACATCCGCATTCTTCAAAGGACTGATTGTAAGCGTCGTTGTAAAATACTTAAATTCCTCTTTTGCCGCAATCTCAGCAGTCTTTCTAAGCCGCAGTTCAAAGCATTTTCTGCACCTTTCTCCGCCCTCGGGAACATCCTCAAGCCCGCGCACGGCATCAAGATACTCCTTCACGTCATACTCACCCTCAATGATACCTATCTTCCTCGCGCGCTCATCCGAGTGCATCCCGGCAAAATCCTGCGCATCAACCTGCCTGTTGTACTCATCTATAAGCCTCTTCTCCTCGGCAACCCTCTTGTAATACTCCGCACTCTCAGTAATATTTGGATTGTAAAAAAATACCGTCACGTCGAAATATTCCCGAAGATACTCAAGACAGTGCGAAGAACAGGGTGCACAGCACGCATGCAAAAGAAGCTTTGGCACCTCGCCGTTTTTCTGAAACTCCTGTATTCTCTTTTCCAGTTCCTTAGAATAGTTAACCTTGTTCACTTCTATATTTCTTTCTAAAAAGTGCTTTTTATTATATTCCTTTTAATCCGCAAAGCCTATCGCAGAAATAATCTCATCCGCAACTTCCGCAGGTGTCTTTCCATCCGTATCAACAATGATATCCGCCGCCTCTTCGTAGATCTTTCCACGCTTATCCTGGAGCTCTTTTATCCTTGCAAGAGGATCTTCGCTCTTTAATAAAGGCCTTGTGTCGTCGCCCTTAAGCCTATCATACACAGTCTCGGGCGCCGTCCTTAAATACACGACCTTGCCAACCTTCTTAAGAAGTTCCCTGTTCTTCTCTCTGACAGGAAGCCCGCCGCCAAGCGAAATAACAGTTTCTCTCATATGATCCGAAACCATCATTTCCACAAGTCCGGTCTCCATATCCCTGAAAGCTTCCTCGCCGTCCTGCTCAAAAATATCGGAAATCTTCCTGCCCTCAGCCTCTTCAATTGCTTCATCGGTATCTATCAGTTCAAGATCAAGCTTATCGGAAAGAATCTCAGAAACCGTGCTCTTCCCGCTTCCCATAAAGCCCTCAAGGATTATGTTGGTCGCGCCCAGAACCTCCATCATAAGCGACTTATATATGATGTCAGCCTCTTCTTTACTTATCTTAACGCCCTCTTCCTCAAACCACAGCTCAAATGCATCGATTCCCTGATACAGAAGCATCTTAAGTCCGGAAAAGACCTTTCCACCGGCATCCTTAACCATCTTCATAAACTTAGTCTCAAGCGGCTTGTACACTACATCTATCGCCGCGTACACATGCTTATAGAACTCTGCGTCCTCGATCGGCGCACTGTTCACATCGGGGAAAAGACCTACTGACGTGCACTGGACAACAAAGAATCTCTTTTCTTTCTCCAAAAGCTCTTTATAATCTTCAAGCGGCATGGGAATTATTTTTTCACCAAGGCTCTCATCAAGCGCGCTGTTAACTTCTTTTGCCACAGCTTCAGCCTTTTCATATGTTCTGTTAAGAACGTACACCTTCTCTGCACCTTTGCTTGCACAAAGATATGCAACAGGCCTTGCAACTCCGCCGGCGCCGAGTATAACAACACATTCCCCGTCAAGCACTATGCCCTCATCCTGCATGGCATGGTAAAGCCCCGACATATCGGTGTTGTAGCCTTTAAATCCACCTTCCGTTCTCACAAGCGTATTAACCGCACCGATTCCCTCCGCAAGCGGATCAACCTCAACAAGATGGTCGATAACATCACTCTTATACGGAACCGTAACGTTAAGTCCCTTTATTCCGAGAGCATTTGCACCCCTGACAGCGTTCTTCACGCCGCCCTTCGGCACCTCAAACGGAACATAAACAAGGTTAATTCCCTTCATCGCTGCGATTGAATTATGAATAAGAGGAGACAATGTATGTCTCACGGGATTCCCTATCAGTCCGCATGTCAATGTATTTCCATCAGTATGATTCATATTCTGTCACCTCTTCTGTTCATTTATATTCACGGTCATTTTTGTCTTATGCTAAATTGTACCTTCTATTCTCTAATAAAGCAATTCTCTGAGCCCATGGCAAATTGCTTTTTATCATGTAAAAAAATTTTGCTTCAAGCATAAAGAAAAAGAGACGCGATCACAGCGTCCCTTTCGCACTTTTCTATATTTGACTTTCCCAAAGTTTAATTCTTCTTTATTACAAGTCCATCCTCGGTACTGGCAATGATACTGCTCTTATTTCCCGAAAGATCGTCTCCCACAAAATACTGATACTCGCGAAGAATCTGATCTTTCTGCATTCCGGAAATAGCCTGCATCATGTCATTTGATATAAGGCCATCCATTCCCAAAAGATTTCCCGAAGCATCGTCATAGATTCCAAAAGAAATCGCAACATTATCAATAGAAGCATTTCCCCTCTGCACATGATCGCTCGAAAGCTCCTCTTCTGCATTACCCTGTGCACCGGTCTCAGCTTTATCAAGGAACTCGGTATTATCTTTTGCGTCATTACCCACAGTTGTCGGATATTTGTAAGCACTGCTTCCACCATACCTGCTAACTCTGCTAATCGCCATAACACCAAGCCTCCTTTCCTTGCCACATCTGCTACTGTGAAAAACGTAATCGTTTAAGGTAACACACTGTCGCCCTTTTAAAATATATATCGGAAGAAAAGCCCATAAATTAAGCGTTAATTATAAAAAAATTATGAAATCTCGCATAAAATATTACTTTCATAAAGTTACCCTAAGTCAAAAATGCTTTTTGCCTCACTTTCTGATGCCCGCCGCCTTCAATAGCCGCTCGGTATACTCAGCCTGAGGATGCCTGTACACCTCATCCGTCTTACCATGCTCAATTATCCTGCCGTCCTTCATGATCATCACGTGATCACTGATCTGGTAGACCACCCTAAGGTCATGAGATATGAAAATTATGGATATCCCGAGCTTTTTGTGAAGCGACCTGAGCAGTTCCATAATCTGCGACTGAATCGTCACATCAAGTGCAGAAACAGGCTCATCAGCGATAAGCAGTTTCGGATATCTCATAAGTGCAATACCTATGCACACTCTCTGCCTCTGTCCTCCGGAAAGCTGTGAAGGATATCTGTCCAGCATCTCAACAGGAAGCTCAACATCCTTCATCACCTCTTTTACCCGCTCAAGGCGCTCTTCCTTCGTCCACTTCCGCTTCTTATCAACCTTAAGCGGTTCCTCCATAAGCCAGCCAACTTTCTTGGAAGGATTCAGCGAACTGTACGGATCCTGGAACACCATCTGCGGCCCCTCGTACTTCTGCATAAGCTCGCCCGTGTAGTCCTTATTGATCCCGACTATCGTCCTTGCAAGCGTCGACTTTCCGCATCCGGACTCGCCTGCGATCGCAAGCACTTCACCCTCTTCCATCTCGAAAGTCACATCGTGAAGAATCTGTATTTTTTTATTTTTGGAAAAGAGCTTTCTCTTTCTGTTCTTATAAAAAACATTAAGATTAGCGGCTCTTAAAACCTTATCCTCACTCATAATCAGTTTCCTATGTCAATCTTTGGGATAGCCGCGATCAGCTTTTTGGTATAAAGATCCTGCGGAGTCCCAAACACCCTCGCAGTATCGCCGCTCTCAACAATATTTCCCTTCTGCATCACGATAACCCTCTCGCAGAGCTGACTTACAAGGCTAAGATCATGGGAAATAAAGATGATCGACGTTCCGCGCTCCTTGTTAATCTTTTTAAGAAGCTCGACTATCTGCGCCTGAACAGTCACATCAAGTGCCGTCGTTGGCTCATCAGCGATAAGTATCTTGGGATTTCCTATCATCGCGGCCGCAATCATAACCCTCTGCCTCATTCCGCCCGAAAGTTCATGCGGATACATGTGATAAATATTCTCCGCATCACTTAAGCCAACAGCCTTCAGCATCTCTATCGCCATTTCTTTGCGATTCTTTTTATCGATATCGGGATGATGGATGAAAAGAGACTCCTCAACCTGCCACCCGATTCTTTTAACCGGATTAAGACTCGTCATCGGCTCCTGGAAGATCATCGAGATCTCATCTCCCTGATACGACCTCAAAGTCTTTCTGTCGCAGGTAAGAAGATCGTCCCCGTTAAACATGATCCTTCCCGTCTTGGTGATCGAATGCCTGCTTAAGAGCCCCGCTATCGCAAGCGCGCTCATGCTCTTTCCCGAGCCGGACTCTCCGACAATACCGACAATCTCGCCCTCTTCAAGCATCAGGTCAAAATCTTCCACCGCGACCTCGGGAAACCCGTGATCGTGAAACTCTATATGAAGATCAGTTACGTCAAGTATCACTCCCATCTTCTGATTCCCTCACCCAAAAACGAAAAGCCCAAAACCATCAAAACAATCACAAGTCCGGGACAAAGACAATAACTTGGAGTCGTAAACATGTACTGCTGCGCATCCGAAAGCATCTTTCCAAGGCTTGCATACGGTGGCTGGGAACCGACGCCCAGATAGCTAAGTCCCGCTTCCGCTAGCACCGCGTTGTTAAATCCGATAAGTATCGACGAAGCCAGAACTCCCTTTATATTGGGCAAAATATGTACGAATATCATCCTGACATCAGATACACCCTGGAGTTTGGCACTTTCCACATAATCCGTATTGCGGCAACGAAGCACTTCTCCCCTTACGATCCTTGCAAAGCTCGGAATAAATGCTATTCCGAGTGAAAGAAGAAGCTGCATCCATCCCGTTCCGAAAACACTGACAATCACAAGAGCCAGCAAAATGCTCGGAAACGCAAACATCGCATCAATAACTCTCATCGTGATCTCATCAAAGAGCCCGCCGAAGTAACCCGTAAGCGCTCCGATGAGTGTTCCCGCAAACGCACCGATAAACACGGTTCCAAGAGCGATCAGAAACGTAACCCTGCTTCCGTACATAACTCTGCTGAGCACATCTCTTCCCATGTTATCGGTTCCCATAATATGTTTAAAAGAAATCCCCTGAAGCTTTTCTGCCGCACTCATCTTGGTCGGTTCATACGGCATCCAGAAAAGTCCCACTACTATCATCAAAAGGATAATTCCGGTAATAATGACACCCGCGCACATATAGGGATCTTTTTTTATTTTCTTAAAATCTTCCGTAAATTTATCTCT
This sequence comes from Butyrivibrio hungatei NK4A153, assembly GCF_000424465.1. Classification (GTDB taxonomy): domain Bacteria; phylum Bacillota; class Clostridia; order Lachnospirales; family Lachnospiraceae; genus Butyrivibrio; species Butyrivibrio hungatei_A. Next base: position 218,599 of record NZ_AUJY01000008.1, on the reverse strand, counting down.
CATTCTTCAATCCCTATTCTCGGGTCAACAATTCTATAAATAATGTCCACCAAAAGATTGGTGACAATAACTATCATCGCAATTCCCATGATTATGGCTTCAACCACAGGGTAATCTCTGTTGCTTATGCTCGTAAGAAGGATTCTACTTATTCCCGGAATTCCAAAAACCTGCTCTATTACAATACTTCCCGCAACCATATCGGCAAGAAGCATGCCAAGGAAGGTTATGACCGGAATAAGCGCATTCTTAAGAACATGTCTGTAAAGAACGCCGTTCGTGTTATTTCCTCTACTGTAAGCGGTTCTCGTGTAATCTTTTTTCGCCTCGTCAATGACGCTTCCCCTGAGCATCTTGACCGTCATAGCGATCTTAGGAAGAGCAACAGCGATTGAAGGAAAGATCAGATATCCCACAAATCCCGCAAAATTATCCGTGTACGAAACAAATCCGCCCGGAGTAAAGAGTTTAAATACCATTCCAAAAATAAAAGTTATAAGTATTCCCGAAAAGAAAGGCGGAACGGCCATGATTATCTGATTTATAACCGTAACTACGCGGTCCAGCACTCCCCCCTCGTGTTTGGCCGTGATGATTCCCATCGGAATCGAAACCACAATTGTAAGTAAAAAGGACATGATCGCCATAGTCAGCGTAATCGGTATCTTATTTAAGATCATTCCCGCAACAGGAACGCTGTAGTTGTAGCTTTTCCCCATATCACCGTGTAAAAAAGCTGCAAACCATCTGAAGTACCTGACTATAACAGGATCGTTTAATCCCATCTGCTCTCTTGTCTGAGCGATGAGTTCGGGAGAAGCCTCCGTTCCCAGCTTTTTGAGCGCGGGATCTCCCGGAATTATACTAAAAGCGAGGAATACACACAGTGAAACAACCACTAAAGTAATTATCATAGAAATGACTTTTTTAATGATATATTTCATGTGCATATTCCTCGCAAGCTCTTAAAAATGACTTATTCAGCCGGTCTTATCTTTGCAATGTCCTGCAAATAAATAGGATAAAAGACATATCCCGTAAATTTCTTATTGAGTGCTACATACTCAGGAAGATCCTGAATGTAGACATTCGCTGCATCTTTTGACAAGATACGCTCACACTCTTTGTAATACTCGGTCTTCTGTGCATCATCGGCTGTTTCTGTAGCCTTGTGAAGCGCCTCGTCGAAGTCCTTGTTGCTGTAATTAAATGTATTCTTGCTTGAAGTCGACTCATATCTTGCAAGAAGCGCTCCCGCCGATACTGTGGAAGCATCAAATCCTACAACCGTCGACTCATATTTTTTGTCCGTATAAACATCGCTGAGCCATGTGTTCCACTCAACTTCCTGAATGTTCGCCGTAACTCCGACAGCCTTAAACTCCTCAACAAGAACCTGCGCCGTATCAACGTGCTGCTTGTAATTGGAGGGAACGGTTATCGTAAACTCAAATCCGTTCGGATATCCCGCCTCAGCCAAAAGAGCCTTAGCTTTCTCAGGATCATGGTTGTAAGTATCATTGAGCTCAGGCAAAAAATATTTCGTAAATGCAGGGTACATCGCACTTCCAATCTCAGTACCCGCTCCGTCGGAAACAAAATCCATTATCTCCTGAGGATCGATCGCATAGCAAAGCGCCTGACGAACTCTCACATCATCAAACGGCTTAACTGCGTTATTAAGATAGAGAGCCTGAACCAGATTCATGGTTCCTTCGTAGATCTCGAACTTGTCGGAGAGCTGAGCTACCTGTGCTGAAGGGATTCTTGCGTACATATCTATCGAACCGCCCTCAAGGTCAAGCACGATCGCATCTGAATTTGCCTCGATCTTAAAAACTACATCCTTAATAAAAGCTTTTTCGCCCCAGTAATCATCAAATCTTGTAACAACAAGACTCTCCTGTGGCGCGTTTGAAACGTACTTATAAGGTCCCGTACCTATAGGGTTTGTCTCGGGATTTGCATTGGCTTTAGGGATTATCGCCACAGTAAACTGCGGAAGAAGCTCCGAATCAGCCTTATTAAGTACTACCTCAACATGCTTGTCATCAACAATATTTACACTTTCAATTTCTGAAAAAGAAGAAATAAGCGGTTCGCTACCGTCAACTCCCGCGTTACGTTCCAAAGAATACTTGACATCCTCCGCTGTAACATCGGTTCCGTCGTGGAACTTTACTCCGTCTCTGAGTGTAAAGGTGTAAACCTTGTTGTCCTCTGATATTGTGTACTCACTTGCTACAGCAGGGTTAAGATTACCGTTCTCATCGGGCTTAACGAGTCCTTCAAACACGTTAAACATTACCTCTTTCGTACCTGCCCCTGTCATGTGGTGGGGGTCAAGACTGTCTATGTCCTGAGGTATTCCTACGATAAGTTTGGAAGTATCTCCCGCATTTGCCTGCTCAGAAGTTGCAGATGAATCTGCGCCTGAGTTCTTTGCGGAATCCCCTGCCTTGTCGCTTGAGCAACCGCTCAATGCAACAGTCAGTGTCGTTAACACAACAGTCAGAAGTGCGCAGATTTTTTTTCTGCCATGCCTTCTTGTGATCATGTTAAAATCATCCTTCCTGAATTTATTTTCCTAAGATACATTATAGCCTTGACAAAAAAATGTCAAGGCTATAGTTTACTCTTTTTTAAGGAGCGGTGTGCTCTTATCGGTTGAGTCGGTTATAATACCGTCAGCTTCTTTCTTAAGAACTGACTTAAGCTCATCCATAAAAGTATTAACATCTTTAAATTCACGGTATACAGAGGCGAATCTTACATAAGCTACGGGATCGAGATTTTTCATCTTGTCCATAACTATCTCACCAATAGCTCTGCTCGGTATTTCCTTCTGTTCCATATTAAAAACTTCCGTCTCAACGGCGTCAACCATCTTGGTTATCTGTTCTGCGCTTACAGGTCTCTTATGGCAAGCTCTGAAAACACCAGCTTCAATCTTTGCTCTGTCATAAGGTTCCCTGATGTCACCCTTTTTTATGACGATAAGAGGAATCGTCTCGACCTTTTCATAGGTCGTAAATCGCTTCCCACATGAATCACAGACACGTCTCCTTCTGATCGAAGTATTTTCATCGGCGGGTCTTGAATCAATTACCCTCGTATCATCTTTTCCGCAGAATGGGCACTTCATAAAGAATCCTCCATTATGTCCACAATATATTGACTATACATAATCCATTTCCACAAATTATTGTATCATCATTTTTCGTATTTTTCCACACAATTTATAATTAACTCTGTGACGCGAGGTAAAATGCGGCATTGCGGACAACATAGAGTCTCAGATCCCGATATAAAGCGGCCTCACAGCCGGTACACTATATACAGCTGTGCGACGAAACAAAGAGTAACCGAAACCAGCGAAAACAGTGACTTTCTCGATGGTTCTATAAAGACTTCACCGTCAATTTCCTTCGTTCCAGACACTCCCGTAAGAAGAATCAGCAAAGGGAAAATAAACGGAAAGAAATATCTTCCGTGAACTCCGTTTACGCTTGAAGCTCCCGGATCCGTCCACTGAACATACTCAGCCGTAAATATCAGAACCGTTGTAATGGCGAGCGCCGCTGCCATAAATACCTTCAAAGCAGCGTCTTTTCGCACCTTGACAGCAATCTCCGCTTCATTATGCCTGTTCATATAAATGTTTCTGCTTATATACGCCGCAACAAGCATTATAAATATGAGTACCACTGCCTCATTTGTGCCGTCTTTAAATACAAGCGCACTTCCAAAGAACTGCATGATATAGTCATATCCCTTTATCCTGAATGTATTGAGAAGAATCGGGATATATTTAACGGGATTCATCGCGATCACTCTGTTTGTCGCATTTATGTCTGAGTATCCAAGGCTTAATATATGCGATGAAATCTTAAACCACGCAAGCGCAGGCACGACTGTCAGCAGTCCGATCGCCGTCGCATGGGTAAAATAGCTCTTTTTACTCTCAAACTTATCCATCGGAGTAAGGAAAAGAAGCAGGCAGAAAGCGACATACACAATCTTAAACTGCCCCAGCAAAAACGGAATTATATATAATGCCACAAGATATCCCTTCTTTGCATACGCTTTCTCATCATATCTAAGTCTTAAAACCAGCGCAGTAAGGAGATACACAAGCGCGGCAGTCATAAGATCGGGAGATATTGATGTATACTGCTTCATCATAAAAGGATGAACCGCCATCCAGAGGAAATATTCTTTTCCAAAGGGCGAGATTTTGATTCCAAGATACAAAAGAGCTCCTATCGCAATAAAATTCGCAATCTTAGCGACCATATCGATTACGATCATGCTATGCGTAAACAGCCTTGTCATTGCCATAAAAAGAGCCGGAACCGCGTGACATACAGGCGAATACAGCGCAATATTCGTATATGTTATGTACTGCATATTTGAGGCATCTTTTACATCAAAGCCCATTCTGTTACGTGCTTCATACCAGGAAACAGAGACTCCGTCTCCTGTCCCCCACGTCAAAGGCCACGCAAATGACCTTCCTATCGCATTATTTTCATCAAGCTCAGGAAACACGTCGCCTTCAGAAATTGCATACGCCCTCCTGTAATGATTGCCCGAATCCGGCTCCGCAAAAGGCGTAAATACCATAAACGCAAGCATCCCCATTACGATATACAACGCCAAGAACAGCCTCTCATAGGAAATGCTCCTCTTCTTCAAAACCACAAATCCCGCAAGAACTATCAATATCCATACAGTAGAAAAAAGATATGCCTTCACCTTGGGAAAAGAAGCCGCCCTAACCTGCATATTAAGTCCCAAAGCCGCATTCCCACTGTCATCCAAGACATCTTCCTGCGAATATCCAATAAGCTTAAGCCCGTTCACACTTATATTCTTAAAGACCAGCTTCAGATTACCCGCCGAAACATGTCGGTCCACATCAATCCAAGTCACATCCTCATCATCCGCTTCAAGCCCCGAAGTATTGTACGTTCTTGCAAACTCTCCGCCTTTGGAGTCCTTTATCAGCAGCTCAAACTCACCGTCGCCTTCATTCGACATCCTAAGCCCTAACTGCCCGATATCCCATGCCTTATAATCAACACTAAATTCCTGTCCGTTCCCATCTATAGGAACCTCTCCCCACGAAATAGTAGAATAATCCACTCCCTCCGCCGGAAAACTAAACTCCAAACTTCCACCTACAGACCCTTTGATAGTCAAAAAAGAAAAAATCAGAACAATGATTGATATAACAATATAACTTACATTTTCTTTCAAAACGTTAGCAACCTTCATACTTACTCCCCGTAAAAAAAGCTGCCACACTTCTGTGACAGCTTTTAGATTTTATTTTCTCTGCAGGAAATCCGGAATCTTGAGTGATTTGGGTTCCACTGTTGCCTTAATCTCGCTTGGTCTGTTAATTGAAAGTCCCGGCCTTGGTGATGGATTTGCGGCGGGAGCATCAGTCACAGCGGAGATAGGTGAAATTATCGGCTGTACCGGAGGTACAGTTGCGATAGGTGTTATAGGTGTTGAAACGACCGGTGTTGGTACAGGTGTAGGCTGAGATGCGGCAAATACGCGGTTTGTTGCGCTCTGTGCAGCAGCTGCCTTAGTCTGTGTACTGGTCTGAACCTTCTCTTCAATACCTGTTGCGATAACAGTTATTGTACAATTATCTGTCTTGCTTTCATCATACATTGCACCGAAGATGATGTTTACATCATTTCCTGCAAGCTGACGAACATATTCGGAAGCATCGGATGCATCCTGAAGTGTGATATCACCGGAAATATTGATGATAACACTTGAAGCTCCATTGATCTTAGTCTCAAGAAGAGGACTTTCAACCGCCATCTTGACAGCGTCAATAGCCTTCTCGTCTCCCTTACCGTTACCGATACCGATATGAGCAATGCCCTTGTCCTTCATAACAGTCTGAACATCGGCAAAGTCAAGGTTGATAACAGCAGGAACATTGATAAGATCTGTGATTCCCTGAACGGCCTGCTGGAGGACCTCATCAGCTTTCTTGAGCGCATCAGGCATAGTTGTACGTCTGTCTACGATCTGAAGAAGCTTATCATTAGGGATCACAATAAGTGTATCTACATTAGACTTGATATTCTGGATACCAAGCATAGCATTTTGCATACGTACACGTGCTTCAAAGCTGAAAGGCTTTGTAACAACGCCTACGGTTAGAATCCCCATCTCTCTGGCAAGCTTAGCAACAACGGGAGCTGCACCGGTTCCGGTTCCACCGCCCATTCCGCAAGTAACAAAGACCATATCTGCACCCTTAAGTGCTGCAGAAATTTCCTCCGCACTCTCTTCTGCCGCTTTCTCACCAATCTCAGGCTTAGCACCTGCTCCGAGACCCTTTGTAAGCTTTTCACCAATCTGTAAAAGCTTGGGTGCCTTACAAAGCTGAAGCGCCTGCTTATCTGTATTAATACCGACAAACTCTACGCCGGTAATATTTTCGTCTACCATTCTATTAACAGCATTATTACCTGCACCGCCAACCCCTACGACGATGATTTTGCAAGTAGTTTCAGCATCGTTTGACTTTATTTCAAGCAAGTTTTCTCCTCCTTCATAACTTGGACTCCTTATTAGCTATGATACGATTTTTTTACTCAATTATCAACCCGTTTTTTAAGTAGAATTTTGTTTAAATTTCACTTTACTCAGACACAATTCTTTAATTTTTCGGGGTAAATGTAAATAGTTTAGTGTCTTCATTTAAATCTTTCAGATTAAGAATTCCAGTCTGTCCTTCAAGTTTTGGCAATTGATATCGAAGTTGTTGAATTTTTTCGTCAATATAATCATTTTTACCTATACTGACTTCAACTCCGCCAAAATAAAGATAAACATTAAAATCACTGTCGAAAAAAATCTTATCCGCATGAAGCTGATATTTATTTAAAAGCTGCGTAATATCAAGGATCTCACCAAAAATCACCTGATGAGCATCATCGATAGGGAGCTTTTCATGCATAGTAATGTAATCAAAATTAAGTCCCATAACCTGAGGGACATCTTCGGTCGTTTCGGAAGAGCATTCCACAACAATGCCCTCTCTGTCAAAGTATATATATTTTCCCAGATATGCTATATATCCTGCGACAGCTTTTTCAAATACATTGATCTTGACCGTATCGCGCGAAACTATGTCCACGTCGATCTTCTCAATAAAAGGAACATCTTCAATGCTCTTGTTCATATATTTCATGGACAAAAAAATTGAATTATGGCACAGCTTATCGGTTATAACCATATCCGCGATCTCTTCTTGGGTATAATGAGTGTTTCCGTCAACCACGATATTCTTTACGGTGTAATTGTCCGCAATGTAAAAAACTATCGCTATGACGACCAGAGCAGACGCAGTGATTATACCTGAAATAACATAAAGACTCCGTTTATATCTAAAGGAGTCTCTCAGTTTCTCAAAAGGATGAAAAGCCGGTCTGGCAGTATATGAACGTTTTTTTCTCTTTTTACGCTTCTTCTTTGCCATATCAAAACTATCTTCCTATGTTTCTTCCCACATTAAGCGCTATTCCGAGCTCCGCGAGCTGGAAAACAACCGCGGTACCACCGTAGCTTATAAACGGAAGTGTAATTCCCGTATTGGGAATTGTATTGGTAACAACCGCTATATTAAGAATAACCTGAATAGCAATATGTGCCATAACGCCGATAACAAGCAGTGCTCCAAACATATCAGGTGCATTGTTTGCAATGATCATAAGTCTCCAGATAAGAAGAAGGAACATGAGCATTACGGCAATGGCTCCAAAAAGTCCGAGCTCTTCGCATATAACGGAAAAGATCATATCATTCTGTGCCTCGGGAATAAATCCCATCTTCTGCATGCTCTCGCCGAGACCTTTTCCGAATGTTCCGCCGGAGCCGATCGCATAAAGAGACTGAAGTGTCTGGAATCCCTTGTCTGTCGCATGCCCCTGAGGATCGAGCCACGCAAGAACTCGCTCGGATCTGAAACTTCCTTTTGCTCCCGCGTTTGCAATTATAAGAACCGTAACAGCCGCAAAAGCACCTACAGACATAGCTGCCATTACATATCTCTTATAACCGGGAGTTGCAACAAAAAGCATGGTAACGGCAATTCCCATTACGATAATAGCTGAGCTCAGGTTCTTGGTACACAGACGAATCATTATCGCAAGAAATGCCGGAAATCCTATTGCCACTCCATATCCTCTGGGAGTTAAAAGAAGCTTTTGAAGCCTTAAGATGAAAGCCGCAACAAAAATGATAACAGAAACCTTTGCTATCTCAGCCGGCTGAATAGATCCGATTAAAGGAACCTGAATCCATCTTTTCGCACCGTTGATCTCTTTTCCTATGATAGGAGTCAGGATAAGCAGGACCACTGACGTTGCATACAACGGAAAAGCAAACTTTCTCAAGAACCCATAAGGGAAATAGGACATAAATATCATTGCAATAATTCCACCAAATACTGCTCCGAACTGATGCTTGAAGTAATATGACGAGTCACCGTTCATCTTAAGATTAGCCCAATATGTACTTGTCGAATATATCATTACAAGCCCAAACGCAAGCAAAAAAAGTATTACAAATATCAAACTGTAGTCAACATATGTTTCTTCTCTTTCTCTTTGCCTTCTTAAAACGTTTACTCCGGTTCTTGCCATATCAGATCATCCCCTCATATTTTTTGTCATATTCTCAAAGTCTGTTTACATACTCCTTGAATTTCTTACCCCTTGTTTCGTAGTTCGGGAACATGTCCCAACTTGCACATGCAGGTGAAAGAAGCACCGCTTCCCCTTCTTTTGCGTTAGAACTGCAATATTCAAGCGCCTCTTCAAAAGTATCCTTAAATACAAACTTATTAAAACCGTGCTTCTGCGCACACTCTGCAATCTTTTCCTTAGTCTGTCCGATAAGAACGAGCATCTTTACCGTATCGCCAAAGTTCTCGATCCACTCATCGTACTCACTACCCTTGTCATAGCCACCGCCGATAAGGATTGTAGGCTTACACATCGCCTTGATTCCCTGAATAGCCGCATCGGGATTAGTACCTTTGGAATCGTTGTAATAATCTACGCCGTTCTTTGTCGCAACGAACTCAATTCTGTGCTCAACTGCCTTGAATTCGCGAACAACTCTGAGAATTGTTGAAAAAGGAACCCCCATAGCCACTGACATTGCTATTGCAGCCATAACATTCTCAACATTACACATTCCTACAAGGTTCATGTCATGAATATTCATAACTTTGACAGCTTCACCTTCGATACTCATGTATATCTCTTCGCCGTCAAGATAGAATCCGTCTTTAAGTTTCTCGGATGTCGAAAAGAAAACCACCTTAGCGGGACATTTTTCTCCAAACTCTCTTGTATATGGATTGTCGTAGTTAAGTACGCATGTATCCTCTTTAGTCTGGTTGTTTGTAATGTTCTGCTTCATCTCGGCATAGCACTCCATAGTGTGATGCCTGTTTAAGTGATCGGGTGTTATGTTCAAGATAGCCGAAACCTGTGCATGGAAATTATCAACTGCCTCAAGCTGGAAAGAACTTATCTCTCCGACAGTAACGGTGTCTTCCTTCATTTCAAGTGCGCTCTCAGCATATGAAACACCGATATTTCCAACAACATAGCTGCTCTTAAAGTGAGCCTTCATTATCTCTCCTACAAGAGTTGTTGTTGTAGTCTTTCCGTTTGTTCCGGTGATTGCAACAAGCTTTCCTTTTGCAAAGTTATAAGCAAGCTCTATCTCGCTCCAGATAGGAATATTTTTTTCCTTGATACGAAGTACCGTAGGTGCATCGAGAGGAACCGCAGGGCTTGGTACAACAAGCACAAGCTCGTCGAGAACTTCGTCTGAGATCTCGCCTATGATGATCTCTGTATTCTCTCTATCCTCTTCATTAAGCTTTTTTACTATATCTTCTTTTGTGACCTTGGTATTTTCTTCAAGCATTACGGGCACGGCGCCAACCTGATGAAGAAGTCGCACGGAACCTACTCCCGACAATCCCGTTCCGATCACAAGTACTTTTTTTCCTGATATCTCACTAGCTTTCATATCTCTCAACCTCTGTTATAATCCTGCATATGCTATAAGGCACATGATAACTGTTACTGTTGTAAATACATTAACTACCTTTGTTTCTGACCAGCCGCCCTTTTCAAAATGATGATGGATCGGAGCCATTCTGAAGATTCTTTTTCCGTTTGTAAGCTTGAAATAAGTAACCTGCATGATAACGGAAATAACTTCGATAAGGTAAATGAATCCGACAATCACGATGAAAAGAGGCATATTCATAACATATGATATCCCCGCAACGAAACCTCCGATTGCAAGCGATCCCGTATCTCCCATCATTACTTTTCCGGGATAAACGTTGTATACGAGATAACCGAGGAGTCCGCCCATCATAGCCGCAGCCATTACTTCAGCTCCGGTAGATCCGTAGCGCATAGCTGCCAATACAAAAAATCCTGCAACAACAGCCGTTACCGATGCACAAAGTCCGTCAACTCCGTCAGTAAAATTCGTTCCGTTAGCGGTACCAAGTGATATGAAACACAAAAGCGGGATGTTAAATATTCCAAAGTCTATCTCGCTTCCTATAAAAGGAATCTTCATTGCAAGTGTCATATCCGTGCAATTCTCTACATATAATGAAAAGATAATTGCCACAAGGAGCTGTCCCAAAAACTTCTGCCAGGCTCTAAGCCCCAGGTTATGCTTCTTTACAACTTTGATGTAATCATCGATAAATCCGATCACACCAAAACCGAAAGTCAGTATAAGAATAGGAATTACTTCCTTATGAAATGCAGCGTAGGAAACACCTATAATAAAGAAGGGAAGCAAAAAGATAATCCCTCCCATGGTAGGCGTTCCGGTCTTTTTCTGATGAGACTCAAGCCCCTCTTCTCTCTCAGTCTGTCCCGCTTTGAGCTTTCTAAGAATCGCTATGATCTTAGGCCCCGCAAGTACTGCAATAAGGCATGATGCACATACCGGTATCAAAGTTCTTACAATATAATCATTCACGTAAATACCCCCAATGAATTTTAATTATTTGCAGTTTCTTTAGGCGCGTCATCTGAAAGCTCATCCTCAAATGCACTGCTACCCAATTCATATCCGCTATCAGGATCAACTAAATTTCCTGTGTTCGGGTTAATATAATACCCCGTCTCAGGGTCAACGTCAAATGATTTCCAGATAGGCTCCTTATTTTCTTCTGTCTCTTCTTTTTGTTCTTCAGAAGAATTTCCCTCAGCAGCTTCGTCTTCCTGATTTTCCTCTACTTTGGGAGGTGCGGAAGTAATACCGTATTTTTCTCTGAACTCATTAAGTTCCTGCTGCTGTTTCTCTGTAACTTCCTCTGTCATCGGATATCCGAGATAAGGAAGTGCTTCTGTAAGAATATTATGTACAATTGTTGTAGCAAATCTAGCATTATCCTGCTTGATCGTATTGGGTCTGTCCACAACAACATATATCGAGATCTCCGGATTATCTGCAGGCGCATATCCCATAAAAGAAACTACGTAGTTTATCTTATCACGCCTACCATTGATACTCATCTCGGCAGTTCCGGTCTTGCCGCCAATCTTATATCCGACAGGTACGGCTGTTGTTCCTGTACCGCCTTCCTGAGTAACAGTGTTGCAGTACTCAACTATCTTCTCTGAAGTGCTATCGGAAACAGTCTGTTTAAGGAGTCTCGGCTCGATATTCTTTATTGTGCTTCCGCTGCTTGAAAGAATCTTTTTTACAACATGAGGCTGATAAAACTTACCGCCATTAATTAAGGAATTAAAAGCAGTTATCATTTCTATCATGGTACAGTTGTAACCCTGACCGAATGAGTATGTCGCAAGATCGGACGGAACCATTACGACATCCCCGTTCTTACTGTTCTCACCGTTTTCTCTGTGTATCATCACATCGGTATCCATGAAAGGTTCACCCGGAAGATCAATATTGGTCTTAAGTCCAAGTCCAAGGTTTTTCTGATATTTTGAAAAAATATGTATTCCCGTCGCCTGAGCAACATGCATCATTGCAACGTTACATGATTTCTGAATACCCTGCTGAACAGAAATAATTCCGTCACCGCCTGTGTTATGGCAGTGAATTTTATGTCCGCCGACTTCAAGATATCCTCCGCAATTATATGTCTCATTACCCGTGATCTTTCCGCTGTCAAGGCCTATGGCAACAGTAATAGGTTTAGAGACAGATCCGGGCTCATAGGTATCAGATATGCAGAAGTTCTTCCACATCGCTTGCAGATTTGTAACTTTCTGCTCGTAAGTTTCGGCATCATCAGAATTATTTAACTGCTCTGCTCTTTCCGCTGTAATATAGACAGGGTTTTTAGTATCATCATCTACGACCTGCTCTACATCTCCTTTTTGGATTTTAATATTACCTTCTTCATCCAACACATCTTCTGTGTATTTATGAAGCTCGGGCATTCCGACAAGTTTGGAAGCATCCCACGGATTGTTAAGGTCAAAGTTGGGGTAGCTTGCCATTGCAAGAATCTCGCCGGTATTGATGTTCGTCATAATGCATCCGACGTTCATTGCACCGTTTCCCGGACGAACTTTTCCTTTGTTCTCTTCATTAAATACATTGAGATATTTCTCAACAACCGCCTGAAGATGGCTGTCTATAGTAGTAACTATGCTATTACCGTCTATTGCAGGAATTGTTGTTCTTTCAAGTTTTAAGTCATCATCAAGATAACCATACTCTCTTCCTTCAACTCCTCCCAGAATATCGTTGTACTGTTTTTCAAGTCCCCACTGTCCGACATCATCGGCAGAAGTAAATCCGATAACATCACTTGCCAAAGTATTCTCGGGATATTTTCTTATATATTTGGCTTCAAAATATACACCTTTAAGATTTTCTTTTGACGCATAATCCTGAAAATCTTTTATCTCGTCGTAGCTCAGTTTTTTTGCCAGAATGTAATACTTCTTATCCGAATTTTTTTCCAGATAATCCTGTATCCATTTAAGGTCGATCCCGTTTGCACTCATCTGTGCGGAAAAATACTTATTTAGCGCATTAAGCGTAAGCTGGATTTTATCTTTATCCTTATCTTTATTTTTATCTTTATCACTGAGAAGTACGTTTGCATTAAGGATCAGATTATATACCTTCTCACTCCACGCGAGCGTGCTTTCGTTACAATCAAGGATCGAACCCCTTTTATAAGGAATGGTTGTCGAATCATATCGCTGCTGGGAAAGAACTTTTTTCTCATATTCCTTGCCGTTATTGGTAGTGATACTGATAAGTCTCGCTCCTAATCCAGCAAAAGCCAGTAATACCAACATAAAAAGTACTACCAGCTTTTTCTTCATTCCTATTGTAAATTTCTGCACATTTTTAGTTTTAACAGTTTTCATGGCAAAAGATATTTCCTTATTACTTATTTGACGCCTGCGGTATAGGTGCGAGCTGTCTTACATAATCGTCGCCGCCATCGTCAGTGTATTTTACGATCTGGCCGTCATCAGCATAAGTCATACCGAAGCCAATAGCCGCCTCTTTTATCTCATCAAGGCTCATCCTGCCGTTGGCTCTGTTATAGTTCTCGTCATTATCCTGTTTTAAACTGTTCAGCTGTTTCTCAAGCTGGGCTATATTTTTCATACTGGCAGTAACTCTTGACTGAAGCGAAATATAAAAAGCCAAAGTTCCTACCATTACAACCATTGCAAAAGACAAGAACAATAAGTATCCAAAACTCATATGATGGCGTTTTTTATGTCTTCTTAAAGGCTCCTGAACATGGACTCTTCTACGCACATGATCAGGTTCATATACTCGTCTGACTGTGTTGCCATAGATGTATGCGTTAGCCATATTCATTCTCCTTTCTGTTTTAGTGTGTGATCGGACCGTCACAGCGCTCTCTCAAAAACTCTGAGCTTTGCACTCTGCGATCTCTTGTTTTCAGAAAGCTCTTTTTCACTTGGAAGAATAGGCTTTCTTGTTATTACTTTGCCCTTTGAAACTTTACCGCAAACACAGACCGGGAAATCCGGCGGGCATGTGCATGGCTTTTCATTGGTCCTGAAATTATTCTTCGTTATCCTGTCTTCCAATGAATGGAAAGTGATAACGCAGAGTCTTCCACCGGGATTTAAAAAGTCAATAAATCCGTCAAGCGAACCTGACAAAACGTCAAGCTCTCTATTCAAAGCAATTCGTATTGCCTGATAAGTCCTCTTTGAAGGATGTCCGCCCTTCTCTCTCATCTTTGCAGGTATCGCAGCCTTGATGATCTCGTTGAGTCTGAAGGTCGTCTCTATGGGGCTCTTCTCACGCTCTATGCAAATGTGCTTTGCTATATTCTTAGCGAATTTATCTTCGCCAAAGTCTCTTATAATATGAAAGATCTCTGTCTCTGAATAGTCGTTGACTATATCTCTCGCTGTAAGCTGCTGTCTTTGGTCCATTCTCATATCAAGAGGCACATCCTCTTTGTAAGTAAAGCCTCTCTCGGCGTTGTCAAGCTGGTATGATGACACTCCAAGATCAAGCAAGATTCCGTCAACTCCCGTAACCCCAAGCTCTCTTAGTCTCTTGACAGCATTCTCGTAATTGTCTCTGATGACAGTAACTCTGTCCTTAAACGGCTCAAGTCTTTTGGTTGCGGCTGCGATAGCGTCCGCATCCTGATCCGTTCCGTACAGGTGTCCTCCGGCCGTAAGTCTCTCCGCAATGTGAAAAGAGTGTCCGGCCCCTCCGAGAGTTCCGTCCAGATATAATCCATCCGGTTTAATATTCAAATTATCAAGCACTTCCTCAAGAAGTACAGAATAGTGATTGAATTCCATGTGTTTACCTTAGATACTTAAGCCGTATTCGCTCATCTTGGCAGCAATTGAATTGATATCATCAAATGTGCTTGCCTTCTCCCATTCAGCCTTGCTCCAGATTTCAGCTCTGTTGCCGACTCCGGCAATTATAGCCTCCTTCTCGATCTTGGCATGTTGCAAAAGATTCGCGGGAAGAAGTATTCTTCCTTGCTTGTCAATCTCCGCATCAATAGCACCGGCGATAAAGAAACGCCCTAACATTCTGGCTTCGGGTTTATCCATAGGAAGTGATTGTAGTTTTGCTTCAAACTGTTCCCAGCCTTCTTCGGCGAATACGAAAAGACAGCCGTCAAACCCCTTAGTAACCACAAATTGTTCACCAAGAAGTTCACGGAATTTAGCAGGAATTATGAGCCTTCCTTTAGCATCGATGGAATGGCTGTATTCACCTTTAAATGCTGTTCCCACTTATCTCCCACTTTCAACCACTTTTTAACACTTTTTACCACCTGAAGTCATTATAAAACAAAATTAATCATTAAACAACCTTAAAAACATAAAATTTTAGTAAAGTAATTAGCTTAGATATTGTCGTAATTAGCACATTTTTAGCATAAAAAAGGAGCCTCTTTCGAGACTCCTCTTAATCGATTTTAAGCTAAAGTAATTTCTGCTATTGTGTTTCCGTTATCTTTTTATTCTTTATTTTCTGATTCAATTTCGTTATTCATTTCTTTCTGAGCTTTTTCACCCTCAATTGCTTCGGATTCAGGCTCAGATTCTTTATCCGCTTCTTTTTCCTGCTCTACCACGGCTTCTGTGCCACCAACTGCAACCTTTGAAAGTCTTACTCTCGTGACTACCTCAGCAACAGCCGCAAATACAAAGCAGCACAATCCTATCATCATGGAAATCGGTATCTTGGTATTGGCAAAAAAGAGCCTATCCGTTCTCACATGCTCTATCCATGCTCTTCCGATTCCGTATCCGCCAAGATACATGAGTGTGATCTCACCATCGAACTTCTTGTGCTTTGTATAAAGAAGAACTATTATAAGAAGTCCGAGATTCCATAAGCTTTCATAAAGAAATGTCGGAGAAACCTGAATGTAGTTTGCTCCGTTCATGTGCTCTATCATGAGATCCGAAACATCGCTGCTTCTGACCATTTCAATAGGAAGTCTCATGGCAAGAAGTCCGTCCGTATACTCACCGAAAACTTCTCTGTTGGTAAAATTCCCCCATCTTCCCATTACCTGCCCGAGAAGAAGTCCCGGCATAACGGTATCGGTAAGCTTTAAGAACTTGCATTTTTTCACTCTTGAAAAAATGTATATCGTCGCAAATCCCGCAATAACACCGCCATATATCGCAAGTCCGCCGTTTCTTATCGCAAGGATTCCAAGAAGATCATCCTTGTAACTGTCCCACGAAAAGATGACGTAATACAATCTCGCTCCTATTATGGAAAAGATAATTACATATACCGCAAGGTCCCAGTAAATATCGGGGTCTTGGTCTGTCTTTTTCGCAACATTCGCTATAAGAAAAAGAGCAAACAAAAAGCCGAATCCGATTATCACTCCGTAAAGTGCAATGGTAAATCCGAACACTTCAAAGCTTTTAGGGACATTGTGCAGATATATGTGCAGATTAGGAAAATCTATGTCCATTCTCCCCATATCACCGGCTGTCATAGTATTCCTCCCGTATTAAACATTGAATCTGAACAGAATAACATCTCCGTCCTGAACCACGTACTCTTTTCCTTCCATACGTACGAGTCCCTTCTCTTTTGCTGCCGCAATAGAGCCTTCGCGAAGAAGATCCTGATAATTGATAACTTCCGCCTTGATAAAGCCTCTCTCAAAGTCAGTGTGAATCTTACCTGCTGCCTGAGGTGCCTTTGTTCCGATCTTGATAGTCCAGGCTCTTGTCTCATCTTCTCCCGATGTAAGGAAGCTCATAAGTCCGAGAGTCTTGTAACTTGCGGCAATGAGCTTATCAAGTCCCGACTCTGTAAGACCAAGGCTTTCAAGGAACTCAGCCTTCTCGTCTTCATCAAGTTCTGAGATCTCAGCCTCGATCTGCGCACTGATAACGAATACTTCGCTTCCTGTCTTGGATGCAAGTTCTTTAACGGCAGCAACATATTTGTTTGATGCACCGTCATCCGCAAGATCTTCGTCCTTAACATTAGCCGCATAAATTACGGGTTTCCATGTAAGAAGATCAAGACTGTTTACAAATGCCTTCTCCTCCGAATCTTCAAACTCAAGTTCTCTTGCCATCTTATCAGCTTCAAGAACTTCTTTTATCCTATTTAATATATCAAGCTCTTTTGCTGCAGTCTTATCCATTCTTGCAGTCTTGGCAGTCTTGGCGATTCGGCGCTCAAGAACTTCAAGATCGGCAAATACAAGCTCAAGGTTGATTGTCTCTATATCACGCACGGGATCAACACTTCCGTCAACGTGAATAACGTTTGTGTCATCAAAGCATCTAACCACATGCACGATTGCATCAGTCTCACGAATATTTGCAAGAAACTGGTTTCCAAGTCCCTCACCCTTAGATGCTCCCTTAACAAGTCCCGCGATATCGACAAACTCTATAGTAGCAGGTGTCACCTTCTTGGAATGATAAAGGTCCCCAAGCTGCTTAAGTCTGTTATCCGGAACAGCAACAACGCCCACGTTAGGGTCAATCGTAGCAAACGGATAGTTCGCAGCAAGCGCTCCTGCATTTGTAAGTGAATTAAAAAGAGTTGATTTGCCAACGTTGGGTAAACCTACTATGCCTAGTTTCATTTTTATTCCTCCATGCCCGTAAATACGGGTTTTTTTGTTTCACCATGTCTGATTTTCGCAATTTTTACGCCAGAAATGATAAGTTTTTATTATTTTTTTACTCCCCAAAATTTTGGTGTAAAAAAACAAGGCAACTTAAACTGCCTGAAACTGCATCATCGCAACCTGTAATGAATCGTCTGTAACATGTACATAAGTATCCATTGTGGTTGACAACTGTGCATGTCCTAAAATCTTCTGTAAAGACTTAGGATTAACTCCTCTTTCGACGCATCTGGTTGCGAAAGTATGTCTCAACGTATGCATGCTGAATGGCTTAATATCAGCCTTTCTGCAAAGCTTCTCCAGATTGGTATCATACGTTGAATTCTTGGTTGGCTCGCCGGTACGGCAGTTGATAAAAATCAAATCCTGCATGCACACTTCGCGTACCAAACCGGTTCTGGGATCTCTGAATGTAAGTACCTGAGACAGTACCGGCGATTCCTTTCTGGTCTCCCTTTTAATATATAACTCGAAAAGAATATCATACGCTTCATTGGTAAGAGGAATGGTTCTAAATGCTGACATCGTCTTAGGCGGGCCGACTCTCCAGGCCTCCGCTCTCATAACGATATTCCATCGTCTTATCAACTGTAAGCGTTCTCTTTACTCTGTCAAAGTTATCCCAGGTAAGACCTACCAGTTCACCCGTTCTTAATCCCGTTTGCAATACTAAGCGAAAAGCCTTGGCATTGCTGTTCTTGTCGGCATACGCAAGGAAAATGTTCTGTTCCTCTAAATCCAAGAATCGAATCGGCTTCTTCATCTTGTTACATTTGAAATCAACACCATCCAGCGGATGCCTCGTAATCAAGTCGTTCTTCAATGCTGATTTAAACATAGAGCCTATACAGATGTATGTCTGATAGATGGTGGATTTCGCGTAATATGGTTCCATATTATTTAAAATCTGCTGGCAATGCATTGCCTTCACATCTACTAAGAGCATATCACCGATCGCATTCTTTACATCGCTGTAATAACGATCTGTATAGTTACGAATGGTATTGGGTGACAGGTTGCTCTTGAAAGTCTTCAACCAGTAATGAAACCATTGGTCTACCGTCATGGTATACTCTATGGATTTTTCACCTTCCTGCTCATCCTGAAGCTTGTTTCTCATATACCACTTTCTTGCATCAGCAACAGTATCGAAACACTTCTCTACTCTACGTCCTCTTCTGCTTGTAAATCGTGCCGAGTAGCGACCATCTTTGCGTTGCATGATGCCTTCGCCCATCTCCCGGCCTCTTAAATCTTTTCCCATAAAACGCTCCTTTTCATATTAAAAAGAGCATCCTCATGCGTATAACAAAATAACACAGAAACGCGATATTTTCAAGCATAGCACAACTACAGCAAGCTGATGCCACGCAAATACTCATCGAATGCTTCTCTCTTGATCAAAACCTTTTTTCCCACCTTAAACGAAAACTTTGTCATGGGATCTTTGCACAATTCCCTGATGCGATTGACACCTATATTGGAATATTCTGCAGCTTCCTCAACGGTTAGGGAAACCTTGTACCATATCGGTACGCCAATTCCGCTACTTTTTTCACTCCCCAAACCGAAAGAATCCAGTATTTCTGCGGCTTTGCCCCTGGCGTAATTTACGCCACTTGCTGGCGTAAAAAGTCCCAATTGTATCTGCAATGTCTTATCTATATGGGAAATCATGAATTTATCATTTAAATGTCCTATATACCGTGCCAACTTGCCGCGGCTAATTGTAGTTATCTGTTCAGCCATGGATGCCGATTCCTCATCTAATCCTCCCATATGATCCAGGATGGCATGCGTCGGGAATCCTTTGCTCCTATGAATTTTGGTTGTAATTGGTATCACGGTGATTGTTGGTGAATATCTGTTACCTTTATTATTCTGAACGACGATTACAGGCCGTTCTCCTCGCTGTACAGACCCTATATTATCTCCCAAGTCTACCAAATATATATCACCACGTTTTATCTCTTTCATATGTGTATTCTCTCCTATAATTATGAAGTAAAAAGAAGGCACCCACTGCCAGTACACAGCGGAATACCTTCTTAAAATCAAACAGTTATATGTTCCCCTATTTGCCCACGGCGCCCCGGAGAACGGGAAATCACTAAGCGGCTGCAGCACAGCTCCATAGGCTCAACCCTTCCTGCGGTTCTCGCAAGACCGCTCCCATTACGATGAGTTGTGGCTGAGCGGAAGTATCATTATACCCGTAGCTGTCATCGCCAGTGCCGGTGCTACCGACATTCCAGTGAGGCTATATCGCGCAAGGCGTACCTTTGGGGCTACATACTACAGGAACGTACTTAGTGAATGTATATTCTCTTGTCAAAGTACAGACAAGGGAAAATCCCTTCACTAATAACTACAGAAATAAGGGGAATAATAAGTCTATTTAAAAAAATAAAAACAGCTTTCACCTATACTATAAGTGAAAGCCGCAAAAACTTAATCATAAAAAATCATTTTAAACACCGATAATTCAGCTGTGTCATATATTATTCTTCAGAATAGATATTATATTTTTCCATAAGAGCTTCAATGACATCGTCTTCAGCAGTCAGGGCAAGCGTAAAATCATCAGACTCTTTTGGAATAGCCCTAAGAAGTAGCTGATATTCTTTTCGTCCTTCTTTTTTCTTTTCATTATCTCTCATCAGAAGTGTCATGTACTCCACCTCCCATTTCTCATTGCGTTTAACAACATTAACTTCGTTTTGTAGATTATCTGTAAATTCATCCATCGGCTCACCGGTACGAACAAACCTCAGGAAATTTCCAAGCTCTGTGTCCTGGAGTTCAGTACAAGCTGCGTTAAGAATAACCTTGTATGAATCATCTCCAAACGGAAGCTCATACTCTCTGCAGTAATTCTCAAATCTGTAAACCGGTTTATCTAATTCGTAAATATCCTCAGTACAGATAAAAATGACGTAACTCTTTGCCAGTTTATGATAATCTTCGCCTTTTTCTATCAAATTAAGATCTATCATCCCCTGGTAATAACGCGCACGCCTCGGAATATTACCCGGATTTGTTGTCTGCATCTCAATGTTATAAACTGTGCCTTTTTCATCATCCACATACACATCAAGCCTTACACTCTTGCTATCATATGAAGGATTGATAGTTTTTTGTTCTTCCGGATAGCTTAATTTCTTGATTTTCACCTCAAGAATAATCTCAAGCAGCTGCTTGCACAACTTTTCATTAAGCATTACTTTTGCAAACATAAAATCATCCGCAAAAGTTAGGTCTTTAAATTCCTTATGTCTCATGAATTAGCTCCCTTCCATCATGTACTCTTTGTTATGCAGAACAGAAGATAACCCATTCATAAAACAAATTATACTCACTTACATTATAGCAAATCCGCTAAAGTACGCAACTTTCTAAAGAAAAAATGAAATTTATAACCCGATTCCTCAAAACAGAAAAACCGAAACAGCGGACATAGAGGGATTTGAACCCACAGCCCTCCGGTTAACAGCCGGATGCTCTGCCGATTGAGCTATATGTCCGAAACTACGGTAACAGGAATCGAACCTGTAACATCTTGAATCAGAATCAAGCGCTCTACCATTTGAGCTATACCGCATCAATGCTGCTGGTGGGTGTCGGACCCACGACCTTCAGATTAAGAGTCTGCTGCTCTTCCAACTGAGCTACAACAGCTTAATGCCGCCTATGGGGCTTGAACCCATGACCTACGGTTTAAAAGACCGTTGCTCTTCCAACTGAGCTAAGACAGCTAAATACTCCCCATGGGGGCGCAGGCATCCGGGGAATGCCAAGCTTGCGACTCCGAGTTCCGCGAGGGAACCCGCATCTCTCGGCTTAAAAGGCCGGTGCATATCCGCTCTGCCAAGGAAGCGTAATGGATTCGGGCGGTATCGAACCGCCTACGCGGAGATCTTCAATCTCCCGCTCTACCATTTGAGCTACGAATCCATATAGAGGCATAGGTGAGATTCGAACTCACGATCCCGGAGTTGCAATCCGGAGCCTTTCCATCTTGGCTACTACGCCTAAACTACGGTACTTGGAATCGAACCAAGATTACCGGAACCAAAATCCTGTGGGCTACCATTACCCCATACCGCATAGTGCAGCCTCACTCGACTGCTATTATTCTTTCTATAGGGACTTCAAGATACACAGAAAGAGCCACAATCCTGTCAATGCTTGGAAGAACCTCTCCTCTTAAGTATCTGTATACAAGAGAAGTACTTGTCCCAAGGTATTCAGAAACTTCTGTAACTGTATGACCGCTTTCCCTTATCAAATCTCTTATATGTATTCCTGTTCCTTCAATATCTATTATTGGATAATCCATTTTGGGTATTCAAAGTTTTTGAGGGTCTAGTTTGAGGGTCTATCGTGAGGGGCTACTTTGAGGGTTTGGTTTGAGGGTCTACAGTAATAATAAATAGAACCGGGATTAATCAGTTATTGAAACTGACTAATCCCGGTTTTTTTATGCAAGAATCATTTCCTGCACTTCCTCCGTCTCTTATGATGTTTCTTGGACTAAATATCAAAGGAGGAGGATACATGAATAGTATCACAGATTTACTGGACCTTGAAGATAACGATGTAATCACCAAAAGCATTGATATCCAAGGTCAGACAAAAGTTCTTACTCTCGAAACACACCCCACTGCCCATTTCTGTCCTATCTGCGGATTTAGGATGTATTCACGAGGCATCAAGAAAAGAACCATCAATCATCCGATCTTACAAGATAATTACTCTCTTGTTCTTATCCTTAAGCAGCGAAGATGGCGCTGCATCAACCCTGACTGCCACTACAGCACTAACGAATCATTTAAATTCGTTAACAAGAGCCGCAGGATGTCTAACGCTACTGAAATGCTTATAGTTAGCTCCTCGTATTAAATAAAAAAAGACTGTGCCCTCTTTTTTAGAAGGCACAGTCTTCAGACTGTAGACAAAGTGGTCTTGAGAGCATAGCTCTCAAGGCCATTTTGTCTTCCTAAGCCGGATTTTCATAATAAAAATGGTCAGAAACAGCCCTTATCAGGCCATTTCTAACCGCCATTCATTCTTGATTCTTGCAAGCTTTTTTAGATTCATACACGCAAAGGTAAGCGCGACCTTCATTTCCATCCGCGCCTTTCCATACATCTGTGTATATCTAAATCCATGATTCTCTTTGGCTGTCCCAAAGATTCTCTCTATTGTCTCCTTCCTGTGAGAATAGAGATCTTTCATCCCCTCGGTGTATCTTATGTCATCACATTCATCCATGTAATCTTCCCAGATATGACGGGTTACCAGTTTTACATGATTCTTGCTAAGTGTACATTGTTCAAGGTAAGGACAGTTTTCGCAGACCTTTCCGCAACTCTTGTATTCTCTGTATCCATCGCGATTTGTGGTCGAATACTCCAGCACCTGATCGTTTGGACATATATAGCAGTCATTGTATTCATCATAAGCAAACTCAGATTTTCTGAAGAATCCTTTCTTCGTCATTGGCCTCTTGTAGGGAAGAAGAGGTTTGATGCCATCATCTATGAGTAGTTTTGCTATAGCTGGAGTTTTGTATCCTGCATCTGCAACGATTGTTTCCACGCCGATATCCCTGATCTTATCGTAAAGTCCTTTGAATGTACGGCTGTCATGCTCATTGCCTGGGTTGACAGTGAAATCTAAAATCCATCCGTTCTTGTCACAGGCTGTTTCAATTCCATACGCGAATACATTCTTATGTTCACCTTTCCTGAACCATCCACTTTCAGGATCGGTAGTGCTGCACCTTACTTTCTTGGTATCTTTAGGAACGTCGTCTGTGAAATCACTGAAATCATCATGTCCACCAGCACCTTTATCGTCATCATCATCCTTATCTTTAAGTGGCTTTTTGCCATGCTCAGCTCGGTCTTCGTTTATTTCCTTTTTGAGCATTTCTTCGTAGAACAATGCTTCCTGCTTTGCAAGTTTATGCTGCATCTTTCTGTTGTTTGCTCTCGCCTTTACATGAGTAGCATCTACAAATACAGCAGTAGGGTCTACCAGCTTGAAGCGATAGCAGTCTTCAAGAATGCGCTGGAATATCTGCTCAAAAAGGTCTGTATCCTTAAAGCGTCTTGTATAGTTCTTTCCAAAAGTTGAAAAGTGTGGGACAGGCTCGTTAAGCTCTAAGCCCAGGAACCATCTGTATGCAACGTTGACTTCTATTTCCTTGATAGTTTGTCGCATG
The DNA here is from genome assembly GCF_000424465.1 of Butyrivibrio hungatei NK4A153. GTDB lineage: Bacteria > Bacillota > Clostridia > Lachnospirales > Lachnospiraceae > Butyrivibrio > Butyrivibrio hungatei_A. The sequence goes on along the minus strand of NZ_AUJY01000008.1, from coordinate 194,648 downwards.
CTGCGAATTCCGTATAGATACTGAATGAAAGGGATTTTAATGAGTGTGACAGGATCCATGCTGGGCCTGCCCATATCTGATGAATACTTATCTTCAACAAGGTCATATATGAATGACCAGTCAATTGCTTTATCAATAAGCCTGAGCATGTGATCCTGAGGTACCAGATCATCCATGCTCACAAACTGCATTTGTTCACGCTTTCTTTCGGTATTAGAAGTCATCATAAAGGCAATCCTCATCCCCAACTTTGATACTTCTATTATACCAGAAAAAGTACCTCAAGCCCAGATAAATACTGGGCTCGAGGCACTTTTATAAAGAAAAATCCACGGCAGATGCCGTGGACTTTGTCTACAGTCTGAAGACTGTGCCCTCTTTTTTAGAAGGCACAGTCTTTTGACACTCACATCTTTTTAATTATTTAGAAGACGATTAATCTCATCAACCATGTCATTGATTGCACTAGCCTGCTGTGCAACATGCTCAGTATTTGTAGCATTATTTCCAGCCATGGTACTGATAGCCACAAACTGCTCGTTCTCACTTCTGATACTCTCTGCGATATTCTGGTTAATCTCAACCTGTCCTGTAATCTCTTCTACGTTCTTCTGAACTCTTTCAATTATTACACCAACGTCCTTAAGTGAGCTCTGCGTGTTTTCTGCAAGCTTACCAACTTCAGTTGCTACAACAGCAAATCCCTTTCCATCATCACCCGCTCTTGTGCTATTGCTCCTACCTTCGCTATCAGAACCACCTTCTCCAGAATTTTCTGACGTTCCATCATCTTCACCAGGATTCTCAGCATTGCCACCTTCTCCGGGTTCGGGCTTATCTCCATTTTCCTCATCATCTGAGTTCTTGTCAGCATCTTTGATAACTACAGAAAGTCTTCCGCCATCGTAGCTGTCGTTTCCGTCAGGATCCACAGCAAACATTACGATGTCACCTTCGTGAACAATATACTCTTCATCGAATGTTATCTCTTTTTCAGAATCAAAGTTGCCCTGGGTAATTCCACCAAACCACTTCTTTTCTTCGCCGTTTACGAAAATTCTCATGCAAATGCCGTTGGCATCAGGGTCTTCATTATTGGCAAACTTGGTGTAGCTTCCGCAAACCTTTATTTTTCCTGTATTAACTGCTTCCCATCTGTATGCAGCGTTTCTGCCATTTCCGGGCTCTACAAAATCCCTTTTCAGCTCAGGTTTTCCGTTATTATAGTATCTTTCATTATCAGGATCATAGGAAAGCTCTTCAAAGTTCTTTCCATCCCAGTCGCACATTCCATAGGTCCAGCCATCTGTGCCCTGCTCACCAAATGATTCAAAGAGATTAGTGTTGTTAGTCCGCAGTTCCTCACCTTCAGCCTTCTCTTTTGCCGCATAAACCCTCGCAGACAATCTACCTGCGTCATAGGCTATATTATTCTTTCCGTCAATAACAAATGAAAGCTTATCACCTCTCCTGACGTCAAGCTGAGTAAACATGAAGTCTGCCTTGTTATCATTGCCATCTCCCTGCAAAACCGCTATATCTTTTTCCTCAAGAAGCTCTTCATTTAAGAACACCTTAAGTCCCACACCATCCGGATAATCAGGATTTGCGTCAGTCTGCCCGAATTTGGTATAGTCGCCAAGCACATCGATTTTTCCATCTTCGTACACTACCCATTGATATATTGCTGCCTTCTTCTCTCCGGGATGAACAAAGTCTTTCTTCATTTCGAGATTCTTATTGGAAGGAGAAATAAAAGCAGTCTTATCCTCATTAGCATATACAAGGACTTTTGCACTGTTTAAGTCTTTTCCTTCAAGGAACCACCATCCGTCCTTACCCTGCTCGAATGATTCAAGATTACCGAGTACAGTGTTGTTGGTCCTGACTTCATCGCCTACTGAAACCTTGATTCCTTCAGAATCAGCAATATCAATTTCAAGTCTTCCTCCGTCCCAGGCATTATTCCTGTTGCAGCCTATGTCAAAAGTAAGGATGTCTCCCTTCTTAACCTGCAGTTTCTCGATGTTTACAGCTCTTGCATTATCGTTTCCTTCACCTTTCGAGCAGTTGCAAACAGTGTTATACAGTCTGGAGTTGTTCTTGAAGATCTCGATAGTTACGCCGTCAGGCCAGTCTGCATTTGGATCTTCATGGCCAAACTTCACATACTGACCGGTTATATCTATTTCTCCGTCAACTGCCACAACCCATTTGTACATTGCATCGGCATTGAGCCTTGGCTGCACAAAGTCCTTCTTCACTTCGAGGCCGCTAAATTTTCTTGAAATAAACCCTGTTCCATCAGCAGTCTTCTTTGACAAGACCTCTGCTTTGTCTATTCTTCTGCCTTCAAGATAGTACCAACCGTTACTGCCCTGCTCCCCAAAATCATAAGAAAGATTTGCATAATTCTTCCCGCTGTTATTGACCATCTTCATGGTCCTAAGCTCTGCATCTTCGATCACAAAAGTGAAGTTTCCGCCGTCATAAGCGGTATTTGCCTTTCCATCTACCAAAAGAGTAATGCAATCTCCGGCACGTACCTCAACATCCTCTACTGACAGATCCTTCGTGATCTTCTCATCGGTAAGTGGCGCGAAATCCTCTTTTTTCAAGACTTCTCTGTTCTTGAAAAGATACACTGTCACGCCGTCCGGCCAATCCGGATTTTTATCTTCATTAAGAAGTTTTGTATAGGATGCCATTATGTCGATCTTGCCGTTTTCAGCTGCGACCCACTTCACATTTGCAGATCTTCCCTTGTTAGCAGGCATGATGAAATCACGTTTTATCTCTATTCCGTCAAGAGTCGTGTATTTCTCGCCATTTTCTTCAAGTCGCTCAACGTTCACAGCAAAGTATGGATCCTGATAGTATCCTGACTGGAAGCACCAGCCGTTTTCTCCATGCTTTCCGAAATCATCCTGGAGTGATGCGTTGTTTGAACGGCCTTTATCCCAATTTATAACGTCTCTCTCTGTCTGTCCCGTAAGCGCAGACAATCCCTTTATGGAAAACTCATAAAGACCTGCATCATAGGCATTGTTTTCCTTACAATTGATGACCATTGATATATAGTCATCCTTGGCAACATCAAGTCCTGCAACATCAAGTCTTTTGGTAACTTCATTGAGTTCAGCATCAAAATCCTGCTGAACTAAAACTGTGCCATTATGATACAGTGTCACCCTTGTTCCATCCGGCTAATCCGGATTTTTATCCTCGTTCTTAAGCTTTGTATATGAAGCATCAATCCTGATCGTTCCGTTCTGGGCTACTTTCCACTTGATAACTGCGGACTTGCCCTTTCCGGGATTCACAAAATCTCTCTTTATCTCCAGATCGCGTGAATCAATGTATCGCTCTTCTTCAGGGCTGTATTTTCGCATATTGTAGGCGACGAACGGAGCATCTCCTATGCTTTCCTGATAGAACCAGCCATTTTTTCCCTGCTCACCAAAATCATATTTAACATCAGCAAAGTTCTGCCTTGTCTCGCATTCGTTGATCGATATATCATTTTCTGTGGTAACATCGGTGAGGTCAAAAACGGAAAACTCGTATTTTCCCGCGTCATAGGCGTTGTTTTCCTTACAATTGATGACCATGGAAATATAGTCGTCCTTATTTACTTTTAAGGACTCAACATCCATGCGCTTAGATATTTCCTGCTTGGTGTCTGGCGCAAATTCCTCCTGTGTAAGAACCGTATTATTATGATAAAGAGTAACCCTGGTTCCGTCGGGCCAGCTTGGATTCTTATCCTCATTCTTAAACTTGGTATAGGAAGTATTAAGCCTGATTGTTCCTGTTTTTGCGACCTTCCATTTGATCACAGCAGATTTTCCTTTTCCGGGACTTACAAAATCGCTCTTTATCTCCAGGTAGCTGCTGTCAAAATATCTGTACTCCTTTTCGTCAAAGATGCGCATATTGCATACATCATTTGGGTCATCTCCATAACCTTCCTGATAGAACCAGCCGTTTTCTCCCTGTTTGCCAAAATCATATTTAACGTCTGCGTAGTTTTCTCTTGTATCATCTCCGGCAATAACAACGTCTTTTTCGGTTGTGGCGCCGGTCCTGTCAAGGATTGCAATATCGAATGCGCCGCCATCGTAAGACGCATTTCCTCCTGCATCAACCACAAAGTATAATCTGTCTGACGTGCTTACGCTTACATTCTTTTCCCTGAAAGAAATCTCATTCTTGCCCTTCTTTGGTGCTGCAACTTTTTGGGAAAAGAGCTTTTCTCTGTTCCTGTAGACAGACACAGTTACACCATCCGGCCAGTCAGGATTTCCGTCGTTTTGCTCAAACTTGGTGTAAGTTCCTCTTATTTCAACGGCACCATCGACCGCAGGCTGCCAGCACAGCATCGCCTCATCATTTATTGATGGATGAATAAAGAACTGGCTGATTGAAAGATTTGGAGATGTAGAATTCATGTACTCTCCGTCCTTTTCTGTTGATACAAGTTTTGCATCAGCGATGCTTTTTCCGCACATATAAGTCCAGCCATTATTTCCCTGGTGGCCGAAATCATCAATGGAATAAGCATTATTATCAATTCTGTCTGTATCCTTTTTCGCTGTAGGACCGCCGGCATTTACATCGGAAATGGCAACATATAATGAACCACCGTCGTAAGCGTTGTTCATGTTCGGATCCACAACAAAGTACAGGCTTTCCAGCTCATCGACATGTATATCTTTTAAGGACTCTTCTACAACTTCTTCCTTGTCTGTCTTTGCATCGACCTTGTATCTTCCGATAGGTTCATCCCCCTTGTAAACGTACAGTGTTACGCCATCAGGATACATGGGATTTTTATCATTATTTACGTTTTTGACATATGCAAGGTCAATATTTATATCTCCGCCCTTTGCAGCTCGCCACTCCAGTATTGATGCGACTTCCTCCGCGGTATGAATAAAATTGGACTTTATCTCTAATCCCTTTTGTCCGGGCTGAAAGTATCTCTCTCCATCATAAGATTCAAGTCTCTTAGACCTTGCCGGGTCCTGTGATGATCCATATCTGTAAAACCATCCGTTATTTCCCTGCTCTCCAAAATCTGCAACGTTAAAAGCATTATTGGTGCGGTTTTCATCATCAACATATTCCGGTTCGATATAGTCATGCGAAAAAAAAGATGAAGGCCATGAACTCGCAAGCGCAACAATCTCATCCTCGATTGACTGCTGAAGCGCTTCTTTAGTTCCGCATACCGCAATTCCTGTGCAGGTTGCAACGATCGCGAGCATTCCCCCGAGTGCAACTTTATATTTTGATGCAACTGCCACTACTTTTTTTAAATCTAACCCCATAGCATTCCACCTCTATAAACGATATCTGCTTCCTAAGCCTTCTCCCAAAAGACAACTATCCTATCCTTACTTAAATGCCTTCAAATCTTCAAAACTTGCCTTTGATTCAACACTAAACACCCCAAAATCAGAGCCCTGTGACATGTACATCCTTGTTGTGAAAGCAATCTCATCGTTGACATACATGCACACAACGCCGTCTGCAACAAGCAGTGAAACATTCAGCTCATTCTTATCTGCTAAATTGAAATCAACATATGACTGAGCTGTTCTTTCCATAATATTGCTGCCGTTGTAGAACTCAATCCTGTTGTTGGCGCCGTTAAACACAATGTTCAGGCTTCCGACACTTTCTTCGTTTGTATCAAAGCAGAACCCAAACATACCGTCTTTATCAAAATCCCTGATCGTGGTCTTAATAAGATAACTGCCAAGAAGCTCCTTAAATCCCGCCATCTCATATTTTTCACCGGCAAAAGATATAACGCCCTCCGAAAGAGAAGCTGAATCAGTCATCTTGACTGGTGTAAGCGAAAGCTCATTAGATAAAAGCTTTTCAAGCTCAGGGTTTAAAACAGGTGTGAGGCTTCCATCTCCATGCTGCACAAGCTTATGAGTGACCATATTTCCGCCCCAGTCGTAGTCCTCATTGTCTGTATGCTTTTTCTTCGTTCCGTTCCATCCGACAACATATAAGTTCTCTCCGTCTGTCTCCATTCTTCCTGCATAGAAGCCGTTGCAGTCAAAGATGTCCTGTGAAGGGATCTCAAACGGGCCCTCAAAATTGTCTGCTATCCTGTAATGAACAAGCCTGTGAGGCCACTGATCAGAGAATGACAAGTACCACTTTCCTTTATAAGAAAGGAGTGTCGGGCATTCCAGATTTGAATCGGTTCCCATATCATTTTCAAAGAAAACACCGGCATCTTCCCAGCTCTTTAAGTCCTCTGAAGTGTATCTTGCAATGACTCCGATGTTGTTCTGTCTTGTTGCAACAAGCATTGAATAGCACTTTTCTGATTCAACATAGAAAACAAACGGATCCCTGAAGTCGTTCTGTGCATAATTCTCGTTTGCATAAAGTGTATCTTCGGGAATCTTTTCCCAATTTATAAGATCGCTGCTGACAGCATGCATCACTGCTTCTTTTGGCTCAAACATATCGTTATGTCCAGTATAAAAAGCATGGTACTTACCGTCATTTCCCTTTATTACACTTCCGGTTCCAAGAGCTATGTCCTGGTCTTCTACAGCGTCTCCATAATTCAAAACAACTCCCTTGTCATCATATGAGGCAAAGTCTGTAGTCTGGATCAGCCCCCAAGGGTGATATCCCTGCTTACCGTCTCTCTGGTCTGCCAGGTAAAAGACATTGTACTTTCCCTCGTCGTAAAACGGCATTGTATCGCCCACAAGTCCCTCCACTGATGACGGAAAAACGATATGATCTTCAATGTTCTCTCCCAGATACTTTTCATCCGCTGACTGCACGTTTTCCTCTGTTGTTTCATCTAAAGTAGTATCCGGTTCTGCGGCTTTGTATGAGCATCCAACACTGGCGATGGTCATAATGCCAATCAAAAGCAATGTTTTTATTCTATGCATAATTCCTCCCTTGGTGATTTTGCACTATCACTTGACAGAAACAATATAGCATTTTGTGTCATTTGTATCAATCTAAAAGTGCATATGACACAGCTTTTCGTGAAATTCAGTGTTTTTATGGGTTTCTTTTTTGTAAATTATGCACAATTGTCATACAGAAATTAGTGCATTTGACACATTACTATTGCAGCGTTATGATATTTACCGAATATAAAAAAACTCAGAAAGTATTGAGGGGACATCCATTATGGGAAAAAGAGTAACATTACAGGAAATTGCAGACGCACTTGGAATGTCAAGAAATACTGTTTCCAGAGCACTTAACAACTCAGGAAGCGTATCTTCGGAAACCAGGAGTAAGATCTGTCAGATGGCTACAGCCATGGGCTACAAGCAGTTTAGTTTAGCTGATACCGCTGATACAGCATCAAGTACGCTCTTAGCATTAAAGGACGGCAAGACAGAAATAGCCCTGTTCACTCATTCTTTTCCCGGTGCATCCCATTCAGGGACCAAGCTTCTTGAGGCATTTCAGAACAGAATAGATTCACTGGGCTACAAGCTTTCAATCAACATTATTAAAGATAATGATATTGAATCCTTAAGCCTCCCAACTAATTTTTCCATGGACAATATAGCAGGAATTCTCTGTATAGAGCTCTTTTCCGAAAAATACAGCAAATTCCTCTGCAGCCTGAATATTCCCATTCTCTTTGTAGATACCCCTGTTCTTCAGAAATTCGGATTGGCAGCTGATACTCTCTACATGGAGAATGTTACAAGCGTCTACCGCCTGATCAGTTCATTTATCCAAAGCGGAAAGAGAAACATCTCATTTGTTGGTGACAGATTCCATTGCCAGTCCTTCAATGAGAGGTGGCAGGCCTACGTTTCAGCCATGACAGATAGCGGGATTGGCATCGACACCGGATCCTGTATTCTTGATGACGACACGAGTCCGTACAAAGATACAGATTATCTCGCTGCAAGGATCAGCGAGCTTGGGAAAATGCCTGAAGTTTTCTTTTGTGCCAACGATTACCTTGCAATCTGCACCATAAAGGCCCTTAGGCAGCTTGGTAAAAAAGTTCCGAAGGACGTTGCGGTCTGCGGATTTGATAATGCGCCCGAAGCCACCATCATCGAGCCAAGTCTTACCACGGTGAAGATCCATTCAAGCTCCATGGGCTTTATTGCTGCGGATATTCTGCTTTCCAGGATCGCAAATCCAAATACTCCTTACAAAAAAACATATGTAGAAACAGATATCATAATAAGAGAATCAACCGGAAATACGATTAAATAAACTACACTTTTTAAAATATTGTTCAGCAAAGTGCGAGAAGCCCTTGCCCTGGTATTTGAACGCCATAGAAAAATAAATGAAAAGACCAAGACTTCTATATCCCCAGCAGATGAGGAATTACTAAAAAGTCTTGGTCTATATATCAATGATCAATTTCTGAAAATGATCTTACCTGTTGCAGGATCCATTCCATCAACTATTGCAAGCCTTGGTATGCGCCGATTGAATGTTGACAATTACGTTGTTCTATACATTGTAGATGAAACCAATGAGCGCGTTGAAATTGTCCGTAAACCTTATGGCGCAATGGATCTTGATAAATTCTTTGAAAAAATGACCTAATATTTCAAAAAGCACAAATAACTATCAAACTTTTGCTCCCTAATCACTGTATTTATCGGTTTAAAAAATTGCACGAAAAAACGTGCAACCATGCAGCTTTATCGGGTTATAGTCGGATAAAAAAGTTTCCCTTGTATCTACCTCATAAGGGCAAAAACAAGGGAAAACCGCAATCCAATCACTATATAAAGGTTCACAATCCTTGTAAATAAGGGAAAGTTACCTTGTTATATCTTTGAGAAAATAGCCGTTTCCTCATCAAGTTCGCCTGCAATACGGCTATTCTCATCCATACGTCTTGAAATATTGTCCATATCGGATACAAGTACCTGAGTGCTTTCAGCTGCTGAAGAAACACCGCGGACGCCGTCTTCTATGGATGTTGTGATATTGTTGATAGACTCTGCTATATCACTGAAAGTTGACTTAAATCCTTCTGTCTTATTGCTGAAGTCGTTCATGACGCTTTCGATGTAATTGGCATTCTCTTTATATTTTTCGCCGTCTTCAACAAACTTTTCAAACTGAGGCAAGATTGAATTCTGCAAATAATCAACAAGTTCATTTGAGCTGCTTGAAAGATTATGAGCCGCCTCAACAACAACAGAGTTGATTTCCTGAATGTTTCCGGCAGTTCTCTTACTGTATTCGGCAAGAGATCCAATCTCACTCGCAACAACCGCAAAGCCTTTTCCGGCTGCTCCTGCTCTTGCAGCTTCGATAGAAGCGTTAAGAGAAAGAAGGTTTGTCTGTGTCGCAATACTCATGATCTCAGCTGTAAGTGAATTAACCTGATCAACACTCCGGCTGTCTTCAATAGCCTGATTAAGAGATGTAAGAATATCCTCAACCTTAGCATTTGTTTCAGCCATAGTTGTTCTTGCAGACTGTTCCATAGCATCCGCATGCTCTTTCATAATCTTTGAATATTCATTTATCTCGTGACTCTTATCAGCCATCTCATCAACTTCAGCTCTTACAGCTTCCGTATTTTTATTAATAGTACCTGCACTGTCCGCAACCTCCTCCATAGTAGCGGTAAGTTCCTCCGTAAGCGCAGAAAGATCTGCGGCACTGCTGTTTGATGTCTTTACACTTCCCAAAACATCGCTTACAACCTTATCCATTGCAGATGAATTGTTTGTGATGGTCAAAAAGATATTCTGAAGATGTTCAATAAATGAGTTGATACCCTTACCAAGAGCTCCGATCTCATCATTGGATTCAATCGTGATACGCTTTGTAAGATCCCCCTCACGTCTGTTGATACCTTCAATGATTTCATTAAGCTCCGCCTCAGCCTTGATCACAGGGCTTATTACATGTCTAAGTACAATGTAAAGTGCAATTACCACAGCAAGAATACTTATAAAAATCACCGCAAATCCCGAAATTCTTGCAACCATATAGCTGGAGCCGAGATCCTGTCTTGCTGTATCGGAACTATCACGAAATACACCAATAATATCGTTGATGTCTGCATTCAACTGCTTTGAGCTCTCAGCAACAAGGCCATTTGCAGTCGCATATGCATCCTTGGTTTTCTGAGCTGCGCTCTGTGCCAAAAGAACCTTAACCGCATCTCTGAAACCATGATAATCAGCAATCATCTTATCATAGCTTGCCGTGCTATCCTTGGTGACATACTTTTTGTAATCAGCCATTGTCTGATCCATAACTGCCTCTTCCGCTTCAATTTCGGTAATTACATAAGTCATCGTCTCAAAATCAGTGGCTACAATATGTGACAGAGCCAAAGTATGGATGCTTTTGGATGTCTGTCCGATAGTATCAAGTTCATTTATGGCAGACATATAGTCATCCGCAATTGTTGACGCTGTCTTATTTACTTTTCTAAGGTTTGTTAATGACATTACATTTGAAAAAATGGAAACAAATCCCAATAGAAGGACCGGAACCATAATCATTACACGAATACTTGCTTTTCTCTTCATCGATCCAACCTCCTATTACTCACTTGCCTCAGAACTTGCTTCTGCGCCGTCATCACTATCCGAGCTATCACCCTCTTCCGCAGTTTCTTCCGCAGAATCTTCTGCTGCCTCTTCTGTATCTGTTTCCTCTCCCGAAGTCTCAGCACCTTCCGCATCTCCTGTTGATTCTATACCTGTAATGTCGGTAACCATCTCATTTAAAAGTGTCTGCAGATTTTTGCCCTTAGTATTACCCTCGCTTATAATTGTTCCAAAATTTGTTGCAGGATCCCAGAATGTTCCACCGACTCTCTGAAGACTTGCAAACTCAGCCTGCTTCTGAAGTGCCTGAAGTCCCTTTGACTGAGCAACTTCACCTGAAGATGAAGCTGCTGTATTTGAAGGTCCCTGACCTCTCATCGAGAATCTGAGACTCTGATTCTGTTCATTTGTCATCCAATCGGCAAACTTATTTGCCCAAGCAGTATTTTCAGAATACGAATTGACACCTACTAGCTTATATCCCGCATAGCTTGACATCTGAAGCTGCTGCCCGGCAACAGTATATGTGGGAAGCTTTGTTGCAGCATAATCATTGCCCCATGCTTCCTTAATCTCGTTTTCATCCCATGTTCCGCTAATTCCCGCAATAATAGTTCCATTTGCAGCCCCAACGCCAAAGTCATCATTAACCGCACTCAAAAATCCCGGATTGCGAGCGATATCCAACATAGCCTGTGCAACATCCACACCCTTTATCTTGGTATTTTTTGCATTCCAGTTACAGAAAGTAGATATTCCGTCGTCATCAAGACCGATTTCCATATCTGTATTACCGAAAAATGAATAAATATACCAACCTGAAGTCAGTTCCATGAATAACTTTTTGCCCTCCCGTTCAGCAACAGCAAGGATTCCGTCCATAGTCTGCACATCTTCATCAGTCAAATACTTTTTATCATAAAAAAGAAAATATCCATTATCCGCTGTCAAAGGATAAGCATACAAATTTCCGTTAAAAGAAGCAGCCTCACTTGAAGCCGCAAGATTTCTTCCTGATATTTCCGAAGCATTGGGAACTTCTTTAAGAACACCCGACGCAATCAGCGCAAGCAACTGGTCATCCGCAAAAGTAAAAACATCAGGTGCATTGAGAACATCACCGAGAATATCATCCTTGGCAGAAGACTCGCTATGAGCTTCAAATGTAATATTGAATTTTGCCTGTGAGGAATATTCAGCTTCAAAACTTGATATGATCTGATTAATAAGATCTGTATCTTCTTCAGATCCCCATACTCTGAGATTAATATCTCCTGAAGGAAGCTCATTCTCATTAACAGCTTCTGCCTCAGAAATTCCTTCCTCACCGCCACTTGCACCACAACCTGCAAGTGAGCACAAAGAAATCACTGCAGACAGTAAAATTGTTAACACTTTTTTGAACATATTACGCCTCCTATTTCATTCTGAGGAAATAACCTATCATAATATTTTATACAATTCAATCAGTGCTGTAAATACTTTATAAATTATTTATAATCGCTTTATCGTTTTTTAATATTTTCCCGAAATTTCATTTTAAATTCTTTACAGCCCCCTTCATCAATTCTTGTCCCAATAATCATTAATCATTTTAAGCGCTTCTTTATCGATAAATGCCATCTTCGCAAGCTGCTTTGAAAAAAACGCACCTATTCCCAAAGTCGCATTTTCACCGATGCTATCAATCATGTAATACTGCTTCTTGTCCGAATGATAGAACTTAAGCTGCTTCGCCATGTCATTTGAACTTTTTTCATCAAAGCACGCTGCAAGTTTTTTTCCCTCGGAAATACTCTTTTTCATTCCTTTAAAGTCTCCCATGCAAACGCAAAGATATGCCTTTATCGCATGGTAAAAAGCCTTATATTTGTAAAAGCATCCGACTTCGTCTTTTGCAAAAAAATCGATTACTTTGATCATCGTATCCGCGATGCAGACCGCCTCACCGATATTCGTCTTTCCACCTTTTCCGGAAAGAGCCAGAATCATGTATGCCGTAGAACCTATCAGTTCGCCAAGGTGGTTTATTATGCCCGATGTACTATAATTTAGTGCCTGATTTATTTCTCCGTTCTGAAGATACACAAACGCCAGGATTGTGTCGTTTATCCCACCGAAGTTGATTTCCTTAAACATTTCAAGGGCGGCCTTTTCATCTATGATCATGTAATTGTACGCGATCTGCGTTCTTATCACGAAATCATTTATGTCAGGATCTGTGTTTTGCGATATATAATCCATAGATCTTGTCAAAAGCCCCATTGCCTTACGCGCATCTTCCTTATCCATATTCTCAAGCGCCTTCACACAATAAAGTTTGGCAGATGCGTAGATGACAGAAAAATCATGAGGGTACCTTGAAATGGCATCTTTTGAAAGATTTTCCGCTTCATCGAATCTGTGCTCACATACAAGTGAATCTATACTTTCAACCAGTTTCGCGGCTTTCTTAGATGCCATGTCATATCCCAAAAGGACATCGATTGACACATCAAAAAAGCTTGCTATCGTTGCCAGCATCACTATATCCGGTGTATTGTTTCCATTCTCCCACTTAGACACCGCGCCGACAGTTACTCCCAATATCTCTGCAAGTTTTTCCTGCGTCAGATTTCTCTCTCTTCTTAATCTTTTTATATTTTCATGCAACTTAAGTTTCATCCGTTGTTCCTTTCTATAGTAAATAATCGCTTATGGAATAATTCTATTTGACTCTTTGGAAAAAAATAATACATCAAATGCACAAATAAGATAAAATATTTTTTCCAATTTGGAAACTTGCTCTCCAATAAAAAGAAACAGCTATCAACGTGACAGCTGCTCCTTTAATTAATCTTTATTCAATATCAAGTTTCGCGTAAAGCTTATTCTTAGCGTCATCCCCTGAAGCTAACGGTCCGGGGATAATGCCCGCACCTCGGTGGTTTCCGAGATAATCCACATCGAAAGTAATCGGGGTTCCATCGGGATTTTCAAACTTCTGCTGAGGTTCAAACGCTTCGCCGAGAGTCTCGGTCGAGATCATACAGACCTTAAAGTCGCCAAGTGCCTCGTAGATATTTGTATCAAGGAAATATTCACCATCCTTTTCAACCACATCAACGTATACCTTTCCCGAATCATCGAAGAATGCATTCTCCTCTTTTTTCCACGGAAGTGCGCCTTCAAAGTATGCATTTCCGTCAATCCATATGGGAAGATGGCTAAAGTGCGCATCTTCATGCTTCCTCATGTTTGGATATTCCGTCTCCATATCGAATTGCGGGATCCACTCATCATAAGTAGGATATTCGTCAAAGCAATATGTTCCGACTTTCCTGTTCTCCGTATACTTCTCATCCGGGTCAGAATCATTTAAAAGCTCAAGATCTTCGGCCGGCCACTTCTGTATGAAGATATTGTTGTAGAACCTGTCATCCCCATGAAGGATTGTCATAAAGCCCATAACTTCCGTTCTGTGCTGCATATGATAAGGCGTATATCTCCAGGTCGTTCCGTCTCCGACATAGGTAAAAGAGCCCGCGCAAAGATTATGTACCATCGCAACACCCTGAGTTGCTATCCTGAGCGAAACATCCGACAATAAAATGTTGTTATCGATAAGCGTAGGTCCGTGGCTTACTTCAACAAACAGATCCTGACAAGTCATACCGCCCTGCAACTGCTTTGCAAAAGAAGGACGCTGATTGTCGTGCAACAGGTTCTGCGTTATCCTTGTTCCCTGCGCCTCCCAGTCACACCAGATTCCCATTGTGCAGTGGTGAATATGATTTCGTCTCATTACAACATCGATTGCGGCATGCATCTTTATCCCCGCTATCTCGGCTCCTCCAAGCTCCATCATATTGTTTATGTGATGAATATGATTGTCCTCGATAACGCTGAACACTCCGCCCATACGGCCAATGATTCCGCCCTGCTCGCAGTGGTGAATATTGTTTCTTCGGATTATATGTCCGCCGATCTTTTCTTTTAACCATCCGTAATACTGACCGCGGCACACAGAATCTCTCTCCATCTGAGTAGGACTCTTAACATGCTTTGTTGTATAAAAATTGCTATTCTCGGGATCGTAGTAACGCCCAACGCAAATGCCCGCGCACTTACTGCCCCAGATCTCGCAGTCTTCTATTATCCAGCCTTTACTCCAGTGCGGACTTATCATTCCGTCCTGATAAGCAGCGGGAGGAGCCCACGTCGTCGCAGCTTTGTTTATATTAAAGCCACTTACGGTTATATAGCCAACGCCCTCTTTTTCAGGCATGAAGCACTCGCGCCTTACGGTAATCTCGACATTTTCTTTATTTGGATCCGCTCCGCCGAAATTGGCATAAAAAACTGTCTCGTCATTTTCATTATCCTGCTCTGCGTACCATTTTCTCTTGGAATTCTCGGGATCCCACGAACACTCGTAAACTTTTCCTTCAGCGCACTCATCGATACTAAGAGCTTCATACAGCGCCTCGTCATTAAGCCACACACAGCCCGTATGCTTATTTGGCGTCGCAAAATACCAGTCGCCGTAAACAAGCGTCGTGTAAGGATTGTAACTGCCAAAGATACTGTTTTTTACCCGTGCCGTCCACACACCGCCCTTAAACTTCGACCATCCCGTGATCTTCTCGGCACCTGTTATAACGGCGCCAAGCGGCTTCTCACTTCTGTAAGTTATTCGATTTTCCGAAGTTCCGGGATTGACCGGATTGACATATTCCCTGTAAGTTCCGGGCGCAACAGCAACCTCATCTCCCGGCATCGCAACTTTCGCCGCTTCGTTTATTCTTTTAAAAGGTAAATTCCTGCTTCCGTTTCCGTCGTGCTCAGCACTTGCATCTACGTAAATTATCATAGGCCCCTTCCTTTACATTAAAAAAGTTTTTATTCCCGTAAGTTCTGTTTATATCGCCGTTTTCAGCCTTTAACCGCGCCTGCCATCATTCCTTTTACAAGTTTATCCTGGAAAACGATAAAAAGAGTTATCATGGGAAGCACCGAAAGAGTCAGTACCGCCAAGATGATCGGAATATCAAGCGAATGTTCGCCCTTAAACTGCCCAAGTGCAAGAGGTAATGTCTTTTTCTCGGGAGTAATGAGCAAGGTGTTGGCAAAAGCAAATTCATTCCACATCGAAACGCCGTTATAAATCGCAAGCGTCGAAAGTCCCGATTTGGAAAGAGGAAGTATCATCTTAAAAAAGTTCTGATAGCGGTTGCATCCGTCAATTTCCGCAGACTCTTCCACTTCCTTCGGAATCGTTTTCATAAATGCCGTCAAAATAAACACCGACATCGGAAGCGCAAATGCAACATAAGGTCCTATCAGCGATCCGAGCGAATCGTAGAGCCCCACCGATGTTGTGAGCTTAAAGATAGGTATCAAAGTAACGTGCATCGGAACCGACATCATAGCTACGATAAGCGCATAAATGAACGGATTTAATTTAAAGCTCATTCTTGCAAGCGGATATGCCGCAAATGCCGAAATGGCAAGCATAAGCACAAGCGATATCGCAACCACGATCACACTTCTTAAGAAATATCCGAAAAATCCATGCGAAACAACATTTACATAATTATCAAAGAACCACGGATCGGGCAGATGGAAAACGCCCTGTTGCAGCATATCAAACTGTTTTCTGAACGAATTTATTATCATAAAGAAGAACGGTGTAAGCGTAAGTACCAGCCAGATGCATGCGAAAAATATAGCTACTCCCCACGCGATCCTCGATTTTATCTTGGACTTACGATAATCCGCTTCACTCATATTTGGATTGACCATACTCAATATTCCTCCTTAACCTTGAAAACTTTGTTAAATATCAACGCGATAGCCGTTATAAGAAGGAACATTCCTGCTGCCACTGCCGAACCATAACCCATATTGAACTGCTGGAACGAGAGCTTGTACATGTATGTAGCCATAAGTTCCGTCGAACCTGCAGGCCCTCCCTGAGTCATGTTCCAGATCATATCAAAGTACTTAAGCGAACCTATAAGAGACATCGTGCATGCGGTCTTGAAAATAGGTCCCAAAAGAGGAATCGCAATATGCTTTATATACTGCCATCTTGTTGCGCCGTCGATGATAGCCGCCTCGTATATCGATGTATCGATGTTTCCGTATCCGGCGATGAAATAGACCATGTAAAAAGGTGTAAACTGCCACGCCATAACGCCTATTACGGTATAAAGCGCATTGGGCGCGGTTCCCAAAAGATCTATCGTAGTTTTCTTACCCATAATAAGCGTAGCGAGTGATGAAACAATTCCTCCATTTGTTGCAAGTGCATATACAAAAAGGAAAGCTATCGCAACAGAACTCATTAGATATGGCAGAAACCAGATGATTTTAAATATGTTGAATTTTTTTCCTCCCGCATCCAGGAATGTTGCAAGAAGCATACCCATGGGTATCTGCAAAAGAATCGAGAATACCATGACGATCAGATTATGTTTAAAAGATTTCCAAAACATCTCATCTTTAAAGAGTGATACCCAGTTCTCTGTTCCTATAAAAATCCTGTCGGATGAAATACCGTTCCACTTATATCCGCTTATCACGAAAGTATCAATGACCGGATAGATTATATATATCGTTATAAGCAAAAGAGCCGGTATAAGAAAGACCGTTGCCGCTTTTGCCGTGCTTTTGGCTCTGGCCTGTGCAAGCCCTATATTATTTTCATTTTTCACATAAACTCCTTCCTGCCGCATTTTCACTTTTTTATAACAGTCGCTGCCCGCAGGAAAAACTCCCCGCAGGCAGCGATCTATGCGCATTGCTTTTTATTTTCACTGTTCGGCAATAGCTTTCTTCATAGCATCATCATGCTCTTTTCCAATCTCTTCCGGTGTCTTTTCAAGGCCAAACAGCTCAGTCATGCAGTTCTTGTGTACTTCCGTTACTGATGCGGGAAGATACTGATCATACCAAAGCTGTACATTGGAAGCATTAAAGAATACATCAGCTATAACCTTCATGTTAGGATCGTCGATATTTTCTTCCATTCCTTTAATTGAAGGCTGTGTTCCGCTTGAAAGCTGGTCATTGTTATATGTGTCATCATTGTAATACTGTGTTGCAAGCACATAGCATGCGTCAAGTTTTTCCTGATCCACAGTTTTATCATCTTTGAAGCAGTTAAATGACATTCCCATACCGATTGCTGTACCGATCTCTACATCCTGAGGAACGCCCTTTGCCTTTGCTTCCGAATCTTCAGGGAAACGGAATACGCCGACATTTTCGTTGTACCACTCTTCGCTGTCCGCTTTTATTCCCGATACCTGCCATGCACCGTGAAGCATCATTGCAGCCGAACCGTCATAGAGAAGTGCTCTGTCCTGATTATCATCAGCTGAAAGTGAATTAACGCCATCAGGGAAATATCCTTTTTTAACCCAATCCTGAATCTTGGAGCCTGCATAAACAAATGCGTCGCTTGTGAATGTTCCGCCGTTTTCCTGTGTATAAGCCGCGTCAAACTCAGCATTTCCGGAGTGACGTGCAACAAGATACATGTAATACATTGAGCCTGTCCACTTTGATGCATTTGCAAGTGAGAACGGAATGATATTGTTTGCTTTCAGTTTCTCGCAAACAGCCTCAAGTTCATCAATCGTTTTGGGAACCTCAAGACCAAGATCTTTGAAGATTGTCTTATTATAGAAAATATCACAGCCCGAAAGTCCGCCGAAAGGAATAGCAAGCATCTTTCCGTCATATGTCGACTGCGCAACCGCAGCATCTATAAATTCGGGATGATCGTATTTTGCATACATTTCGGTAAGATCGTTGGCAAAACCTGATTTGTAATACTCCGCCATAGGACCACCGCCCCAGTGAACATAGATGTCAGGCGCCTGTCCCGAACTCATCGCAACAACAAGCTGCTGTTTATAATTGTCATTCTGCTGATGTACCTGATTAACCTTGATATTCGGATAATCCTTCATAAATCTCTGCACAGCACCTTCCTGCGTGGTTTTTGCCGGATCCTCCGTAGCTATGTCCCAAAGAGTTATTTCAAGTGGCTCAGTTGTAAGTGTCGGTAGATTCTTTCCGTCCGTCTGCTTTCCCGCAGAAGAATTTGCCTGCGCCGTCGCATCAGCTCCGGAGCCACCTGCCGACGGTGTCGTAGTGGCAGAACTTCCACCACATCCAACAAGCGTAGTAGTTGCCAAGACCGTTGCAAAAAAAGTAGCCAATACCTTTTTGTTCATATCTTACCCTCCTATCATATAAATACCTTTGTTACTTTTCAGATTCTCTGAAAATCTCTCCTTCATGAAACAATAAACTGTTTCATTCCTTTACATAATTCTATAATAATTTACTTTTTTACGCGTGTGGAAAATTGCCATCTACCATACCAAAATTGCTCTATTGTTTGTGCATTTTTTCACAGTTTACATTATTTATCTACATAAATTATGACATAATGCTGAGCTGTTAGACATTTTTACCATCAATTCATGCTATAATGTTGTATCATAAAACAAAAATTGCCTTTTATGATTTTGCACCGTTTTTTATTATTTCAGGAGTTCTTTTTGTAGTATGAAATATTGTTATTCAAGCACCAAAGAAAATGTCAGACACAAGATCAACACAAGTTTGCGGATGTTCATAAACCGTCTGCACGCCGATTTTCCACCGCACTGGCACACAGATATCGAGATTATCTGGCCAAAAGAAGCTCCCTACAAGGTAATCTGTGCCAATCAGACTTATCATGTCGAAATAGATGACATTCTATTAATCTGCCCCACCATTATTCATGAGATTTTTTCTCCGACACCGGGAACCAGAGTGTACATTCAAGCCGACTTTTCCGGAATAATCAATTTAAAAGAAATGGATCGGGCATTCCGTCTTATGTCCCCCGCTCTGCACATTAAGAAAAAGACATGTCCGCCTGATATATATAATTATCTGTGTGGCCTTATCGATACGATAATGAAGTTATATTTCGGTTCCGCACCGCGGGTTCATATGCACGAAGAAGAGATGGACGACGAAGTTATATCTTTTTCAGAACTCGCACCTTACGATGAACTTGAGATTTATTCAATTCTTATGCAATTTATTGCTTTCTGCGGAAAAAACATTAATCTTTTCCGTGAGCCCGAGTCTGCCTCAGCTTCGACTAATTTTAAAAACAATGCCTCTCTGAGCAATGTATGCAGCTACCTCTCAGAGCACTTTACGGAAGATCTGACTCTTGAAAGCGTCGCTGCTCATGCAGGTTTCAGCAAATATTACTTCGAGAGGATTTTTTCCGAATACACCGGAATGACCTTATATCAATATCTTCAGCAGATGCGAATAAGCTATGCCAAAACGCTTCTTTCAAATCCCGAACTGACCGTCACAGATATTTCCTATCAGGCCGGCTTTACAAGTTGTACAGCTTTCACACGTGCATTTAAGAAAGCCACCGGCTATCCGCCTTCACAATTCAGGATACTTAACGAGGAGCAACATCCGCTCTCCGCAAATCCGCATTTTGCAAAAATAAGGCCGTAATAAGCAATATCGCTTCACCAAAGTCCAAAGAAAAAGGGTTGTGAAAAGTTTTTGCTTTCCACAACCCTTATATTGATTGCTTTTTAGTATTCTCTTTTATCCCTGTGTATATTTCTGAAGTTCCTCAATCTTCGCAATAATACCGTCCATAGACTTCTTGAACTGTGCAACGAGTTCAACGTTTCTTGAACTTGCCTTGGAAGCCTCGGTCGAACTTGCACTTATCTCTTCACTCGTAGCTGACAACGTGCTGGCGCTGTCTACAATCTCGTTATTTGCACTGCTAAGTGATGAAATGAAATTAGCAATATCATTGATAGCCTGACTAAGTTCCGCAAGTTTCTCACTGATAAACTCAAACTTCTTGGATGCGCTCTGTGTATATTCAGTCTCGCGGATTGCAGACTGTGAGCTTATTGTAGCGCAGTCAGCGACTGTATCGGCATTCGCTGTAAGAATCTCAATAATACGTGTAATATTCTCTGTCTCATTTCTTGTCTGCTCGGCAAGATTTCTGATCTCATCGGCAACTACCGCAAATCCCTTACCCACTTCGCCCGCTCTTGCAGCCTCTATGCTGGCATTGAGTGCAAGAAGGTTGGTCTGTGATGAAATTGAAAGGATAATGCTTGTGATTCCGCTTACATCCTCAGTGTTGGAACGAAGTTCATCCGCAGCTGTCTGAAGATTTTCTCCTGCTTTTCTGGCTTTTTCAACCTCTTCAAACAAGGATTCCATGACACCCATGCCTTCTTTGAGGGCATCTGCAGCTTCGTTGTTTATGTTCTCAACTATGTCCGCACTCTTCTTGGTATCATCGATAATATCCTGAATATCATGCGTCTGGGTTGTCTGATGAGTAATTGCCTCAGCGGTATTCTGCGTTCCAACCATGATGTTTTCCATAGTCTCATCAAGAAGCTCTACAGATTCACCGATAGTTTTAAGCGCTTCGCTTACGGAAGAAACGTCTTCCACTACACTGTCGGCAACTTCCGTGATTTTTTCGGTGATAGTCTTATTTTTATCCGAAACCGATGTAACTTCATCAAGTGATTCCTCAAAGAATCTTGAAAGAAGCCCATAACCCTTAAGGATCGTAACAACCGTAAGGATTGAAATGATCGCCTCTATCATGATAACTTCGATATCATTCTGAATATTCGCTGAAGTAGTAATAGTAAGTATTACTCTTATAAGATTGGAAACGGCAAATCCGATAACTCCGACTTTTACACTTAAGCTATCAAGTGTAAGAAGAAATACGATCAAAAATGGGATCATATATGGATATGTCGTACCCGTGTTCCCGCTGTTAAGCATTGCACAATAAACTATAGAATATGTGATCGCAAGTATTCTTATATATGTAACTCCACCCTTACTGATGAAAAGATACACCGAATCTGCGATAAATACCAATATAACCATTATCAAAGGGATAATTCCTCTGATCGGAGCAAGATCTGACATTGTGATCTGCGACATTAGACCGACAATTGAAAAAAAAGTCGTAATTACGTGAATTAGAAATACTAGTTTACAAGTGCGTTTTAAATGATTTTCCTGCATAGCGCCCTTCCTCCGTTCTTTTCCTATATTATAGATTATACCACCCTATTACGCATTTACGTAAATCTTGACAATCTTTACGGATTTTTAGCGAATTTTACAACTTTTTTATAAATATCAGTTGTATTTAAATCAAGAACAAAGAGTTGCAAAGCAATTTCATATGATATAAAAAAAACTGCAACTGCCTATTTTCTGACAGTTGCAGACTCTTATATATATCACGGCAAAGGGGTTACCGCCTTATACGTTGAACTTATCTGTTGTATCCTGAAGATTTATGATGCTATCCATTACATCCTTGGTCTCACCCGAAACATTCGCACTGTATTCTGTGATACTCTGCATATTGTTCGAGATATCGCGAACCGCTTCGCCAAGCTCTTTCTGCACGGAATTTATTCTTTCCAGTACATTGTTGATATCGGCTACGGATGTGCTTACTTCCTTGGCACCGCTGCCAAGCCCCTTACTTATGTCGCTGTAATAATTTGCATCATCCATGTAATTCTTCGCAAGAGTCTCAAGATTATCATAATCTTTAAGCACTCTGTCGGTAAGAAATGTGATGATCTGATTACTTACTCTCGAAAGCTCATTTACATTGGCTGTAACTTCGTTTGTAAGTGCATTTACCTTATCAATCTCATTTCCTGTTGTAGTACTTAAGCTGTTGATCTCACTTGCGACAACCGCAAAACCTTTGCCCGCTTCTCCCGCTCTTGCCGCTTCTATGCTGGCATTGAGTGCAAGAAGATTTGTCTGGCTTGCGATATCCTGAATTGCACTTGCCACATTCACAATCTGCTCAATTACCTGAATTCCCTTAAGAGCTTCTTCAAGCTCCTCTTTTGCCCTGTTCGTCATCTCAACCGCATGATTCTTGTTTGCAAGGATCTCGGGAACCATCTCTTTAACTCTTCCGATCACTTCATTGGTTCTGTCGCTCATACTCTTGGTATCAGCCGCAAAGCTCTCCGTTGCAGTCATAACATTATCACATATCTTGTCAATGTTCTGGATGCTGGCCGTCTGGGTCTCTATGCCTCCCTCCGTGCGTTGCATCGCTTCATTTATCTCGGAAATACTGTCTTTGATATCGGTAATCTTATCGGACGCACTCGTCATCTTGTCTTTTATAAGCTGCGATTCGTCTTTAGTCTTATGTATCGTATCAATGACGCGGTCTTCGAGCTCTGTCAAAAGATATCTTATTTCTTCCGTCTCTGAGCGGGTCTGCTTGATATTTTCATTGCCTATGACTTTCTCTTTTACAAAAGACTTCATTTCTTCCATAGGCGCAAGCTGCACACCTATAAGCTTTGTCATAATAACAATTACAGCAGCTATTGCTATCAACGTAATAATTATGGCAGTTACGATAAGTTGTGTTATGGTGCCGCTGACGTTTTTCCTTGGCATAACAAGACCAAGCGCCCAGTTACAGCCTTCTATAGTGGATGTTGCGATGTAATTCTTTTCGGAATCGTAGTCCTTCGTAAGAACCACTTCGCTACCCGGCGTCGTAATTATCGAAGATATGCCCGGCATAACGTTAAGCACAGCCGTTGCCGTCTCTTCCCCCGGAAGGAACGCATCATTTTCATGCATTATGTAATTGCCGCTTGCATCAACAAGGAAGCCGTACTCGCCTTTGCTGTACGGAATGCTGTTGACAACATTTGCGATATAATCAAGGGTAAAATCTGCTCCGAGAACGCCCGCAAGCTGGCCGTTCCTGTAAACAGGCGTTGCGATAGTGATACACATACCGCCAATCAAAACGTCCATATACGGATCTGTCACTATGGTCGTTCCTGCTGCCTCTGCTGCCTTGTACCATCCCCTCTGTGTGGGATCGTAGCCCTCCGGCGGCTTTGCATTTGGATCCATCTGCAGATGTGTCTTATCTGCCATACCATAATAAAGATTAAGAAACTCAGAATGTCCGGCAGCCTGCGTCGTGACCATCTGCTGAGCATGTTCAACATTATAGGATTTGTCGGGAAGTGCAGCCAATGCCGCAGCACCTGCACTGTTAAGACCTTTTTCCATCTCAATCCAGGCATTAATCGAATTTGCATACTTATCAGCGTTTATCTGAAGCTGATTTGTAAGCTGTCCGGTAAGCTTGCCACCCGACGTTCCGACAATAACTGCCGAGGAAATGACCATTGCCGCGACGACAATGAGAATTACAACTAACGTAAGCTTTTCTTTGATAGTACCTTTCATATAAAACAGTTCCTCCTGCCTTTTACAAACCGGATCAAGCATCCCTTAAACGCCATTCCCCGGAAATTTTCAGTACACTCTGTTATTACTACGTTGATGCGTTATTGATTCATTTTAACATATTTTTACGATATACAGTATATTTTTCTGTGACTCAGACGACAGGAGGAATTGAACGCCTTTACTTTCTGTTGACCACATATATTCCCAGACTGACAAGCAAAAGAGCCGTCACATACCTAAGACTCAGCTTATCCCACTCAGCAAGGAAGAATGCGGACAAAAGAGCTCCGAAGATTGGATTCGAGAAACCGTAGATCGTAACCGTCGATACAGGATTGTGCTTGAGCAAAATCCCCCATATCGAGTACGCAACCGACGATATCAATGCCATGTATATGATAAGCAGAATGCCAATCGGTCTTGTCAGGTGAATCCTTCCACCTGCCGCAAATCCTACAACCATCATGACAAAGCCACCAATAAGGAACTGATATCCGCTGAGCGTCACCGGATTCTCTTTTACGGAGTACTCCTTTATAAGCACCGATGAAATTGCATACGAAACCGCAGCGATCAGGATAAAGCCTTCGCCGTTAAGCGCAAATCCCGCACCGATACTTCCGCCTGACAAGCTGACAATGATAACTCCCGCAGTTCCGAGAAGGCAGCCGATTATCTTTTCCGAAGACAGGTGCTCCTGCTTCCTTACAAGGCATGCCAAAAGAATCGCAAAAAACGTTGTCATCCCATTGATTATCGACGACTTCACTCCCGATGCATGCGCAAGTCCTATATAAAAGAAAAAATACTGCAGCATCGTCTGAAAAACACTGAGAGTGCAGACCATCTTCCATGATGTCTTCTTGGGAAAAAGAACTTTTCTCTGAAGGAGGCTTCCGAAAATGATCGTCAGCACTCCCGCCAGCAAGAATCTTATTCCCGCAAAAAGAATCTGCGACACGCTGTCCTGCGCGCCGATCTCAAACATCTCATATCCCGCCTTGATACTCGGGAACGCACTCCCCCACAAGAGGCAACAGAATACCGCCAACAGACATACTACAAATTTGTTCTGCAGCAAAGTGCTTTTGGTCCCGGGGGACGGGGTTTGTGGTCCATTTTGTTTCATGAATAATTACCTTCCAAAGCTTTTATTTAGTAATAGTTCTCTCTGCCGGATCATGTCACAGCTCTTTTTCATAGCATAAAAAATCCTGATCGTACAAATGACACTCGCCCACTTCATTAAATCCAAATACCGCATATGAGCGGATTGCCTTGGTATTGTACTTACCGACAAGTATGTGAATTCCGTTACATCCGCGTCTCTTAAGCTCCTCCATGCCATGCTTAAGCATTATCCTTGCAAGTCCCTTATTCTGCTCCGCAGGAAGGACTGCAAGCCTAGCAAGCTCTCCCTCAGGTTCGAGATTCTTATCCCAACAGGGAAGCCTGTTAACTTCCTCATCTTCATCAATCGAAATCGCAGCTTTTATTATCCCGTCTTCCTTTAATACAAACAGTCCGTCACGCGCAAAATCCGCATCGATTGTCTCATTCGACGGATAATACTCATCCCACGGGCAAAGTTCCCTTCCGATCTGCGCTTTATACAGCGCCAATATCTCCTCACGGTCTTCCTCCGTGGCTGTTATGATCTTGTATTCTTTTTCCAAGTCTATAGTCCTTTCCATTGTTGTCATTTATTCATTCCGTCCACAACCTCCGCAGGCTTCACCGTTACTTCAACCCACGAGGGCACAAATCCGCTTCTTATCGCATTTCTTGCCGACCTTACATTCGACCACGCACAGCAATAAAACGGAACCTTGCCGCGTTTAAGTATCTCTTTTGCCAGCATATTAGTAAGAGCTGACGCTATTCCATTCCGCCTATACTCGGGAAGAACGTCCACTCCTATCTGCCACATATCGTCGCAGTCCGCAGAAGCCCCTGCAAATCCCACAAGCTTATCGCCATCGTACGCGCCCATTCCAAGAACATCGAGTTCCTTGCGGGCACTGCAAAGTGCATTGCTCCACTGCGGAAGATACAACGCCTTGAAATCCTTAGGTCCCAGAATCCTTGTAGCATATGAGCACTCAAGCACCGGCATCTTTTCAATATCGGGCAAAAAGAACTCTGCCATGAAACACACCTTATGCCCAAGTTTTTCAATCCTCTCAATGAGCCAATTCATATTTGGCGTCTCAAAGCAGTGATAAAACTCAAACTTTCCGACGTACTCTTTTACAATATCCGCAACTTCATCCGATGAAGCCGCAACCACGTTATTACCGTACGTAATGAAATTGCACGTTATCGGCTCCTTATAGTACTTGCGCGCCTTCTCACCTAGCCTGAACGGAACAACAACATTTTTATCCGACAAAAAATCCTCCGCACGGCAACCGTTGTCTTCCGCCGACTGCCGAAGCGCTATTTCCAGTATTTCTTTGTTAGTCATTTTTAATCCTCTATGGTCCATGGGGACGGGGTTTGTGGTCCATTTTTCAAAGTACTTCTTTCAAAAACTCCACCACACCGATATCCTGCCTGTCTACGTAATTCTCAAGTTCATCCTTGTTTTCTTTTCCAAAAGCAACAAGATTGTCTATCTCGTTATTATGCGTACTGTCCTTGAATCTGCCAAGCGCCGCGGTTAACTCATCCGCACTCATAGATGACTGAAGCACCGTGCCTATACCATATTTTCTGCCGTTAGTTATAAGATAGGTTTCTCCGACATTTTTGATACTATTCCTAATCTCTTTTCCGGCTTCTTCCTCAAGTTCTCTCATCACGGTAATAAGCGGATCAAGTTTTCCCGTCACATCATCCTTATCTTCAGGATCCATCGCGCCTCCAATAAACTGTATCTTGCCTGTAAATTCAGAACCCGCACCATTTAGAGCAACAATATATTTTCCTTCACAAGATTTTAAAAGACATCCCGCGTAAAGATTCCTGCACGCAAATTCTCCCAAATCATGTATTTCACTGTACTTGTAATTCGCATAATCGGAAAGTGCGCACTCCAAGGTAATCTCGCCGTTGTTGTTCTCCATATCAAGCACCGAATACACCGGCCCGTTAAACATTCCGGGATGCTGCCTTTTTTGCTCATTCCAATATATTGAAACCTGTTCTTTTAGATTCTCCGGTAATTCCAGTATGTTCTCTTCGCCTTTTATGATCAGTTCTTTTGCCTTGATAATTGTAGTCATGTTCACCTCTCATCTATTTGCTATAGTCTACATGGGACGAGGTTTATGGTTCATTACAAAAAGTCGCATATATCCTATTTCTAAATTTATCTTTCACCCGTCTTAATGAATCGTATCAATTCCTCAACATCATCAAAATCGTCATAGTCTCCAATAATACCTTTCCTGTGATAGACTATGCCGTTTCGCTCATTCCTTTCTAGACAGTTAAGCAGTTCTTCCTCTCCGTATCTCTTTACAAAAAGTGTGAATCCATACGGCTTTATCTTGCCAAACATGCCTTTCTTGCAGTCGCTGTCGCAATCGTAGCAATGCCCATAGTCTTTCTCTTTGGAGCACTTCCTGTTCTCGCACCAAGCATCTCCCGGGCACTCACCAGAGTCACAACCTCCGCAATGATCGTTCTCACTGCAAAGGCAGCACGCCAATCCGCACCTTGCTATACCAAGTTCTCTTTTCATATTTTGCCATCTCCTACACAAATAATTCACTCACAGAGTACAACACCGCCTTGCCTATAATCACCACTCTATCCGCCTGAATTCTGCATTCAAGCTTGCCTCCTCGTTCAGATGCCTGATACGCGTGAATTTCTTTTTTTCCAAGTTGCTCTGCCCAATACGGCGCAATCATGCAGTGAGCGGAACCGGTAACAGGATCTTCATTTATCTTATCTTTCGGGGTAAAAAATCTTGAAACACAATCATACTCTTTTCCCGGAGCCGTTACACCAACTCCACCGCCATCAAGTTGAATCATCTCATCAAAATCAGGCGACATCTCGCGAATTATCTGTTCATCTTCATAAACAAGCATAAGATCACGATCAATAAACGCTCTGACAGGCGTATGCCCCGTTGCCTTGGTCATCTGTTCAGTGACAGGTGTTTCATTAAGCCGATATGCCGGAAAGTCCATGACAATCTCATCCTGCTGCCTATGAATAAACAGATCACCGCTCATGGTATGAAAGGTAATGTTATCCGCGTTCTTCTCATAATAGTTAAAAAGAACAAACGCCGTCGCCAACGTCGCATGTCCGCACAAATTGATTTCTCCCCCAGGTGTAAACCAGCGGAGATCATATCCGTCATTGGATTTCACGGCAAATGCCGTCTCCGAAAAATTATTCTCCCTGGTAATATTCATCATAAGTTCTTCAGGCAACCACTTATCCAAAACACAAACTGCCGCCTGATTTCCATGAAAAAGCTTGTCTGTAAATGCATCTACAATATACTGTCTCATCTCTTGTCCTTATCCTTGTCTTTATCTTTTGCCATAAGAGTCTCAAGTGCCTTAGCCAGTTGCTCCGCAGAAACCGCTGATATCTTATCCGCATACTTATTCTGCTTGAGCTCGATTTCTTTCAGTTTCTTATCCTGGTTCTTTTTATCCATGCTTATCACCCTTTTTCATAAAAGACAATATCCATGTGCTCATTTACCTTTTCAATCTTACCCGTTTGATGGTAACCAAGTTTCTCATACAAATGCAGATTTCCTTTTTCCTGAAGTATCGTATCAAGGCACCAATGCTCGGATCCGTATAGCTTCTCCGCCTCCTTTACCGCCTGTTGCGCATATCCTCTCCCCCTAAATTCCTGCATTATCCATATTGGAGAGATACGCTTCCTGCTTCCGTCTTTCATGTCAACGATACGGATTGCTCCTACCTTTTCATCTCCATGCATAATAAAAAAATATTTCGTCCAAGGCTGTTTGAACCTGGCAATGACTTTTTCAAGTTTCTCCGCACCGGGGCTCATTACGTAATCTTGATACTTCTCCAAAAGCTCCGCAAATGCCTCCACTTGCATCTTCCATACAATTTCAATCTCATCGATTGTTACAAGCCTGAGTTCTACGTCCATGCCCCCATCCTCCTTTTCCAAAAATCTCACTGCCGAATCACCCTTTAACAAGCGCCGCAAGCCTCTTGCCGCAGATTACGCCGACAATACAGCACGCAAAACTAAGCGCCACATACACTCCGCCTGCGCCATACTGCTTCTTTTCAAAAAGATTGACCGCCTCAAGCGAAAACGTAGAAAACGTTGTAAAGCCTCCGCACACTCCCGTTTTCCAGAAAAGAACAGTATTTCCCGATATACCTTCATTGTTATCGGCAAGCCCTACGATAAATCCGATCAAAACTGCACCTAAAATATTTGTAACAAGCGTCAGTATCGGAAATCCGGATTTAACCGGAATAAGACTTATCGCATATCTTAGCACCGCTCCCAAAGCTCCTCCGAGAGCAACAAACAAAAAATTCATACACACCTCTCCACCATATCAATCTCATAATCCATCAGCTCATAAATCCAATCACCAAGCTCCGAAAACTCAAATCCCAGCGCCCGCGCTTTCTGCGTATCAAGGCTCATGTCATTTTCAAGTCCATTATAAGGAGCCACGTCACCATCTTTGCTGTAAACCGCAGCCTTTCCGGTTTTCTTTTCAATATAACCGATAAGCTCAGAAATCTTGACAATTCCCTTAGAGCAGCCATTTATCGGCCCGCACACATCGGCACTTGTAAGAAACGCGATAAACTCGCCTGCTTCTTTTTCATGGATAAAAGAAATCCCATAATCAAGGTCATCCACAAACATCGGCAACTCATTCATGATATGCTCTACATAAAACCGAAGCCTTCCGGTATAGTCATTTTCGCCCAGCACGATGGGATACCTGACAAACACGCACTTCCCAGCGTCCATGAACTCATAAGTCGCCCTTTCCGCCTGCCGTTTGGACTCGTCATAATCCTCCGTTCTGTACGCCCACACCAGCGGATACTTAGCGGCATCAAACTCATTTTCTCCAATAAGCGGCGCATCTTTCGCATAAACCGAGCACGTCGACATCTGAATATACCTATCACACTTGATATTGGGCAAAAGAGCTCTCACATCATTTGAACTGTACGCAACCTTGTCAATTACCACTTCAAAACTCCCGTCACCTACAGCTCTTTTGACACTTTCCGTATCAGTCCTGTCCATAACAATATGCCTAACGCTCCCGCAAAAACTAAGCGCATTATTCCCGCGCGTCGCGACCGTCACATCATGCCCCGCATTTATAAGCGCATTCACCATAGGAATGCCAAAAAATCTCGTCCCACCAACAACTAAAATCTTCATACTCTGTCACACTCCCGCCGGCCAACCTTCATGTTTCCTTATCCTTGCATAAATAATGTATGAAGCAATGACCGTAAACATATCCGCGACAGCCTGCGTCCACACAATTCCCGTCATTCCAAACAGACGGTTAAACAGGATCAGGATAGGTATGTTAAAGACAATCTGTCTTATCACGGCAAGCCAAAAAGATTCTTTTCCGCGCCCGATTGCCTGTGCAAAATGAACCATCGAAAAGCAAAGGAACATCAGCGGCGTTGCAAAGCACCTCGCACGAAGGAACTGCGTTCCAAAGCGCACCGTGTCGGGATCTCCGATAAATGCCCTCATGATCAAAGGCGCAAATGCATAATACAAGATCACACTCACAACTCCTATCGCAAGCCCCACTACTCTGCCGAATCTGAAAATTCCGTCCATTCTTTTTCTATCGCCCGAAGAATAACTGT
Source organism: Butyrivibrio hungatei NK4A153 (assembly GCF_000424465.1). Lineage (GTDB taxonomy): Bacteria > Bacillota > Clostridia > Lachnospirales > Lachnospiraceae > Butyrivibrio > Butyrivibrio hungatei_A. The sequence continues at coordinate 163,915 of NZ_AUJY01000008.1, read as the reverse complement.
ACGCGATCAGCGGAACCATGCCCATGCAGATACCGATTCCGATATTAAGCGGCAGACGCTCGGCTTTAAGCACAATTCCGATGGCGGCCAGCTCAACATCGCCATACGACGCTGACAGGCGATTTATCACGATCGTACACAGGTCAAAAAGAAGCACTCCCACAGCCGCAGGAATTCCCACTCCAAATATTGAGTAAAAAGACTCTCTCGAAGGATATTCGCCGTTTGTCCTAAATCTGAGAATAGTTTCTTTTCCCGCCTTATGGTAAGTAACGATAAAATACACCGAAACCACAATATTACTTAGCATAGTTGCAAGCGCGGCACCCATAACCTGCTTTCCGTCAGGCAAAATCACAAACATAAAAATAGGATCAAGCACAGTATTAAGCACGCCGCCCATACTAAGCCCAAACGATGCCTTTGCCGAAAGTCCTATGCTTCTTAGCATTGATGAAACCGTGCTGCTGAAAATAAACGGTACTCCACCGATAACAACCACAAAAAGCATGTACTGCCTGGAAAACTCAAGCACATTTTCGCTCGCCCCAAGAAAAACAAGTATCTTCGTCATCCCTATCAAACTAAGTAATGAGAAAAGGCATCCGACTCCCAGCGCCATACATATACAGGCCGCTGACACTTTCGATGCTTCTTCATCATTACCCGCACCGATAAGGCGCGCAATAAGCGTACCTCCACCAGCTCCAAAGATATTTGATATCACAATTGTCAGCATATAAATCGGCATCACCAGAGAACAAGCCGCCACCATGTACGGATTATTTGTCCTTCCGACAAACCACGTATCCGCAAGGTTATATATCAGTGCAATCAGCTGACTCGCAATCGCCGGAAGCGCCATCACTCCCAGCGCATGCGGTATATTATCTTTTTCAAAAAGAAATTTCTTATCTTCCATGAGTTTCTCTTTCGTTGGTATCCGTCCTTTTGGTCCATAGGGACGGGGGTTGTGGTCCATTATTGCACAACATATAATATATACCGTTTTTCACAGATTTTTTGCCATACACACCGCTCCGACCAGATTATCATACGGCGGATAATTCTCGATTTTGCTGTAGCCAAGCTTCTCATAAAGTCCAACAGCATCAGCCATTATCGCTCTTGTTTGAAGAATTGTTCTTTTATATCCAAATTCTCTAACTCTATCTTCAATCTGCTTCATTAAATCTTTGGCAATGTGCCTGCCTCTGTAATCAGGTTCCACCCAAACACGCTTAATCTCAGCATCATCGTTCGAATACGGCTTAAATCCTGCGCATGCAACGGCAACATCCCCGATATATGCAATAAGCACATTGGGTATTCCGTCAGAATGGTTATATGGCACAAAAGCTCTTCTGTTCTCTATTCCGCCAACAATCTTGCTGTAATATTCCTCTGTCTTTCTATAAAACTCCTGAAAATCCTTATTACTTCCGTCTGTCCAGTTATAAGCAATGCTGTCTGACATAAAATCTCCCTCTTAAGCACTATTCATGTGCTTTCCCATCAAGCGTGCGTTATCGCCTGAAACATAAACTCATCCTCACCGTTTTCGTCGAAGAACTTCCCTCTTACAAAAAGATGTGTATCTTCCTCTACAACCTCGCTCTTATCATAACCTGTCGAATCGTTCGGTGTAAATGCGAGAATGACTTTCTTAATTTCTTTTCCAAAAGCAGATATCACGCGGTCTATCGCGCCACTACCGACAACGGCATGAAGAATCAAAGTATCGTCCTCAATCTCTGCAATCGCATAACTGTCACAATCCTCGATATAAAAAGTATTTTCCCTCATGAACTGAGCCAGGTAAAACATGTACAGCCCAGCGTTGGAAACCATATACACCTTGGCATTTTGCTCGGTTTGATTAAGAATTTGCACCATTTTGTCCCAATCTCTCTTTTCCGACATTGGAACAAGCTGCGCAGTCCGCTCTGCATCATTATTAACAGCCTTACTAAACTGAAATTCTCTACTCTTTCGAAAGCCAAACTTAGGATAGAAATCAACGACAGAATCGTTTGCAAAAAGATATATTCCATCAACTTTGTTTTCGTAGTCTTCAACAATCTTCTCCATCAGCATCCTTGCGTATCCCCTCCCCCTGTAATCAGGATCGGTCATTACCGTTCCAATCTGGATAAGCTTAACAATTCTGCCGTCATAATTCATATTGCAAGCATTCACCGAAACATTCGAAACAATCTTCCCGTCAGCCACAACCGAATACGGAATGTAATTATCTTTCCAAAAGCCATTCCGGTACCAACCTTCAAAATTCAGCCGCCAAACACCTTGCCTGCAAGCTCATTGAAGGAATTTCTGAGATATTCGTTATCTCTGTAATTCTTTTCGATTGTCATATTACAAACCCTTCCTTATAACTTGTCACAGCTCAAGCAACATATATACAACTTCCTGATACCCGCTTACTCTTGAGTTAAAACCTCTGGGATTGCGGCCATACTCCACAAATCCCATCTTCTTGTATAATGCCACCGCTCTTTCATTCTCTGCAACAGCATTTAATTCCAGCTGCGTGTAGCCTGCTTCTTTGGCACATTCTATGCAAGCCTCCATAAGAGCCTTGCCAAGCCCAAGCCCCCAATACTCCTTCAAAATAGCAATTCCAAGCTCTGCGCGGTGCTTAAGCTTGTACTTTGATCCAACCGCTTCGATACCAGCTGTTCCGGCGGCAACACCGTCTACCACTGCAACTATCTCAATCTCATTTGGACTCTCCGTTTTCTCCTTAAGGAACTCCGCCTCCTGCTGCGCATCGAAACTATTTTCATCAGGATAGGATAAAAGATAATCCGTCTCCGCATGAGTCTCATTAAAATTCACAAAAACAGCCTCGCCATCAGCATATTCGCCGTTTCGAAGAAGTGCCTCTCTTCCGTTTTTTAAAGTAATAATCTTGTTATATTTCATTTCTATTCTGTCCTCCAAAATTCTGTACGGTCCATTTTACGTCTGCCTGTACCGTACGCATCTTCTGTCGCTCATCTGTGCGGTGCTAATTTACTTCCCTGCACCGTACAGATCTTATCCCGCGCCTGTGTGCGGTGCTTATTCACTTCCCCGCACCGTACATATCTTCCACGACTTTCCTGTACGGTGCATATTAGCTTTTCTGCACCGTATATATCTTATGCCGCTCATCTGTGCGGTGCTAATTTACTTCCCTGCACCGTACACATCTTATGCCGCTCATCTGTGCGGTGCTAATTTACTTCCCCGCACCGCACATATCTTCCACGACTTTCCTGTACAGTGCATATTAGTTTTTCTGCACCGTACATATCTTATGCCGCTCATCTGTGCGGTGCTCTTTCACTTTTCTGCACCGCACGCATCATACGCCGCTCCTCTGTACGGTGCTTATTCACTTCCCTGCACCGTACATATCTTCCACGAATTATATATATGTTTCATCCAATATTCCGTGTTCATTTAGTTTCCTCAAGTCCCTCTCTCGTAAGTAAATACTTCTTCGTGCACACTTCCTCAATATACTTCCTATCATGCGATATGCTGATCACCGCGCCCGGAAAAGAAGCTATCATCTTCCTGATAACAGGTCCCGAAAGTGGCGAGAAGTTACGCGTTGGCTCATCCAAAACAAGCACATTCGCATCGGAAAGACTCATCTTAAGAAGCAACACTTTCGCCTTCTGCCCGCCCGAAAGCTCACGAATAGGATGCTCCATCTCATCTGCGGTATATTTAAGCGAACCAAGATAAGTCCTTATGCGCGTGCGAACCTCCTTATCTCCCGTGTCATCCAAAAATTCCACCGGCGTCACATCAAGATCAAGCAAATCCTCATAATTCTGCGGCATATACTGTACCCTCAGGTCTTCTCTTGCCAGAAGTTCATCCGCAATCAACCTAAGAAGCGTAGTTTTCCCAACTCCATTTGTTCCAACAATGCATACCTTCTCAGGTCCTCTTACCCTTAGAAAAATATCTTTTGCCAAGACCTTTGAACCATCGGGCGCAACCAGCTCATCAAGAGAAAACTCGATAACCGTCTTACCTGCCGGCATCCTCGAATTTTCTTTTCCCAGTTTAAAAAAGATTGCCTCCTCCTGCTCAGGCCGCTCCGTCATGTTCGCATCCTGCTTCTCAAAGCGCTTTTCCATCGACTTCACCGCGCGCATTTTATCCTTAAGCATCTTTCCGACTCCCGGCTCCTGCCGCGAAACATTCGAAAGCGCCCGCTCAACCTTATCATGAATCCTGTTGTATCTCTCGTCACGAAGCTTCTTTTCCTTACGGTCATTAAGCGCAAGCTGCTCCTGCCTCTCGAAAGCCTCCGCTCTATGCGCAATGTAATGCCTGTAGTTGTCCTTCACGACCACGTAACGGCTCTTGGTCTTGCGCATGATCTGCTCGATATGAATTATCACATTGGCCGTGTTTTCAATAAGCGTCTCGTCATGCGAGATGAAAAGAACTATGTGCTTCCACCCATTTATCAGCCTCTCAAGAAGTTCCAGCGTGCTTATGTCGATATCATTTGACGGTTCATCTAAAAGCAGAACCGTCGGCTCGTCAATCAGTATACGCATCAGCTGCGCCTTTACTTTTTCGCCACCGGAAAGGCTCCCCATCTTTTGATCTGCGTAAAAGAAATCCTTAGAAACCCGGAATTCATTCGCCATCTCCGAGAGTTCTTTCGGTGTCTTGTCAAAAAAGCTCCCGGCTTCCGAAAAGTAATCATAAAGAGTTTTTTCTTTTTCCCATTCAGGAAGTTCCTGCGGCAGATAGCCAAGGACTTCGTAGCCAAGAATTCTCTCGCCTTCGCACTCCGCGTACTCTTCCGCAAGCTCCGGATCGTATATCCATTTCATCAGCGTAGATTTGCCGTTGCCCTCCTCGCCGATTATCACAGCCTTATCGCCGTCGTTTAGAGTCAAATTGAATTTATCAAGAATGACGCGCAGGTCCTTGCGGTGCGTTATTGTTAAGTTTTTTACGTTAAGCATATTGTTCCTCCAAAGGTAAAATGATGAGTACGTAAGGAAGCTCTGCTCTCGCATTCGCTCGCCAAAATGGTCCACTACCCCCGTCCCCTGGGACCATATGGAAAAAGAAAAAGCCTATTCTGCATACGCAAAATAGACTCACACAAATAGACCCACATTACATATAGGCTAAACATGCATGATAATCCAGATTAAGCGCACACAAAACAGCCGCCGTAAGCAGCCTCATCATCACTGATAGTGTTCACCTAAACTAATTATCTTCTGTACATATCCTCACCTAAACGCTACGCGTTCTTTCTTTATACTTTTATACATTCTTGAACATGAAGTTCAAGAATGTATAAACCAAGCCAATTAAAATCGACTTCGTCGATGGGGCTTGGTTGACTCTTGAATCACTTTCTCACGAAATCCGCAGCAAGTGCGGATTTCTGTAATTTCATCTAAGATATCATACTATTACATGCTAACATCGATAAGCCCGCCATGCAAGCGGTTTTTTAAGCCTTCTGCATGAAAGTCCGCCGAAGGCTCACAACCTTTTCCAAACTCAAGGATTTCTTAAATATTCTCCGTCAACTTCCCTTTCGCCAAAACAGCCAGATGCTGCGTAGCTCTGGATACAGCCGTATACAGGCAATGTTTGCCGAGTTCATCGGAAGGATAAGACTCCGCATCTGCATCGGCCAGGATCACGTTATCAAACTCAAGACCTTTCGCAAGTGCAAGCTCTATCAAAAATGCACCTTTCTTTGGCAAACTGTCGCTTTCAGCAATAAGCTGCGGTGCTTTATCTCCGAGCGCACCGGCAATCTTTTCAAGACTGTAACCGCTTCTGCAAATAACTGCAGTAAGGCCGTCTTTCTTTTCAAACTCATTTATAAGAGAAATAAGTTCCTTATAATACTCGCTATCGGAATCACAGCTCTTTATAACAATCTCTTCTCCCGAGCGCTTTACCGATGAAACCATCATTTTCTTTTCCTGAGGAAGGAGCGAAGCAAACATTTCTGTTATCTCCGGTGAGCTTCGGTAGCTTGTCATAAGTGGAAGCTCCACGAATTCTTTTCCCGCTGCTTCTGCCATCTCTTTTATCCGGCCAAAAGAAATCGTGCCCTTTCTGATTGCCTGGAACTCATCTCCAAGCAGCATAAAACGCGCGTTGGGGAAAAATTTACTAAATACCATGAGCTGCGCCTCAGTGTAATCCTGCACTTCGTCGATCATGACATAACGCACATTTCTATCACACTTACCTGTAAGCTCCATCTTAGTATAGATCCACTCCGCAGCAGTGATATACTCGCTTCCGAGAATACGCTGCGCAACATGCTTGATGTTGACGAAATTACAACGTCTGATAAAGCTAAGCGCTCCGCCAAAGTCATTTTCAATGCGGTTTTCCTCAGCCGCATCAGATCCTGCCGAATTCTCGGAATCCTCATTAAAAATATCTTTGCTCCTTAGAATGTTTTTGGCCCGCTCTTCAAGTTCATCCGCAACCGTCTGGATCAGGCGCACTCCCATCGGGAATTTGGAAAATCTTTTTACCACATCAAACACATCGCTCTTTGACATCACAGTCTTGCCGTTGTGAGTAATATTGTAGAAATCATCCTCTTCGGGGCTCAACGTAAGCAAAGCATCATGGATCTTCTGCAAACTTCCGTCACCTGTGCCGTCATATTCGTTATCCGCAAAAGGAACGCCCACTTTCTTAAGAAACTCATGCCACGTCAAAGTCGGCGGATTGGTCTCTCCAAGATCCGGAAGGACATTGTCGATATAATCGCGGAATACCGGATTAAGGGTTAAAAGACATACATGCTCGGGACGAAGTGTCTTTCTCTTTTGATAAAAAAGATATGCTATTCTCTGCAAAAGAACCGAAGTCTTACCACTACCTGCAATACCGTTCACCAAAAGAACCTGCACATCGGGATACCTGATAACCGTATTTTGCTCTTTCTGAATTGTGGCTGTAATAGCCTGCATCTTGTCAGAGCGGGTCTGCGAAAGAGACTTAAGAAGCATCGGATCCTCAATCGCAATCTGTGTATCAAAAAACGAAACAAGCTTGTCCTTATTTATCTCAAACTGACGACGAAGCCTTAAGTCAACAGGTATTGTCCTGTCCTCAACCATGTAACTTGTGTGCCCGTTCTCCTGATTGTAGTAAACTTCGGCAATCGGAGATCTCCAGTCTACAACCATCTGATCATAGCCGTTTTCTGAGATTGCAGCTCGTCCGATGTAGTAACTTTCAGGCACACTCTCGCCTTCAAACACAAGCTCGATCTTTGCAAAATAAGGCGACTCCAGAAGTTTATTGACTGTCTCGAGTCTTTTACCCAAAGAATTACTCTCAACATTGTAGGTATCAATGTAACGGTTCCATACCTCAATCTCAGCGAGAGTCTCCATCGTAGTCTCAACATCTGCGTAATCAAAACGGATGTTGTCACGAATATCATTTTTATCTTCAACCGCTTTCTCATTCAGGGCAGTAATCTGCTCCTCGAGATTCTTCTTAATATCCAGCAGTTTATTATAGGTCTTTGTCAAATGGGCCTGTTCATTTTCAAATATTTCATTTCCCATGTCATTTCTCCATACATGCATCGCATGCACATTTCATCATTCTTTAGTTCTGCATATAAATTGTAAAGAAATACTCCTCAATTGTACAGCGTCAAAAAATATACGCATAAAAAGTAGCACTTTTTTCAAATCCGAAAGTGCTACCTAAAATCAGACGTATTTATTATCATATCACAAGCTTACAAATTTATCTCTCACAAAACTCCAGCACTCTGTCATAAAAATCCTTTGCTTCTTCAAATGCGCCGTGTCCAAGTCCATTGTAGATGTATTTATCGCTCCCCTTGATGCCGTCGCTAAGCTCTGCTGCCGCATCATTTCCTACCGTTTTATCATCGCTTCCCGCAATGATCAGCGTCGGCGCGGATATCTTTGAGAGTTCATCACGTACATCAAAATCCAAAATCGCATACGCATTCTTATAAAACCTATCATAACTTGCAGGCTTGGTAAGCTTTGCAACAAGCGGAAATATTTTTCTGTTCTTATCAAGGTACTTTTGCGAGTACATTTTTTCGGCAGTATCAATCATAAGCGTCTTGTGATCATCTCTCCTTGCCATATCGATCCACCCCGTCACAGCATCCTTCAGAACAGGATTGGCATACGGCGCCGTCACAGCAAGAATCAGCTTTTCAACCATCTCAGAATGATTTACGGCAAGACATTGTGCTATCATTCCGCCCTGCGACACGCCAAGAACAGAAGCCTTCTCAATTCCCAAACTCTTCATCGCCAAAGCCAGATCATCCGCCATATCCTTGATGCTGTACCCATCCGGCATGTCTTCCTTCCTGCTAAACATATAAACGGTATAGTCAGCCCAAAATTTCTTGTATGAACCCGCAAGAATCCACGCTTTTCCTTTCACCGTAGCAAGTCCATCCGACAATCCCGGCAAAACAACCAGTTTTTTCGCCCCATCTCCAAAAGCAACATAATGCATCACAGTATTGCCCAAAGTTACGTAACCATTCTTTTTCATGTTTCAAGCCCCATTTCATCCAGTTATTTAGTGTAATTAATGGTCCACTACCCCCGTCCCCCGGGTCCATTCAGCACCCACGAGAACGCCTTCGCAGTCCTTATGTCCGCATCCTTGAAGTGGTTTCCTTCATTCCATTCAAGCATACTCATAACGCCTTGCTTCCGCAACAGGTCAAAAGAAATCTCAATGCAATCCGCAACAGTCGCCATCACGGAATTCCTTGTCTTTGCCTCGCGATTTCCAAGGCTCAGGTACACTCTGTCCGCATTGATCTTGCCTGCTTTCATGTGATCAACAAATCCCGGAAACCATATAGACGGCGAAGCTGCTGCCACTCCGGTAAAAAGATCTGTTTGATAAGCCGCCCACAGCGCAAATAAGCCCGCGAGTGAATATCCGCCGATGAAGTATTTCTTTTTCTCACGTGATATTCCCGTAACTTCTTTGCCACCTGTCAGCGGTGAAAATAATTTATCTTTAGTCTTCTCTGACAGTGCCTCATCATTCGTATACTCAGACAGCACATTACCACTTCTCAAATCCTGTAATAATTCTTTCAGCGTCTCACCCGCACCGCCTCCAAAACCTTCATCTCCAAACACTGCAGGTGCCTGCCACGGCGACAGCTCCATATTCCAATCTTCAACCTTATAGGCAAGCAAAAAGAAATCGTCTCCGACATTCTCTTTTATATGCGCAATTTCTTTTTCCATCCCCGAAACTTCGTGTTCCCCGATCATCTGAACAAGCACATTTGCAGAATCGGGATTTCCGTATTCGTAACGTTTCATCCGATAAGCCTCCAAGCCAGCATATTAGCTACATTTGCTCTATTCGGTTTCATCACCGTAAAATCATGATTAGCATTGTTTCCATCATCGGAAATCAAGCTCATTATCGGTTTCATCACCAAAATCATGATCAACATCGATTTTAACCTATAAATCCGCGTCTTTTCGCCTCATCAATCAGCTTTGGCTGAATCAGCGGATAAGTCAGCTCTTGCGGCACCTCATCAAAGAACGCAATTCTCTCGATCTCACTGTGGAGCTCTTTTTCCAGCTCTTTAATCTCAGCATAGAACAGGCCGCCGAAAGTTTCCGCTCCATCGAACTCATCAGGCGCTGTAACCGAATAGATGCAGACCGGTTTGATATCATACTTCACCGCACCGGTCTCCTCATAAAGCTCACGCTTTGCGGCATCCAATATAGATTCGCCATCTTCTCTGTGCCCGCCCGGAATCTCATATGTACTGCGCTCTCTGTGCTTGCAAAATACATACTTTCCATCCATCTTAGCAATAATAACCGCAAATTTAAGATGTGAATCTTCCATCTTGTCGTAAAATTTTATCTGCATGCTTTCACCTTCGTTCTATATTGTTGTGGATTGATTTCATGGCGCCGATTGACTCAACTTGGTGATTTTCTTTTCCGCAGTCATGCGGCTCCCCCCGGAAGTTGACTCAACGTGGCATTTTCTCTTCTGCAGTCATCCGATTCCGCTCCTGCGAATGACCCTATTCCGCAATTTCCTCTTCCAGAGTCATAGTATCTCGCAAAGATATATGACCTAAATCAGCTTTTTCACCTTCTAGGGTCATAGCATCTCGCAAAGCCATATGACCCAAATCAGCTTTTTCACCTTCTAGGGTCATAGCACCTCGCAAAGCCATATGACCTAAATCAGCCTTTTCACCTTCTAGGGTCATAGCACCTCGCAAAGCCATATGACCCAAATCAGCTTTTTTACCTTCTAGGGTCATAACATCTCGAAAAATCCATATGGCTCAGATTGCCATTTCTTCTCCTGCAGTCATGCGATTACGCCACATCACTCTTCGCCCCTACACCTGTATCAATACCCTCTCGCCTTATCAATCACATGCTTAAGCGGCCTGCCCTCGGCGTAATTGACCATATTCTCGCAGAACATTTCAACATTTTTATCAAGCGTATGATCAAGTGTCAAATTGCCTGCCACATGCGGCGTTATGATCAGGTTCTTAGTATTCCAAAGAGGACTTGCCTCCGAAAGCGGCTCGTTTGCAAACACATCCAGCGCCGCCCCCGCAAGCCTTCCACTCTCAAGATTCTCTACAAGTGCGCTTTCATCAATCGCCGATCCGCGTCCGACGTTCACAACATATGCGCCCTGAGGCAGAAGTGCCATTCTTTCTTTGGATAACACCCCTTCTGTCTCCGCAGTCCCCGGAAGGCACATGACCAGCAGCTCGGTATCACGGAGCACTTCATCAAGCTCATCAATTCTGAATATCTTGTCAAAAGAACTTTCGCTGCATTTTCCACTCCTGCACACGCCTACAATACTCTTAGGTTCAAACGCTTTCGCTCTTTTTGCAAAAGAACTTCCGATATCACCGGTACCAAGCACCGTAATCCTACAGTCCTTAAGCGACTTCTGAGGCAACGGTCTGCCCCATTCTCCCAAAATAGACTTTCTGAAAAAAACATGCATCTGTCTCATCAACATAAGACTCAACATGACTATATGTTCTGCAATACTGACTCCATATGCCCCTGCAGAATTAGTAATGATGCAGTCCTCATTTGCAAATACACCCGGTTTCAAAAGAAAATCAACCCCCGCAGAGGGCGCGCAAAACCACTTAATATGCTTACTCTTTCCGATTGTTTTTAATCCGGGCCCATAAAAGATTTCTGCATCCTCGAATTCCTCCGGAATGCTGTCTTCAGATTCTATAAAACATACATCAGCACCTACTTGCTCTGCCGTTTCTCTTATCATATTCTTGTGCCTCGATTTTAATGCATTGTTATAAACAATTATTTTCATCTAACCACCCCATCCTTGTATATCAATTACAAACTTTATATCCGTAAAAGCCATTTCGCATTCTCTTATTTCTACGTGTACAAAATCTATTTATGGATTCTATGTCCGTATTATTACTCCTAAATCCACTTACCTCTACGTGTACAGATCAATTCTAGGGTTTTAATGTCCGTAAAGTCACTTCTACATTAGCTCATTTCTACGTGTACAGATCCATTTCTCAGATTCTATGCCCGTAAAGCCATTACCACATTCACTCATTTCTGCGTGCATAAATCTTTTTCTCGGATTCTATACCCGTAATAGCATTCTCTATTCGATGCAAGAAGTCAGCCTTGCACAATAAAAGACAGCGTCTTTGCAATCTCAGACTCTGTGCAACCAATCTGCTGTGCCGCATGTTCAACAGTATCTATAGTCTCCGCATGCTCTGTAAGCCTGTCTCCAAAACCGTTTTCTTCAAGAAATTCTTTTACCCTTGTATTTAGCATATCTAAGCTCCTCCGATCACTTTTTTCACTTTGGATTACCTGGGATTTCCTGATGTTTCTCTTCCCTCGTCTTCTGGAGAATATTCACTCCAAATTCCCTTTGAAAACCCAAAACTGTAAATTGAAAATCTTTCAAGTGTAGATCCATTCTTCAGATCATATGCATTTAAATCTTTTTTCAAATACTCCGTTTGAATCGTCCCCGATTCATCATTCGCTATATCGGGATGTGATAATAATACATAAATAATCCGCTTATTTTCATTATCGATAAGTGCATACTCATAAACACTACTATACCCGTCCGATGCAACATATGCAGGAAACTTATAGCTTTCAGTATCATATATGATATTTCCTATATGATAATCACTATCCTCATGCTTTGATTCGAACACCGTGCAAGATATTTCTGACAAACGTTCGACTTCTTTTTTGAACTCATCATCTTCATATGTGGCAGAAAAAAATATATATCCATCCGTATCAAACATCCCTGATTTTAGAGACGATTCATATTCTACAGAAACAGCATTTTGGCCATCATTTGGAAAAATAAATAATCCGGTATCAAGATCAGATCCGTATTCTTCAAGCAAATACTCTTTATCATAGTTATCGATTCCCGACTTCTTATCATAGGGCTGGCTAGCCTCCAAAAGGCCAAGTCCGATAATAACGGTACTCATCATGATAAATTTTATGCTTATTACGATAAGCAAAATGACAATTACACGCACAACTGTTGTAAAATGTTTTTTCTCGGCAAGTTTTTCCAATATTCCATTGGCATAAAGCGTTGTTATGGCAAATGCCACCAATCCCAAAAAAGATAATACAACCGCCCCGAACCTGAATATATTAGGCTCATATTCAATGCACTGAAACACAACTGCCAGAGTCAGAAACATTGTTCCTATCAGGCTGATTATCCTTACCCATTTGAAAAGACTGCTTTTCTCCGTTCCTGCGTAATCTGCCATTTTGTCGGCAACTTCTTTTATTTCTTCATTCATCCCGCTTTTCCTTTCGCCATCAATTATTTCTCGCACATCCACATCGTAATAATCAGCAATAGCGGACAAAAGAGAAATATCCGGCATATTAGATCCTGTCTCCCAACGTGAAACGCTCCTTGAAGACACACCAAGGAGCTGCGCAAGTTCTTCCTGGGTAATCCCTTTTTCTTTTCTCAAGTCTTTTAAAAATAAGCCTATCTTCTTCTGATCCATGGGATACCTCCTTCCCTTGCATGATAATTTAATCCGAAGCAGCATTAACACGACACAAAGCGGGAATTGCCGTATTTACTGCATTAGACAGTTGTGTCTATAGCCTTTTTTCCAAATAAATGCTCCCCTAAAACATGATCATCTCACACGCTTTCCGTGTATTTCACAATCAAGAGTGTAAGTGCCATCATCAGAAATCATTACGTTTTTCCAAGTAAAACTGTTATCAGTAATATCAGAAAAAATCCAATAGGTATTCTCTTCATCCAGAACCTTTCCCACAAGTTCATTGCCTTTCTTATCAAAACGCAGTCTCTTCATACAGTGATCGCATGTATATACAACATCATAGCAATTCTCAAAATGATTAAACATGCGCAAAGAAGAGCCGTATTCACCATCCGGCTGAGGCGCTTTTTCTTTGGTATCACGCGACGGAAATATAAAAACATCCTGTATTCCCGCACCTTCAAGCACTCTTCTAAAGAGCCACTCTCCCTTTACATATCTTTTTTGACCATTAAATTCATCATAGTAATCACAATTCCAATCACCAATAAGCGGTGCAAACCAATCATATTCATCTGGGATTTTATCAGTTTTGACAGATAATAATGCATCAACAAAGCTATCCATTTTTATACCTTCCTTTTGGCTTCCTCTAAGTCATCTCATAAAAAAAACTCAAGAATATGTAATATCAAAAAAGTACCGCACGGATTATGTTTCGCTTGGTACTTTTATATACTAATAGTATTTCAATTTATCCTTCAAGAATATCAAGTTCATCATCTATTGCCCTTGATACAAACTGATTTATCGTGATTCCCTCATTTGCAGCGTATAAAGCGATTTTTTTATGCTGCTCCGGTTTAATACGCACATTAAAAGATCCTTTAAACTCGCGTTCAGGTTCTTTTCCAACTTGTTTACAGTAATCAAGGTAATTATCTATACAGTCGTGCATTGACTGAGTTAGCTCCTTTACAGACTCTCCATGAAAATTCAAAGAGTCATTGATTCCAAGCACATGACCTATAAAAATCTGGTCCTCACTGTCAAACTCAACTTTTGCATGATACCCATTGTATTCCATCAATGAACTGATCATTCTATCTCACCTACTTCCTTCAAAAAAGCTTTAATCATTTTAATATGGTATCGATATAATTCGTTTCCCGGATGTGGTCCATCAAACTGAAGTATTCGCTTAGTTTCCACATGATAATAACCTATTCCTGAACCTCTTCCACCTTCAAATTTTTCACATCCACACTGCTTCATCAGAGCATCAAGCTCTCGTATGGTAAAGCTTGTTGGTGCCGGTTTTGACAACAGTTTTTCCAATAACTTAGATTTCTTTGGCACAGCAACTCCTTTGCAACTATTTTCCAGTTACACTATAACATTTTGCAACATCCCAGTCAATTTTTTATTACTTACCGATAGCATATAACGCTCACAGTCTGGTCATACTCCTTACCTTTTTCAAGCTTGAACGGATGTTGCTTTGCCACGCCGCCGAACCAATTGTATGGCAGGTCATTTTCTGTTTCGCCGTTGCATATTTCAACTGCACCTTGCCGCATACACCTGAGCAATGATATGTCGTCAAAGCCTGTCGCATGCCCGTGCAATATCACATCAGCCTCTTTTTCCAAGAACATGATCTTATCAAGCGCCTTTACGTATTCTTGCATCTCCGGGCAGCCGTCCAATTGCATCCATAAATGATGGTTAACGGAATCACCTGTGAAAAGAATCCTCTCCTCCCTTAGAAGCAACAGAATTCCGCCGGGAGTATGCCCCGGAAGTTCATATACTTCAAGTGTCTTTCCGCCAAGATCTATCACATCGCCGCCTTTAATCGGCTTAAGCGGAGGAACAGATAAGCCTTTCTCATTACAAATCTTCACAAATTCAGGCTCATTAAAAAAAGACGATGCCATTTCAAAATCCTTAGGATTCATGTATGCCTCATCAAAGTATACATTCCCAAAGATATGATCCGGATGGCCATGCGTGTTTACAACAACGATCGGCTTGTCAGTAATTTCCCTGACAACCTTGTGAAGGTCATTATAGCCATTCATCGTATCGATCACGCAGACTCTTTCATCGCCTACAACTATGTACCCCGTTGCTTCGTGCGCCTCATCCATAAGATATAGAAAAGGCTTTAATTGCTTAATATACAATTCTTTTTCCATACAAAAGACCTCCCGAAACATTATCATAGTCTCATATCAAATGCCTTTTTTGAATCCCCGTCAAATCCTTTGCTTTCATAAAATCTATGCGCCTCTCCCCGTGCAGTTCCGCTTTGAAGAATAACCTTATAGCAATCCTTCTCTTTCGCGTATGCTACGGCCATATCAATGACCTTTGACGCCAATCCCCGATTTCTGTATTTCTCATCCGTTACTACATTTTCAATAAAGCAGATACCCCGATTGTTTCTTGTAAGATTAGGAATATACACCGCATAACAAGTAGATACTACCTTGCCGTCATCAACCGCTCCAAAATATTGAATATTCGGATTATTCTGAATTTCCTGCCACACAATCTTACTTTTTTCTGAAGATAAAGAATCATCAGGTTGAAGCTGTTTGTATAACTCAAGCAATGACAATAAATCCTCTTCCGTTAGTTTTCTAAATTCCATTCAAATCCTCCGGCTTGGTAAATCACGTTTTTTTCACCAAACTTCTAAAATCTTATGCTATATCAGCCTTCATCATCGGGAAGTTTTCTTTGAATTTCTTAACGAACTCAGGCTTTTTATATGTGATAAAAGTTCCGTTCGGGTCACCGAAAACTATCAGCCTTTTCTCAATCCCCTTTTTCTCAAAAACTGTTTTTAAGAAAGATATGAATTTAACATCAAACCAATCGTAATACACCTTGGCTGTATAGTTGAACGCTTCCCCGTTACATTTAAAAGACACTTCACTTGTTCCGATTCCCTTTTCAAGAATTTCTTCCGAAACATTATTGTTTACATCACTAAAAGACAATTCTCCGGCTGAAATATCTTGGATTTCTTTTAGAAATTCATCATACCCGATGCCTTCAAAATCTGTAAGGAATGCATCCGAAAACGAAACAGCCGCCAGCATAAAGACGACAATCTCTTCTTCGCCCAAGTCCTCAAGCATATCCCTTGGATATTTTTTCAAAGATTCTACAACCGAGGCTTCATCTGCCTTAGCAGCTAATCCGACTTCTTTTATTTTAGGGAAAAAATTTTTTACCAATGCATCAAGATCAATCATTTTTCTTCCTCCTATGCTATTCGCTTTCTATAATGAATATGCCACAATTCCCACCACTGCCGACAAACAAATAAGCATGATAGGATTCAGGCCCTTTTTCAAAACCTTCCTTGAGCCAAAATATATAAGCGCAATAGCGCAGGTCAGCCCGATTGTGAGAAAATCCGCCTTGGAATCAAATAACAGTCCGCAGTTTTTTACGAGCATATGTGTTCCCGTAACCAAAATAATACCGATAATACACGGCTTTAATCCACTCAAAACCGCTTTTACATATTGATTTTGGAGGAACTTATTCATAACTACCATGATCAGCAAAATGATGAAAAAAGCCGGCAACACAACCGCTGTAGTGGCAATTGCCGCACCTATAAGTCCTCCTTTTTCACTTCCCACATATGTAGCCATGTTTACCATGATCGGTCCGGGAGTACTTTCGCTTATTGCGATCATATATGTCAACATCTCTTCATCGAGCCATCCATGAGTCATAACCACATCCCTGATAAGTGGAATCGCTGCATAGGCGCCACCAAAAGAAAAGAAGCCGACTTCCAAAAAGCCTATGAGCAAATCAAGATATATCATTTCTCTACCCGCTCCTTTTCCGCATTTTTTATCATAAATACCATAAGTCCAATAACTGCAGCCGCGAGCATCAATACCATCGAAGATATATTTAGTGAAAAAAGATTGATCACTACCATTGAAATCACAGCAAAGCAGACCATTGAAATCTGCAATGGCGCTTTTTTCATCTTTTTTAGCATCTTTAAAGCTGCGTCTATGATAAGAATTCCCACCGCTATCTTGATTCCCCTAAAAGCATTTGCTACCCGGGTTATCTCAAGAAAATGATCCAGAAATCTTGATATTAAATAGATAATTATGAAAGAAGGGAGCACCACCCCAAGCGTTGCTGCGATTGCTCCCTGTAATTTACCTTTCTTATATCCGACATAGGTTGCACAGTTAATCGCTATAGGCCCCGGTGTAGACTCCGCGATTACCGCAACCGTCATCATTTCATCATGTGTTATCCATTTTTTATTCTCAACGCAAATATTCTCTATCAGAGAGAGCATCGCATAACCTCCGCCAAAGGTAAACAATCCTATTTTGGCAAAGGTAAAAAACAATTCAAATAATACAGGCACTTTAACGTCTCCTTAATTATCACAAAGCCATTCTCATCGAAGCCACACCGTCAGTGCAATCAACTTCTTCAAAACCCATGCGCTTATACAGACCATATCCAACGCTCATCACTTCCGGCTTGGTAGTAAATTTCACTTCTTTAAAACCAAGCTCTCGGCTTCTGTCCAACATCTCATTCATAAGAATTCTTGCATAGCCTTTTCCGCGATAATCAGGCTTAATATACAGTCTTCGCGCTTCACAGGTTTCATCATCTACATGTTTAATCGCGATAGTAGCTATAGGATTTTCATTTTCAAATCCAATCAAAAGAGCTCCGCCTTTATAATACGTGCCAAGATCCGCCAATTCTTTATCCAATGATACATAGCAGCTCTCGGCACCTTTTATTTCAGAGTATTCCCTGATCAGCATTTTCGCTACTTCGTAGTCCTCGCAGTCCTTTATTTCAAACATTTAATTGCCTCTCCTTTTATAATGTATTTTGTCATATATATTTTGTATCCGGCTTATCATGTTCATCAAACTCACGCCTTAGCGTAATATTGTGTTGTTTTGCCATTCCATGTATTCGGACGTAATAAGCACCGGCCTGCTGCCATGTTTCCGTTGCCCTAATAACTTGTATGTTCATAGTACCCTTTCCGGACTCAACTTAAATACAGCGGAAATTTATAAAGTTGCATTTCCCGCTGCCATAATCAAGACAAAAACTTGCTTTTCAACAGCGGATTTTATAAAACCGTTTATTTCGCTGTCATAATTAAAAAAATGCTTCTTTTTCGGCGGCGAAAATCATACATTCACCGGTTTCCGCCGCTTTATCTCCACTTCTATTTTCCGTAAAGCAAAACTTTAAACGTAAAACTTTAAATTCGCATTTCTTTTTTAATCATGACCTCTTTATTTCGGCGACTTAACTTACCCACTTCTTACAAATAGTATTTGCTAAAACAATAGTTGCGATAGAATTGCATTTTATGCATTCTTGAACATGAAGTTCAAGAATGCATAAACCAAGCTAATTTGAATCGACTTCGTCGATAGGGCTTGGTTGACTCCTGAATCATGTTCTCACGAAATCCGCAGCCAGTGCGGATTTCTGTAATTTCAGTTAAGATATCATACTATTATATACCCTTCAGACGCCAAAACGTCCAACGCTCGCTCAAAGTTTTCTTCTTTCACAAGAATATAATCCGTGTTATATGTCGACACAGCGAAGATTCCGATTTTATGCTCCGCGAGTATGCCGGACAGCTTTGACAAAATGCCGACCAATGAAAAATCAAGAACCCCCTGAATACGAAAGCCTCTCCAGCCATCATCACGCTCGAGCGTGTTTTGTGGCGCATCCTCCGTTCTGCACACCAATGACAACTCTTCATCAGTCTTACCGATAAAGTAGAAAGGGGCATCCATGTTAATATTGGATGCCTCTGCCACTTTGCAAACAGTAAGTTTATGCTCAATTCTCTTCAATTCCATATGTAATCGTTTCCTCCATAAACTTCACCCCCATGCGCTTATACCCCTTTTATACCCCTTATTTCTTCAGCGCATCGTAAATATCCTTCGTATACAGCCTGGTGCCATAAAAATCTTTTCTGGAGCAACCGGCACGGCCACCTCCCGCGCAAGCGCATGCACATGCACAGGCGCATGCACATCCGCCACCACCGCCACCGTCATGGACATGGTAATTACTACTTGTGCTCTTATTAAAATCCTGATCTATATAAAACTTTGCACCAAGTCCTCTTTTTTCCGAATATCCATCTTCACGTACCGCCTTACACACACTCATAAGGACAATGCATATAAGCAGTCCGCCTAATGGTATAACCAATAACATAATACTGCATAATTGCTTGTCCTCGTCAGTATATAATTCGCTAATGTCAGCTCTATGTTGGTCATTCGAAGGTTTGTCGCTTACATTTCCCGACATATAGTCATATTGATTTATGTCATAAGAAAGTCGTGCAGTTTCTTTCAGATTATATCCACCGGCATCATTGACCCATACATAATATCCGTTCTCAAGCTTAGGATTACCTCTGACATCCAAAACATCCTCAGCATTCCAACGAACTACCACTTTATCTACCGGCGTATCCGGAAACCATCCCGGAGTAAATTTATAATTGACACAATCTTTTTTCATTTTAAAAAGATTTTTTTGATGAAGCGAAAAATCAAGTACCAGTGTTTCTCCTGCCGTATATCTTTTATCCAGGTTAAGCCTTACGTAATCGCCATCATCAATGTAATGACTTATGGAATCAATATTGTCGGAAATCGCTTTAAATTCATCGGCATATCTATTGGCTAATCCAACCTTTACCCAGGTTAACGGCCCCTCTGATTCACTGTCCAATACCTCCCATACGATATGATACGAAATATCACAGGAGCCATCTTTACGCATATCTACCGTCACTTCATAATCATGAATGTGATCTAAAGGTTTTGCCGCCTTTACAACCGGGCAGTATAACAAACTTGCAAAAAAGATTATTGCAACAGCAAAACCAAATATTCTTTTATTCATGTACTACCTCCCCTTCATTCATTTTACGAAGAGGGCATATTCCTTCAGCCTTTGCAGATTCCATTCGAATCTTCTTACATTTTCGCCCATTCCAAATCTTCTTCCAAGGATCCTTGAGCATATCGCCAAGGGTATCATCGGATAGCCAGCTTTGACATGGTATTACCCTACCGTCCGGATTAATTGCCATATTGCTAAGGCATGCCCCGCAACTTGGTACGACCATGTGAAGCTGCGCTAATTTTCCACTATCAATCCATCCCGGAGATGTAAAATCTATTTCCATGTCATGATTGTCGGTATATTCTTTTGCAGCTCGTAATATTTCATATAATTCATCACTTGTAAGCTGGGATTGTCTTGATGCATCCGAAGTAGCATTTCCCGTGACAATCAAACCTGAACAAGTCACGTATTGCACACCTAATTCGTGCAGGAACTCCAGCATACCTACATAATCCTTATTAAGTGAACATAATGGTGTATTAACACTTAAATTCAAACCTGCTGCCAACGCATTTTTTATTCCGTTTATCGTATCATTGAAATGCTTTGAACCAACCAGCTCATTATGCACTTCTTCAATATGCGAATACAAAGTTACCTGAACACTGTCAAGTTCAGCGTCCATCAAATCCTTAGACAACTGCTCTGTCAGAAGTATTCCGTTAGTATTTAATCGCGTCACAAACCATCGCGAATATCGAATCAGCTCAACTAAATCTTTTCGCAAAGTCGGCTCTCCACCGGTAAAAGTAAGCTGAGGTATTCTTGCACTCTTACAACAATCAATTACCTTCTTCCATTCAGAAGTTGACAATTCTTTAGTTTCCGCATATTTTTGGCCTGCGGCGTAACAATGAAGACAATGCTGATTACATGCCCAGTTGCCGTCTTTTGTCATGGCTGATACCATAAGGTCCATTCTATGCGGCGCTGTCATATGAGGTGCATACTCAGAAAGACTCATTATTCCAATATCAACAGCAGGAAGCTCATTTCTTGCAATGTCATCAAAAGTGCTGACGATTGTTTGCAAATCTTCTTTCAGAAGCTCGTCTGATACAGTTGGATATACTTTTCTTACGCGATGAAAAACACCCAGCAAAATATCATCAAGAATTTCCCGGCTCATCTGTCCATTGCCAAAACTATTAACCCCACGAACAAACTCGGTTAAAAGAATCGCCCATGCCTCATTGATTGGCAACACATCCTGACCATTTAAAATAACCGTAGAAGGTGCAAAATGAAATAATCTAAATTTGGGCGGAATCATGTGGATTCTGATCACACCGGGTCCGTTTGGATTCCATGTCGTATGTACAACGCCCTTCCACTCTTTTAATTCATATAATTTTTCACGTATCATATTTTTTACCCATATCAATTATTATGCTAAAAAAGTCTTCCAACAAATTACAACCATAAAATAGCGCACTGCATGGCATAGTTTATTCCAAACACCAAAACTACATATATAAATCCCCAGTATGGTCTTAAAATTCCAATGCCATCATCTCGCACCAATCCGGTCTCATCCGGCATTTTTTTTCTGATTTCCATTTCATTTTTATAGTTGTAATAAGCACCTTTGGACAAGAAATACAAAACAAATATCTCAATTATTCCGCAAAAAAATGCTGAAGCAACCGCTCCCTTATGTCCACCTGAATCAATCAACATAAGAAATAAGAACATATTAAAAAACATTACTATCAGTTGATGCTTACGACTCCTGTGGTAAAAACAGCGCTTATCCAGTAAATCGATGTTTTCCTTCGTGAACTTCGGCAGTTTTTCTCTGAGCATTGGATCAACTTCAGCCAAATAATCAACGAACATTTCATATCGTTCTTCCGCTTTTTTTCGCTCACCTAAATGGCCCACATTATAAAAGAAAACTATCTTCTCAAATCCCAGCCAAAATTCAATGCCGCGGCTTCCTATGCGATAGTGTCCTGCATTTATAGATTCTGCCCATTCACTATAGCTGTGCTGTTTTGTAATCCCAAACGGCCACTCATATATGATTCCATCCGGATTCATTCTAAGTACACGCTTATTCATTTTTTCCCTAAATGCATTTTTCACAAAAAGCAGATATACTGCCAGTACAAACATTATGACTATGTTTGCATTTGTTCTGGAACTGACGGATTCATCGCTCCACAAAAAAAATAAACCAAAGAAAACTGAAAACACAAGTAACCACATGCCCAAAAATTGCCACAGAAAATCATACGCTCCTTCTCCCAGTTCTGCGCGCGGTATATCCTTTAAACTTTTGATTTGCCTATAAGTTCTTTTATTTTCTTTTACAGCTTTCATAAACCCCACTCACTTCTTACAAATAGTATTTGCTAAAACAATAGTTGCGATATAATTGCATTATATACTATATGTAATCGTTTCCTCCATAAACTTAAAGTTGCTGTTTTTTACTTCTTCTTGATCGGGATCCACAGCTCGCAGAATATATCCGGCCTGGTTCCGTCGTAGTAAAGTTCATAGTCAGTCTCTTCAGAAGCTTCATAGCCCATCTGCGGCAAAAACTCCTTATAGAACTTTACCCAGGTCTTAGCGATGCTGTCGCCGTCTTCGCCTACACATTCAAAGACCACATATGTACCGGGATTGACGTCCCAGATGCGGAAACCTTTTTTCTCCAGATCATTCCGGTCAAACTCTTTGGTATCCTCATCAATAATGATGCCGATGCCGTATTCAAAAGTATCTTTTCCTTCTTTCGTTGGACTGCAAAGGCCGTATAGGTCGCGCTTCCCGTCCTCTCTCAGCATAAGTATCGGAGAAAGCATCTGCTTACTGTTGCACTCTCCCCAGAAGTCCGCTACATCGTGATTTGCTTCGTCGTTAATGATACCGTTGCTGAACTCTCTTACCAGTGCAATAAACTTCTTTTCCTTTGTTTGAACAATGCGATAATCCATACTCTTACCACCTTTCACAGATATAGTAATCGTAAGCGGATTAAAAAGCACAAGTTTGCAGTCTTCTTCTCTGGCTGTTTTGGGCGCAACACCATGAAATCTTGTAAACGCTTTGGTAAAACTTTCCGGTGTCTCATATCCATACTTCATCGCCAGATCGGTGATCTTCGCATCGGTCTCCACAACTTCTTTTCCCGCCAAAGACAAGCGGCGGTTTCTTATATACGCGTTGGCCGTTAAGCCCGTCACGAAACTGAAAGCCCTGTGAAACTCGTAGCTCGACGTGTGCACCTGCTTCGCTACATCTTCATAGTTGATTTCCTCGAGAAGATGCTCCTCCATATACGTGATGGCTTTTTGTAATGCTTCGATCCATTCCATGCTTTTGTTCTCCCTCTTACACAGTCCATTATGGACGAGATCCGGATTAGGTACATTTCCTCGTTTGCGAAGATTTGTCAGGTTGATGTCGCGCTTCTTATTTCATATCCCTCAGCGTTCTAATCCACTGAGCCAGATTGTCTCGATTCATCTCTTTTAATGCACGAAAGTATACGTCAAATGCCACCGGATCATTTTCCTTCATAAATCGCAGTGCCTTTTTAGGGCCATGATAATACAAATGCTTTATATCAAAATAGATTTCCAGACTGTCCATAAGAAGCCAGTGCCACCTAAAATAGCCTTCCGCATCTTCTCTGACAGTTCTTGCAAGCATCTTTTCGCACCAATTAATCTCTTGTTCTATTTCATCATCAGATTTCGTCGAAGCTTGGTCTATATGCTCATTTACTTTTCTAATTAGTTTTTCTGCCGCTCCATTCTGATCCTGAATTATAATGCCATCAAACACTTGAAGAAATTTCTCGGGATCATACTCAGAAAAAAACTTTTTCTCAGGATAAATCCAAACATCCAAAACAGCATCCGCAACTACAGACGAATCATGCTTTTCAACATCTCCGGCAATCACAAGCGCATCAAAATCGCTATTCTCATTGGCACTACCATCAGCATATGATCCGTACTTGATAATTGCAGTAGGATTGTATGTCTTTTCCAAATACTCCACTATTTTCTGCTCTCTATATAAAGTCATATCCATAGTCATCACCTTCGTAAAAAAATTTATGGTGCCTCATCTGTACCGGTTTTAGCGCCGATTCTTCAATGTCCCTATATATTGCAGCGAGTTTTCGGCGGAATTTATAAATTTGCATTTCTCGCTGCCATAATTAAAGCCAATACTTGCTTTTCAACAGCGATTATTATAAAACTGTTTTTTCCCGCTGTCATAATCAAGACACAAGCTTGCTTTTCGACAGCGGATTTTTGTAAAACTATTTTTCCCGCTGTCATAATCAAGACACAAGCTTGCTTTTCGACAGCGGATTTTTGTAAAACTATATTTCCCGCTGTCATGATCAAGGCGCAAGCCTACTTTTCAACAACGATTTTTATAAAACTGTTTTTTCCCGCTGTCATGATCAAGCCACAAGTACTCTTTTCGACAGCGGATTTTTGTAAAACTATATTTCCCGCTGTCATGATCAAGCCACAAGTACTCTTCTCGACAGCGATTTTTATAAAACTGTTTTTTCCCGCTGTCATGATCAAGCCACAAGTACTCTTCTCGACAGCGGATTTTTGTAAAACTATATTTCCCGCTGTCACAATCAAGGTACAAGCCTACTTTTCGACAGCGGATTTTTATAAAACTATATTTCCCGCTGTCATGATCAAGCCATAAGTACTCTTCTCGACAGCAGGAATTATGTATTTACCTATTTTCGCTGTTTATTCGCCGATTTTCTTTTTAATCGTTAAAATCATGCCCCCGGCAATCTTGCGTTAACATCGCCTATAAGCAACCTAAATTTACTTCCTCACCCCAAAATTCAATATTCCATTTATTGTGTGAATTAAAAAGAACGGGCCTGTCGCTCCAACCAATAGATAATTGCTCTTCCACAATCCAAAGAAAAGATAGTACAAAGGAACCGCCGCGAATTGGCTTAATACTATCAACCATCCACGTTGATATCCGCTGTAATAAAATGCCCATCCCACAAAGTTAATCAGTATCATTAGAATGGTTAAGCAGAAAAAGATTTTTTCTCTTGCAGATGCTATCGAAAAAATTTTCACATCATCCCTCACGATCAGCATCAGCAAAATCATGCACAGAAATCCAAATATACCCTGAACCGTTTCAAGCCATTTAATCTCATTTTGCATGTTCATTATCGGATTGGATGCAGGTTTTATCAGCGGCATTATCATATACGGAATCTCCTGTATGACAAATGCCGCAACACCTATAAGCGATATTCCCAGATAGTAATTTTTAAACAAGTGTATGAATTTCAACATGGTCGTCCTCGTAAATGTTTTTATAATTATCAGGGTTCCACAAAAGACTGTACCTCTTTTTCCAAAAGCCGGAACACATTCGCAACCAGATAGCCATCAGCTATAGCATGATTCAATCGAACACTCACAGGCATAACAAGTCTGCCGTTCTCTTCGCGATATTTTCCCCAATTGATAATAGGTGCAAAAAACAAATGCCCATCCGGAAGTTCAATATTAAGCGAATCATATGAAAGCCATGATATGTAAGATGCATCAAACCAGTTTGGATGATTAGCCATATCCAGCATATATTCTCTTGTTTTCTTAGCCTCTTCAACATCCTTCAGAGCATCTGCGTAGAAACTTTCATAGTCCTCATCATATCTTGTATATACAGGAGTACAAGTCTCGGTATCTTCGTGAAAAACATACTGAGTAGGATTGATCACATCGTAGCAGATGAGCTCGTCCGTTTGCCATAGATACCCCATTCTGTAATCGTCTCGCGAATTGAGAACCTTCGAAAGAATATAGAGGAAATTGATATAGAACTTTGTTCCTGCTTTTTTAGAAAAAAGAACCAGATCTGTAACATCAATCCTGGCTGTCATAGAAGTCGAGCATTTGCAATCCTCTGAGAAGTGGCGAAATACACCTTTTCTGTAGTATGTTTCTTTATCTATTATTTTGTAGTTCATATTCTCTCTCCCCAAAATCAAATATTGACTCCAGAACATTCGTTCTTTATAATTATTACTTGGTGCTACCAGTAATTACGGTAGGCGGTTAGTTCTTCAACCGGAGGACTGTGACCTCCGTTAATCATAGAAATCTCTCATGAGAAATCTTTGTTGGAGGAACTTGCTTATGCTCACCATCACTGACCTTATCGCGGTGCTTGCACTGTGCGCGACTTATATTTGATAGTATTCCTATCAAATATAAATCGCTACGCTATAGATGCGACCGATGCGCAGATGAATTATGCAAGCTAAAGCTTGCGCGCATCGGCGCGAAAAGAGTCGCAAGCGACTCTTTGTTCTAGTCTTGGTTATATGCATGGAAAGCATGAATCCAAGACACAAAAATAACCGCCCATTGTCCTGGCAGACTTGTATGAGCGGTTATTAACTACTTAAACTTGTTTGGGGCTAACCGTCTATCGGTAGCACCTTTTTCATTTATTATACTACCATTACCGCACATTATCGTCAAATCAATGTTATATATTCAAATTGTTCTAAGCGAGTTCTTTTTCCATCATCTCATACACAAGAATTGCGCCATTTTCAACAGAATATTTGCAATGCTCAATAGTTCTATATCCCCTTTTTTCATATAAATGACAAGCCGGCAAAGATGCATCTAATACTGCCGTAGGAAATTTCTCGGATATATTTTTTTCCAAACAGTCCATGATACATGTGCCATATCCTTTTCCCTGATATTCCGGCTCAACATATACTCTGGTAATATGATTATCCTTGTAGCAGCCGGTACCAACGCATATTCCATCGGCCAAAAGGATACCAACCAAACCACACTCAATATCTTTTAGAATATTTTCCATGCTGTGCAAATTGCTAAAAAACTCAACGACCTCTTTAGGATAATACTTGGGATATGTGGTTTTTATCGAATTCTGAACTATGTTAAACACAGTTTCTATGTCTGCAGTTTTTGCAAGAATATATTCTTTCACCATGTTATCTAACCCTTTGCCTTGATGCTCCGTATCTCTCCCTACGACCGACTACGTATCATTTATAAAACTGCAGCGCATATAAAATTGCTAAAATGGTGACACCGTCCATTGTTCCATTTGTTTTTAACAAATCCATATACTCTTGTTTTGAAAACCATCTTTTATTATTTATCTCATCAGAATCTGTAAAATCGCCTTCTGATGATACCTTTGCCGCAAAACAATGAATCAAAGAATCCGACATTCCGTTTGATGGATTATAAGAGCATAAATACTGTAAATCAGCCAGCTCGCATCCCGTTTCTTCTATAGCTTCTCTCTTAGCTGCAGCTTCGTTTGATTCACCATACTCAATCCTTCCTGCGGGCACTTCCCATTCAAGGCGGCCTACAGTATATCTCCTGTTCTGAATAAGAAGGATGTTATCTTCCTCATCAAAAATAACAATTGCAACAGCCTTCTTGGGATAATGAATCTGATAATAATTTTCTGTTATTTGTCCGCTTGGCTGAGCCACTCTGTCAGAATACAAACATACATGTTCACTTTCATATAATGTTGTTCGTCCAAGGCGCTTTGGCATGAGTTCTTCATTCTTCATTTCTAATCTCCTTTTCGGAAAGATAATGCATTATCTCCATCCTTCGCTTGAAAAACATAAGTCTCTCCCCCTAATCCTTGCTCAAAGCTTATACTGCATAAAATTTTCGTTATGCTTAAATCCATATGAGGTATACAACTTCACTCCCATATCAGAAGCTGTGATTTGAACTGTTCCACAACCATATGCTTTTGCCTCATTTACAACTCTATCAAGCAGTTCTTTAGCAATTCCTTGACGTCTGTATTCTGGATTTGTATACATACTTGATAATAAGCCTATTCTGCCAGATGGACATCCAAAATAAGGAGGTTTCTCAACAAAAGACATACCACTAGTACCAATAATTTTATCTCCATCAAAAGCTAACCAGGAAACAAAGGTTCCATCTGCCATATGTCTGCTATAATAATCCTTAAGAGCCGGAGTTAAATCTATATCCTCTTTAGCCCCTTCTTCTCTCAGTTGATTTATACGCATTTTTATAAAGGTATTCAGGTCAGTTTCAGTAAGTTTTTTATAAACTATTCCCATTTCGCTCCCCTACAAACTTGAATTTATCTATTAGAAATAATGCTCCATCAAGCGGTCAACCCACTCCGGAACAACTGCATCTTTTTTATCATATACAGGATAGTATGGCTTGATATCCAGGATCGGTGTGCCATCAATCGCATCAAGTCCCTTGACAACGAGTCTGTCTTCCGAAACAGATACAATTTCAACCGAAGTCATGCCAATCCTGTTAGGTCTGTCTTTTCCACGCTGGGAAAAAATACCCACCAGAGGCATATCTTCTCTATTCTGAGGCCTTCTTTGAAGATGTTTTTCTTTTTCATACTTTGCCTTATCAAGATGATATAAAATGATCACATGCGAAAAATCTTCAAGCCCCTTCAAGCCTGAAATATACTCTGCATTCAACACTATAGAAGAAGTATCTTCTCCCCAGGAAACATCTTTTCTGTCCTTAACTTCATTTCTAACATAGCCAATTGGTTCCATTTCAATTTGCATAATTCTCTCCTTAGCAACCTTTTACATCACAATCATTCTCATTGATGCAGCTATACAAGTATGAATTTACTGCAACACAAACCTATATCTCTATCATTTTTCTTATGCCATTAGGGATCACTTCAAATCCAAGTTTCTGATAAAAGCCTTCTTTCCCTTTGGCAGAAACACCACCAATAGTTGTAAATTTCCCTGTAGAAGAATTCTTCACGGCATAGTCTACAAGATGATTAACTATCATGGTTCCTATGCCCATGCCTTGATATGCCGGCAAAACAACTATTTCCTGCAGATACCAATACATTGCCCCATCGCCGACTAGCCTTCCCATTCCTATCAGTTCGCCATCTTTTAAAGCTGAAACATTTACAAGGCCGTTCCGAAGCGCCTTTCTTGCATGCTCCACAGGAATATCTGCAAAGCCTGTAGTATTTCTAAGCCTCACAAAATCTTCCGGTTGCAATACATTGTCAATAAGTTCAATCTTAGAATTCAAATATTCCTTGATTAGCGCAATGTCTTTTTTATCCTTATCCCGCCCAAGTTCCTGCTTCATTTCGATGAGACCTCTAATTGAGATTACAGGAACGCTATCAACCATATCAGTTGTATCTTTAATCCAGTTTTCAAAAGCTTCTATATTTTCCCCAATTTTAAACTTCCTATTGCCACTTTCAGTTAACACAAACGAATATCCATCTACTTCAAGCTGATCTGCCATCTTAGATGTACATCCCATATCTATATCATGAGTCTGCTCTCGTATTCCATATAAAACCATAGCGCTTCCGGTAATTATCCAGTACTCGTCGTGACTGTAAGGAAAATTATTTAATATACTAATTATCTCTTGCTTGTTCATGCTCTCTCCAACATAATATTTCCTGCCGGCTACTTCAATGACACTCCACGTGTTCTTAATAACGCTCTTGTAGTTATAAACCTATTATCCGTAATACCTTTTTTAATATCGATTACTTAAAAGAAGCATCTTAAAAAGACTTTCTACCTATGAGCGTTCATTTCCGGTGTTTGAGGCATAAAAATCGTCGTCATCTTATACTCATATCAATAACTGTATACCTCAGACCTGTCACCGGTGCCTGAATAGCATGTCGTGAGCGGATGCTCCTGTGAAAAGATAAAGATTCCGCCGTCACATAACAGCCTGTAAATATTCTGCTTCGCCATCTTTTACCTCCCGGTCATTCTCACTGATGCCTAAACTGTCCTGTAAACTTGATTCCACATAAACCACCGGTTACCTGACTGCTTTTAATGTATGAGTCACTTCCCACCGGTTAAGCTCCTCAACCTGCGTAAATCCCGCAGCAAGAAGGGCTTCTTTTTCATGTTCAACTGTCAACGGAGTATCGTAGTGATAGAATATATCATCCGAAAGCTCTTGCTCTTTTCTTATCCGAAGAAGCTCCTGCCTATGGAATTCTTCCTGCTCATCCGAATCCGAAAAATAATCTGTAATAATAAAATAGCCTCCGGGTTTAAGAGCTTTTCTTAGTTTGGTATATAGAGGTGTTTTTTCCTCCTTGGTAAAATGATGCAAAGATTCCACAGACACTGCCGCATCAAATACCTCTTCGCCAAAAGAAACATTAAAATACGATCCGCAGATCATAGTAATATCCTTATCCGAAAACTTTGCCCTAAACGCTTCGAGCATAGCTTCCGTCAGGTCTATCCCCGTAACACTGCCATACGGATTTACAGCAAAAAACTCTTCTAACTCAAGGCCGGTACCGCAACCAAGATCCAGAACCTTTGCTTTCTTCTCCGTAGGTAAAAGCGAAGCCGTATACTTATAAAACGCCGAAGCACCTACAATATTGCTTTTCATATGCTCGTCATATCCGTTGGCACGGGCAGTAAAAAAATCATCCATTTTTTCAAGCATTTTCAGTCACTTCCCCATTTGAATGCATCCGAATCTATTTATCGAACTCTTCCAAGCTCGTCGAATCTTTTCGAAAGTACGTGCTCTGTCGGAATCATCGCGCCAACAAGCGGAAGTATTTGTGCAATAATAATACCTGTGCCAACAGTTCCGATCTGATCGTAATCTTTTCCCAACACGAATAACATGGGAATTATCGAAAGAGGAATTGAAACCAGCCCGCAAATATACCATATCTTTCCAAAATAGTTGTGAGCAAAATTCCAAGTATCTTTATTCTGCATGGAACGTTTCGTTCGATAACCAAACACGCCGTTTATATTCTTTGGCGCTTTTCTCATAAACATTTTTCCAAAAAAGATCATAATACCGGGGCAAAGCAAATCAGTTATTGCCATAAAAAACCAGAATCCCATTTTTCTCCTCCGCATATTTGTTTTTTCACAATAGTAGTGATTTTACTATACCGACATAGCAAGTTCTATTTCGTCTTCGTCCTCATTTCCCGTTGCCACAAATCCTTTATCCTCATACATTTTTCTCGCAACAGGATTGTTTTTATTACAGGTTAAAACAACTCTTTCCGAATCGCCGAACGGCTTTGTCTTAATAAATTCAAGCACGCGGTCAAGCGCCTCTTTTCCGTAACCATGCCCCTGACAATCTTTATCGATCATCATGTGCCAGATATCATACTCCGGAATATCATAATCATAAATCACCATGACATATCCGACCATCTTCCCTTCCGCATAGATTCCAAACGGCCGGCATTGGTTCCTGTACACATATGCCTGCGCAAGGCTCCGTATCGGATGCGACACAAACTCCTCCTGCCCCGGTGCAAGCTTGAGATTAAATGCATCGATAAAATTGTCTTCTGTTATTTCTTTTAGTTGTACCATAGATTCCCTTACTCCGTCACTCTGCAACTACCGTCTCATACACATCATCATCAATCTTAACGGCTTTCAGCACCATATCGAACCGGTCGACATCCGTGCACATTTCAAAATCCCTCGCAGGAAAAACGTCCTGTAATTCCGGATCAAAAAACTTCATTCCTTCTTTATGGTTTCTGATAGCTTTAATCCCTTCTTCCATATTGATATTCTCACCTGTCAGCATAGCTTTTATATACTCACCGCAAAGCGTATCCTCGGGTGAAGCTTCAACGCCCCTAACTCCCATGCAAATAATAGATACTTCATCCGGATTCTTTTTAATAATGTAATCTGCAACCGGTCTTGCATTAACAAGACTTCCGGTAAGTACCTCATCAGCACCGATTGACGCTGCAACAATTCCCTGAGTTCCGGCACTTGTGGTATGAACAATGGTCTTGTCTTTAATCATGCTAATAACCATCTGTGCAGGCGAATTACCCATATCGAATCCGGGAATTATTCTTCCATGTCTCTCTCCTATCAAAGTGTACTCAGGATGTACATCCTTAAGCTGTCTTGCCGTCTCAACCGCGCCTACGGGAAATATTCTTTCAGCCCCCGAAGCAAAGAGATAACACTCAAGCGAAAAAGCCCTAAACACATCAATTACAACTGCTGTGCCTCTTGCTTTTTTCGCCTCCTCAACGCCTTGTAAAATTCTAATCTTCATGCTCACCCTTCCGTCCCAAGGAGTCCAAAAACTCTGCAATCTCCTTATTTACTTGCTCCGCGTTGTCTCCGTTTGAAAAATGCGACGCATTCTCAATGATATGAAGCGGATAACCTGTATTCTCAGCCCAGGCTTTGCAATACTGCATAACTTTCCCTGTTCTGTCCTTATCTCCAAGCAAAATAAGTACAGGACACTTAAGCTCAATATCTCTGTTTTCCTGCGCAAACTTCCCATACGCAACGTCCATCTGCGCGATAATCTGCGCTTTTGTCATAGGCGCAAGAATTTCCAACATTTTATTATATGAATAATCCGTCAGCGATATCGATCTCGCCATGCTCTTTCGAAGCGCTTTATCAGTGAACAGCCCGGCCATCGGCTTAACCTTCGAAAGGCACCACATATCAAACTTAGAATAATATCTTTTTCCAAAAGGTGTAGTATCAAGTGCTACGAAACATTGCACTTTTTCAGGATACATATGAGCAAACATCTGCGACGGATATCCACCAAGCGACATGCCTACCAGAGCCGCGGATTCCACGGCCTCCTGCTCCAATATGTCATTAAGATCCTTTGCTGTATTTGTAAAAGAGAAATCTCTGTAATCTACGGACAGCCCATGAAGCGGCACATCCCACGTAATCACAGTATATTCCTTATCAAAAAACTCAAGCTGCTTCTCAAACATTGTGTGATCCGCAGTAACTCCGTGAGTAAAAACTATAGCTCCCTTAGATGTCTCTTTGGGCCGCGAAATCCAGTAATGTACTACTCCGCCGGCTCCGTTAATTGTCTTATGCTCCATCAGTTCTCCTCAATCGTCCCAATATGGCATTTCAGCCCCTCATCTCACTCTGTAACTCCGCTCTCCAAAACAGAAAATGTCTTCTTTTCGCAATCAATCTCCGCCCGCGCCCCGTAAGGTAAAATGAACATCGGTGAAGAATGACCAAAGTTAAGTCCATACATTATAGGAATTTGGCAAAAATGCTTTCCGGAAACGATCTGCCGTATGACTCGGATTTCCATTTTATGCCTTCATCTCCGGCCCAACCGTTGCAAGGGCTGATCGTTGCTATCGTATCCCCCGGCTTCAATCGGCGCGGCTTTACCAGTTGTCTCATAGTCTCTCCCAAATATAGATTCTCTAAAATGGACCACTAACCCCGTCCCAAAGAGTCCACTTCATTCTCAAGCCACTTCGCCACTCCGTCCTCATTGTTGGAAAGAATGACGCCCGTAGCAACTTTCTTCAAATCCTCATGCGCATTGCTGACCGCATAGCCTTCGTCGGCGGCTTGAAAAAGGCTTATGTCATTTTTGCCGTCGCCAAAAGCCACAACTTTATCGCAGCCGATCATCTCACGCAGCTGCCTGACGGCATTTGCCTTTGACGCAGCCTTGGGCAAAATCTCAAGCCACTGATCGCCCGTATAAATATCTTTTTGAAAAACGCAGTGATAATCCCGCTTGTACGCCTCATACATCGGCGCAAGCTTCTCCGTCTCATCGATGCATGAAATGTAAAAGATATTTCCTTTTTTCAAGTCTCTATAATCATCGATCGGATTAGTCCTAATGTCACCTTTGCGGGAATTTATGAATGTGTTCATTCCCTTCGTACATAACCCGGGGACAAAAGAAAACTTCTCTTTTCCATCAACAATCCCATACACGATCGGATATATATCATGTGAAAAAAGATTCTCCAAAACATCATTCACACTCTCATCAAAGTAATTTGCCCGAAGCACTTCCTCTGTGACGTTATCAATGATAAAAGCACCGTTATAAACAATCAGCGGTATCTTTGCGTTAAGCCCTTTAGTGACTTTTTTGGCCGTTATCAGGGAACGTGCCGTTGCATAGGAAAAGAGCATTCCCTTGCTCACAAGCGTATTTATCGTATTGTTAGTATATTCTGACATCTGCTCATTGCTCTGCAGCAAAGTTCCGTCAAGATCTGAAACGTATAATGTTCTCAATAATTATCCTCCAATCTCACGCCTTATCTGCTCCCAGTCAAAACATCTTGTGTAGTTCTCGCCCGGTAGCTCACACTCGTGATTCCACGGCCTGTCGATGACAAGAACCTTAAGCTCAGGCATATGGTCAAAAAACCTGAATGCCATCGGCGAGTCCTCAATCGCATAGTCAAAGCTCATCTTATAGTAATCCTCAAGCTCCAGATTGAAATTGCTGTTCTTGATAAAAGAGTCCCTGCCGTATTTGTTCAGGCAATAAAGCGTCGCACGCTCCAGACCATGCTCATCAAGCCATCTCCTTGACGCCTCATAGGAACTCGACGGACGCCCCGTTATAACAAAGACCTCATGCCCCTTGTCGATAAGTTCATTAAGCACTTTAGAAGCCCCCGGAGTTTCATCATAGGAAAGAAGCTCCTCCGTGCGATGCCCCTCAAGCATCAGCTTTTCGTACTCATCATCGGTAAGTTCAAAAGACTGTTGCAAGTTAAAAAAACGTACCTTCTCATACGGAACATCTTTTCCGAAAAACCTTTTTGCAATCACTGTAAACGCCTTTGCCGTCTCGCACAGACAGTCATCAAAATCTACATAAAATTTCATTTTGAAAACCTCATTATCAATTATGCTTTATCACAACATCTATGAAAACAATGATCTAATCGGCGTTTTCCAATCTTTAAACGCATTCAATATATTCACTGTTTCAAATTATCACATGAAGAATATCGCAGTTCGCTTTAATAATTTCGTATCTGCTCACATATCTTCTCTGTCGCTTCATCAATGAAGCTGCTCAACATACTAACCGCAAACATTTCATTCGAAGACACATCGACAATTTCTTCAATATTGAACTGCTTCTCAATAAGATGCCTCTTCATCGCAACCTGATTATCAGCCGTAACGAAGTCTTCAAAGTCTGTTTCCTTCGACTCCCGAAGCAGCTTCAAAATCTCTTTTGACCCGTAAAAATTCTTAAAGAGCCATTTATCCAAACACTGCGCCTCAGGATAATACTTTTCCTTAAACTCATCTAATGTCATCGGCGGAATCATCTTTCTTTTAAGCGCACTCCAGACCATAAGGTCGTACCAATAGTCAGTCAGATTGTGCACGCACATTCCGGTCAAAAAAGCTCTCGTCTGCGCGTCCTTCTCACTTACAACGTACTTTTTCCAAAAGGCTTCTATGTTCAGGAGCCAGTTATCATAATACTGCGTATCGCCCCATGGTCCGCAGTTTTCAAAACTGTGGGAATGAATTTTTTTCTCAAGATATGCATCCGAAAACCAGACAGAATCAGGCGCAACGGATCCAAGAATATATTCCGCCCTGTTATCCTCTATTCTCAAAATCTCTGCAACCTTGAAGGCAACTGCTAAGTGAGTCATTTGTAAAGCCATTGAATTTTACCTTTTTATTTACTAAACATTTTGATTACAACTTATACTGCATGAAATTGCGCTCGTTCCTACGGTCTTTTTCCGTTAATCCTCTGTAGGTAATACTGTTCATGTACACCTCCTTGGCATGTCAGTTAAGCACTTCATTCTCAAAGTCTATTCGTACAAGTGCCTTTCCGTTCGGAAGGCGTTCTTTCATCTTCGCTTTCTCAGAATATCCAACCGCATTCATTGTAGCAACAAGCTCATTCTCCTCCATCTGATGATGAACCTCTTCAAGCTTGTCAAAAGAATGAATGTAAGGCGAATCGGAAACCCAGTTGCAGACATCCTCATTGATCTGGATAACGCAAGATACAAAGCGCGGATTCACCGCGGAAACCACCTTTGCAAAAGCATCATAGCCGATGTACTCGATCAACAGATTTGCTATCAAGAGCTCTGCCTGCGGCAACTTCTCAGGTTCAGAAATAAGATCAGCCTTAAGTAGCTTAAGCACTCCCGAATCCGTCATTCCTGCAAATCTTGCCGCCACAGCATCAAGATATTTCTCATTTATATCAACGCCGTAAACAGTGCTGTACTTGCCACCATACACATGCTCCAGACCGTTTCCGCCCGCAACGCCAAGAACCATCGCTGTAGTCACGGGATACTCGTCAAACTGCGCCTTCATCATCGAATTAAGCGTCTGAAGCTGCTTTACGGAATCAAGCTTCATATGATTCTCGTAGTCGTCCAGCCCAATCTCTTCCCATGGATTTTTCATTCTTCTTTGACTCTCTTTCCCGTCATGTGCTCCGGCGTAAATTCAAAGCACTGCACTCGCGGGAAAAAGAACTTGAGCTCTTTTGCAAGAAACTCCTCATCGTCCGTGAATTTTTTTACCATAGCAATGCAAATCTTTTTTGCCTTCTCTTCATCTTCCACAAAGCTTATCCTTCCGAAAGTGATAACGCTCTTAAAGTTCAGCGCCCACTCGCCCTCTTCGCGGTAGCCTTCATCGTGAACGGTATAGCAAGCCTTGTCACAAGACTTGATTGCATCATTCTTGTGTCCGTCTTTTGCCCCGTGAAAATAAATCTTACCGTCCTCTTCGCAATACCAGTGCACAAGCGGCACTCCATAAGGATATCCGTCGTCGCCTATAAGCGAAAGCACACCTCTCTTGGTATTCTTGAGAACTTCTATGCACTCTTCATCAGTTATCTGCTGATTAAATCTTCTCATTTTTCTGAACATATGCGTCCCTCCTGTCAGACCGTAATCTCAATCTGATTCCCTTCAATCCCCACGATGCAACTCTCATAGTAGCCATCACCAGTAGTGCGTGGGCCACTGACAACATCGTAGCCGGCAGCTTTAAGCATTTCAGTCAGCTCATCGACCTTTTCTTTACTACCCACAGAAAAGGCAATGTGAATGAAGCCCGTACGATTAAGCGGTTTTTCCATATCATTCAAGCCCGGCTTATTCATTAGTTCAAGTCTTGCCCCGTCATCAAAAGAGATGAAGTACGATCTAAAATCTGTTTTCTCATTATGATAACCGTCGTTGGATGTTCCGCCAAGATATTTAACAAAGAAATCTCTTGCCACCTCCAGCTCATTAACGTACATCGCTACATGCTCTATCTTCATCTGCTACCTCCTTAACTATGGTCAGCCCATCACATAATCCAAATAGACTCTCTTGTCCTCACCTACGTCACTTATGTTCAATTACAAACTTTATGTCCGTAAAATCTTTCTCACATTCACTTATTCCTACGTGTAAAAATCGATTTTCTAGATTCTATGTCCGTAAAGCCATTCCCTCATTCGCTTACTTCTACGTGTAAAAATCGATTTTCAAGATTCTATGTCCGTAAAGCCATTCCCTCATTCGCTTACTTCTACGTGTAAAAATCGATTTTAAGGATTCTATGTCCGTAAAGCCATTCTCTCACCTCATACTTCTACGTGTAGAAGTCGATATCAATCCCTTCACTCAATCGCTCCGCCATGAAATACGCATTCGTAAACACTCTTACCTTTATAGCTTATGATCTCTTTTCCGCTGAACCACTCAAAATCGCCGTCTACGCTGCACTTGTAATTATAGTCACCGTTGCTGTAATCAGCAGGGCCTCTGAAAGGCTTATCCTCGGGAACGTGCAAAAGAGCTTCCTTCAGAAAATCTCCACTAAAACCATCTCCGATAACTCTTCCTACATAGTTCATGCTCCAAAACGGCTCGCCATCACTCCAAAGCGCCTCCTCGCCTGCAAACTTATTGCCGCCAAGGTACGTATCGTAGTACATATAATTTCCATCTTTATAGATCAGATCATGCGATTTTTCCCTGGACGGTGTAGTCTCCGCGCCTTTTCCAGCATAAGTTGCCTGCTTCGCTTTTATCAAAAAATCAATTATTTTCTTGTCCATTTTTCTTATGTCTCCTAATATAAGCTGATGTCAGCTCCGCCTTTCATCAGCTATTCCGGCCCCTTATGTTTTACGCCTTCTTCATCTTGATGATCATATACACCGGATTTTCAACAAAGCTCTCGTATCTGTAAGCCTGCGTTTCCTTCCATTCTTCGGGCGCCATCGGCTCACACACCTTCTCAATCTTTAGTCCCGCACCAACTATGGCATTTACATAGTCCGAAAAAATATGATGATAACTTTTGCTGAGATGATTCTCGTAGTCATCGTTGTACTCAAGCCACGGCTGGATGTAAGCCCTCATCGCTTTGTCCATATATCTGACATTCCACTCTTCGTCCTCAGGAAAAGAACCATCTTCATGCTCAACAGGATACATCGCCGAATATACCGGATTGATCACGGAAAAGATACATTCCCCGCCTTCTTTAAGGCTTTTTGCCACATTCTCAAACAGCTGCTTCAAATTCTCAATGTAATGACTTGTTGTCGATGAAAAAATAAAGTCGACAGGCTCATCTATCACCTCTTTGCAAGTAGCTGCATCATGCTGCACAAATTCAGCCTTTGAACCGCTTGCGCCGGCTTTTTCTCCCGCAATCTTAAGCATTTCTTCCGAAAGGTCGATTCCTACAATCTTCGCCGGCTCACTCTTTTCCAAAAGAAAAGTAAATATCCCCGTACCACAGCCTAAATCCACTACTGTCTTTCCCTTCAAATCAGGAAGCATTTCCTTAATGCACGGCCACTCAATGCAGTAGCTATAAGAATCCTCTGCATTATTAAACTCCTCATATGCCTTTGCCATGCTGTTCCAATCTATTTTTATCTCGTTCATTTCTAATTTCTCCGTTTCAATTATGTATTTATTTAGTTTCTGTATTAAACTCCTCAATAAACCCTTTGATGTACTCATGACGATGAAGAGCCATTTTCTTTGCTTCTTCGGTATTCATCTCATCCTTTAACAGCAAGAGCTTGTCATAAAAGTGCTGAATTGAATCATCCAAAGATCTTCCGACTTTTCCGCCGTACGCAAATGTTCTTGCAATTCCCACTGCTCCAATCGCATCAAGCCTATCCGCATCTTGCACTATCTGCCCTTCAATGCTCTCCGGCCTTTGGCCCCTGTTCATGCTAAAAGAAACTCCGTTGATAATAGCACAGATCTGCTCAATCTCTTTTTCTTCAAGATCATTACTTGTCAAAAAAGCTCTCGCATTAGCATTGTCCTTCGTATCAAACAACTTATGATCATCAACATCATGTAATAAAGCCGCAAGCGCCACGACCTCGCTATCACACCCGGGATAACGCTCCGCCAGTCTCATAGCATTTGCATAAACCCGCATCGAATGCGCCGCGTCATGTCCATCCGCGTTATTACTGAAAATTTCCTCTATGTAACTTTTTGCATTTTCAATTATTGAAGCATTCATCTTAGTTTCTCTGCTATTTCCTTTAGTTTGCCATAAATAGGCAGTCGCTATCAGGCTATAAAAAGCCACTTTACCTGCACCGGTTCTGCCTAGAACATCATTTAAGATATTTTAGGCAGAGAATTTTGAGCTATTTTTCCACGTGAGCCTTCACTCGGACTGCTCATATCTCATCCTTTAATAATATAGGCAGGCACTCCATTCTGCTTATTTTATCATTTCGCTACATATAAGCAGTGGTTTTCCTGCTTTTTCTATCCATTTCACTTCAAAATGCACTGCCTATTTTCTTACTTCATGAGAAATGAGCAGGCCATCTCACCCATTTCACAATTTTATTCTTGTTTTTTGCACTGCCTCTATCTTCGCTCTTCGAAATATAGGCAGATAAATTGATATACCATTTTTCAACTTTTTCGATTATGAGCAGATAATTGTAGTAAAAAGTGAAAAAATCTCACCGCCAGCTTCATCGATACAACAATATATCTGTGATTTTCACCATTTCTTAACCGGCGCAATAACATCTCTGCACTTTTCCTCAATCCTTCACCGGCGCAGTCACTTCCACATGATTTCCTTCGGAATCAACGAACTCCGCAACCCAATTATTCTTTATCCTAGTCAAAGGAAAACAAATTTCTTTCCCAACAAGCTTAGCTTTAAGCTCATCCACACTTTCAAAGCTTACACTTGGCAAGCAATTGCTACCGAATACATGCTCTTCGTTCATCTTCTGATATGCAAACAAGCCATACCTGAATCCGCCGATGTTGAAAACGCTGTATATCTCGTCGCGTTCAGTGACAGGGCAGGCAAAAAAAACTTCGTAGAACTTTACGGCCCGCTCCATGTCTTTTACGCAAATATATAATGAAGTAATCTTGCAATTCATGTCATTCTCCGTGAAAAAAATCATATATAGGCACTTGTCTCTTCCAAAATATCTTTTTCAATTATGTCTCAAGCCCTGCTCGCCCATTCCAATATGGCTGCCTTATCGAACCCATTCAGGTTCTCCGGAATCTCCGATTTTTTAAAGAATCTGTGCTCAATAACCTCTTTGGGATCTACTTCGATTTCACCCTCGTATTCTTTGGTTAAAAAAATAATTCCCGGGCCAAAAGTCACATCCCCGTTCGGATACTCAATAATGCAGTCACGTCCTGAGCAAATCTTGAAGATTTCAAGTTCTCCGAGCGAAAGCCCCGACTCCTCCTTAACTTCTCTTTTTGCAGCTTCTTCAAAAGTCTCGCCCATTTCCATCGCACCGCCGATCAGTGCCCAGCAGCCGTTGTCACGTCTTTTCTGTAAAAGAATCTCTCCTGCAGCATTTTCAATTATCACTCCGCACGAGCATGACATAATCGGTGCATGTCCGACGTACTTGCGCATCTCCATGATATAGCCGCACTCCTTGTACAGCTTGATATAGTCAGCGATTGAAAGTTTTCTTTCTGTTTTGGAAAAATTAGCTGTATCTTTTTCATCAATGTATTTCTCAGCTTTATCAATGAATTTAATGATTTTCTTGATATAACGTATCCCTTTGATTACCCCCATAACAATCACTGCTAAAAGGAGTATCCTAAGTATCAAATTGACTATTGTCATAAATGTAAGAAACCACTCTGTTGTAACCAACTCTGTTGTGGCCATACCTTTCCTCCCTCCGAACGAC
This sequence comes from Butyrivibrio hungatei NK4A153, assembly GCF_000424465.1. GTDB lineage: Bacteria > Bacillota > Clostridia > Lachnospirales > Lachnospiraceae > Butyrivibrio > Butyrivibrio hungatei_A. The sequence continues at coordinate 122,680 of NZ_AUJY01000008.1, read as the reverse complement.
AAAACTCATTCCTTACAGCCCACACCATCTTCAGTTCTTACTTATACTTATAATCCCCGAGCAATACGACTTTTGCTCGAACTCAAGCTCAGGAAACGCCTTGCGAAGTTCATCTATCACAAAATAGATTTCATCCTCATCCCAGGCACTGCCGGCCTCTTCTTTGCACTTCTCAAGTTCGCTTCTCGTCTCAAACACCACATCTCCGATTAGGAGCTTTCCGCCCTCATCAAGAAGATCCAGTAATTCTTTGAAGAAAAAGACCTTCTTCTCATCCGTCAAATGGTGCAACGAATATGTTCCCAAGATAAAATCATACTTGTGCGCACTAAGCTCCGTAACAAGCCCCTTTGAAAAATCGCCTTGATACAAATTCGCATCGGGCATTTTTTCTTTTGCAAGCTCGATCATCCTCTGAGAAAAGTCCTGTCCGTACACGTCACACCCATTCTCATAAAGCTTGGTCGTAAGCGTTCCCGTCCCAAATCCAATGTCCAGAACAGCAGCCTTTTCTTTGTGCATAATCTCATCAAAAATGCCACCAAGAACGCTCTTATATCCCGCAAACGGATAGGTATTTGCCTCCTCTGAAATACCTACCGCCTTGTCATAGCCGTCAGCCCATAAGTTAAATCCCTTGTTGTCTAGCATTTGTTTCCTCCTGTCATTCTCTATAATGTCTTTTTAATTAAGTCTCAGTCCAACTCCGCACAGTCTCTGATCACCTGCGCCACCTCTCGCGGCAGGCACGTAGTCTCCTCTTCCACGTTTTCTTTTACATGCAACCATTCATCATCGGGGAGACTAAAGTCGAACGCGGTCAAAAAATCTTCTTTCGGAAGTTTACCTGTAATCACCTTGGTAAGAACTGTAGCAACCAGATAATCACCGACGGCAGATGCATGAGCACCGTCGCGGTAATAAAGGTCATAAAGATTCGCATCCGGCAACTTGGACAGTGCCTGCAGCACACGCTCCCATACTTCTCCGATTGGCGCCAATGTCACTCCCTGCTGCTCTGCAATTGCCCTATATCTTTTATTCATCTTTGCCTGATTTTCAGGCTTCGCCTTCTCCGCCCAGGTTTCAAAAATAATCGGCTCGATACCTACTTTTTTACACAACTTGATTATCCTGTCCGCGCACTCTACCGTATCCTTCTCGGGAGGCATAGGATGCGCCTGCTCCTGAATAACACAGTAGTCATACCCGCCATGCAGGATATTAAACCGCACCGCAAAATATTCTTCCCCCAAGTGCCACTTAAGCGGTCTTGCGGAATAAGTCAACGCGAATACCTCACATGCTTCTCCCGTCGCTTCCTCGATCATGCGCCTTGCAAGCTCCGGCATATCATTCATATATGTGTGGCTGTTTCCGATAAATAAAATCTTCTTCATTGTTCTTTGCTCCATTATTTCAAGCATAATCTTTTACGTAACTTCTTTTCCGATTAAAAAATATACTTTAAGAAACACATTAAATACTGATACTGCACTCTCAACAAATTCTCTACTGTAAATCCTCTTTCGAAACCTCGATAGACGGGTAATGTTCAAGTTCAGTCAGATTAGCATCAAACGGCGTTGTGTATTCCATATAGAACTTATCCGGATTAGACTTTTGCAATTCATCGAGTTTCTCCTTTATCTTAAGCTCATCAGAAGAAACATAGACAACCGAGACAACACCGACCTTCTCTGCATCTGCGTCATCTTTTTCCACAACTTCGCCGCAGAGAATCATATTAACTTTCTCATTCTTTGAACCGACATCTGCCAGAATTCCATACTTATCGGGCCTTCTATACTTATCGCCCATGATGTCATTTCTTCTGTGCGCACGCAGACTATCAAGGTCAAGCTCAGCGACATACACGCCTGATTCGCCCGAAGCCTCGAATACGCACATATCCCTGACTCCGTCTTCATTCCACGGAACTCCGTCAAAGAGCGTCGAGTGTCCGTTACAGTCAGGATGCCCTTCCGGATAGTTGCAGGTCGCCACAGCAACCATGTTCTCGTAAGCTCTTGTCCTAATCGCCGCCAATCTGTTGATTTCCATAGGACAGGCATTCGGCGCCAAAATAAGCTCGGCGCCCTTAATCATCAGAATCCTGGCACTCTCGGGAAACTCCCTGTCAAAGCAGATCATCGAGCCGATCTTCACGGTTCCTCTCCCAAAATCAAGCTCGGCCGTGTAATAGTCATCCCCGCCCGAAAGCACTTTTTCAAGATCAAACGCACAGGTGTGAACCTTGGAATAATGCAGGATTTCTTTTCCATCTTTATCAAAAATAATCACGGAATTAAGAGGCTTTGGATCATTTGCCTCAAGAAAAGTAATTCCTATTGCCATCTGCAGTTCTGCCGCAAGCGCACGGAATTCTTCTAAAAAAAAGCTATTCTTCGAGATTGCAAGCTTCTTGAGCTCCGCCTTGTCCTGAGGCAGGCGATACCCATCACTCCACATCTCGGGGAAAAGAGCTATATCCGCGCCTTTTTCTTTTGCCTCGGCGCACGCCTTTTTCCCAAGCGCAAGGTTTTCTTCGATGTCTGTCCCTGGATGTATTTGCAAAAAACCTATTCTGATATTCATTTCCCCCTCCATCATTTCTAACCAAAGAAACGCTTTTAATCTGTTAAAACCATATACTAATTCAAAAACATTATCGGACACTTCTTTCCATGCAAAAGACAATAATCGCCTGCTGCACTCTGAGCAGGTTCTTTTTGAATTCATACCCCACAAAATACTCAGAATCAATCACATCATACGAAACCTCTTCGCCTCTGTAAAACGGCGGGCAAGGATTCAGCACTGCTCCGGCATTTGCAAGATCCATTATTTCTTTCGTAACCTGATATTTATTATCGCCGTTAAGCATCTCCGAAGGAAAAGAATCCGTACACACAATATCTTTTCCCACGATTGCATCTCTCAAATTCTCGATGCAGTCTGTCTCCGGAATCCGAAACTCATCGGGACAACTCTGCGTCAAAGAAAATCCAAAAGCTTTCGACGCTTCTTTCCACTCGCGTCCTGATGCTGTTTGCAGGAAAAAACATGACAACCGTCTTTCCGGTCAAAAAGCCCTCGTAACGATTGATGTTATCGGCTATGTTAAAGATTTCCCGCAATTCTTCTTTTTTATAATCAGTAAGTCTTAAAAAAGATCTCATTTATTCTCCTGCTGCCGATGCTATCGGTTATGCTTAAATCGCCGCCTCTTACGGATTTCTCAGCATCACTCTGCCATCCACAACTTCAAATCCATACTGCGAATAAAGCTTCTGCGCATCCTTTGTGACCAATATACCTCGAAGCCCCTGAAGTTCCGGCGATGAAACTATGTGTGACACAAGCGCCTTTCCAAGCCCTTTGTTCCTATATTTTTCATCGATTATAACATCGCTCAGATAATAGTTTGTCGCATAATCGGTGATAATCCTCGCAAATCCTACGAGATTCTCTGCCTCCTCAAGGTACAAGCCATAGCACTTGGAATTTTGCACAGACTTCTCAATCTTTTCCACAGGGCGCTTATCTGCCCAATACGTCGTCCGAAGAAGTCGCACGATATCATCAAGTTTCATTTCGTTTATATCTTCAACTATTCTGTACTCCATGCGCTGCCCTCCTTGCGAAGATTACTTGAAACCTTTTCTCTCCTGCGCTTTATCTATAAGATCATGCGCTTCTTCAAATGCACCGAAAAGATAATCAGCGTGCCATTCTTTTCCCGCTTTTTCCTGCTTCTTTATCTCTGCCCAGGCGGCATGAAGTTCTTCCTCAGTCTCAAACTTTACATCGGTGAAAACATGCGGATGCCTGCGTTCCATCTTATCTGCAACCGTTTTTGCCACATCTTCGAATGTAAAAAACCCCTCTTCCTCAGCAATCACCGAATGAAACATTACCTGAAACAAAAGATCTCCAAGCTCTTCCTTGAGGTTCTCCGCATCACCGGTCTCATCAAGTATATTGATTCCACCGATAACCTCCGCAGCCTCTTCTATACAACCTGCTTTAAGACTTGTATGCGTCTGTACCTTGTCCCACGGGCAACCGTTTTCACTTCGAAGTGTTTCTACTATTTTCTTTAGTCTTTCTATTTGTGATGTATTCTTCATATCCTTAGGATGTTCTCGCTTTCTCTGTTGCCGCCATTATCATGTCTGCTATGATTCCATAATGCTACTATACTGTCATTGCCAGTGCTGTCATGCAATCCTAGTCGATACTACAATGGCATCATATTCAATGATATTATGCCACTATCATAGCGTGCTATATACATACTCACCATTATAACAGCAATGTGCTGTAGCGCACCTTCATTTTCACAATTTTCCTCCTCACAGATAAGATTTTTCTTCGTCACCGTACACTTCCGTCGCGAACCACCCGTACGGTGCATTTTTTGTCTAACGCACCGTACATTTCTTCCACAGCTTTTCTGTGCGGTGCCTATTTGTTTTCCCGCACCGCACACATTCTCCGCAGCTTTTCTGTGCGGTGCCTGTTTGCTTTTCCGCACCGCACACATTCTCCGCAGCTTTTCTGTGCGGTGCCTGTTTGCTTTTCCGCACCGCACACATTCTCCACAGCTTTTCTGTGCGGTGCCTGTTCGCATTTTCGCACCACACATATCATCCACAGCTTTTATGTACGGTGCATTTCTCAACTTCCGCACCGTACACTTCCTTCATATATCATCCATACGGTGCCTCTTTTCTTTTCCACACCGTACAATTCCGGAGAAATCTCCTCAAATTCAATTGAAAAAGCATTTCGCTCGCGAAATGCTGCGCGCGAGCGGTATTGCAAAGCAATTATCTACCATTCCGCGAGCTGCGCAACCCTTCGGAGCTTTTATATATCATAGGAAAGCACTTCCTATGATATATAAAAGCTCCTCGCAAAAGATTTCTCTTTCCGAAGAGCCATACACATCCATATTTCATTAACAAAACAAATGGCGTAAGCACTCAACATAGCCGCATAACAGCAAGAACTCTCCTGCTGCCAAATGCAGCCGCACCACAGAAGAACCTTCCCCTTCTACCAGATGCGCTACATCACGGCAGGAACTTCCCTGCTGCCAGATACAGCGCATACCAGTCATGATGAGAAAGCTCAACTTTTGTGGCATCGCACGCATCATTGATGTGATCGACATTCATTGTCCCGATGATTGCCTGCATCTTGGCGGGATGGCGAAGAATCCATGCAATCGCAATTGCTGTTTTGGATACATGCTCGCGATCCGCAAGTTCTGCAAGTACCTTATTAAGCTCAGGATAATCGGGATTGTCGATAAACGTACCGCCAAACATACCGATCTGAAGCGGTGACCACGCCTGAATCGTAATGTCATTCAATCTGCAATAATCAAGCGCACTTCCGTCTCTGTTTATAGACATATCCGTTGTCTTGTTATTCATGTAAAGCGACTGGTCGATCAGTTGCGACTGCTCAAGTGAAAGCTGCACCTGATTGATGACAAGCGGCTGCTTTACATATTTTTTCAAAAGTTCAATCTGCATAGGCATCAGATTACTTACACCGAAACGGCACACTTTACCTGCTTCCTCAAGTTCATCAAAAGCCTCCGCAACTTCTTCAGGGTCAAACAAAAGGTCCGGCCTGTGCAAAAGAAGTGTATCGATATATTCGCATTTAAGCCTGCCAAGAATGCCGTCAACGCTCGCTATAATATTCTCTTTTGTCCAGTCAAACTCAGATCTCTCGGGGCAGATGCCGCACTTACTCTGAATAAATATCTTTTCCCTCTTAATTCCTGTGAGCGGAAAAGCCTCTGCAAAGCGCGTTTCAGCCTCTCCCATTCCATAGCATGTCGCATGATCAAAATAATTGATTCCGCGCTCGTGGGCAGTTTTTATAACCTTTGCGGCTTCCTCTTTCGAAAGAGAAGGCATTCTCATGCACCCCTGAATAATAGCAGATGCGTTCTGTGGTCCGTTCATTATGTCAATGTATTTCATCGGTGATCCTTTCTGTCTCTATGCAGATTCTTTGCATAATCTTCAAATGTCATAACAAAAGTCAGGCAAAGCGTTTCACATGCAAAAATCTTTGCCAACTCTGCTTAGAATGGCGCTGTATCAGGGTCTGTCTCATATCCTACGCAGCCCTTAAGGTCGGCGATGCGCTTAACATCAGCTTCCTCTAGTTCAAAATCAAACACCTTGAAGTTCTCTTCAATCCTTGCAGGTGTAACCGACTTCGGAAGAGGAAGATATCCCATCTGTATGCTAAAGCGAATGCAGATCTGCGCAATGCTCTTTCCGTATTTTTCCGCAAGCTCTTTCATCTCGGGAACATCAAAAATCTTGCCTGTTCCAAGCGGGCTGTACGCTTCAAGAATCATTCCTTTTTCCCTGCAGTATGCGACAAGCTCATCCTGCGTAGCTCCCGGACAAAGCCTGATCTGATTCACCATCGGCTTGATCCTTGCAGTCTTCATGAGCGCATCGATGTGGTGCTGCTTGAAATTACTGATACCGATCGCACGCACTTTTCCCGCTTCATAAAATTTCTCCATCGCTCTCCAGGTCTCGGCATTTGCCTCCTCCCAACGGTCTCTGAACATAGCCGGATTGGGCCAGTGGATCAAAAGCAGGTCGACATAATCAAGCCCCAGCTTTTTTAATGATTCGTCAAAAGAGCTGACGGTAAGCTCATAGCTATGCTTATCGTTCCAGATCTTGGTCGTAACAAAGATATCCTCTCTCTGTAATTTATTGTCGATGATTCCTCTTCTGATGCCCTTGCCGACACCTTCTTCATTTCCATATACCTGCGCCGTATCAATATGACGATACCCCGCATCTATAGCACATTTCACGCTTTCAACAGCTACATCACCCTCAGGTGTCTGCCATGTTCCGAATCCTATGCAAGGAATTCCCACACCGTTTGAAAGCTTGTAAACTTCGGTTTGCTTCTTCATATCTCGCCCTCCGTAAAAAGAATAGCCGTCATTTTCCACATAACTTTTATATTGTAGCATTTCTACGATACCGCCACTTATCATATTCTGCGATATTATCTGTCATTTTTTGATGTAAAAAAAGCAGATATCCAACAGATACCTGCTTCCTTCGCCATCATTTATATTTTTTTCTGACACTCACCTTGCTTTTATTATTTCCTCCGCCATTCCAAATAGCTCATCGGACATTATATTCTCATCAAATGTCATTATGGAATATCGCACATCACCCATTTCAAAAACTACGCTTGATACATAATATGTCTCGCGCTGATCACTGCCGATGCTGATAAAAAAGTGATCGTCAGTTTCTTCACGCTTAAGCTCTTCTTCGGTTGGTGAGATATCTTTTGACGCCGGAAGTCCCAAATACTCATCATAGTTGTAGTAGACATTTATGCCGTCAACAGTCCGCATCTCATTGGCTCTTAAAGCAACGCCCGGATCATCATCAATGTGACCGTTTACCAAAGCAGATTCCATATTTACACTGATCTGAGCCTTATTATCGCATACATACTCAATTCTTAACTCTTTAAATCGTCCTACTGTTCTGTCTTCATCATCCACCGTACGGAAATCCTCAACATCCATCGAGTCAAACTTATACCCGTTACTGAATGTTTCCACCGCAGTGACGCCTATTCCTACTTTTTTCTCAAGTTTGTCCAGACGACTAAAATCAGATGTTTTGGAGAAAAAAGTGTCAGGGCTAAATGAAGCGACAACTCCTGTAGCCTTCCCCACTGCAACTCCGCAGCCTCCAAGAACAGCCAGACATGCCGCAGTTAAAGCAACAATCTTCTTTACACTTAGCTTTTTCTTTTTTTGCACAACATTCTTGAAACTCCCTACCTCAGTGAGTCTACCGATCATATCCTCCTTTTGATCTTTTGAAAAACAAAGTTCATTCATAGCTTTTTTATAAGATACAATAATATTTTCATTCATAGATTTCACCTGCCTTTGCACCATAGTCACCACCTGTCTCCAGCTTTTTTCTAAGCTCACGCCGTCCTCGCGAAAGATATTGTGAAACAGCAAACTGCGACTTTCCCATGATTTTCGCAATTTCTTTTACCGAGTATCCTTCGTAGTAATGAAGATAAATGCTCATGCGATAGCCTAGGGGCAACTTCTTTATCTCCTCCAAAAGATCTGAATCAGGCGCCTTCGGAGCTTCTTTTTCCGTGATAGCATCAAGCCCTACCATTTTCCTTGAATAAGCGCTCTTTCGAAGATCGTGGCATGCATTTATCGTAGTGCGTATCAGCCATGCTTTTTCATGTTCATTTGTGTCAAAAGATAAATCGCAGGAAATCAACTTAAGCAACACAGTCTGACAAATATCTTCCGCATCAAACGTATGTTGCAAATAATTGCAGCTGATTCGGAGAATCATATCGGAGTACGTCTCCACCACCCGCCTTACTTCTTTTTCGTCCATGTAAAATGCTCCTTTTTTCAATATTTTGCCTTTCACTTATAAAACGATTTAAAAAGGCAAAAGCTGACAGCTATATTATATCTTTTTCAAACGTCTCATTTCTTTATCCATCTTAGAACAAAGAGTTGCTCTGCAACTCTTTGCGCGCCGATGCGCGCAAGCTTTAGCTTGCATAATTCATCTGCGCATCGGTCGCATCCATAGCGGAGCGCTTTTTATTTGATAGGAATTTCAAATAAAAAAGCACAGCCTCAATCCTGAAGCTGTGCTCTTACTTTTTTAGAGCTAAGCTGAGTAAGAATTTCCAATATATTATCGGGCTCTTCCGCAAAAATACTTGCTCCTATCTCCTCAAGATAAGCCTTATCTCTAAAGCCCCACAACACCGATATGCACGGAAGATTCGAATTCTTTGCCGTTGCAAAATCAACCTCAGAATCACCGATGTATACCGCTTCTTCAGCAGAGCTTCCAAGTTCATCCATTGCTTTTACGACCATATCGGGCGCAGGCTTTCTCTTTATCCCGTCCTGCTCTCCGATCGCAACTTCAACCACTTCGGAAAAGAACTTCTGATTCAGCTCTTTTACCGCAGAATCAATCTTGTTGGAAACAATGGCCATCTTGTAACCGCGCTTTTTAAGTTCTCTCATAAGCTCGATTATGCCCGCGTAAGGTCCCGTCTTATCAAGGCAGTGCACATCATAATGCTCCTTAAATACCGGCACCATCTCGTCTATCACATCCTGCGAAGTTCCTTCCGGTACCGTAAGCTCGATTGTCTTCCTTATGCCGTTTCCAAACGCGCGCCTATAATCTTCGAGCGTCCTCTGTGGAAATCCGAATTTCTCCATTGTATAATTTACGGACGTCGTCAGATCATCAAGTGTGTTCAACACTGTTCCGTCCATATCAAAAATTACCGTGTTAATCTTGCTCATAAAACCTGTTCCTTTTTCAGTTGTAAACATTCATCATTTCTGTATCTTATGATGTGATTCTGCTTCTTAAATTGCAACCTACATTCTTTTTTGTATTGTTGGTTGACTCAATTTGACACTTTCTGCTTTTGCAGTCAATTCATCCTAAAATGTCAGCTTCCGCTTACCTTAAATCAGCACTTTTCCATATATACAAAAGTCAGCTCATCCGTTACTTCTTTTTGCCCGAATATCTTATAACCGCATTTCTCGTATAACCTGATATTATCGACACTTCTGGTAGATGTAAAAAGCTCAAATCTTTTATTCGGATGTAATTCTTCAATTGCCTTCAAAAGAGCTGTTCCATTCCCAAGGCATCTGTACTTAGGATGAACCATGAGCTTGCCAATATATACTGTGCCATTTTCTACATAGGCACGGACTGAACCGATGATGGTACCATCTTCCGCCACCATCTTCAAAATTCCCCCCGTGTTGTATTCATGCTCAACCTCCTCAAGCGTCTGCTCAAGAGGAGGAATATCCTGTGTTTTAAAAAGTTTTGCCTCACTCTGATACGCGAGATACTGAAGTTTTAATATCTCATCCAAGTCTTCTTTAAAAGCTTTACATATTTTCATCCTACCACCTTTTTCCATTCATCACGTGTTATCGCATATGCATATGAGATTTCATTGTGCGGATCGGGGTATTCTTTTATCTTCTTCATACCGTTCGCAAGCGCTGTAGAATATGAGCCGACGTTGGTATACTTCATATAAGAATACAAAATATCATAGTCAGTATTATTAAACGCCCAGTCCCTGCAGGCGCGGGCGGCCTCTTTGGCATACCCTTTGCGCCAGTATTTCTTGTTTATGTGATATCCGATCTCGGGAAGCTGCTCTCCATCTATATTCTGAATAGTTATCCCGCAGTCACCGATAAATTCTCCTGTCTCTTTCAGCTCAATAGCCCATAGGCCAAAACCGTATTTTTCATAGTTATCCAGATTCCATGTGATCCACTTCTTTGTCCACTCTTCATTATACGGCGCAGGATAATGCTGCATAGTCTCAGGATCTGACAAAATCTCATAAAGAGCATCGAAATCCTCCATGGTGTAGTTTCTAAGTCGTAGTCTGTCTGTTTCAATCATCTTGTCAGTCCTTTCCTTTTGGTCCCAAGGGACGGGGTTTGTGGCTCATTATTTCAAAAATGAACCACTACCCCCGTCCCCCAGGTTCATTTCCCAAATAGCATATCTGCTGCCTTCTCAAGTGCTCTTCGCTCCTCAACGTCGTCGTAACCGCTTTCCTTATCATCAATGCCTTTTACAATATCAACGGAATACAGCCCGTCGCGGTTACAGTAGAAAAAAAGCTTCTTAACTCCGCGAATCTTGAATCTCGCTTCAGCCCTGCCTTCCGGATAGAGCTTTAATAGCTGCATGTCATCTGACGATACCGCTGCCGCAAAAGAAATATAATGCTCCTTCGTCATTTCATGGTCAAACCGCACGTAATACTCATCCTCAACTCGTTCGATAAAGACCATATGCTGCTCATCCGAAGTCTCTGCTTCAAGCGGCGTAAGCTGAATCCCATGGCACTGAATCACCGACTCTCCCATACTATGGATCACATTCCCGCAAACGGGGCACACATAAAACTTGGACCTCATCATATTTGCAGAAACATTCTCATTATGAATGGTGTTTCCGGAAATAAGTTCCGTGATTGACACTCCAAATGCATCCGCAATCGGCTCAAGTAACGTGATATCAGGATATCCCTTTCCTGTCTCCCACTTAGAGATTGTCTTGTCGCTAACTCCCAGCTTATCAGAAAGCTGAAGCTGTGTCATTTTATTTTTTTCGCGCAGTTCCTTGATGACTGCACCTGTAACATATTGATTCATTTTCTTTTACCTCCATGTACCCATTGTAAATCTGCACATAAAGCTACCACCACCTACGTATCGTAGAGTTCCGGAAATGCGCCACGAAAACTTATCAATAAATCGTTTAGCCGGCATCTATCGTAATTTCGTATACAACAGAAGCTTTTTCGCTCCTTTTTCAAACTATTATAGCGAAAAGACATCTATCTTCGGAAATAATTTCACCTTCACGAAATAATATTCCCACTGAAATATTATTAATTTTTGCATGGATTATTACCCAAAATTCCTTTGGCAAAATTGTACACATTCTACAAAGTTACATAGTATCGGTACATCTATCTAACCATTTTCCACATGTTTTAGATACTATTTTTGTGCAATATGCAATACAGCATTGCATACATTGCAAAAATTGCTGTAACATTTTTTCATAATTCGAGTCATAATTAACGATAAAATCGGCAATTTCCACCTATACTATTTCCCCAAAACATGGTATCTTTATATCAATTTGTATGAGGAAAATGAAAATGAGAAAAAGCTATTTATCTATTGTGCTGATTGCTACACTTGCACTCACCGCATGCGGTACAAATGCAAGTAATGCCACGAATGTCACTTCCATATCAGTCGAAGATATGCCGCTTAGTGCAGAGCCAGCAGACGATACAACTTCACAGAATAACACAATAGCTGCAAACACATTTAAATTTAACGAAAATGTTTTCTCAAAAAAAGCCGCTACAATTTATGGCGAAAAAACAAAGGCTTCATTTTTCAATTTATGTAAAGCATTGAAATCCGGGGAAGATACCTTCGAATGCCCTGATGAAGCTACATACATAGAATGTATTGAAGGAGATCTTTTAAGCCACTTCTTCCCGGCTGCGGTATCATGTATTTCAGCCGATCAGACAACCGGATTCGAAGACGGAGTTGGAAAGATTAAATACAATATCACAAAGGATGAATTTCATTCCCGAGAGAAAGCATTTGAAGATAAAGTTATTGATACGTTAAATGCAAACGTTGATCCAAGCTATTCCGAATTTGAAAAAGCTTTGAACTTATATGTGTACATCTCACAGAACTTCGTATATGACTACGAGATGTATGAAGACTACTTAGCCGGAAAAGCTGACAACATTGGAGCTTACAGGGCTTTAATGGATAACAAAGGCATAAGCCAGGAGTTAAGCGACCTTTACTCCTATCTTCTTTTACAGTGTGGCGTCGAAGCCGACGTCATCAGTGGATATAATATTAACGGTGACCATCAGTGGAGTTTTGTTTCCATAGGTGGAAAAGATTATCATGTCGATCCTACACAGGGACTCAGTAGCCCTGATTTATTTGATGATAACACACCTTTGGACTATTTCTTAATGACAGACAATACCCGTGCTGAGAGAGACGGTTTTTCAGATTATTATCTTTGTGGTAGCAATTCTCTCAATGTTCAGGCAACAGACGATAAGTACTCTACCCTTACAGGCGGATACTTCCTTAAGCTTGATTGTAACCGCAACGTTTTAACTTACGGCGGATACGACGGCGGCGGAGTTCAGGAATTCCGTTATGATGACTGACAAAATAACAATGTACTTTAAAAGCTGACAGTTTTTAATTCCTGCCAGCTTTTTTGTTACTTAGAATCAGCCCCAATTATTCTTATCTTTGAAGTTCTTCATCTTCTTTGCCCACTTTGATATTTCTTTTTTCTTAGCGTAATTTCGCACATTCTCTCGTCCCAGATTCCTATACAGTTCCAATCTTTCTTCAGACAACTCTCCTCTTTCAATCGCTGCCCTCACCGCACATCCCGGCTCAGATTCATGTTTGCAATCGCTGAACTTGCACATGCATGAAAGCTCAAGAATATCTGAAAAAGTATTATCAATACCCTCCTCAGTCTTAGCCATTCCAATCTCTCGCATACCCGGAGTGTCGATTATCGAAACTCCGCTTGCAAGCTGAATAAGCTGTCTGTGCGTCGTTGTATGTCTTCCCTTTGAATCGGACTCTCTGATTTTTCCGGTCTTCATCACGTCATCACCAACTAAAGCATTTAGAAGCGTTGATTTTCCCGCTCCCGAGGAACCCAGAAGACATATTGTCTTTCCGGGGATGAGATATTCATTAAGCTCATCCAGCCCTATGTCATAAATCGCAGAAATAGCATGTACTCTGACTTTGTCGGATATGGATTCCACCTCTCGCACATACCTTCCGACATTACCGCACAGATCTGACTTGGTAAGCACTACAACAGGCACCGAGCCACCCTGCAGCACAACGCTGACATATCTCGCTATTCTGTTGTAGCTATAATCGTCATTTAACGATGTCACAATAAACGAATAATCTGCATTTGCAACCATATACTGCATAACACCTGTCTTTGCCTGATCGGGTCTTTGCAAAAAACTCGTTCTCTCACAGACAGATGTGATCACGGAATCACCTATCGGGTTGTAATTAAATGTGACATAATCTCCGACTACAGGGAGCTTTTCAGGATCCTCCCCGCGCAAATTACCTTTAAGCCTTGCAGTAACATCTTTTCCTTCAAAAATTATCGTATAATTGCTTCTTTCAACTTCCGAAATTCTTCCAGTAAATATATTATTATTCAATGTTTTGGTCTCCTTAATTCTTCTGACTTATATTTTTTAAAAAGCCTGCACCTCCGTCCTAAAACGGCAAAGCTCCTAACTTTCACACCTCCGTTCCCAGAGACTGCGTTCGTTACAGATATGAAGACCTTGTGCAAATTGAATATGCGCCTTGAATCAGGCAAATAGATAGTATTTAGGAATAAAAAGGCCGTGACTCAAACAAGCCACGGTCGTAAACTCAAATATAAAAGATTCAATAAAAATCAAAAAGCACATACCGAGGTCATCATACTGTATTTAATTACAATCTCTGTTTTCATAACACGCATCAAATGTACCTCGCTTTCTTTAAGATTTTTTATTTCAATACAAAGTGTAGCAAAATACCTCTTTAAATGCAACGATATTTTTGCAAACCACCATGCGTTCCCGTAAATAAAGTAATGTTCACTCTCTTAACTGTTCCATCAATTCCGGAATATCATACTTTAGTGTTTCATAAACAATATTAAGATCTACATTTCCATAATCATGTACTATAAATTCTTATCCCGTCCTTTAATATTTCATTAGTCAATTCCAAATTATCCTTAAGTTGTTCAAGATTAAGCGCATCTATTTTCTTATGAAGAGTATTCCTAAGCTTTTCTACCATTCCGTAATACTTAATTCCTTTTACATCCGAAGATATAAGCAAATCCAGATCACTCGTTTCCGTCGCTTTTCCCTTTGCATAAGAACCAAACAAAATACAGTAATGCACAGGATAATCTTTAAAAACTTCCATACATTTTGTTTTTATATAATCAATTTCCAATACTCCATGTTCTTCATCTAACGGGTTTATCTCTTGAAGTCTATCGTATATATAATTATATTTTATAGAGTCTTCTTTTAATTTATCATTCTCATACGACTTATATGATCTAAGGGAGATTCCAACAAGATTAGCTACCTGTTGTTGAGTAAGATTTTTTTCTATCCTTAATTCTTTTATTGAACTCATTATTGCACTTTCGCGTTATTTCAGGTGCAATTTTTACACTTTATTTTTCCATAAAGTGCAAAAACGCTTTACAACCCTTCTCATACAAAACGGATTGTAAAGCATTTTATTTTATCTTCAATATCCAATCTCTTTAAGCACCATATCCATCAGCTTTGCGTTAGACATCGAGAACTCCGGCGTTATAAATGGTACCGCCTCTCCGGCAACGCATTTGCTCATCTGCTGGATTTCCAGGAAATAGTTCTGCGGAATGCTGACTTTCCTCTCAATCTCTTTTCCCTGCGTAAATATCTTGTAGCTCACATCACCCTGCTGATTGTATTCAACATCAGAGATTATGTGGCCGTTGCTTCCATGAATATACAATCTGTCGAGTCTTGCAGGCTTTTCTTTTCCCAGGATCATTCCCACGTTAAAAGAAGCTCTTGCTCCGTTGGCAAATCGAACTATCGTCGATGTCGAGATGTCCGCGCCATGCTCGTTATATTCCGCAACCGCTTTGACATATTCCGGATTTGAATCAATAAGCGAAAGGATCATAGTCGTACAGTAACATCCAAGGTCATACATCGCACCGCCGCCCATCTCCTTGTAGATTCTTATGTCATCTTCATAACCTTGTGTCAAAAAAGCTGTCTCGATATAATCAACATCGCCTATGACGCCGCTGAAGACATCTTTTTTAAGACTCTGAATATAAGGGCTGTGAAGATATGCATACGCTTCCATGAGATGCACGCCGTTTTCATTGGCGGTTTCAAACATCTCTTTTTCCTGCTCCTCATTTAGAGCAAGCGGTTTCTCGCAAAGAACATGCTTCCCGGCCTTCAGCGCCTTGATAACCCATTCGCGATGTAGATGGTTTGGCAAAGGAACGTATACCGCCTGCACATCCTTATCGGCAAGCAGCTCCTCATAGCTTCCGTAAGCCTTCCGGAAACCAAATTTTTCCATGAATGACTCAGCCTTTTCTTTATCCCTTCCCGCAATCGCGTAAAGCTCACAGCTGTCTGCAAGCTGCATTCCGGGAATCGTGCATCCCCTTGCTATATTCGCAGTTCCAAGTACACCCCATTTGATATTTGCCATATAAATACCTCATCTTACTGTGCGTTTCGGATTCTTTTTCCACAAAATCCTCAGTAAATGCGGGATTCTGCGTTTTTTCCAAAAGAATGTTTTCCTGTTTACATGTGACGATCACACATATTATTTTAGCATATAAGAAGCACGTTTCCACGAAATATCATTGCATCGCTATAGAGTTATCGAGATCGGCGGTCATTCTTTTTCACTTATCAAAATGTCAGCCTCATCTGATTCCAGACTGCACCACCGTGCGTAGACTTTTCACTTACACCCTCGTCTTTAAAACCAAATTTTGCATAGTAATGCACAAGTCTGTCTTTGCATGTAAGAACAAGTCCCTTCCTGCCCTGCTTTTTTGCATCTTCGATAGCTCTTTTTATAAGTTCTCCGGCGTATCCGTTTTTCCTATACTCAGGAATGGTATTAACTCCGAATATCATCTGCCAATCACCGTTTTCATCATGCAGCGCGGCATTTTCATACATATCATCCGTAAGATCTTTTTGATTTGTGACAAATCCGTCCACAAAAGCTATAAGCAAATCCCCGTCAAACATAAGCCAGAAATGCTCTGCGTAATATTCAAGCCTTTCTTTAAACTCTGCTGCAGTCGCAGCTTCCGTCGGCGGAAAACACTCCGCTTCCACCTGAGCGATTGCATCAAGATCTTCTATTGTCGCTGTTCTTATGTACATGTTATGTTTTTCTCCTTAGTATTTTTTGACCCATATGGTCTCTTGGGGATGAGGTTTGTGGTCCATTTTTTACCCAAAAAGATTAGTTGACAGATATCGCAATCCCGTGTCAGGAAAAATAGCAACTATTGTCTTATCTTTATTCTCTTCTCTTTTCGCAACCTGAGTAGCCGCATACAGAATTGCTCCGCTCGAAGCTCCGATCAATATACCGTCAGTCCTTGCTACTTCTCTTGCAGCTTCATAGGCCTGGCTTGTTTCAACAGGAAAACACTCATCATAATATCTATCATCAAGATTTGACGGTACAAATTCAGCAGGAATTCCTACAAAAGGATGTACTCCCGCAATTTCTTCCGGATTGGGATTATCTTTCGAAGGAATAGAATTTTCTCCGGGTTGAACAGCTATTACTTTTATATCAGGTCGCTTTTCTTTAAGATATTTACCAACTCCGGTAACTGTTCCCCCTGTTCCGACAGCAGCAACCACAATATCAACTGTTCCTTCACTGTCTTCCCATATCTCCGGCCCTGTTGTCTTATAGTGTATCTCAGGATTAGCCGGATTTGCATCTTGATTTACAAGAAAAACACTATCATCTTTTCCCAAAAATTTCTCATAAAAAGCTGCATATCCGGCAACATAATCATTATTATTTTCTTTAAGAGCCTTATCAACTTCCGGAATGTCACTCATGTTAGACACCTCGGTTCCGAACGCCCTCATTACCTTAAAACGTTCTTCACTCACTGTATCTTGCACGTAGATGTGCGTTTTATAACCTTTCACTGCCGCAATTGCCGAAAGTCCTATACCGGTATTCCCACTGGTTGCTTCCAATATAGTTCCGCCTTTTTTCAAACTGCCGTTTTTCTCAGCTTCCTCTATCATGCTGAGCGCAATCCTGTCTTTTATGCTCTGATTAGGGTTAAAAAACTCTATTTTTCCCAAAATATCCGCATCCAAACCATTCTTTTTTATATATCCGTTTAATCTAAGTAGTGGTGTATGCCCGATAAGTTCTGTTATAGCTTCATAAATTTTTCCCATGATGTCCTCCTAAAACTGCACTTGGGATATATACTATACTCGACATAACCTCGTTAAGTATATCCCCATGGCTCGCACTAAGCTCGAAAATACCTCGCTAAGTGCTCTACACAAAAAGACCGAAGGTTATCCTATACAAATAACCTCCGGTCTTCCGGTCGCGCTAAGGAAATATTGATCAAAGCGTTCGTTCCCCGATGGCACACGGGATACGATATAGGCAAAAGCTTTCTGTAAGAGGATTTCTTTTATGATTTTATACACACAAACCGCCTTGATCAACGTTTCAACATATAACAATTGTTTTGTATGTAAATATGCTATCACAGTATTTCCGGGATGCATAATCAGTATAATTTATCGGTTGGTATAAGCTTTTCTTGTCACAGCTTAAACATAATCTATATTGGGAGTTTTTTACTCTTCAGCTTCAATAAATTTATGAAAACATCTTTTATAAGCTTCTTTAGTAGATTCACTAAGATTGCCGTTTTCATCAAGCTTAACATCTTCATAATGATGAACACCTTTTTTATCCACATAATCTACAAAAGGCTTAGGACCGTCAATCATTTCTCTATAATCATCACCATTTTCAGTAAGTTTAATTCTTATATATTTTTCACCTTTTTCACCCACAACATGTATATAACACGTTCCGTCTGTGAATTTATCGGTGATATCAACTGCCTTGTTCTGGTAATAAATCATAAACCTTCCGTCATCCGTTTTCTCATAAGAAACATTATCACTTTCATACTCTATCAATTCATCTTCTTCCAACGGCGTATTATCCCCATGCCATACAGAGACATCTTCCTGCACTTCTTCGCCATTCTCATTAACATATGTTTTTACATAATTATTCTTTTCTTCATCGAACTCATATGAAACATCAGTCTTATTACCGTGAACCCACATTTGAACCGTCTTCTTGATTCCGCCTAAATCAGCTGCATACGCAGTACCCGAACCTACCAAAACCACAAGCATAGCTACTGCCGCCACCAAAAGATTTCTATGTGTATTTTCTCTCTTAATTCTGTTCATTCTTTTTTCCTCCAAAGTAAAGTCGCAGGAGGACTTAAGTACCGAAAAAGCCTTTTTATAATTTTCTTTATTGCTCATCTTCCCATCCCTCCTTAAGTGAATCTTTTAATTTGGCACGTCCGCGCGATAGCCTTACTTTAACGCTGCTCTCTGTCAGCTTAAGTATCTTTGCTATCTCTTTTATGCTGTAATCCTCATAGTAGAAAAGATGGATCACAACACGATATTTCTCAGGCAATTTCATAACTTCCGCAAAAAGATCTCTACTTTCAGGTGTTTCAAATGTAAGCGTTTCTATATATTCTTCCAACGTGGTTTCATTTTTTCTTCTGAATGAAAGCTGAATATTTTTTGCTTTATTGATTGCCACCCTTAGTAGCCAGTATCGGATGTGCTTTTCGTCATCAAATTCTTTTTTTGTCATGTAATATTGTAAAAATGTATCCTGAACCACATCTTCTGCATCTGCTGCACTCTTGCATATGTTAAACGCCGCGGCGTATATGTTGTCCTTGTACATTTCTACCAATTCCTGTACAGGTATTCTCATTAACTACTCCTTTATAAAGCCTTATATAAATAATACAATCGGGTGGCATAAAAGGTTACAAAAAAACTGCGGAAATTTTTTTAATCCTAAATTTCCGCAGTATATCCGCCAAAACAAGTCCCCGTGGTCTCTTGGTGACGGGGATTGAGGACCATTTTTTGTCTTTTGAGTTTTTCTGTCGTAATCGGCATATGCATTTCAGTCCAATAATCCTCTTGTTTTTCTATTCAGTTGCAATTGGCATATTCATTTTAATCCTATTATCTTCTTAATCTGTTTTTCTGTCGCAATAGGATAGGTTTCGTTCATATATTTCATGATTCTATCTGCAGATTCCTGCGGCGTTTCGCCGTACGCCTTAGTCACATGCTTATATCCCCACAAATGCTCAGGCGTGCAGTATATCGCGATTGGCCAACCATACTCTTCGCCAAGCCTGTTCTTGCGCTGCCTAAAGTCACGAACGCAAAGATAAGTCTGCATCTGAAGTCCTGTCATCGTGCCGTCGAAGTTCTTTTCTCCGCCCTTGCCAAAGCCCGCTTGCGCCTTAAGTTCATTGGAATAATATTCTGCATCTTCATTTTCTTCAGCAAAAAGATTCATAATCTTGCGCTGCTTCGCCGATGCCTTGCCATCTTCCCAAAGCGCATCAAAGTCATAGCCGTCCCTGCGGACATTCACAAAATACGGAAGCCATTTCTCAGAGATAAATCCCGCCTTTTTATCAAAGAACTTCCCATAGGCAACCTTGCCGCTCCGCGCTATAAGCTCTCTCCACTCCCACGGGTCAACTTCCGGATCGCCGCACCACCAATATTTCGGCACAGTCCTTTCCTCAATCGAAAAGCCCGGAATCTCATTTTTAAACAAAGGCAAAAAACCTACCTCATTTATGTAATCAATCGCCTCTTCCACGCTGTGAAGGCACTCAGGATCATTCCATGATACGCCGTACATTATCCATGTTCCGTTTTCGTTTGGCATAGATTGTCCTCCTTTTGCTCCACTATGCTTCGCATATTAGCTAACTTTTCACATAAATTTACAGCTACTTTTGTGTCCACATGTCGAATTCGTTGTTTGAAATCCTGCCAAAATGCTTTTTGGCAATGTCCACTTCTTGGGGGCCATTTTATTTTTTCACCGCACATCTCCTTCACGGGTTATCCATACGGTGCACTTCTTCATTTTTGCACCACACAGTCCCTTCTCAGGTTATCCGTACGGTGCACTTTTTCATTTTTGCACCGTACAGTTTTTTCATAAACTATCTGTACGGTATGCTCCTTAATTATTGCACCGCACAGTTTTTCCACAAGCTATCTGTACGGTGCACTTTTTCATTTTTGCACCGCACAGTCCCTTCTCAGGTTATCCGTACGGTGCACTTCTTCATTTTTGCACCACACAGTCCCTTCTCAGGTTATCCGTACGGTGCACTTCTTCATTTTTGCACCGCACAGTTCCTTCACAAACTATCTATACTTACTCTGCGCATATATCATGTTACTCTCAGCCCCGTCTCTCATGCAATTCTTACCTGTGATTCCCTCAATCATCCATCGGTCAGCTACTTCATATACGCGCCTCGTCTATCACAATTCCTTAGTATAGTAATATCTCGCTCCCGTTATCGGGTACTCCTTTAACGCAAAGACTTCATTATATCCATGCTTCACATAAAACGCAGGCGCCTGAAAAGAAAATGTATCAACGAAAGAATACTTGCAGCCGCGCTTCTTAGCCTCTTCCTCAGCAGCCTTAAGCAGCTTGCTCCCGATGCCTTGCCCTCTTAAGCTCTCATCCACAACCAGGTACTTGATACATAGCCAGTTTCCAAAAGTCTCGCCTGTAAGCCCCGCAAGTTTCCTACCGCTCTCATCATCATAGTAAACGCCGACCGGATCTACATCCGAGGTTTCAAGCTTACTTAAATTATACGCCTTAAGCATCTCAAAGACATCCGCAATATCCTGCTCGTTTCCATCATTTGTTATTCTTATCTTCATCTTTATCCCTTCTATTCTATTATAATAGGTCAAAAAAGACGGAGTCATGATCTATTTTTATCAAAATAGGCCACTAACCCCGTCCCCAAGAGACCACTTCACGCAAGTGCCAACCTTGCAGCCTCGGTTGCATGAATGATTGTCGTATCATATGTCGGAAGAACACTGTCCTCCTCTTTGATCAGCATACCGATCTCGGTGCAGCCAAGGATAACGCCCTCTGCGCCGCGATCCTTCATATATGAAATGATTCTCTGATACTCCTTGCGAGAGGAATCAAGTACCCTTCCAAGACAAAGTTCATCGAAGATAACGTTGTTTACAAGCTCGATATCTTCTTCATCGGGAATCATTATCTCAAGTCCCGCTTTAACAAGTCTGTCTTTGATGAAGTCTTGTGTCATTGTAAACTTAGTTCCAAGAAGCGCAATTTTCTTGTGACCGTCGCGCTTTATCGCATCGGCGGTGGCATCGGAAATATGAAGAATCGGAACATTTATCTTTTCCTCAATCTGCGGAACAAGCTTGTGCATTGTATTGGTAGCGATCACGATAAAATCAGCCCCCGCCTTCTCAAGCCTCACTGCCGCATCGGTAAGAATCTGCGCATTGCCGTCCCAGTTGCCCTTACTCATATTTTCCTCAAGCTCGGCAAAATCAACGTTGTACATCATAATCTTAGAACTGTGGAATCCGCCAAGTTTCGCCACCGTTTCCTTATTAAGAATCTCATAATAAGTAATCGTGCTCTCCCAGCTCATTCCTCCGATAAGTCCGATAGTCTTCATAATTTCTTCCTCCTCCATAACCTTTTTATAATAATCGGCACACCGATGCTAACACCGGGTGCCGTTTAAATCTTAATCCGCTATTCTCTCCTCAACAAACACCCCTGTTAGTCTCGGCACATTGAATCTGCTTGTGAAAAGCTCGCATTTGCACAGGAATGAGAAAAAGATATGTCTCCCCTGTTTACACATTGATTCATAGTTTCCAAGCCCTTTTGCAAGAATGATCTCCGCGCTGTCTATAGCCTTTCTGGCCTCATCCGACAACATATGATAAATTGTTCCCGCCGCAGAATTGCCGTTTGGGATAATCCTGTATTTTTTGCTGAGTCCGACATATTCGGCATCTTCAAGTGTTACGTCGTTAAGCACATCAGCGCCTCTTACCATAACTGACACTTCAAGCTGCGGATACTTTTTTACAAGCTGCTCAAGAAACAGCTTATCCAGCACGATCTCTCCGCAATTATCAGCAACCAAAAGGAACTTCTTTGCAGTCTCACACTGTGCAAAAAGTGACTTGATATCAGCCTCATCCTCGCTTCTCATCTTCGGATCATCGAACAAAGCAAGAAATGTATTCTCATCAACATTGTTCATCGCACCAAAGTCTATATAATTTCCGATTCTCGCAAAAACGAGCGCCTTAAAAAGCGGATCTTCCGAGCTCTCTATCTTCTTTCTAAGGTCATCTTCCATGGACATCACAAGGTCGTTGTACTTTCTCTTCACATCCTTATAGGAAGCCTTTTTACCAAAGCGTCCCTCATAAACACTGTTAATTCTATATACAAGATACGGCGCCGTATCATCTTCATCTCTTCCGTCTATTATCGCCTTTATCTCAGCAAGATAATCCTTATCATCCGTAAGATTCTTTTGCTGGTTAAAAAGACATTCCGCACAACTTTCACTTACTCGCATTCAACTCTCCTTTATCGCATGTAAAATAGACCACTAACCCCGTCCCCAAAGGGCCATCGGTAGCCATACCTCTTAGAGCTTCTTATACATTGTTATCTCGTCAACACTCTTGCCGCAATCAAGCCTGAACGCATCGGGAAGGCATCCCCACTCGGTAAAGCCCATCTTCTTATATAAAGAGTGCGCCGGTTCATTGTCAGAAAACACTCCGAGCTCCATGAGCTCATAGCCCGATTCCTTGGCGAATTCGATCGCACGGTTCACAAGTATATTTCCAAGTCCCATTCCGCGGTACTCTTTTCTGATAGCGATTCCCATGCTGCAACGGTGAGCCACTTTCCTGTGAATCGCTCCGCTACTGTAAACCGCAACATTTCCTATTATCTTCTCCCCGTCAAAAACAGAGATCATAGCCTGACGATCGTCATCCGCAAGTTTTTTAAGTCTGGCTTTCTCAGCCTCCACTCCCGCTTCATCACGCTTAACTTCATCGCCGTACCTGGTCATATAATGTGTATCACTTGAAACCTGATACATTAAATCCAAGTATTCCACTACGTTGTCAGGTCCTATTGATGTCATCTTGTATTCTTTGCCATTCTTGCAAGTAATTTTCTCAGGTTCCATGTACATATTTATACCTCTTTTCTATATGAATCTATTTACGCCCTTTATTTTATAAACGAAAGGCTGTTCATTACCGTCCTGCCGGCTCCGGAAGAAAGTCCCATTCTGGCAAAAGAAAGAGCCGCCAGAAACAGCAGATTATATCCCGTAAACACAAGAATGTACTTATTCTTGTTCGCATCTTTGGTATTGCAATAGAGCTTAAAAGAGATAAGGCTCGCCATTGACGCGATAAGTGTTCCAAGTCCGCCGAAATTCGTTCCTACTATCAGCTTTTCATAGTTTCCCGTAAATCCGGATAAAAGAATCGCCGCAGGGACATTACTTATAACCTGACTGAGCGCAACGGAAAGCACTACTTCATTTCCGTTAACGGCGGATAAAAGAGCATTTGAAAAAGCCGGAATCCTCTTCATATTTCCGATAAAGACAAAAAGAAAAACAAACGTAAATAGCAATGAATAATCAGGCTTTGAAAGCGTCTTTGCATCAAATATAAGTACAAGTGCAAGTACTGAGGCAAGTGCTATTTCATAAGGAACAACTCTTACAACAACAAGGATCGCAAATACGAAAGTAAGCGCGTACAATGCGATCAATCTCTTTTCCTTACCGGTTCTCATATAACTGTTTTTCCCGCTCTTCTCTATACCCGACCTGTCAGCCTTAAAATAGATAACCGCAGCAAGGAGTGCAAACGCGAACACCGAATAAGGAAGCATACATCCCAAAAACTCTTTAAGAGACATTCCCGCCTTTGAATAAAGATAGAGATTCTGCGGATTTCCTATCGGCAAAAGCATGCTTCCAAGGTTAGCCGCAATTGTCTCAAGAACTACCGTAATAATAAGCATATCGGTACGTCCCGCGATCTCAAGGGATATTATCGTAAACGGCACGAAAGTTATAAGCGCCACATCATTTGTAATTACCATTGCGGAGAAAAAAGAAAGTGCAACAAGAATCGCTATCATCTCTCTTGTATCCTTCGCCTTGCAGACAAGATACTCTCCCGCCTGCTTGAAAACTCCGAACTTCCGGAGCCCTGCCATCGTAAGCATTAGCATAAGAAGAATACTCAGCGTCCTAAAATCTATATACCCTATATATTCCGCATCGGGACGGATAAAACAACTTGAAACAACCGCCAGTACAAAAGAAATTGTGAGTACAGCTTCTTTTTTTATAAACTTACAAATCTTACTAAACATCTCAGATCTCCAAAACAAAAAATTTAAAGTACATTATAGGTCAGTGTCCTCTTATATGCAAGATAAAACCTGATTTAGCAGGTCATGTATTATTATTTATTTTTCAACGATAAATGCTTGATAAAATAAAATGTTGTGGTAAAATTAAGAAAGAATTAATGTTTTGAGGAGAGAGTTTTTTATGAAGAAAAGAATAATTGGCGTGCTACTTAGCATGTGCATTGGAGTTATGGCAATGGGTTGTTCGCTTGACGATCTTAAAGAGCTCCAGAATTTGGAAGATGTTAACGATCTTGAGATAGAAACAGTTGATGATTCTGAGGTAAAAGCACCAAGTGATATTCAGACAGAGGACGGCGAGTCTGTATCTGTTGCACAGGAAAGCAACGGAGAAGATCCTTTCAAGAACAGCGATCTTGTAAAGAACGGAAGTGCAACTCCCGTAACCGAGGACGGTTTCTATACCGCTACTCTTCAATCATCGGGTCAGAACCGTGCCGGAAATCCTAACGAAGACGGAAATGTTTCATGTATAGCCTATGATACAGCACTTACAAACAGTGAGTTACTTATTAAAGGTGTATATGGCTACAGCAGTGTTGAGGGCGGCGAGATGGAATCAAACTCAGATGATGATTCATTCTCATTCAAGGTTGATGCTAACACAAAGTTCACTATGCTCGGCGGAGTGGACGGTCCCGAAGAGGTTCCTTTGGATAGTTTCAAACAGGTTCTTTCAAGCTGTGCCGATTCAGAGCTCATACTTATGGTAACTGTTGAAGGTGGCGTTGCTAAGTCAGTTTCAATCAGCTCATAATAATATCGTTTTTCAGAATCCTTATGGACATTTAGTTGTCCATGAGGATTTTTTTTACATATTTTTCCTTAAAAATGTCCTCCCCTTCATCTGTTGATTTTTAAAAAACTAGTGATAAAATTAAGAAAGATTTAATATTTGAGGAGAAATAAGTTATGAAGAGAAAAGTACTGATTATGCTCTTTTGCATGTGCATTGGAGCATTTTCAATGGGCTGTTCGTCAGACGTTTTCGATCAGGTTAGCGAGGAAGTTACAGGACTTATAGATGGATCAAATTCTGATGACGAGGATGTTGAAGACCTTGATGTAGAGGAAGAAGCTGCGGACACTTCCAAGGAATCTTCTCCAAAAGCCGAAGGAAAGCTTAAGAAGGATGCAGTTGAGACAATTACCGACGGAATTTATTCCTCATATCTCATAGCATCAAAGAAGGATGAGGCCGGTGTTCCCGATGAGACAGGCGCTCAGCAGAAAATAGTTTACGCATCAGAACTTTCAGATGATGCATTCTGTATCGCAGGTAGCTACGGTTACCGCCAAAATGCATCACAGGATGTTATTTCCGTTTCAGAAGACGGTATATTTTCTTTCGCTGTCGATAAAAATACAAACTACGAGCTCCAAGGCGGAGAAGGCGGACCGGAAGTACAGACGGCCGATGAATTCAAGAAGCAACTCGCCGATCTTGCAGATTCAGAACTTTACTTAGAGATCACGGTTGAGAACGGCGTTGCAACAAATATAGCAATTAGCACTTAACCCTAAATTAAAAAAATGTACAATTAAAACCCTACAAGTGATCAGCTTGTAGGGTTTAATCTTTATTCAATAGGAAATCCGGAGAAATTTCCTATTAAATAAATTTGTTTTAAATTAGGGTAAGTAAGATAAATATTTGTCTTCGCTGTATTCGCAAAGACAAATATATACAATTTAGGATTTAACGTACAAATTGTACATATCTGTCCTCACGATTACAGTGCTATCTATGTAATTATGTCATTATTTTTTTATTCTATAAACCGTTATGTTGCTTGTAAGATCTGACGGATCGTAAGGAACAGTTCCGTTTTCATCAAGAAACAGATTATCCTTCGATGTCTCAAAAATTACATTAGTTCCCTTCTTGACTTTATAGTCGCATTCCTTCTTTACAGGATTTCCGTTTCCGTATACAAAATGTATATTTCTGGAATCCTCATCCGAAGCTGCGAGATCTTCATCAAGAACATTCTTCAAAGCTGTAAACATTTCCGGCATACCGGTTCCAAGTTTCACTTCATAATAACGAGTATCAATAACTCCTCCCAAAACATTTGCGGAAGTGATCGCAGCTCTTTTTAATACCTTAGTCTCCTCGTCAAAGACCATTCCCCATTTTGTGGTCTTCTCCTTAAGTTCCTTATTATCGAGCGCCTCCTCATTTGAATAATCTATTATTCTCTCTATCTCAAAATACACTTCTCCATTTCCCTTAAGGCAACGCCCGATCGGCATTTCATCATTCTTCGCATAAACATTTTCTGCAACGTTCGCCATTCTGCAATCCGGCGAAGAATAAAGCTCGATCATTATTCCGGTCTCTTCCTTATTATCTGAGTTCATATAGCTCGGACGACTTACCGCCCTGACATTATCTTTGACAATAAAGGAATCTCCCGGCTCATTTTTGTTCGCACTGTACTCCTTTGAATACCAATAATTGTTGGTGTAAAGAGGTTGTGAAGCTCCATCCTCATAGCTGGAGCTCACTATCTCAATACTTTCATACTCCTCAATAAGCTTTGCGACATCATTAGCGCTCCAAAACTCTTCAGCATTATAATCCGCAGGAGTCATCCCCTCGACTCCCAGGAAGCTTTCGAAATCTACTGCGCTTAAAGCATTATCATATGTGCTACTATCATTCCCCTCCTTTGAATAATCGCCTGCACTGCTTACATCAACAATTTTGTTATCTATAGCCTCATCTGTCCCCCCGGGCATATTACCATCTAATGAGCAACCTACAAAAAGTACGGCAGGTATCATTAGTAAAAAAAATAAATTACCGGCTATGGCTTCCGTATTACTAAATTTCATAGAAGTCATCCCTCACTTTTCTCGTTGCAGATAAGTACCGAATCTGCTGCGTTCTGTGTGTCACCACACGCCATCTCGATGCTCTTAACGTCATCCCCAAAAGACAATTTATAATAGTAATCCC
This sequence comes from Butyrivibrio hungatei NK4A153, assembly GCF_000424465.1. Classification (GTDB taxonomy): domain Bacteria; phylum Bacillota; class Clostridia; order Lachnospirales; family Lachnospiraceae; genus Butyrivibrio; species Butyrivibrio hungatei_A. The sequence goes on along the minus strand of NZ_AUJY01000008.1, from coordinate 94,739 downwards.
CATCAGAATTCTTTTTACAAAAAGAAATAGTACTTTGGGTATAATCAACAACATCTTTATCTGTCATTATGTCGCCACCTGAAATAGCTACCACCCATGATGCTCCCGGTAAAACATAATCTGTTTCATTTGCTCTTTCGATCATGACCGCTGCCCCCCGTCTTGAATCAAATATCCATGAGCCCTCAAATTTCTCAAAAACTGTTTCAAGATCGTCAGCAATCTTATCGCTCTTAATAGCCTTACCGTTTTCATCTACTACTACAGGTTTATCTTCAACTATAGGATTAATTTCAACATCGTTAACGCTTAACTCTTTTTCTGATCCGCATCCCATACACCCTGATGCAACGACCAGACACATTACCATAACTATTAGGCTTTTTCTCATAATTAACTCCTCTTTTTATAAAAACTAGCTTAACATTTTCTTACAAGTATTCAGCCTTGGTAGTTATTATTATAGAGCACTCGCCCTACTTTTGCAACATAAAAGTTAAATTTGTTGTAATCATTTGTTATAAATGAGTTTACATAGCAAAAACTCCTCTACCCATCACCCCCGTCAGAGAGTTGATGGATAAAGGAGTTTTCCCTAATATTCTTTCTTTATAAATTTGTATAGCCCATCAAATATTCGTCCACTTCTTTAGCACAGCTTCGTCCTTCATAGACCGCCCAAACAACGAGCGACTGTCCACGGTGCATATCACCTGCGCAAAAGAGCTTTGTATTCGGTACATGATAGCTGTCAGCCTCTGTAACAACCGTTCCGCGCTGACTCTTCTTAAGCCCGAATTCATCTGCCGAATAGTCTTCACAACCGATGAATCCTGCAGCTATAAGAAGGATATCACACTTAAGGGTCTTCTCGGATCCCGGAACTTCTGTTAACTTACCGTCCTTGAAAGTAACCTTAACAGTTTCGATCTTCTTGATATTTCCCTTGCTGTCGGTTGTAACATTCTTTACCGTTGTCTCATAGACTCTCGGATCCTCACCGAAAACATGGATTGCTTCCTCGTGACCGTAATCAGTCTTAAGAACCTTGGGCCATTCGGGCCATGGATTGGAAGCAGCTCTGTTTACAGGAGGCTTAGGCATCATCTCAAGAGCGGTAACACTCTTTGCTCCGTGTCTTATAACCGTTCCGATACAGTCGTTACCTGTATCGCCACCACCTACGATAACAACATTCTTGCCCTTTGCATCTATAAATCCGCCGTGCTTTGAAAGAGTCTGTGCACTCTTATCAGAGCACTGCATAAGTGCCTTTGTTGTCTGTGTAAGGAAATCAACGGCATTGTAAACACCCTTGATTTTCTCGGGGTCTGCTACATTAAGAGGTCTTGGTTTCTTGGAACCGCAGCAAAGAACCACCGCATCAAATTTCTCATTAAGGCTTGCCGCACTCACATTTTTCCCAACGTCTGAATTTGTATGGAATACAACGCCCTCTTCCTCCATGAGCTTTCTGCGTCTTTTTATAACGCTCTTATCAAGCTTCATGTTGGGGATTCCATACATGAGAAGTCCTCCGATCTCATCGTCTCTCTCAAAAACCTCAACACTGTGTCCTCTGTGGTTAAGCTCATCGGCAACGGCAAGTCCCGAAGGGCCGCTTCCGATTACAGCAACTTTCTTGCCGCTCCTTATTTCAGGAACTACGGGTTTGATATAGCCCTTTTCAAAAGCTGTTTCTATTAAGTAAAGCTCGTTGTCGTGAACTGTTACGGCATCGCCGTTTTGTCCGCACATACATGCCTTTTCGCAAAGTGCCGGACATACTCTTCCCGTAAACTCAGGGAAGTTACTTGTCTTATGAAGTCTTGCAAAAGCATGTCCGTCGTGTCCTTTGTAAATCTCATCATTCCACTCGGGGATGAGATTGTGAAGAGGGCATCCCGTTACCATTCCGCCAAGATTCATTGCAGACTGACAGAACGGAACTCCGCAGTTCATACATCTTGCGGCCTGCTCTCTTCTCTCCTTTACATCAAGAGGAGCATGAAACTCCTCGAAGTTAAGAATTCTGTCTTCAGGCAGGATATCTTTATTATTTGTTCTTCTATATTCAAGAAAGCCTGTTTCTTTTCCCATTTTACATCTCCTATTTATATATGAAGTGAAGTAACCCATTAGCTCAAGAGTCACTTGTGACTCTTGTCGCGCCGATGCGCTGTTCATGCCAATTCCTTAAATGCCTCCAACACTGCGTGGTCGTGGTCTATTCCCTGTTCCTCAAACTTGCTTATAGCCGTAAGCATCTTCTGATAGTCGTTGGGAACTATCTTCTTAAAGTCGGGAATATAGCTGTCAAAGTTCTTAAGGATTTCTTTTCCGTATTCAGAGCCGGTCTCTTTTACATAATCTTCAAGAATCGACTTAAGCTCTGCAATATCGTACTTTTCGGTCACTTCATAAAGAGATGCCATATCTTTGTTCATTCTAAGATAAAGAGTATGCTCCTTATCAAGTACATAAGCGATTCCGCCGCTCATACCGGCAGCAAAGTTCTTACCTGTCATTCCAAGGATAACCGCTTTTCCGCCTGTCATATATTCAAGACCGTGATCTCCACATCCTTCGGAAACAGCGATTGCGCCTGAATTTCTTACGCAGAATCTCTCTCCCGCAACACCGCATACGTAAGCTTTTCCGGCAGTAGCACCGTAAAGAGCGACATTACCGATGATTATATTCTCATGTGCCTTGTACGTAGCTTTCTCTGAAGGTCTTACGATGACCTTACCGCCTGAAAGTCCCTTGCCGAATCCGTCATTGGCATCACCGTAAAGTTTAAGCGTAACGCCCTTTGGAAGGAATGCGCCGAATGACTGTCCTCCACCGCCGTATGCTTCGACAAATACGGAATCCTCGGGAAGAGTATTCTTAAAGTCACTTGTAACTCTGCTTCCAAGCAGTGTTCCAAAGCTTCTGTCGGTACTTGAGATATCGACTTTCATCTTTACTCTCTCAGATTCGGATGCTCTTCTTTCCTCATCTTCATTTGCCTTTACAGCATAAGCCTTAAGTGCATTCTTTCCTTTTTCATACTCAGGAATAAGAACCTTTGAATCCAAAGTATTAACAAGTCCGAAATCATATACATCCTTAGGATCGAAGTGATTCTTTTCAATTCCGGCATACTTGCTGTCAAGAATTCTGCTAAGATCTGCAGCGTCCTTGCATCTGGCCCCACGAACACTTCTCATCTTAAGGCAATCTGTTCTTCCTACCATATCGGTAAGCTTTCTGAATCCGAGTTCACTCATGATCTCACGAAGCTGTCTTGCGACAAAGAGCATGAAATTCATGACATACTCAGGCTTACCTGTAAATCTCTTTCTGAGCTCTTCGTTCTGAGTTGCGATTCCGACAGGGCATGTGTCTTTTGAACATACACGCATCATCATGCAGCCCATACATACAAGGGGAGCTGTTGCAAAACCAAACTCCTCTGCGCCGAGAAGTGCTGCGATGGCAACATCTCTACCTGTCATGAGCTTACCGTCTGCCTCAAGAACTACTCTGCTTCTAAGTCCGTTATCTACAAGTGACTGGTGTGCTTCACTTACTCCCAGCTCCCACGGAAGTCCCGCATGGTGAACCGAAGATGAAGGTGCGGCACCTGTTCCTCCGTCATATCCGGATACAAGGATTACCTGTGCTCCTGCTTTTGCAACACCTGAAGCTATTGTTCCAACGCCTGCTTCAGAAACAAGCTTAACAGAGATTCTTGCTCTGTCGTTTGCATTCTTAAGGTCATAAATAAGCTGCGCAAGATCTTCTATTGAATAGATGTCATGGTGCGGCGGAGGTGAAATGAGTGCAACACCGGGTGTTGAGAAACGTGTGCTTGCAACCCAAGGGTATACCTTCTTTCCGGGAAGGTGTCCGCCCTCTCCGGGCTTTGCTCCCTGCGCCATCTTGATCTGAATTTCCTGTGCGCTCTGAAGATATCTGCTTGTAACGCCGAATCTTCCCGATGCAACCTGCTTAACGGCACTGTTTCTCTCAGTTCCAAAACGTGCAACGTCTTCACCGCCCTCACCGGTATTAGACTTTCCGCCGAGTCTGTTCATAGCTATGGCAAGTGTCTCGTGTGCCTCTTTTGAAAGAGAACCGTATGACATAGCACCTGTCTGGAAGCGCTTAACAATCTCTTCTTCGCTCTCAACCTCTTCGATCGGAACAGGCTTTTTAGCAGGTACGAAGGACAAAAGAGCCCTCAATGTATGAGGTCTGTCCTCGTCATCAACCATCTGTGTGTATTCCTTGAATCTATCGTAGTCGCCCTCTCTTACCGCTCTCTGCAAAGTAACGATAGTCTTAGGGTTATACATGTGGTCTTCCTTGTCATCACCGCTTCTGAGCGCATGGAAGCCGATAGAATCAAGTGTTGAATCGGTTGAAAGTCCGAGAGGATCGAATGCCTTATCGTGACGAAGCTCAATATCCTCACCAATCTCCTCTATGCCGATTCCGCCAACTCTGCTGGTTGTTCCTGTAAAGTATTTATCAACAAGCTCTTTTGACAGACCAATAGCCTCGAAAATTCTCGCAGACTGATAGGACTGCAAAGTAGAGATACCCATCTTTGCAGCGATCTTTACTACGCCGCCCAGAAGTGCCTTGTTGTAGTCCGCAATAGCGGTATGATAATCTTTGTCCAAAATTCCTATATCTATGAGCTCGGCAATGCACTCCTGAGCAAGATAAGGATGAATCGCTCTTGCACCAAAACCAAGAAGTGTAGCGATCTGGTGAACATCTCTTGGCTCGCCGCTCTCAAGGATGAGTGATACGGCTGTGCGTCTCTTTGTCCTTACAAGATGCTGCTCAACAGATGAAACCGCAAGCAATGAAGGAATCGGCATGTGGTTCTCGTCAACTCCTCTGTCTGAAAGGATAATGATGTTAACTCCGTCTGCAACGGCTCTGTCTACAGATATGTTAAGCTGCTCCAAAGCTCTCTCGACGGGAGTATTCTTGTAATACAAAAGTGAGATTTTTCTCACCGAAAAGCCCTGCTGATTGAGAGCTTCTATCTTCATCAGGTCAACGCCTGTAAGTATCGGATTATTAACTTCCAAAACTCTGCAGTTGTCGCTCTTTTCTTTTAACAGATTTCCGTCGGAACCGATATAAACGGTTGTATCTGTAACGACTTTCTCACGAAGAGAGTCGATCGGCGGGTTTGTAACCTGCGCAAAGAGCTGCTTGAAATAGCAAAAAAGCGGCTGGTGATGAGTTGAAAGCATAGCAAGAGGTACATCTGTACCCATGGAAACTGTAGGTTCTATGCCGTTCATCGCCATTGGAAGAATCTGCTGTTTAACATCTTCATATGAATATCCGAACACCTTGTAGAGCTTATCCCTCATCTCCTGTGTATGTGTAGGAATCTTCTTGTTGGGAATGCTGAGCTTATTAAGGTGTAAAAGATATCTGTCAAGCCACTCACCGTAAGGCTTAGCCTGTGAGTACTTGTTCTTACACTCTTCATCAGAGATTATGCGTCCCTCTTTTGTATCAACAAGGAGCATATGTCCCGGTGAAAGACGTGATTTCTTTACGATATTCTCTTCAGGAATATCAAGGACACCGACTTCCGATGAAAGGATAAGTCTTCCGTCCTTTGTAACATAATATCTGGACGGTCTGAGACCGTTTCTGTCAAGTGTTGCGCCAAATACTTCGCCGTCTGTGAAAAGAACTGCCGCAGGGCCGTCCCATGGCTCCATCATTGTCGCATAGTAGTGATAGAAATCTTTTCTGTCCTTATCCATGAAGTCGTTGTGCTTCCAAGGCTCGGGAATTGCGAGCATCATTGCAAGCGGAAGATCCATTCCATTCATGTAAAGGAACTCAAGTGTATTGTCGAGCATTGCGGAATCAGAACCCGAAGATGAGATAACGGGATAAACCTTTGAAAGATCGTCACCGAAAACGTCCGAAGACATAGTCTCTTCTCTGGCAAGCATTCTGTCGCTGTTTCCGCGAATAGTATTGATCTCTCCGTTGTGGGCGATCATCCTGTACGGATGAGCTCGCTGCCACGAAGGAGTTGTGTTAGTTGAAAAGCGGCTGTGCACAAGCGCAATCGCTGTTCTGTAATCAGGAGAAAGGAGGTCCTCGTAGAACTTACGAAGCTGTCCTACAAGGAACATTCCCTTATAAACAATGGTTCTGGATGAAAATGAACAGATGTAAGTATCTTCAGAAGATTTCTCATACTCTCTTCTAAGGCAGTAAAGACGTCTGTCAAATTCAATTCCTCTTGCCGCATCCGAAGGTCTCTCAATAAAGCACTGAGAAATATGAGGCATACAGTTTCTTGCAACCTCTCCCAGAATTTCGGGATGAGTCTCAACATCTCTCCAACCGAGTACCTTAAGGTTTTCTTTTTCTGCAATGACTTCAAGCATGCGCTTTGCAAACATACGCTTCATAGGGTCCTGAGGAAAAAAGAACATCCCTATTCCGTAATCGCCTGCTTCTTTAAGAGAAATACCGATTTTTCTTGCTTCAAGAGAAAAGAATCTGTGAGAAATCTGTACAAGTATTCCTACACCGTCACCGACTTTTCCTGTTGCATCTTTTCCTGCTCTGTGCTCAAGTTTTTCTACTACCTTGAGCGCATCGTCAAGAACTTTGTTGTCTGCACTTCCGTCTATATTGATGACTGCACCTATACCGCAGGCATCATGTTCATTCATCCAAGTTTCCATTTTTATCCTTCCTTTTTCCTTTTTATCTTAATGAGAAAAGCATCTGTCCGTATGTCGGATATCCGAGATAGCTGTCAGGAACAAGTGCTTCTGCAGCATCTGCATACTTTCTCACTTCATCCATGTCTGCAAGAATTGTCTTCTGGTAGTAAGAAGCCTGTTCGAGAACTTCAGTCTTACCCTCAGCAACTGTTGTATCAGCTGCAAGTTTCTTAAGAGCTTCGCTCATCTTACCCTGAGCTTCGTCAATTGCTCTGAGTGTCTCTATCTCGAATGTTGCACTCTTTTCTCCAAGAAGGCTCTTCTTTCCTGCTGCCTCTTCAAGAAGATCGCTCTGATATGCGATAAGTCCTTCCATGAGGTCTTTCTTAGCCATTTCCTGCAATGTCAAAGACTCGATGTGGATTGACTTTGAGTAGTTCTCAAGGAGAATCTCATATCTTGAATCAATCTCTTCCTTAGTGAAGATGCCGTGCTTTGTGAAGAGGTCAACTGACTCTTTTTCCTTGAAGTAAGGAAGTGCATCGGGAAGTGACTTAAGGTTGGGAAGTCCTCTCTTTGCAGCCTCTTCTACCCACTCGTCTGTATATCCGTTTCCGTTAAAGAGAACTCTCTTGTGCTCTTTAAGTGTCTCTTTAAGAACTTCTGCTAACTTATCGCTGAGCTCTTCCTTTGAAACACCTTCAAGCTTTGCATAGATCTTTGTGATTTCTTCTGCAACAGCTGTGTTAAGAACGATGTTTGCGTTTGCTACAGAAACTGCAGAACCGGGCATACGGAACTCGAACTTGTTACCTGTAAATGCGAAAGGTGATGTTCTGTTTCTGTCTGTGTTGTCCTTTGTGAAGTGAGGAAGAACTTCTGCTCCCATACCCATCTGTACTTTGCCCTTGCTGTGGTATGCGTTTCCTTCTTCAACACCCTTAAGTACTTCGCTAAGCTCGTCACCAACGAAAATTGAAATGATTGCCGGAGGCGCCTCGTTTCCGCCAAGTCTGTGATCGTTTCCTGCAGATGCAACGGAAAGTCTAAGAAGTGGTGCATACTCATCAACAGCTGCGATAACTGCCATAAGGAATACAAGGAAAGGAGTGTTCTCACCGGGGTTCTTACCGGGATCTAAGAGGTTCATTCCCGTATCTGTGCAAACAGACCAGTTGTTGTGCTTACCTGAACCGTTGATTCCCTCGAATGGCTTCTCATGTAAGAGGCATGCGAAGTTGTGCTTGTCAGCAACTTTCTTCATAACTTCCATTGTGAGCTGGTTGTGATCTACAGCGATGTTTGCTGTCTCAAATACAGGTGCAAGCTCGTGCTGTGAAGGAGCAACCTCGTTGTGCTTTGTTTTTGCGGGAATTCCGAGTTTCCAGAGTTCCTCGTCAAGATCGTGCATATATGCTGAAACCTTAGGCTTAATTACACCGAAGTAGTGATCTTCCATCTCCTGACCTTTTGTTGCAGGCGCACCAAGAAGTGTTCTACCTGTGAAAAGAAGGTCTTTTCTGAGTTTGTAATCTTCTTTATCGATAAGGAAATATTCCTGCTCTGAACCGATTGTTGTGCTTACTCTGTTAACATCCTCATATCCAAGGAGCTTGAGCATCTTAACAGCTTCTCTTGAAAGAGCCTCCATTGATCTTAAGAGAGGTGTCTTTTTATCAAGAGCTTCTCCGCCGTATGAGCAGAATGCTGTAGGAATGTAAAGAGATCCGTCTTTAATAAATGCCGGTGATGAAGGATCCCAAGCTGTATATCCTCTTGCTTCGAATGTTGCACGAAGTCCTCCTGAAGGGAAACTTGAAGCATCAGGCTCACCCTTTACGAGCTCTTTTCCTGAGAACTCCATGATAACCTTGCCGTCTTCTGTAGGTGAAATGAAGCTGTCATGCTTCTCGGCTGTAAGACCTGTCATAGGCTGGAACCAGTGTGTAAAGTGTGTTGCACCGTTCTCTACTGCCCACTCTTTCATTACTGCAGCAACGCAATTTGCTACATCAAGCTCAAGATGTGTTCCTTTCTCAATTGTCTTGTGAACTGCCTTGTATATGTCCTTAGGAAGCCTGTCTTTCATAACCTTGTCATTAAAAACAAGACATCCAAATTCTTCTGTTAATTTCTCTGCATCGATCATTTTAATTTCCTCCGTTTTTAATATTTATTTTCCTGATGCTCCGTAGTTTGAAAGAACTCTTGCGGAAGGATCGTCAACATTGCATCCTTCCCAGCTCTTATTGGGCATCCAAAAATCTACTACCATATCTGACTGACCGGGATAGTACTTCTCAAACAGTTCTCTGTACAGGAGAGACTCCCTTGTAAATGGAGTTGCATGAGTGTACTTCTTTTTCATTGTTTCAAGATCTGCAAAAGAGTATTTCCCTTCAGCATATTCAATAAGGTCGTCCCTGAGCGAATGTCCTACGGCATCTGAGAAAGCTGCCTTTTCTCTCATAAGGATCGATCTTGGAATAACTTCATCTTTTTCAAAAGCCTTTCTTAATAAGAACTTTCCGATTCCGTATGTGTTGAGCTTCTTTTCGGGATCTATGCTCATTACATAACTTGCAAAATCAAGATCTCCGAAAGGAACTCTTGCTTCGAGTGAGTTTACGCTGATACATCTGTCTGCCCTGAGGACATCGTACATGTGAAGCTCTCTCACTCTCTTTTTTGCCTCTTCCTGGAAGGCTTCGGCGCTCGGAGCAAAGTCCGTATATTTATAACCAAAGAGCTCATCTGAGATTTCACCTGTAAGAACTACTTTGATATCGGTGTTTTCATGTATCCATTTGCACAAAAGATACATTCCTATGGAAGCTCTTATCGTTGTGATATCGAAAGTTCCAAGTGCCTCAACAACAGGCTCAAGTGCGCCTATCACATCATCTTTGGTGATTATGACTTCGTGGTGATTGCTGTGAATGTACTCCGCAACTTCCCTTGCATATTTAAGGTCGATTGCATCGATATCCATTCCAATCGCAAATGTCTCAATCGGCTTGTCCGAAAGTCTTGCGGCAACACCGCAAACAAGTGATGAATCAAGCCCTCCGGAAAGAAGGAATCCTACGGGCGCATCAGCGTCGAGTCTTTTTTCTATTCCGTTTACGAGCTTGTCGTGTATCTTTGTTGTTATGACTTCAAGGCTGTCTGTCGAAATTTCTTTTACGTCAGTCATATCCTTATAACATACAAATTCCCCGTCCTCGTAGTAATGTCCGGGCGGGAAAGGCATAACTTTCCGACATGTACCTATGATATTCTTTGGTTCCGATGAAAAAAGGATGTGTCCTTCATCGTCGTATCCGTAATAAAGAGGTCTGATACCGATCGGATCTCTTGCGGCTATGAACTTTCTCTTTGCCGCGTCATAGATCACACATGCAAATTCGGCATCCAAAAGTCCGAACATTTTGGTTCCGAGCCTCTCATAAAGAGGAAGCAGTATCTCGCAATCACTTTCGCTCTTAAAGCTGTAGCCCAGGGAAATGAGATATTTTTTGATATGCTCAAATCCATATATCTCTCCGTTACATATAACTGCGTTTCCATTTAATGAAAAGGGTTGCATCCCCGCTTCATTCAGTCCCATGATGGAGAGTCTGTTAAATCCCATCCATCCTTCGCTGACTTTCAGAGTTCTCGACATGTCGGGGCCTCTGGAATGAGTCTTATATAACATTTCTTCAAAAAATTCCTGAGCAGCATCTGCTCTAGCGTATGTAAGAATTGCGCACATACTTTATCCTTCCTCCCGGTGTTTCATTTATTCAAACGGTCTGTGTAATAGCCTGGGCGGCAATATATACAATATTTTGCTCCGATTGTGCCAAACACTACGATGAGCCTGTCAGTCTCATCGTAGTGGCACAAAATCGCAAACTATTGTATATATTGCCTTAATGGCTATTGCGCAAACGCCTTTGTTGCATGAATTTATTTACCTTTATACCTTTAAATAAGGAACTTACCTCTCGCTTCGCTCGACGTAAGACGTTCGAACTAAGCTCGGTAAAACCTCGCTAAGTTCTCACAGCCTACTCAACGTCAGCCAACGCCGCTGCTCCTTCTTCGCCGGTACGAATCTTTACGACGTTTTCAAGGCTGTAAACGAAGATCTTTCCATCTCCGATGTGGCCGGTATAAAGAGTCTTTTTAGCAGCTTCAATTACATCTTCAACAGGAATCTTGCTGATAACCACTTCCAACTTGATCTTAGGAAGGAGGGTTGCGTCCATCTCAACTCCGCGATACATATCGCCTGAGCCTTTCTGGATGCCGCAACCCATGACTTGAGTAACAGTCATCCCGGTTACGCCGAGTTCGTTCATCGCACGTCTCAGTTTGTCATAGCGGGACAACTTAGCGATAATAACAACTTTATGAATTCCTGATTCTGTATGTACAGGTGCTGTAACAACAGGCACCGAAGCTTTCTTCTGTATTTCTGAAGCCTCTTCGTAAGAACTTACTCCGAGGTCTGTATTTTCGTTAACTGACATATTCAAGGTGTTTGAAACATCCATGATGGCAAATCCTGAATATGCTGATGCAAGTCCATGCTCTGTGGAGTCAAGTCCGAGGATTTCTTCTTCCTCTGTAACTCTGAGTCCCATAATCTTCTTAATAGCAAGGAAAGTAATTGTAATAGTTACTGCTGTCCAAGCTGCTGTGCAGATCATACCGATGAACTGTAATCCAAGGAGCTTGAATCCGCCGCCGTAGAAAAGACCTACAAGCTCATTTCCTGCTGAGTCGGCGATTGAATAACCGGGTGCTGTATTTGTTGCAAAAAGACCTACAGCAAGTGTTCCCCAGATACCGTTTAAGCAATGTACTGCAACTGCTCCGACGGGATCGTCTACGTGAAGCTTATAATCAAGGAACCAAACACCGAAGCAAACAAGAAGTCCGGCAACGATTCCGATGATGATCGAACCAAAAGCATCTGTTACATCACAAGGAGCTGTGATAGCTACAAGACCTGCAAGTGATGCGTTGAGACACATTGAAACATCAGGCTTACCATATTTAACCCATGTAAAGATCATGCATGTTACTGTTGCAAGTGCAGGTGCTATTGTTGTTGTTACAAATACAGATCCGAGCTGATCGATTGAAGTACAAGCTGCTCCGTTGAATCCGTACCATCCAAGCCAAAGGATGAATACACCAAGTGATGCAGCTACAAGGTTGTGACCGGGGAAAGCATTTACTTTTGTAACTTTTCCGTTCTTGTCTTTTTCAAACTTACCGATTCGGGGTCCAAGGATTGCTGCACCGATAAGTGCTGAAATACCACCTACCATGTGAATGCAGTTGGAACCTGCGAAATCGTGGAAGCCCATCTGCGAAAGGAAGCCGCCGCCCCATGTCCAGTGTGCTTCAATAGGATAGATAACTGCTGAAATGACTGCCGAGTACACACAATATGATAAGAACTTAGTTCTCTCAGCCATCGATCCTGAAACGATTGTTGCTGTAGTAGCACAGAAAACAAGGTTAAATACAAAGTTGGACCAATCAAAGTTTGCATAGTTTGTAAAAATGTCAAATCCGGGTTTTCCGATGATTCCGACCATATCCTCACCGAGAAAAAGTCCAAATCCGATTAAGATGAAAACTACGGTTCCTATACAAAAGTCCATAAGGTTCTTCATTATGATGTTTCCGGTATTCTTGGCTCTTGTAAAACCGGCCTCGCACATTGCAAATCCGGCCTGCATCCAGAATACTAATGCTGCTCCAATGAGGAACCAGACACCGAAGACACTACTGTCTATTGCACTTAAGATTTCTTCACTCATACAATTTCTCCTCTCCCTTTTTGTTCAATATCTATTTCGTTTTTGAACAAAAAACAACAGGACATCAGCCATCTACTAATACCGTAGAAGGTTGATGCCCCATTGCATCAGAATTGATATTATTTTTTATTTATAAATCGCTTCTGTGAAAAACCGCCTCATTCCTCGATTTTTCAACGATTCCACAAATATTCTTTAATCCACGAATACTTGTATACAACCGAGATTATAATACTCCGGAAATATTATACCGATTGCATCAGGGCATAAACACACAGTTACAGCCCGAAAAACAGAAAAAGCGCCTTAGAGTTATTCTCTAAGACGCCCTTGTCTTTATGTTTTATGATTCTACTCTCACATATATGAGTTGTCAAGCATAAAATTTTATTTTGAAGTCTGTGTTTACAAAAATACGATTCGTCTTCAATACACTACCCATTTTACAGCTCCAATAATTCTTTCCAGTCATCATTAAATCCCATTGTTTTCACATCTACTTTTTCATATTTATCTATCAATTCAGCAATTTCATTTACATATAGATTCCAATGAGAATCATTTTTCAAAATCTGCTTCATACAAAGAAGAACACCAAACATTCTATTATTTCCTATACCTGCTTGTGAATATTCCTTATATAAAATTGGAGTTTTTGATAATTTAGCATTGTACAGTCGTCCATAATGTGCACATATATTACGGACATAAGAAATGCTCTCTAACCAACTTTCCAAATATGTGTATCCAATCCCAAAGCTCTTAGCTACAGCTTTCTTATCTGCATTTTTCATATTCTTATAGAACTTTGACAAAGTTCCAAAACTGAACACCTCTACCAGAGCATAAATAGGTAATTCGGCACCTTCATAATTTTCCTCAAAGTTTCTTACAAAAGGAGCTTTTGAATTCCTTCCAACTTCTTCCTTTATATCTTCCAAAAAAACATCATGACGTTTCTTATTTATAAAATTTGAAGACTCTTTATACCCCAGAACACCATATGTTTCCGCAAAATAATTTGCTATTCTACATCTAACATTAACTTCAATCTTTTCTATTTCTGCAAAGGTAAGTTGCCTGAAATTGGCATTGAATAAATACAATTCTACGATTTGTTCAAATGTTACTCCGGAAGAATACTTTCCGTTTTTAGGTTTAAAGCCTAAACTATAGGCTTTGATCAGTCTAAAATAAGATATGTCATTCAGTATCTTTTTAGCATATTCTTCATCTTTTATTGTGAGTCCTAGTACTTTTAAGTTCTCAACTTGTTCATCAATCGTCATTGGCGGCTGATGTTGCTTCAATTCCCCCATAAATTTCTCCTAAGAATTAAAAGACCCAACGTGGTCCGCATCGTTGAGAGGCGTGTTGGGTTCTGTTGTTACTAGTATATTTTATTTCCCATAAAAACACAATATTTTTTATAAGAAAATAATAAATCTTTTAATGTAATTATTTTCAGATACCGTAATACGCCGAATGTTCATGTTTATCATAGATAAGAACATACATAAGATATTCCTGATATTCAGCAACAAACAATTTATCAATTTTATCCATATGACAAACCGCCCCTAATGCTCTCTTTTGCTTTTCTGTCAAAGGATGCGCAGTTCTATAGAAAGCATATGGTCGCCCAATCTCATCTTCTACTGCATTATAATATTCACTTGCCGTTTTTCTGATGTCCTCTAAGTCATCATTTTCAGAATATGAAAGAATACTTGTTAATGCATCACAAACATCGTTTCCAAGAGGTAATAAAAAAATCTCTTCCATCTTATCCAATAGAATAAGTGGATCGTCTTCCCATTCTTCCTCCGGATCATCCGATGAATAGCATCTGCTTACAGCCTCTTTCAATCCCGCAACAGGATCCGATAAATTCTTTTTTGCCAAAAAACTGTCACAACGCTTCTCTCTTGGAATAAGGAAAGAAATCTCTACATTTACTTTACTTTCAATACTTAATTCAGCTTTAAGCTCGTCACTAATAACTTCCGCTCCGTATTCCGCCCTATTTCTTGCCACCTTACTCATGGTGTCATGATACATATCAGATAGCTTTTTATCCATTAATTCCACATTCGCGTCGCCCAGTGCAAAGTTGTTCATGTACAATTCAAGTATCTTCTCGGTAGATTTATTCCAGCCATCATACATATAAGCAGCTATCAAAAGAGCTCCATACAAAACTGCTAAAATCTGATAATCTCCCGGCTCTACCTGATAGGCCTCATATAGATCCGAAATCATATAAGCGCATATTGTTGTATAGATAAAAACAATCCACCAAACAATCTTTGCCAATACCCCAATAAAAGCAAAACGTTTCGATGCTTCTACTCTTGTGTTTGTTACTTTAAGGTTATACCAAGAGGCAAGTTTCCCATCCCCTGACATTTTCAGACTATACTGATTTTCACATCCTAAAGGTTTGGTTTCTACATGTAATAACTTAAATGGGCCATTTAATCCCCCTTCCGAGTTATCCACGTAAACATCGCTGTTTCTTATAATATTATTATTTACCGTTTCACTATCATAGTGCATAAAATACATTTTTATTACCAACCTTACTATTTTGTACTCAAACGACACATCATATTCAGCTATGCGTTTTAATGTCGTAAATGCATCATAATAATTGGCATAAGGTATACTTCTAAACCATGTATGTGGTTTATCACCCGGAGGATTCCACTCTTGCCATTCTACAAGATACTTCCCGTCGATAAATCCAATCCCATAGTTTTGTGCCTCATTGAAAAGCTCTTTTTCTTTCGTTATTATATGTAGCTCCCAGTAATTTTTTGCAGACAGTCTTCTTCGGGCCAAACCAAGACTTGGGCGCCTTGTGTGAGGAAACCAGGCATTCATGTGCGTATTGCAAATCCTGTTCGGTAATATCATGATGACAATAGATCAATTTCAAAATATTAGCCTGATTAAACCGGTCATTCTTCTCCTCTGCAGAGTCACATATACTTTGCAATTTTCGCTTGGAAATTTGTGATTCGTGATTACATAAAGAATTTCTTGCGTCTGATCTGCAGTAGTCATGTAGTTGCTCCGCTTTTTTTGATATTTTTAAAGCTGTGGTGCACTGAAATCTAAAATATAAAATTACTAAATCACTGAAAAAACAAGCTATAACTGCCTTCTATTATATCATATAAAAAGCTTTCCTCTACATATCAATGTAGTAAGAAAGCTTTTTGGTTTTCGCATAAAATTGTTACTCCTAAGATTCCTCTATAGTATATTCAATTCCATGATTCTTCGCGAACTGAACTGCGGCGCTATCTTCAGGTCCTACAATAATGCAATCCTCAATAAGAAAGTTTATATACTCATCATTTTCATTTGCATTAGGTTGAAAGAAAAGCTCATCGGTGTTGTCTTTATAATCTTCAAAAAAAGCCTCAGTATTTGCAAAATAAAGCTTTACCTTTCCATTCTTTTTTATCATATCCTTATTGAATTCAAGCAAAAAACGCTTTGTTGTAAAACCTTTTGGAAAATGAATACCGGATACGTCATAATAATCCAGATATCCAAAACATCTATAACTTATAAATCTGATACCTTCCGGTATATATATATCCTTTTCATTTCCTGTGTAACCCAGCAGAAAATTTGAAAAATATGTAAATCCATTCTCCCGCTTCACCGTAAATTCCAGTCCTGAATGAAAGAAAGAACCAATATCCGCACGCATATTATCCGCACCAACTATCTCTAAAAGCCTTAAGCAACTAGCGAAAGCATACCACTCTAAAGTAATCGGAGCGTTATTTACATTAACCGTTTTAAGATTGGAACAACTTTCAAATGCCCAAGGAAAAACCTGGGTTTTTGAATTGGGGAAGAACTCTAATTCAGTTAATTTTTCGCAGCCTCCGAATGCTCTGTATCTTATTTCATCCAAACAACCGTTAAACTTTATTTTTTCAAGATTGGAACACTGATCAAAGGCATGGTTATCTATAATTCGCATAGTTGATGGAAATTCAACTTCTCTGATATTGAGGTTTCTGCTAAATGCATTATAGAAAATCTCTGTAACAGGTTTTTCTGCTATCTTCTTTGGTATCTTTACTATCTCAGAAGTACCGGTGTACTCTTTTAGCACTGCATGATCTTTTTCAATCTTAAACAGATAATCACCGTTCAAATACATCTTTCCTACAAGTGAAAGACAAAATAACTTATATCCTAATATGGCTATCAGAACTACAATGATAGAGAATATGATTTTTTTCCTGTTTAATATCGTATTCTTAATCTTTTCCATCAGTTCTTTTCACTTTCGCGTTCCATTAAAATAATCAGTATCCGGTAATTCTTTAATACTATTCTGCTCCTCATTTCTAATATATTCAACGACTACGGTGCATTTATCTACACTCACTTAATGAGAATGGTCCACTACCCCCGTCCCCAAGGGACCACATATAAAAAGCTTTCCTCTACAAACTAATGTAGTAAGAAAGCTTTCCCATTCGCCGGCATCTCGGCGGTATATTAAATAGTAGGAACCTCACATAGTAAAATAACACATGTAATAATATCACATAACCGCCTTGAAAAAGGGCACTGAATGTGTTTTTTATGTGATGTATGGTCCTATTAATAAAAAACACTCTCTGGGGTCATGCTTTTTCGGGCGCAAACCGCTTACAGAGCCCGTGATTTTGCATGATACATGGTCCTATCGCCAAATACTTCTCTCTAGGGTCATGCTCTCGGCTCCAAAATTCTCTCATAATCCCTGTGAAATCATGAAACGCATGGTCCTATCGCCCCAATACATTCTCTAGGACCATACCCTCAGCCACAAAACTCTCTCATACCCACTTCAAATTCATGAAACGCATGGTCCTACAGCCCCAATACACTCTCTAAGACCATACAACGTGTTCAAATTCTCCTTCTCCGCAACATCTTAACCACAAAATCTTAAGCTTAAATATTTTGATAGCAACATCTTGGCCGTAAAACATCCATTCCTCCCAAAAGCAATTCCTCTCCTACAGCTAAAGCTATAACCGATATGCTCCACCTCCCCCTCACACTTTTCCCTGTTTCGCATTTTCTGTAAATAGCGTATAATTATACTGTAAATAGTTAATTTGATGGCAATACCGGCTATGAGGTCTGACTATGTATTGGCAAAAGATAAACTACTACGGATTCGAAAAGCATCGCTATGATGATTGTAAAAAACTCATACATGACACAAATTACACGCACCTGTTAATTATTAACAGTTGGCTTCTTTTGATGACCCTCACCTTTATGATCCTGTGTCTTTTGAACGAGTTTGGGCTGACAAGAAGAAATTTCAACATGTATTACTCGTTTATGATCCTGTCTCTGGTTTTTGAGGTCGTTTTTATTGTGCTCAAAAAATTCTGTGCTAGGTACTCAACTTTCTTTGTTCATGCAAGCTCAATTATCCTGATTGTTTTCGGAATATTCTCATCGGTCTCGCAGCCCTATCTTGCCGCAACTATGTATCTTGTCATAGTTGTCCTTCTTTCCGTTACATATATCGATACCATGATAAGATTTACTGTACTTCTTATCTTCTATTGCAGTGTCTTTTTATACACTTCGTTCAAGTTCAAACCACATTCCCTCGCAGAACTTGATATGTACAATATAATTGTTTTCCTTGCTCTTTCGCTTATTCTGCATTACTTCTTCCAGCACAATAAAATGACACAGTTCTATACTCTTCAAAAAAATATTCAGATTCAGCGCGACCTCGAGATACGCTCAAGTTTTGATACTTTGACGGATCTTCTTAACAGAGCTCGTTTTTTTGCGATAGCCGATCAGATCATAAAAGATCCGATAAGGCGCGATGAATTCCTCGCCATATGTCTTCTGGATCTTGATAAGTTCAAAGAGATAAACGACAAACTCGGACATCAGATGGGTGACAAGGCAATCCAGACGACATCACACACCATAGTAGAAGCCTTAAATATTGATATGTTTGAGAAATGGTCTTTTACAGAAAGAGCCGTGCGCGACAAATTCAGCATCGCAGGAAGACTCGGCGGCGATGAGTATATAATGCTCATACGCGGTCAGAAAAACATGGAAAATGTAATATCTCTTTTGCAATATATTCTTACAAATCTAAATGCAGTGCAGATTGGCGAACTAAGCGGCATTAACGCTTCTTTGGGTGTTACCGCCGTCACGGGCGATGACAAAGACATGGATGCAATCTATAAGCGTGCCGACGAAGCTCTCTACCAATCCAAAAAACAGGGAAGAAACCGCATCACGGTAGGCTGAAGTTTTTCCTCTTTTCCATAAGGAGTGCAGATATGATCATTGTTGTAAAAGCCCTTATTTTATGTGGAATCATAATAGCGGTCTACACCACTCTGGAGTGTATCTCTTTTTTCACCATTCACAGAGATGTCATTACTACATTTGACGGGAAGAAAAAAGTGATCCTCTATGCTTCCTATTGTCTCTACATAGCCACATGCTTCTTCTTTGTAGCTGCAATGTTCATTAGCCGCGACAATATCCTAAGCGGGATTGTAGTGGTCATTCTGTCCCTGATAATGTTTCTTTTCACCAATTGGATATTCATAGTCATAACAAATGTGAAGTCCAAGACAAAGGAGATCGCAGAGAGCCTGATCGGAATGATCGAAGCGCGCGACACCAACCTCGACGGCCACTCCATCCACGTTATGGAGATTGCCATGCTCATATATGACTACCTTCCGTACAAATATAAAAAGACAATTCAATGTGAGAATCTGCGCTATGCGGCTCTTTTCCTCGATGTCGGAAAACTCGGAATCCCGAGCAAGATCCTGAACAAACCGGGAAAACTTGAAAGCGGCGAATGGGATCTTATAAAAAAGCACACAAACATCGGTGTGCAGGTACTTAAGCAAATTCACTCTTTTGACAATATATCCGACTGGATCTTGTACCATCACGAGCGAATTGACGGAAACGGCTACTACGGACTTAAAGGCAACGAAATTCCTCTCGCATCGAGGATAATAGCAGTTGCCGACACGTATTCCGCGATAGTCATGGTAAGGTCCTACAAGCCCTCGAGATCCTACGACGACGCTATCGGTTCTTTGAAGATTGCTGCAGGTTCGCAGCTTGATAAGGAAATCGTCAAGATATTCTGCTCGATCCCGCGCGAAAAAGTCGAGGGTTGCACCAGAAGTGTAAAAGATAAGATGGCTCTTTTCCTCGCAAACGATTTCAGGGAAGACAATCTGTAAGGAGATGATCGTATGAATTTTGGAAAAAAAATTATTATCCCGCTTCTCTTAGCCGGAATGGTAACTTCTTCCGCTTGCGCCGAAACGGCAAGCAATTCGATGACCGGTGCGAATATCTCAAATAAGGACAAGCCTGTTGTCTGGTTTAACAGACAGCCTTCAAACAGCGAGACCGGCGAAATTGATTACGACGCCATAACTTTTAACAATAATACATACTACGTCGGTGTTGATATGGAGCAGGGTGCAACGCTGCAAGGCGAGATGATCATCAAATACATAATGGGCCGCGATGCTTCGCTTGACAGAAACGGTGACGGAATCATCGGCTATGTCCTTGCCATAGGCGATACGGGGCACAATATATCCGCCGCAAGAACGCGCGGAGCAAGAAAAGCTTGCGGAACTGCCGTAAAAAAAGATGATGTGATAATTCCCGATGCCGTCGGACTAAACCTCGATGGAAGTTCTAAGATCGTAACAGACGGAAGCATCACAATAGCGGGAAAAGACTATATCATAAGAGAGCTTGCGTCAAAAGAGATGGCATCTCCTAATGGCGCAACCTGGAATGCGGAAGCTGCGGGCGTTGCCATTGATGAATGGGTAAGCCTGTTTGGCGACAGCATAGATGTTATTATTTCCAACAACGACGGAATGGGACTTAAGATGTTTGATAAATGGGCTCACAGTAACGGTGTTCCCGTATTTGGATATGATGCAAACGGAGACTGCGTAGCTGCCATAAAGGACGGCTTTTGCGGAAGTATCAGCCAAAGAGCCGAAATTCAGGCATACCTTACGCTGCGCATTCTAAGAAATTGTCTTGACGGAGTTGATGTAAACACCGGAATCGGTGTGATAGACGATGCCGGAAACGTTCTTCGCGATGCTGACTATTACTATGCCGACAGGGAGCGCGCCTTCCTGGCACTAAACCTTGCCGTTACAAGTGAAAACTATATATCGCACCTCGATCCGAGAGCGCCGTATGAAGAAGTAACGCACCAGCTTAATGAAGATGAGCATCCAAGAAAAAAGGTGTGGCTAAACATCTACAGTACCGAAGATGATTTCCTTAGCCAGACGTACCAGCCGCTGCTGCAGCTGTACGCCTACTCCCTCAATCTTGATCTTACCATCGTGATTGGCAACGGATATGACGAATCAAGCATTACTTCGCAGCTGGGCGATCCGTCAGAATATGACGCGTTTGCGATCAATATGATAAAGACAGATAATGCACATATTTACATGGATCTGCTCTCCAAGTAAGCAAAAGCGCATTACGGTAATGAGCTTTTGCCTGATTTAATAGCAATCATGGCAAACACTCATCTTACTGCTTTGACAAATATTCAAGTGCTTTGGCTCTGCCCAGGTCATAGACACGCTGGAGCTGTGCAGGGTCTTTTTCGACAGGACTGATATTTAAGGGCGCGTCGGGACGGATGACTTTAATCTCGCCGGCGAGCTCTTTTTCTCTGATATACTTCTTCTCCTCGTTATACATGATGTAGCGCTCTTCCATCGCCTTAATCATGTTGGGATATTTGCGGAGCATAAAGCGGACAAGCGGCATATATGATTGCGGCTTCTTGATGTAGTCGACAGGCTGGGTTTCAATGACGAGGTTGTTATCGTAGCCTTGCTCTTCCATAAACTTAAGCGGGATGGAATCTGATATTCCGCCGTCTAAGTATTTGCCACCGGCTATGTCTACAGGTCTTGATACAAGCGGCATTGAAGCGGATGCCTGTATCCAGATTATGTCGTCTTTTTCCCCGGTAAGGCACTTATGATATACGGGCTTGCCGGTTGTTATGTCCGTTGCAACGCAGTAGAACTCCATCGGTGAATTCTTAAATGTCTCAATGTCCCATTTATCAAGCTTGTAAGGAAGTTCGTCGTAGCAAAATTTTACGTTGTAGATGTCGCCTGTTGTCAAAAGAGATGAGATGCTGTGATATCTTTTGTCCGCGCAGTATTTCTTATTATATCTGAGCGCTCTTCCGTGCTGCTTTGACTTGATATTACAGCCAAACGTAGCTCCCGCGGAAACTCCCACGGCTCCGTCAAATTCAATCCCCTCTTCCAGAAAAACATCAAGCACGCCGCAAGTGAACATGCCTCTCATTGCTCCGCCTTCCAAAACAAGCCCTTTTTTCATCTTATGATAACCTCTCCGCTGCATTCTATTACAGGTGCCTCCGTGATGATCTCACCGACGGCATCTGCTGTTATTTTGCCCGATCTCGGGTTCTTGACTGAATCTATGCTACCTATTATACTCGCTTCTACATCCGAATATTCAAAAGAAAGATCGCAGCCTTCCATCGTACAATCGATAAGCTTAAGGTCCTTGCAGTAGCAAAGCGGCTGCGTTCCTATTATCTTGCAGTTAATAAGTGTAAGCCCTTCCGAATACCATGCAAGGTACTCACCCTTAACGATGCTGTCTCTTACCGTAACGTTCTTAGTGTGCCAAAAAGCATCCTTGGTATCAAAGTTGCAATTTGATATTTCCATGTTTTCAACATATTGAAAAGAGTATTTGCCCTTCATCTCGACATTATCAAGTTTCAGGTTCTTACTGTCAAGGAACAGATACATTGATTCAACTTTCGTATCTTTAAGCGTGATGTTGTCACACTTCCATCCAAACTCCTCAGACACAATATCGCTGTTCTCGATGATTATATCCTTGCACTCTCTAAGAGCCTTAATACCGCCAAGCTTGGAATCCTTTATCTTTCCGTTTTTATCGTACCAGAGAGCTGCCCTCGTAAATTCATTCATAGAAGACTTATCAATCTCAAAGTTCGTCACGTGCCAAAGTGGATACCTTAGGGAAAAACTGCACTCTTCCACCTTTATATCCCTTGCCTCTTTAAGCGCAGACTCGCCGTCTGCAGGTCCTTCGAATCTACAATTCCTAACCTCTGCATCAGTGAGATTATAAAGAGCTCTCTCCTCATCAAACTGCTTGTTCTCTACAATATTCTTCATATAAACCTCATAATCAACCAAAAAATAAAACAACTTCGAATCATATTATATTGTACACAATTTAAAATTAAATGCAAGCAGGTGCAAAAACACTCTAATTTGTGTAAGCGTCGTTTTCCTTATGTGAAAAAGAAAGATAATTTCATAAAATTTTTATATTTTAACGGGTTAAAGTGGCTAAATATCACTATTATTTCTATGATAAATAGTATATAATGTATTCATTGAATGAAATCTTGTATCAAAACCACAATAGGTTGAGGGGCCTATTAATTTACAAGCAAATCATTTAGTAATTTTATTTCTTATGAATTGAATATTTCTTATGAGACGAGGAGGAAAAAAAATGAGACGTTCAGCTAAGGCCAAGAATAACATCAGCCAAAGTTGCATCGAGATCATGGCAGATGCAATTAAGGCAAAAGAGCAGAACCTTTCCTACGGCAAATTCAAAGCACTCGATATGATGGGAGCCGGAAATGTATCGGATGAAGAATACACTTCAGAGTACACCGTACATACAACGGAGCTTATCCACAGGAAGGAGAACAATACAGAGAAAAAAGCATTAGCGTTCGTTAAAATCAGGTGATTAGTTCAGTTCCAAATAAAGAAAGCATCAATCTTTTTTTCATTATGAAAGGTTGGTGCTTTATTTTTGTACTTTTATTCTCTCATCTCCCGCAAGATAAAATAACAGCGCCTGTCTTGCGTGTTCTTTGTCCGTGGCTTCGACACTTACCGTAAACTGATAAGTGTGCTTTTTGACTTCTTCTGATTGAACCCTGTTTTCAGCCTCCGCGATCGACTTATCCTTAGTATCTTCGCTCGTCATCTCCATAATGTCTTCAATTGCGAATTTCCTGAACATATCGCGATGTCCGGCGTCCGGCATATACTTTTCTATAAGCATCAGCGTATTTCCGAGGTTCAGATAATCACCGTGGAGAAAAGCCTCGATATCAAGCACGTCGTTCTTGGTCTTATCGACATAATCCTCCCAGGTAATCTCCGCTTTCAGTATCTCGCCATCCTTATCGATATTCTCTTCCTGCCAGTCAAGGACATACCATTTCCAGATCTGGAGTCTTTTTCTGTCCACTTCTTCATCGCTAAGCTCAGCCATCTTCTGGCAAGCATGCCTCGTCCCTCTGGAAACAAGCGCATCTGTAGTTTTATCTACATCGTAAGTCCTGCTGAAAACTTTCTTTTTCTTTTCCGTATTAACAATAGTAAGCTTAAGTGAATTGTCGGAAACTCTCGTCATAGTAAGGCTGTAGTCTCCGTGACGCGCAATAACCACCGGTCTTTCAATCAGAATGGTATCCCTAAACTTTATGAAAGACTTAAGAACATCATCATTTTGAATATAACGAAAGGTTCTGCTCATCGTAATCCTTTCTCAATTCCGTAATTCACTATACTTCGCCTGTGTCAAAGGTACTCTCTCTTAAACTCCTCTATCCTGCACGGATGCCCGAAATAATATCCCATCATATCAGAAATGGGATATTGCTTGGCAATCTTAAGCGTCTCCTCATCCTCTATGCCTGTGAAACACGTCCTTATATTAAGTCTGTGGGCAAAAGAAGTAACGGCTTCCACCATGTACTTAGTAGTAATGTTATTCTCCATTCCCCCCGTCATTGAAGGAACGAGATTGATAAGGTCTATCGGCAGATGCCTTACAAGATCCATTGCCGCAAAGTCTGACGCATCAAGCCCTATCTTAAGCCCGCATGACTTAAGGAATTCAATCTGGCTCTTTAGATGTTCCATTCCAAGCTGACTGCTGCTGTTTGTAAGTTCAAGGCACAGGCCTGTTGCCGGATATCCCGTTCTTCGCAAGATTTCCAAAAGAACTGTTCTGAACTCGGATCTTTCAAGCTGCATAAATGCAAGGTTTACACTGAGGTAAAAATCTTTTTGACTTCTCTTTATCTCAAGCGCCTCTCCGAGCGCCGTCTCAAGAATCCAGTTTCCAAGCGCATAGAAAACAGGATCCTGCTCAAGCCATGGGATGAACTCCGATGGCGAAACCGAGCCGAAAGGTTCTTTTTCCCATCTTACGAACACTTCCATTCCCACAAGCTGATTGTCGGTAACCGAAAAGATCGGCTGATACTCAAGATAGAAGCCGTGATATCCGTTTATGACGCTGTTTCTTACTTCATTTACAAGAGCCATGTTACTCTTATTGCTTTCCGCCGTATCGTTCTGGAAAACCATAAGATTTCCGTGCTTCTGCGTCTTGGAATAATTAAGCGCATACTTCGCGCTCGTATAAATCGAATGCTCGTCTATATCAAAATCGGTCGCGATTATTATGCCGCCGCCAAGTTCATTGACAACACGCTTTCCTTCGACCATTATACCTTCTCTTGAATAAGTCTTAAGCCTCATAAAGAGTCTTTTAAGCGGCTCAAGATCTATGTTCTCGCTGATGAGCGCAAGGATTGTTCCCTCGCCTCTGTATGCCTTTCCTATCGGTGCACCGTCCGTCGCAAGCTTAGTCGCAAGCGCCCTGAGCACACTGTTACCGGTCATATATCCGTAACGCCTGTTTACATCACCAAAGTCGATGAAATTGATCATAAGAACGGCATAGGTCTTTTTATTATTCTTAAGACTTCTCATGTCATTCAGCATTTCATACTGGTTGGGCAAAAGAGTTATCGGATCGTTGTTGTTTATTATTCCTTTGTTTGTTATTGAACATGCGTAAAAAGAGGGCTTTCCGACATAGTCTTTTATTACGACACCCCTGCATGAGCACGCAACATACTCGCCGTTTTTGTTTCTTGCCCTGTATTCAAAATTGGGATCAAGCTTAACACCGACAAAAACCTGCTTGAGATACTCGTTATACTTTTCTCTGTCATCAGGGTGGATCTTGCTTTCCCATACAGCCGATGCATTATAAATATACTCGCTTGTAAGTCCGAAGTAATCAACTGCGTTAAGTGACCACCTCGAGATATTTTTTGCCATGTCATAGACATATACATATCGGCTTCTCGACGTTACCGCAAAGGTATCGAAAATCCTATTGATTGTATCGTACACTCCTCCTGACATCCCGCATTCTACCTCTTTCCAATAATCTTATGCCAATTGGTGTAATGTTTTTTGGCACATCTATTAACATTATATCATCTAAGAGATTTTTTCGCTTGCATAAAAAAAGAAGCAACAGTTCATTTTGTACCGCCCCCCAAAAGTTAGACCAAAAATCTAACTTTTGGGGGTCACCTCAATTACTGCTTCTTCTTTATTCTTAATTATTCAGTTACGGAAGTTACTTCACAACGATATTTACAATTCTTCCCGGAACATAAATCTCTTTTACTATTGTCTTGCCCTCAAGCTTGTCAGCAATGAGCTCTTTACCCTTTGCGATAACTTCGTCCTTAGGGTCATCTTTGCTGATATTGAGAGTTGCCTTTACTTTACCGTTGATCTGAACTGCGATCTCAACAGTGTTAGTAACTGTCTTGGCTTCATCAAATTCAGGCCAGCTCTGCTGATACAAACGACCCTCACCTCCGATTGTCTGCCAGATTTCCTCTGTGATATGAGGCGCAACAGGATTAAGGAGTGTGATAAGAGTCTTATACTCGCCCTTTGTAACGGCATTCTTCTTGTAGAAGTCATTTATAAGTGCCATCATTGCTGCGATAGCTGTATTGTACTTAAGGTTCTCAAAGTCAAATGAAACCTTTTGGATTGTCTGGTGCATCTTGGTCTCAAGATCTTTTGAATAACCCTCTTCCTCAGTCATGATATCCTGAAGCTTCCATACTCTGTCAAGGAATCTGCGGCATCCCTTAACTCCGTCCTCTGACCAACTTGCTGCAAGGTCGAATGCTCCGATGAACATCTCATATGTACGAAGTGTATCTGCACCGTAATCTCTTACGATATCGTCAGGGTTAACTACGTTTCCTCTTGACTTACTCATCTTCTCGCCGTTCTCACCAAGGATCATTCCGTGAGAAGTTCTCTTCTGATAAGGCTCAGGAGTGTTAACAACGCCCTGATCGTAGAGGAATTTGTGCCAGAATCTTGAATAAAGAAGGTGAAGTGTTGTATGCTCCATTCCTCCGTTATACCAGTCTACAGGCATCCAGTATTTAAGAGCTTCTTTGCTTGCAAGCTCATTATCGTTTGTAGGATCGCAGTATCTTAAGAAGTACCATGAAGATCCTGCCCACTGAGGCATTGTATCTGTCTCTCTCTTAGCCGGTCCGCCGCAGCAAGGACATGTCGTATTTACCCAGTCTGTCATAGCTGCAAGAGGTGACTCACCGTTATCTGTAGGCTCATAGCTCTCTACTTCGGGAAGAAGAAGAGGAAGTTCAGATTCAGGGATAGATACATATCCGCATTTCTCACAATGAACTACAGGGATAGGCTCACCCCAATATCTCTGACGTGAGAATACCCAGTCACGAAGCTTATAATTTACCTTGGCATGACCGATCTTCTTTTCCTCAAGGAACTCGATCATCTTAGCCTTGGCATCTGCTACAGAAAGACCGTTGAGGAATCCCGAATTAACAAGTACTCCTGTTGCAACGTCTGTAAATGCAGCAGCGTTAACATCAACTTCCTCGCCATCCTTTGCAACAACCTGAATGATAGGAAGATCAAATTTCTTTGCAAATTCCCAGTCTCTGTCATCATGTGCAGGAACCGCCATGATAGCACCTGTTCCGTAGCTCATGAGTACGTAATCTGAAACCCAGATAGGAATCTCTTTTCCATTAACGGGATTAACGGCAACGATACCTTCAACCTGCACACCTGTCTTATCCTTGGCAAGCTCAGAACGCTCGAAGTCAGACTTCTTTGCAGCTTCCTCACGGTAAGCAAGGATAGCGTCGAAGTTTGCAATCTTGTCCTTGTACTTATCAAGATAAGGATGCTCGGGTGAAACTACCATATAAGTAGCTCCGAAGAGTGTATCGCATCTTGTTGTATATACTGTAAGCTTGTCCTCGGTATCTTTTATCGCAAAATCAACCTCGGCACCTGTTGAACGTCCGATCCAGTTCTTCTGTGAAACCTTAACTCTCTCGATATAATCAACAGTATCAAGTCCGTCGATGAGCTTATCTGCATACTCAGTGATCTTGAGCATCCACTCGCTCTTTACCTTACGAACAACGGGTGATCCGCAACGCTCGCAGACACCGTTAACAACTTCTTCGTTTGCAAGACCAACCTTACATGAAGTACACCAGTTGATAGGCATCTCCTTCTTGTAAGCAAGTCCTTCTTCGAAGAGCTTTCTGAAGATCCACTGTGTCCAGTGATAGTACTTAGGATCTGTTGTATTTATCTCTCTGTCCCAGTCAAAAGAGTATCCGAGTGAATGAAGCTGCTCTTTGAATCTCTTTACGTTATTCTCTGTAACGATCTTGGGATGAATATGATTCTTAATGGCATAATTCTCTGTAGGAAGTCCGAACGCATCCCAGCCCATAGGATATAGTACGTTATATCCCTGCATTCTGCGCTTTCTTGCTACAATATCAAGCGCTGTATAAGGACGCGGATGTCCTACATGAAGTCCCTGTCCCGAAGGATAAGGAAATTCTACAAGCGCATAGTACTTAGGCTTTGTGAAGTCATTTGTTGCAGCGAAAGCCTTCTCGTCGTCCCAGACCTGCTGCCACTTCTTTTCAACTACATGATGATTGTATACTTCTGACATGAGATATTACTCCTCCAATATAACTATTCAAACTATGCTCAGCTAATGAATAAAAGCATAGACTATCTACAAAATTTTACCACAAGCAAAACGGATGTCAAATAAACGGTGGAAAAAAACATGTACCGATTGCTGCGGCGTATATATGCAATTTTTGCTCATGTTGTGCCGGACACTACAATGAGCCCAGAGCAGTAATCGATCGTGCAAAGGCAAGCTTAATTCTCTTCTTTGACAAAGTCCGACCACTCGCCCTCTTCATCTTTAAACTTGAGCGTATTTCCTTCAATCTTGTATTCATATTCTATTCCGTCTATTTTGTCACCGACCCCTGCATCGGTATTATTAATCCAACCGGTAACATGGATTTTATTATCGTCATATGTAAATTTGTAATATCCGCCATCGCCGTTGTATTTCAGATCCAGCTCACCTGTATTGTCATCATAAAATTTAATATATGCCTTATATCGGTCCACCCAACAATTCAGCTCAGAATACCTAAAGCCATCACTCATAGTCCGAGTGTACACCGTAGCTTTCTTTGCAGGCTCCGCAGGATCAAGCAGTAACAATAAACCTCTTTTCTTCATACCTTTTCCTTCTTTCTCCTATATCTCCCTGTTAAATCTTTTCATTATGAATGATAGCATGTGAAAATATTCTTATCTGTGAAAAATTTTTGTATAAAAGCGCAAAAAAAGATGTAGCCGGAACGATGACTACATCCTTCAATATTTCACGATACGTATTTTCCTGCCCAAGCTTTAAGCTCGTCTGCGGGAGTTCCGACGCTTATCTTTTTACCTCCGTCGAAGCGGATTCGAGTGTAGGTATTCTGGAGGTCTTTTACACTCTTCTCTATGTCGGTTCCACCCGATGTTGCGAAGAGAACTACATGTTTACCTGCAAAATCATAGGATTCAAGGAAACTGTTTATGATGTGTGGTGCTGTATACCACCAGATGGGAAATCCGATGAAAATTACATCTGCCGTGTCCACATTTGCAGAATTATCCGCAATCTCGGGACGCGACGCGACATCTTTCATTTCTATACTGCTTCGCGATTTTTCATCCTGCCAATTAAGATCTTCCGATGTGTATTTCTCTTTCGGAACAATCTCGTAAATGTCAGCTCCTATAGAAGAAGCAAGCTCTTTTGCAACTTTCGCAGTAACTCCGCTGGCAGAAAAATAAGCCACCAATACTTTTTTATCCATTGTATTCCTCCTCGTTGTCATATCTGCACTATCACCAGCTTTTGTGGTTCAACGTGTCTTGATTCCCCTTTTCTTCCGCGGCAAACAATGCCTTGCTCAATGTTTATAATATCCGCATGGTTCTTAAGCGCGTCCATTATCTGTTTTACAGCGTTCTCATAATCTTTTGCTTCCATCGGGATAACATAGTCATGATTGATATGTTCCGTGGAAATGACCGCCGATTTATACCTGGTGTCATATCTTATTCCGCAGAAGGTACAAACTTCCGTATTTAGTGTCCCGTTGCTGTCACTGCACTGCATCGCAATATACATGTTATTCCCCTCCAGACATTTAGGCTATCCGATAAGAAACAAAGGCCTCGTGAATTTAATACTCTGATAAACAATTAATTATTCACAATATAATGATAATATATTTTCTGCGATTCTTAAACCCATTAAGCGCAAAAAAACGCCGACACATATGTGTCGACGCAAAAAAACAAATAAAAACCCTCTATAAATTACTCTCTTCGTATCCTCACTTACCCATTGATGCAATCAGGGCGTCTATTTCTGCCTGGCTGAGCATCTTCCCATTATCTGCAGGTAACGGCGCTGCTCCTCCGGGCGCTGCCGGTGTCGAAGGATTGAATCCGCCCCCTCCGGCCTGTGAGGATTTACCCATTATACTGGCCAATAAAGCCTGCTGTTCAGCACTAAGTCCGTTAGTATCCATATCAGACCCTTTTCCCTTCGTCTCTCTGTTTCTCTACATGAAAAATAAATATGCACAAACTTTCTAGGTTATAGTTATTTTAAACAAATGGGCAAAATACGTCAAATAACTTTTTTATAAACTATTTATAAGAAATTAATGACTATTTTCCCTGATAAGTCCGCTTTCATAGGCCAAAAGAAGTTCCTTAAGGTCCTCAATCTGTCCTATCAGCGTTTTTCCGATATCCGTATCTTTTACAAGTATGCGTTTCTTGGTCGTTTCCGTTATCCGGATTGTCGGAGTATTCTCCTGTCCCTTCACAAACGGCTTATGTGCCGCAAGCGCAAGATGATTTGAATTGTATATTAGTGTATATCCCGCAATTCCCGTCTGCTCGTGATAGGCTTTTGAAAGACCTCCGTCTATTATATAGAGCTTTCCGTTTGCCTTAACGGGGCTCTCTCCCTTCATTGTCTTTACCGGAACATGTCCATTTATTATATGTGCCCACTCGGGATCAAGGCCGAATTCCTTCAGAATCTTGTCAGCATATCGCTCTTCCGCCGAATACTTATAATACGGATTGTATTTTTCCACGCACAGTTCCTTATATTCTTTAAGAAAAAGATGTTCAAATGTAGTTATCTTGTCTTTTCCAAAAAGAGGCGACTTCGGACCGCACCACAAGTACCACATAAAATCAATGGCATCCTGTTTTTTCTCCCTGTCATCTCTGATGTCGAGGAAAAAAGCATCGTGGATTTTGGAATTAAGGTAATCCATAAGTTCCTTGCCGCAAAAACTGCCGTCTAAAGTCGTCATACAGGCAAAATTCCCATCGTCATCCATCGGAATACAACCATGATAAAGAAGGTTATTATTTATCGTCCTGTACATCGCCCCGTGTGAATAAAGAAACTGCACATGCTTTCTAAGAAGCTTGGAATGCATAAAACTTAGCTTTAAGGTATGCATAAGCTCCTCTTCTTCAGGTGTGAGCCCGTAAGGAGCCTTCGGATCAATAGTCGGGAAGTTTGTATCGCTTAATTTATATTTTTTTCCCTGAATATCTATCTCACCGCTTCCAAAGTCAATCCGTTCAAGAAGGAGCCTGTCCTCAAGCCCGTACTCAGGATGGCGTTTTATGATCTGCCCTTCAAGTTTTAGCTGGATAATGCTGATTGCCTTGCACATCTTCGCGGCAAGATCGGGATTCACGGAATCATACTCCGTCTTATCAAGCAGATGCGGCCTAAAATTTTCGCACGGATCGTCTCCGTAAACTTCGGCAGCAAACATGGAAAGCGGTCTTAAGTTTATTCCGTAGCCGTCTTCAAGGGCATCAAAAGAGTTATAGCTTGTTCCTATTCGCAAGACATTTGCGATACACGCCGTATTTCCGCATGCAGCGCCCATCCAGTCGATATCATGATTCCCCCACTGAATGTCGACGTCGTGGAAATTCATGATCTCTTCCATTACAAGGTCAGGCCTTGGACCACGGTCAAAAATATCTCCTATTATATGAAGCGAATCGATCGTGAGGTTCTGAATCAGCTCGCAGAGTGCGATGATGAATTCATCCGCCGACTCGATCTCGATTATTCCGTTTATGATCTCGTTGTAGTAGGCCTTTTTATTGAAATCGTTCATATCAAGATGCATCAGCTCATCAATGGCATATGCGTAATCGGGCGGCATCTTTTTTCTCACCTTGGATCTTGTGTATTTGGAGCTTACGACTTTGCATATTGCAACAAGTCTGTTTATCGTAATCTTCTGTCCGTCGTGAAGCTGCTTTATTGTGGCATTTTCATCATGTCTCTTTTTTTCAATTGTTTCATTCGGGTAGTAGATCAGATTTGCAAGCTCAAGCTGATCCTCTTCGGACATCATATTTCCGAAAGTCTCTTCTATCTTGGCTCTTATAATACCTGATGAACTTCGTAAAAGATGCGAGAAACTCTCATACTCCCCATGAATATCCGAAAAGAAATATTCAGTCCCCTTTGGGAGTGCGCAGATTGCCCGCAAATTGATAATCTCAGCACCGGCTTTCCTTGAAGTGGGAAACTCCTTGCTGAGAAGCTTAAGATATTCGATATCTCTCATTCTCTCTCCTTTGGATTCATGTGTATAACGTTCCAATCCACCAATAATTTATCATATTGTATAAAAAGAGAACTTGAGTAGAATCAAGAAACACTCCTACAGGGCGCTTTTACATATATCCTTTAAGCAACATTCTGCACAGTCGGGTCTTCTGGCGATGCAGACTGCTCTGCCGTGAAGCACAAAACGATGGCAAAGGTTGTTGCCTTCTTCGGGTGGAATAATCTTCCAAAGTTCTTTTTCGACTTTGGCGGGTTCTTTTATGTTGTCGACAAGACCGATGAGGTTGGAAAGCCTGATGCAATGTGTGTCTGTGACGATAGCAGGCTGACCGAAAACATCTCCCATTATAAGGTTTGCGCTCTTTCTGCCGACACCGGGAAGCGCCAGGAGTTCTTTCATGTTATCGGGAACATTGCCGCCATACTTTTCGTTAATGACTTTCATGCATGCAGAAATGTCTCTTGCTTTGGAATTACCGAGTCCGCACGGTCGGATTATCTTTTCAATCTCCTCCACGGGAGCCTCGGCAAGAGCCTTGACCGTCGGATATTTTTCATATAAAAGAGGCGTGATCATGTCTACTCTTGCATCCGTGCACTGCGCAGCAAGCCTCACACTTATCAGAAGCTGCCAGGCCTTATCGTAGGCAAGAGTACATTTTGCCTCGGGATATTCTTTTTTCAACCTCTCGATTACCTCGAGAGCAAGCTTTTTCTTTGTCATAGTTTACTCATTATCACGCTTTTGACATATTTTTTCAATGTCAAAATTTTACTTTTGACACCCGCATCAAATATATTATATACTACCATATAAGAATAATTTTATTTTTTTACAATTAATATTTTATATTAAAATTAATTAAAGCACTGCTCTTTACATAATGAAAAAATTGATTATCATAGAAATGGTGACCTTTTAATACAGGTATCCATTCAAATGTTACAGTTCGCTCCCACGCAAAGCACAAGGGCCGAACTTGCTTGGATTTATATAGTTATGAGATTGAATGAATTACTGAAATACAATGATATTGTCATACAGTGTCACGATAATCCGGATGCTGACGCACTTGCATCGGGATACGCTTTATGGTGGTATTTTAAAAATAATGGAAAAAATGCACGACTCATCTACCGCGGCAAAAATGTGATCACGAAGAGTAATATTACCATCATGCTCGACAAACTCAAGATACCGGTAAGCTATGAGCCGGATTTTGCCGACACTCCGGAGCTTTTGATAACTGTCGACTGTCAATACGGACAAAGGAATATTACCAAAACTCCCGCAAAACATATTGCGATAATAGATCATCATCAGGCAATCGATGACCTTCCCGAGTATTCGGAAATAAAGAATGCAGTCGGAAGCGCCTCCACAGTTGTCTGGGATTTACTCAAAAAAGAAGGCGTAGACGTAAACGATAATCCGCTCCTTGCAACAGCTCTTTACTACGGTCTTTACACCGACACATACAAACTCTCCGAAATCTCCCACCCTCTTGATAAGGATATGCAAGACGAGCTTGTTATTAACAGAAGTATAATCGTGGAAATGAGTAATTCAAACATTTCCCTTGATGAGCTCAAGGTTACAGGAAATGCAATACTGAACTACGAGTATTTTGAAAAAAACAAGTATATGATAATAAAGTCAGAGCCCTGCGATCCGAACATTCTCGGAGTTATGAGTGATTTTGCACTTGAGACCGCAGGCGTAAACGTATGTCTCAGTTACTACATAGGACAGAGTGAAGTAAAATTTTCTGTCAGAAGTTGCATAAAAGAAGTGCATGCCGACGAGCTTGCCGCATTTCTTGCAAAAGGTCTGGGCGGAGGCGGCGGTCATATGTACAAAGCCGGCGGAAAGCTTCGTCCCGAGAAACTTATGCATCTTTTCCCGATGCAAACCGATGAGCAATACGCAGAATTTTCTGCCAAGATTCTTCACGAGCGCATGGAACAATACTTTGATTCCTACGAGATAATATATGCCAAGGAAATGACGCTTAATACGTCTGAAATGAAAAAATATGCAAAAACCACTCAGGAACTTGGTTACGTAAAGCTTGATGACATCTTCCCCGACAATACTGAGATAACAGTCAGAACGTTAAAAGGAGATATGGATGTTATCATAGATACCACCACTTACCTGATGATAGGTCTTTTTGGCGAAGTTTATCCAATATCGGAAAAAAAGCTCAGAAGTTCCTATAAAACTTTGAATAAATCATTCAATAAAGTATTTGAATATGATCCCAAGATCAGGAATACCGCCACAGGCAAAAAGAAAACCGTAATGTCATTCGCCAGAACAGCCATTAGTCTGGACGAAGTGAACATCTACGCTAAACCTCTCACCAAAAAAGTAAAGCTTTTCACCGTATCAAACGAGGATCGCTACTACTCCGGCGAGATTGGCGACTACATCGCCTTTAGGGAAGACAACCCTCACGACATCTTCATAATCCGTGCCGACCTCTTCCCGGTCCTCTACCACGAGATCTGAGGCCCGGCCACTTACAGCTATGGCGCAGCCAGACCCCTTAGGTGCAGCCACGGGCAGTGCGGATATATTTTTTTGAGTTGCTCCATCACTTGGATTCACGGGGCTCCGAAAACAGCCATGAAATTCTATCGGCTCAAAACTCCATTCGGTCCGCCTTACAGCGGGGAGCCATGGGCTTATGTTTTTGAGCATTTCACGATAGGCCACATTTTTATAGGGTTCCGACTGTTTTTCCTGCGCATGTGGAGACGTTGTTTGAGCATCCGGACGCATTTATCAGAATTGTAATATACTGCTTTGCAGTTATAAAAATAAAGAAAGCCACTCTCGCAAACTTCTAAGCTTGCAGAGATGGCTTTCTTTATTTTTATACGCCCGCCTTCGCGGGCTATTACAATTCTGATAAATGCGTCCGGATGCGAGTTTAGTCGAGACATGCGCCATAAAAGAAAAACAGTCGGAACCCTATAAAAATGTGAGCCGGAGTGATTGCGAAAAAACATAAGCCCGTGGCCCCCGCTATAAGGCGGACCGAATGTCAAACAGTGAGCCTCAAAGCAGAATTTCATGGCTGTTCTCGGAGCCCCCTGAATCCAACGTTCCCTCGCAAAACTCAAAAAAATATATCCGCACTG
The DNA here is from genome assembly GCF_000424465.1 of Butyrivibrio hungatei NK4A153. Classification (GTDB taxonomy): domain Bacteria; phylum Bacillota; class Clostridia; order Lachnospirales; family Lachnospiraceae; genus Butyrivibrio; species Butyrivibrio hungatei_A. The sequence goes on along the minus strand of NZ_AUJY01000008.1, from coordinate 58,993 downwards.
CCCGTGGCCGGCCCTAAAGGGGTCTGACTGCGCCATAGCTGTAAGCGGCCAGGCCTGCAATATCACCCGAGCAGCTCGAGGAGCTCTTCCTTGGTGAGGGTCGGATTGCTCATGGTGCCGGTGTTGAGGAGCTTGTCGGCCAGCTCTTTTTTGCGGTTCTGAAGGGTGATGATGCGCTCTTCGATGGTATTCTCCATGATCAGGCGATATACGGTGACGACATTCTTTTGGCCGATTCGGTGGGCTCTGTCGGTTGCCTGGTTCTCGACCGCGATGTTCCACCAGTGGTCGAAGTGGATGACGATGTCCGCGCTTGTAAGGTTAAGACCTGTGCCGCCGGCTTTAAGGGATATGCAAAATACCGAAGTGTCATCTTCCTGGAAGGCATCGACTAGCTTTATTCGGTCTTCCTTCTTGGTGGAACCGGTAAGAAGGTAGTGCGATATTCCCGCATTTTCAAGTTCCTTTGTTATTCTGTCGAGCATTGATGTGAACTGCGAGAATAAAAGAATCTTGTGGCCGCTTTCGGAGGCACTCTTTATCATCTCGATAAGAAGATCTGTTTTGGCGCTTCCGCCTGTATAGTTTTCATACACAAGCCCCGGATCGCAGCAAAGCTGGCGAAGCCTTGTAAGTTCCGAAAGGATTACTATCCTGTCTTTTCCAAAAGATTCCTCATCCGTTCCCTCGACCATAAGCTTAACTCTCTGAAGGTGCGCATCATAAAGCTCTCTCTGAGAACTGTTCATAGGCGCATAGATATTCTCTTCAAGCTTGTCGGGAAGATCCTTTAAGACATCACTCTTAAGCCTTCTGATCACAAAAGGCGCTATCATCTTCCTGAGCATCTCGGTCGAAGACTCATCCCCGTCCGAAACAACGGGAACCTCAATATTGTCACGGAACTGCTTATATCCAAAAAGATATCCCGGCATGCAGAAATCAAATATGCTCCAGAGTTCGCTCAGTCTGTTCTCGATGGGCGTTCCCGTAAGAGCCACTTTAAATGCCGCATTTATGCTCTTTACAGCCTTCGCAATAAGCGTACCCGGGTTCTTTATAAACTGCGCTTCATCAATAACGCAGCAGTCAAAATTCAAATACTTATACAGCTCGATATCTCTTCTTAAAAGATCATATGACGTGATGATAACATCGGTCTCTTCACTGTCAATCTCCGACGTGATCCTCACTCTGTCAGGCTTTATGCCGACAGCTATCTCGCAGTTAAGAAGCGGTGTGAACTTCCTGATCTCATGTTGCCAGTTGTACACAAGTGACGCCGGACACACAATCAGACTGCACCTGTTCTTTCTTCCCTCTTTTAGCGCACATTCTTTTGCACTGAGAAGATATGCAAGAACCTGAATTGTCTTACCAAGTCCCATGTCATCGGCAAGAATGCCGCCAAATCCGTTATGCGAAAGAGCTTTAAGCCAGAAAAATCCCGTCTTCTGATAATCCCTAAGAACATCCTCAAGACTCTCAGGTACCTTAAAGCGCTCATCCGTAGGCGTTGCAAATCCCGACACAAATTCCTTAAAGTTCTTGCTTCTTCCGATGGAAGAACCGCCCTCTTGAATATTTTTTTCCGCGATATCATTGATAAAAAGAGCTCTGTATCTCGGTACCTCTGCGTGACCTTCGACAATCTGCTTCGCCGTTATTCCAAGTCCGTCCTTAAGCGCAAACAGCATCTTGGCGTCATCACTCGCAACGCTCACCACTTCGCCGCTCTTTAATTTATAATACTTTCTCTTTTTGTCGTACTGACTCAGTATCTCACCAAGCTCATCAGGCGTAAGCGTTTCAGGCACCATCGAAAGTTCCAGAAGGTCCGAAACAACAGAGACGCCAAGATTCACCTTGAGCCCCTTCTCGATCCTTACCGCCTTGATCGCATCCGATACGAATACATCGCCTATGGTAGAAAGATATCCCATCTTTTCCGCAAGAAAAACGTAAAGCTTATCATCCGTATATGAATCCGTCGTAAGTACCAGCGCTTTCCTGTCGGAGTCAAGTCTGTCAAAATACGGGCTTATCAGTTTTGCAGTTCTGTTCTCCAGATAACTGTTCCTCTTCACATCGGTCGCCGGCTCATCGCCAAACTTGTCAATGTCCCGGGATTCAAAGATGTCAAAGCTCTCTTTCATACCGTTTCCGGCATCATACGCCGCTTTCACCTTACAGGTTATGCTATTTGCATCCGGCATATCTACGTAGATCTCAAACTTTGGAATATCAGGCGCGTATCTCGAAGCCTCGAAGCCGTCCGTGCTCACATTGAAGAACTCATTGATCACATGGAAAAGACCTTCCGAAAAAAGAGGCAGATCTTTTTCAGCTATAAAGAGCTCGTTCTCAGTTCTTCTAGCCGCAAGGAACTTGAGCACCGGAATGATCTCCGCGCAGTCACTTCGGGGAATCATGTGAAGCTTTCTCTTTCTTTCGAAATAAATATTTGAATATCCTTCGAACATGGTAAAAGAGCCGGATTCGAAAACGACTCCGAAGTTCTTTTTCTCAATATGAAGGTCAATGTCAGGGAAAACAGGAACTATCTCAAGAAGGCGTTCTTCGCTGTACCTCGCCCTAAAATCGGAATTAAGGAAAAAAGTCTCTTTTACAGATTTAAAAAACTCATCAATCTCATTACCGCAAAGCTCGATGTTTTTGCTACGGCTCTTTGAACGCGAATAGACCTGATAAGGGTCTCCCGCTCTTCTACCTCTGAAATAGTCAAATAAGAAATTTATTATCTTCTGGGAATCCGCAGAAAATGAAGACATATCATGCGTAAACTCAAGATGCTTACCATAGCTTAAGAAGCTGTGCTTTTCTATAGCATCAAGAAGCTCGGCTATATCCTTAAGAACATAGCTGTGGCCGCCCTTTTCAGACTTTATGCAAAAAGATACCACAAGCTTTTCTCTGTTTAATACGGCATGCGGCTCCAGAACGGCAAGTGAAGTATCTTTGTATAAAAGAGGCGCCTCACTCACAGGCGCATACTCTCTAAGGAGCCTTTTTGTCTCAAATGACGTGTAGTGAAACTCTTTGGGCGCATCAGAAACAAACCGCCTTCCCGAGCCGGTTATGTATTCGCCTTTTTTAGTTTCGTTCGCTCCATTATTCATTCATGCCTTATTATTTGAGTGCTGCGACTAAGTCTGTAACGACCTCTTCCATTGTGTTATCTTTTTCATCGATAGTGATATCGGCATATTTCTCATACAGAACGCTTCGCTCATTATAAAGCGCGATCAGGGACTGTCCGGGTCTCATAACAACCCCGCGCTGTTTTACATCCTTAAGTCGCTTTGTCAGAGCTTCCATTCCGACTTTGAGATACACTACTTTACCGATATTTTTATAATGCTCCATAGCTTCTCTGCCGTACACGACACTTCCACCGGTTGCTATGACGGTTCTCTCCGTCTCAATACCTGCATTTACCTTGTTCTCGATTTCAATAAATCCGTCAACACCCTCCTGCTCTATTATCTCAGAAAGTCTCCTTCCTTCTTTTTTCTGGATAACTATATCAGCGTCAACAAAATTATATCCCAATATTTTGGCGAGTATTACTCCTACCGTACTCTTTCCGGATGTAGGCATCCCAACCAAAATAATATTGTCTTTTTTCATAAAAATCCTTTCAGACTTCCGCTATCTTTCTTACTTCCTCAAGCGCATTCAAAAAAGCCTGTGCAACCTTCGGATCGAAGTGAGTACCGGAACTCTCCTTAATAATCTTAATTGCCTCATCAAACGGGAACGCTTTCTTGTAGCTTCTCTCCGAGATGAGCGCATCAAATACATCGGCTACCGCCATTATCCTTGCGGAAAGAGGAATCTCTTCTCCCTTAAGTCCCATCGGATAACCGGTTCCGTCCCATCTCTCGTGATGGTACATGGCAAGATTCTTGGCTTCTTTCAGATAGCCCGCATCCTGCTCGGGAAGATTGCTCATAACCTTATCGATGATCACGGCGCCTTCCTTTGAATGAGTCTTCATGATCGTAAATTCTTCGGGTGTGAGTTTACCCGGCTTATTAAGGAAATTATCGGAAATACTGATCTTTCCGACATCGTGAAGCGGTGCCGAATGATAAACATCCGAAACAAACTGCGGTGTCAAAAGATCTGTATATACGCCCTCTTTTATCATCTCATTCATGATAATCTTGGTGTATTCCGCTGTATTCTTAACATGCTCACCCGTACTCTGATCTCTGCTTTCAACAAGATCGGCAAGAGCATAGATGATTGAATTTTGAAGTGCAGTAATGGTCTCGTTTCTACTCTTAAGTGCCTTAACAGACGCAACGTGTGCCTCTATCATCTTAAGAAGCGCATCGTACATGTTTTCAATCTCATCGCCGGTTCCGATCTTGATCTCTTCAAACATCTTCGCCGTCTTTTCAAGATTCTCCTCGCTTCCGTCAGAAAACCGCGACGACGAGAGCGCCATCGTATTGATCGGAAGTATCAGATGATACTCCGACATATAGATACCTACGCCGAGAATGAATATGTATAATCCGATGAAAAGAGATATCTGTCTGGTAGCGAATTTAAAGACCTCTCTTCCCGTCTCTTCTTCCGAGTACGGTGATATTCCGGAAAGGTCAACGCCCGAATAACTGCCTATTTCCTGCGCAATGTGAACAGTATTTTTTCCCGTCTGAACTATCGCATCTCTGAACAACATCGTACTGATAAAAATAGCACAAAAAGCGACGAGTCCCGTTGCAAGAGTAAGAAGGATAACAACCTTCATTCTAAGTGATATACGACGGCTCTTTCCGCTTCTCATAGTCTGCACGGCTTCAGGCGTCAGAGGCGCCTGCTTCCAGTACTTCACATTCAGTCTGTCGCGAACACCGGCAGGAACTATAAATGTGATCAAAAGAGCTATCAACACACTTATCATCTTATCCGCAACATCGACTACATAATCGGCAATCAGAGCTGCCTGAAATGCCGACATCTTACCGGATTCATAGATTATCTTCAAAAAGTTAAGTGACGCAGTCTCAGAGCCAAAGCCGTAGATAATACCCGTGAGTATTGCTCCCAAAACGCCTCCGACAACGCCGTATATAAGTACTGCCAGGATTATTTTATAGAAATCTTTGAACCACTTTTTTTCATAAAAAACAGTGGTAAGTATAGCGATAAGAACATTTATCATGCTGTAGGAGATCGCCACGGAATCAGTAAAAATACTGTTTAAGAACGAACTGAAAAAACCGACAAATATACCGGGAAGAAATCCTCCCAGCATAGATACGGTCATAGTACCTACAGAATCCAGATATAGCGGAATTTCGAAGCGACCGACAAACTTACTTCCACAAATATTCATCAATATTCCGCCAAATACCATTAATGCAAGATAAACTCCTCTTGCCCCGGAGTTAACTTTGCGATCATCAACTATGTTTACCATATCATCCTCGTATAGGTATAATATTAACTAAAAAACGTTGCTATATATAATTTAACACATATCTTTTAAACTAGGAAGTTCGATAAATTAGTTCATGTCGTGATAATCATCCATATCATCGGTATCAAATCCAATGTTCTGCATGCTTACAGTCTTACGGCGGATTCTTGCTGCCTCGGAAGCGTGAAGAAGGAAATCCTTGATCTCGCGGCCGTGCTTGATATTCTTCATTACGATAGTCTTATCCGTAACATCAGAGGTATAACATATGATCGTTGATAAACCAAAGATTCTCTGCATGAGAGTTCTTGTTATCTCAACATCAGATACTTTGTACATGTAACAGTCGTTTTCGCGCACTGTCAAAAAACCTTTGATGATTGTAAGGTCATTGTCTCTAAGTTCATATTTTGTAAAAGTCCACGGAAGTCCAAAGAACAAAAGTCTCTGTGTCTCTTGATAACGAATTTCGCCTTTGGCGCTCATAGACTCCTGATACTGTTCGGGATTTAAGATTTTTGCCATATTCTCTCTCCTTAAATGAATGAAATGTTACCATTTCAATTTACGCTTTTTTTCATTTAAGGTCAAATATGCAAACATCTTCAAGTATGCACTCAGGTGTTATCCTGCTCTCTTTAAGCGCATCCTCGGCGCTCATTCCATCATAGAACTTCTTGATAAAGCCGTAGTTGAGCACTCTTACATTCTTGCCGCCAAAATAAGATGCAATCTTTTGTCCGAAATGGCCGCCTATCTTGGCCACGGAGCGTTTTATATTTATTCGCGTGATTTCATGAACAATCCAACCTCATCCAAAGTCGGCATAACAGATAGTGCGCCTCTTCTTGTAGTGATGATCGATGCTGCTGCATTTGCAAATGACAGGCACTCTGACAGACCGGCCTCCGAAAGATCGTTAAGGCCATTCCTACGGATATAATCAATTGCACAGGCACAGAATGTATCACCTGCACCGGTAGTTTCTATCGTATCCGGATTCTTATAGCCTTCTTTTTTTACAACAAAGTCCTTATACAGAGCCATACTTCCCTCTGCCCCGAGTGTTGCAAATACAATTGGTATTTCGAATTCTTTCTGTATTTTCTTCGCACCTGCTTCAATATCAGCCATTCCGGTGAACAGTTCAACTTCATTGTCTGATATTTTTAAAACATCACAATTTTCAAAGCCGTATTTCATTGCCTCAAGAGCATCCTCTACAGATTCCCACAACGGCTCTCTGTAGTTCGGATCAAAAGAGATAACGGCACCGCTTTCCTTTGCAATACTAACAGCCAGTTTTGTTGCTTCTTTTGCCGGCTCATCTGTCATAGACAATGTTCCCAAATGGAAGACTTCGGTATTTTCAAGAAGATTTCTGTTTGCCCTGACATCGTCCGCAGTCAGCATCATATCTGCTCCCGGTTTTCTGTAAAAAGAAAAATCCCTGTCTCCGTTTGCAAGCTTATTCACAAAAGCCAAAGTAGTCGGTACTGTCGCATCCTGTACAAGACCTGAAGCTTCTATTCCCTGCTTTTCAATTCTTTCCCTTAGCATTTTTCCAAAAAAGTCATCTCCGACCTTTCCGATAAATGCAGTGCTGTTTCCAAGATTCTGCAGCATGGAAAGGACATTACACGGTGCACCCCCGGGATTAGCTTCAAATAAAGGATTCCCCTGAGCGCTCATTCCATTATTTGTGAAATCGATCAGTAATTCTCCAAGTGCCACAACATTAAATTTGCTCATTTTTCTTCTCCAATTCATTCATCACAACGTCCATGATTAATTCGCCGTTAGCCCTGAAGCTGATTCCTTCAGCCTTAATATCTGTAAAGATGCCCATTGACATTACCTGTTCTCCGTCATTAATGAACAATTCCATGCTGTATCTGTCAAGTATCACGCGCAGTTTGATCTCTCCGTTATTATCAGCCACCTTGCATCTTCTCTGGTGCACGATTGCCCTTCTGTTTCCGGAATGCTTGCGGTCGATCTTCACTATAGATTCAACAGGATCAAATTCTATGCTTGAATATTCTTTACCGTTATCTGCAAAGCGTATTTCAAACTTACCGTATGAAAGGTATGTGCCAGCCAATCTTACATTAACCGTCATATCGATACATCTGCCTTCTAAGCTTGAAAGTACACAATCATCGGTAACGATGACATTTTGTCTGCTTACTCTTTTACCATAGTAATTCTCTATTTCGCGAATAGGCTTTTGAATCAGCCTTCCGTTCTTTATCGATATTTCCCTGGGAAGGCTCATCTGTCCAAACCACGGAAAATCTTCACGTTTTATTGCCAAAGTATCCCAGTTCTGAAGCCAGCCTATCATAACCTGCCTTCCGTCTTTGGTCCTGGTAGTCTGAGGCGCATAAAAATCTATTCCGTAATCTACCGCCTGACAATTCTCCTCGCAGAAATCTCCTTCATCGTTGACACTTCCGATTATGCATAATGTGCCGTTACCGTTGTGAAATTCAAGTCCCTCGGGAAGCATATCCTGCGGGCTTGTGAGAAGTACATGCTTTCCGTCAAGCGCAAAGTAGTCCGGGCATTCCCACATGACTCCGAATCTTTTATTATTCTTTATAAGTATTTTATCATATTTCCAGTTAAAGCCGTCATCGCTTGAATACTGCAAAAGTTGTCCATCACCGTCAACAGTCTTGTTTCCTGCAACAAGATAGTATTTTCCGTTTTCTTTCCAGATCTTCGGATCTCTGAAATCTATTTTTCCCGCTCCCTCCGGAAGCTTATCGCCCGTAATTACCGGATTCATCTCATATTTTTCATAGTCTTTTCCGTCTCCTACAGCAACGCACTGAGTCTGGACATCATAGAAGTTGCCATTCTCATCCTGTTTCCTGAGAACGCCGGTATATAGTATCAGATGTTTCCCATCCTCTGTTTCAATCGCACTTCCCGAAAAACATCCGTCCTTATCATAATCTGCTTCCGGTGCCATAACGGCAGGAAGATACTTCCAATCGATAAGGTCTTCACTCTCTACATGGCCCCAATGCATAGGCCCCCAGACAGTCTCATAAGGATTATATTGATAAAAAAGATGATATTTACCCTTATATATGCTAAATCCGTTCGGATCGTTCATCCATCCGCATCTTGGAGTAAGATGGAAAAGAGGACGAAATTCCTCCGCGATTGTCTTTTCCTTTTTGCACTCATATTCTCTTGCTTTTAATAACTTATCGTTCATAGTATTCCTTTCCTGCCATATATCTTTAAATTGTCTATGCTTGCTCCCTGAAGGCGCACTTTCCAATCCGCGCCCACCGCCGAATAAATGCGATTTGACAATGCTTTTTCGCCGTTAACATAAACCACTGTTATATCTTTTTCCACAACTACATCAACTTGATACTTAACTCCCGCCTTAAGGCTCATACTTTGTTCATTGGGATAAGCATCATAGGTGATCTTATCTTCGCCATTGTCGATGGTTATTCTGTATTCCTCATTCTTCTCGGCATTGTTAAATATAATCTCCGACTTGCCTTCGTTTTCCATCTCAAGCTCAAATGTAAGCCGGCAGCTTTCCGGAACATTTCCAAGTTCCGATTCGTCTTTTACACTTTCTGCTTCAAAAATCTGTTTGTCAAAATAATTTATATATTCTTCAGGCATCGCTACGCCAAGCGTTCCATCTTCCAGTTCCTTAAGTTCATATACAAGGAGATTTCCCGCCCAGGTATAAGGAAGCCTGTCACTTTCTCTTTTCTTTCTATCCAAAAAACCTATCAGATATCTTTTTCCTTTATATTCACAGGTCTTTGCCGCATAGAAACCGTTTCCGTCAAATGTATCCGTCTCAGGTTTCTCCCACGGTCCGTTGATGCTGTCCGACATTCTGTAATATACAACATTGTTCCAGCTGAATGTCAGATAATAACGATTGCCCATCTTAAACAGATCCGGACACTCCATAAAATATAAGTCTTTGTTTGTATAAAAGTCGCCTTCAAACTTCCAGTTTTTAAGATCATCGGAACGATAGCATATTATCGCGCTCTCATTCCCGTTTTCTTTTCTCGCTCCCACAAGCATCATATAGCCGTCATCTGTTCGCAGCACCTGCGGATCGCGAAAATCTTCCGTACTGTATCCTTCCGGAGCATGTATAATATTTTCAGTATCCTTGGTATAAGTCTTATTGTCTTTACTTGTTGCATGCATCAGGCACTCTTTATCCAGCCCGTATTCCTCATAATAACCATTATGTCCTGTATAAAAACAATGATATGTTCCGGCATCATCAATAATAAATGATCCTGTTCCCACAGCAAGATCCGGTGCTTCCATTTCCTCTGAATATGCAAGTACCTGTCCCTTGTCTTCAAAGCTTACAAAATTACGGGTGTAGAACTGATGTATCGGATGATACCCCACTCCGTTATTATCCGTTTCATAAAGATAATTGAGGTAAACTCCTTTCTCTGTCGAAAGAGCCATGACATCTCCGACGTAACTGTCTTCAGCCCTTGGGAATAAACATTCATTCATTTTTTTACCGGCACATCCTTGTATCATCATTAACGATATAAGTAGCAAACAAATTGTTATTCTTTTCATCTTTTTTAAATGGGGAGGATCATCTCCTCCCCATCTCCAATAAACATTAACCTTCCGATTACTTGTAAAACTCGTCAAAATACTTCTGATAAATTGCAAGATATTCATCAATTCCGTATGCATTAACCTGATTAAGATAAGCCTCCCAATCAGCATCGCTGAGGCCATCCATTACAAACTTACTTCTGCTTGAATTTATATATGTAATAAGATCCTGCTGAATGGATGTGAGCTTTTCTGTATCTTCCGCTGTCATAAATACATTGGGATATACATACTCATTGTGCATATCATTGGTGTAATACTCCTTGATCCAGTCAAGACGATACTGAGCATCATCAGGACATGTAACATATTTGCCGTAATACTCATCAAGGATTGCAAGAGGTCCGCCTACACACTCTGCTTCACGTACTTCTACAGGAGACGCATCGCCAAGCGCCGCATGCTTAAGCATCTTTTCACCCTGATCATTTGTTGACAACTCAAAGATATCAAACTCATCATCCTCTCCGTATGTTCCCCAGTTATTCTGAGGTGACTGGAACGGATCGTACATCTTATCGAGCCATGCGCATACAAGTGCAGGATTCTCGCACTTTGCAGTTACAACGCATCTTCCGCGATCAAATCCGGAAGTAAAAGAGCTGTTAAGAGGAGTAACATTTTTGGTATCTGCCTGAAGCGCTGCAAGAGGAACAAAGTCCTGAAGATTATCAATATTTGCAACGTCCCATGTGAAGCAAACGCCATATCTGTGAGACTTACCCTTTGCTACATATGTAGACCAGTCCTGTGTAAAGCACTCAGGATCGATAAGTCCTTCTTCGTAAAGCTTGTGGAGCCACCGGAAGCCTGACTTAAATCCTTCCTGTGTTGCTGTGCAGATAACCTTCTTGTCATTTGTCACAGCAATATGCTGTCCGATATCGTTATCTCCGTATCCCTCTCCAAATCCGTTGATAAGAAGACTGGGATCCTGATCGTTCATTATGCATGACATAGGAATGATGTCACCTTCAATACCAAACTCAGCCTGAAGCTCTGAAGCGTGATCCTTAAATGCTTTCAAAACCTGCTCAAATTCATCAACTGTCGTAGGTGTTGAAAGTCCAAGAAAATCCAACCACTTCTTGTTGATATAAGTAAAGTTGTTTCCAACTGTCTGAATTGCAGTCTTGTTGGAACCAAGCTGCTCTATCCATGGAAGCGCCCAGATATGTCCCTCTGAATCGGTACACATCGTGCGGTACTCCGGATACTTATCGAACACGCCTTTTAGATTAGGCATGTTATTGTCGATATAATCTTCTAAAGAAATGATAACCCCCTGGTCAGCATATCTGATAAGATCTGAGTTTCCAAAACCTGCATTGAACACAAAATCAGTAAGAGCATTCTTGTTTGCCATATTCAGCTGGATTTTGTCCCCCCACTGATCGCTCGATATAGCTGTCCAATCAACATGCACGTTTGTTTCTTCCTCAAGTCTCTTGAAGATTGTCCTATTGTTTGGTTCCGATTCCGTACCGGACGGATAACTTATCGTTCCGGTGATCGTAACCTTTTCCTGAAGTGGAAAGCTCAGATTATCTGTTGAAACAGATGCAATATCACTTCCCGAAGATGCTTTGCCGCATCCCATAAGTGCGCCTGCAGATACTGTCAAAGCAAGCGCTGCCGCCATAAACTTAGTTTTTTCCTTTCTCATTTGCCCTCTCCTTACTATTAATACTTTATGCCTTCACAAGGATGTTATGCTCTTTTTTACCCTCCAAAGTACATTTAAGCTATCCTTGAAAAAACCACTGCAATTCTTCTCATCCCTTTACAGATCCGATCATAATTCCGGAATCAAAGTATTTCTGGAAGAATGGATACATCACTATTAACGGAAGACTCGATACTATTATCGTTGCATATTTCAAAAGTTCGGCCAGCTGTGCCCTCTGTGCTGTACTCTGCATATCTGCTATCATTCCGGGATCGGGTTCGTTCTGTATGAGAATAGCCCTAAGCACCAGCTGAAGCGGTTGTTTTTCAGCCGAATTAAGATAGATCATTGCGTCAAAATAACTGTTCCACATTCCGACAAACTGCCAAAGCACCAAAACTGCAATAAGCGGCGTGCACACCGGAAGCAGGATCTTGAAGAAAAATACAAGTTCATTTGCTCCGTCAACATCGGCTGCCTCCCTAAGTTCGTTAGGAACTCCCTTATAATAGGTTCTTGCAATTATCATGTTCCATACACTGAAAGCATTCGGAAGTATTATCGCCCACATGCTGTCAAGAAGTCCCATGTTGCTTATAAGAAGGTATGTAGGGATAAGTCCGCCGCCAAAAAACATGGTTATGATGAAAATTGTGTTGAATATCTTTTTCCCTTTAAAATCATCTCTGGACATAGGATATGCACAAAGAAGAGTTATAAATACCGATATGACGCTGAATAAGACCGAGTAAAGAACTGCATTGCCAAATCCAATCCATATCTGGGAATTGGACATTACTCTCTCATATGCTGTAGTGGTCCACTTGCTGATATCAAAGACAATTCCCTTGTTCTGAAGTGTTATCGGATCCATAAAGGAGGCAATAACGATGTATACTACAGGTCCGATTATTGCTACAACAAATAGTCCCAAAAGTATATATCCGATCAAAAGGAAGATCTTATCTCCCATGGAAGCTCTTGCGAACTCACTTTTCTTAACTGTAAGTGTTTTTTCCATCTCTCTTTCTCCTTATAATCCCTGACCGTCATTGAGCTTTTCAACAACTTTATTGACTGCTATCAGAAGTATTACATTTATGATCGTGTTGAAAAGACCTACCGCCGTAGAATAACTGTAATCACCATTCAAAAGGCCTTTCTTATAAACATAAGTTGCAATGATCTCCGATGAAGCGAGATTCATATCCGACTGAAGAGCATAAGCTTTTTCAAATCCGATGCTCATTATGTTTCCGGCCTGAAGTATGAACTGTATAACTACCATATCCTTTATGGCAGGCCATTCAACCGCTTTGATCTGCTGCCAGATATTTGCTCCGTCAATCTGTGCCGCCTCTTTTAACTCATTGCTTGCATTTGAAAGTGCCGCAGTGTACATGATGGATGCCCATCCTGCTCCCTGCCAGATACCGCTTATGATGTAAATCGGTCTGAATGCTGCAGGGATGGTAAGGAAGTTTATGTTTGTTCCCAAGAACATATTGAAAGGTCCTGTTACCGAAAGCAAAATCCTTACCATACCGCAAAGAACGATTACTGAAATGAAGTTAGGCATATACAGGACCAGCTGAATCTTCTGTTTTATCTTGCTGCTTGTTATTCTGTTGAGAAGAAGTGCCAGGATAATAGGAATCGGGAATCCCCACAACAGTCCGTATACACTTAACTTAAGCGTATTCAGCAAGTACTGCATAAAATCCGGCGAGGATAAAAATTGTTCAAAATATTTAAGTCCTACCCACTCACTTCCAAGTATTCCTCTAAATGGGTTGTACTTCTGAAACGCGATCAGGATTCCTCCCATAGGAATATATTTGAAAATAATGGTGAGTATAAGTGCAGGTCCTAAAAAGAATACATACAACTGCCAGTGCTGCCTGATATATACGAGTGTGTTATGCAGCGTATTATCCTTCGTTTTAGCATTCATATTAGTTCCTCCATTACTTTTACATTTGTAACATTCATTTTGTATATGTAAAAATTATCACATATATGTTTATATGTCAACAGATTAATTTTGTCATTTGCACAATTTTAATTTACATTTGACACTTTCTCTCTGACATCTTATAATCTAGGTATTCTTGGATGAAATTGCAGAAATTCGTATTTGCCGCAAATCTAATATCCAAATGTGCTAAATGTGCAAATGTAACATTTGTGCACAACATTTTTACCAACGGAGAATAATTATGGCTACAAAAGTTACTATTCAGGATATAGCCGATGCACTGGGATTATCCAGAAATACAGTATCCAAAGCAATCAATAATACCGGCGTGCTGGCTGAATCCACCAGGCAGAAGGTTCTTGAGAAAGCACTGGAAATGGGATATAAACAGTTCTCATATGCCAATTCCATTGCGGATATAAAGAATCCTTCTTTTACAAAAAATAAAGTTTCAGGCGAAATAGCTCTTTTCACCGGAAACTTCCTTAATAATTCACATTTTGCATCAACTATGCTTGATAAGTTTCAGCATGAGATTTCTCTTATGGGATATAGTCTCACCATACACAGAGTCGATACCAACAATATAGAAGACCTTAGTCTCCCACTAACATACAGGCCCGAAAATACTAGAGCAATCGTATGTATAGAAATGTTTAATCAGCAATACTGTGAAATGATCTGCAATCTCGACCTCCCCGTCCTGATGATAGACGCTCCGGTTGCCAGTTACTGGCGTAAATTGAATGCCGACATTTTACTGATGGACAATTTTTCAGATATATACCGCGTAGTAAGCGATATGAACAAAAAAGGCATAACAAAGATTGGCTTTGTCGGACAGGTAACCCACTGCCGCTCTTTTTACGAACGCTTTATAGCATTTAGAGAAGCAATGTATATCAACAATCTTACATTTGAAAATAAATACTGCCTTTCAGAGGTACATCCTCACGGCTCGGATTACAAAGACTACTTATTTAGGGCTCTTGAAAAAATGAAAGAACTTCCCGAAATGTTTATTTGTGCAAATGACTTTGTCGCACTCGATCTATTGTACGGACTTAGAAAAATAGGCGTTGAATGTCCCAAAGATATAAAGTTGTTTGGCTTTGATGATTCACCGGAATCAAAGATAATGACTCCTTCATTATCCACGAGCCATATTCACAGTCAGATAATCGGATATTCCGCAGCAAATCTTGTTATTTCACGAATAGAACAGCCCAATCTGAACTATCGTACCACATACACCGAAACCGACCTTATTTACAGGGATTCAACAAGTTCGAAGAAATTTCCTCAATAAAAACCGCTCCGCCACCGATAGCTTCGGTAACAGAACGATTCTTTTGATCAGTTGTTATCATAAATATCTTCCGTAAATGTAAGGCTTCCTCTGTAACCCGCATAGGTTCTGTTAAAAATAAGCCTTTCATTTATGGGAAATGCGCCGAGGATGAACTGAATCTCTTTTTCAAGCGCAATTTCTCTCTCGTTGCTACTTCCTACAAGAAGTGTTATCTCTTTTTCCTCCTCACGGATTGCCTTGTTGATCTCGTACTGATCCGTCAGGAAAAGAACTTTCGGAGGCTTTGCATATTCAAGGTCCCGGATTTCTTTTTCTATCCTGTCCTTGTCCTCCTGTCTGAAGATCGGCTCGGATACTATCACCAGAACAGGCGTAAAGCTGTAATCGTTCGCAAGATATCTTGTGTATCCGACAGCACTGTTTGCATCTGCAACAACAGCAAATCTTTTCCAGCTCACAACACCGATTGACTGTCCCAGATAGCTGTAGACATAGTCCTCTTCCGCCTCGATCACATCCTCTACAAGTTTTTCATCAAGATTAAGTGCTTTCTGCACTGCTATGATAAAATTAGTGGTATCTGTCGCGCCGACAAAGAGTCCCGGAATCCTGATACTTGGAACGCCGAATTTCTCCTCAAACTTCTTGGCAGGCCCGTTGAAGAGCCACGGATTTACAATGATATTGAGCGCCGCACCGGAGCTCTTTTTAATATCTTCAATTCCCTGATGTTTTGTAAAAAAGGTATTGACCTTAAGTCCGAGCTTCGAAAGAATCCTATCGATCTCTTCAAGCGTGCCGCTCCAGAACGGATCGTGGTAGGGCACGATTCCAAAGATATTCACAAGCTTATCGTCCTTTGGAACATCTTTTTCAATAACCTTGTCTATAAACGTATTCCAGATCACCTCATACCCGAGGTTACTGTCGCCCGCAAATCCGGGCGTATCGATTGAATAGACTTCGTGCCCTTCTTCCCTGAATTTACTTGTGACGCTCTCGATATCATCTCCGATAATACCTGCGGTACATCCGGTCAGGACAAAAAAAGCATCGGCATCCATTATGTCAATCGAGCCCTGAATTGTTGTTCTTAATTTATTTACTCCGCCGAATACAACTTCTTTTTCAAGCATGTTACTTGACGGGATCGACACTCCGCTCACAAAGCATGAATGTTTATGCCCCGACTGTCCCTGATCTGCTGCCGTTGTCTGCATACAGCATCCGGGACCTGAATGTAATATCGGGCAGACTCTGTTTATCGCACCAAGAACGGCGTTGATTCCCGCAAGAACGCATCCGCCCTTAGGATTTTCCATAATATGTGACATTAATCTTCTCCCCCTAAAATATATTTGAACGCATTTTCTTTGTACCATGAATCCTTGTAAGGGAGTTTTACATGCTTTGCAAGTTTCCTGTTAAATCCCGGATTTTCAAGCTGATCCGCAATCTTGTTTCCAAGAAAAAGAAGTCCATCATATCCCATCGTAGGTCTTTTTCCGTCAAGAACGTGTGTAGTCGGAATTCCAAGCTTTGCCGCCCATTCGGGAACTCCTATAAATGCATCGGGTTTAAGTTTGTTCAAAAGATTAACCTGCTCAAAAGGCTGCATGTTGGCAATATCAACCACAAAATTCTTGTGAATGTCGTTAAGGTACTCTATGTCAACCTGCGCATCGGCGTCATAGGTCGGTGTTTCAAGTCCAACAAGTTCCATGCCAAAATCATCTATAAGAGCTGCTGCCGCAAAAGACCTTCCTGTTCCTCCGCATATGAATACTCTTTTTCCCTTAAGTCTTTCCCTAAGTTCCGCCACAAGCGGTTCAATTCTCTTATGTTCGGAAGCGATGATCCGCTCAACTTCCTCTTCCTTGCCGATAACCTTAGCGATGCCTCTGTACCACTTATCGGTATTTCTTATTCCGATAGGCATTACGGTGTGTGAATAAGGTATCTCGTAGTCTTCCCAGAGAGTCTTCATAAACTCATCCGCAAATACTTTACAGATAGATGTCGAAGCCTCCGCTGCAGGGATTCTTTTTATCTTTTCAAGAGAGCTGTAAAAAGGAATATAGTTGACCTTTGCACCCAAAAGATTTATCATTCGCTCCATTTCTTTCTGATCGGCGAAACTGACTGTCGTAGGAGCAAAAAGATTTATGAGTCCTTTTTCTTTTTCAACTTTCTCTTTTTTCAAAATATATTTATTGATCGAAATAAATGCCGCATCAAACCCGGACGCACAAACTTTAGATTTGAAGCCTTCGCAGTGTATCGGAACCATTATAGTGTCAGGATAATCAGTCTGAAGATCCTGTGCTATCGCGTCAATATCGTCTCCAATGATACCTGATGCGCAGGAAGCATATATAAACGCAAGCTTCGGATTGTATCTCTCGACTGCTTTCTGAACAGCCTCTCTAAGCTTCTGCTCACCGCCAAATACTACACTCTTCTGATCTATATTTGTAACAATAAGTCTGGGATTTTTGACAACCTTGATTCCTCTGTGAATCTGTCCGACACGGTACATATCTACCGCCATGATCGCACATCCGACACACCCCTGCGGAGAATGTGAGATAAAGACAGAATCCTCCAAAGACATAAGCGCCGCCATACTGTTTATCTGCTGACACTGCAGTCCCTGTGCAAAGCTCCTGTCTGCCCTTTTAAGACATCCCTTTTTGTAGTTTTCCGCAACTTCTTTTCCGGTTGTACCAAGATCGTTTATTCTTCCCGGGATGCTCTCCCTGACTCCCGAATACTGTATGTTTGGCATTTCTTCACCTCTCCCGAAAGATGCCGACATTTTATAGAAAAACCGGAGGTATATCATAACACCTCCGGCTTTCCGGTCAGCATCGCATTTCTGTGATGCTCAAATCTTATCATAGTATGTCTTTCGTGAGAATTTGAGAAAACTTATCAGTGCCAATCAGCTGAGGTTATCGCTTAGTGTGATGTCTCGCCGACTTTTGATCAATATTCGCTGTAATCTTCTGCTCAATCTAAGATGGATTTTCTTGCTACATTGACTAAATCTTTAATTTTACCCTCTCTTAGGCACTTTTTCCTGTAATCTTACGTTTAATCCAAGGCGGGTTTTCTTGCTACGTTGACTAAATCTTTGCTTTTACCCTCTCTTAGGCACTTTTCCCTGTAATCTTCCGCTGAATCTAAGGCAATTTTTCTTGACGCGTTGACTAAATTATTATGTTTCTTCTCCCTTAGTCACTTTTCCCTGTAATCTTCTGCTCAATCCAAGGCAATTTTTCTTGACGCGTTGACTAAAGCATTGCTTTCCCTATCTCTTAGTCAATTTTCCTGAAATTTGAAGAAATTTCTTTAAAGTAAAAAGCGACGCAAAAGATGAAATCATCTTTTGCGTCGCCTATAAATTTTACAATAATGGCAGTTTATTCCGTAAAATTGGATGTTCTGCTCTCGCACCAAAGGTGCTCGCCGGAACAAAGTAGTACATTATGCATTAACAATCTTTCCGAAGTCAGCCTTAAGGCTTGCTCCGCCGATAAGTCCGCCGTCAATGTTGGGCTTTGAAAGAAGCTCTGCAGCATTTCCTGCATTCATAGATCCGCCGTACTGGATGCGAACCTCATCAGCTGTAGCCTGATCGTAAAGCTTAGCAATAAGCTCACGGATAAGCTTACATACTTCCTCAGCCTGATCTGCTGTAGCTGTCTCGCCTGTTCCGATTGCCCAGATAGGCTCGTAAGCGATAACAAGCTTCTTAACCTGATCAGCTGTTACGCCATCAAGATCCCATGTGATCTGTCTCTCGATCCACTCTTTGTAAGTATCAGCCTTACGAAGTGCAAGAGACTCACCGCAGCAAAGGATAGGTGTAAGACCTGAAGCAAATGCTTTCTTTACTTTCTGGTTGATAAGGATATCGTTCTCTCCGAAGATATCTCTTCTCTCTGAATGTCCGATGATGATGTACTCTACACCGGCATCCTTGAGCATAGGAGCTGAAATTTCTCCTGTGAATGCTCCGCTGTCTACAATGTAGAAGTTCTCTGCACCTACGTGTACGTTTGTGCCCTTAACAGCGTTAACTACGGGTACGATATCGATTGCAGGTACGCAATAAACTACGTCTACAGCATCATTCTTTACAAGATCCTTGAGCTCTTCGCAAAGAGCTACAGCCTCGCTGGGAGTCTTGTTCATCTTCCAGTTTCCGGCGATTATTCTTCTACGTGCCATGTTTTCCACCTCTATATTTTTGTAATATTTACTTCTTGATTTTCACAAGGAAGTTCTGCTCTCGCACCTATCGGTGCTCGCCAGAACTAAGTTCGAACTACCGACTCGAAAAAACCTCGTCGGAGTCTCACTTATCATCAGCTGCTACTACACCGGGAAGCGCCTTACCCTCAAGGAACTCAAGAGAAGCTCCACCACCTGTTGAGATGTGGCTCATCTTGTCAGCAAATCCAAGCTGGTTAACAGCTGCTGCACTATCACCACCACCGATGATTGTTGTAGCTGTTGTCTCTGCAAGAGCCTTAGCTACTGCCTTTGTTCCTTCAGCAAGAACAGGGTTCTCGAATACACCCATAGGTCCGTTCCAAACAACTGTCTTAGCTGACTTAACAGCATCAGCGAAGAGGTCACGTGTCTTAAGACCGATATCAAGACCTTCCTTATCAGCAGGAATCTGATTTGAAGGAACGATTTCTGTCTCGATGCTGGGGTTATCGATAGGATCAGGGAATCCTGCTGAAACTACAGTATCGATGGGAAGAAGAAGCTGCTTGCCGTTAGCCTTAGCCTTCTCAAGCATTTCCTTACAATAATCAAGCTTTGTATCGTCTACAAGAGACTTACCAACCTCATAGCCCTGAGCCTTGAGGAATGTGAATGCCATACCACCACCGATGATAAGTGTATCGCACTTCTCGATGAGGTTATTGATAACGTTGAGCTTATCAGCAACCTTAGCACCACCAAGGATAGCTACGAAAGGTCTTACAGGGTTCTCAACTGCATTTCCAAGGAAATCGATTTCCTTCTGCATGAGGTATCCAACTGCGTTGTTTCCGCCCTTCTCTGTGATGAACTTTGTAACGCCTGCTACAGAAGCGTGTGCTCTGTGAGCTGATCCGAAAGCATCGCATACATAGTCATCAGCAAGCTCTGCGAGCTCTTTTGCAAAAGCATCTCCTGCTTCTTCGGGCTTTGTCTCTTCCTTGCCTCTGAAACGAGTATTCTGAAGAAGGATAACGTCTCCCTCGTTCATAGCTTCTACTGCTGCTGTTGCATCAGCGCCAGTTACGTTGTAATCAGAAATGAACTTAACCTCTTTGCCGAGCTTCTCTGAAAGTCTCTTTGCAACAGGTGCAAGTGACTCACCCTCGTTGGGGCCGTTCTTTACTTTTCCAAGGTGTGAGCAAAGAATAACCTTGCCGCCATCCTTTATAAGCTTGTTGATTGTAGGAAGAGCTGCTACTACTCTTGTCTCGTCTGTGATCTCACCGTTCTTAAGAGGAACGTTGAAGTCACAACGAACGAGTACGCGTCTGCCCTTTACGTTAATATCGTCTACTGATTTCTTATTAAGACTCATTTTTGTTCTCCTTTGTAATAAAAATTGATGATAAAGAGTCGCTTGCGACTCTTTCGCGCACGAGCGGATTGCGTAAGCAATAATTTCATTTCCGCGAGTTGCGCATCCATAGCGGAGCGTTTTTATTGAATAGGGAATTTCAAAGAAATTTCCTATTCAATAAAATAGAGGGCCTGGTCCAAACGGACCGGACCCTCTTAATGGTTTCTATTAGGTTCTACTTGCTCCCTGCGAGTTTTCACAAGGAGGTTCGACTCTCGCACCGAAGGTGCTCGATCGAACTAAGTAGTACACTAGACTCGACAAAACCTCGTCAAGTGATTACTTAACGAACTTCTCGAAGTACTTGATTGTACGAACCATCTGTGATGTGTATGAGTTCTCGTTGTCATACCATGAAACAACCTGAACTTCATAGAGATCATCACCGATCTTGTTAACCATTGTCTGTGTTGCATCGAAGAGTGAACCATATGTCATTCCAACGATATCAGATGAAACGATTTCATCCTCGTTGTATCCGAATGTCTCAGGATCAGAAGCCTTCTTCATAGCCTCGTTGATAGCTTCCTTAGTTACCTCTGTGCTTGACTTAACAACTGCGAAAAGAAGAGTTGTTGAACCTGTAGGAACAGGAACTCTCTGAGCAGCTCCGATGAGCTTTCCGTTAAGTTCAGGGATAACAAGGCCGATAGCCTTTGCAGCACCTGTTGAGTTAGGAACGATGTTAACAGCGCCTGCACGTGCTCTTCTAAGGTCACCCTTTCTCTGAGGTCCGTCAAGGATCATCTGATCACCTGTGTAAGCATGGATTGTTGCCATGATACCAGACTGGATAGGTGCGAAATCGTTAAGAGCCTTAGCCATAGGTGCAAGGCAGTTTGTTGTACATGATGCAGCTGAGATGATGTTGTCATCTGCTGTAAGTGTCTCGTGGTTAACATTGTATACGATAGTAGGAAGATCATTTCCTGCAGGAGCAGAAATAACTACCTTCTTAGCACCGGCATCGATATGAGCCTGTGCCTTAGCCTTTGATGTGTAGAAACCTGTACACTCAAGAACAACGTCTACACCAATCTTGCCCCAAGGAAGGTTCTTAGCATCTGCCTCTTTGTAGATTGTGATTTCCTTGCCATTAACTGTGATTGAATTCTCGCTGTAAGAAACCTTATCAGCATACTTGTACTTGCCCTGTGATGAATCATACTTAAGAAGATGAGCAAGCATCTTAGGATCTGTAAGATCGTTGATTGCTACGATCTCTGTTCCTTCATGCTCAAACATCTGTCTGAAAGCAAGACGTCCGATACGACCAAAACCATTGATTGCTACTTTAACTGCCATTTTAAGTTCCTCCTAAAATGAATATAATATTTAATTGCTGCTTAATATCACACTTATTGATAATTTTTTATCAGCAACTCTAATTCTAATAAAAAATGTAGCATAAATCAAGTAAGAATATTATGATATAGGTGTCAAAAAGTCAAAAATGCGTACATGCTTGCATGTTAAGCTTTTTGACCTTTTGACCCTAACAATCATGAGGAATTAGCGATTTGCTTTGCAAATCCGCGGTTTCCGAATGATTGTAGAATTGCGAGAATGACGTCAGTCATGGAGCAATTCGTATATCATAATATTGTTGTTTCAATAACCAAAATGCATACATTCATCATTTAATAAATCACGGAGAACCCCATATGATCTTACCGGCAGACTACCATTTACACACTCACAATTCGGGCGACAGCGAAGCACCCATGGAAGACATGATCAAAAGTGCCATAAACAAAGGCCTTGAAGAAATCTGTTTTACCGACCACATGGACATGGACTATCCGATAACCGAAGACACCCCGAAAGATTATTTTTTATTGGACACTCCTCCTTACAAAAAAGAGCTATATAAGTATAAGGAGATGTACAAAGACAAGATTTCTATAAAATTCGGTGTTGAAGTAGGCATGCAGGATCATATAGCCAAAGAAAACACAGCCTATGTCCGCTCGGAATCTTTTGACTTCGTCATCGCATCCATGCATCTTATTGACGGGCAAGATCCCTACTACCCTGAATTCTGGGAAGGCCTTGATGTAAAAGAAGTTTTCAGGCACTACTTTGAACTTACGCTTGAAAACTTAAAACTCTTTGATGACTACTGCGTCCTCGGGCACCTCGACTATCTCGCCCGCTACGCTCCCGAAGGCAACAATCCATATTCATATGAAGCTTATTCAGATATCATCGACGCCATTTTGATTCATCTTATAAAGAACGACAAAGGCCTCGACTTTAACACCAGCCGTCTTTTCAGATCGGGCGGCCCCACGAATCCAAGTCCCGATGTCTTAAAAAGGTTCAAGGAACTTGGCGGAAAGATAATCACTTTCGGCTCCGATGCTCATAATCCCGAAGGCGTTGCCGGCGCATTTGAGAAGGCAAGTATCATTGCAAAAAAATGCGGCTTCGACGAATACTGTACTTTCGAAAGGCTTAAACCTACATTCCATAAATTATAAAAGAACTTCTTGCACCGCCTGCAGCTTTGTAGCACTGCGTGGGCGGTGCTTTTTCACGCCGAATACAACTGCTTTCCAAATTTCCCCCAATTATACTAAAAAAATCTTGCAAAGCATTCATAGTAGTTTATAAAGTCATTGTTATATCTGTGAAGAGCCCTGTCTAAATACTTAATAAGTGAAAAAGAGACAGGGGTAAACCAAGCAGATTCTCTGTCCAAATATGTACTAAGCCGAAAAGCGACAGGGTAAAACCAAGCGTATTCTCTGTCCAAATATTCAATAAGCCGAAAAGCGACAGGGTAAAACCAAGCGTATTCTCTGTCCAAATATGTACTAAGCCGAAAAGCGACAGGGTAAAGCCAAGCAGATTCTCTGTCCAAATATTCAATAAGCTGAAAAGAGACAGGGTAAAGCCAAGCAGATTCTCTGTCCAAATATTCAATAAGCCGAAAAAAGACAGGGTAAAACCAAGCAGATTCTCTGTCCAAATATTCAATAAGCCGAAAAGAGACAGAGTAAAACCAAGCAGATTCTCTGTCCAAATATGCACTAAGCTGAAAAGAGACAGGGTAAAACCAAGCAGATTCTCTGTCCAAATATACAATAAGCTTATAGCAAGTGCTTCTGCCTGCCACAAGTGATGTGGAAGTTTTTGTTTATAAGATGAACGAAATATAGTAAAATATACATGATATTGATGTATCGTTTAGAAAGAATGGATATTTTCTCTGTATCGCCAGTGAAGATTACCGATTCCTTTCTTTTCTCGATGCACCCGCGCGAAGCTTTGGAGGCTATATGAGGGAAGAATTCTACACCAGAGGTAAACAAACTAACGTATATAATTTCATATTCATGTACAAGTCTGTTACTCTTTGCTGTTTATGCGTTGTTACTGCGATTCTGGCATTTTATTGTCGAACAGACCTCTTAAAAATGACGTTTTCCAAGGACAAAACTTCGCAAAGGCTCTTGCTATCTGTCTTAATCTTTGTTTTAATGGTATTTATTTCCGTTATAATAGACTTTTATATATTAAAAAAGACTACAAATATCGGCTACAGACTAAACAGACTTGCCTACCTCGACAGGCTCACGGGACTTCCCAACAGATTCAGTTGCGACCTTCTGTTTGAAAGTTTCAATGGTTCGGAACGACTCCCCGGGGTCGGCTTTGTTGTTATGAAAATAAATAATCTTCCGACCGTAAATCAGACAACAAGTCATGATAACGGCAACAACCTAATTACCGAGTTTTGTTTTATTCTTGAGGATGTCGGCGAAAAATATGGTTATGTCGGAAGAAACGGCGGAAATGAATTTATTATTCTGATTGAAAATTGTTCGGACACCGACTGCGATATGTTCCTTTCAGATCTCACAAAAAGAATCCGCGGCTACAACGAGATGGCTGTCGGAACACCTCTTGAGATAGCATACGCATGCGTACTCAACTCTAACGAAAAGAGATCCGTAATGTCCGAACTAATCTCTTTTGCCTATAAGAAACTTAAGGATGCACCACAAATACTCTCATGAAAATTATGATTGAAAAAAGCTTTTTTAAAAATCGTATATTCTCTTTAATCTGTCTTTTCACCTGCTCGGTTTTATTTCTCACATCATGCGGCTCCAAACACGGCGTAACGCTCCTTGACAGAGCCGGCCACAAAAAAGATGCGCAGATTGATGAGACCGTAAGGGGAAGTCGCGACAACACGCCTCTTTGCCTTGTCCCTACAGCTCCCGGAACCGATACATTTGAGAACGAATATGCCCGTATCGACTATTCAAACATGTCTGAGGGCTATATTTTCGTGACTTATAAAGGAAGTTCTCCCAAAGTTAAGCTTCAAATCACAGGCCCGGACACGGTTACCTATACTTACGACATCTCAAGCAATTCAAAAGACGGCGAGGTCTTCCCTCTTCAGGCAGGAAACGGGCAGTACATGATAAATGTATATGAGAACATCACAGAGACTAAGTATTCAATGGTGTTCACGTTCCCGATAGATGTAACTCTTTCAAACGGATATAAGCCTTTCCTGTATCCAAACCAGTTCATCAACTTCGCCCCCGACTCTCTGGCTGTCAGAAAAGGTGCGGCACTTGCTTATCCTTGCAATTCCGACATCGAGGTCGTTGCAGAAGTTTATAACTTTATGATAGAAAATATCACTTACGACTATGAAGAAGCTGAAACCGTGCAAAGCGGCTATCTTCCAGATCTTGACGAGATTCTTATAACCCAGAAAGGAATCTGTCTCGACTACGCTTCGCTTATGGCTGCGATGCTTCGAAGCCAGAACATCCCGACAAAGATGGAAGTCGGCTACGCGGGAACCGCTTATCACGCATGGCTCAGCACTTATATAAAAGATGTAGGCTGGGTAAACGGAATGATCGAATTTGACGGAAAAGACTGGTCACTTCTCGATCCCACTTTTGCATCAAATACGGAAGAGAGAAAGCTCGAAAACTTTATCGGAGACGGATCCAATTACTCTGTTAAATACGTTTATTGATACAGGAAAGCGCTGATTAGACCAGTGTTTTCTTAGGTGAAATCTTTCACCCGTACCATATTATTTTTCTTCGGAGGCACCATGAAAAAAACAGACAAACAAAAAAGTCTCAGCAGTTATGAGATTGCAAGCTTTTGCAGGCAGATGGCTCTTCTTATAAAAGCAGGCATCGCTCCCGCAGACGGAATCGATATTCTGACAGAGGATTCCAAAGACAATTCGGCAAAAAAGATTCTTGGAAGTATCAGCCAGACTTTGCGAAGCGGCGAAAAATTCCACATAGCTCTTGCCATGAGCAATGTTTTTCCCGATTACGTGGTACATATGGTAACGATCGGTGAAACTTCAGGAAACATGGACGTAGTTATGGATTCACTTGCCGATTACTACGAAAGGGAAGACTCCATTCAGGAGAGCGTAAAAAATGCGATCAGCTACCCTCTCATCATGATCTTTATGATGATGGTCATCGTAACTGTCCTTGTTGCCAAAGTTCTCCCGATATTTGAGCAGGTATTTGCACAGCTCGGCACCGGAATGAGTGGTTTCTCACAGTCGCTTTTGAATCTGGGAAATCTTTTGAACAAATACTCTTTTGCCCTTGTAATACTGCTTGTGATAATAGCCATGCTGTTCCTCTACTTCTCTCTTACTCCGAGCGGAAAAAGGAACTTCAAAAAGTTCATGATCAAATTCGCGCCCACAAGAAGACTTATGCAGGAACTTGAAAGCGAGCGTTTCGCAAGCGGAATGGTGCTCACTCTTTCAAGCGGTATCGATACTTTCGAAGCTCTTTTACTTGTAAAAAAACTTGTTGAGAGCAAGGAGATGAAGGATAAGATCGAGGAATGCAGAAATTTCCTTATTGACGGCGACAGCTTCCCCGAAGCACTTGAAAAAGCTTCGATATTCTCTTCTTTTTATGCTCAGATGATATTGGTAGGCTTTAAATCAGGATCGATGGACAAGGCCATGAAACAGGTCGCAGAGAGATACGAAAGAGACACTGGAAGAAGAATCTACTCTCTCATCTCAGTTTTGGAACCGACGCTCGTAATAATCCTTTCAGTTATCGTAGGAATGATTCTAATGTCAGTAATTCTTCCTCTGATGGGAATTATGACAAATATTGGATAAAGTATTATGACAAACAGATTTGAAGCTAAAAACGGCATATTTTCACATATTTCGGATACTTTTTACAGATGGTCTTCGCTTGTGATACTCATCGCAATATGTATCCTTTTTTACATTGCGATCGACGCATCGGGAAGAAACACGATCGAGAAGCAGCAAACTTCACTTGAAAATGCGATCAACAGAGACATTGTTCAGTGTTATTCGATTGAAGGCAGGTATCCCCCCAGTCTTTCATACATCGAAGAACACTACGGTCTTGTTTACGACGAATCTACTTTTTTTGTCGACTACCAGCCAATCGCATCGAACATGTACCCGGATGTAACAGTTATCAAAGTACGATAGAGGAACTATTATGGATTTTGAAGGAACAAGAAGTCACATCATAGACATGGTCTTCGTTATATGTCTGATGTTTCTTTTTATCTTTTCCGCACTCAGCGTTATAACCATAGGTGCGAATATATATCAGAAGAATGTCACTGCTGTTGATGACAATTACCACAAGCGCACTGCCTGTGCGTACATAACGGAAAAGGTCAGACAGTCCGACGTAAAGGGCGGAATTTTTATAAAAAAAATATTCGATCAGAATGCTCTTGTTCTGCAGAACGAGGAAGACGGCATTCTTTACAACACCTACATATATGACTACGAAGGCAATCTCATGGAGCTCTTTGCCATGGATGAACTCAAAGACCTTTATCCCCAGACAGGACAAAAGATACTTGAACTGACCAAGTTTGATATCGAATATGTAGGAGATGATACCCTTTCCGTCTACGTTATTTTAAAAGATGGAACGGAAGAATCATTTCTTGTCAAAACAAAAAGTGTCAGTGAGGAATAAACGATGCCTGAAAATAATTCGAGAACAAGCTTGTTCCTGATGGAACTTATAATAGCGGTATTTTTCTTTTCCCTCGCCGCAGCGGTTTCTATAAGACTCTTCGTCGGCGCGCACAAACTTACGGAAAAATCCACCGCACTCAGCAATGCAACAATCTGGTCCCAGAACCTTGCGGAAGCTTTTTACGAAAGCAACGGCGACGTTTCAAAGATTGCAGAACTATACCCCTACGCATACGTCACTGAAGACGCCGTAATTCTCTTTTTCGACAAAGAATGGAATGTATTACAGGAAGCTCACTCAGACGCCTCATATGAGGCCCTGCTGGTGGCTGAAAAGGCAGATGCTTCTTCAGTTTACTCCGATGTCAAAGACTACGGATCCACATATTCCGGAAAAGTGATTAAAGGTAACGTGGCAATACTTAATGTTAAGGAAACCGATGAAGTAATTTCTTCGATTCCAAACGACCAAGATCTCATAATAGTTAGTTATTCGGTTGACACACCGCTCAGCCAAAAGGAGTCCAAGTGAAAAAGAAAGGTAAACACGGCATAAATATCGGAACAGCCTCTATTCTTCTGGTTTTTTCCGTTTTGTGTCTTATCTCATTTGCAACGCTTACGCTCGTAAATGCGAAAGCGGATTACAACTTAAGTAAAAATCTGTCCGACAGACAACTTGCGTACTACGAAGCATGTCATAAAGGCAATGCTTTTGTCACCGCTGTAAATTCGGGCTATCGCAAAGGAATATCAGGTGATATAATGAAGGAAAGCATACCATTAACCGACAAACAATCGCTTGAAATTGCGATAATTGCTAATAGTGCAAAAAAATCCTTCAATTCAAACAATACTTGTAGTATAATTCAGTGGCAGGTCGTTAATCACGATGATACAGAGTATGACTACTCTCTGCCGGTAATGAAATCAAGGTAACAGATAAGTTTAGCCGGTTAGGAAACGAAATTTTATCAAATTTTTATTTTTTAAATAACGTTTTAACTCGCTTTATCATAATCATGTGTTACAATATATTATGTACCGAATTACTTAATTTTGAAAAAAATTGCTTAAATTTTTTTAGCAACTAAAAATACTTTTTGGAGGTTCAATATGGGAAAAAGAATACTCATTACTGATGACGCCGCTTTCATGCGTATGATGCTTAAGGATATCCTTTCCAAGAATGGATATGAAATTGCGGGTGAAGCTGAGAACGGCAAAGTCGCAATCGAGAAATATAATGAGTTGAAACCCGACCTTGTTACTCTGGATATCACAATGCCTGAGCTTGATGGAATTGGCGCACTTAAGGGAATTAAGGCTGCAGATCCTAACGCTGTATGTATCATGTGTTCCGCAATGGGTCAGCAGGCGATGGTTATCGAATCAATTCAGGCGGGTGCTAAGGACTTCATCGTTAAGCCTTTCCAGGCAGACCGTGTTCTTGAAGCCGTTAAAAAAGCTATCGGATAATATTTACATAATGTCAAAGCGTAAAATCAAAGGGGCTGTCGCACTAATTAGTGTGACAGCCTTTCCTTACGCCCAGCCCTAAGGTATCCGTTTGAAAATGCTTGTTTTCGTCTGCGGTGTGATTTTCTAAGATTCATAAATGAAGAGAGCTCTCCTCTCAGCGTTGTTCGAAACAGTCGAGCTCTCTTCATTTCTTCATCTTGAAAATCATCATCCTCGTCCGAGAACTGCACATTTTTTTGCGCTCATTCTCCTATTCTTTCCTGACATATATGACCTTAAAAAGCAATTCCTGCTTCTAGAGTCATATCTTTTGCTTTAATTCTTCTCTATTTTCCCTGATATGTATGACCCTAGAAGTCATTTTTTGCTCCTAGGGTCATATCTTACGCTATTATTCTTCTCTTTTTTCCCTGATGTATATGACCCTAGAAGTCATTTCTTGCTCCTAGGGTCATATCTTGTACTCTTATTCTTCTCTTTTTCCTCTGATTTATATGACCCTAGAAGGCATTTTTTGCTCCTAGGGTCATATCTTACGCTATTATTCTTCTCTTTTTTCCCTGATGTATATGACCCTAGAAGTCATTTCTTGCTCCTAGGGTCATATCTTGTACTCTTATTCTCCTCTTTTTCCTCAGATATGCATGGTCCAAAAAGGCAAAATTTACTCTCAGGGTCATGTACTCAGTTTTAGTCACATATATTCTCAATTATTTGCTTCCCATACTTGCAAGGACATCGTTTCTCATATCGTAATTATCACCTATGATAAAAAACACAAATAGCCAAACCAGTAAGACAATTCCCGCGAAAGCATGGTATATTCCTATACTTTTTCCAAACACCATCAATGTAATTAATGCTGACATACTGACACTCCTCTCGATCATTCAGTGTTTTAATTATTCAAGTCGTTATCTCCTCTCATCTTCAAAATCATATCCATGTAATTTGCAGAATCATCCGCAAGATATTCTTTAAGAATACTGTTATTTGATTCCCGTAGTTGCTCATCCCATCTTGCATCACTCTCAGAAGTCAAATTGCCATCCGCTATCTGTTCCCGCCTCGCCAAAACAACGTAATTATCATCAGAAGCAATCATGCCCCAATCCTCTCCGTCACTCTCAAGAACTTTAAGGGCAGCTTCAGGACTTTCGAAAATATTTTTCATATTATATTCATAAGAAGTTGTGTCCTGCTTTGGTTGCTGTTTTTCAAGAAGAATACAATCACCTGCGGCTGCAATTCCATACCACTTCCCATCTACACTCTGTTTTCCAACATTTTCCGCCTGTGCCTGAGAAGCTTTTTCATCTACTTTCGCTTCTTCTGTTCCTCTGCTGGTGGCAAAACATACTCCGATGCCGACACAAACCATAATGGATGCCACTGTAATCCAAAACGCCGGCTTTTTGTAATTTGCAACATTTTTTATCCTACTCTTCACGTCTATTCCTCCAAATGCCACCGGGCACGCTGCAATCATACTTCTTGGTATGCTGTATTCCAGCAATACTCTGCAGTATTCTGCCTTCTCTATCTTTTCAATATTCCTTGCCACCTTTTCATCACATGCATATTCAATATCCCTGCAAAGAAGGATATATGCAATCCAACAAAGAGGATTGAACCAGTATACCGATAAAATCACGAATCCAAGAGGTTTCCATACATGATCGCATCTGCTCAGATGCGCAAACTCATGCTTTAATATGTATCCTTTCGCATCTTCCGATAATGTAGATGGCAAATATACTCTCGGAGATATTATTCCGAGAATAAAAGAGTCTGAAATATCATCACACTCATAGACACCTGATGCAGTCTTCACTGATGCGCTCACTCTTTTTCTTGTAAGAATGTAGGTTATTACGGCATACATCAACATCACGCCCATGCCTGCAACCCAAACAATCCAGCCAATATACAGATAAAACATTACCTGTTCTATCTTCGCCAATATGCTGTCATTATCTCGTCAATTGGATTCTGAATTATTAGCATCCTTCTCCGAACCAATGTTTACATAATCACTTTTTATATAGCCTTCGCCGTCTTCGAGTCCAATCTTGTACCAGCCATCAGCATCTTCAATAATCTCAACTTCATCATCCGGAGCTAAAAAGCCGATACATTCAGCATCATCATCGGGAGCTTGGCGAACTCTGAGAACACCTTCGGAAGCTTCAATCACTCCAACCAATTTAGTTCCTTTAGGAATCGCTTCAACAGAAGCAACTGCTACTTGCTGCTCATCTACAGTTTTTGAGCCTTTATTTGTTGCAAAGCACACTCTCACTGCAACGCACACCATAATGGATGCGATTGTAATCCAAAAAGCAGGTTTCTTATAATTTACAACATTCTTTATTCTATCCTTCACGTCTATACCTCCAAATGCCACAGGGCATGCGGCTATCAATTTTCTTGGCATACTGTTTTCAAGCAGTATTCTGCAGTATTCAGCCTTTTCGTCCTTTTCAATGTTTTTAGTTACTTTTTCATCGCAGGCATACTCTATATCCTTACAAAGAAGAATATATGCAATCCAGCACAGCGGATTAAACCAATATACCGACAATATCAAAAAACCAAGCGGTTTCCATAGGTGATCGTACCTACTTAGATGAGCAAATTCATGTTTCAATATATACTCTCTTGCTCCCTCAGGCAGCGATGACGGTATATAAACCTTCGGAGATATTGTTCCAAGAATAAATGAATCCGAAATGTCATCACACTCATAAACCTTTGAATCTATCTTTACCGAAACGCTGACTCTTTTCCTTATAAGCACATATGTTGCAACAGCATAAGTCAGCATTAGTATCACACCTGTAAGCCACACAAGCGCACCTATCCGGAAAAAAATCTGCAACGAATTTACACTGCTACTTATCCCTGAATTTATTTGCGGATTGTTTTCCGTAATGATATTCGTCGGAATAGGCTTTCCCGTAGGTATCAAGCTCATTACACTTTCAAATTGCACAGGAACTGTCAGTTTTACGGCAACTATCATCCAAAGCATACACGTGATCCATTTGGGCATCTTTTTTCCAAGTGCCCTTACCATAATGATCGCAATAATAAGAACGCTTACAGTGATTGCATTATTTAATACGAACAAAAATACCTGTTCCATAAGCTATTCCCCTTTTATCTCGTCGATCATCTTCTGTATCTCTTCAACATCATCGGCCGAAAGCTTTTTACGTGAAGTAAATGCAGCAATGAATGCAGGAAGTGAACCCTCAAACGTATCCTCAATTATCTTTTCGCTTTGTGCCGCGCCAAATTCCTCTTTGGTGAGAACAGATGATACAACACCGTTTTCATTTTTGAATATGCCACGCTCACACAAGCGCTTCAACATTGTGTAAGTGGTAGACTTTTTCCACTCCAGTTTTTGCTCACAAAGCTTTACAAGCTCACCTGAAGGGATAGGCTCATTTTGCCATATAATATCTGCAAACTGTCTTTCTACAGCACCTAACCTCAGTTCTTCCATCATTACCTCCGTCACTTATCTAAATTTATGACCACTCGAATTTTTGTAATTTATAATTTACAACATTATTAATTCTTTTCTTCATGTCTATCACTCCTAATGCCACCGGACAAGCTGCAATATACAGCTTTCTTGCCCTTCATAATGTTTTTAGTTATTTTTATTTACCTCTGCTTTAATCTGTTCAGCAACTTCATCATTTAATTTTATAATGACTTTTTCATAAGTATCATTATCAACCTGAGGATACTTTTTATATACTTTGAGCACACTAGGCTGCATTGATGCCAAATCAATATGCTTCCACTCCTCTTTTGTAGCCTCATCAGCTATATTATCGTTTACATGCAATTCACCATTTTCATCTGTATATATATAGAACCAACTACATTCCGGAATAGGCTTATCATACTCTTTATACTTAACAGTATTAAACACATAAACAATATTTGTTCCTTCATGAGGTCTGGGCTGGTTATATATATTAAACGAATCATATTTTTCGATATGATCTGCCATTGCTTTTGTCCTAAGCTCACTATATTCACTTAAATCTTTGTGCATGCCTTTAAGTGTTTCTATATCACCGCTTGCTTGGGCTTCATAGAACTTATTGATAAAGTCGATGATTTTAGGATCTGTGGTTTCTTTCAGTTCCAGTTTCGGATCGGCTGCTGTCTCGTCTCCTTCATAAAGCCTAGTCCAGACACTTTTTTCACTCTTAGGCGTCTGTTCCTGATTTTCTGCTTGCGCCTGCGCGAGTTTTACTGTTTGCTGCTCACTTGTAGTATTTGTGTTCCTGCTTGTTGCAAAACACACACCCACCACAGCGCACACCATGATAGATGCCAATGTGATCCAAAAAGCCGGTTTCTTATAATTTACAATATTCTTTATTCTGTCTTTCACGTCTGTTCCTCCAAATGCCACCGGGCAAGCCGATATCATATTTCTTTGCATACTGTTTTCAAGTAGTACTCTGCAATATTCAGCTTTCTCGCCCTTCTCAATGTTTTTAGTTACTTTTTCATCGCATGCATACTCTATATCCCTGCAAAGAAGAATATAAGCTATCCAGCATAGCGGGTTAAACCAATATACCGATAGGATCAAGAAGCCAAGCGGTTTCCATAGGTGATCGTACCTGCTTAAATGAGCAAATTCATGCTTTAATATATACACTCTTGCTTCATCAGACAGCGATGAAGGTATATAAACTTTCGGAGATATTGTCCCAAGAATAAATGAATCTGAAATATCATCACACTCATAAACCCTTGAATCAATCTTCACCGATGCGCTGACTTTTTTCCTTATCAGCATATATGTTGTCGCAGCATAGATCAGCATTACTGCCATGCCCACAAGCCACGCAAGTGCACCTGTATGGAAAAAAATCTGCATCGGATTGATACTTACTGCCTTTTCCGGTGTAAAGCTCTGACTGATAACAGGATTCACAATCTCGTCAACACTGCTTATTCCTGAGCTTATCTGCGGTTTTGTTTCCATAGAAATGTTTGTCGGAATCGGTTTTCCTGAAGGTATCAAACTAAGTACACTTTCAAACTGTATGGGAACAACCAATTTTATCGCGACAGTCATCCATAGCATGCATGCAATCCATTTAGGCATCTTTTTCCCAAAAGCTCTGACTACGATGATCGCAATGATAAGCGCACTTACCGTAATAGCATTGTTTAAAACGCCTATGAATAATTGCTCCATCCATTCCCTCCTCTTCTTGGTCTACTAATTGTAAACCTTATAAATGTAGTCTACTATTATTAGACCATATTGTCAATATACTTCTGATACAAAAAAGGATATGAAAAGCTCAAGCCTTTCATATCCCAATAATTTATTTTTTCGTGATAAGCTCCGGAAGCTCTTTACAGCACTCAGAAATCGCTTTCAAAAATCTATCACCGTACTTCTTAAATTTATTCTCTCCGACACCGGAAACTTCCAGCATTTCTTCCTTTGTTGTCGGAACCTTGGCTGACATGTCTATTAATGTTTTATCATTAAAGACAATATACGGAGGCATATTTTCCTCGCGAGAGATTTCAAGCCTTAGCTCCCTGAGTCTTTCAAACAATTTATATCCTGAGGATGTAAGCGAGCTCTTTTCGGCTACTTTTTTGTTTACTTTGCGCGCTTTTTCAGGACGCTTGTCCTCATCTGTTATCTTAACCATAACTGAGGTAGCTGAATCTTTCAGCCTCCTGATATCTCCCATTTTCAAAACCTGATAATCTCCTACAACAAGGTATTTTTCATAAACAAGCTGATCGATGACTCTCATTAACATACTTCTGTTTATCGAATTAAGCACTCCGTACGATTTATAGTTCGTAGCCCCCACTTCTTTCAACCTTGCCGTTTTTGCTCCAAGGACAGTATCTATGATAATTCCTCTGCCATATCTTCCTTTTGCTTCATAAACGCAATTTATTATCTTTTTTGCTGCATCAGTCATATCAAGTGTTTCAAACTCACGATTGCAGTTGCCGCAATCTTCGCAAGGATTTTCGT
This sequence comes from Butyrivibrio hungatei NK4A153, assembly GCF_000424465.1. Classification (GTDB taxonomy): domain Bacteria; phylum Bacillota; class Clostridia; order Lachnospirales; family Lachnospiraceae; genus Butyrivibrio; species Butyrivibrio hungatei_A. The sequence continues at coordinate 23,745 of NZ_AUJY01000008.1, read as the reverse complement.
GGTTCTCTCCAAAATATTTCAAAATATAATTACGAAGACACCCTGTTGTATAGCAATATCTTTCCATAACCTGCAATCTTTGATTATCCCGTTCCTTGATTGTTTCAAGATCTGCCGGATCAATATCTGCCACTTCTTTGTGCTCTAACAGAAATCTGTTTATAACAATATCTTGCGGTGAAAACAAAAGAATACACTTTGAATCAAGCCCATCTCTTCCTGCACGCCCCGCCTCTTGATAGTAATTTTCCATGCTCTGAGGCATATTATAGTGAATGACAAATCTGACATTCGACTTATCAATCCCCATACCAAATGCGTTGGTAGCTACAACAATACTCTTGTAATCAAAAACAAAATCATCCTGCATCTGCTTTCTTTCAGAAGCGTTCATCCCTGCGTGGTATTTTGCTGCCGCGATTCCTTTATCTGCCAATATCTCATATAAGCTGTCTACATTCTTTCTTGTGGCACAATAAATTATTCCACTTTCATTCGGATGATTAGCGATATAATCCAAAATGTACTGTTCCTTATTCTTCGGTTTGTCAACTTGAAAATAAAGATTCTCCCTGTCAAATCCACCAATCAGAACATACGGATTACCTAGTCCAAGTGTACACACAATATCTTCTCTGACAGTCTCAGTCGCTGTAGCAGTAAACGCACTAATAACAGGCCTCTTGCCCAAAAGTTTCACAAACTCAACAATTTTCATGTAGCTTGGTCTAAAATCCTGCCCCCATTGCGATATACAATGTGCTTCATCAACCGTGATCATTGAAATATTTACAGACTTTGCAAGTTCTATAAACCCTTCCGTCATAAGTCGTTCAGGCGCAACATATAAGATTTTAAATTCACCATTTCCGGTCTTTTTTACCGTTTCAAATAAATCTCTGTCAGAAAGAGAGCTATTAATATATGCAGCCGAAACTCCCGCTTCATTCAAAGAATTAACCTGATCCTGCATCAAAGAGATAAGTGGAGAAACCACTAACGTTATGCCATCCAACATCATTGCAGGTATCTGATAACATAAAGATTTTCCCGCCCCCGTAGGCATAACAGCAAAAACATCTCTTCCATCTAAGATTGCATCAACTATATCTTTCTGCCCCGGTCTGAAAGTGTCGTATCCAAACAGGACTTTCAGTACCTCTTCAGGGGTTTTATATTTTTTATTTATATTCAAATTGTCACTCATACCTTCACCATGTTATTTTTTATTATCATAGAAAAAGCCGGACAGCGCTTGTCTATCCGGCCACATAACATACTAATTAAGCTAATCTAAGATGCCATACTTTTTATAAAGCTTCATCCTCTCTTTACCTGTAGCATTTAACGCTTTGTCAAACTCTATACTACCTGGCACTAAAATCTTAAGGAGTTTTGCAAGCATATCGCCGCCTTCCGAAATTCCTTCTTCCCAGCCTTCCTCGCGGCCTATCTCTCTTTCTGCATCAACCAATTCCTTCCACGCCTTACTAACCATGACTTGCCCTCCTTTCGCATTATCTGTAGAAATTCTGGTACCGGCAAACATATTTATCATCTCGACGGTCTTTACCTTTAATTCATCGCTTCCTGACATTATTATATCATGCAGTTTCTCACTGTCATCTGAAATATGTATTATTTCCATAACCTTGCCAAGTTCTGATGAAAACTTCTTAAAATCCTCTATCTCATCAGGCGTTATTAAATTAAGCCTGTAATCATCAACATATTTGGCAATTCTCGGATCCATATCCCCAAACATATCGAAAAGCGACCTGGGAGCATCCCATTTTTTCTTATCAAAACAAATACAAAGTGTTATAACCGGAAGGATATGATCTTCTCTGGAAAAACCGGATATCCTTTCATCTCCTGATAAATCCTTATTATCTTCATGCTGCTTTCTAATGTTCTCAACCTGAGAAGCATAATTAAGTGCATCATATAAATAATCCCTTACCGGCATAGCATAATGAATATTGGTCTGCCCTTCTATTCCCAAAAGAACCATCGTTGCATATTTACTGCGCTTGATATTGCATATTTTTAAAACATCACGCATCTTCTGGCTGGTAAACACTTTATTCATCTTATCAATTGCCGCTAATTCCGCAGCATCCTGCTCTTTTAGCTCTCCAGGCTTAATTACCTCTTCCCCGTCAAAAAAATAGTAATTAAATGCATCGGCAAAAACATCATCCTGTGCAAGATATTGTTTAGTCAATATATCTTTCTTCCCCATAATTTAAAACTTCAACACTGTCTCCTCTTCTCATTTGCAACCTTATATGCAATCAGCTTAAGAACATATTCCGGCATAACACGACGTCCAAGTTCCCACTCCTGCATCGTCCTGTACGGAATTTCAAGCCACTCCGAAAATTGCTTTCTGTTCATTCCCGAGAATTCTCTGATTGCCTTAAAAGCATACGCAGTCCTGGTACGCTCTATGTCCTCATCGCTTCTGTCTGCTATCTCAATTTCGACTTCAATACCCTCTATGTTATATTTCTCAGTTCTCATAAATCCTCACAAAAAATGTAGTCACTGCGTGCATCACAAACGAATTGTAATATACGCAATGACTACATGTCAAGAAAATATTTTTATACTAATATACAAAATCTCGGCCTAACTATACTTTACGCAGTCTCCGATTTCATGCCTGTATAGAGCTGGTAATATCTCTGCTTCTTGGCGATAAGTTCGTCGTGCGTACCCTGCTCTACGATGCGTCCCTGCTCAAGGACAATTATGCAATCACTGTTCTTGACGGTTGAAAGTCTGTGTGCAATTACAAAGGTCGTTCTGCCCTTCATAAGCCTGTCCATACCGTCCTGAACAATCTTCTCTGTTCTCGTATCAATCGAAGATGTAGCTTCATCAAGGATAAGTACCGGAGGATCTGCAATAGCTGCTCTTGCAATAGCAAGGAGCTGACGCTGTCCCTGTGACAGATTGGCTCCATCACCTGTAAGCATAGTGTCATAACCCTCGGGAAGCCTCTTGATAAAGCTGTGTGCATTTGCAAGTTTTGCTGCTGCGATTACTTCCTCATCAGTTGCATTAAGCTTGCCGTATCTGATGTTGTCCTTAACCGTACCCGTAAATAAATGCGTATCCTGAAGCACTATTCCGAGCGAGCGGCGAAGGTCCGCTTTTTTTATCTTATTGATATTGATGTTGTCATATCTGATCTTACCGTCCTGAATATCATAGAATCTGTTGATCAGGTTTGTTATCGTGGTTTTTCCTGCTCCCGTAGAACCTACAAAAGCAATCTTCTGTCCGGGTGTTGCATGAAGAACGATATCATGAAGAACCATCTTTTCATCCGTATAACCAAAGTCCACGCCGTTGAAAGTTACATCACCCTCCATCGGCTGGTAAGTTGTCGTATCGGTAGCCTTGTGATAGTGCTTCCAAGCCCAGTGACCCGTATGATGATCGGCCTCTTTTATCTCGCCGTTCTCCTCAATCGCATCGACAAGCATTACGTAGCCGTCATCTGTCTCAGGCTGTGCATCGAGAAGCTTAAAGATACGATCCGCACCGGCAAGAGCCATAACTATCGAATTAAGCTGCATGCTGACTTGGTTTATCGGCATACTGAAATTTCTGTTAAATGTAAGGAAGGATGCAAGCGCACCAACTGTAAAGCCTACGGCAATATTATCAGAAAGAGCTATCGCACCACCGACCATCGCACAGATAACATAACTTGTATTTCCAAGCTGTGCGTTTATAGGACCAAGAGATCCCGAAAAAGCATTAGCCTTAAATGCACTGCTGCAAAGAGCTTCATTAAGCTCATCAAACTTCACAATACTCTCAGACTCGTGATTAAATACCTTAACCACCTTCTGTCCCGTCATCATCTCTTCAATGTAACCGTTAAGCGCACCGAGGTTCTTTTGCTGCTCCACAAAGTTTTTTCCCGAAGCCTTGGTAGCCATAGCTGAGCAAAAAAGCATAACTCCGACCATAGCAAGAGTCACAAAAGTAAGCGGTATACTAAGAATAAACATTGAAACAAGCACGCTGACAATCGTAATTCCGCTGTTGATAAGCTGGGGAATACTCTGGCTTATCATCTGTCTGAGCGTGTCGATATCGTTTGTATAAATTGACATGATATCGCCGTGCGCATTTGTATCAAAATACTTGATGGGAAGGCTTTCCATATGGGTAAAAAGCTCCTCACGAAGTCTTCTGAGCGTTCCCTGATTGATATATACCATTACTCTTGACTGAACGTATGCCGACAATGCACCGAGAGCATAGAAAATCGCAACTCTTCCTATAGCACCAAGAAGCGGCCCGAAATCATTGCTTCCGCTGTCGAGCATTGGCTGTATATACGAGTCAATAAGACTTTTTGTAAAAAATGTTCCCTGAATATTTGAGGCAACCGTTATAAGTATGCACACCAAAACAGTAACCATGTGCACAGGATAATATCTAAACACATAACCCATGAGCCTTTTAAAAAGAGCTCCGGGATTTTCAATCTTAGGCTTTGGCATGCCGCGTCTGTTACCGCCGCCCGGCCCTACTTTTATCTCTTTTGCTTCTTCTGCCATAATGAATCCTCCTTAAGCCTGCTTATCAAAGTCCGCATTTGCACCACCGGTCTGCGATTCGTATACTTCTCTGTAAATAGTGTTATTCTCAAGAAGCTCTTTGTGTGTTCCAAAACCGCTGATCTGACCGTCATCCATGACGATTATCCTGTCGCATTCCTGAACGGACGCGATTCTCTGTGCAATGATAAGCTTGGTAGTTCCGGGTATTTCCTCTGCGAACGCCTTTCTGATCTTGGCATCCGTAGCGGTATCAACCGCACTTGTTGAATCGTCGAGAATAAGTATCTTGGGCTTTTTAAGAAGCGCTCTTGCAATACAAAGTCTCTGTCTCTGACCGCCTGATACATTGGCACCGCCCTGCTCTATATATGTGTCATATCCATCGGGCATTCTCTCAATAAATTCATCTGCACAAGCCATCTTGCAGGCTCTTATGCAATCCTCTTTTGTCGCGTTCTTATCGCCCCATCTGAGGTTTTCTATTATAGTTCCGGAGAAAAGAACATTCTTTTGAAGCACCACGGAAACCTGATCCCTGAGTGTCTCCATATCATAATCTCTTACGTCGATTCCACCTACCTTAACGGCACCTTCAGTTACATCATAAAGTCTGCTGATAAGGTTAACCAAAGAAGACTTGGCAGATCCTGTTCCACCGATAATTCCGATTGTTTCACCTGACTTGATATCAATATTGATGTCTTTTAAAACAGGCTCTTCCGAAGTCGTATTGTATGCAAAAATTACATGCTCAAAACTGATGCTTCCATCGGGAACTGCTGTGATCACGTTTGGCTTATTTGTGATATCGGGTGTCTCTTCCAAAACTTCTGCGATACGCTTTCCGCTTGCCTGTGCCATAGTGAGCATAACAAAGATAATTGCAAGGAACATCATACTCATAAGGATATTCATGCAATAAGCCAAAAGTCCCATGAGTTCACCTGTTGTAAGGCTTCCCGCAACGATCATGTGCGCGCCGACCCAGCTTATCAGAAGGATGCACACATAAACGGTAGCCGTCATCATAGGTCCCATCTTAATAACGTTCATCTCAGCTCTTACAAACATGTTGTAAATGTTTCCGGCAGCTTTTTTGAACTTATCATTCTCATAGTCCTCACGAACATAAGCCTTTACCACTCTGATCGCGGAAACATTCTCCTGAACACTCTCATTGAGTTCATCATATTTTTCAAAAACTTCTTTGAAATAAACAGTCGCCTTACTCATGATAATAGCCATGAACGCGGCAAGAACACCTACAGCCACGAGATAGATCGTAGCAAGCTTGGGGTTGATCATAAATGACATGATCATCGCGCCAATAACAGTCGCCGGCGCTCTCATTGCCATTCTGAGAAGCATCATATATGCATTCTGAATATTGGTGACATCGGTTGTAAGCCTTGTTACAAGGCCCGATGTAGAGAATTTGTCTATATTGGAAAAAGAAAAAGTCTGAATATTATCGAACATAGCCTTTCTGAGGTTCTTTGCAAGACCTGTGGACGCCTTCGATCCGTAATACGCTCCTCCAAGTCCCGCAGCGAGTCCAAACAGAGCGATCAAAAGCATCATAATGCCCACTCTGAAAATATACGCCATGTTCTCTCCGTATATACCGTTGTCGACAATCTTTCCCATAAGCTTTGGGATGATCATCTCCGCCGCAACTTCACCGATCATACAAAGCGGCGTCAAAACGGATACGAGCTTATATTCTTTTAGTTCTTTACCTAACGTTTTTATCATAGTCTCTCTCCTGTTGTAATCTTCAATCAAGTATTATATAACTAAAAAAAATTGTGTTCAATTGATTTTATAGTTATTTAAGATTAAAAAAGCACCTTCTTTCATCATCGGATCTGGCTTAGAACCGTCATCCAAGAAAGAGGTGCTTTCTATTTTTAATCGTAAATCAATTTTTCTTAAAGCTGAGGATCAGGAGTATTCGGTGTTCCTTCAGGCTGTGGTGCAAGAACAACCGGTGTTCCTTCAGGTTGAGGAGCAGGTGCGACAGGCATTCCTGCAGGCTGCGGTGCAAGGATATCAAGATGATATCCGGTTTCATCGTAAGCTGCCTGTATCATAACATCATGGTCAAATATATTCCTGAACCTGAAGTCTTTTCTGGTTTTGTATGCAATAGCTGCATCATCTCCCTGCTTATAGTAGTCAACAGGTTTTGAATGATTGTGTCTTTCAACAATCTTGCAACCGGCATTCATTGCTGCGTGGTAAAGAGCGCTGCTTATCTTACATACGCCTCCGCCGTAATCATATCCTCCGACAACATGTGCTATAACATATCCTTTTTCAGGTGGTGTTCCCCTTCCGATCGTGCTTGCGTATGAGAATGTCTCTCCCGGTTTTACAATATATCCGTTTATATATCCGCATGCGACTCTCGCATTTACGTTATTTGCATCCTCATTAGCGGGATACAGCATGATATCTTCATGACCGATGCTTGCCCAAGCTATATTTTCAGGCGCCGGAGCCGGAGCTTCAGCAACAGGTGCTTCGCTTACAACTTCCTCTGTAACTGCATTATCTTCAACAGGATTCACCACTTCTGCGCCAGCTTCAACTGTTTCGGTAATTCCTTCCTGATCTCCCGGAGCAAATGTTTCTTCCATATGTACAAAAACTTCTTCAGGTGATGATGAATTATCTCCATATCCGATGATTGTTGCGCACAGCACCGGCACTGCGATTGCCATAGTAATACTTTTCTTTCTCATTGCTTGCACGTAATTCCTTTTTTCTAGATTTTTCAATAAATAAAAAATAGCGGCACTGACGCGCCGCTATAAACTCAACTGCAACTGGCTGTCCTTTCGGACCCTATAGCTTTGCGTCATTAGATTTCTCTAATTTTGCCAATAATTATCTATATATAGTTCTTTTTTTATTAAAACAGAGTAATTATACCGTAAGGTCCGATTAAAGTCCATAATGAAATTTATCATTCTGCAATTTCACTTCAGCTATATTTCACTCAACGCACTTTACATAAAAAGATTAATTATACCTGTCAAAATTAAAGCATATGAAAACAAACGCTCCCAGTAAAGAAGCTATTCCCAGTAAGGCAATCTGTACTTTGGCAATATTTTTATGGTAATTCTTTAACGGAATAACTCTAAGTATAAAAGCAAATGTAGCTATTATAAGTTCCAATGCTATTATTGTTGCTATCGTTACTATATACATATCCTTTACCACATTAGCATTACTTTTTTTATCAAATGCCCCTTATACCAAATATCATTCTCCGTAGAACTCAGACAGCTTCTCAATGAACTCTGTTCTGCTCTCGTCTTCAAAGCCGCGGAACAACACTCTTTCGATGTCCTTATGCATGAACATAAACTGTGATTCTCCGCCGAGATTTCCTTCCGGATAAAGAACTCCTATGTAATCATATTCCTGCTTAGTCTCTAGATTCTGCTGCTTAACTCCAAAAATCATAAGCGGATGCTTTGAATCCCTAAGCCATATTACACTACCGATTGGCAGTAGATTTTTTACTTTAACGTCCATTTTAACCCCCTGTTAATATTTAAAAAAGCTAATAAATCCTATGATGATAAAAAAAATCGAGAACGCAATCATAATTTTGGAAAACAATCCCTTTGTTCCTTTAAGCAGTTCAATAAGGACCGTTCCAAAAAGAATTATAGTTAACCCCCGCAAAAAGCGCGTCACAATATCTATATACATTTTAGGATCTTGTGAAAGCCAAATACCTATCAGCACTACATCTACTGCGCATAAGAGCCAAATAATAATTTGTTTTATTCTTGAAAAACTCAACTTATTATTTTCGCCCGATAATGCCTTATACTCAAAACATTCATATATTCCGTCTTTTACCATCCTACATGTAAATGTGCCATCAACCTCTCGAGCAGGCATATTACCCGAAAAAGCAATTATTCCTCTGTCAAATTCACAATAACTCTTTACGGTCGGCATATATGAATACTCAACATCTTTTACTATTTTGTATTCATCAGCTCTTAATACAAAAGTCTCTATCTTATTACGGCTATTCTTCTTATCAGCATAAAAATGGATTAAAGAACCAATAAAGAATACCCAAAACAAAACCAACATATCTGAAGCACCGGTTTCATCCCACTTGCTTCCGTAAAAAATACCCGAATCGTAATTCATTTTCACATAGTAATGAACAAACAGCCCCAATATAAGTGCACTTGATGATAAAAACAATTGTACCTTAACAATATTTTTATAATAATTTTTAAGTGGAATAACGTGAAGTAAAAAGCCAAACATAACTACTATACATTCCCACGCTAATATTATCGTTATAGTTACTATAAGCATATCCTTTACCACACTAGCATTACTTTTTTATCAAATAGCCTTTATGCCAAATATCACTCTCCGTAGAACTCAGACAGCTTCTCAATGAACTCTGTTCTGCTCTCGTCTTCAAAGCCGTGGAACAACACTCTTTCGATGTCCTTATGCATAAACATAAACTGTGATTCTCCTCCAAGATTTCCTTCCGGATAAAGGACTCCTATGTAATCATATTCCTGCTTAGTCTCTAGATTCTGCTGCTTAACTCCAAAAATCATAAGCGGATGCTTTGAATCCCTGAGCCATATTACACTACCGATTGGCAGTAGATCTTTTACTTTAACGTCCATTTTAACCCCCTAATTATTTAAAAAAGCTAACGATTCCTATGATAATTAAAAAAATCGAGAACGCAATCATAATTTTGGCAAATAATCCCTTAGTTCCTTTAAGCAGTTCAAAAAGCATCGTTCCAAAAAGAATTAAACTTAACCCCGGCAAAAAATGCGACACAACATCTATATGCATTTTAGGATCTTGTGAAATCCAAATGCCTGCCAACACTACATCTATTGCACCTAAGAGCCAAATAATAATTTGTTTTATTCTTGAAAAACTCAACTTATTATTTTCGCCTGACAATGCCTTATACTCAAAGCATTCATATATTCCGTCTTTTACCATCCTACATGTAAATGTGCCATCAATCTCTCGATTAGGCATATTACCTGAAAAGGCAATTATTCCTCTGTCAAATTCACAATAATTCTTTACGGTCGGCATATATAAATACTCAACATCTTTTACTATTTTGTATTCATCAGCTCTTAATACAAAAGTCTCTATCTTATTGCGGCTATTCTTCTTATCAGCAGCAAAATGGATCAATGAACAAATAAAGAATGTCAAAAACAATATCACCATTTCTGGCTCGCCTCTATCATCCCACTTGCTTCCGTAAAAGATACCCGAATCGTAATTCATTTTCACATAGTAATGAACAAACAGTCCCAATATAAGTGCACTTGATGATAAAAACAATTGTACCTTAACAATATTCTTATAATAATTTTTAAGCGGAATAACATGAAGCAAAAAAGCAAACATGGCTACTATACATTCCCATGCCAATATTATTAAAACAGTTACTAAACCCATTATTCTCCTCCATCAACTAGTAGTAAAACAAAACTATTTTAATCCCATAATATCACACGCAATATCTGCAACATTTTCTCCTGCATCTTTTCCCGTTTTGTGTTTAAAGGCTTCGTTAATCCCCCAAACTACAACTGCACTCGCAGCTGTAACAGCAATGGCAGGAGCTGAAAGTCCTAGAAGCGCTGCCGCCCCACCTATTGCAAACCCTGCAGCTGCATTACCGACAAATCCAACACCTACATCAACAAGCGTCTCAATTACTGTTTCCGCAGCCACTCTTCCGTTTGACATTTCTATGCCTGACTTACGCGCCAGCTCCTGCTCTTCCAAGTTATCTGATGCATTAAAAGCAAAGTCAACAAGCGTGCCCGCCCATTTTACTCCGGCCTTTACATTATCTAATCTCGCTGCATCTTTAGCTTTTATTTTTATGCCTCTTAATGTTCCCTCAGCTATATCATCTGCATTTTCTATTGCAGCCTCACCGGCTTTTTCTACATTCTTAAAAGCATAAGACTTAAAATCTTTTTTAAAGGAACGTTTTATTATTTCGAATCCACTTACATTTACTAAATCATCGCCTTCTTCCGAAATAGATTTAATAAAGTCCTTTTTCACATCGGTTGTCAACGTGCCAAATGCTTCTCTTATATTTCCAGTATAAAATAATGTTCCTGCCCAAGTTGCAGTAGCAGACTCAAAATCTTTTGTAAGCTTAAGCCAAGCTTTTCTGGCACTTTTATCATCTTTTGAAGTTAAAACATTATATTCATCAACTCCTATTTTAGCTCCGGATCCGAAAGACTTAACAACTCCCTGAATAAGATCTTTTATGTCAGCATCTCCGGCAACAGCATGTCCGATAACCTGCTTCTGAGCCTCTGGATGTAGTTCTTTAAGAACCTCCTCGAAAGCCGTAACTTCAGGTGCAGATAACTCATCCATCCTATTGTTTAATATATCTTTTAAAACATCAAGATTATATACACCGTTTCCATCTTTCCACTTTTCCTTGCATTTATCAACCATGGAAACCTGATTACACAGTTTTTCTATGCCGTTTTTCCAAAGCGGGTTATAAAAGAATACAAATGATTTAGTAGAAAAATCTCTTGAAAGTTCCTTAAGTCCATTTGTTGCTGCTGTCCTAATAGACACACTATCCTTAAATAAACCTTTTGAGTCAGTTTCTATCTGATCAAACTTCTCTTCGAGTCCTTTCCAGTAATTGTATTCTTCCTCATAAATATCTGCCCTATTCAAATGATTATGATATTTTGAATCCCAATACCCTTTTTCATCTTCAGGCGCAGAATCTCTTCTCCTTTTTGCTTTATCGGCTTCATGACGTTCATGCTCTTCATTTTGCTTTGCTTCTCTTTTTTTGGGTAAAATAACACTGCCATCAAGAATATCAAAGCCAAGCATAGCCCACAGAGTTTTATTATCTGCAATATCACAATCATTTGCAGTCATGATGGCATCTATAAGAACAACATAATTATCACAATGTCCAAAAAAACTTTCTGATCCCTTACCTGTAAAAGTAACATCTCGTGACGAATTATATATTCTTCTTAATGCTGAGAGCTTCCCGTTATTTGCTGTAAAAACGGAAATCGCTGTATGACACTGCATTTTCAGCTTTCCCTGATCTAAATAATCACTTTCTACCATTGTTTTTCCTCACTTACGTTTTTCACTCATAATCTTATACTTTTCTTTAATCAATGCCCTTTAAACAGTTTATCAAAAGCTTCTTTTCTAGCTTTTTTCTTTGCTTCATCTGCCATAATTTCGTCATATATCTCCTGCAACTCAGCCTGATCCAGCGTATTTGAGTTTTTAGTATTGTACTTATTATAATCGGGTATATTTGCAGTTAAGTCCACTGTTATATAATTGCTTGCCTGCTGGTCGGCATCTTCATAGTTCTCTTTCATAGTTGCAATATTTTTACATTCATTAATTGCCGAATCCTGTGTATTTTTCCGCAACTCTTTCTCCTCAGCGAATCTCATATGTGCACTTTTATTTGCTGTTATATTACTTTTATGATCTTTCTTAGCCTCGTCGATGTCTTCTCCAAGATAACATCCTGCTACGAAAAGACGTTTCCTAAAACTTTCTATTTCATCGCCTTTAATCTTTATTTCCATTCCATCAGCCATTTTTCATACTCCTAATCACTCATTATTTTTTTCGTCGCTGCTCATTTCCTTTTTGATTCTATATTCCTTTTTATCAAGTTCATCCATTATTTTTCGTTCTTTTTGTTCTATAGAATCATAAAAATCTGAAATATCGTTATTACTCCTTCTAAAATATGCTGCACGCCTTTCGTACATGTCCACGAGTACAGGATCGTTATTTATGTTTGAATACTCTAAATCTCTGTATTCATTATTCATCCTATGAACCAGCTCCTCGTTTTGACTTTCAAGTTCTTTTCGCAATCCGGCGTATCTGCTTTGCACTTCTTCTCTCTCAATCCGAATTGCATTAAGCTCCTTCCTGTAGTCACGCTTTTCTTTTTCCATGCATAGACCTCGTATTTTCTATATTCTTTATCTCTTTTTTCTTATATCGTAGTATTCATTATTAAAGCCATAAATATACTATCATTTGCACTTTTCTGTTTCAGCAAACATATAAAATTGTGGTATGTGATACGATACTTTTATCAAAACAGATTATTAAAAACGTTTTATACAACACAAAAAAAGCTCAATAAACAGTGAAAAAAATAAATCTATTCCGCAATTTATTCCATAAATCAATTCATATAATATCCGATATCCTGAAGATCACTTCCGCTCACGGGCTTCATAAAGTTGATATTGGGAAGCACTCCGTTTGCGCCTCGAGGTGCTGAAAGTTGTGAAGCATCAAGGCTCTCAAAATCGTCGTTAGTGCAGTTATATCCACTGTTCCATGAACAACTTCCAACTTTTGTTCCTCTACCGATATTTGTAACCGCTCCATTTAAAGAAATATTGCATCTAAGGAACTCTCTTGTTCCCGGAATATCCTTGGAATCCGAAGGACTCACTCTTTCAAGCATGTTATAGTTGCCTCTTGCATTACCGTAAGCCACATTGTTGGTCCAGTTTGCTGCCTGTCCGGGCTGGTGGTTTGCATAGAATCCGTTGGATGCATTATTTACAGCAATGCAATGTGATACGGTATGTACAGGAACTGTGTTCGGAACCTTGCCCGTGCCGTAGCCACCAATCTTGAATCCATTGGAATCTCCGCCTTTATTCATATTAAATGCCCAGCAGTTCTCGAAAGTGTTGGCACCCTTGGATGTAATGCAGTCAAATCCGTCATCACCGCATGACCATGCCCTGCACTGCTGGAAAACAACGCCCTGACCGTGCGCGCCGAAACCGTCGGTATTCGAATTGGAATTTCTATTCGAAGTGAAAAGATTATAAGCATCGCACTTTATGCACTTACCGCTTCCGTTGTTGCAGAAATAAAAACCGTTTGCCTGTGAATCACAGCATGTGATCTGATTAAACGTGGCATTTCCCTCTACTCTGAAACACTCAGACTGCTTCTGGTTTCCCACAGGAACTCCCGTAACTTTAAAGCAGAGGAAATACACTCCCTGCACTCCGCTCTTGATATGAAAAGCCGCCACTCTCTTATCCGTAGGCACTCTTGAAAAATCAAATACAGGTACCTCCTTGGATGTGTAAGCTCTGTAAGTGATGTTGCTCTTTGTAAACTCATTTACATAATTGTAGTTGTTGTCTTTGGCCGCAATACCAAAATCATTGTATGTGCCGCCCATAATATACACGGTGTCTCCCACCGAAGCCGCCTCCTGAGCTCTCATAAGGCTCTTAAACGGAGCGGATACAGACGTGCCGGCGTTTGAATCGTTACCCGACGGTGAAATATACCAGTCAGCAGCATAAGCCTTACAGTCTGTTTTAACAAATAAAAAAATACAAAACGCCATGATCACAGCGTATTTTAGCGCATCAAAAACTTTTCTCATACAAAATTCTCCTTAACATATTGTTAATAATATTGTAATAATCAAGTAGGCAATTTTCAATCATAAATTACATACATAAAGTGGCAAAAATGATATAATGTTTCGGATTTACTTATTTATAAAGGAGATATCTTAGAAATGCTTTGGGCCGGACTTGTTTTGTTCTACGGAATAGTAAAAGGATTCCGTGATGTTGTAAAAAAGAAAGCGCTGACTAAAAATACAGTAATGGAAGTGCTTTTTGTATATACCTTCCTTACATTTTTATTCTGCATACCGGAGGCGCCCGCGGCATTTAAAGGATTTCCTCCGAAATATTTTTTCCTGATCGCAATAAAGAGTTTTGTAATATTCATAGCGTGGATATGCTCGTTTAAGGCGCTCGACAATATCCCCATCAGCTTATACGGAGTTCTTGACCTCTCAAGGATTCTCTTTTCAACCGCGTTCGGAATATTTGTGTTAAAAGAAAAAGGCTCAATATATTCAACAGTCGGCCTTCTACTCATACTCTTCGGGCTCTTGTTCTTAAAGATCTATCCCGAGATGAAAAAGCGTTCCGACACCCGCGGAACATACAAGGCAGAAAAAATACCATCCATATATGTATGGATGGTACTTGCTTCCTGCATCTGCAATGCGATATCCGGTTGCCTCGACAAAATATATATGAGAGATATCAATTCTTCTCAGCTTCAGTTTTGGTACATGTTTTATCTTGTGATCTTCTACGGCATGTATTTTGTCGTAAGACGCATCAAGATAAGTTCTTCCGTGTGGAAGAACGGCTGGATCTGGATACTCAGTTTCCTGTTCTTTATTGCGGACAAAGCGCTGTTTATCGCCAATTCCTTCGCTGATTCGAAAGTCATAATAATGACTCTTCTCAAACAATCCGCCTGCATCGTCTCTATCATATGCGGAAAGTTTATCTTCAAGGAAAAAAATATCGGCTACAAGATCTTTTGTGCGGCTATCATACTCGTAGGTCTTGTAATAAGCATGATTGGGCAGTAAACAATATAGTTTTTCCATTATAGATAAAAAGAGGATTCGCACTAAGTGATCAAATTAGTGCGAGTCCTCTTTTTCGTGCAGAGCACTTATCAAAGTATTAAAAAATTTGTGCAAACTATGCAAAGCTTATTCACAGCGCGTCCTTCATTGACTTCACATACTCTCCGACATACTTCGGAGCTTCTTTTCCATAATTCTCAAGAATCTTGATTATCGCAGAACCAACAATAGCGCCGTCAGATACTGCTGCCATCTTGGCTGCCTGCTCGGGTGTTGAGATTCCAAAGCCGATTGCGCAGGGAACATCGGTGTTCTCGCGAATGACTTTTACGATCGATGCAAGGTCTGTCTTAATCTCAGATCTTGTTCCTGTTACACCAAGACTTGATACGATGTAGATAAAGCCCTGTGCTTCTTTAGCGATCATTGAGATTCTGTTCTCGGATGTGGGCGCGATAAGCGAAATAAGATCTACTCCGTATTTATCGCAGACAGGAGAAAACTCCTCTTTTTCCTCAAACGGAAGATCGGGAAGAATAATTCCGTCTACGCCCGTCTCTTTGCAGAGTGAGATGAATTTCTCAGAACCATATGAAAATACTACGTTTGCGTAAGTCATAAACACGAAAGGTGTATCTGTTTCTTTTCTAAGTTCCCTTACAAGATCAAAAACTTTATCTGTTGTAACGCCTCCTGCCAGCGCGCGGATATTTGCACCCTGAATTACAGGTCCCTCGGCTGTGGGATCGGAAAAAGGTATTCCGAGCTCTATAAGATCTGCACCGTTTTTGCATGCTTCAAGAACAACTTTTTTGGTGGTCTCAAGGTCGGGATCTCCACATGTGATGAAGGCGATAAATGCCTTGCCGTTTTCAAATGCTTTCTTAATGTTACTCATGGATATCCTCCCCTCTGTAGCGAGCGATTGCTGCGCAGTCCTTATCTCCTCTTCCCGAGATTGTTACAACGATGATCTTGTCTTTGTCATACTCTTTTGCGACCTTCATAGCATAGGCAACCGCATGAGCAGACTCAATTGCGGGGATGATTCCCTCTGTGCGTGAAAGATATTCAAAAGCATTAACAGCCTCGTCGTCAGTCACAGGCACATACTCAGCTCTCTTGATATCATGAAGGTATGCGTGCTCAGGTCCGACACCGGGATAATCAAGTCCTGCGGATATCGAGTAAACAGGCGCAATCTGGCCGTACTCATCCTGGCAGAAGTATGACTTCATTCCGTGGAAAATTCCCACTCTTCCTGTATTGACGGTCGCTGCAGTCTCGAAAGTATCTATTCCGCGTCCTGCTGCCTCGCAGCCGATAAGCCTTACTTCCTTATCTTCTATAAAGTTATAGAAACTTCCGATAGCGTTTGATCCGCCGCCAACGCATGCGATAACCGCATCGGGAAGTCTTCCCTCTTTTTCAAGAATCTGCTGTTTAGTCTCCTTAGAGATAACAGACTGGAAATCTCTAACTATTGTTGGGAACGGATGAGGTCCCATGACAGATCCGAGGCAGTAATGCGTATCGTCAATTCTTGAAGTCCACTCTCTCATGGCCTCCGATACGGCGTCCTTAAGTGTTGCGGTTCCTGACTTAACAGGGATAACTTCTGCGCCGAGAAGTCTCATTCTGTACACGTTAAGAGCCTGTCTCTTAGTATCCTCTTCGCCCATAAATACAACGCACTCCATGCCCATAAGAGCTGCAGCCGTAGCTGTTGCAACACCGTGCTGTCCTGCGCCCGTCTCAGCTATGAGCCTTGTTTTTCCCATTTTTTTGGCCAAAAGAGCCTGTCCGAGAACGTTATTTATCTTATGAGAGCCCGTGTGGTTAAGGTCCTCTCTCTTAAGATAGATCTTTGCTCCGCCAAGGTCCTTTGTCATCTTCTCAGCGTAGTAAAGGCGTGAAGGTCTTCCCGCATATTCATTTAAAAGCTCTGTGAGCTCTGCGTTGAACTCAGGATCGTTCTTGTAATGATTGTAAGCTTCTTCAAGCTCTATTACTGCATTCATAAGTGTCTCGGGTATATACTGTCCGCCGTGTATACCGAAACGTCCATTTTTATTAGTCATGGTACATCCTTTCACAAAAAATGTTTTTATTCATGTAATCGCAGATTCCTGCGAATTAGCGTGCTGATACGATAGATCTTTCGCAATTTATTTATCTGATTGCCATCGTGTCTTTATACTAATTTCTTGCGTTTCCGACAAATCTTTCCATCTTGCTTCTGTCTTTTTTGCCGTCTGTCTCTATCCCCGAACTTACATCAACCGCATAGGGTGCAACCACCCTCACAGCTTCCGCAACATTATCGGGATCAAGCCCTCCGGCGAGGAAAAAATCTCTTTTCACCCCTTTAAGTATCTTCCAGTCGAACGCTTTTCCCGCTCCCTGACCGGAATCGATAAGCACATAGTCGGCATCGGATTTCTCGATATCAGCTATATCTTCGCTGCCCTTAACCTGAAAAGCCTTGATGACAGGCTTATCTGTCAGCTTCCTAAGTTTTGCGATATAGCTGTTATCTTCGCTTCCGTGAAGCTGCGCGATGTCTATCACATTTTTATTCAAAAGATCTGCGACAACTTCCGCATCCTCGTCAACAAAGACTCCAACCGCCTTAATCTGCGGATCAAGCATCTTCTTTAGCTCTGCTGCCTTGTCCTTACCGACATTTCTCTTACTCTTTTCCCATATGACAAAACCGATGAATTCAGGCTTTAACGCATTTGCAGCTTCTATATCCGAAGCCGACGAAAGCCCGCACAGCTTTATCTTTGGGCGCTTGTATCTATTATCTGTCATAGCTCTTTTCCTTATTAAAGACATCATATGCCTTTAAGTTCATTCAGCTTAGCCTTCTTATCTGCTGCTCTCATCAGCGTTTCGCCTATAAGTACCGCATCCGCGCCGATTTTTCTAAGCTTTGCTACATCTTCCGCCGTCTTTACGCCGCTCTCGGAAACAAAGACAGAACTAGAAGGAATTATCTTTCTAAGTCTCTCACTGTTTGATGTATCAACGCTAAAGTCCTTGAGGTTGCGGTTATTTACACCGATTATGGAAGCGCCGAGTGAAACAGCTCTTTTGACCTCTTCCTCATCATGAGTCTCGACAAGAGCGGAAAGTCCAAGGTCGTTACATATTCCAAGATACTTCTCTATAGCCGCATCATCAAGGATTGAGCAGATGAGAAGAACCGCCGAAGCGCCGAGTACTTTTGCTTCGTAGATCATGTACTCATCTACCGTGAAATCTTTTCTGATGCAGGGAATCTTTACAGTATCTGTGATTTCCTTAAGATACTCATCTTTTCCCAGGAACCACTTCGGCTCTGTTAATACGGAAATGCAGTCAGCGCCTGCTTTCTCATACTCTTTTGCAATCTCCAGATAAGGAAATTCCTCAGCGATTATACCCTTTGAAGGAGAAGCTTTTTTACACTCGCAGATAAAAGAAATATCATCACGCCTAAGGTTCTTCTCAAACCGGAAATCTCCCTTGGGCATCGCAAGTGCCTTCTGCTTTACCTCTTCCAAAGAAACTTTCTCTTTGGCTATATCAACTCGTTTTCTCGCATATGCTGCGAGTTCATCCAAAATAGTCATAGTTATTTACCTGTTACTTACTTCAATAAGTTTCTCAAGTGTCTCGTATGCTTTGCCTGAATCAATAAGCTCTGCCGCAAGCTTAACTCCTGCTTCGAAGGTGTCTGCCTTTCCACCGATGTAAAGAGATGCACCGGCATTTAAAAGAACCGCATCGCGCTTGGGTCCCTTCTCGCCCTTTAAGATCTTTCTTGTAATCTCGGCGTTCTCATCGGGTGTTCCGCCTACAAGGTCCTCTTTCTTGCATGTTGTAAGTCCGAAGTCCTCAGGCTTTATAACATATGATTTGTACCATCCGTCTCTGATCTCACAGATTGTTGTCGGAGCGCTGAGTGAGATCTCATCGAGCTTGTCCTGTCCGTAAACTACCATACCTCTCTCAACTCCGAGGCTTACAAGAACTCTTGCAAGGGGTTCAACGAGATACTCATCGTAAACACCAAGAAGCTGCATCTTGGGTGATCCGGGATTTGTAAGGGGGCCAAGGATGTTGAACACCGTTCTGAATCCGAGTTCTTTTCTGATTGCGCCTACATACTTCATTGACGTGTGATATTTCTGGGCAAAGAAGAAGCACATTCCTGCTTCCTTTAAAAGTTCGATACATTTCTCGGGATCCTGCTGAATGTTTACGCCAAGTGCCTCAAGACAGTCAGCTGTTCCGCACTTTGAAGAAGCTGCTCTGTTTCCGTGCTTTGCAACTTTCATTCCGCCTGCTGCCGCAACAAGTGCAGATGTAGTTGAAATGTTAAAGCTCTGAGCGTTGTCTCCGCCTGTTCCTACAATCTCGAAGATATCCATTCCGGTGTCAACTTTGGTCGCATGGTCTCTCATAGCTGCTGCACAACCTGCAATCTCATCTGTTGTCTCAGCCTTTGCTGACTTTGTGGAAAGAGCTGACAAAAAAGCTGCATTCTGTGTAGGTGTTGTCTCTCCTCCCATGATCTCATTCATTACTGCATAAGCCTCATCATATGTAAGGTCTTCTTTGTTTACGATTTTTACTATTGCTTCTTTGATCATTGCTATTGCCTCCTGATTTAAATTATTTGATTATGATATACGAATTGCTCCGTTTCTTCGAAACTTTCGCAATTCTACAAATATTCGGAAACCGCTAATTTACTACGCAAATTGCTAATTCCTCATATTTGTTCGGGTCATAAAGTCAAAATGCTTAACATACAAGCATGTACGCATTTTGGACTTACGACGCCTATATCATATAAAGTTTCTTAACATCTCTTTTCCCTCGGGAGTCATTATTGACTCGGGATGGAACTGCACTCCGTATATGGGATACTCTTTGTGCTGAACTGCCATGATCTCGCCGTCGTCTGTCTTTGCGACAACTTCAAGGCACTCAGGCATTGTCTTTTCATCTGCTGCAAGTGAGTGATATCTTGCCACGCTCACCTTTTCGGGAAGCCCTTTGAACAAAGGGCAATCCGCATAAAAAGATATTGTCGATTCTTTGCCGTGCATCAGCTCTTTTGCATATGTTATCGTAGCTCCGAACGCCATGCAGATGGCCTGATGGCCGAGACACACTCCTAGTGTAGGGATTTCTCTTCCAAGTTCTTTTGCAGCTTCTACGATTATTCCCGCATCTTCAGGTCTTCCGGGCCCCGGCGAAATGATAAGTCTGTCAGGCTTAAGCGCCCTTATCTCATCAATTGTAAGTTCATCGTTTCTGATCACTTTGATGTCAGGCTCTATCTCACCGATCATCTGATACAGATTATATGAAAAACTGTCATAGTTATCTATCAATAAGACCATCACTCCACCTCCTGTGAAAGCTCAAGTGCTCTGAGTGAAGCCTTTGCCTTGTTGAGGCACTCCTCAAACTCTTTCTCCGGATTGGAATCGGCTACGATGCCGGCTCCGCTTCGAACGAACACTTTGCCATTCTTCTTGTAAACTATCCTTATGGCGATACATGTGTCCATGTTGCCCGTAAAATCTATATATCCAACAGCTCCGCCGTAAATTCCGCGCTTGTTGTTCTCAAGTTCTCCGATAAGCTTGCATGCCTTGATCTTGGGTGCTCCAGAAAGTGTACCTGCAGGAAGTACCGCATTTACCGCATCTATGGCATCAAACTCTTTTCTGATGATTCCGCGTACCGTTGAACCGATGTGCATTACGTGTGAGTATCTTGTGATCTCGTGGAGCTTTTCAACTTCTACGCTTCCAAACTCGCTTATCTTGCCAAGATCGTTTCTTCCAAGGTCAACAAGCATGTTGTGCTCCGCAAGTTCTTTTTTATCCGCAAGAAGCTCTTTTTCAAGGGCCTTGTCCTCTTCCTCGGTCTCACCTCTTTTCCTTGTTCCCGCAAGAGGGAATGTATGAAGCACGCCATTCTCAAGTTTAACCAACGTCTCAGGCGATGCTCCCGCAACTTCCACGTCTGTTCCGGAAAAATAGAACATGTAGGGCGAAGGATTGATTGTTCTGAGCATTCTGTATGTATTTAGAAGACTTCCTTCGTAATCGGCCGAAAGTCTGTTGGAAAGGACTATCTGGAAGATGTCACCTTCTTTGATATGATCCTTAGCTCTCTCAACCATGTCACAGTATTTTTCTTTGGTAAAAAGAGGTGTCACTTCGCCAAGAAGCTTTCCGGGTTTTTCGGTACTCTTTTCTCCCTTGTACAAAAGATCTTTTATCTTTCCAAGTTCTTCTTTGGCATTGTTATAATTCTCTTCAATGTTGCCTTCTGTCTTGATATTTATGATAAGAATTATCTTCTGTCTTACATTATCAAAGGCAATGACCTTGTCAAAGAGCATGAGGTCCAGATCCTTGAATGCATCGGTGTCCTCTACATTGCATTTTGCAGTCGGTTCGCAATATCCGAAATAGTCATAAGAGAAATATCCGACAAGTCCGCCTGTAAAAGAAGGAAGGTAATCAAATCTCGGGCTCTTGTACTTTGAGAGGATGTCTCGAAGGTATGCATCAGGCTTATCCGTTGTCACCTTGAGATCTCCCGCAACAAGCTCATTGTCCTTGCAGGTTATTTCCATCTTGGGATCGTACCCCATAAATGTATATCTTCCCCAGGTCTCGTCCGCCTGCGCCGACTCAAGCATATAGCAGTGAGTCGATACGTTCTTAAGTTTTCTCATTGCTTCGATCGGAGTGATGAAATCCGACAAAAGTTCGCAGCTTACAGGAATAACGTTGTATTCCTTTGTCGCAGCTATGCTCTTTACTTGTTCCAATGTAGGTGTAATGTTCATAGTACTGTCCTTTCGTGGTGATGAATTGTGTCGGTGATGAATTGTATCGGTTTACTAAGGGTTGATACTCTGCTTATGTTTTGCTTTGCTTATGTTTTGCTTTGCTTATGTTTTTGCGTGGTCTCGCTTGCGAAATCCCTGCGCGTTAGCTACGCCTATTTTGCGCGGTTGCGCGATATTTGAATTGCTCCGAGCATATAAAATGCTGTTATAAATCCTTTTTATATACCTCCGAAATAAAGTCATGGTATAAAATTCAAAAAACATAAGGTTTTATATGCCTTTTTGCCTATATTTTTTCAGCAAAAACATATAGATAATATGTGCAAGAACCGATTTATATGCTTTTGAGCCTTTTCTTACGGTAAAAAAACATATAAAAAGTGCAAGGATTAAAACCTTTATATGCCGCAATCCCAATCTCAACAAATCCGTTATCACGGAACAAAGAGTAGCAATCGAGCGGTATTACAAAGCAATTATTATCATTACCACAAGGTGTGCTTATTGCATAGGATTTCGATTGCGAAATCCCTGCGCATTAGCTGCACTTATTTTGCGTGATATACGGATTGCTCCGCTTCGCTCCCGCAATCCTACATCCATTCGGAATCCGCACTATCGTGCTACTTCCTCATGTCTGTTCGGGTTATCAATGCAAGCATTTGATCATGCAAGCATGACAAATGATTGTATTGTAACACCTATATCACGCAAAAAAGTCCTTGATAGAGCCTAGACTCTATCAAGGACGAATACTTAAACTTTATCCGCGGTGCCACCTTGAATTCATGTGTTACCATGCAACTTAGCGAGATACCAACATATCCCCGGCAAATCACGCATGCCTTACGTCGTAGAATACTGGGTGAATAATTATGCGGTAGTTCCATACCCAAAAATCACTTTCATCGGAAGCCCTGCTCTCGTGCTTAGCACTCGTCAGAACAAAGTTCGATGAAGAAAACCATAGATTTCATATCTCACTTTTCACTACGCCCTCAGCGGTCCATTTGACAACTTGTTTCATGCCTGATTCTCAGCACCTCAGACTCTCTGTATTGGCATCATTGCCGTTATCTCCGCTTCAACGGTTTATTGAATATTTATTTAAAAAGATATTATACCAACGTCTCGTTCATGTCAAGTATTTCCAGCTAAACGTTCATCTAATTGAAAACTATACTTCAAATTATTAATAGATTGCATCTGCCACCGTATACTTTCCTTCCGTCTCTTCTGTACGGTACCATTTCCTGCCTTTATACCGTACGCTTTCCTTTCAGCCTTTCTGTACGGTGTCATTTCCTGTTTTCACACCGTACGCTTTCCTTTCAGTCTTTCTGTACGGTGTCATTTCCCATTTTCACACCGTACGCTTTCCTTTCAGCCTTTCTGTACGGTGTCATTTCCTTAAAATGAACCCCAAGAAGTGGACACAGCCAAAAAGCATTTTGGCAGGATTTCAAACAACAAATCCGACATGTGGACATAACATTGGCTGTATATTTACTAAAAAATGTGATAATCCCAACATGTGGACACGGATGTAACTGTCTTTGCTGATATAATTAGCAAGGGAGGACTCTATATGAATCCAAAAAAGAAACCATGTTACACAAATGAACAAGTTGCAATTCTTGTTCAGAATCCTTATACACACACAGCTACCCCCTATAGGCTAACGTTCACTCTTGAGTTCAAGGAATATTTTATTGACCAGGTAACTAACCATGGTCTTACAACACCTAAGATTCTTA
>NZ_AUJY01000007.1 GCF_000424465.1 Butyrivibrio hungatei NK4A153 | reverse complement strand
AGTGCGCCTAGCGGCGCACGTTTCTAACGGGTTAAAGTCCCGAATCCACCCGGTAGTGGGAAGGATATAGCCGAAGGCAAGGGTGTCCATCGTGAGATGGAATCTGAAGGAAGCTGGATATGAGGAACATACTAACTCATGGGCAAATCTCTGGTCTGACGAACAGAAATCTCATATAAGGTTATGCATGAGGGTGAGGCTGCTCCACAAGTCGAAGCCCAATAACTACACGGAATCATGCATGATAAATGAGGCAGATAGATGGAGAGGAAGAAACGTGTGGTACCTAGGGAGATCTGTTGCGATATGCCTTGAAAGAGGTAACCATTACCAAAAGTAATGCTGAACGCACAGAAGTCAGCAGAGGTCATAGTAGCCGAGAGGTGAAGGACCGAATCAATAGGAGTCTTAAGTATGACCGAGAAAGGAGGAATGACCATTAATGGCAGAAAACATTGAAATCAATGGCTGTTCGCAAAGAGATAGTGCGGAACATGAAGGGTATGCGAAAGCGCGTAGGTCATTCAATCGGATATGGAAAGAAAGAGACAGTGCACAGCCGAAACTCTTGGAAGCGATACTGTATAAAGACAACTTTAACAGAGCGTATAAGAGAGTAAAGGCAAACAAAGGAGCGCCAGGAATCGATGGCATGACTATCGAAGCGGCTCTTCCTTATCTTAAGGAACACCAGCAGGAGCTAACTGACCGCATATATCGTGGAAAGTACACTCCGTCGCCAGTTAGGCGAGTTGAGATTCCAAAACCAGATGGTGGTGTGCGTAAGCTTGGCATACCTACCGTGATAGACCGTACACTTCAACAGGCAATAACACAACAGTTAGTGCCAATCTATGAACCGCTGTTTTCAGATGGAAGCTATGGCTATCGCCCAAACAGAGATGCAAAGGGAGCTATACTAAAAATTAAGGAGTACGCAGAACAAGGATACACATTCGCTGTGGTGCTTGACTTATCAAAGTACTTCGACACCCTGAATCACGAAATCCTTATAAATCTTCTTCGAAAGAATGTAAAGGATGAGCGTGTTGTACAGCTCATAAAGCGCTATCTGAAAAGTGGAGTAATGGAAAACGGAGTGGTCATCGAAACAGAGGAAGGTTCGCCGCAGGGGGGCAATTTATCACCACTACTTGCGAACATCTACCTCAACGAGTTCGACCAAGAGTTTCTAAAGAGAGGTGTTCCCTGCATCAGATATGCGGATGACATCGTGCTCCTTGCCAGAAGCAAAAGAGCGTCCGAAAGACTCTTAGAGAGCAGTACGAGATATCTTGAAGAGAAACTGAAACTCACGGTTAACCGCGAGAAAAGCCGTACTGTAAGTGTGTTTGCAATCCGAAATTTTAAATTTCTCGGCTTTGCATTGGGAAGGAACGGAGGTGGCATATATGTCCGAGTTCATACAAAGTCATGGAAAAAGTTCAAGTCAAGGCTGAGGGATTTATCTTCCCGTAAGTCCGCACAGTCCATCAAGCCGAGTCTCGAGAAAATCAAGGTATACGCCAGAGGTTGGCTTAACTACTATGGGATTGCCAGTATGAAGAACAACATAGATGACATCAACGGATGGCTCTATCACAGAATTCGCATGTGTATATGGAAGCAATGGAAACTACCGAGGACTAAATTTAGAAATCTCGTAAAGCTCGGAATTCCAGAACACTATGCGGCAACTATTGCGAACAGTCGCAGGAAGTATTGGTACGTTAGTAACAATAAGGGTGTGATTTGGGCGTTAAATAAAGAAAGACTGATAAACAGTGGCTTCTTTGATTTAGCCACAGCCTATCAGTCTGTGCACGTCAACTATTGAAAGCGCCGTATACCGAACGGTACGTACGGTGTTGTGAGAGGACGGCGGTTAGTCACCGCCTTCTACTCGATTTATAGTAATCGCTAAAAGTGTAGAATTCTACAACTTTGTTGATTGAGAAAATGATGGATCAAACTTGAAAAAACCTATAAATATGCTATTATATCAATAACAGAGTTGCCAGGTGCGAATAACACTTGGGACCTAGCCGAGCGTGGAGCTTGGCTATTCTATTAAAGGTGATGCACAGCCTAATAAGTGAGCGATTTATGTAGTGGATGCGCTATGGAATCTTGAGATGCCCATAGACCGGAGAGTTCATGCGTGAACTCTCTTTTTTAAAATTATTGTATTGATATACGAGGTACGTCTATGTGTGATGTAAAAAAATATAGTGATATCTATAAAGAAATAGCTAAATTAAATCCTAAGGATACTTTACAGCTTGTTCTTGAGAGTGAGACTGAAGAAGAAAAAGATTTCTATGAGATGGTAGGAGATTTTTTACTACAAAGAAGGCAAAAAGAAGTTGTTGAAAGGAATCTTTTTTGAGTAGATGAAAAAGTTTACTATAGTTGCGGGAGTTAATGGCGCAGGTAAATCTACGTTATATCAGCTTGATCCGGATCTTAAATGTGAAAACAGAGTAAATGCGGATGAGATACTTAAGGAATTTGGAGGAGATTGGAAGAGTCTGGCTGATATTTTCAAAGCCGGGAAAAGAGCAGTTTCGCTTCTTAACTCATATATTGAAAATGGAGTAAGCTTTAACCAAGAAACTACATTGTGTGGTAATTCAGTGATTAGAAATATTACAAGGGCAAAAGAGAATGGCTATTTAATTGAAATGCATTACATTGGATTAGATAGTGTTGAGATTGCAAAAGAGCGTGTTGCAAAAAGAGTATCACAAGGTGGACATGGAGTAGCTGAGGCAGATATCGAAAGAAGATATATCGCTTCATTAGAAGTTTTCTGGAAAGTCCTTCCTCTTTGTAATCTTGTTGCGGTATATGATAACACAGAAGATTTTAGGAGATTTGCAATTTACAAAGATGGTAGCCTTGTGAGATTGTCACACAAAGCTCCTGGCTGGTTTACCAGAAAAGAATAGTAATGTTGCCACCAGCTGCATACAATAGCCCTGAGCTTTCTACCGTACGCAGCAGGTATACAGCAACTTGAGGTGAAAAAGCCTTAAATAAGGCACTTCATCACATCAAAAAGTTCTCAAAGAGATAATGCGCGTAGCAATGAGCCATGCGCTTGTAAAAAAGACATCCCAGATGAATGCTTGCATTCAGGCTGGGATGTCTTTTTTTGCAAGCATACGGCGAATGCCGCGACAACGAGGGATGCGAAGCATTCCGAGTCTGTCGGCATGGCGTATATATAGCGCGACAGCGCGACATGAGCAAGACACGAAGTGTCTGCGAATGGCATCGTGGAAGTGGACCTGGGGGACGGGGTTAGTGGACCAAAACGATGGATTATAACACTAGAACTTTCAGGTGCGATAAAAATCTTTCTGCTATAGGTGTAAATGTCTGATAGCGATTCCATGCGAAATATATTTTGTTTTCAAGCTTAGGAGACAGCGGTCTGAATACAAGGCCGTTGTCTTTTGATGTATCAATAAGGTGATCATAGGTGAGAAGATACCCAAGACCTTCCATTGTGAAAATAGAACCGTTGTAGGAAAGACGAAAAGATCCTTCAAGCTGAAGTTCAGAAAATCTGCTCCCGGCCCATTTCTTTATATCCCCGTTCCAAGCCTGATCTGAGCAGAAAAGAGGTAATCCTATCAGGTCATCCAAACGAATGGATTTCTTTTTTGCCAGAGGGTCATTTTCAGGAATGATAAGTCCCCAGGTATCAGCCTGTGGAAATTCTATATATTCATACTTTCTGATGTCCGGCTGCTCAACCAGAACAACAAAATCAAGAAGTCCTTTTTCTATTTTTTCAGATAGTTGCTCTGTATCACCACTTGTGATGTGATAGTGGAGATTGGGATAGCTTTCTTTAAAGGTCTTGATTGCTCTTGCAAGGAATCTTAGCTGATAAGATTCTGCAAGTCCCAGGTAAAGATCGCCTCCGCTTATGTCATCAAGTGAAACAAATTCCTGCTCGATTTTATCAGCCATGCTCACAAGATCTTCTGCGCGGTTTCTGAGAAGAATTCCTTCTTCTGTCAGCTTTATACTGAAACTGTGCCTTGTAAATAGCTTCTTACCCAATTCTTCTTCCAATGATTTTAATTGTTTGGATAAAGTTGGCTGAGTCACATGCAGTATCTCAGCGGCTCTGCTCATGTTTTCTTCTCTTGCTACAGCTAAAAAATATCTTAAAGTCCTGATTTCCATGGTGCTTCCTTTCCTGTACTGATCATTGCTAAATGATATGCCGAAATGGAATAATATGATATTCATTATAACTATTAGTAAAAAATCTTACAAGCTCATACAATAGAATTGTAAGTGAAATAGTTACATGGAAATGAGGAATACTCATGGATAAAGAATATCTAAAGCAAAGCCTTTCAGATGCGGGATGTTGTAATGAGGCAACAGACACTATTCTGGAAAGATTTGAGTCAGGCAGTATTGATGAAATGGTAAGGCTTCTGAAAAAAGAAAGATGCCGTGCCATGGACGAGTATCACAAATGCGGAAGAAAAGTTGACTGTATGGATTTCATGCTAAGAAAAATCGAAAACGAAATGAAGCAGAGATGACGGAGGTATTAAATGATGATCAGAACAGAAGAACTTAATTTAGTAACAGAGTGGGATAAGACCTTTCCAAAGAGTGAGAAGGTAGAACACTGCAAGGTGGTATTTGCAAATCGCTACGGGATAACTCTTGCGGCAGATATGTATATACCAAAGGATATAGATGGCAAGCTTCCGGCTATTGCAGTATCAGGACCTTTCGGAGCTGTTAAGGAGCAGTGTTCAGGATTATATGCCCAGACTATGGCAGAAAGAGGATTTCTTACAATAGCCTTCGATCCCTCTTTTACAGGAGAGTCCGGCGGCAATGTAAGATATATGTCATCACCTGATATCAATACAGAGGATTTTATGGCTGCAGTTGATTTTCTTTCACTTAATGAAAAGGTAGATCCGGAAAGAATAGGAATCATAGGAATCTGCGGATGGGGCGGAATGGCTATCAATACAGCTGCTCTTGACACAAGAATCAAAGCTACAGCTGCAATGACCATGTATGACATGACAAGAGTTAATGCAAAAGGTTACTTTGATGCCGATGACAGTGAAGACAAGAGATATGAAGCGAAGAAGGCTATGTGCGCTCAGCGTCTTGAAGATTTAAAGAATGGAGAATATAAGCGTGCGGGAGGTGTTGTAGATCCTCTACCTGCAGATGCACCTTTCTTTGTAAAAGACTATTTTGATTACTACAAAACTGATCGTGGATATCATGCCCGTTCCCTTAATTCCAATGATGGATGGAATGTGATAGGCTGTGAATCCTTCGTGAATCAGCCAATCCTTAAATACAGTAATGAAATCAGAAGTGCAGTGCTTCTTGTACATGGCGGGAAGGCCCATTCATGCTACTTCAGTAAAGACGCTTATGCCGACATGATAAAGGACAGCAAATATGCTGATAATAAAGAACTGATGATCATTCCAGATGCAGTTCATACAGATTTGTATGATGGAGGAGATAAGGATTATATTCCGTTTGACAAACTTGAGAGCTTCTTTAATGAATATCTTAAATAAGGAAAGATGACAATGAGTAAGGTTTTGATAATAAAGACAAGTCTTAGAGCAAAGAGCAATTCTGATATTCTGGCAGATAAAGTATCTGATGGAGCAAAAGCTGCGGGACATGATGTGGAAGTCATCAGCCTCAAGGACAAAACAGTTGGATTCTGCAAAGGATGTCTTGCATGCCAAAAGACGCAGATGTGCGTGATAAATGATGATGCTGTAGAGATTGCGAAAAAAGTAAAGAATGCAGATACACTTGTATTTGCGACCCCTATTTACTATTACGAGATGAGCGGACAGATGAAGACTCTCCTTGACAGACTTAATCCGCTTTATCCTTCTGACTATAGATTTCGTAATGTCTATATGCTTTCGACTGCTGCTGAAGATGAGACATTTGTTCCTGAGGAAGCTGTCAGTGGTCTGAATGGTTGGGTAGAGTGTTTTGAGAAAGCTTCATTTAAAGGTTCACTGTTCTGTGGCGGAATAAATGACATGGGTGAAGCAGAAGGCAAAGAAGAGGAAAAGCGGGAGGCTTATGAGTTTGGAAAATCTCTTTTGTAAAAATACAGGTAAAACGCTTACAGCATTATGTGTGATGGCTGTAAATCTCTTTACTGGATGTGGATATAATGAGAATGCACATGTTCACTCGAAGGTTGATTTTGTTCAAGACAATTATGTAGAAACAATACAATCACAGGTTAAAGCTGATGCTAAAACGAACAGTAATACGGCAACGGAAGATCACTTAAAGGATGAGGAAGACGTAATTACTAATGATGAAAGGTCGACGGAAAATATGCTTAAGTTTTTTATAAATGATGAAGAGATACAGGTAAGCTGGGAAGAAAATGAATCAGTAGAAGCTCTGAAGAATCTGGCTGAAGATAAACCTATCGTCATTGATATGTCTATGTATGGCGACTTTGAGCAGGTTGGCTCTATTGGTCAGTCTATTCCAAGGAATGATAAGCAGATGACTACAAGTGCAGGGGACATTGTTTTGTATTCAGGTAATCAGCTGGTAGTGTTTTACGGTTCAAATAGCTGGGCTTATACAAAGCTCGGGCATATTGATAATACATCTGCGGAAGAAATGAAAAAAAGGCTTGGTTCCGGGGACGTTAACGTAACAATAAGTATTACTGAATAAGCTTATGAGAAGTGAGGCGATATGATTGAAAAAATGTCACCAGCCTTATACAGTAGCCCTGAGCTTTCTACCGTACGCAGCAGATAAACAGCAACTCGTCCTAGAAATGCCACAAACACAGCACTAAGTACATTGAAAAAGTTCTCAAAGAGATGAGAATATCTGCAGTTGCAGATTTCAGAAACCCACAACCATCTGGTTGTGGGTTTTTTATTGTCTAAAATAGTGTAGAATATAAACATGACATATAGATGACATGTTTGTGCTTGTATGATAATCATAGAAGGTGATCAAATGAAGATAGACAGACTGATCGGCATACTATCAATTCTTTTGCAAAAAGAGGTGATGACAGCTCCGGAGCTGGCTGAGCATTTCGAGGTGTCTAGAAGAACAATAAACAGAGATATTGAGACTCTTTGTCAGGCAGGAATACCAATCAAAACGACCCAGGGAGTTGGAGGCGGTATAAGCATCATGGATGGCTATAAGATGGATAGGACTCTTTTGACATCCCGTGACATGCAGATGATCCTGGCGGGACTACGAAGCCTTGATAGTGTTAGTGGAAGCGGATATTATGGGCAGCTTATGGAGAAGCTCCAGGCAGGTTCTTCGGAGTTTATCAGCGGTAGGGATTCTGTCCTTATCGACCTGTCTTCTTGGTACAAGACATCGCTGGCTCCAAAGATATCTACTATTCAGGATGCGATAGAAAACAGGCATCTTTTGACCTTCCACTATTATGCTCAGGCGGGAGAAGGAAAACGAACTATTGAGCCATATTATGTAGTGTTTAAGTGGAGCAGCTGGTATGTCTATGGATGGTGTCAAAAGCGCAAAGATTATCGTCTATTTAAATTAAACCGCATGGTTAAAGTGGTTGAAACGGATAAAGGTTTTGTCTGCAGAAACGCTCCATTACCTGATCTGTCTACAGAAAAGATATTTCCTGGTGGAATCAAGGTAAAAGCGCTGTTTTCAAAGGATGTAAAGTGGCGCCTGGTGGAGGAATTCGGACCAAACTGTTTTACGGAAACAGAGGATGGTAGACTTATGTTTACTGCGGATTACACGGACTTAGATAATTTGATCACATGGATAATGACCTTTGGAAATAAAGCAGAAGTGCTTGAGCCGGTAGAAGCCAGGAGACAGATTTCAAAGATGGTACAGAAAATGGCGACGATTTACAAGGAGGACTAATGAAAATGAGACTTGATGGTTTTGGATTGTTTGTTGAGGATATGGGCAAAATGGTACGCTTCTACAGGGATGTGCTGGGGTTTAAAATAAAAGAGACAGAGGATACATCCAATGTGTATCTGGTGAAGGATGGGACCCTTTTTCTGTTATACGGCAGGAACGAATTTGAGAAGATGACAAGACGCAGGTATGAGTACATAAAAGGTCTCAACGGACATTTCGAAATAGCGCTTTATGTTGATACATTTAAAGAAGTGGATGAAGCTTATAATAAGGCTGTACAAAACGGTGCAACATCAGTCCTTGCACCTGAACTAGAACCCTGGGGGCAGAGAACCTGTTATATAGCAGATCCTGAAGGCAACCTGATTGAGATTGGTTCATGGAATAAGCCTTACGAGTCAAAAGACATTTCGGAGGAATAAAGACATGGCGTTCGATTACAAGAAGGAGTACAAAGAATTCTACATGCCTAAAGATACGCCTTCCATAGTGACGGTTCCGAAGATGAACTATATTGCCGTGAGAGGCAGTGGTGATCCTAACGAAGAGGACGGCGAGTACAAGAAGACCATAGGTCTTTTGTACTCGATCGCATTCACTATCAAGATGAGTAAAAAAGGCAGTCATCAAATCGAGGGCTATTTTGATTATGTAGTACCTCCATTAGAAGGCTTTTGGTGGCAGAACGGAGTAGAGGGAATAGATTATGCTCGTAAAACTGATTTTAACTGGATATCTGTAATACGTTTGCCGGATTTTGCGACAAAGGAAGATTTTGATTGGGCTATTGCAGAAGCTACAGTCAAGAAAAAGGAAGATTTTTCCAAGGTGGAATTCTTTTCTTACGATGAGGGACTTTGTGTCCAGTGTATGCATGTTGGTGCCTATGATAACGAGCCTGCAACAGTGGAATTGATGCATAAGTTTGCAGAAGAGCAGGGATATGTTTTAGATATCACAGAAAAAAGATTGCACCATGAGATTTACCTTAGCGATGCAAGGAAAGTGGTGCCAGAGAAGCTTAAGACGGTTATCAGACATCCTATTAGAAAGGAGAGCTGAAGATGGAGTATATAAGAGTATCCAAGGATAATCTTGAAGAAGAACACATTTGTTGTGCTATATCAAACAATAAAGATATACAGGTTTCATCCAAGAAAGCCTGGCTTGCTGACAGATTTGATGAAGGGCTTGTTTTCTTAAAGAGTGTCGAACGCGGTAAATGCTTTATTGAATATATCCCGGCAGAGTATGCGTGGAATCCGATAAATGCATCGGAATATATGTATATCGATTGTCTGTGGGTTTCAGGTTCCTTAAAGGGACATGGATATTCAAGTGATCTTCTTAATGAGTGCATAAAGGACAGTAAGGAAAAGGGGAAGAAGGGAATTTGCATATTATCTGCTGCTAAGAAAAAGCCATTCCTTTCTGATCCAAAGTTTCTAGCATTCAAAGGCTTTCAAGTTTGTGATGAAGCCGATAATGGAATCCAGCTGTGGTATCTGTCCTTTGAAAAAAGTGTTGAAACACCATGCTTCAAGGAATGTGCAAAGCATCCTCGTATCGATGAAAAAGGATACGTGCTTTATTACACGAATCAGTGCCCATTTAATGCCAAGTATGTGCCTGTTTTGGAAGAGACTGCTAAGAACAATGGAATACCGTTTAGAGCGATCAGAATAGAGACCAGAGATCAGGCTCAGAATGCTCCAACACCAATTACCACATATGCACTGTTCTGTGATGGGGATTATGTAACTAATGAGCAAATGAATGATAAGAAGTTTTTAAAACTGGTCAATGCAAATCTTTGATATTATCATGACTTAGGGAGTTCAGTTTTACATGAACTTCCTTTTTATTGCATCTATGTGAATTTAATGTAGTTATATAAGCACGCATTGCGATATGGAGAGTGATGTGCTATTATAGACTCATCGCATTGCGTGGAGGTGCAATTATGGATATAGCAGAGAAAATTAAGCAATTAAGAGAGAGCACGGGAGAAACAAGAAAAGAGTTTTCTATTCACACTGGTATACCGGTTCGTACTTTAGAGGATTGGGAAGCAGGGCGCAGGACTCCTCCGGAGTATATTCCGAGGCTGATCGCTTATCAGCTTGAATATGAGAAAATAATGAAGGATAGAGGGGAATTTAATGGCAAAGAATGAAATTGTTTTATTTACAGACGGGAATACAGAGATAGAGGTGCAGATATGTCCTGAGCAAGAAACAGTTTGGCTAACACAGAAACAAATGGGTGAATTATTTGGTGTTAAGCAAGCCACTCTTAGTGAGCATATAAATAATATTATCGATACGGGTGAGCTGGATGAGACTTCTATCGGTTTTTCCGATAAAAGTTCCGGAGGAAGAAAACCTAAGATTTACAATCTTGATATGATACTTTCTGTTGGATATCGAGTTAATTCAAAAAGAGGTATAGCTTTCAGACGATGGGCAAGTTTGGTGCTTAAACAGTATACTTTAAATGGCTATGCAATAAATGAACGCAGGCTACAGGCACTTCAGAAAACCGTTGAAATACAAACTAAGATGATTGCAGGTACGCTTGATATTGAACAACAGGATGTGCTCAAGGCTGTAAATCTATACACGCAGGCGCTTATACTTTTGGATCAATATGATCACCAGTCTCTTGAGAAGCCTGAAGGCTCAAGTCCAATATACAGAATCACCTATAGTGATTGTAGAGAGATGGTTGATCATATGGAGGATACATTCAAATCAGACGTATTTGGTGTAGAGAAGGAAACTGGTAAGGTGGAAGGCATTTTGGCAGCAGTATATCAGGATGTTTTTGGAGGGGAGGTATATCCTTCGCTAGAGGAAAAGGCGGCCAATCTTCTTTATTTCATGATAAAAGACCATCCTTTTGAGGATGGCTGTAAGAGAATCGCAGCATCATTGTTCTTGGAGTTCTTGAACAGAAACAATGCACTTTTTAGGGATGGACAGAAGATAATAAGTGATGGAGCGCTTGTGGCTATTACCCTTATGATTGCAGAATCCAATCCAGATGAAAAAGATATTATGACAGCTATGGTAATGAATTTATTGAGAATATAACGACGCTCAAATGAAAAACTAAGTTCCAGTTAATACTACAAAAAATGTCTCATTTGCATTTTTGACGAACTTTGACAACGAAATATACCTTTGACGATCAAGAAATTCATTCTACGGACAGTATTATGAGTCTGTGTTAACTTGAAGGCTAATAGTGTTAGCTTGTAGGCTAAAATAATTAGCAAGGAGGAAAAATGTCCAGAAAACAAGAAATCGTCGAAGTGTGTGTCGAAATGATAGATAAAGATGGTTTTCAGAATCTTTCTGTAAAAACTATTGCTGATAGATTGGGCATAAAGCCCCCATCTTTGTATAAGCATTTTCAAGGCGGTTTGGATGAGATAAAAGAGGCAATCATAGTATATGGTTGGAACAATATTGATATAAAGATCGCTAAATCAGCAGTAGGAAAGTCACGGGAAGAAGGATTAAAGGTAATGTGCTATGCGTTTCGTGAATTTGCTCATGATCATCCCGGAGTTTTTGAGGCAATTTGCTGGCACAATTCATATACATCCGAACTGAACAATGAAATTACAAAAGGGGTTATATCATCATTGTATTCTATTTTGGATTCTCTTGAGTTCAGCGAAGCCCGGAAAATGCATGTGTTGCGAAGCCTGCGAGGCTTTGTGGAAGGATTTTCGATGTTGGAGTTACATGGTAGTTTTGGAGATGAAATCTCTTTGGATGAAAGTTTTGCATATGGCGTAGATGCATTGATTTCAGGAATAATGAAAGGACAAAAAAATGTGGATTGATGAAAAAAAGAAAGCTCCGATAGCAGATTTTCTTGGTTGGCTTCTGTTTATAACTGTTTTTTTTCAAATTATTATGTTTGTTCTTGAACCTGTGTCGGTTAGTCATGCCGATACGGGAAAGCTGACATTTGCATATATTATGTATGCGATCATAGGGATACTCTTTACAACACCGGCTCCGGTTATTTCTCTTTTTATCGTACTCAGGAAAGAAGAGCATATCACTGTAAAAGAATATTTGAAGCGCTTTTTATATACTCCTAAAAAGATGAAAACGCTTCTAATAACTGGCCTGTTCTGCATATGTGCTTTGATATTTGCTTTTTTTTACGGTGAACCCAACGGTTCGCCATTGTACATGATGCTTCTGGGGTTTCTTATCATGCTGCCGTTTGTTGGATTTGCGGAGGAAACCGGCTGGCGTGGCTTTTTGCAACCTATGCTGGAAAAAAGATTTCCCTTCCCAGTTGCAACTGCTATTGTGGCGGTGATTTGGTGTGTATGGCATTTTCCGATATGGCTACAGCCGACCTCCAACCACTATGGCGATAGCATGGTGGGGTTTGCTATGAACATATTTGTATGGGCTTTTGTAGCTGCTGCAATTTATAAAGCAACAAAGAGCGTCCTGGCATGTGCCATATATCATTCTTTTATAAATTCCATAGGTGCAATATACGATTGGAATAGTTTATTTGATACATATCCGAAATCAAATGCAGCGTACATATACTTTGGAACTATTTTTGTAGTTGCTTTGGTGATTTGGTATAAGGAAGAAAAAATGAATACATAATATAAAGATATTTATCATTTCTTTTTATGTTACTTGCCGGACCATTTGTGGCACCGCTGTTTATTAAGGAAAGTGATACGCGTCTTCTTGACGTGAGCATAGCAGCGATTAAGATAGTTTCGTTTTCGTACCTCGTAGGCTGGATAGATATGTGTTTTTCATCATAACCGATGTGGATTATATTCCTGTATGTTATCTTGGAAGCCAGGTGGTGGCTGGAACGAACCATGTGTTTTTTAGTTGGAAGAAAATCCTGAAAATTCCTGTATAATGGTTGTATTGGGGCATTGAAATATGCCTCGGTACAGCAACTATAGTTTCAGCGAATTTGGGAGTAAAAATGAAGAAAAGTAAAGGAATACTGTCATATGTTTTAATAATATTCGGAGCAATAATGGCGAGCTTTGCGGTCGCTCTGATACTGCTTCCGAATGATGCGATAGATTACGGAACAGCCGGCGTTGCGATTATTATCAGTAAACTTACGGGCTTTCAATTGTCGTTGTGTGTTCTGTTTGTTTTTTTACCATTTATAATTGCAGGTTATGTATTTCTGGGAAAAAAGTTTACTGTAAAAGCTGCCGTGGGTTCGGTGGTTTACATGGTAGGCCTGGAATTCTTTGAAAAAATTCCCTTTGAACTTAATACGGAACACTTTCTGGCGGTAGCATTCGGTGGTGCAATTCTTGGCGCAGGCCTTGCGCTGATCCTTAGAAACGGCGGGTGCATTGACGGATCTGAGATACTTGCGAACATAGTGGTAAAAAAGCTTTCGGATAAGACGGGACGTAACTACAGCCTCACACCTATGCTTCTTGGATTCAATGCTCTGGTCTATATCACGGTATTCGTAGTCATTGATGCCACAGCGGCGCTGCTGAGCCTCTTGGTCTATGTTGTTGCTACAGCAGTTATCGACCATTACACTGACCATTTCGAAGCCATCAAGCAGGTGACGATAATAACTCAGGATCCCGATGGAATCATCAAGGACATAAAAGATAAATTGAATAAGACATGCACCATCATGGATTCCCGCGGCGCGATCGCAGGAGAGAACAACACCCTCATCTGCTATATCAGTTATTTCGAACTTCCGCTCATGAAGGAAATCATCTCAACTCATGCGGGAAGTTTTAGTACGGTTTCTACGATTGATGAGATTTTGAGATAGGAGTTTTCGGTTCATACAGGTATTCCAGTGCGCATATTAGAGGACTGGGAAGCGGGAAGTAGAACTCATCCGGAGTATATTCCGAGGTTGATTGCTTATCAGCTTGAATTTGAAAAATTGATGAAGGATAGAGGGGAAGTATACCCTTCATTAGAGGAAAGGTTAATAGCAGACCTGAGGATTTTGTCACATCGTGGCTTGAAGGAATTGAATGCCCTGTGATTAGAATCAATGGCATGAAGCCTGTTGAAGAGAATGCAGAATATCTTCTTTCGAATTTGATGAATGGTTAAAAAAACTGTCGATGGCACTTGGCGATGAAACGGATTGTTTTTTTCTCAAGTATGCATTGTTTGATATGGTATGAGCTTTTCTGTATTCTGAATTCAGAAGATGATTCTGCAGACATTTTCCGATACACAACGAGTTTATGCGGTTGATGAGTCAATCGGGAAAGGAACAAAAGTGAAAAACAATCTGGGTGCCAATATACGAGGTTTTAGAAAAAATAAAGGTTTTACACAGGAAGAACTGGCGGGAATGCTGGGAGTTACGCCACAGGCAGTGAGCAGGTGGGAGTCCGAAGCGGGACTTCCGGATGTTTCTATGGTTGTGCCGATTGCGCAGGCACTTAATGTCACTACTGATATGCTGCTGGGCTACAATCCTTCCGATAAAGATGATTACCTTTTGGAAAATGTAAAAAACAAAATTAAGGCAATGTATGACATTTCCGATGCACAAGGAAGTGCACTGCAGAGAGTAGAGTATCTTTCAGGTGAAGTTGGCAGAAACCCGATGAATTTTGAAATAAATCTATTGTATGTTCAGCAGGTCGCCGAATTGAGCTATTACATTGACATGGAGGGATTGCTGGCGGAGAACCCTGAGAGAGCGAATGCTCTTTTAGAAGACGGAATAAAAAAAGGCGTAACTATAATCCGTTACGCTGACAGTAGAAGTCTTGTGGAAAAAGCTCATTACGCCCTTGCCTGGATTTATATTCACAGGAAGGATTTTGAGAATGCCAGAGAGCATATCGATGTATTGCCGAGTCTTGAAAATGCAAAGGTTAGGGAATTCTTATATTCCGAGCTAAGCTTTTTTGAGCATGGTTTCGAAGAGATGAAAGATAGTCTGACCGCAGCCAATAAGATGTTGTGCAATGTCTTGCTAAGTCAGCTTAATTGCATGATGGAAAACTATGCATACTGGGGAGAAAAGGACGAAACGCTCAAAAATCTTGAGTGGTGCGAACATGTTGCCAAAGCATTTTCTTCAATTCCGGAATATACGACTGACAATATGAAATATTTTTGGAAGAAATTCAATCATAACCTCATGATAGTATACGAGAAAGCAGGAGAAAAAGAGAAAGCGAATGAAATCTGTGAGGAATATCTTAAGAAAATAAGTGAGGAAAAAGTGTTTTCGAAAGAAGAATACGAATCCATCGAAAAAGAATTAAGAGAGAGGGTATACCTGTTTTAATATGCTATGATAGCTTAAGAAGGAATAAGACCTTATCAAGCTGAAGCACATCGGTTTTGATAAGGTCTATTTTTATATAATTAGGAGGGAGAAATATAATGGCAAATCTTATAGTGGTGTGCGGACCTCAGGCGGTAGGAAAGATGACGGTGGCGGAGAGTCTTAGAGATAAGCTCAGGTACAACATGATGATGAATCATGATAGTATTGAAATGTCAGATAAAATATTTGGATTTAATACCCCTGCGCAAAGGGAATTCAATAGCTTGTTTAGGGCGAAAGCATTTGAAATGGCTGTAAAGCATAACGTCGATCTGATATTCACTTATGTTTGTGCTTTCGATATGAAGGAAGATATTGAATACCTTGAGTCATTAAAGAACTTGTTTGAGCAGGCAGGAGGACATTTCTTTTTCGTGGAATTAAAAGCGACTTTGGAAGAGAGACTTTTCAGAAATGAGACGCCTCATCGCATGGAGAGAAAAGCGTCCAAAAAAGATGTGGAATGGAGCAAAGCCAATCTCTTACAGGATGCCGAAAATCACAAGCTGAACACGGATGAAGGTGAGAAATGTTTTGAGAATCACATAAAAATTGATAATACTCATTTTGAGCCCGATGAAGTTGCGGATCGCGTTATTCAGAAATTCGGGCTTGTGCCAAATGACAAGGATAAAAAAGAATATCGCTTTGGCGTGTGAATGGGAAATAGCACCGTACGAAATGGCTAGAAGTAAGGTATACGGTGTGTAAACAGAAAATGTCACCGTACAGAATGGTTGGAATGAGAGTGTACGGTATGAAAATGAGAAATGGCACCGTATAGAAAAGCTGGAAGGAAAGTGTATGGTGCAGAAACGAGAAACAGCACCGCACAGGATAGCTGGAAGGAAAGTGTATGGTGCAGAAACGAGAAACAGTACCGTACAGAAGAGCAGAAATGAAGCCGTACGGTGCAGAAACAAAAATAGCACTATATCATCAAAACAAGCGTATCAAACTACCATAAAGGAGATACCTTATGAAAACAAGAGAAGAAGCCCTAAACTACGGTCTGTCTTTCCCGGATACCTACAGGGAGGCGCCGTTTCGTGATACAAATTGGCAGCTTGTACGGGTAAAAAAGTCCAAGAAAGCCTTTTTGTGGACATATGAAAAGGACGGCTATATCAATATAAATCTCAAGGTTGATCCGCAGTGGCGCGACCTTTGGCGAAAGACATATAAATCAGTACTTCCCGCATATCATCAGAACAAGGAGCATTGGAACACGATTGTTCTTGATGGCTCAATTCCAGATGATGTCATAAAGAGGATGATCGCTGAGAGCTACGATCTTGTTACGGACTCTCCGACAAAAAGAATATATGAAGCGGTAAAGAAGATTCCTAAAGGGAAAGTTGCAACATATGCAGATGTTGCAGAAATGGCCGGCGACAGGAAGATGGCCAGAGCTGTTGGAAATGCACTTCATAAAAATCCCGATCTAAGCACCATTCCGTGTCACCGTGTTGTCAATTCAAAGGGTGAACTCGCCGGTGAGTATGCTTTTGGCGGAGCTTGGAAGCAGGCGCAGATATTGGAGAGCGAGGGAATTGAGATCACAGAAGGCAAGGTGAATTTGAAGAAATACAGAATTACCCTGTAAGTTGGGGGAAAGATGATCAAGACTGCCATGGAGCATAAAACAATAAAAGTGTAAAAGGAGGAGCAGGAGATGAAAGCACTATTCATTGGCGGAACCGGAACAATAAGTATGGGAATAGTAAGAAGGCTTGCTGAGGATCCTCAGTGG
This sequence comes from Butyrivibrio hungatei NK4A153, assembly GCF_000424465.1. Taxonomy (GTDB): domain Bacteria; phylum Bacillota; class Clostridia; order Lachnospirales; family Lachnospiraceae; genus Butyrivibrio; species Butyrivibrio hungatei_A. The sequence continues at coordinate 215,620 of NZ_AUJY01000007.1, read as the reverse complement.
GAACTGTATCTTCTTAACAGAGGAAATAGAATGAGTGAAGTTCCCGGGGCTGTTAAACAGATAATTGCAGATATAAATGATGAAGAGAATGTGAAAAAGAAACTTGATGGAATGACATTTGACGTTGTCAGTGATTTTATTGCTTTTGATGTCAGTGCAGTTGAGCGTGATTACAAACTCTTTGAGGGGAAAACAAATCAGTATATTTTCATAAGTTCAGCCTCTGCCTATCATAAACCGGCCGCATCCTATGTGATAACAGAGGGGACAACACTTGCAAATCCTTACTGGGAATACTCAAGGAACAAGATAGCTTGTGAGGAATTTCTTTTACGTAAGTACCGTGAAAATGGATTTCCTATAACGATAGTAAGGCCAAGTCATACCTATGACGAGAGGCATATTCCGCTGGGGGTTCATGGCAAGAAGGGCTTTTACCAGGTGATAAAGAGGATGCTGGAAGGAAAGCCCGTTATCATCCAGGGCGATGGCTCTTCCTTGTGGGCTGTAACATTTAACAGGGATTTTGCCATAGGCTTTACAGGACTTATGGGAAACAGACATGCTATTGGAGAGTCTTTTCAGATAACAGGAGATGAGATCCTTACATGGGATCAGATATATAAGACTATTGCAGATGCCCTTTCTGTAGAACTTAAAGCATACCACGTTTCATCTGAGTTTCTTGCTGATGTGGGTGAAAAATACGGCTATGACTTTAGAGGAGAACTTCTCGGAGACAAGGCAGTATCTGTGGTATTTGACAATGCCAAGCTAAAAAGGATCGTACCTCAGATGACCACTAATATTCCATTCCATAAGGGTGTCCGTATGGCCCTTGATCATGTTCTTTCGCACCCCGAAGAATATGAAGAAGACCCGGATTTTGACAAGTTCTGTGACAAGGTGATAAGCGCATTGGAAGATGCAAAGAAAAAAGTTTTAGAGTAAACGGTCTACAAGGCAGCATATAAGAGCTGTTGGAAACGCACTTCATAAGAATCCGGAGAAATACAGGATTAGACTGTAAGAAAGGCATAAAGCGGATGTATATTGATTATTTTCGGTTTCCGGGAGTTGACGCGGAAGAACAATTTGTAAACTACATAGAAAGATCATGCTATAGCTCTTTTTATCCCTTTGGCGTGTTTGCAGAAAATATGCTGGAGTCTTTATCTTTTTCGGAAATAACGATTTTGTACGGAAACAACGGCTCCGGAAAAAGCACGGCGCTTAATCTGATGGCGGAAAAAATAGGGGCTAAGCGGGATACACTGTTTAATAAGACCAGCTTTTTTGGTGATTATCTGAAAATGTGCTCGTTTGAGATGACTCCCGGAGAAAAGCCCGAAGAGATTAGAATGATCACAAGCGATGATGTGTTTGATTTCATGCTCAATCTGCGTGCGCTTAATGAGGGCGTGGACCGCAAGAGAGAACGGGTTTTTGATGAGTGGATTGAGAATAAGAATTCCACATTCCGGATGCAATCGCTGGATGATTATGAGCAGCTCAAAAAAATAGTAGATGCCCGCTCAAAGACTCAATCGAGATATGTAAGGGAAACAATCGGTAAAAATGTCATTACACACAGCAACGGTGAAAGCGCTTTGCAATACTTTGCTGAGAAGATCAAGGACAACGGCTTGTATCTGCTGGACGAGCCTGAAAACTCACTTTCTCCTCAGAGGCAGTTTGAATTGTTGGAGTTTATTCAGAACTCGGCGAGGTTTTTTGGTTGCCAGTTTATCATTGCAACTCATTCACCGTTTTTGCTTGCACTAAAGGGTGCGAGAATCTACGATCTGGATGAACACCCTGTTGATATCAAGAAGTGGACGGAGCTCGAAGGAGTAAGGACTTATTTCGAGTTCTTTGATAAACATAGGGATGAATTCAGATAATCAGTAATTTTTTAACAAGAAGCAATTTAATAAAAAACAAACAGATGCAGCATATTGACTTATATCGAATATCGATATAGAATATTGACTATCGATATACATTGATAATCGATATAGGAGGAATGCTGCGATGAATACTATAGATAAGACGTTATTATCCGGAAGCATGGGCACGATGCTGCTCAAATTGCTTTCGGAAAAAGACATGTACGGATATGAAATGATCGAGACACTTAGCGAGAGATCGCAAAATGTCTTTGAACTTAAGGTCGGTACGCTTTATCCTCTTTTGCATTCGCTGGAATCAAAGAAATATCTCGTGTCGTATGAGAAAGCCGGCTATGGAAAAGTAAGAAAATATTACTCCATAACAGGTGAGGGAAAAAAGTTTCTGAAAAGCAAACTTGAAGAATGGGACACGTATACTGCGGCGGTTGCAAATGTACTGGCACTATCGGTGTGATGTCGCATTGATAAAAGCAATGAGACATTGTACTTAGCTAGAGAGGAGACAGACATAATGGGAATTGAAGAGTACTTGGCTGAAATTAAGAACCAGATCCGTGATAAGACAGCAAGAGAATTTGCAAGTAATGAATTAAAGGCGCATATCGAGGATCGCGCCGAAGGTTTACAAAAGAAAGGCATGGATCATGATAGTGCGGTATTGCAGGCGGTGAAAGAGATGGGCGATCCCGTGAGCGTGGGAGTTGATCTTGACCGCATACACAGACCTCGTTTGGAATGGAAGTTTTTGCTGTATGTTATTTACATAAGCATTCTCAGTGTGGGAGTTATGTATCTTATGTATTTCGCGATGGATTCAGGTAATATTACAAATGGTGACTATGTCAGACCTTTTTTATTTGGGAAGATATTTACTGTTTTATTGGGATTGGTGGCGATGATTATAGTTTATCGCTTGGATTATACAATTCTTGCAGGAAGAAGCTGTAAGATCGCTGCAGTGTTTTTGATATTGATGACAGTTTCCTTTTATTTTTTTGGATGGCAAATTAATGGAGTTACATGGTTTCTTTGTATCCGTGGTTTGACTTTTTCATCACGGGCTTTGTTTTTAATGTATTTACCTATGTTTGCGGGAATATTGTATGACTATAGAAACAAGGGTGTCGACGCACTGTTCAAGATCTTTTTATGGATGATTGCACCTGTGGTTTCAGCAAGGATATACGGTGACATAACATTGCCTTTTGCAATATTTATGCTGTTTTCAGAGAGTATACTTTTTATGATTGCACTTAATAAGAACTGGTACAGAGTTAATAATCTAAAAGTATTGACCGGAATGGGAATTGGCTTTGCTGCGAGTTTGGCATTGTTTATTCTGCGTATTATGAATTCAAGTGATTATCAAAAGATGCGTTTAAAGATATGGCTTTTGCATTATGGACTGACTTTCGGCAGTGTTGATACAACTGACGCGGAGTATATGAATTATATTAATAGATGCCTGGATAATATTTTTCTAAGAAGCCGTTTCATAGGAAAAAGCGAAAGCGCGATTGAGGTCGCACAAAACATGTCGGAGTCATTGGCTGATTACATACTGGCTACAATAGCCGCAACATGTGGCAAATTGGCTGTTGCAGTGATAATAATCAGCTTGATCGCTCTTGCGGTTTACGTATTCAGTATTTCCATAAAGCAGAAAAACATTCTTGGATCTATAGTTGGATGCAGTTGTGGTATTGTAATAGCAGTACAGGTTGTTTCAAACATTATGATCGTATTCGGCTTTCTTCCGCTGGCGGCGACTACACTTCCATTTTTCAGTCTCGGCGTCAACGATATCATGGCCGGCTACATCCTCCTCGGCCTTGTCCTGTCAATTTACAGATACCAGGACATCCGCGTGGAAAAAGAGCCTGTAACCACATTATTGGCATAATCAGAATAAAACTTCTGCAACTATCCTTAACACAAACCATCAATTTTTGACAACAAAAGTTGGTGGTTTTTCATATTTACCGGATCTAATATAATGTTAAAATATTTAGCAAAGGTGGGATAAATATGAGGAAATCATACTTGGACAACATCAGATGGGTTACAGTTGTATTGGTTGTTTTTTTCCATGTTCTCTACATGTATAACGGTGAGGGCATCGCTGGGACCCTTGGCAAGATTACGAGCCTTGAGGTGCAGTATTATGATGTGTATATGTACATCGTTTTCCCGTGGTTCATGGCAATCCTGTTTATTGTGTCAGGTATAAGCGCGAAGCTTTATCTGGACAAACATACTGACAAAGAGTTTATTAGAAGCAGAACAACAAGGCTCCTTGTTCCATGCACGATAGGCCTTGTTGCGTTTCAGTTTATTCAAGGCTATATCAACATGTCATTCGGTGATGCGGGAAGCATGGATATTCCAGCGGTTATCAAGTACCTGATAATGCTTGCATCGGGAATCGGAGTGCTTTGGTATATTCAGGTGTTGTGGCTCTTTTCCATGGTACTTATTCTTATCAGAAAGATTGAAAAGAACCGTCTTCTGAACATAGGAAAAAAGACAAATCTTCCGGCGCTTATTCTTTTATCATTAGCCTTTTACGGAGCGGGACAGATACTGAACACACCTATTATCTGCGTTTACAGGTTCGGCCTTTATTTTACAGCTTTCATTACGGGATATTATGTTTTTTCTCATGACAAAGTGATTGATATATTAAAAAAATGGTTTGGGCTTTTTTGCCCTGTAGCTATAGCGCTTGGTGCGGCGTTTTGTATAAAATACTTTGGCCGGAATTATGCGGATAAGCCCGTAAATAGGTCACCTTTGTTCTTGTTTTACAGCTACTTTGCATGTCTTGCCATACTTGGCGGATTTGCAAGATTTTTTGACAGCGAAACGAAGTTTACCAAATGGATGAGCACGCATAGTTTCGGTTTGTATGTTTTTCATTATCTGGGCATTTCAGCTGTAGCCCTTTTCCCGGCAAAAGCGGGGTTGATCTCGCCTTTGGCAGCATATATCCTAAGCCTTATTGCAGGTTTTGCGGGCGGATACGGATTATATGCGATTATTTCTAGGATTCCGTTCTTTAGGTGGGCGGTACTTGGAATCAGCGCTAAAAAGTAAAGGGGAGTTTATGTTTAATGATAACCTTGTAGAACTTAGAAAACTATATAATATGTCGCAGGAAGAACTTGCGGAAAAGATTGGAGTATCAAGGCAGACGTTGTCAAAATATGAAACGGGAGAATCACTTCCCGATATTGAAAAGTGCAGTAATATCGCCAATGTTTTTTCTGTAAGTATCGACGATCTTCTTAATTATGACAAAGAAAAAACAGAGAATATGGGATTAGAAGTTCCGCCAAAGGGAAAGCATATATTTGGAATGGTGAAAGTGGGAGATAAGGGGCAGATTGTGATTCCTGCGAAAGCCAGAAAGATTTTTGACATAAATCCCGGTGACAACCTTATCGTACTCGGAAGCGAAGGCGAGGGAATAGCCATTATCAAAGAAAAAGGGCTCCTTGATCTTATTAAGAGTGCACGAAATGCTACAGATAAGGCATAGAATAATTGTTTGTAGAAAAAACAAATAAAATAATAAATTTTTGTATAAAATACATTGCAAAATTAATCCATAGAGTGTTAATATCTTTAGCAAGATAAGTTTAGCCAAATGCAAGGCAATTTATCTATTATAATTTCAAAATATGGACGTCAAAGCAGACAAAGATTTTTTCTTTGCCTGCTTTTTTATTACTTAAATTGATTTATGGGACTGGGGCATCGAACCAATACGAGCTATATTTGATTTTGCCTGCCTCTATGCTAAGAAAGCTGGAAACATACTGCCTAAATACGTAATAGTTGTGATAGGGGCAGATTTAAAAATCCAGATTTTATCAGGGGGTTTTCTTTTATCTATAATTGAAGAGAATAGCGGGAATATGTATACTTTAAATTATTGGTTATAGCGTAAGGCTTATATATGCAAATCGGTGTTTGAAGAATAATTTGGCTACAATAGGAGGGACATAAATGGAACAACGAATTATATTGGAAACAGACAGATTGTTTCTTAGGGAAATGAACATTGATGATTTTGATGCATTATATAAAGTCCTTGCTGATAGAGACATCATGCTGCATTATCCATATACTTTTGACGAGAAAAGAGTCAGCGATTGGATCGAAAGAAATATGAACCGATATCGTGATAACGGTTTTGGACTGTGGGCTGTATGTTTGAAAGATACCAGGGATATGATTGGTGACTGTGGATTGACACTTCAGAATATTGAAGGTGAGATGCTCCCTGAGATTGGTTATCACATTCGCGCAGATCATCAGCGTAAAGGCTATGCTAAGGAGGCAGCAGCTGCTGTACGAGACTGGGCATTTGCTAACACGGATTATCCTGCACTCTATTCATATTGCAAATATACAAATGTCGGTTCTTATAAGACTGCAGAATCTATAGGGATGCATTTCGAGAAGGAATACCCAGATCCAGAAAACAAGATTACTCATGTATCTGTAATCTTTCGTGGAGAGGCTACAGCCGTATGACTTCAGGTTTATAGAGGACTAAAGATGATAGGAGATAGTAGAGGCAACTAATGCAAAAGAATGACGACATGAAATTTAGAATTACCAAAGACGGAGATGAGCTTGATATTTTAGGGATATATTAGAAATGCTAAAGGAGTATAAACTTAGTAATCGCGAGCAATCAGAGAATGTTCTGATTGGTATTTTTTGTGAGAACGAAGCAGGCAAGAAGTTTGCCGGACTTACAGGTGAGACTTTTGAAAATTGGCTTTGCATACATTATTACGCAAAGGAATTTGTTTAAAAAATCAAAGCTGATGAGGCTTTGGGGCGATGATGAAGGATGGCTTAGAAATCTTGAGCTTTCTAGCTATAAAAGATTTAGAATGTTCAATTTTATATGCTTTTTCCTGGCATTTTCTATGACAAAAGCATATAAATATTGATGCTGGAGAGTGTTTTATATGTTGTTTGACCGTGGAGTTAATGCAAAAATACATATAAAATGCTAGGGATAGTCAGGATTTATATGCCTGGCAAATATTTAGATTCAACCAAACACATATAAAATGATTGAAAAAGTTCTTTTTATATGCTCAGGTTAAAAAAGAGAGCAACAAATCGGAATTTGTAGGGAGGATATGATGAATATTGGAGCCTATATGTGTGGAGTATTGGTTATGCCATTTGCAATAGTAGGATTGTTATTTGGAATATTCAAAGAAAAGGCAACTAAATTTGTTGCAGGATTTAATACTTTTTCGGATGAAGAACAGGCTATGTATGATAGAGCAGCTATTTCCCGTGATATAAGAAATCAATGCTTTATATGGTCAGCTTTAATGCTGGGAGGGACAGTTCTTTCATATGTTTTATCACCATATATGGCTATTCCAACTTTCATTATTTGGTGTTTTTTGTTTTTTAAAGATACCCATATAGATGCCCATAAAGCATTTGAAAAGTATTTGCTGAAATGATTAATTATAGACAATTTCCAGTTGACCGAGCTATTTAGAGCGAGGGATGCTTCTTGAACGCTAGTTCAAGAAGATGGGCTTGTCGATAACTTCCAGTTTTGTTGCGCTGGTGAGGTAAATAGAATCCTTATTATAAATGGAGATAAATCATGGTAACGGGACAAGATACGATAATCAGTGATGCAATCGACTATGTTAAAGAGCTGTTTGCAGGAAACTCGGATGGTCATGGAGCAGATCACACGATGCGTGTATATCACAATACGCAGATGATTTTGGAAAAGTATTCCGGCGCAGATAGCTTTGTTTCTTTGCTGGCGGCATTACTACATGACGCTGATGATCATAAGCTTTTCAATACAGAACACAATTTGAATGCCAGGTCATTTATGGAACAAAAGGGCTTGACATTAGAAACGATAGAAGAGGTTTGCAGAACAATCAATTCTGTGTCTTTTAGTCACAACAGAGGAAAAAGACCTGAAACACTGGAGGGGATGATTGTTCAGGACGCCGACAGACTTGATGCTATCGGAGCTATAGGGATTGCCAGAACATTTGCCTATGGTGGGAAAGTTGGAAGACCATTGTCAGATTCCATAAAGCATTTTTACGATAAGCTCCTCCTTTTAAAGGATGAATTGAATACTGATGCTGCAATTGATATGGCGCAAAAGAGACATGAATTTATGCATGGGTTTCTTGAAGAATATTATTCAGAAACCTCCCAGACTGTGTAGTATGAATCAATCTACAGATATCAGGACATACGGGTTGAAAAAGATCCTGTGATCACATCAGTTACCTGATCTGAAGAATTTTGTGATAGCTTCCTCAAACAGCAGCGCCTCATTGCTGAGAATGTTATTCTTGTTGTGGACGATGAACAGCTTCTTGGAGAGCCAGTCTTCGTCGAAAGGAATGACCTTTATCTTGTCTGAGCGGATCTTGCGGGCGAGATACATGAGACTGATGCCAACAATCTGAGAATCCTCGGCCATTTGATGAATGAGATGAACATCGGAAGTTTCAAGAATGATGCTTGGTGCGTTCTTTGAGCCGAGAAAAGTATAGATCTGGTTTATGCTTGTGAAGGATGAAGAATCCTTTATAACAAGCGATTCGTTTGCAATTTTTGCAAAAGGAACGGAATCATATTGCGCCAAAGGATGCGTTTTACTTACAACAAGACAAAAAGATTCCGTACACAAATGAGTATAAGAAATTTTGTGAGGGTTGAACGGGCCGGGAAGTATGGCCAGTTCAACTTCATTATTTTCAACTTTTTTAAGAGCATAGTCATCGGGATATTCTTTTATATTTATCCTTATGTTCGGAAAGTCTTTATTAAACTCTCTGAAAAAAGATGCTGATATAAGTTGCGGAACATCATAAGAACAGTATATTGTAACAGTCTTTACGGCAGATTTTTCATGAAAAAGCCTGTTTGTTATCACATCATATTCATCTATTATATATTTAGCGTGGATTGCAAGTCGCGCGGCTTCTGCGGTCGGCAGGATCCTGTTGCTTTTATGTTTGAACAATTGCACACCCAGCTCTTTTTCAAGAGTTGAGATGGTCTTACTAAGTCCCTGTGGAGTGACAAAAAGATTGTTCGCAGCCTTGGTGATGCTGTTCTGCGAGTATACTTCCAAAAAATATTGTAACTGGCGCTGATTCATTGCATTCCCCCTGCGGTGCACTGCGTTACACAATGTACCAATACATATAATTACCGATCAAATAAAAATTAGTACAAAAAAGGCGCGCGTTCTAAAAAAACGTGCGCCTTTGCAAATCTGATTTATATGATATATCAATCAGTCGTAAATGTCAAAAAATGAATGGGAAATTCACCTGCCTAAACAATTTGGTTTAACAGCTAAATCCTTTTTCTGTTTTGCAAGAGCGGATTTTAATGATATAACATACGAAAAGCAACACATACCGCAGCAAGAACAAGGGCGTTCACACAAAAAAGTGTGAGCGCCCTTTTGGCATATAGCCTGTTTGAGCTTGTTTGTCACAAATTACAAATTTACGAAAGGCAGGGCAAAAATATGAAAATGGAAAGAACAAATTATAGCTCGGGAGCTCCGCTTGAGGAAAAGGTTGGATATTCCAGAATGGTAAAAATAGGACCGTATATAAAAATCGGCGGAACCACATCTGTTCAGCCTGACGGAACCGTTTACGGAGAAGACGCTTACGAGCAGACCAAATACGTACTCGAAAAACAGATCAAACTGTTGGAGCAGGCAAATGCCTCTGCCAAAGATGTATTTTCAGTTTTTATTTATACGACGGATATATCGCAGGGGGCACGCATATGCGAAGCATATTCAGAGTTCTTCCACGATATAAAGCCGCTAAACACAATGGTTGAGATCTCAAAACTTAACAGACCTACACAGTTTGTAGAAATAGAAATTGAAGCAATGCTTTCAGAATAGGAGGAAAAGGGAATGTCTAGAATATCGGAACATCCTATTTTAGGGAAAAAAGAAAAAGGCAGAGAAGTCGAATTTACCTTTGACGGTCAGAAGATGAAAGGCTTTGAGAATGAGCCTATCGCGATAGCATTGAAGGCAAACGGAGTGATGATCCACAGATATACAAAGAAAGAACACAAACCGAGAGGTCTCTTTTGTGCAATAGGAAGATGTACCGACTGCGTAATGGTAGTGGACGGGAAGCCAAATATCAGAACCTGCGTAACACCTCTTAAAGAAGGAATGGTAGTCAACACGCAGGACGGAGTCAAAGCAGTAGGCATATAGGAGGTAACGTTCTATGAAAAGATACGAGGTAATAATCGTCGGTGCCGGCCCGGCAGGACTTTCGGCAGCTATTGAGGCAGCCAAGAAAGGACTTAAGGTAGTCGTATTCGATGAGAATGATAAACCGGGCGGACAGCTCTTTAAGCAGATTCATAAGTTTTTCGGATCAAAAGAGCATCACGCCAAGATAAGAGGATATAAGATCGGCGAAGAACTTTTGAAAGAAGCGGACGAGCTTGGCGTAGAAGTTGTTCTTAACGCAACGGTCGTTGGATTATATCCCGACAAAGAAGTAAATGTAAGGATCAATGATGAGATACATCACTTTAAGGGTGACACGGTGATAATCGCAACCGGAGCATCCGAGAACATGGTTACTTTCCCCGGATGGACATTACCCGGAGTTATCGGAGCCGGAGCAGCGCAGACAATGATGAACCTGCACGGCATACAGCCCGGAAAAAAGATCCTGATGCTTGGTTCAGGAAATGTAGGACTTGTAGTTTCATTCCAGCTCTTGCAGGCAGGATGCGAAGTGGTAGCAATTGTTGATGCGGCTCCGAGAATCGGCGGATACGGAGTTCACGCATCAAAGGTTTCAAGGACGGGAGTTCCTTTCTATCTTTCACATACGATCAAGCAGGTTCACGGCGAAGATTGCGTTACAGGAGTAACAATCACAGAGGTTGACGACCATTTTGCACCGATACCGGATACCGAGAAGTTCTTCGAAGTTGATACAGTCTGCATGGCGGTTGGCTTATCGCCCATGTCACAGCTTCTTAAGATGGCAGGTTGTGTTATGGAAGATAATCCAAAGCGCGGAGGTCAGGTGCCTATCGTTGATGAATATGGTGAGACATCCGTTTCCGGCATATTTGCGGCAGGTGACGTATCCGGAATCGAGGAAGCTTCATCGGCCATGATCGAAGGAAAAATGGCAGGCGTGTGCGTTGCTGAGTACCTCGGATATATCGATGAGGAAGAAAAAGACAGTCTCCTTAAAGTATTCGATGCGGATCTAAACAGCTTGAGACAGGGAATGTTTGCTCCAAAGAACAGAGGAAAACTCATAGAGAGCACCGAAGAAGGAATCGAGATATCCAAGAACCTTCTTAAAAAAGGATATGTAAAAGACGATGAGATCGAGAGATTCCCCGGTGTCGTTCATAAGTCGGGAGTTCATCCTGTGATCGAATGTACACAGAATATCCCATGCAACCCGTGTCAGGATGCATGCAAAAAAGGCTGTATTTCAACAGGAAAGAATATCACATACCTTCCTTTTGTTAAGGACGGAAGCGAATGTATCAACTGCGGAATGTGCGTAGCAAGCTGCTCGGGACAGGCAATATTCCTTGTAAATGAAGATTGCGGCGACGGAAGCGCAACTGTAACTCTTCCATATGAATTCTTCCCGCTTCCGGAAGTCGGAACAGTCGGATACGGACTTTCAAGAAAAGGAGAGAAGCTCTGTGAGGCGGAAGTTGTTTCCGTAAAGAGCGTCGGAGCATTCGATCATACAAATCTTCTTACCATGAAGGTTCCGAAGGAATATGCGATGAAAGCAAGGTTTTTCAAATGTAGTTAAAGAAGTGAAAAGGAGCGATCGTTATGAATACTGTAGTTGACAGATCAATAGATATAGGTGAATTCATCGCACAGCCGGATGACGACATGCTTATCTGCAGATGTGAGGAAATTACAAAAGGTGAGATCAGAAAAGCCGTACATGACGGGATGTGGACGCTCACGGAAATAAGAAGATATTTGCGAACGGGAATGGGACTTTGCCAGGGACAGACCTGCTCCAGACTTGTAAAAGGTATTGTTGCGAGAGAACTTGGTGTATCTCCTGCAGAGCTTGAGCCTGCAACTGCAAGATCTCCGATGCGTCCTACAGAAATGAGAATATTTGGCACAGAGGAGGTATAGGCTATGGTAATGGAAAATAAAGCGGATGTAGTAATTGTCGGTGCCGGAATCATCGGTTGTGCCATTAGTTATTATCTGAGTAAACGTGGAAAAAGCGTAATTGTTCTGGAGGGAAGCGATAATATCGGAAACGGCGGCTCATCCAGAAACGGCGGTGGTGTAAGACAGTCGGGAAGAGACCCCAGGGAACTGCCGCTTGCGATGTACGGAATAAAAGAGCTGTGGCCGACACTTTCGGAAGAGCTCGGAGTTAACTGTGAATATCACAAAGAAGGAAATCTTCGTCTCGGCAAGACGCCCGAACACCTCAAGATCTTGCAGGGACTTACAGATAGAGCGGTAGCTTGCGGACTTGATGTCAGAATGATCGATTCTGATGAGGTAAAAGAGATTAATCCTTACCTTTCTGATGAAGTTATAGGAGCAAGCTGGTGTCCTACAGACGGACATGCAAACCCGATGGTCACAACACTTGCTTTTTACAAAAAGGCAAGAGAGATGGGCGTTAGATTTATCACAGGTGAAAAGGTTGAGAGACTAAGAAAAGTAAAAGGACGCCTTCGCAAAGTTTATACAAAAGAAAACGAATATGAAGGAGAGTTTGTAGTTGTAGCCGCAGGTTATGAATCAAGAGAGATTCTCGGAACGATAGGAGTTGACGTTCCGATGCACAAGGAACTGTGTGAGTGCCTTGTGACCGAGGCGGAGCCGCATATGTTCAATCAGATGCTCGGTACCGCAGAGGCAGATTTCTACGGACATCAGGCAGATCACGGATCATTCGTATTTGGCGGAATGTCGGGACTTGAGCTTAACAACAAAGACTGCGGACCTGTAAATTCACCGAGTAATGCGGCGATAACGGCGCCGTGCATATGCAGAGGAATCATGAAATACTTCCCTGCACTTGAGGATGCCAAGATCGTAAGAACCTGGGCAGGATACCTTGATATCTGTCAGGACGGCGTACCGGTACTTGGATTTGTTGATGAAGTTCCGGGGCTCGTTGTAGCATGTGCATTCTCGGGACATGGATTTGGAATAGCACCGGCTGTCGGAGAGCAGCTGGCAATGCTTATAGATGAAGGAAAGACGGCAGTGGATATATCGGGACTACGATACGGTAGATTCAAAGCCAAAATATAAGTAGTAAAAAGGAGGCACATATTATGAAAGTTGCGATCGAAGAATTATCAAAAGTTGAGATTATCACAAAAGAAGCCAAGGTTGCAGAGCTTACAAAGAACTTCGGTAAGTTCGGTATTACCGGAATGACTATTTACGAAGCCAAAGGATGCGGTGTCCAGCTTGGAACACAGGAATATGAAGCAGAAAAAAATACAACACCTCAACTTTTGTCCAAGCAGGTTGTGATGGTTGTGCTCCCTTCAAGAGAAGTTGACGGCTTTTTGGATTTTGTGGAGAAATCACTTTACACAGGTCACATAGGTGACGGAAAGATTTTTGTTACCCCGGTCACGAATGCGGTAAGGGTAAGGACCGGTGAAGAAGGAATGGATGCACTTAAAGAGGGTGCACTCGATTGAGAAAGGAGGCTTGTTGCCTATGAATGATAAAAAGATTGGTTTGGGTAGTGTCATAGCAACGGGAGTAGGACTCGTGGTGGCATCAAGTTGTCTTTTAACCCTTGGCATTGGTGCGGGCAGCATAGGAACTCCTTTCATAATAACTATGATAATCGCGTGTTGTGTAAACATATTTACTTTGTTGTCAATTGCCGAATTAAACTCAATGATGCCCGATTTAACGGGCGGACTTGCACAGTTTTCGCTGGCATGTGTCGGACCTTTTATCACCATCATCTGTATGGTGGGCGGATATCTTCTCTGCAACTCGCTTGCGGGATCCGTTGAAGGAGCTGTTTTCGGAAATACTTTTGCGGAGATGTTCGCGGGACTGGGACTTCCGGCATGGGTGTTCTCGCTGGTGCTTATAGCTTTTTTGGCAATTACGAATTTAAACGGCGTTGATGTATTTATCAAGGTTCAGGATTTTGTGGCCTATGCACTTATCTTTTCACTGGCTGCAATGGGTGTTCTCGGAGCTCTTGGAATCGGAACAGGAGAGGTTATCGAACAGCCCGCGGCCCTTGCAACAGATTTTAAGAGTGTCACCGGATTGTGCGGACTTGCATTTTTCCTTTTTGTCGGAGGTGAATATGTAATCCCTCTTAACAAGAGTTGTAAGAATGCAAAAAGAGATATTCCACTCGGAATGGTGCTCAGTATGCTGATCATTTTGGCGATGCAGACATTTTTGACACTCGGATTTAAGAATTACACCGAATGGGAAGATATGACGGGAAGCACGACACCGCAGATGCTGTACGGAATGGCTCTTTTGGGACCGATGGGAAGATACTGGATGCTGATCATTACGCTTTTGGCAGCAGTTAGTTCCGTAAATACGATAATGGGCTCACTTGCATATATTCTTATGGGAATGTCCAAGATTGGTCTTCTTCCCGAATTTTTTCAAAAGAAAAATTCAAAGGGCGCTCCTTATGTAGGGATCCTTTTGGAGGCTGCGATATTCCTGGTACTTAATATAACCGGCCTATCATCGACCGATTCCATCTCATATATGATCTCGGTTTTGGCGGTGCTTTGGCTTATAAGCTACATTGTTTCAAATATAAACGTAATTCTTTTGAGAAAAAGACTCCCCGCGGCGCCCAGAAACTTTAAGACGCCCTGCGGATATCTCGTTCCGATCCTTGGAATTGCAGGATCTGCATATATGATCTACAACATTGACCCTTCGTGGGATGTAAAGCTCTCACTTTACAGAGTTGTGCTGATAACCATGGCGGCGCTTGCGGTTTATTCATTCACATGGGTCAAATTCAGAATAAACAGACCACTCTTCAAGCCATATCCGATAAAGGAAGTAATGGCGATGGAGAACGAATTGTACTTTAGATTTCATAGCCGTAAAGGACTTGATGAAATAGATAAAAAGGCGAATAGGAGGAAAGCAGTATGAGTGATACAAAATTAGATCTTTTATATTTAAGTGAGCCTGACATGATCAAGGCAGGTGTTAATGATGTGGTAAGTTGTACATCATGTATGGAGGAACTTCTGGTAACTCTCGATAAAGGAGATTACCTGATGGGTGGAGAAAACGGAAACTCTCACGGAACAATGATTACTTTCCCTGACAATCCTATTTTCCCCAACATGCCAAAGAGCGGCCCCGACAGAAGATTCATGGCGATGCCGGCTTATGTGGGCGGTGAGACGGCCATGGCAGGAATGAAATGGTACGGTTCAAACGTTGAAAACAGAGAAAAAGGACTTCCGAGGTCTATCCTTATGGTAATGCTAAATGACAAGGATACAGGTGCTCCGTTGTCGCTCATGTCAGCGAACCTCCTGTCAGCCTATCGTACATCCGGTATTCCCGGAGCAGGTGTAAAAAACCTTGCGGTCAAGGATGCCAAGGTACTCGGAATTGTCGGCCCCGGTGTTATCAATATCACAGCTATCGAGACATTTGCAGCTTTGAGACCGACACTTGATACACTCAAGATCAAAGGCAGGGGCAAAGCTTCAATCGACAGATGTATATCTTTTGTAAAAGAGCACCTTCCTCAGTTCACAACTATCAAAGTAGTGGATACTCTTGAGGAGTGCGTAAGAGATTCTGATATCCTTAGCTTTGCGACTTCAACATCAATGGGTATGGACAGAAGTCAGTATCCTTTCGTAGAAGAAGAGTGGATCAAGCCCGGCGCACTGTTCTGCGTTCCCGGTTCCTGCGACTTCTCTGATGAGTATATCTGCAGCGGTAAAGCAAAACTTGTATGTGATAACATTAAACTCTATGAAGCCTGGGCAGAGGAATATCCTTACCCGACATACAACCAAATCTATATTCCCGGTTGTCTGTGGCTTGACCTTGTTCACGACGGTAAACTCACAAAGGACAAGATCATAAACCTCGGAGCAATCCTTGCAGGAAAGGAAGAAGGAAGAAAATCGGACGATGAGGTTATTATCTATTCTGTAGGCGGAATGCCTGTAGAGGACGTTGCCTGGGGCAAAAAGTGCTATGAAAAGGCGCTTGAACTCGGCATCGGAACAAAGCTTAACTTGTGGGAGCAGCCTTATCTTTTCTGATAATAATTGCAATAATAAATAACAAAATAATCCGGTACACAAAGAGTCATTCGACACAAAAGGATGGCTCTTTTTTCCGTAAATGTGAACTGCGCGTTTGTTGAATCGCCTGTGGCAATTAAATATAATATATGTGTTTTGAGTTTAGATTTTATATGCAAAGATAAGGATAAATATGGAAAAGAATATTGATTTTACCGAAGGTAAAATAGTAGCACCCCTTTTAAAATTTGCAGGCCCCGTTCTGATGGCTCTGTTTTTGCAGGGAATCATAGGCGCATTTGCGATTCGTGTTCCGTTTTCATTTATTATGAGTAAGTTTGAGCCCGTGACTCTTTTCCGCATCGGGCTTGCAACACCTTGCTCTACAATAGTTCAGATAATATTGTGCTTTGGATATCTAATGTTCATGAGAAGGAAAAAAGAATTATGAAAAAAGTTTTTATCGTTGAGGATGATGAGATAATAGCAAGTCAGGTTGCAAAACACCTTGAGACCTGGCAGATGAAAGCAAAGGCAGCAGAGGATTTTCAGAATATCATGGCAGAATTTGAGGAATTTAAGCCTGACATTGTGCTTATGGACTTAAAGCTTCCTGCCTACAACGGATTCTACTGGTGCGGTGAGATCAGGAAGGTTTCGCAGGTACCTATCGTATTCGTATCATCTGCCGATGAGAATATGAACATCGTGATGGCTATGAATATGGGAGCCGACGACTTTATATCAAAGCCCTTCGACCTCCAGGTTCTTACAGCCAAGATTCAGGCAGTTCTTAGAAGGAGCTACGGAGAGAGCATTTCGGTACATGAGCTTGAGGTAAAAAATGTGCGCCTCAACCTTGATGATACTTCCGTTACAGCAGGAAATAGCAGGCTTGAGCTTACAAAGAACGAGTATCTGATCTTAAAGACACTCATGGAACAGCCGGGCAAAGTCGTATCGAGAGAGAGCATAATGGAGAGACTTTGGGGCGCGGAAGAGTTTGTTGATGACAACACTCTGACCGTCAATATCACAAGAATCCGTAAGAAGCTGGAAGCAGCGGGTGAAGACGGATTCATCACAACTAAGAGAGGGCTGGGCTACATTGTTGGGGAATAACGGATTTTGGAAAAATAACCGAATATACCTTACGGCAAATGCAGTATTTATACTTATTTTCTGGGCTGTAAGTGCTCTGTATCACATTGAGAGTGAGTTTATCTTTTATGTGATATCTTTTATGCTGATAATTACGGTAATTGCCGCTTTTATAAATAATAATTCCATACATAACAGAGCTCAGATTCCGGAATATAATAATGAAAGCGAAGATGGATCAGACAAGGTTATGTGGGAGAAGCTCAGGGAAAAAGAGGATTTCTTTGCACTCTGGGCACATCAGATAAAGACTCCTATTGCGGCGCTCAAGCTCCTTTTTGAGGATGTCGATCCAAACACGTACGAATGTAAGAGCGAGCTCTTTAAAATAGAAACTTATGTGGAGATGGCGCTTAATTACCTGAGGTTCGAAGAGATGTCGGGCGACCTTCTCCTTGAGAAGTGCAGTCTTGAGCCGCTTGTAAAGCAGACCGTGAAAAAGTTTTCGACAGTCTTTATTTGTCAGCATCTTTCCGTAGAACTTGATAACCTTGACTGCGAGATACTTACTGACGATAAGTGGTTTTCTTTTGTCCTCGAGCAGGTATTGTCAAACGCACTCAAATATACCAAGGAGGGCGGCATCAAGATCTTTTCCCGTGATACGGATGAGGGAAAAGAGATTGTTGTAAGCGACAGCGGCGTTGGAATAAAGAGCGAGGATCTTCCGAGAGTGTTTGAAAAGGGCTATACAGGCTACAACGGCCGTGTGGATAAGAAGGCAAGCGGAATCGGTCTGTATCTTTGCAAAGGCGTGTGCAATAAGCTTGGGCACGGCATACGCATAGAGTCAGAGCTTGGCAAGGGAAGTGATGTCATAATCACGGTCCGCAAAGAAGCGGTAAATGAGCGGGATTCTAAGTATATCTAAGGAAATATCGTTTAACTTACATAAATGTAAGATTAGCAGTGGGAAATGTAAGCCAAAGAAAGGGTATTGCATTTCCCTTTTTGATATCATGATAAAGGTTTCAAAAGTCACAAATGCGTACATGCTTGCATGTTAAGCATTTTGACTTGTGAAACCGAACAAACATGAGGAATAAGCAATTTACGTAGTAAATTCGCGGTTTCCGAATGTTTGTAGAATTGCGGGAATGACGGTAGTCATGGAGCAATTCGTATATCATAATAAAGCAATTGGATGAGGAATAAATAAAACATCGGAGGAAGATAAAATGGCAGTACTTGAAGTTGAGCACGTAAAAAAGGTATACAAGACAAAAATGGGAATAGATTCAGTCACAGCGCTTAAGGATGTGCATTTCAGCGTAGAGAAGGGTGAGTTCGTAGCAATCATGGGCGAGTCCGGAAGCGGTAAGACAACTCTTTTGAATATCCTTGCAAGCCTTGATGTTCCTACAGCCGGCAAAGTACTGGTTAACGGCAAGGACTTCTCGGCGCTAAAAGACAACGAGAGAGCGATTATGAGAAGAAACAACCTTGGATTTATCTTCCAGGATTTCAATCTCCTTGATAATTTCACAATAGAAGATAATATAAAGCTTCCGCTTGTTCTTGCAGGCGAAGACCACAGAACAATGGACGATAAGGTTGCACCTCTTGTAAAAGAGCTTGGAATTGCGGATCTAATTCACAAATATCCTTATGAAGTTTCAGGCGGACAGAAGCAGAGAACAGCAGTTGCAAGAGCACTTATTACCAAACCTCAGATACTTCTTGCAGATGAACCCACAGGAGCGCTTGATTCAAAGGCAGCTACAAACCTAATGCACCAGCTTCGTGACATCCACAAGAGCGGACAGACAATCCTTATGGTAACTCACAGTAATGTTGCGGCAAGCTATGCAGACAGAGTTATGTTTATAAGAGACGGCGAAGTGTTCCACCAGATCTACAGAGGAAACCTCAAGAGAAGCGAAATGCTTGATAAGATCTGCGATGCAGTTACAGTACTGATGAGAGGAGGAGAGGACAGTGAATAACAATTTGCTTTCAAAACTTGCTTTTACGGGACTTAAGAATAATAAAAAAGCTGTGCTTCCTTATATTTTGGTAAGTGCCATTACGGTTATGGTATTTCACATCTTACAGTCGCTGATCGACAGTAAGTTTCTTGTTAATAACGGAAAAACTGCTTTTTATGGAGCGGATTACATAGTTCTTTTCATGGGAATCGGAAGTATTGCGGTAGGTATATTCTCGGTAATATTTATCCTTTACGGCAATCAGTTTGTTATGAAAGGTCGCAAAAAAGAGATCGGACTATACGGAGTACTCGGACTTAGCAAAAAGGATGTTTCTTTTGTTCTATTTATCGAGAACCTTATTATGAGCGCATCTGCTATCGTAGGCGGCATACTCGCGGGAACGTTTCTTAATAAGCTCATGGTTCTTTTGCTTTACAGGATAATCAGACAGCCGATGGTAAAGGGAATGGATTTTTCTCTCAGAGCAACGATTCTTACGGCAGTATTTTTTTCGATTATCTACGCAGTATGCTTTATCTACAATGTGCTTACGGTAAGACTTGGGAACCCTATCACAATTCTTAAAAGCGAGAATATAGGTGAGAAAGAGCCAAAAGTAAAATATCCGCTTCTTATCATCGGAGTATTGGCGATTGCGTGTGGTTATTTCCTGGCTGTTATTGCAGATAACACCATGGTGGCGTTAAACAGTCTTTTCATCGCTATCATTTTTGTAACTTTGGGAACATATGCCCTCTTTATTGCGGGAACTATCTTTGTTCTTAAAATGCTAAAAAAGAACAAGAACTATTATTACAAGACAAAGCATTTTATCAGTATTTCAAACCTGATGTTCAGAATGAAACACAACGCTGCGGGACTTGCTTCAATCTGCATTCTTTCTACGGCTGTAATATTACTCCTTGTTTGCTCTACATCACTTATGATGCTGGGCGAACAGAATATTGATTCTATGTTCCCAAAAGATGTGATGGTTCGCGGAGTTGTAAATGAAAATTGTTCTTTAAGTGACGCCGATAATGCGGTTGATGAGGTACTTAAGACAGCGGGTATCACTGCTCAGGACAGATCATCGATAAGCTTTTATATGGATGTTTGTGATGTAGAGGATGATGGACTTGCTGTTCATCCAAATGATTCATTTGATTTTACCAAGCTTCGCAGCATCTATATTGTTACAGCAGAGCAGTATGAACTTTATACAGGAAAGCAGGCGAGCCTTGCGCCCGGCGAGATATATCGTTACAGTTCGGCAGATGATGTCAAAGACGGCGATAAGATCAAGATATTCGGTAATGAGTACAGTGTAAAGAAGAGTATTGATGAGAGCGGTCTTGAAGAGTTTTTTGATTCATCAATGAGTCTTTTTGGCAAAGAGGTTATGGTCGTTTCGGATAACAATGAGAAAGCTGCAATGCTTGCAGTCTGTAACGCAGAAGAACTCGGTGAAGATATGTTCTACATCGGCTTCAATGTAAAAGGTGATATAAGTAATGAGCAGCTTCAGACTGTAAGAAATACACTGAGCGGAAAGCTTGGAACTGTGATGTGCAGATACAAAGAGGAAGAAAGAAGCTCTTTCTACAGCCTTTACGGCGGAACATTCTTTGTTGGAATCTTCCTTGCGGCATTGTTCCTTATCGCAACGGTAATGATCATTTTTTACAAGCAGATGTCTGAGGGTGTGGAAGATAAAAAGAGATTTGAGATCCTGTCAAATGCAGGACTTTCAGATAAAGAAGCAAGAGGAGTAATAAAGAGTCAGGTAATGCTAATGTTCTTTTTACCTGTATGCACAGCAATCATTCATATAATATTTGCAAGCAATATCTTAAGACTTTTTATGGCAGCAATCCTTATAGTGGACACTTTTACATTTAATATGGCGGTTGCAATTGTCAGCCTTGTGTTCCTTGGGGTATATGCCCTTGTTTACAGAATTACTTCAAAGCAATACTACAACATAGTTTACGGGGAGAATAAGTATAATGAAAGTATTAAAGAAAATCGCGAAAGTTTTGTTGGTAATTATAGTTACGGTGAGTGTGGCTCTGGTAATAGGGCTTAACTACAAGACAGTATTTGCAAGTCACAAGATCAAGGAAGTTGTTGATGCGGCGGTTCCCGTTGAAGAAATCGAGATTCCGGATAGCGTTCAGATCGTTGGACTTGGAGAAGCAAGCCACGGAAGCAAAGAGTTTCAGGAATTGAAGCTTGATGTATTAAAGATGCTTGTGGAAAAGAAAGACTATCGCGCGATCGCGATCGAAGCTGATTTCGGCGACTGCCTTGCTGCAAATGCTTATGTTCAAGGTGGCGACGGCGATGCAAGGGAAATCGTAAACAACATGAGTTTTACAATCTATCACACCAAGGAGATGGCGGATATCCTCGATTGGATGAAGCAGTACAACGCATCGGCACCTGAGGATAAGAAACTTAGATTTTACGGCTTTGATATGCAGAATCCCGAGCAGGGCATACAATTCCTTTTGGACTACATTGCAAAGAGCACAATAACAGGCGCAGATCTTTCCGCTACAAACCTTCTTATTGATGAGAACAGTACAGAACCCTTATCAGATGACCAGCGCAATAAGGTTAAGAGCGAAATGGCTGAACTTAAGTCGGCTATTGAAGGTGTTGCCGGAAGCAAACGCGATTTTGATACAATATGCGCTCTTAAGATTACTGACAATGTATGTACCGCAATGGACTACGGAATGCAGGATACTCAGGAAATGAACAATTTCAGAGACGCAGCAATGGCTGAGAATGTAAGCTGGATCCTTGATCTTGAAAAAGAAATCGGATCGGGCAAGATAATGCTAGCGGGACACGACGGCCACATTGCAAAGAAGGGTCAGAGCATGTTTATGAAGGTCACAATGGGCGGCGTTCTTAAGGAAAAATACGGAGATGCATACTACAGCCTCGGAACAGATTTCTTTAAGGGAAAATCCAATATCAGAGTTTATCTTGGAGGCCCCGGTGAATATAAGCGTAAGGACTATTATGTGACAACAGCGGATCCTATTGCTTATCAGGCCAAGTATGTTGACGGAAAGCGATTCTTCATTGACTTTGGATCTCTTTCACCTGAAAACAACGCTAAGCTCCATTCTATTGTGAACTCTAAAGTTTCAATGGGTTCTCTCGGAGAAGGCTTTTCAGGAATATATTATCTTATGCATTCAAGTTATCGTGTTGAGATGGCGCCTACAGATCTTTATGACGGAATGATATTCTACTATGAAGTTGGAGCGATAGATCCGCAATATTAAATTTGTTGTTTCCGAATATATCAAGGAGGAGCAATGTGCTTAACGGTGCATTGCTTCTTTTTTTATAGAGGAAATTCCTACCAAATAAGAATCGCTACGCTATGGATGCGAGCGATGCGAATGTGGGAAAGATTGTTGTGATGTTAATGAATATTGACTAAAAGTTAACTATAAATTATAATTTACAAATAATATTTCATAGTGATGAAGATATGAAATGCAAGACGTTACATGATGTATTATCGGGTTGATAAAAAGAGGGGAAATCGACCGTGCTTTAAAAGGAAGGATAGAAATATTTTGAACAGGACGGACACTTTTTTTCTTGTGCACAATTATAATACTGTGCCGGGGGAACTGATCGAATATTGCAACGATCATCTTATAATCGATTGTTCGGATGACGGAATGACACCTGATAAGCTTAAGGCTGCAGGCTACAATTTCATTCATGTTGAGAATACCGGACACAACCTTACAAGTTATTTTCATTATTTTATAGATAACTACGATAATCTTCCTGAGTTTGTGGCTCTTTTGAAGGGCAATATTATAGGAAGACATGTTTCAAAAGAGTTTTTTGACCGAGTTTACAACAACAAATGGTTTACGTATCTCTATCAGGACAAGAAAATGTGGGAGAGGTACAAAAAAGGCGGCGATGAGAATTCAATCGCTTCGCTTCTTTCGGAGGAAGGCTATATTGAGCTCGACAGCTCCTGGTACATGAATCAAAGCCATTCATACAGGTACTTCTATGACATGGACGACTTCTACAGATTTGTTTACAAGGATCCCGTTATCCCGAGATACTGTAATTTCAGTCCCGGAGGCTGCTACATAATAAACAGGGAGCAGATTCTAAAGAATTCCAAGACTTTCTACAAGAATCTGAACAACCTTATGGAGTACCGAAAAGAAGTAAACTTCCCGGCAGAAGCATACCTCGTTGAGAGACTGATGCCCTGGATATTTACATCAAGATACGAAGTAAATTCCTGGATGGAAGACGAAGAAGAATTTGCGAATATGCTTGAGAAGTGTGAAAAGAGCGTAGAGAAGCACCGCTTGTGGAACAATCTGAGACTTAAGAGATTCAGACTCCTTCTTGGTACAAAAGAGCCGGTGTTCCTTGAAGATTGAGAATAATAAAGATTTTTGGAATTCTGCCGATATATATGGAAACGGGTTACTATTTCTTTTAACACCGATCAAATATCATATGGAGGTAGGTTATGAAAGTTCAGCAGAACACGGATGTTCAGATGAGTAATGTTCAGAACCAAGATTATTTTTCAAAAAATAACGCAGAAACTCCAAAAGGAAAAGGGAAAGAAAAAGATAATACTCAGTCAATATCAGGGGCAGATCTTACAGGGGAAAGTCTTGTCGTACAGAGAAGAAAAATAGCCAGAAAGCAGGCGCTTAAAGTTGTGGTGGATGCTTTTAAAGGCGAGCTCGGAATCGATGCACAGCTAAAAAGCATCAGAGACAAAATACACAGTTTAAAAGACGAGCTGGCCGAAGTTAAAGAAAATGCGCGAGACAGAATAAAGTCCATGATGATAGGATTTGGCGTCGATCCCGAGAGCGAAGAAGCCAAAAAGGCAATGGATATTGCGGATGAAGTCATGGCGCATCATGAAGAATATATGAAATATAAGTTTCCTCAAGTTGTTGTAGTAGAGGAAGCGGAGCAGGAACAGGAGCAGAGCTACGATGAAATTGTTATAAATAAAGTCGATGCAGAGGTGGTATCCGATCTGACCGAATTCCAGAAAGCAGTGGTAGATAGCCTTGAAACAGTGGTTGAAGCAATTAAGAATCTTAATGATGAAATCACACAGAATGTTCTGACTCATAAGGCTATAAAGATTAAACGCGCAGAGTCTCTCAATATGCTGAAAGCACAGAAGGAGGCCGAGAAAATTATGAATACTTCCACAAGAGAAGTAATCGAAATTCTTGCAAATGAAGCCGTAAACCACCTTGAAGAAGAAGAAAAAGAGCGCGAAGAAGAGGCAAAGAAAGCTGCGGAAGAAAAGAAAGAAGAGAAGAAGGAAGAAGCCAGAAAGCTTGAAAAAGAAGCAATGCAACAGGAGATGATCGCCAATATAAGAGAACATGCTGAATTGAGCGAGAAGACAAGCGCTGATGTGAAAAAAGCTATAGCAAGAAGAGAGCGGACGGAAGCTCTTTTGCTGGATCCCGATAATGTGTCGCAGAAGATAGTGATTCCGGATGCAACTTCACTTGAAGATGCGCAGAGCGCGGTAAATTCGGCAATTACCAATATCCTTAACAGTAACTTTCTTGTTACGGATGATATAAAGGGAAGCGCTGTTGATAACCAGGTATAAAAAGAAAAAATGAATGTTTGGATTCTCCCAAGTAAGGCAAAAAGCCTATGCTTGGGAGTTTTTTATATTATAGAAATTGCTTTCTTATAATATAAAAACGCTTCGCTATGGAGAATAAAAGTTTTTAATATATTGGGAAAAATGTTCTTTTTATAATATGATACATATATCGAATTTAATGAGGTGGAGTTTTTATGTATTCATTATTATTGGCTGTAATTTATCTTATATTTGTAAGTCTGGGACTTCCCGATTCCCTCCTTGGTTCGGGCTGGCCGACTATGCAGGTCGCTTTTGGCGTGCCCTCATCTTATGCGGGATATGTGTCAATGTCGATTTCTTTTTTGACCATAATCTCTGCACTGTTCAGCCCCAGATTTATCAGGAAATTCCATACAAAAAATATAGTGGTGTTCTCGATTTTTCTTTCAATCGTGGGACTCTTTGGATTTTCTTTTGCAAACTCATATGCGATATTGTTTCTGTTTGCGATACCGTACGGCCTTGGAGCCGGCGCGATCGACGCTTCAATAAACCATTATGTTGCAAATAATTACCCGTCGTCCGTGATGAATTTTTTACACTGCTTCTACGGAGTCGGAGCCGTTATAAGCCCCAACATCATGGCGCTTGCCTTGAAGCATGCAAAGTGGAATCAGGGCTACAGATGGACGGCGTATATTCAGACGGCGATAATGATCGTGGTAGTGCTGTCTTTGCCTTTGTGGGCAAAAAATGATAGCAAGACAGGCGAAGATAGTGTGCAATCAGTCGGTATCAGAAAGACAATTTTTGTTCCGGGGGTAATCCCCACGCTTATCGCATTTTATGCATACTGTTCGGGGGAGTGTACATGCTTTCTCTGGACATCAAGTTATTTTGCGGGGACAAAAGAGGGGCTTTCCGACGGAATGATCGCATCTTTCGGGTCACTGATCTTCGCAGGCCTCATGCTTGGAAGACTGATCTCAGGCTTTGTGTCTGACAGGCTGGGTGACAAGCTGCTTATCAGAGTCGGAATCGCAATAGAAATCCTGGGAATAATAATTATTATGCTCCCTGTCAGCGGATATGTTCTCGCGGCAGCAGGCTTTGTGATAATCGGAACCGGCATGGGGCCCGTCTATCCTTCGATACAGCACATGGCTCCCGAGAAATTCGGCAAAGAATACAGCGCTGCCGTCATCGGTCTTCAGATGTCATCCGCCTACGTCGGCAGCACCTTCATGCCCACCGTTTTCGGAATCATCCAGCAGCATATTGGGATCGGTATCATGCCTTGGTATCTTTTGATCTTCGCATGCCTCAATATCGGACTTTTGGAATATTCCTACAAAGTTACGGGAAAATAATCTGTAGATTTATTACACACTTTTTTCATGCTTATTTGCTATATTTAAAGTAAATACTACTTGAGGAGCGGGCTTATGGTGAAAAAGATGAATTTTTGTGTGGTGTTAACTGTTGTTGTCTTGACTGGGTGCACTCCGATTCCAAGTGATTATCAATCGGTGTCTACTGATTCTTCTACGGCTGATGTGGTGGATTCTTCAGAGGAGGAAGCAAGCACATCGGCTACATCCGGTTCTGAAAATTCCCTTGCAATTGATGAATTTGAATATAACGGAAAAACAATTTCTGTTTTAAATGATGTGCCAAGCATATTGGAAAAGTTTGGAACACCTGATAAAAAAGAACCTTTCCAGCCGGAATATCAGTCAGGCAGATTTTCTTATTATTTTGACTCAGAGAAGATTGAATTAAATACTGTCGAAGTTGACGGTGAGGAGCTTCCTTTTTATATTCGTATCAGTGATGAAAACGTGAAATTACCTAAAGGAGTTCATATCGGATGTACGGAAGAGGAAGTAAAAGCAGCATATGGTGAACCAAGCAAGACCTATACAGAAGCTGCATATTTTATGTGCTATGAAAATGAAAAATATGAGCTTTCATTCATGATTGGCGCTGAAATGGACCCTGTCGATGAGGTAAAGAGCATTGAATTTATAAATGTTGATACCAGGTCAAAATACAATTTTGATTCCAAAAAGAGATTGAGCAGCGATGTAGATACAGTCCCTGCTTCAGGAGATTCTGCCAATGGATTGGCAGGTGAAGAGTTTTTATATAATGGAAAGGAAATATCAGTATTAGATAAACCTCATGAAAAGGTAATTCCCAATCTTGGCGCACCTTTTCGAATAGATGATCTTAGTCCGGAAGGTGTCTTTTTATATTATTTTGGTTCCGAAACAGAACATATCAGGTTAGAAACGTACACATATAACGGTGAAGAGCTTACCAAATCCCTATTTATAAATGATAAGACCATAAAAACAAATAAAGGTATTGGAGTTGGATGCACAACAGCAGATGTTTTGGCTGCTTATGGCGATCCGCTTCCACCTACCGACAAAAATGATTTTTCTATGTGCTACAAATTTGGACAATATGAGATCGCGTTCCATCGCAATTCTAAAGATGGAGATATAGTATCATTTGCTTACATCAATCTTGATACTTTTGAGAAATATCTTAATGATTGATATTTCTATAGCTTATGGAAGATTTCGTTGAATATATATGTGTTTTTACAAAAAAACTTGACTGTAAACCTTCTTTACAGCTTAGAGTTATGGCATAAATTCTAAGGAGGCTGCACTGATGACAATTAAAGAAGTCGAGGAATTACTGGAGGTTCCGAGAGCTACTGTAAGATTCTATGAAAAAGAAGGACTCATAAATCCTCAGAGAGAAGGGAACAGATACAGAGATTATTCAGCAGAAGATGTTGAGCAACTTAAGAAGATAATCATATTTCGTAAGGCAGGCTTATCTGTAAGTGATATTGCAGATCTTTTTGACGGAGCAAAGCAGATTGATGCGGTTCTCGAAGAAAACCTAGAAAACCTTAATAAGCAGATGGAAGAGCTGAAAGGCTCAATAAACCTTTGCAAGAAGATAAAAGAAGATTCGCCCGAAATAGATTCTTTTAACTCAGAAGTTTACTGGAACTACATCGAGGAGGAAGAAAAGAAGGGCAATGCATTTATCGATATCGCAATAGAACTTGCGCATGAAGAGAAGAAGATAATTGCAAGCCATCTTGGCTGGGGAATTGACAGAGACGGTAATATATATGATCTGAAACAGTGTGTTATAGGAACTGTCTGCGCTATCGTACTGACCGGCACGGTGTTTGGCTTGTTTAGCGGAAATTGGGGCATTGGCAATTTGAAGGAAGCTGTCAGATTCATAATCGGCATGATCATATTTGAATCATTTTTTATGATCCCGATATACTTCCTTGGGAAAAAACATCCCAAAATAGCGCGGAAAAGGAACGGATACATGCTTTTGGCAATGTGCTCTTTCGCTGTGGTGCTGGTTCTCTTTGTAGTATTTTTGAATATACTCGGGGATTGAGAACAAGAGACCGGGGGAAATGCCTAGATAGTACGTTTCGTTATAATTGTGAACAATAAAAAGCTGGTAGCCAGGAGATAATGAGGCTAATGATGTCAGATGGGGGCAAATGAAAAAAGGTCAAATGAAAAAGTTTATACTGACCATTCTTTTTAAAATGCTTATATGAGCAGGCGATTTTTGGCATGATAGCTTCATGTATGGCACATTATTATGCAAATCATCCTTTGTAAGGTCACGCAGGCTAAATATACACCACACAGAGTTATTTTGGAGAAGCTGTAAGGTGTAAAAAAGAATATGCACCGCACAGAATTATTGTGGAGAAGCTGTACGGTGTGAAAAAAAGAATATGCACCGCACAGAATTATTGTGGAGAAGCTGTACGGTGTGAAAAAAAGAATATGCACCGCATAGAATTATTGTGGAGAAGCTGTACGGTGTGAAAAAAAGAATATGCACCGCACAGAATTATTGTGGAGAAGCTGTACGGTGTGAAAAAAAGAATATGCACCGCACAGAATTATCGTAGATAAGCTGTACGGTACGAAAAAGAGAATGTGTACAGTACAGAATCATCGTAGAAGAACTGTATGGTGCGAAAATGAGAACTTGTACCGTATAGAATCATAGTGAAGATACTGTACGGTGCAAAGAACTTCCGCCTGCATCGGTATTGTGATAAAGTAGTGGGTAGGAGAAATGAACATGAATACAACGATTTTTTTGCTGGAAGACGATGATGCCATAGGTATGGGGCTTAAGTATTCGCTTGAGAAGGAAGGCTACGTGGTTGCGCATGCAACAACTTGCGAAGAAGCGCGAAATAACTGGAAGCCCGATGAGTATGGACTCGCCATCCTTGATATAAACCTGCCTGATGGAAACGGCTATGATATTTGCAAGATGATAAAGAAAAGCGGCGATGTTCCCGTTATTTTCCTGACTGCATCCGATGCGGAAGTAAACGTAGTCATGGGACTTGAACTTGGCGCGGACGATTATATATGTAAACCGTTCAGAGTAAACGAGCTCATGGCGAGGATCAGAGCGGTTCTTCGAAGAAGCAGTGCTGCGAATGCCAATAATCAAGGTGACAGCGGCCAAAGCGATAACGCACAAAACAGCAATCCGGCGATGGGAACAGCAACCACCATGGCCGCAATAAAACTTGCCAACATCACCATATATACAAATGAAGCAAAAGTCACAAGACTAAAAAGTGGCACCGAAACCGAAGAAACAATCGAGCTCACAGCGCTCGAATACAGACTCCTTCTTGCTTTTTGCAATAACAGAGGAATAGTTCTTTCAAGGAAAACACTTTTGGAAGATATGTGGGATGTCAGCGGCGATTTCGTGAACGACAACACACTCACGGTTTACATAAAGAGACTCCGCGACAAGATAGAAGAAGATCCGGCAAATCCGCAGATCATTAAAACTGTTCGCGGACTTGGATATATTGTGATGTAATGGACCACAAACTCCGTCCCCAAAGCGACCAAACCATGCTTAATGGACCGCAAACCCCGTCCCTAAGAGACCAAAAACATGCTAAAAAACAAAGATTTCCGAAACTTAATACTTCTAGGTTTTGCAGGCACATTGATATTTTCACTATGTGCCAATAATCTGACAAATTTCATTTTTGATGATAAAATAATAGATGAAAAACTTTTTTACGATGGTTTTCCGGACGAAAATTATCCGGTAGTTGAAGTGAGTGATTTTGTGGGGTATGATAAAAATGAGTATATTTATAAACTCATTCCCAAAGAAATGATTTGCTGTCTATGCGCAAAAATCCTTATTTTATGCGAAAATGCCGAAAATGAACCCAAAAAGCGAATATTTCAAGCGATTTGAGCGTTGTAACTGAAAAAAGTAAGGAAATCAGCGATAAAGTATTTGATTTACTGGAAGAAGACGGGTATCATAATTATACATGTTAAGCTCTGATAATAGGTTTGCCGGAATCTGTTGTTTTGAGCTATCCGGTGTAAAAACATTGGATAAAAAAATTTATAAAGGAAACTGAAATGAGCAAAATCGCGATTTTTACAATGGGAACGCGTGGGGATGTACAGCTGTATATCTATTTGGCAAGGAAGCTGATAGATGAGGGAATCGATACAACTATTGGAACACATCCTTACTGGGAGGATCTTGTCGAAAAGGCAGGAGTTAACTTTGTTCCCATAGGTTCCAATATAAATATTGAGAGAGAAATGGCTGCGATAAGAGGCAACGGTACCAATCCCATGAGTGCAATGAGGGAGCAGGAATTTGTTGCTGATTTCTTCCAGAATGCAACTCATGATATTTTGAATGCTTGCAAGGGAAGAGATATGGTTATTGTAGGCCACACTATGATTGGTGCGGTAGAAGCCGAGGCTTTAGGTATTCCCACGATAAATGTAACGCTTCAGAAAGAATCAATTCCCGAGAAACTCAGACAGCAGACCGTATCAGAGAAGGTTTTGGAGAATTTTGGATCTAACAGGGCAATAAAACCCTTTAATAATCTGAGAAAAATATATGGTCTCAGACCAATTAAATCTGTAGATGAGCTCTTTTCAGACAGGCTCAATCTTATGCCGATCAGCAGGACTGTTAATGACAGAAATCCTTACTGGGAAGCCAAGAACGTTGTTACAGGTTTTTGGTATGAAGATGATGTTGATTTTGTTCCCGATGAGAAGCTTAAGAACTTTATGGAAACAGGTGATAAGCCTGTAGTCCTGTCATTTGGTTCAATGTCCTATGAGGATGATGTTGTTGCTGATAAGCTTGATAAATTCATTAAGGCATTCGAAGCAACTGATACAAAGGTGATCATTCAGGGATTCCAGAAGAGTATAGCGACCAATTACAAGC
This sequence comes from Butyrivibrio hungatei NK4A153, assembly GCF_000424465.1. Lineage (GTDB taxonomy): Bacteria > Bacillota > Clostridia > Lachnospirales > Lachnospiraceae > Butyrivibrio > Butyrivibrio hungatei_A. The sequence continues at coordinate 184,292 of NZ_AUJY01000007.1, read as the reverse complement.
TTCCTGACAGTATTATGTCATGCGGAGATGTTCCGCATAGCTGGTTATTTAGTCGTTCAAGATATGTTATTCATCATTGCGGCTTTGGCACTTGTGCTGCTTCCATGGTTTATGGGGTTCCGTCGATACCTATTCCGTACATGGCGGAGCATGTTAAGTACGCGATCAAGTTAAACGATCTCGGAATAGCGACCAAGATGGTAAAAGTTAGCAAAGTCAGCAAGAGAGCAATAATGGATGTGCTTGACGAAATGAATTCTTCATATTATTTCAAAAAAGAAAGAGCAGAGGAGATTTCTAAGAAAGTCAGAGCCGAGAATGGCTTGGATGACGCTGTACGACGTATAAAAGATGTTTTGCACTGATGGGCCGATTTGTTTCTAGGGGGTCGGAATGAAATGTAGTAAAGTAATTTTGACATCAGTTATTTCCGCGATGCTAGTTTGTGGATGCGCGGGTAAATCCGATTCTTCGGACGACGATATGTATTCATTTGAGAATGCATTGGTAGTTGGGGAAGAGGAAACAGAAGAAACAGAGGAAGCGGAGGAAGACTCTTCAGTCAGAGTGGTTTCGCAGCGAGATCTTAACGGAACAGGTAAAGGTGGCAGCCTGTCATCGGATTACATTGTAGAAAAAGATATTCCTTCTTTGTATGCCAAAAGAAAATCCGTCTCCAAGGCCAAGAATTTTGAAGGTGATTGGCAGAGAATAGAAATTGAGAATTCCGCAGGTGATATTGAGATAAGTGATCAGACCAAAGAAGGTTTTTCATTTGAAGGATTTTTTATCTATACCGTAAATACCGGAGATTGTTCAGGTACAGCGTATTTTGTATCGGAGGATACGGCGATAGCATGTGTTGATGAGGCTTCGGAAGCATATGTGGCATTCCATAAAGTTGGCAGTTCAATGTACGTATCGCATACGGGTGAACTTCCGGATATGGGAAATGATGTTACGCCGGATGGAGAATATATAAGTAATTAAGAAAAAAGACAAGGTCCAAAAAACCTTGTCTTTTCTATAAGTCTTCTTATTATTCTTCGGAGGAAGAGAAGCGGTTAACTTCTTCCTGAAGACGTTCAGATACTTCTCTGTTACTCTCGGAATCATCGTGAATCGTAGTGATGGAAGCAAGGATTCCGGTAGTGCTTTCTGTTGCATCTGAAACTCCGGTTGTACAGTCGCTGATAACGTGTGAGATGTTGTCAATCTGTTCTGCCATTTCACCGATTGTGTTGTTGAGGACAACAGTGTTTTCGTTTACTGACTTAAGTACCTGGTTGATATCCTCTGCGTCCTGATAGTACTGCTGTGCAACATCTTCAAATTCATCGTAGTCCGCAAGTACCGATTCGCTTACATATGTGAGCATCTCGTTTGAATCTTTTGCAAGTGATTCAACTGCGGAAATAACCTGATTACTGATTTCCTGAATGGAGTTTGCGGTATCTTTACTGTGCTCGGCAAGTTGTCTGATCTCATCTGCAACAACCGCAAATCCTTTTCCTGCATCGCCTGCTCTTGCGGCTTCTATGGATGCGTTGAGAGCAAGGAGATTGGTCTGCGAAGCGATGGAGAGGATATCTTCTGTAAGAGTCTGGATTTGTGCAACGTTCTTACTGTCTTCGATAGAGCTTTCAAGCCCGTCTTTTATGGAAGAAACCATCTCGTTTGTGGAATTTCTCTTCTTTTCGGTGTTTTCGCGGATGACTGTTGCATGATCTTTGATATCCGATACGCGCTGGTTACCGGCTGCAACCTGATCGGAAACCTGTCCGACAGCGGTATTTACATCTTTTGCTCCGTTATTAAGAGAAATAAGTGTATTGTTTGCGGTCTCCATACTTGCAGTAAGTTCTTCCATAACTGCGGATACGTTGCTGACATCTTCTTTGGAAGTGTTTACCAGACCGACGGTATTTTCAACAGATGAATAAATATGTCCCGACTCGGATTTTATCTTTACGATAATATCCTGAAGGGTCGTAAGGAAATTGTTTATTCCTGAAACAAGTACTCCGACTTCGTCTGTTGAGCTATTTTTGATACGACGTGAAAGATTTGCATTTCCTGCATTCATAGCGGAAAGTATTTCGTCAAGTTCTATTGAAGCTGCACGCAAAGGAGAAATTGTCTTGTTTACTACATAAACTCCGATCACAGCTACAATTGTGGAAAGGATGGAACCTATTATAATAGATTTGTGAACGCTTTTCTCAGCCGCCTTTAAGGTTGCGGTGTTTTTATCTACGAGAGCCTGAAGCTGTTCTTTCATAAGAGTGACATTGTCCTCGTATGTAAGTATTGCTTCGTGGCAGTTTGCAAAATAAAGGTCATAGGATTCTGAGAATTTTTTTGCATAGAACATTGTTTCCATTTCTTTATATGTGGAAAGGAAAAGATTTCCTGCTGAATTCATTGTTTCGTATTCTGCAGAAAAATCCGGATCGTTTACTTTTTGAACCTGAACACCCAGATCGTCGAGGGCAGCTTGCAATGCTTCCTGCTCGGGTTTGCCGGGATCCACCATTGATGCGACACCGTCATCTGTATCCAAGGCGCCTGTCGGAGCCATTGCCTGGACAAGAAAGAATCTTTTTACCAGGTTCTGCAGATTGGTATTGGCGTCTCCAAAGTCTCTTTCGATGGACAGATATGTGCCTGACATGGTGTTTGCCGCATTGACGGCGTCCTGGAAACTTATTGCAATAAGAACTACGCCTATTACCATAACTAAGGCTAAAAGGAAGAAACAAGAAAGAATTTTGGTTCTGAGACTTTTCATCATATGGTGCCTCCTTAAAGGGGGATGAGATTTTATGTTGTTATAATTTCACATTATCATCGTTTTTTTATGATATCAATAGATGTAAAAGTAATTTTTGTTTTTTTTTATTGTTTTATTATTTATACAGATTTGGTACAGATTCCGGAAAAGAGAAAGATGCCCCTACACCACTATTTGCGCTATATGCAACTGTCGGTTGACAAATTTCAAAGTAGACTTTATAGATTGCAACCGTGGTTTTTTGTAATCTTTACCCATAACAAGTAACCGAAAAAAATTTGGAGGAAAAGAAAATGATTTTAGCGGATAAGATTATCAATGAAAGAAAAAAACTTGGATTATCTCAGGAAGAACTTGCAGATAAACTTGAAGTATCAAGACAGGCTGTTTCAAAATGGGAAAGTGCACAGTCGACACCCGATCTTAACAGAATACTTATGATGTCCAAGATTTTTGGCGTCAGCACGGATTACTTATTAAAAGATGAGATTGAGCAGGCAGGCGACGGCGAACTTACGGAATATGAGGGAGATTACAGCCCCAAAAAGCTTGTGACAATGGAAACTGCAACATCATATATAGATGCGGTGGAAAGAACCAATCCGTTCATAGCGCTTGGCGTATCTCTTTGTATAGCATCTCCTGCGGTAATGATGGCACTTTCAACTCTCAGTCAGTATGGAAAGTGTTCCGATAATATCGCAAGTGTCGGCGGAATAGTGATTCTTTTGTTCATGGTAGCGGCAGGTGTATTTATATTTATTACAACAGACAAAGACCTTAAGCCTTTTGAGTATATTGAAAAAGAGGAGATTGACACTGCTTACGGCGTAGACGGCATGCTCAGGGAAAAGAAATCCCGCCTTGAAAAGAGAAAGAGCAGCTTTATCGCAGTTGGTGTTATTATGTGCATCCTTAGTTGTGTGCCGCTTCTTGCAACAAGTATGATGAATTCCGGCGGAGAGCTTACAAGTCTTATGGTAGGCGTGCTTCTTATCATGGTATCTGTCGGTGTAAATATGATAATCAGGGGAAATGCGGTTGTTGATGCATGCAATAAGGTGCTTCAGGAAGAGGACTATACTCCGAGCGGAAAAAGACTTAATAAGATTACAGGTAAGGTTGCATCAATATACTGGCCTATAATCGTAGCTGTATTCCTTGGAGTAAGCTTTTTGACCGATAAGTGGGAAACAACATGGATCATCTGGCCTGTTGCAGCCGTACTCTTTGGAGCTATCGCAGGGATCATCAAGGCTGTGCGTGATAAGTAAAAGGGGGAAGTACTGCCGTATCCTGCGCAGGCTGGAAGGGTATATTGCTGATTTTTTAGTGGGTTCGTATTTTGATATTCATGGCATAAAAAAGCAGAACTGTTTGTTCCTCGCTCCAAACTCGCCCATAAATGGGCTCAGACAGGTGGAGCGAAAGCGGAACAAGCAGTTCTACTTTTTTACACTCATGAATATGGCATAATACTCACATACTAAAAAATCGGCAATATACCCTCCCAGCCTACGCAGGATACGGCAGTACTTCTTCTGAGTGCAATAATGGGTAGTTGCTTTTCTTATATAGAAAAAAGCTTTGCTATGGATATGAATAAAAATGCAAAAAGATGCGGAATGTTGTAAGAATTGCTTTTCTGAGGGAAATAGGTATGGTAGCATGTTAATATAGCGTAGAGGAATTATCAGAAATACGAAAAAATAATTCGGAATGGCCGGCGGTAAGATAGGTCATGGAGTTATCGAATGGGCTTTCGTATAACAACTTAAACTTACATGAGGAGGATTCGTATGAGAGTATGTAACAGATGTGGAGCGATGGTTGAAGATGGGATTGCTATATGTCCGAGTTGTCAGACGCCGCTTACGGGGAATGAGCAGGTGGTTTCGCAGCCAATGATGGAGAATGGTGCTTATCAGAATGTTCAGGCAGAGCCAAGACTTGGAACTAAGTGGGCAGATTTCCTTGGATATTTTGCGTTGTGGCTTGGAGGACTTGCCAATGTTGTTTCCGGACTTGGCTGTTTTGCGCTGACCGGAGTGTCTTCTACATATATGGTGCTTGCGATTCTCTTCTTAATAACAGGCGCCATCGATTTTATTGCAGCAATCAAGATTATTAAGAGAAAAAGAGATGCAAGAAAGTTTGTGCTTATCGCATATTCACTGGTTGTGGTGGTTAATCTGATTGCTATCGCGTTTGCGCTTTCATCGAATGGTAAAATTACAACTATGGTTGCAAGTACGGTTGTCGGTGTGATCATGATCTTTGTAAATAATATCTATTTCAAGAACAGAGAAAATATATTTGTAAATTAAATCATGATCGCATTTTTAAAAGTTCCGATAAAAGAACATTTGCTGCGTCTGTTTTGCTCATGATTCCGAGTTCTTTTTCATCGGACGATGTTATAAGAGTAAGTACGTTTGTATCTACTTCAAAGCCTGCGCCTTCGACTTTTAAGTTGTTGGCGCAGATCATATCAAGGTTCTTTTTTTCAAGTTTTTTTCTTGAGTTTTCAAGAAGGTCTTTTGTCTCCATTGAAAAGCCGCATAATATCTGGCCTTTCTTTTTGTTTTTTCCAAGATACGCAAGTATATCGTCGGTGGGCTTAAGCGGAATCGCAAAGTCGCCTTTTTGAGCACCCTTTTTTATTTTGTCATCTACGTAGTTGGCGGGAGTGTAGTCAGCAACTGCAGCGGCTTTGATGATGATATCCTGATCGTTTGCTCTTTGTGTAACGGCTTCATACATGTCTTTTGCGGAAGTGATGCTCACGAAATTAAGGTGAGAAGGCACTTCCAGATTGGTCTTTCCCGATACGAGAGTTACATTTGCACCTCTGCGTGCGGCAGCGGTAGCAATGGCGTAGCCCATCTTGCCGGAAGAGTGATTGGTGATATAGCGGACGGGATCGAGTGCTTCTCTTGTGGGACCTGCTGTAACAAGGAGGTTTATGCCTTCCATGTCTTTGGGACAGGCTATTTCGTATATTATCTCATCAAGGATCTTTGCAGGTTCTTCCATGCGGCCTTTTCCGACAGTACCGCAGGCAAGGAAACCTTCGCCCGGAGTTACTATAATATAGCCGTAGCTTTTAAGAGTTTCTATATTCTTTTGTGTTATGGGATTTTCGAACATCTTGGTGTTCATGGCAGGAGCGATGATCTTCTTACAGGTGCATGCAAGAGCTGTTGTTGTCAGCATGTCATCTGCGATTCCGTTTGCAAGCTTTGCGATGCAATTGGCAGTTGCGGGAGCAATTACAAGTACGTCTGCTTTGTCCGCAAGTGCGATGTGCTCAACTTCCATAGGATGATTTCTTTCAAAAGTGCCCGTGATGCACCTTGTATGAGTAAGTGCTTCGAATGTAAGCGGAGTTATAAACTCTGTCGCATTCTCTGTCATGATAACATCTACATTTGCATGTGTTTTTATGAGCTTTGAAGCAAGATCTGCTGATTTATATGCGGCAATTCCGCCCGTAACACCCAGAACTACATTTTTTCCCTTTAACATCGTTTCTCCAATCACAATATCAGTAAATTCGCTTTGAGTATACCGCGATTTTGTGAGGAATGTAAAGTATGGAAAAAAGTTGTTGACATTTTAGATTGCATACAATATAATTTTATTAAATCAAAACAAAAAACCATTAACATTGTTTCAAAACGGAGGTAATATCATGGGATTTTATGATTATTCGGTAACCGATGCTCAGGGCAATGAAGTTAAGCTTGATGCATATAAAGGAAAAGTTGTTCTTGTTGTTAATACCGCTACAGGATGTGGATTCACACCTCATTACAAGGATATTGAGGCTATGTATGAGAAGTTTCACGATAACGGATTTGAAGTTCTCGATATTCCTTGCAACCAGTTTGCGGGACAGACACCCGGAACCGATGAGGAAATCCATGAATTCTGCCAGCTTCACTACAATACAAAGTTCCCGCAGATGAAAAAATCTGATGTAAACGGCGAAAACCAGCTTGAACTCTACAAGTTCCTAAAGGAGCAGAAAGGCTTTGAAGGATTCGGTAAGGGCGCAGCTGCACTGGCTATGAATGTAATGCTTAAGAAAATTGATAAGGATTACAAGAATAATCCTGATATAAAGTGGAATTTCACTAAGTTTGTCATTGACAGAGACGGCAATGTCGTTGCCCGCTTTGAGCCTACACAGAAGATGGAAGATGTAGCGGCTTATGTAGAGAAGCTCATCTGAAGCGACTAATGTAAAGAAAAGTATATAATATAAAAGAAACAAAACAGCTTATAAGAAGCTTTTACAGGCTTTTTATAATATATTATCTCATTACAATCTCATAAAAAATCTCATCGGATTACATATCTCCCGTCCGATGAGATTTTTTGTATTAAAATTCGGTACATTTTTTTCTGCTTGCAAAAAAACTTTTCTGTGATATATTTATGGTGCGCGGTATTTAGTAGGAACTGAAACTGCAGCATTATTTAAGGAGAATTAAAAATGGATAGTACATCATCACTTAGCCGCAAGACTGAGGAGTTAGGCGGACTGAGCAAAAAGACGCAGTACATGGTAGAGACTGCACTTCTTGTTGCCGTTACCATCATCATGGGTAACACTTTTTTAGGCACAATTCCCACACCTTTATTGAAAGTTTCAATCGTAACCGTTCCGGTTGCACTTGCATCTATGCTGATTGGACCTGTTGCAGGCATTATCTGTGGTCTTGCATTTGGTATCAACAGTTTTATCGGTGCGCTCAACGGATCAAGCGGACTTCTTTCAACACTCTTTAACATCAATCCTTTCGGAGTGTTTGTGACAGCGGTTGTTGCAAGATTTCTTGATGCAGCGGTTACATCATTTGTTTATAAGCTTATACACAAGGGCAAGCTCAAGACAGCTTCCTACTATATAACAGGCGCCCTTATGCCTCTTCTTAATACGGCATTCTTCATGGGCTCACTTTGCCTGTTCTTCTTTAATACTGAATTTGTACAGGGACTTGCAGCCAATTACAATGCTACAACACCTATGGCATTCGTTATCGGGATGGTAGGCGTTCAGGCAGCAATTGAGGCTGTTGTCGGATGCGTTTTGGGAGGCACTCTTGCAATGGTACTTTCCAAGGCACTTCACAGGGGTTAATTAAAAGGCGATTTTCATGAGCGGAGTTTTGGCTGTAGATATCGGTAACTCAAATATTGTCATAGGTTTTTTTGACGGATCTGAATATAGAGAACTTGGAAGACTTAAGTCTGACAGGGATTTTTCTGAAGATGAGATTGCGGAAGGATTTGCAGACCTGATAAGTAAGGCAGGATTAAAAGACAGATCATTTGACGGCTCAGTTTTATCAAGCGTTGTCACTGAGATGACGGATAAGGCAGCAGGGGCACTGAAGAAGATAACAGGTAAAGATGCAATGATTCCAAACACCACAATGAACACAGGAATAGACGTATCAAGATATGACACTTCCTGCTTGGGATTTGATCGGGTTGCAGATCTTGCGGCTGCAGTTTCAGAGTATGGATGCCCTGTAATGGTATGTGATCTGGGAACATGTACGACAGTAACGGTTGCTGATGAGAAAGCAAGACTCGTAGGGGGGATGATATGTCCCGGAGTTCAGTTGTCGCTTGATGCAGAGGCACAGAGAACTTCGAAACTCCCACAACTTACTGCACGTAAGACAGATAAGCTTCTTGGAACGGATACCGAATCGAATATGATATCGGGAGCCGTGGCAGGAACAGGAATAATGCTCACGGGGCTGATAAAAAAAGTCATTAATGAGCATGGTTTTGATGACTTAAAGGTTGTCATAACAGGGGGATGGTCAGAAGCTGTAGCAGAGTGGATGGACGCGGAAGTTATAAGAGATCCGGATCTACTGATGCGCGGGCTTTTGACGGTATATAATAGGAACAGATAATTAAGAAGCCGTACCTTGAAAAAAACAGGGTGCGGCTTCTTTTCAATATGGCAAAAGAGGTCTATAATCAGATAGTCGAATTATGAAGAAAAGTTTTTTTGGAGGAAAATTATAATGAAATCACCTGCAGAGATAGCAGCAAAGTATGAAGTAGTCGGAAAGGGAAAGACAGAAGGAAAATTTTTGCAAACTTTTATGCTTGCCATTCTTGCGGGCTCTTTTATAGCACTCGGCGGTCTCGGAAGTCAGATTGCATCAAGCTGCGCAGCAGATCCGTCAAGCGCAAGGGTTATCAGCTCTGTTGTATTCCCAATCGGTCTTTTTATGGTGCTTGTTGGAGGAGCTGAACTTTTTACAGGAAACTGTCTTATTACAATCCCTGTTTTATCAAAGAAAGCTACAGCTAAAGGAATGATCAGAAACTGGATAATCGTATATATCGGAAATATGGTCGGAGGTTTTTTGATCGCGGCACTTGCTGCATTTAGCCATATATATTCATTTAATGACGGCAATCTTGCAACTCAGGTGGTAAAAACAGCTGTCACAAAATCAACTATTTCATTTGGAGATGCTTTTTTACGCGGAATCCTTTGCAACGTTCTTGTATGCATGGCTGTTTGGTGCTCTTTTGCAGCAGATGAGCTTGCCGGCAAGGTGTTTGCGCTCTGGCTTCCCGTTATGCTCTTTATTATTTGCGGATTTGAGCACTGCGTTGCCAATATGTACTTTATTCCTGCAGGATTTCTTGCATCATACGTTCATGGTATTCCTGCAGACGGACTGTCTGTTTTGGGATTTTTTGTCACCAACCTTATACCCGTAACGCTCGGAAATATCGTAGGCGGAGGTATCTGCGTAGGTGCGGCTTACCATTTGATCTATCTTAAGAAGGATTGACCTTTTGTTTCACTGAGGGACATTGAAAATGAAAAATATTGAATTTTACGTTGGAGATATCACAAAACTTAAAGTTGATGCCATTGTAAATGCCGCCAATTCAAGCCTTCTTGGTGGCGGTGGAGTAGACGGTGCGATTCACAGAGCGGCAGGCCCCGGGCTTCTTAACGAGTGCAGAGGGCTTAACGGATGCAGAACTGGCGAAGCGAAGATTACGAAGGGATACAATCTTCCCGCCAAATATGTTATTCACACGGTCGGACCGATTTATTCAGGTGCAGAGAGCGACGAGACTGACCTGTATAATTGCTACTATAATTCGCTTTCGCTGGCAAAAGAAAATGATGTTCACAGCATCGCTTTTCCCGGAATCTCTACGGGAGTTTACGGTTATCCCAAAGAAGCTGCCGCAAAAACGGCGCTTAATGCGATAACGACATGGCTTTCGGAAAATCCGGAGTATGATATGAAGATAACGATAGTAAACTTCTCGGAACACGACTATGAAGTTTATCAATCGGTGATCGGTAACTGATGTAACTTTTTATTCTAACATCACGCTGAAAGTATAGGAGCATATATGAAGAACAGTTTTGAAAGTGCAGGGGGCAGAAAAAATCGCAGGGGAAGAGGTCTTAGAAAAGAGGATCTTATAAAGATCTATATCGCGGGCGGAGCGATTCTTTTACTTATTGTAGGTATTTTACTTGGCTCTTTGCTGTCTAAGGGTTCAAAGGATGAAGAGGAAGAACTTGATATAGCAGAGGTCGAGGAATCAGTTCCCGAAGAGGAGGTTGCTGTGGAGGCTACTACGGAAGCTTCTGAAGAGGAAGAAGCAGCAACAGAAGCATCTTCGGAAGAACCGGCTGCAACGGATCCCCAGACTACGGCACCAAAGGAGACGGGAGCAAATGTCAATATCAAAGAGCTTGTGAGTGCAAGCAGTGTCGGTGAGAATTCCAAGGTGACTTACGGAATAGACGTATCAAAGTTCCAGGGAACTATCGACTGGGCCAAGGTTGCGGGAACAGGAATTGATTTTGCCATGGTAAGAGTCGGTTACAGAGATTCTGCATCGGGGGAGATCAAGCCGGATACCAACGCAAAGTTCAACATGCAGGAAGCTGAGAAAAACGGTATTAAGGTCGGAGCATACTTTTTTTCCACAGCTGTAACCAAGGACGAAGCGATAGAAGAAGCTAACTGGGTAAAAGATTATATCGCAAAATATTCGATCACATATCCCGTAGGATATAACTGCGAGGGCTTTGAAAAAGAGACGAGCAGACAGTTTAATCTTACCAAGGACGATAGAAGCAATATTGCGATCGCATTCCTTGAGCAGATACACAAGTCAGGATATACGCCTATTTTCTACGCATCAAAGGGAGAACTTGCCGAGGATGCGAAGTGGAATACATCACAGATTGAGAAGTCTTATAAGATCTGGATGGCATGGTACAACCAGGATACTTCAAATATTGCAAAGGGACCTGCTTACGGCGGTCAGTGCGCAATGTGGCAGTACACCAATCAGGGTGACGTTGACGGAATCAGCAAGAAGGTTGACGTAGACGTAGCATATTTTGGATATGACGGAACTGAGACCGCAAAAGATACTTCTGAGAGAGAAGTTGCTTCTGCCGATGTTGAAGCACTTATGAAGTTTGATCCTGTGGATGAAACAGTCACAGCTAAGAGCGTGACGAATTTAAGAGATAAGCCGAGCCAGGGAGCAGACAGTAATGTTGTTGAGACGCTTCAGAACGGCCAGACAGCGCAGCGCACGGGAGTAAGTTCGAGCGGCTGGTCAAGGGTTACTTATAACGGCAGGAATCTTTACGCGGTATCAAGCTTTTTGACGACCGACTTAAGTGCACCTAAGCAGCAGTCGGCAGCTGCACCTGTAGAAGATAACTCGGGTCTTAAGACTAAGTTTGCTTCTTGCAACGAGACGGTAACAGCCAAAGAAGAGGCTAACCTCAGAACGAAGCCCAGTGTTACCGATCCCGATGCAACTGTTGCAGCAACGCTCAAAGCAGGTGAGAACGCTACCCGAACAGGTATCAATAATGATGTCGGCTGGTCAAGGGTTGAGTATAACGGACAGACACTTTACTGCGTAAGCAGCTTGCTTAAAGTGGTGGAATGATCTTAATTGACATCAGTATTATTGTCATGCGCTGCAATGCGGCGTATGACAATTTTTTGAGTAAGAGTATATCAAGAACAAGTTGAGGTTGATGGTGATGAACGTTAGTGAAAAAGATATTTTCCATGTGCATACTTACCGCTGTGGACATGCTGAAAATGTATCTGACGAAGAATATGTAAAAAAAGCTGTTTCGCTTGGTGCTTCAGGGATATGGTTTACGGATCATGCTCCGTTTCCCGGAGATCCTTTTGGGAATAGGATGAAGTATTCTGAACTTGATGAATATATTGGTACTCTTTTTGAATTAAAGAAGAAATATGAAGGCGTTATAAGTGTTCATATAGGTCTTGAAATAGAGTATTTTCCTTTTTTTGATAAGGACGGTTATTACAAAGAGCTTAAAGCAAAAGATAATTTTGAGATGTTGCTGCTTGGTCAGCACATGGCAGAGACAGGCCCCGGAGAATATACTTTTTCCTGGGATAAAGAAAGGTTATGCTCTGAAGAATATATAGCCCTTGGAAATGCCCAGATACAGGCTATTGATACCGGATACTTTGATGTGGTCGCGCATCCTGACAGAATCTTCAGGAAGCGTAAGGACTGGTCGGAAGGTATGGCTACAATGGCTGATCATATAATTGACAGTGCTCGCCGGAGAAATATTCCGCTTGAGATAAATGAATCGTCCAAGCTTCAGAATAATCATTACCGGGAAGAATTCTGGGACAGAGCTTACGAAGTGCAGATTATTCATGGAGTAGATGCTCATGCTGTCAAGGAAGTAAGAGTGCTATAAAATGTGAAAAGCATCTTGTGAGATGCTAAAAGAATAAGCCAATGGCTCTTTGTTATCGGTGTATGAAACTAAGATAGATGTTCAGCAAGACATAGTTAATAGTATTCTTGAATATACTCAAAAGAATAATAATGTATGTAACAGTTGCGATTATAAGCTTTTTTGCGGAAAAGGATGTTACATTGAACAAGATTTGCACAAACAAGGTTGTCAAAAAGAGGTGCACATTTTAATCAGTGTACCTCTCTTCTTTAAATACCTTCATCATTTCGTTGGTAAGGCTGTACTCAAGTGGTTGGAGTTCAATCTCTTCGGGGGACAGCCAGCTTGCGAATTTTAGTTCGTTGTTGTCCATGGTGATCTCGCGGCTTCCGGTTACCTCGCAGAAGAAACCTACGAGGATGTCGCTTGCGATGCCCCATGGCTGTGACTTGTAGTAGCGGATGTTGGTTACATGGATGCCGGCTTCTTCCATGACTTCACGGCTTACGGTTTCTTCAAGAGTTTCGCCGATTTCGGTGAAGCCCGCCACGAGAGCGTTGTGGCCGTAGCCGACTCTGTATCTGGTAACAAGGAGTTTATTGGTTTCCTTGTCGATTACTCCGATTATCACAGCGGGATTAATTCTCGGATATATTATATTTCCGCACTTTGGGCAGATCATGGCGCGCTCTTTTTTAGAGTGTTCGTTTTCTGCACCGCACTTACCGCAGAATCTTGTGACCATGTACCATTCGGCAAGTTGATATGCCGTGAATGCAGCGTACACGTATGTTTGCGGATAGTAGTAGGCACTTCTGAATTTTCTGAAATCATGGAACATGTAGGAATCCGAATCTTGTGCAGAGACATCCAAAAAGTCCATATTTTCGGAATCTGCGATCATCAAAAAGAAATCTTCATCATATATACTGAAAAGATAAGTGAGTTTTTCTTTTGAAATATTTTTTACATCATTAAATCTTGGAAAAGAAATCTCTTGAGTGCCGTCGTCAAGGCGCCCCAGGAGCTTTTTTTCTTTTGTAAAAAACAATATTATTGAGTTTTCGTCCGCAGTCTTTGTCGGATCGTAGTGATTGTTAAGATGTGCCGGTGAAATATCCTGAATCATAGTCTGTCCTTGTATCTTGGATTGTTTATCCATAAATAATGTATCAAAGGAAGCACTGATTGAATCAGCACTTCCTTATTTTTCATATATTGTGCCACATTACGGAATGAGGTTGTGCGAGTACAAGCTCTGGTACTCCTTCGGCGACATACCGTACTCTTTTTTGAATGCTTTAAAGAAACTTGAATAGTCCCTAAAGCCGAATTTCTCGTAAGTTCCCGTAATGCTTGCTCCGCCTGTTATAGCATTTCGGCATTCATCGAGACGTTTTTTTATAATATACTGATGGAGCGAGACACCGAGCGTATCTTTGAACAGATGGGCAACGTAGTATTTGCTTATAAAGAATTTACCCGCAATATCGTCAAGTGTGAGCGATTCCTCAATATTTCCCTCGATGTATGAAATGATATTCTGGAAAAGAGTGAGCTCATCGCTTGAGTTTTTCATATTCTCTTCATCGTAAACAATCCTGTTGATGGTGAGAATGAGGTCGCACAGACACAGGTGTATAAAGGCCGAACTTCCATATCTTTCGCTCGATACTTCTTCAAGAAGACGAAGGAATTTTGACTCGATCATGTGGAACTGGGCGGGAGTCATGTGATATATGTACTTGTGGAATGCCTCCGCTTTCTGTATCAGATACATATAGTCCACAGATTCCTGCATTAGCCTGTTACAGCAACTTTTGCTTATCCAGAAAAGGAAACGTCTGTAGTTTGCCTCGGGATTGTTCATAAGGGCGTGATGCATTATTCCCGGAGGAACGAGCATGAGGTCGCCGGGAGACATCTTGTATCTTGATGCAACTCCTTCCGCATTGAATATTTCCATGGTGACATCACCCTCGATGAAAAGGTAACATTCGTAGTAGTCGTGGGCGTGCGGCTTCAAGGTTGTAAAGTTCTTGTCGGAATAGTAGTAGACCTCGAAATCCGATGATACCATGTATTGTCTTGTGTTAAATGATGATCGTAATTTATTTTTCATAAATACATAATAACTACCTGTGGCAATTTTTGCAAGGTGTGAAACAAAATATTCAATTCTATTTTTTTGCTTAAAAAGTTATTGTATATGTATACGGATATTAACGTTCGAAAACTGTTTTTTTAACAAAGTAGGAAATGATTTATTAGACGAAGGGAGTATTTAGTATCAATGGAAATGACACTTCGCTGGTATGGCAGCAAATATGACACTGTTAAGTTATGGCAGATCAGACAGGTTCCCGGTGTAAAGGGAGTTATCACAACTCTTTACAACAAGCAGGCAGGCGAGCTTTGGGAGCAGGACGAGATCAAGGCTCTGAAGAACGAAGTTGCAGCTGAGAATATGCACATCGCAGGAATTGAGTCTGTCAACGTTTCAGATGCCATCAAGGCAGCTACACCGGACAGAGATAAGCATATAGATAATTACATCAAGACACTTGAGAACCTTGGTAAGGAAGATATCCACATGGTTTGCTACAACTTCATGCCCGTTTTTGACTGGACAAGAAGTGAGCTTGCAAGAAAGAGACCCGATGGTTCAACAGTTCTTGCATATACACAGGAAGCAATCGATGCGATCGATCCCGAGAAGATGTTTGAGACACTTTCAGGTGACACAAACGGATCTGTTATGCCCGGTTGGGAGCCTGAGCGTATGGAGCATGTTAAGGAGCTCTTCGAACTCTACAAGGGAATCGACGAAGAGAAGCTTTTCGAGAACATCGTTTACTTC
Source organism: Butyrivibrio hungatei NK4A153 (assembly GCF_000424465.1). GTDB lineage: Bacteria > Bacillota > Clostridia > Lachnospirales > Lachnospiraceae > Butyrivibrio > Butyrivibrio hungatei_A. Next base: position 168,863 of record NZ_AUJY01000007.1, on the reverse strand, counting down.
TTAAAGGCAATCATGCCCGTATGTAACAAATATGACATCAAGATGGCTATCCATCCCGATGATCCTGCTTGGTCTGTATTCGGACTTCCCAGAATCATCAACAACGAGAAGAACATCCTTAAGCTTATGAAGGCTGTAGATGATGTACACAACGGTGTTACATTCTGCTCAGGTTCATACGGAACAAGTCTTGAGAACGATCTTCCTCACATGATCAGAGCACTTGAGGGAAGAATTCACTTTGCACATGTTCGTAACCTTAAGTTCATTTCTCCTACAAACTTCGAGGAGTCAGCACACCTTTCATCTGACGGAACATTCGATATGTATGAGATAGTTAAGGCTCTTTACGAGACAGGATTTGACGGACCTATCCGTCCCGACCACGGAAGAATGATCTGGGGAGAAGTAGCAATGCCCGGATACGGCCTCTATGACAGAGCACTCGGTGCAACATACATCAACGGTCTCTGGGAGGCTATTGAGAAGTCACATCAGCGTGGAATTTAAACATAAGCTTTGTTATATGGGATAAAGGATAAAGCGGAAAGGGTTAACAATGAAATTAAATGCTAATAGCGTAGCAACAGACAGCACTTGGAAAGAGAAAGGATATTATATCCCTACTTTTAACCAGGAAGACATGATAAAGAAGACAGTTGAGGCACCTGAGTGGGTACACTTCGGAGCAGGTAACATCTTCAGAGCTTTTCAGGCTAATCTCGCTCAGAGAATGCTTGATGGCGGCTTGAACGACAAGGGACTTACAGTAGTAGAGGGATTTGATTATGAGATCATCGAGAAGATGTACAGACCTCATGACAATCTTTCACTTCTTGTTACACTTAAGGCAGACGGTTCTGTTGAGAAGTCAGTTATTGCCAGCATCGCTGAGTCATGCATTCTTGATTCAAACGATGATAAGGAATTCAACAGATTAAAAGAGATCTTCAGATGCGATTCTCTTCAGCTTGCTACTTTCACAATCACAGAGAAGGGATATTCACTTGTAAATCCCGCGGGCGAGCTTCTTGCAGCTGTTAAGGACGATTTCGTAAACGGACCTTCAAAGCCTCAGAGCTATATCGGTAAGGTTGCAGCTCTTCTTTATGAGAGATTCCTTGCAGGAGAGAAGAAGATTGCTATGGTGAGCACAGATAACTGCTCACACAACGGAGATAAGCTTTTTGATGCTGTTCATGCGTTCGCAAAAGAGTGGACTGCAAACGGCAAGGCAGAGGCAGGATTCGTTGCTTACATCGAGGATGACAGCAAGGTTAGCTTCCCTTGGTCAATGATAGATAAGATTACACCCAGACCTGATGATTCAGTTAATGAGATTCTTAAGAACGACGGTGTAGAAGAGCTTGAGCCTGTAGTTACTTCTAAGAAGACTTGGGTTGCTCCTTTCGTAAACGCTGAGGAGAGCGAATACCTCGTAATCGAGGACAAGTTCCCTAACGGAAGACCTGCACTTGAGAAAGTTGGTGTTATCTTCACAGAGAAGGAGACAGTTGATAAGGTTGAGCGCATGAAGGTTTGCACATGCCTTAATCCTCTTCACACAGCACTTGCTGTATACGGATGCCTCCTTGGATATGACAAGATTTCAGAAGAGATGAAGGATGAGGAGCTTGTAAAGCTCGTTAAGACTATCGGATATGTAGAGGGACTTCCCGTTGTTACAGATCCCGGAGTTATCAAGCCTCAGGAATTCATCGATACAGTAGTAAATGTAAGAATACCTAACAAGTTTATGCCTGATACACCTCAGAGAATTGCAACAGATACATCACAGAAGCTTGCAATCAGATTTGGTGAGACAATTAAGGCTTACATGGCTTCAGATAAGCTCAATGTAGCTGATCTTAAGTGCATTCCTCTTGTACATGCAGGATGGCTTCGTTACCTCATGGGTGTTGACGATAACGGCAACAACTTTGAGCCCAGCCCCGATCCGCTTCTTGAGAAGGCACAGTCTTATGTAAAAGACATCGAGCTTGGCGGAAACTATGACAAAGAGACACTTAAGAGCAAGGTTCTTCCTCTTCTTAAGGATGCTACAATCTTTGGAACAGATCTTGAAGCTGCAGGCCTTTCAGATATCATCATTGGATATTTCGAGGAACTTATCGCAGGCACAGGTGCTGTAAGAGAAACTCTTAAAAAGCACGTTTAATAATGCAGTTTATTCCTGTAAAAAGTCACATGAACGTTCTGCTGCGTTCATGTGGCAGGATTCCGCAGGTTAAATAAACATAAAATTTTAATTGTATCCCCCACTAAAAAGAAGCCATCGCTTAACCGCGGTGGCTTCTTACTTTTCACATGAATCAGATAATATCAGTTCTTTTTAAGAGCGCTCTTTCTGTAGATGATATCTGTTCTTGCGGGACCGTTACTTACCATTGTGATGGGATAACCGATCTGCTCTTCGATAAATTCTATATATTTTCTGCAGTTCTCAGGGAGATCTTCGTAGTTCTTGATTCCTCTGATCTCGCATTTCCAACCGGGAAGAGTCTTGTATACGGGTTTAGCCTTGTCAAGAAGGTGAGTAACAGGGAATTCTGTAGTTACTTCTCCGTCAATGTCATAACCTACGCATACAGGAATCTCATCGAGGTAGCCGAGTACGTCAAGTACAGTGAAAGCTACATCTGTTGTTCCCTGAAGTCTGCATCCATACTTACTTGCTACGCAGTCATACCAGCCTACACGTCTTGGACGTCCTGTTGTTGCGCCATATTCGCCGCCGTCTCCGCCACGATTTCTGAGTTCTTCCGCTTCATCGCCAAAGAGCTCAGATACGAATGCACCTGCTCCTACAGCTGAAGAATAAGCCTTGGAAACAGTTACGATCTCTTTTATCTCATAAGGAGGGATACCTGCTCCGATAGCACCGTAAGCTGCGAGAGGAGAAGATGATGTAACCATAGGATAGATTCCGTGATCGGGATCCTTCATGGTTCCGAGCTGTCCCTCTAAGAGGATTGTCTTTCCTTCCTTGATTGCCTTATCGAGGTAGAGAGATACGTTTCCGATATAAGGCTTAACCTGCTCTCTCCATTCAACGATCTGATTAAAGAGCGCTTCTTTGTCGATAGGCTCTGCATGGTAGAGATTAACGAGGATTACATCTTTAATCTGGGCAATTCTGTCGATCTTTTCCTTGATAACATCGTCATCCTGGAAAAATTCGTTGATCTGCCAGCCAATCTTTGAATATTTATCTGAATAAAAAGGTGCGATTCCTGATTTTGTTGAACCAAATGACTTTCCTGCAAGTCTTGCTTCTTCAAGGGAATCAAACTGAACATGGTAAGGCATCATAACCTGTACTCTGTCTGAAATCATGATCTGAGGAGCGGGAACGCCCTTTGATGTGATTTCGTTAAGCTCGTTCATGAACTTTGTAATATCAAAAGCAACACCGTTTCCGATGATGTTCATTATATTCTGATGGAAAACGCCTGAAGGCATTGTGTGAAGTGCGAACTTACCATAATCGTTAACTATGGTGTGTCCTGCGTTGGCACCTCCCTGAAAGCGGATTACAACGTCGGCTTTGTCTGCAAGAGTGTCTGTGATCTTGCCCTTTCCTTCGTCGCCCCAGTTAGCGCCTACGACTGCTTTTACCATTTATTGTTCCTCCTTAATAGAAAACATGATTAAAATCGTACATTAGTATAATAACGGAAAAAGAAATATAAGTAAAATCAATATTTTTTATGAATGATATAAGTATTGCTTATTTTTCGAAATTTTATATAAAATTATACAGTTTATTGACACATTTTCGTCAAAAAAGCGCTACAATTATACATATAATCTGTAAGTGGCTGTACATTAGATTAATTCGTGCGTGAAAGAGTCACAGAAGCCCTTTATTCAATAGTATCAGGAGGTCAGTATGGCAAAAGCGATCGACGATAAGAAGAAGTTTGGTAACGAGACATTTAAAAATCTTTCTGTAGCGGATAAGCTCAAAAAAGTTTTTTATAGACTTCAGAACAACCTGGTTCTGGTTTTTATTGTGGTTCTATTGATAGATGCTTTTTCAATATTCAATCTGCACAGTATATATAACGTTTTCTATGAACAGAATACGCAGCAGGGTGAGATACGTATAACAATCCAGGCTCTTGCAAAGTATTATCTCTGGGCGCTTAATGCCGAGGATGACGCCGACCGCGATGAACAGATGAAAGGAGCTTCCGAAAAGATCCAGGAATTGAATGACGGACTCGGAACGCTGAGTAAAGTTTATAAAGACGATCTTACTACGGTCTATTCGCATATCGCTGATATAGACAACTACGGGCAGACTCTTAACGGCATGTTTTCATCGGGCGCATCGCACACTGAATTGTATGAATACTATGTTGCTAATGTAAATGAAGCTATCAAGATAGTTGTAAAAGATTTTAAAGAAATTGGAATATCTGCCAAGGAGCAGGCTCAGAAGGCATATAACGGAGCACTTACGATAGTTATCATACTTACGGTTCTTTCAATGGCTATCGTTATATATGCAATTCTTTATTCAAATAAGGCGAAAGCCGCACTTGCAAGTAATATCCTTGATCCTATAAAGGCTCTTTCAGAAGCTGCCGATGATATGGCTAAAGGTAAGATTGACATCAAGGTTCCTTCCGATTCAAAAGATGAGCTCGGAAAGCTTGCTGATGATATAACATATTCGACCGATGTTATCGCTGATATTGTAAAAGATATAAGTGATACTCTCAATCGCATGTCTACCGGAGATTTCTCCTGCGGTTCAAGAAATGAGAAGCTCTATATAGGTGATTATGTTCAGATAAAAGAGGCTTTTAGAAATATTTCAAGTAACTTAAGTCATACACTTCTTGAAGTAAGAAACTCATCTACGCTTGTTTCGGACGGCGCTCTTAATATGTCACAAGGGGCAACGGACCTTGCGGAAGGATCTACGGATCAGGCGGCTGCAGTTGAGGAACTTACGGCATCTGTAAACTCCGTTACAGATCAGACAAGACAGCTTGCGGAAGTTGCACAGAGAAGCCACGGCATGGCGGGAGATGTTAAGGACAAGGCGGAAGTCAGTGCCAGAAAGATGCATCTTGTTACCGACGCCATGACAAGGATTACGGAAGCATCTGCAGAGATTGAGCAGGTTACGAATACAATTGAAGAGATTGCAAGCCAGACATCGCTCCTTGCCCTCAATGCTTCGATAGAGGCTGCAAGAGCAGGTGAAACAGGAAAAGGATTTGCGGTTGTTGCCGATCAGATAGGAAAGCTTGCAGATCAGTCAAGTGAAGCTGCAAAGAATACGCATCAGCTCATTGCAGATACAATGGAAGAAATCAAGAACGGAAATGCGGTTGTTGCCGAGACAACGGATGCGCTTGATGCCATGCAACACAGCGTAGAAGAGATCACGGAAATGATCAAGAATACAGGAAACCTCGCTCAGGCACAGGCTCAGAGCATGGAAGAGATCGATAAGGGAATTGAGATGATCTCGGGAGTAGTTCAGAAGAACTCCGAGACAGCCGAGCAGTCAAGCGAAGTATCCAAGGAACTTTCGATACAGTCAGAGAGTCTCAACGACCTCATCGGAAAATTTACAATAAGCAGTTAATTGCATATCCTAAATGTATTTTGGGGTAGTTACAGAAAGTCCTTTGCGTAGACAGGGTCTGCGTGGGGGACTTTTTCCATTGTCTGTTTGCTTTTACAAAAGCTCTACTTTATAATGTTCGTATTGCAGACATATTCAATATATCTTATTAAAAGTATATAACTGAAAGGTATATAACTATGATTCATATACAATCATTGGACGAAGGACTTGCGCTTTTTAAGGCGCTTGGATCGGACATAAGAGTTGAGATTGTGAAGATCCTTGTTTCTGAGGGAAGTTCAAATATGAATGATCTCGCGACGCGCCTCAAGATTACAAACGGTGCGCTTACAAGCCATATCAAGAAGCTTGAAGAGTGCGGTATTGTTCAGGTTACTTCGGAAACAACGGGGCATGGCAACCAGAAAATATGCTCAGTTCAGCCTGACAATATCCTTATTGATATAAGGTCACCTAAAAAGAATGAGGCTATTTATGAGACTGACATAAAGGTTGGACATTTTTCGGACTGCCATATAGAGCCGACATGCGGACTTGCTTCTTCGGAGAAGGTTATAGGAGAAGTCGACGATCCAAGATACTTTGCGCATGGCGAGAGATTCGATGCCGACATTCTCTGGTTTACAAGAGGCTATGTCGAATATGACATTCCCAATTTTGTGCCGTTTAATCAGAAGATAGATGAGCTTAGTATTGCGGCAGAGATGTGCTCAGAGGCGCCCGGATATAATAATAATTACCCTTCCGACATATACTTTTATCTGAATGGCACATTGCTCGGAACATGGACTTCTCCGGGGGATTTCGGCGATGTGAAAGGTCTTTTTACACCGGACTGGTGGTTCCCGTTGTGGAATCAGTATGGTCTACTTAAGATGCTTGTCATAAATCATGAGGGCGTTTTTATAGACGGACAGAAGCTCTCTGATGTCACAGTCGACAAACTCAAGCTGACTCATAAGACGCCGCTTAAACTAAGGCTCGAAGTTCCCGAGAACGCAGAACACGTCGGGGGTCTTACGATATTCGGCAAGGGCTTTGGAAATTACAACCGCGATATAAATGTCAAAATGAAGTACAGTAATATATAGAAGGATGGTTTTAAAATGACGGATAATAACAAGACACCTATGGCAAAAAGAGTGATCGCGATAATCGGAATAATCGCTCTTTTATCAACTTACGTGATTCTCTTTGTGATGGCGATCATCGGCACGCCGTTTGATTACTTTATGGGCGCTGTTGTGGCTACGGTCGCTATTCCCATTTTTACATGGATCTGCATCTGGGCTTTCAGCAGTATAACCGGAAGACATACGATCGCATCGCTTGATCCTCTGACTTCAAATAAGCAACACGATTTAAGAGGAAACGTTGTGCCTGAGGGCAAGATCGATACGGTTGTTTTCGATATCGGAAATGTGCTCACAGACTTTGTTTATATGGATTTTATTGAGAAAAAAGTTTCTGATAAAGAGCTGGCAAAAAGAATCGCAGACGCCTCTGTTCACAGCAAAGAGTGGACGGAATATGACCGCGGCGTTCTTTCTACAGAAGAGATAATTGACGGATTTAAGAAAAACGATCCCGAGATTGCGGATGTGATAGAGAAGACCTTCGAGGACCTTACCGATATAGTTACCAAGAGGGATAATGCGATTCCTTGGATAAAGGCTCTTCAGGCAGCAGGATATAAGGTATTGTATCTTTCAAACTTTTCATGGCAGGTTCTTGAAGCTTGTCCCGATGCAATGGCATTTATCGATGAGACTGACGGCGGAATCTTAAGCTACAGAGATAAGGTCGTAAAACCCGATCATGCTATATATAACCTGCTTGCTGAGCGTTACAACCTTGTTCCGGAAAAGACCGTGTTCATCGATGATACCAAGGTAAATATCGATGCGGCAAAAAAACTTGGCTGGAACGGAATCGTGTACAAGGACTATGCGAGCACCAAAAAAGAACTTGAAGCACTCGGAGTTATATATTAAGGAAGTTTATTTTTCTTTTGAAATATCTTCTTTTATAAGTTCATATAATTTACTTGCGGCAATTGAGAGAGGTCTCGTGTCATCGGTGATGACGCAGATCTCTCTTTTTGGAATGATCTTATTAAAGCGAAGTTCAAAGAGAACACCGCTTTCCAGATATTCTTCCGCAAAACTCTTTACGACACAGCCTACGCCTAAGTTTCTGAGCGCGAACTGAACGATCATATCGCTTGTTGCAAGCTCAAATTCGGGGCGTATATCGGCTCTGTTCTCTGCAAGGAAAGAACTGATATAGTTCTTTGTACTTGTTTTGCCCTCAAGCATTATGAGAGGAACTTTCTCAAGATCTGAGAAATCAAGCATCTTATTTTTATATTGGATAAACTTTCTGCCCGCAACGAATATATCTTCAATCTCTGCAACAGGGAGAGATGAAATGTCTTCTTTCATTATAAAAGGAGTCGAGACCACACCGAAATCGATCTTGTCATCCGAAAGATAATCAAGAGTCTCTGGAGTCGGGCCGTTTGTGACCGTAACCTTTATGTTTGGATATTGTTCGTGGAATTTCTCAAGATAAGGGAGCAAAAAGAATCTAAGCGTCATGTCGCTTGCGCCGATCCTGACTTCGCCGGCGTCAAGATGAAGGAGCTGTTTAAGGCGCTGTTCTCCGAGCTCTATCTGTTCATAGCCTCTTTCTATGTATCTGTAGAGAAGGCTTCCTTCCGTTGTGAGATGTACGCCCTTGGCGGTCCTTCGGAAAAGAGTACATCCAAGCGCCTTTTCCAGCTGGTGGATTGACTGGCTCACGGCAGGCTGTGAGATGGACAATTCCTTGGATGCGAGAGTTATACTTGAGAGTTTTCCTACATAATAAAATACTTTGTAATATTCAAGGTTGTTGGTCATGTCTTGCTCCTTTTTTCTTTTTTTATTCTAGCAAAAATTAGTTGATATTACCAAACGACCTTGTTATAATGTTTCAAGAACTCTGACTGGGAGTTTTTTTGAATGCAAAAAATCGGGTGGCATGTGGCTGAAAGCCAGAACAGGAGCGAGTTTTCATGAATTTAGAAAATGACAACAATGTCAATGAAGGCAGTGTCGAAGATGTCGTTGAAAGATATCGTCCTGAGCTCAAGAAATTGACTCCATATTTGAAATGGCTTAGGAGTAACGCAAGCGTTGATGTAGCGCAGGCATATTCCAACAGCGAGCTTAAGTCTATGTCTTTTCCGATATACGACTCCAATCTGTTGGCTTTTGTAAAGGCAGCACAGAGTACAAATCTGCTCGACCGCAATTATGTCTATGTTTACAGCAGAAATCGTCTTCGTAACTACAAGGATGAACTTCTTTTTATAGAAAAAGCCGGAATCACCGAAATGGATGAGCTTTCCGGAATTTTATCCAAGTATATACTTTCCGGTATGACCAAGGGTACCGTATGGGCCGAGGGTGTTAATAACGGAGTTTTATACAGCGTAGTTAATAAGATGAATGAGCTTGTAGAGTTCTGGGGACAGGGCGAAGGTACATCAAATAGTTTTAGACTGTAAGTAAGGATAGCGAAGAATGGGAGAAAAGTCCGAGATCAAGAAAAAGTACATTCTTGATAAAGCAAGAACAGTTTTTGCTGATAAAGGTTTTAAGAATGTAACAATGAAAGATATAGTTGATGCCTGCGAGATAAGTCGTGGGGGTCTTTATCTCTATTTCTCAAGTACGGATGAATTATTCCTTTCGGTTCTTTCTTCAGAGACCGATGAGGATGATGAAGAGACCATTACTGCCGCTCTTACAGGAACTGCAACTGCCGGTGATATGTTGGCTCTTTTTTTGAAGGAACAGAAGAAAGAAATTCTCAGAAAGAAGAATAATCTTACTGTCGCAACATATGAATATTTTTCCGTTAATAAAGTATCGCCAAAAGATAATCCTTTGAAAGACCAGTTTGATACTGCTGTCAGGATTATTGAGAGATTAATTGAAAACGGCATCGAGAGCGGTGAGTTTTATTGTGAGAACCCTTTGGGGTGTGCTCGCAATCTTATGTACGTTGTGGAAGGACTCAAGATCACTTCCAAGACTGTCGGCATTTCAGAAGAAGCCATTGACAAAGAACTAATGTATGTTTTAGAGGGATTAGTGCCCAAAGAATTAAATATTAATGATGATTAATAGAGAGTGCTTTTTTTAAGGCACTCTATTATTATGAGTTAGCTATAAATTTTTATGATAAACAAGGAGATATTATGAGCACTGTAAAACGAATCTATGTTGAAAAAAAAGCACCTTACGCAGGCAAGGCTAAGGAGCTTAAGGCTGAGATCAAGGGCTACCTTGGAATAAAGAGTGTTGAGGATGTAAGAATCTTCATCAGATACGATGTTGAAAATGTTTCTGATGAAGTGTTTGAGAAAGCCTGCACAACAGTATTTTCCGAGCCTCCTGTAGACATTCTTTACAGAGAAGAGATCGAAGTTCCGGCTAATGCCAAAACATTCAGCATAGAAGCACTTCCCGGTCAGTTCGATCAGAGAGCTGATTCAGCTGAACAGTGCGTTCGCTTTATAAAGGGAGACGAGGAGCCTGTCATCAAGACAGCAGTTACATACATGCTTATCGGTAACGTCTCCGACGAAGAAGTTAAAAAGATCTGCGATTACACAATGAACCCTGTAGATTCAAGAATCGCAGCTGACAAGAAGCCTGAGACACTCGTTTCTGTATTCGACGAACCTGAAGATGTAAAAATCTTTGACGGATTCAAGGATATGGATGAGGCTGAGCTTAAGAAGCTCTACGAGTCACTCGGACTTGCAATGACTTTCAATGACTTTAAGTGGATCCAGACATATTTCCACGATGATGAGAACCGCGATCCTTCAATGACTGAGATCAGAGTTCTTGATACATACTGGTCAGATCACTGCCGCCACACAACATTCGGAACAGAGCTTACGGAAGTTGACTTTGAAGACGGTTTCTACAAAGAGCCTATCGTTAATGCTTACAACGAGTATCTTTCAGCAAGAGAAGACCTTTACAAGACAGATGAGAAGAAAAAAGAGAAGTTCATTTCTCTTATGGATATCGCCCTCATGGGTATGAAGAAGCTCAAGAAAGACGGAAAGCTCACAGACATGGAAGAGTCTGAAGAGAACAACGCCTGCACAGTTGTTGTGCCTATCGACGTAGATTACGGCGAGGGAACAAAGAGAGAGAATTGGCTTGTATTCTTCAAGAATGAGACACACAACCATCCAACTGAGATCGAGCCTTTCGGTGGCGCTGCAACATGTCTTGGCGGTGCTATCAGAGATCCGCTTTCAGGAAGAGGATATGTATATCAGGCTATGCGTGTAACAGGTGCTGCAGATCCTACAGTTCCCGTTGCCGAGACAATGAAGGGCAAACTTTCACAGAAGAAGCTCGTTCGCGGTGCTGCATCAGGTTATTCTTCATACGGTAACCAGATCGGACTTGCAACAGGATATGTAAAAGAAGTTTACCATCCCGGCTACGTTGCAAAGCGTATGGAGATCGGTGCTGTTATGGGTGCTGCTCCTCAGGAGCATGTTATCAGAGAGTCGGCCGATCCCGGAGATATCATTATTCTCCTTGGCGGACGTACAGGTAGAGACGGCTGCGGCGGAGCTACAGGTTCTTCCAAGGCTCATGATTCAAAGTCACTTACAAGTTGCGGAGCAGAAGTTCAGAAGGGTAATGCACCTACAGAGAGAAAACTCCAGAGACTTTTCAGAAGACCTGAAGTAAGTGAACTTATCAAGAAATGTAACGACTTTGGTGCCGGCGGTGTATCCGTAGCAATCGGTGAGCTTGCACCCGGTCTTGATATCAACCTTGATCTTGTACCCAAGAAGTATGCAGGTCTTGACGGAACAGAGCTTGCTATTTCTGAGTCACAGGAGAGAATGGCAGTTGTTGTTGCTCCTGCCGATGCAGAGAAGTTCCTTGGCTATGCCGCAGAGGAGAACCTTGAGGCGGTTAAGGTTGCCGTTGTAACAGAAGATCCCAGACTTGTGCTCAACTGGAGAGGCAAGAAGATCGTTAACTTAAAGAGAGCATTCCTTGATACAAACGGAGCACATCAGGAGACAAAGGTTAAAGTTGACCTTCCTAAGGAAAATGATAACTACTTCAATAAAGTAGCATCAGATAAAGTTAAGTCTGCACTTTCAGGTAATGACGCTAAGGCTGCATGGATAGCGCAGCTTCAGGACCTCAACGTATGCTCACAGAAAGGTCTTGTAGAAATGTTCGATTCATCAATCGGCGCAGGATCGGTTCTTATGCCTTACGGTGGAAAGTACCAGCTTACAGAGACACAGACAATGATCGCAAAGCTTCCTGTTCTTTCAGGAAAGACTGACACGGTAACAATGATGAGCTACGGCTTCGATCCTTATCTTTCAAGTTGGAGCCCTTATCATGGAGCTGCTTATGCAGTAACAGAGTCTGTATCAAGAATAGTTGCATCAGGTGGTGATTATAAGAAGCTCCACTTCACATTCCAGGAATACTTCAAGAGAATGACCGAAGATGCGCAGCGTTGGAGCGAGCCTTTCACAGCACTCCTTGGAGCTTTTGAAGCACAGCTTCGCTTCGGAATTGCATCAATAGGTGGTAAGGATTCAATGTCAGGATCCTTCAATGAAATCAACGTTCCGCCTACACTCGTTTCTTTTGCGGTAGATGTTGCAAAGCTTTCGGATGTTATCACACCTGAGCTTAAAAAGGCAGGAAACAAGCTTGTACAGTTCAAGCTTCCCAGAGATTCATATGACCTTCCCGATTACGATAAGGTCATGGAGATATATAGTGCAATTACAGAGCTTATGAGAAACGGAAGTATCGTTTCAGCATATGCTGAGGACAGCTACGGAATCGCCGCTGCAGTAAGTAAGATGGCATTCGGTAACGGCCTCGGAGTAAAGATTGACGACAGTGTTAAGGCAGAAGAACTCTTTACAAACGATATGGCTGACATCGTTGCGGAAGTAAGCGCAGATAAGCTTACAGATGCTCTTAAAGTAGCAGGTGCACGCCTTGTCGGTGAAGTTACGGACAATGCTGCATTCGAGGTTCAGGGAGCGGTTATCACAATGGATGAAGCTCTTGCGGCATGGAAAGGAAGCCTCGAGAAGGTATTCCCTTCAACCGTAAACGAGGAAAAGACAGCTGTAGAAAGCCCTCTTTTCAAGGCTGACAGCGTATACGTATGCAAGAATAAGGTTGCAAAGCCTACAGTATTTATCCCTGTCTTCCCCGGAAGTAACTGTGAGTACGACAGTGCCCAGGCATTCGAGAGAGCAGGCGCAAATACAAACATCAAGATATTCAAGAACAGAAATGCAGAGGATATCGTGGAGTCTGTAGCAGAGTTTAAGAAAGCTATAAAGGATGCACAGATCATCATGTTCCCCGGTGGATTTTCAGCCGGTGACGAACCTGACGGAAGTGCTAAGTTCTTTGCGACAGCGTTCCAGAATCAGGAGATAAAAGAGGCAGTTGAAGACCTTTTACAGAATAGAGACGGCCTTGCGCTTGGTATCTGTAACGGTTTCCAGGCTATGATAAAGCTCGGACTTGTTCCTAACGGAAAGATTACAGGCCAGACTCAGGATTCACCTACACTTACATTCAATACCATCGGAAGACACATTTCCAAGATGGCATATATCAAGGTGGTTTCAAACAATTCACCTTGGCTCCGGGAAGCAAAGCTCGGCGGAGTATATACAAACCCTGCTTCTCACGGAGAGGGAAGATTTGTTGCTCCCGATGCGGTTCTTGATGAACTTTTCAAGAACGGCCAGATTGCAACACAGTACTGCGACCTTGAAGGCAATGTAACAATGGATGATGAGTGGAATATCAACGGATCTTACAGAGCAGTTGAAGGTATTCTTTCACCTGATGGAAGATGCCTTGGTAAGATGGCTCACTCAGAGAGAAGAGGCGACGGCGTAGCCGTAAACATCTTCGGAGATCAGGATATTAAGATATTTGAGTCAGGTGTTAAGTACTTCAAGTAATTGAAAAAATTTCGGTCTTGGTTATACTGAGACCGAAGTACTTTAGCAAGACAGAACTTTAGCTTAGAAAATCGGAGGTAGTAATGGAAGCTTTTTTGATATTAGAAGACGGCACAGTCTTTGAAGGCAAGCACATAGGTGCAGATAAAGATGTGATAAGCGAGATCGTTTTTAACACATCTATGGCAGGTTATACAGAGGTATTCACAGATCCTTCATATGCAGGGCAGGCAGTATGCATGACTTATCCTCTTATCGGAAACTACGGAGTTTGTCTCGATGATATGGAATCAGAGAGACCCTGGGTTGATGCGATCATCGTAAGAGAGCTTTCTCATATACCTTCAAACTTCCGCTGTGACATGTCCATTCAGGACTTTATGGATAAATACGAGATTCCCGGAATCGAAGGAATCGATACAAGAAAACTTGTAAGAATCCTCAGAGAAAAGGGAACAATGAACGGTATCATCACAACAAACAAGAACTTAAAGTACGATGATATCAAGGAAAAACTTCACGCTTATACAACAGGCGATGTTGTAAGCAAGGTTTCCTGCAAAGAAAAGAAGTTCTTAAAGGGTGTTTCAAGCCTTGAAGAGAATGGACCTCTTTCAGGAAGTGCGGTATTTAACGCAGAGAACTACAAGGCCGATCTTGCAGGAGATCATTCAAAAAGAGAAAAGAGACCTGCAATTGTTAAAGAGCTTAACGGAAAAGGCCTCAAGGTAGCACTTCTCGACGTAGGCGCCAAGAAGAATATTGCAGATTCACTTGCAGCAAGAGGATGTGATGTTACAATCTATCCTTCAAATACAACGGCTGAGGAGATCCTCGAGGACGCTCCCGACGGAATCATGCTCTCAAACGGCCCCGGAGACCCGAAGGAGTGTGTAGATGTAATTAAAGAGGTGAAAAAACTCTACGATTCCGAGACACCTATTTTTGCAATCTGCCTTGGACACCAGCTCATGGCTCTTGCAACAGGTGCGGATACATTCAAGATGAAGTATGGTCACAGAGGTGGTAACCACCCGGTAAAAGACCTTTCAAACGGCAGAGTTTACATCTCATCACAGAACCACGGCTATGTAGTAGACATGGACAAACTTGATAAGAACGTGGCTGAGCCTGCTTTCATAAACGTTAACGACGGAACAAACGAAGGACTTGCTTATGTTGGTAAGAACATCTTTACAGTGCAGTTCCATCCCGAAGCATGCCCCGGACCACAGGATTCAAGCTATTTGTTTGACAGATTTATAGATATGATGAAAAAAGGAAAAGTAGGAGGTAAGAACTGATGCCAAAGAATAAGGATGTAAAAAAGGTACTGGTAATCGGTTCAGGACCTATCGTAATCGGACAGGCTGCTGAGTTTGACTATGCAGGAACTCAGGCATGTCGTTCACTTAAAGAGGAAGGAGTAGAGGTTATCCTCGTAAACTCCAACCCCGCTACAATCATGACAGATAAGGACATTGCCGATGAGGTTTATATCGAGCCTCTTACAGTCAAGGTCCTTGAGCAGATCATTGAAAAAGAAAAGCCCGACTCAATCCTTCCCACACTTGGAGGGCAGGCAGGACTTAACCTTGGTATGGAACTTGATGAGTCAGGATTCCTTAAGTCACATGGCGTAAAGCTTCTCGGAACAACAGCCGAGACAATCAGAAAGGCCGAGGACAGGCAGGAATTCAAGGACACCATGGAGAGAATCGGTGAGCCTTGCGCAGCATCACTCGTTGTTCATAACGTACAGGACGGTGTTGAGTTTGCCAACAAAATCGGATATCCCGTAGTTCTTCGTCCTGCGTTCACACTTGGTGGATCGGGCGGCGGTATCGCTCACAATCAGCTTGAGTGCGAGGAGATACTTGAGAACGGACTCAGACTTTCACGTGCAAACGAAGTTCTTGTAGAGAGATGTATTGCAGGATGGAAAGAGATTGAGTACGAGGTAATGCGTGACTCAGCAGGAAACTGCATCACGGTATGTAACATGGAGAACATCGATCCCGTCGGTGTACATACAGGTGACTCCATAGTTGTTGCTCCTTCTCAGACACTTTCCGATAAGGAATATCAGATGCTCAGAAGCGCAGCTCTCAATATTATTGATGAGCTCCGGATCACAGGTGGATGTAACGTTCAGTTCGCTCTTCACCCCACAAGCTTCGAGTACTGCGTAATTGAGGTTAACCCTCGAGTAAGCCGTTCATCTGCACTTGCTTCTAAGGCAACAGGTTATCCGATTGCTAAGGTTGCGGCTAAGATCGCGCTCGGCTATACACTTGATGAGATCAAGAATGCAATTACAGGTAAAACATATGCAAGTTTCGAGCCTACACTTGACTACTGCGTAGTTAAGTTCCCGAGACTTCCTTTCGATAAATTCATCACTGCAAAGAGAACTCTTACAACGCAGATGAAAGCTACAGGTGAGGTAATGAGTATCTGCACCAACTTTGAAGGTGCCATGATGAAAGCTATCCGCTCACTTGAGCAGCATGTTGACTGCCTTACAAGCTATGATTTCTCAGAGCTTGATGATGAAGAACTCAGAGAGCGTCTTAAAGTTGTAGACGACCAGAGAATCTGGGTTATCGCAGAGGCACTCAGAAGAGGAATCTCACATGAAGAGATCCATGACATCACACTCATCGACATCTGGTTCATTGATAAGCTTCATTCACTTGTTAAGATGGAACTTAAGCTTCTTAGAATCGGTGAGAAGAATACAATGGGTAAGGATGCAGACCTTGCGGAAGCAAAGAAGATCATCAGCTTTGAGACACTTCTTGAGGCTAAGCGTCTTGAGTATCCCGATGCTGTTATCAGCAGATTTACACGCTTCTCTGAGGATGTGTTAAAAGAGCTCAGATATGACTACAACATCAAGGCTACATTTAAGATCGTTGATACCTGCGCGGCTGAGTTTGCGGCTGAGACACCTTACTACTACTCAGTTTACAACGGACCCGATTCAGAGGATGAGGCAGCACTTAAGAGTAGCACTGACAAGAAAAAGATCCTTGTACTCGGTTCAGGCCCAATCAGAATCGGACAGGGTATCGAGTTCGACTATTGCTCTGTTCACGCAACATGGGCATTTAAGAAAGCCGGATTTGAGACAATCATTATAAATAACAACCCGGAGACTGTAAGTACAGACTTTGATATTGCCGATAAGCTTTATTTCGAGCCTCTTACACCCGAGGATGTTGAGAATATCGTAAGACTTGAGAAGCCCGACGGAGCAGTTGTTCAGTTCGGTGGACAGACAGCTATCAAGCTCACTCAGGATCTCATGAAGATGGGCGTAAAGATCTACGGAACAGATGCTAAGGATGTAGATGCTGCAGAAGACAGAGAGATCTTCGATCAGATTCTTGAAGAGACTCAGATCAAGCGCGCACAGGGTGCTACTGTTTATACTGCAGAGGAAGCAAAAGAAGTTGCCAACCGCCTCGGATATCCCGTACTCGTAAGACCTTCTTACGTACTTGGCGGACAGGGCATGCAGATTGCTCTTTGCGATGAAGAGATAGAAGAGTTCATGAACATCATCAACAGATATGCGCAGGATCATCCTATCCTTGTAGATAAGTACCTTCAGGGTGTTGAGACTGAAGTTGATGCGGTTTGCGACGGAGAAGATATCGTTATCCCCGGTATCATGGAACATATCGAGAGATCGGGTATCCACTCAGGTGACTCAATCTCTGTATATCCCGCACAGTCTCTTTCCGATAAGGTTAAGCAGACAATTGCAGAGTATACAAGAAGACTTGCAAAAGCACTTCATGTAATCGGACTTATAAATGTACAGTTCATTGCTGTAGGGGATGATGTTTATATCATCGAGGCTAACCCGAGATCATCACGTACAGTTCCTTATATCAGTAAGGTAACAGGTATTCCAATCGTTGACCTCGCTGCAGAAGTAATGCTCGGAAAGAAGCTCAAAGACCTCGGATATACACCCGGACTTCAGCCTGAAGCGGGTTACGTGGCTATCAAGATGCCCGTATTCTCATTTGAGAAGATCAGAGGCGCTGAGATCAGTCTTGGACCTGAGATGAAGTCTACAGGTGAGTGTCTCGGCATCAGTAAGAACTTTAACGAAGCTCTTTATAAGGCATTCCTTGGTGCGGGAGTCAACCTTCCTAAATATAAGCAGATGATAATCACTGTTAAGGATTCCGATAAGGGCGAGATCATCGATATTGCAAGACGTTATGAGAAGCTTGGCTATATCATTTACGCTACAAGATCAACGGCTGATACGCTCACAGAGAACGGCGTAAAGGCAAGAAAGATCAATCGTATCAACCAGGAATCACCTACGGTCATCGACCTTATACTCGGACACAAGATCGATCTTGTTATCGATACACCTACACAGGGAAGAGATAAGAGCCGTGACGGATTCCTTATCAGAAGAACCGCTATCGAGACAGGCGTAAATGTTATTACAGCCCTTGATACCGCAAAAGCCCTTGTTACAAGTCTTGAGAACGAGAGCACGGAAGAAGGACTTGAGCTTGTTGATATCGCAAAGATTTAAGCGGTGCTAAAGTATATAAAATATTAAGTATAACTGGTTAAAATCAGTATATTTCTAAGTAGTTTAATTCCCGGTCTTATTTGGTTAAGGCCGGGAATTTTTTATTCTGAAAATGTGATGATATAAATTTCTTTTTAACATTTATTCCCCGAGAAGCGCCAAGATATGCTATAATTATGCAATGAGCTATGGGGAAAAAATATGTCTAAATTAATCTACGAAAATCCGCTTGGAATACAAGAAAATATTAAAGATTTTGTGTGTGAGCACATCGCCGAGATATCTTTTGAGAACAATGCCATGAGGCTTTCGGGCAAAAGAGCAAATGATATGCCGGTAGTTTTGTGGTGTCCTGTTTCTTTTCCTGCAGATATCAAGGTTGAATGGGAGTTCAGACCGCTTAAGGAGCCCGGAGAAGCTACGTTTATTTTTGCGATTAAGGATGATAATGCTTTTTATGTCTCATATTTCAGAAGAAAAAACGATAAAGACAGGGCTTTTCATATGTGTAAACTCATAAAGGACAAAGGGGAGTTTATCGTGGCGGAAGGGCCGGATCCTATTCCCGATGCGTCGGAAGATCTTCCATGGTACAGAATGTGCGTTATTAAGCAGGGAAACAGGGTGACTTTTTCAGAAAATGAGACAGTTATTCTTGATTTCAGGGATGACGGTATTACCAGCGGAGATATACTTACGGGCGGAAGCATCGGATTTAAGCAAAGCAGCGAGCTTACAGCTGAGTATAGGAATCTTAGGGTTACTTGGATATAATATTAAGAAAATGACAGGGGAGAACAGAACAATGAAAATACTTGTGGTAAACGGACCAAACTTAAATTTTCTGGGAATCAGAGAAAAAGCAATCTACGGTAATCAGGACTATGATTATCTCTGCAATATGATAAAAGAAAAAGCGGATTCGGAAAAAGACGAAGTCATACTTTTTCAGTCAAATCACGAGGGAGCGATAATAGACAGGCTCCAGGAAGCGTATTTTGACGGAACCGACGGAATAGTAATAAATCCGGGCGCATATACACATTACAGCTATGCCATTCACGATGCTCTAAAGAGTCTTGAGAATATCACAAAAGTGGAAGTGCACATTTCGGATATCAGTTCCAGAGAAGAGTTTAGAAAAGTGTCCGTGACAGCACCTGCCTGCGATAAGCAGATATATGGACACGGTCTTGACGGTTATCTTGAAGCGATTGATTATATTAAAGAGATCAAGCTTAAATAAATATATTATATAAGGCTAAACGAACGCTTTAGATAATGATTTCTAAAAAAATAATTTATAAATATAACCACGAATGATTGACTTATGCTTATAATGTGTTAAATTGTTAAGGAGATATTACGTATGTGAATAAATATTTCTTTAAAGGAGTTATAGTATGAAAACAATTATAAGAATGAGTGCACTTGTTTTCGCGGTATTATTTTTGAACATAATATGTACAGTGCCTTCACACGCGAGTGATACAGATGATTTTGATGCAGAATATTATGCCAATGCATATCCCGATGTTCGTGCGGTTATTGGAAGCAAACCGATAGATCTTTACTGTCATTACCTCAATTTCGGAATGAATGAGGGAAGATTTAAGAATGCTGCAGAAGAGGCAACAGGCGTGGCTTCTTGTTCAATCGATACATATGTTGATGTTGATATCGCAAACCAGACGATGACCTTTTACAAAGACGGAGAGGTCGTTTTATCATCATCTTGTGTTACAGGTAATCCAAACACGGGTAATTCAACTCCGAAGGGCAGTTTTGTTTTAAGAACCAAGATTCCGGGAAAATATCTTGTCGGACCTACATGGAACGTATGGGTTGACAGATGGATGAAATTTACGGGAAATGTCGGACTGCATGACGCCGGATGGAGAAGCAAATTTGGCGGAAATATCTATAAATCCGACGGATCTCACGGATGTGTAAATCTTCCTACCGAGACGGCTTACGAATTGTATGATATGATAGACGTAGGTACGGCGGTTATCGTTCACTAAAATATTTTGAGGGGAAATGAGATGGAAATTGATCTGTCTGCAATTACAGGATCGGTAAATAAGTATTTAAACTCTATATCCGATACCAATAAGCTTCTTGCGCAGAAAAAAAGCGAGACGGCTTTTGATCCCAATCTGAGCGGCCTTTTTGAAAAGTATCTTAATAAGGCTATGCTTGATGAAACGCAGAAGAAAACCGAGGGCATTTCAGGTGAAGGCGCATTTAAGTCGTTGCTTGGTAGCATGGATCCCCCGGCAGCTTATCCATATAATTATGATAAGGCAGATATTTCGCCTGCAAAAAATACAGCAACTACAGCTGAATCGGATAGTGCAAGGCGTATAGATACAACCGTTCCGTTTCCCAAGTATGATATAGGCAGCATGATCGCTGACAATATCGCTTCACACAGTAGATTTAATACTGATGTAATTAAAGTATCGGAGCATCAGACACAGAGAGAAATTGCTGCAAACAGCATGAATCCGTTCTATACAAATATGATACGCAGCTCAATATTTGATATAGATAATAACGGAGAAGATGAAAAAAATAGTTGAAAAATCAAATCCTATAGTTTAATATAAACTAGTTGTTTGATGTAAAGTTTTAGGAGGATTATTATATGATTTCTGCAAGTGATTTCAGAAATGGTATGACCATCGAAATCGATGGCAATGTATGTCAGATTATTGAATTCCAGCACGTTAAGCCCGGTAAAGGCGCTGCTTTCGTAAGAACTAAGCTCAAGGATATTATCAACGGTGGTGTTAAAGAGACAACTTTCCGCCCCACTGAGAAGTTCCCTGCAGCTCGTATCGACAAGAAGGATATGCAGTATCTTTATCAGGATGGAGATATTTACAACTTTATGGATTCCGAGACTTATGAGCAGATCGGACTTACAGCAGATCAGATCGGAGATTCTCTCAAGTTCGTTAAAGAAAACGAGATCTGCAAGGTTAACTCTTATAACGGAAACGTATTCGCAGTTGAGCCTCCTATGTTCGTAGAGCTTACTATTTCAGAGACTGAGCCCGGATTCAAGGGTGATACAGCAACAGGTGCTACAAAGCCTGCAACAGTTGAGACCGGTGCTACAGTAGCAGTTCCTCTCTTCGTTAACGAAGGAGACGTAATTAAGATTGATACAAGAACCGGCGAGTATCTTTCAAGAGTATAATCTGGACACAATACCTAACTGACACGTAAAACGGTCATATTAAATTTATAAAGAAACAAATGTAAGACAATAGATTTCGCATTTATATATGCGCAAGCTATTGTCTTTTATTATTTTTAGGAGAGATATTAATGAGAAATATTATAGTAAATAATGGAAATATTGATTTAAGTTTCTTTGGAAGCTTTGATGGCGTTGAGGATAAATTGTCATTTAAATTAATTGGTATTAAAGATAATTTGGAGTATCTTGAAGATATTCCCTACCGTAAATTTGAAGATCTTGCAATGGTGCCTATATGTATGGTAAGAAACGCTGAAATAGGAGAAGGACATATTACCATAAAGAATTCGCATCTGGATCTTTGGGGAATAACCTATGACAGATTATGGGAAAACCTTATAGAGAATGCTGCAAAAATATCCCGGATAAAGTTGGTAAGTATGTCTGATTTTCTTGGTGAAGAATATATTAACGATTCTGGGTTTTTACAAAATATCATCATAGTTTCTAACAAAGAACAGAATTATGGAGCAGGTGCCATATTATATCCGGGAGTACTTGAGAAAATATCCGATAAATACGGGAAAAACCTGTATGTTCTTCCTGCATCGGTGCATGAAGTCTTGGTTTTGCCGGAACGAGGCGATGAAAATGAAGCAGAAATGCTTGAATCAATAGTGCGCCAAGTCAACGCAGGAGTGCTTACAAGAGAAGAATTTTTGAGCGATAAGATTTATTACTATGAAAAAAGTGTAGGAAATCTCGCCGTTTGTGAATAAGTGTGCGCTGAAACGTGCATAAATACTGAATATATATTATACTTTATTTTATCTTCATTAAATGTTAAAATATATATTGTAATTAGATTAATTGTTTTGCAACAAAATATTATGCACAACAACGCATAGAGGGTAGGGGTAGATCATGAAACGAAAAAGAAGAAATCAAGTAACAGGATGGAGAAACGACAGACAGGGGGTATTGGCAGTGTTTGCCGATAACAAGAAGTTTCTTATGCCTGGAATCTTTTTGGTAGCAGTTCTTATAACTGTAGCTGTAGCACATAAGGCAAATACTATGGCATCTGAGTCGGCACTGAAAGTAAACAAGGCTTCCATGGAAGATGTAAAAGAAGTTGAAGAGATCAAGATGGAAGAGTGTAAGGATCAGAAAATAATCGATCTTGTTAATTCATATTATCAGGCACAGGCTGAAGGAAATAAGGATGTAGTAAACAGTATTTACAAGGGACTTGATGATACACAGGGACTTAAGGCAGAGGCAATATCACAGTTTATTGAGAAGTATGAATCTATTACTGTATATACTAAGCCCGGTCCGGTTCCCAACAGTTACATTGCATATGTGTACAATATGGTTAAACTGGTAAATTATGATAAAGCTCTGCCCGGTCTTGAAACGTTGTACATCTGTACAGATGAAAACGGGGATTTATATTTTGATGCTTATTCTGAAGATCAGATGATCATTGATTATATTAAATCTCTTAGCGTACAGACTGATGTTATCGATCTCAATAATAAGGTTGCGTCTGAGTACAATGAACTTATAAATTCGGATGAGAATCTTGCAGCACAGCTTACAGCTATGAGGAATGATCTTAAGTCAGCTATGGGAGAAGCCATGGTTAATCAGGCAAATGCCGATGCATCTACAGATGAGGCGGGTGATGCTGCTTCTGAAGAGGCATCACAGGAACCGGAGGCGCCTACTACTCATACTATTAAAGCAAGAGAAGTTGTTAAAATCAGAAAAGGAGACAGCACAGATGCCGAAGAACTTGGTAAGACTGAAGCCGGCCAGGAACTTGTAGAGATCGAAGCTCAGCCTAACGGATGGAGTAAGATCGAATACAATGGCGGAGAAGCTTTCGTAAAGACAGAGTTCTTTGATCGTGTTGATGAGCAGGCGGGTGATGGACAGAATGATTCATCCGATACAACGGAAGCTAATAATAATGCAGATAGTGCAAATGGAAAATTAGGAAACAAGAAGATCAAAAATGATGCAGTAAATCTTCGTAAAGGACAGGGAACGGATTCTGCTGTACTTGCTTGCCTTGACAAGGGAGTAACCGTAAGTGTTATCGAAAATTGCGATAACGGTTGGTCAAAGGTTGAGTATCAGGGACAGACAGGTTACGTAAAGACAGAATTTATTGAGCAGTGATACGGAGGTAATTAAAGATTTAAAAAATATACACATCGGCTGGAATCATTAAACCTGTAAGTTCGCTCCGGTTGGACATTGCAATGCCCATATGGTATTATTGTTGGGTATGCACCCGTAGTCTAATGGATAGAACGGAGGCCTCCGACGCCTTTAATGCAGGTTCGATTCCTGTCGGGTGTATTTGCTTTGAGAGTGTAATGCATTCTCTATTAAGAAACGATCAGGGGTAGAGCATGAAACAAAGAAAGCGTAGTCAAGTTACAGGCTGGAGAAATGATAGAACCGGTATTTTGGCGATATTTGCCGATAATAAGAAGTTTCTCATGCCGGTTATTTTTTTTATTGCGGTCCTTATAACTGTAGTAATTGTATTTAAGGCAAACCGCACGGCTTCTGAAGATGCATTGGCGGGTGATAATTCTTCGGTTGGAGAAGTGAATGAGATTCAGGAAATCACAATGGAAGAATGCCAAGATCAGAACATAGTAGATCTCGTTAACAGATATTATCAGGCTATGGCTGACGGAAATAAGGAAGAAGTCAATAATATCTACAGAGGACTTGATAATACGCAGGGACTTAAGGCAGAGGCTATATCCAGATTTATCGAAAAATATGATTCAATCAAGGTATATACAAAGCCGGGGCCGATTCAGAACAGTTATATAGCATATGTTTATAATATGGTTAAGCTGTATGATTATGACAAGGCTCTTCCGGGACTTGAAACACTTTATGTATGTACAGATGAGAACGGAGAAGTGTATATTAATGGTGATTCAGAGGATGAGACCATCATTAATTATATTAAGTCTCTTAGTGTTCAGGCTGATGTAATCGATCTTAACAATAAGGTTGCGTCTGAATATAACGAGATGATTAATGACGATGAAAATCTTGCGGCACAGCTTACAAACATGAGAAAAGATATTCAGGCTAAGGTGGCTGAAGCAATGGTTGATCAGTCATCAGGAGATGCATCTGCGGACAACTCGGGAGAGGCTGCTTCAGACGGAGCTTCTATGGACGCTGAGGTGCCGACTACTCACACTATCAAAGCTAAGGATAATGTAAAAGTCAGAAAAGGCGACAGTACGGACGCCGAGGAAATCGGTAAGGTTGAAGCCGGTGATGAACTTACAGAGATTGAAGCACAGCCAAATGGTTGGAGTAAGATCGAATATAACGGCGGCGAAGCTTTTGTAAAGACAGAATTCTTTGAAAGAATTGATAACGGAACCGAAGTTGGTGAGGGACAGGCAGATACATCATCAGATGCTGCATCGAATTCAGCAGACGGTAATGCGACAGCCAAAAATGAAAGCAAGAAGATAAAAGGTGACTCTGTCAGACTGCGTAAGGGACAGGGAACCGATTCAGCTATCCTGGCTACTATGGATAAGGGCTCAACTGTTAAGGTAATCGAGGGATATTCTAACGGATGGTCAAAAGTTGAATATGATGGAAAGACAGGATATATTAAGAGCGAGTTTATCGACGGCTGATAAGTAAGTCGTCGTCGGGCAGGGGTAGATCATGAAACGAAAAAAGAAAAATCAATCTGCAGAAGTGAGAAATGTAAGGCATAGAGAAGGGTCGTTTTTTTCCGACAATAAAAACATTTTTATGCCTATAATATTTTTTGCCGCTGCATTTGTAACTGTAGCAGTTTCATATAAGGCAAATCTTATGGTGTCCAATTCTGCACTTAAGGCCGGTAAAGCCTCCATGGGCGGATCAAATCAGATTGAGGAGAGCGCTCTTGAAGAGTGTACTGATCCCGATATAATTAATCTTATCAGCAGGTACTATACTGCTATCATTGAAGGCAATGCGGATGAAGTAAACAGTATCTACAAAGGATTTGATAATTCGCAGGGAATAAAGGCTGAGGCTTTAAGCGAAATCATCGAGAGATATGATTCAATCAGGGTATATACTAAGCCCGGTCCCGTTCCCAACAGTTATATTGCATTTATATATCAGCTGGTAAAGCTTGCTGATTACGACGAAGCATTACCCGGTTTGGAAACGCTGTATATTTGTACCAACACGGAAAACGGAGAGTTATACATATGCGGTGATACGGATGATCAGACAGTCATTGAGTATGTTAAAGCACTGAATGCCCAGGCAGATGTGATCGATCTTAACAATAAGGTTTCATCTGAATATAATGAGATACTAAATTCTGATGAATCTCTTTCATCGTTTCTTGCGGCAAAGAGCACTGCAATCAAGAAGAAAGTGGAAGATGGATTGGAAGATAAGGCAAAGGCCAATGCTGCAATTGCTGATGAGAAAAAGAAAGAAGAGTGGCAAAATATTGATGCGCACCAGGTGCGTATTATCAGAGCTACCGATATTGTAAATATCAGAGCGAGTGACAGTACAGAGGCAGAAGTTATTGAGAAGACTGAGATAGGTAAGGAATATCAGGAAATCGAGAAACTTCCCAACGGATGGAGCAAGATCTCTTATGAGAGAAATGGAGAGACCATTGAAGCATATGTAAAGTCGGAGTATTTTGAGCTTATCGATGACGGATCCGGTGCAGATGATGAGCAATCCGAAGATGCTGCAAATGATGCTTCTTCAGAATCTACAGATAACAGTGCAGAAGATAGTTCGTCAGATAAAAAAGACACTGATGATAAAAACACTGATACTAAAGATAACAAATCAGATGGAAAAGGCGAGACAAAGACTGTAAATGGAGATTCAGTCAGACTTCGTAGCGGACAGGGAACAGATTCCGCTATTCTGACCAGCATGGATAAGGGAGCAACTGTTAAAGTGCTTGAGAATCTTCCATCCGGATGGTCAAAAGTTGAATATGAGGGACAGACAGGATATATTAAGAGTGAATTTATCGACCAGTAATACGGAGGTTGTTGAATGTTTGGACGATTTAAGGTGGGAATCATGGGCACCGGCAGGATGGCTGAGCTCATGGCAATGACACTCAAATCAATGAGAAATGTGTCATGTTATGCTATTGGTTCCAGGACAAAAGAAAGTGCCGACAGCTTTGCGAAGAAGTTAGGCATAAAAAAAGCATACGGTTCATATCAGGAATTGGTAAAAGATCCCAAGATAGACCTTATCTATATTGCGACACCTCATTCTGAGCATTTTAAGAACGTAAAACTGGCTCTTTTAGCCGGAAAAAATGTATTATGTGAAAAAGCATTTATGCTTAATGAGAAACAGGCGGATTTGGTATTTAATTACGCCGAGGAAAACGGTATTTTTCTTTCTGAGGCTATGTGGACAAGATTTCATCCTATGCGTAAGAAGCTTCAGGAAATACTTGAGAGCGGCGTTATCGGTGAGCCCAATATGCTTACTGCGAGCCTTGGATATAACGTTGCCGATAAAGACAGGATAACAAAACCGGAGCTTGGAGGCGGTGCTCTACTTGATCTTGGTGTATATACGCTTAATTTTGCTTCTATGGTGTTTGGCAATGATGTTGATGATATTATTTCCGTTTGCACCTATAACGATGAAGGAATGGACATGAATGACAGCATCACCATAAAATATAAGGATGGTAGGATGGCTGTGCTCAATGCTTCTGCGCTTTCTATGAGCGACAGAAGTGGTGTCATTTATGGAAGCAAAGGCTATATTATCGTAGATAACATCAATAATATCGAAGGAATTTCGGTATATGATGAGAATCACAATGAGGTTGCTTATCATAAGCGTCACAGGCAGAAGACCGGATACGAATATGAGATTGATGCTTGTGTGAAGGCTATACAGCAGAAATTGACGGAATGTTCCGAAATGCCTCATTCTGAGTCTCTCATGATGCTCAAATTTATGGATTTTATTAGGAAAAGAAATGATATAACATTCCCCGGGGAGTGGAAAGGAATTGATGAAATAGATGAAGATGAGTTTTATGAAGAAGCCGAAGAGGACGATTTTGAATAAGCTATAATTAAACGGTAAAAAAGTCAGTTGAGCGGAAGAAATATGAAAAAAGAGTTTTTTTTGGGGACACTTGTATTTATATTCTTGTGGGTTAGTTTTCCTGTGTCCGGTCATGCCGATGAATATGATGATAAGATCGCAGAGTCAGAGAGAGAGATCTCCGATCTGCAGAGGCAGACTGATGAAGCCAGAAAAGCTATAGAAAATCTTCAGGGTGAAAAAGAGAAGACAAAGTCGAACGTAGAAAATCTTAAGAATCAAAAACAAGGTTTTCAGAATCAGATCAATGATTATTCCAACAAATTAAATGTTATAAGTAAGGAAATATCGAACAACGAAGCTGAGATGGATGCGGTTTCGGAAAATATAATCAGGTTGTCAAATGAGCTTTCCGAAGCAAAAGCGCAGGAAGAAGAGCGCTATAAGAATCTTAAGCTTCGTATAAAGGCAACTTATGAAAAAGGCGGAGATAAGGGTGTATTGCAGACACTCTTGGGTTCCGGCTCTTTTCGTGATTTTTTGACAAGGTTTGAATACTTAAATGCGGTAGTTGCCTATGATAATAAGAAAATCAGCGAATACAAGGCTTTACAGAGAGAGATAGAAGCGAAGACCGATGAAGTTAAGCATGAAGAAGAAAGACTTCAGTCCATACAGAATGAGCTTGATAATAAGCAGGATACATTGGAATCTTTGACAGCAACTGTCAACGGACAGTTACGGTCGACAAACAAAACGCTTAGTGACGAAAACGGAAAGCTTGCGGACTATGATAAAGAGCTTGCAAGACTTGACCAGCTTCAGAAGGAACTGGCTGCTAAAGTTGCTTCCGCACAGGCTGAGTATGCAAAAAGACTTACCAACAGACCTAAAGAGAATACAGGTGGTGCTTATGCCGCTTCGGATTCCGAACTTTTGTGGCTGGCGGCTACAATACAGGCGGAAGCTGACGGAGAGTCCTATGAAGGAAAGCTTGGTGTCGGTTCTGTTATAATGAACAGGGTAAAGAGTTCGGCTTTTCCTAATGATGTTGTCGGTGTTATTACTCAGAATATGCAGTTTGCATCATATCGCTCGGGTAAAGTTGAACTTATTATGGGTAGAGGTCCCAATACTATGTGCTTAAAAGCAGCACAGGCAGTTTTGGGTGGCGCCCGTACAGGTGATTATCTTTTCTTTATGACAAGGTACTGGGCCGATCATTATGGAATAGCTGAGTACACCATGGTAGGTAATCATGCATTCTTTTACAAGTGGGTTGTCAAGGAGAAACCTCCGGAAGAACCACAGCCAGAGGAGCAGCAAGCGCAGCCACAGCCTGAACAGAATCAGGAAGCTCCTGCGGAAGAGAACAATGAAGAAGAAAACCATGGCGATGATTCAGATGATGATTCGAACGATGAGGATGACAGCGATGACGAGTAAATATCTTCACTTGAAAAAAACGGAAAGATTTTTTTGATTTAATGTAATAAAGACTATTGCACTTTAAAAGTCTAAAGCGTATAATACCATTCAGACAATGATGTTTGCGCAATGGGGCGTGGAGACCACTGGTTTCCTACGCCCTTTTTCTATTAAGAAAAGACGGTGTGCAGATACATTATGAATTGCGTTAATATGAGTTTTTACTCAGTAATTAAATGTTTTATGTGCTTTTGCACAGGAAGGAGAACCAAAAAATGTCATATGTAGATGAGATTTACGACTATGTCGTAGCAAAGAATCCTGCACAGCCTGAGTTTCATCAGGCAGTAAAAGAAGTGCTTGAGTCACTTCGTGTTGTTATTGAAGCTAACGAGGACGAGTATCGTAAGGATGCTCTTCTTGAGAGACTTGTAACTCCCGAGAGACAGATCCTCTTCAGAGTACCTTGGGTAGATGATAAGGGACAGGTTCAGGTTAACAACGGTTTCCGTGTACAGTTTAACTCAGCTATCGGACCTTACAAGGGAGGACTTCGTTTCCATCCTTCAGTAAACCTTGGTATCATCAAGTTCCTTGGTTTCGAGCAGATCTTCAAGAACTCTCTTACAAGCCTTCCTATCGGCGGTGGTAAGGGTGGTTCTGACTTTGATCCTAAGGGTAAGTCAGACAGAGAAGTTATGGCATTCTGCCAGAGCTTCATGACAGAGCTTTACAGACACATCGGTGCTGATACAGACGTTCCTGCCGGAGATATCGGTGTTGGCGGACGTGAGATCGGATATATGTACGGTCAGTACAAGAGAATCAGAGACGTATACGAAGGCGTACTTACAGGTAAGGGCCTTACATATGGCGGATCTCTTGCTCGTACACAGGCTACAGGATATGGACTTCTTTACCTTACAGAGGAGCTTCTTAAGTGCAACGGCTCTGATATCAAGGGTAAGACGGTTGCAGTTTCAGGTGCAGGTAATGTTGCTATCTACGCTATCGAGAAGGCACAGCAGCTTGGTGCTAAGCCTGTAACATGTTCAGATTCAACAGGTTGGATTTATGATCCCGAAGGAATCGATGTTGAGCTTCTTAAGGAAGTTAAGGAAGTTAAGAGAGCACGTCTTACAGAGTATGCTGCAGCAAGAAAGTCTGCTGAGTATCACGAAGGTAAGGGTGTATGGTCAGTTAAGTGTGATGTAGCTCTTCCTTGCGCTACACAGAACGAGCTTCTTCTTGAGGATGCTAAGCAGCTTGTAGCTAACGGTGTTCAGGCTGTATGTGAGGGTGCTAACATGCCTACATCTATCGAGGCTACTGAGTATCTTCAGGCTAACAAGGTTCTCTTTGTTTGTGGTAAGGCTTCAAATGCAGGTGGTGTTGCTACATCAGCTCTTGAGATGTCACAGAACAGCGAGAGACTTTCATGGACATTCGAAGAGGTTGATTCTAAGCTTAAGCAGATCATGGTTAACATCTTCCACAGCATTGATGATGCAGCTAAGAAGTATGGCATGGAAGGCAACTACGTTGCAGGTGCTAACATCGCAGGCTTCCTTAAGGTTGCAGAGGCTATGAAGGCTCAGGGTATTGTTTAATAAGTATTCTTCATAAAATATTAAATCATATAAAGGCTGTCACACCAATTTGGTGCGGCAGCCTTTACTTACTCGATCCCTGTCCCAAGCTATCCGTTTGAAGGCGGTTGTTTTTCACCATAAGGCAATAAGGCGGATTTTCTTGTTGCCAAGTATGTTGATATTCAAGGCATAAAAAGACTTAAGCTTTTATTCTTCGCTCCAAAACTCGCCCATAAATGGGCTCAAACAGTTGGAGCGAGAACAGAATGAAAGCTTAAGTCTTTTTATTGCTCTTGAATATTGCAACATACTTAAATACTGCGAAAATCCGCCTTATTGCCTTATGGTGAAATATCTACGTTTCTAAACGGATAGCTTGGGACAGGGCTGTCAACGAAATCAGGATTATGCAAAAATCAGTTTTTACATATCTTACTAATATCGAGGTGGTTGCAGATTAGCCCACCAATGAGTCCGACGATGATTCCGCTTACGGTGCCGGTAATCCACAGGACAACCAAGTACCAGAGGACGTTGGTGGTGCCGGTTACGAACATAGCTACGATGATCTGACCGATGTTGTGGGTTACACCGCCTACGGCACTTACACCGATGGGACTGAATTTGCCGGTCTTTTTAAAAAGAATCATGATTATGGTGCTGAGTAGACCGCCTACCAGTGAGAACATGAAAGCCATTAGGGTTCCGAAGAGCATGGATACTATGGCAATTCTGACGAAGTTGATAAAGAGTGAGCTCTTTTCACCCATAGAATATAGGGCGACTACTACTACGATGTTTGTAAAACCGGGTTTGATGCCCGGAACGGCAAAGAAGGCCGGAAGCTGCATTTCTACATAGCCTAGGATTATTGCGAGTGCGGTAAGTACGCCGTAGATTGCTGTTTTACTTGTTTTGGTCTTTATATTCATAAATTCTTTTACTCCGATATGGTGTCAAAGTTATTGTTATCTTTGGTATTTCCCTTTATTTCGATTACTACTTTGTTGGGAAGGCATATGATAGACTGGCCGCTTTTGTTGATATAGCCCATGCTGACACAAAGCTTGTCGGGACATGATGCATCTGTAAGATGAGCCTTTCCGTCTTTTACCTCAAGAATATTCTCGCCTCCGTGATATCCGCCGATGTTGTAAACGGTATCTTCGTCAAGGGGAAAAGATGCGACTTCCTTTCCGTCGACACTGACGACTACTGTTGCACCTTTTTTGGAAAAAAGAGAGATGCCGATCAGCATGACGACTGAAGTAAGTGTTAAAAAGATTATGAGAATAAGATCATTTTTTTTGAATAGTTTTTTATCCACTAAAAGCCTCTCATATAAATAATTTCACACTAAAGTATATCAGAAAACATTGCAAAAATAGCATTTCAATTATGAATGTGGTAATTGTTTTCGTCTTTGAAAAAACGGGTTGCATTTTTGTTTTTTATATGTATAATAAATTTCTGTCAGTTTTCTGCTGACGAAATCTTGGATATTCATCCGGGATAATTCCACATTTTTTAATCAATATTATTTATTACTGTTTGGCGCGGTAAAAGTCTGCTTTTTTCCGTGCTTGATGAGTATGGAAAGGAACGAAATGAATTTAAGAGAACGTTGGGAAAAGCAGAATAATTCAGTCAAACTGCTTATGAAGAAACTTAGAAGACACGACACTTTTGTTGTAACTGTGGCGGTTGTTATTGCACTTGTCTTGTGCGGAGGACTTATCTATATGAGTACTCCCGTTGTTGCGG
This sequence comes from Butyrivibrio hungatei NK4A153, assembly GCF_000424465.1. Taxonomy (GTDB): domain Bacteria; phylum Bacillota; class Clostridia; order Lachnospirales; family Lachnospiraceae; genus Butyrivibrio; species Butyrivibrio hungatei_A. The sequence goes on along the minus strand of NZ_AUJY01000007.1, from coordinate 136,493 downwards.
CGAGCGCAAGGGATCAGGTTGTGCAGAAGGAAAACAAGAATAACGAAAAGACTACTGAGAAGCTTGATGAACTTCATAATTACCTGACGGATATTGATAAGATGATCGTTAAGAATCAGAAGGGAATCGATTCTTATTATGAAAAGACCAGGAATGATCGCCTTGAGGGTGATAAAAATACAGATGCGGTCAGTGAGAAGGTTACCGGACTTGGTACGAATCTAAAAGATATTCATACTTCGGTAAACAGCACAGAGACCAGAATTGAGAGCCTTAAAGAGCTTATCGAAAACGGGAACGGCGAGACAAGAGAAAAGGCAGCCAAGGAATTTGATGAGATTGGAAGAGAGCTTGAGAATATAAAAAATGAATATGAAAATGTAAAGAAGCAGAATAAAGAGCTGATGGAAGACCTCGATAATGAGATCAGAACCGAGGTGAAGAATGGCGATGACAAGATATCAACGGATTCACTTACAAGATATGAGGAGCTCCTAAAGAAGCTTACAGAGTTAGATAAGGAACTTGAAAAAAGAAATATGGATTCTGTTTCGGATTTAAAGAGTGAATTTCAAACTTTGAGTGAAAACCTCGGAAAAGAGATAAATGAAAAGATTGATGATTATAATTCTGAGAATAAAGCGATGGGCGAAGCGCTTGACCAAAAGATAGAGAATTATAATTCAGATAACAAGGCAATGGGAGATGCACTCGGTCAAAAGATAGAGAATTACAATTCGGACAATAAGGCTATAGGTGAATCCCTTGGACAAAGAATTGAGAATTATAATTCGGATAATAAGGCGATGGGAGATGCTCTCGGTCAAAAGATAGAGAATTACAATTCGGGCAATAAGGCTATAGGCGAATCCCTTGGACAAAGAATTGAGAATTATAATTCGGATAATAAGGCGATGGGAGATGCTCTCGGACAGAAGATTGAAAATTATAATTCGGAAAGCAAAGCACGCGGAGATGCGCTTGGCCAAAAGATAGAAAACTACAATTCTGAAAGTAAGGCAAGAGGCGATAAGATTGACCAAAGAATTACCAATATCAATGCCGACATAAACAAAAATATAAGCACAAATATGGATGGTATTAAGGGCTATATCGATGCGAAATCCGCAGGAATAAACAACAAGCTCGACCAGGTTTTTCAGCGTGTGAGTAATGGCAAAAAGCTTTTGGCATCCGCATTACTCACTAAGGGTGTAAAGATAAAAGAGGATGCCACATTTATGGAATTTGTAAGAGCCATAGAGAACATACCTGCACAGGTTGTTATCGATTCCGGTGATACCGCGGCAAGTATCGAGTATGATTATCACTATCATAAAGACGGAAGAGGGCAGACCTGCGGCGATAATTATGTATCAACGGACAGATATGGCGGATGTTACACGACACCTGTATATCACAGACATACCGATGCGTGCTATAGTACAAGTAACGTGTATGTCATCAGTACAAATAAAGATACAAGGCGACGCGGTCATGTAAAAGATTATTCGGACGGAACACCGGTTTTTTCGTATGAGTGTAAGCACTGTGGAATAAGGTTTAACAATACCAACGGCTGGCATGAAGAAACTGTTTATTCACTTGATGAAGCTAAGGATAGGGATGGCGTTGTAGTAAGAGTTAATTCACAGACAATAATGGTATGTAATAAAAATGAGAGCTACGTTGAAGGGTATTCTCCTTCCTGCGGTTTTGCTCATGGACAGGTGGTTTCGGCTCACATTAAGTTCAATGGCAGGTATTCGGGATATAATTCGACAGTGCCTGCAATAAATGCATCGAGGTCACTTAGGACAAGTAACATAGCTACAAGAGCCGTGACAGCGCCCTTTGGGGATTTCAGGCTTAGTAATTCTGAGATGCAATCACGTATTGATGCATTAAAAGACTATGAGGAGTCTTCAGATAACGATGGTAGCGACAGTGAATATTCAGATTCTCCGGAAATTTCCGCACCTGAGAGTATAAAAGAAGATGTACATAGCGAAGATGAGAAAGTTACTCAGAACGCAGGAACTGCCGAAAATGTCTGCGAAAAGCCGGATGATAAAACATGTAACAAAGAAGGAACGGCTGAATCAAATATGGAAACAGGCGTGGCGAGCGAATTGATAAAAAATCTGAATAATGGTAATGATGTACCGGAAAAGGAAGATGCATCGGCGGATAGTAGCGAAGAAACTGCAGATTATAGTGGAAATGCTGAACAGAGTAGTGGTATCGAAGAAAAAGAGGATTGTGAGACTACGTTACCGGAACGGGGCGCGGGTGAGTAAATAGGAATCAAAGTCAGTGATATAGCGTTTCCTTGACATTTTGATATTGTGTTAATAGAATATACTTTGTTGTAGTAGATGTAGCACAGACTAACATGTGCGGAATGGAGTACAAATGACAAAGATTGATATTATATCAGGATTTTTGGGTGCCGGAAAAACCACCCTTATAAAGAAACTTCTTAAGGAAGCGCTTAACGGAACCAAGGTTGTTCTTATTGAAAATGAGTTTGGTGAGATTGGTATCGACGGCGGCTTTTTGAAGGAGTCCGGAATAGAGATCACAGAGATGAATTCAGGTTGTATCTGTTGCTCGCTTGTAGGAGATTTTGAGACATCTCTTAAGGAAGTTATGACAACATATGCTCCTGAGAGAATTCTCATTGAGCCTTCGGGAGTTGGTAAACTTTCAGATGTAATGAGAGCAATTCAGAATATTGCCGATGCAGATGACAATATGGAACTTAACAGCGCGGTTACTGTTGTTGACGTATCTAAGGCTAAGGTTTATATCAAGAACTTCGGTGAGTTCTTTATTAATCAGATTGAGAATGCCGGAACCATTATTCTTTCAAGAACAGATAAGGCAGATCAGAAGAAGATCGAGGAGGCGGTTAAGCTTATCCGCAGCCACAATGAGAAGGCTACCATTATAACAACTCCTCTTGATGAGATAACAGGAAAAGAGATCCTTGATACATTCGAAGGAAACAGCAATCTTGAGGCAGAGCTCCTTAAGCTTGTAATGGAAGAGGCTGAGGAACATCACCATCACCATCATCATCACGGAAGCCACAAAGAGGTTAACGAAGATGGTTCTGTAGTATACAGAGCACATCATCACGACGATGAAGATGAAGAAGAGCATGGACATTGCTGCCACCATCATCACGACGATGAGGATGAAGAGGAGCATGGACATTGCTGCCACCATCATCACGACGATGAGGATGAAGAGGAGCACGGACATTGCTGCCACCATCATCACGATGAAGATGAAGAAGAACATGGACATTGTTGCCATCATCATCATGACGATGAGGACGAAGAAGAGCACGATCATTGCTGCTGTCATGGTCACGGGCATGATCACGATCATGCGGCTCATGAGGTGTTTACAAGCTGGGGAATGGAAACTCCCGTTAAGTATACGGCTGACGAGATCAAGGATATGCTTGAGAAGCTTGATGAAGACTCTGATTACGGAATTGTTCTTCGTTCTAAGGGCGTTGTTCCCGCAACAGACGGCACATGGATTGAATTTGACTATGTTCCCGGCGAAGCTGATGTAAGAAGCGGCGCTGCCGATGTTACAGGAAAGATCTGCGTAATCGGTTCAGGTCTTAACGAAGATAAACTTGAACAGCTTTTCCGCAAACTTTGATAAGGAGAAAGAAATTGAAACCGGTATATATTATCAATGGATTCCTTGACAGCGGAAAGACTGATTTTTTCCGTTATACAATAGCTCAGCCTTATTTCAGGACCAGAGGTAAGACTCTTCTTTTGGTGTGTGAAGAGGGTGAGAATGATTATGAAGAGAAACTTCTTAAGTCTACAAATACTATTCTTGAGAAGATAGAAGATGAAGAGGAGCTTAATCCCGATAATCTGGTAAAACTTGACGCCAAGTACAATCCGGAACGTATTCTTATCGAGTACAACGGAATGTGGAACTATAAGAATCTGAAGCTTCCCGTTATGTGGAATCTGGAACAGCAGATCACTGTTATAGATGCTTCCAATTTTGAGTTGTATTTCAATAACATGAAGTCTCTTTTGGCAGAACAGCTTCGTGGTTCTGACCTCATTTTGTTCAACAGATGTGACGGAATAAGAGATCTTGCTTCGTTTAAGAGAAATGTAAAAGCAATCAACCGGAAGGCTGATATCATATTTGAAGATATGAACGGCGAGGTTGATGTTACACTTGATGAGGATCTTCCTTTTGACCTTAACGCAGATCCCATAGAGCTCAATAATTTCGGATACGGAATGTTCTATCTGGATGCTCTTGAGCATGTTGAAAGATATGAAGGAAAGAACGTTAAGTTCAAGGCGATGGTACTTATACCGCCTGAGTTCCCTAAGAACAGATTTGTTCCGGGAAGAATGGCTATGACTTGTTGTGCGGAGGATATGCAGTTCCTTGGATTTGCCTGTGAGTATGACAAAGTAGATACTCTTACAGAAAAAGAATGGATTCTTGTGACTGCCAAAGTTACAAAGAAATTTGTTCCCGAGTACAACGGGGAAGGACCGGTTCTTGAGGCGCTTTCCATAGAGAAGACGGATGCTCCCGAGTATCCTGTAATTGATTTCTCTAATCCTCAGCAATAATATATGTAAAAACAGGAGCTTATATGTTTGAATATCTTCCAATACAGTGGTTATTTCTGTTTTATTTCTACAGCTTTTTTGGTTGGTGTTTCGAATCTGCATATGTTTCAATTTTAGAGAAAAAGTTGGTAAACAGGGGCTTTATGAGAGGCCCCTTTTTGCCGTTATACGGATGTGGCGGAGTAATGATGCTTGTTGTATCAAAGCCTTTCTACAACAATATACTTATGGTATATATTGCCGGCTGCATTGGAGCAACTCTGCTTGAATATATCACCGGAGTTACCATGGAGGCGTTGTTTAAGGTAAGATACTGGGATTATTCTCATAAGCCTTTTAATTTCAAGGGGCATATCTGTCTTGAATCAACACTCTTTTGGGGAGTTCTGACGGTAGTGTTTTCGCACTTTTTCCAGATTCCCATAGAGCATCTGGTACGTGCGATTCCTTATCACGTGCTCTCTATAGTTACTCTTATTGTTACTTTCCTTCTTGGCGGAGATTTCATGATAGCATTTAAGACTGCTCTCGATCTTAGAGATGTTCTTATCTATATGGAGAAAGCCAAGGATGAGATGAGAAAGATGCAGAAGAGGCTTGATGCACTTATTACATCCAAGAGTGAGAATGTGAGAGGCGGAATCGAAACGAGAGTTGATGCGCTCAGTGCAACGCTCGACAGCTCTTTTAAGAAGATAAGGGAAAAGATAAACGTGAATCCTTCAGGCTATGTGAATGATGTTAAGGATGAGATATCCGAGCTTTATGCAAAGTACAGAATCCTTATGTCCAAGCTTACTCCCGAGCCTATAAAGGGATTCTTTGAATGGTACAGGGAAAAGACTATTCAGGGAAATCCGGGTATGGTATCAGAGAAGTTTAAGCTTAGCTTGGAAGAAATAAAAGAAAAGGTTTCAAACATTCGTAAGAAATAAAAACAGAACAAAAATCAAAGAAATAAAAAACCTCATGTCGGTGAGAAGACATGAGGTTTTGTTATATACACATTTTTAAAATAATTAAGCCATTTTGTTTACAGCCTGAGCAAGACGAGAAACTTTTCTTGAAGCTGTGTTCTTCTTGAAAACACCCTTTGACTCAGCCTTGTCGATTGCAGATGTAGCAGCGAGAAGAGCCTTAGCAGCCTCATCCTTGTTACCTGCATCGATAGCAGTTCTAACTTTCTTGATCTCAGTCTTAACTGCTGACTTGATCATCTGATTTCTTTCTGCTTTTTTCTTATTAACTAAAACTCTTTTCTTGGCGGATTTAATATTTGCCATAGTTACCTCCGAAAAATAATATGATTATTATTTGTAAGTTCGTGTGCGCATTAAGCCGGACACGGACAGTTAATGCTACATACGGTAAATATATTAGATGAATTTCAAGAAACTGTCAATAGATTTTTGCCTTTTGTCATGGTATCATATGATGATGTAATGAAAGATGAATAGGAATAGAGGTAGCTTTGTGGATCAGAGTAAAATTAGAAATTTTTGTATAGTTGCACATATCGATCACGGTAAATCGACTCTTGCAGACAGAATGATCGAGAAGACGGGTGTTCTTACCAGCAGAGAGATGCAGAACCAGGTCCTCGACAATATGGATATTGAGAGGGAGAGAGGAATTACCATCAAGTCTCAGGCCGTAAGAATGATATATAAGGCCAAGGACGGAGAAGAATATACATTTAATATGATAGATACTCCCGGACACGTAGATTTTGGATATGAGGTTTCACGAAGTCTTGCGGCATGTGACGGAGCAATTCTTGTTGTCGATGCTACGCAGGGTGTAGAGGCTCAGACACTTGCAAATGTGTATATGGCGCTCGACCATGATCTGGATGTTTTTCCTGTTATCAATAAAATAGACCTTCCCAGTGCACAGCCACAGGAAGTTAAGGATGAGATAGAAGATGTTATAGGCATTGAGGCTCAGGACGCTCCGCTTATTTCGGCAAAAAACGGAATAGGAATCGAGGAAGTTCTTGAGGCGGTCGTACAGAAAATCCCCGCTCCTAACGGAGATGCAGGAAAGCCTCTTACAGCGCTTATTTTTGACAGTATATATGACTCATACAGAGGAGTTATCGTATTTGTAAGAGTAAGAGACGGTGTTCTTAAGAAGGGCATGAAGGTACGTTTCATGGCTACCGGCGCAGAATCCGAAGTAGTTGAAGTTGGATATTTCGGACCCGGAAGATTTATTCCGAACGATGAGCTCACAGCCGGAGATGTCGGATACTTCACGGCTTCTATCAAGAATATTCAGGATACCAGAGTCGGTGATACGGTAACTGATTCTGCAAGCCCTTGCGCAGAGGCGCTTCCCGGATATAAGAAAGTTATGCCGATGGTTTACTGCGGACTTTACCCTGCAGATTCGGCGCATTATTCAGATCTTAGAGATGCACTTGAAAAGCTTCAGCTTAATGATGCTTCTTTATTCTATGAACCGGAGACTTCACAGGCTCTCGGATTTGGATTCAGAGCGGGATTCTTGGGACTCCTCCATCTTGAAGTTATTCAGGAGAGACTTGAGAGAGAGTATGACCTTAACCTCGTTACTACAGCGCCCGGCGTTGTGTATAAGGTGCATAAGAATGACGGAACAGTATTTGATCTTACCAATCCTTCCAATTTGCCCGATCCTACAGAGATAGAGTACATGGAAGAGCCTATGGTAAACGGCGAGATCATGGTAACTACCGATTATGTCGGAGCTATAATGCAGCTTTGTCAGGAGAGACGAGGCAAATATATAAGTACGGATTACATTGAGCAGACAAGAGCGATTCTTAAGTACGAACTTCCGCTCAATGAGATTATTTACGATTTCTTTGATGCGCTTAAGTCAAGATCAAGGGGCTATGCTTCATTTGATTATGAGCTCAAGGGCTATGAGAGATCGGATCTTGTTAAGCTTGATATTCTCATCAACAGAGAAGAAGTCGATGCGCTTTCATTTATCGTTCATAAGGACGGTGCGTATGAGCGTGGACGCAAGATGTGTGAGAAGCTCAAGGAAGAGATACCGAGGCACCTTTTCGAAGTGCCTATCCAGGCTGCTGTTGGCGGCAAGATAATAGCAAGAGAGACAGTAAAGGCTTATAGAAAAGATGTCCTTGCCAAGTGCTACGGTGGTGATATTACCCGTAAGAAGAAGCTTCTTGAGAAACAGAAAGAGGGTAAAAAGAAGATGCGCCAGATCGGTAACGTAGAAGTTCCGCAGGTAGCATTCTTAAGCGTTCTTAAGCTTGACAGTACAGACTGATGTGATGCAAAAATCAGGTTTTATTGTTTGAAAGTTTTATGAGGCATTACTAAATGAATAACGAACTATCTTTATACGTGCACATACCTTTTTGTGTCAGGAAGTGTCTTTACTGCGACTTCTTGTCGTTTGGTGATAAGGAAAGCCTTATGGATGATTACTTTAAGGCACTTTCAAAAGAGCTTAAGGAAAGTGCGGGCGATTATAGAGACAGAGAGGTAAAAACGGTGTTCTTCGGAGGAGGAACACCTTCTTTGCCTAATGCGGTTTATATTTGTAATATTTTAGCCGATATAAAAGAGAATTATATTTTATCCAAAGATGCGGAAATAAGTCTTGAACTTAATCCCGGAACAGCTTCTTTTGACAAGATGAGAAGCTACAGGGATGTAGGATTTAACAGATTAAGTATAGGCATACAGTCTTTTAACGATGAAGAACTTAAAAGACTCGGAAGAATACATGATTCAAAGACTGCGGTTAGAACCTACGAAGATGCGGTGAGAGCGGGCTTTGACAACATAAATATCGACATAATGAGTGCGCTTCCGGGGCAGAGCGTGGAATCTTACATTGATACTCTTAATAAAGCGGTAAAGTTAGACCCTGAGCATATTTCGGCGTACAGCCTTATTATTGAGGAGGGAACACCGTTTTTTGACATGGACCTTGACCTTCCGGGAGAAGATGCAGACAGGGATATGTATCACAAGACCGCCAAAATCCTTAATGAGTACGGATATCACAGATACGAAATATCAAATTATGCCAAAGACGGATTTGATTGCAGGCATAATAAGGTTTATTGGAAAAGGGAAAACTACCTTGGATTGGGACTTGGTGCTGCCTCTCTTGTAGACAATGTGCGTTTTAGTAACACCCGTGACATGGCAGAGTACATAAGCTTATCTAAAGACGGGATAAAAAGAGAAAGAGAAGAACTTTCCGTAAGGGCACAGACGGAAGAGTTTATGTTCCTTGGGCTTCGGCTTACGGAAGGCATAAGAACGGATGATTTTAATAGAGAATTCGGAAAGACAGTATTTGATGTCTATGACGAAGTTATCGATAAATATCTTATGATGTCGCTTCTTGAGCTTCGTGATAAGGATATGAATATCACCTGTGATAAAAAGAAGGCGGCATATCTTAGATTGTCCGAGAGGGGATTTGACGTTTGCAATACGGTAATGGCGGACTTTTTACTTTGATGATATATTTATTCTGAATGTATAACTTGGGAGAATAAAAAATGAATTACAATTTCTTTGCACTTATTTCAAGAATGAAATATATAGACAGATGGGCACTTATGAGAAATACAAGGCAGGAAAATCTTTGTGAGCATTCAATGGAGGTTGCGATGATAGCTCATGCTCTCTGTGTTATAGGAAATACAAGGTACGGAAGGCATCTCGATGCCAATAAGGCGGCTCTTGTCGGACTTTATCACGACGCTTCCGAGATCATTACAGGAGATCTGCCGACTCCCGTAAAATATTACAATAAGGAATTAAAAACAGCATATAAGCAGGTTGAGGCGATTGCAGATGATAAGCTGCTTGAAAAGCTTCCCGACGATCTTAAGCCTTCTTTTGAACAGGTGTTTAAGGCGGATGACAGCGAAGATGAGCGCTATATGAGACGTCTTGTAAAAGCTGCAGACAAATTATCCGCACTTATCAAGTGTATGGCAGAAACAAGTGCCGGCAACAATGAGTTCAGAACCGCGAAGGAGAGCACTGAAAAATCCGTGAGAAGCCTGTATATGGAGCTTCCCGAGGTTCTTGATTTTGTAAATGAGTTCCTTTCATCTTACGGAAATACTTTGGATGAGTTAACTTAAGACTTTATTTATTGATTTTTCCGCATGATAGCGCGATAATTAGTGTATAAATTGGGGTGTTATGCTTTGTATATAGGGAGGAAATATTTACCATGCTTTTTATTAAGTGTGATGAACTGAGACCGGGGATGAGACTAGCAAGACCGATATACAGTAGGAAAGGCGCACTTTTATATGACAGGGCCCATGTCCTTAAGGATGAGCAAAGTATTGATAATATCAGGAACTTTGGGCTTATTGGCGTGTTTATTCTTGAACCCGCAGAGCCTGTTCCGCCTATGACTCAGGACGATATTGAGTTTGAGCGTTTTCAGACCGTTATGTATCACGATATCATGGAGGAACTTGCTCATATTGTTAAGGTGCACAAACAGGAGAAGTTTCCTAATATTTGTGCCCAGATTATAAAGAATTACGGTAATCTAAAAAAGAAGATTACTTTCCAGCAGGGACTTAGGAGTACTGAGGATTATATATACAAACACAGCCTGAATGTGGGAATTATTTCGGCGATGATCGCACATTCGTTGAATGCTTCGCTTTCCGATCAGAACGAAGCGGTAATGGCCGGTGTTATACATGATATCGGAAAACTTACTCTTTCTGCGGAACTTCAGTCCAAACTTAAGTGTACACCTGAAGAGATAAATACGATAGATGCCCATGAGATGGCGGGCTATCCTATCATTGACGATGCATTTTCTTCTTTGCCGAATGTAAAGAGAGCATGTAATCAGGCAAGAAAAGTACTTCTTGACTACAGAAAAGGAAATGATGTGGACATTTCCAAGACTCTTTTATCTGCAAGGATTCTTATAGTTGCGGGAATATTTGATAAGGAAACGGCTGCGAGAGTAGATGATGCGCCTATTTCCGAAGTTCTTGTTATCAGAAGGATGATGCAGAGAAGTGATGTTTTTGACCCGAGAGTGGTTCAGGCACTTGTTGATTCCATAAACATTCTTGTTCCGGGAGTCAGCGTTGAGCTTAACACCGGTGAAAAAGCTCTGGTTATCAAGACTAACGATCTTGATTTCCTGCGTCCGACTGTTTTGAGTTTTAAGGATAACAGCATTATCGACCTTTCGAATAGAAGGGCATACGGTGATATTGAGATTATAGATATTATGAAGACTATGGATAACAGATATATGATGGATCTGTCCAAAGTCAAAGGCCTCGGTATTGTCGTGGAAGAGCCTGAGTATGTGTGAAAGTGCGGATTATGCTGTGGTGTATAGCTGTACTTGCGACACATACAAATAGAATTTATCAGAACAGGGATGGAAGTATATGTCTAAAATTGAAGAAATCCTGAAGGAAGCAAAGTTAAAAGGCGCTTCGGACGTTCATATTACTGTCGGTGTGCCGCCTAAGATGAGACTTAACGGCAAACTTATAGCCATGGAAAGCTATGGCAAGATGATGCCGAGCGACACTCAGGAAATCGCACATGAAGTTACAAATGATAAACAGAAGCAGATGCTCGAGGAGAACGGTCAACACGACTTGTCCTTCGCTATCATGGGAGTTGGCAGATTCAGACTTAATATCTTTAAGCAAAGAGGCTCCATAGCGATGGCTTTCAGAGTTGTTGCAACAGAGATTCCCACAGCGGAGAGCCTTGGCATACCTGAGACTGTTATTGATCTTTATAAGAAAAAAAGAGGTCTTGTGCTTGTTACGGGACCTACGGGAAGCGGTAAGTCTACAACACTTGCTTCCATTATCGACATGATAAATAACAACAGGGAAGCGCATGTAATTACACTTGAGGATCCCATAGAGTTTACTTATCAGCACAGATTATCGATAGTCAATCAGAGAGAAATAGGAACCGATTCGAATTCATATGCCAATGCTTTGAGAGCGGCACTTCGAGAAGATCCCGATGTTATCCTTGTCGGAGAGATGAGAGATCTTGAGACCATAAGTACAGCTATTACGGCAGCGGAGACGGGACATCTCGTTCTTTCTACCGTTCATACGATCGGATCGTCTAATACGGTGGACAGACTAATAGATGTATTTCCTTCTCATCAGCAGCAACAGGTGAGAATACAGCTTGCGAGCGTGCTTGAAGCAGTTATTTCACAGCAGCTTCTTCCTGCGGCTGACGGATCATCAAGACTTGCGGCATTTGAAGTTCTTCATGTAAACAGCGCTGTGAGAAACCTTATTCGTGAGGGTAAGAATCATCAGCTCATTACATACATGCAGACATACAGGAAACAGGGAATGATAACCATGGATGAGGCTATCATTGAGCTGTACAGGCAGCAGAAGATCACAAGAGAAGCTGCCCTTCAGTTTGCTCAGGATCCTGAGACAATGCAGAACAAAATGCTCAGATAATAATTGTCGGGGCAAAAAGTTAAGATAAAATCAACTACATAAAATCTTAAGGAAATACTAAGAAAATCTTAAAGACTTTATAGAACGGCCTGCTGTATAATCAGCAGGTCGTTGTGCGTATAATTTCCTATTTTTGTTTATGCTCATATCGGAAAAGAGGAAAAATGTACAGTTCTATTACATCCGGTGGCGTCAGAGGAATTATTTCTTATCTGATGCAGATCGAAGTGGATGTATCTTCCGGGCTTCCCGGATTCAACATGGTGGGATTCATGAGCGGCGATGTCAGAGAGGCAGGTGACAGAGTAAAAGTTGCCTTAAGAAACGCCGGTATAAAGATTCCCGCATCAAAGATAACCGTCAATCTGTCCCCGGCAGATATCAAGAAAGAAGGCGTTGTGGTAGATCTTCCGCTTGCCGTCGGAATATTGGAGGCAATAGGAGAGGTCGGCCCGGGATGTGCCGATGATACGGTCGTGCTCGGCGAAGTCGGACTTGACGGAGATATTAAAGAAGTAAAAGGGGTTCTCCCCATAGTTACAAAGGCAAAAGAAGCAGGATACAAGACAGTTATCCTTCCTATCAAAAATGCCAGAGAAGGTGCTGTGGTAAGCGGGATGAAGATTGTCGGAGTATCATCGCTTCAAGAAGTTATCATGTATCTTTCGACGCCCGAAAGAGAAAGGGATGGGCTTATAGAGCCAACAAGGGTTAACCTTGATAAGATTTTTTCTGAAGATGAAGAAAGTAGTGAAGGCATGGATTTTGCAGATATCAACGGGCAATCAGCCGTTAAGAGAGCGGCGATGGTAGCGGCGGCTGGCTTTCATCATATTTTGATCGTAGGACCTCCGGGTTCGGGAAAGAGTATGGTTGCAAAGCGCATTCCTACGATACTTCCGTGTCTTTCTCTTGAAGAAAGTATTGAAGTTTCAACAATCTATTCGGTTGCCGGAATGATGGGCGAGAACAAGGCGCTTATAACAAAGAGGCCGTTTGTTAGTCCGCATCACCTTATAACCGAAGCATCGCTTGTCGGAGGCGGTACGATTCCAAGACCCGGTGCTATTTCTTTGGCACACAGAGGCATTCTCTTTCTGGATGAAATGCCTGAATTCCCCAGAACAAAACTTGATATGCTAAGGCAACCAATTGAGGACAGAAAGGTTCATATCGTGCGAAACAGAGGAACTTTCATGTACCCTGCGGACTTTCAACTTATAGGGGCGCTGAATCCTTGTCCGTGCGGGTATTATCCCGACAGGAATAAATGCAAGTGCACATCAAATGAGATTCGAAGGTACCTTGGCAGAATATCGGGGCCGATATTGGACAGGATCGATATCTGCATAGAAGCACCCAAAGTCGATATCAGGGAGCTTTCGGGGAAGAGCGATACCTGTAATGAATCAAGTAAGACCATGAGAGAAAGAGTTCTTTTGGCAAGGAAGAAACAGGAAGAGAGGTTTAGGGGAACGAGCCTCAAGTTCAATTCCGAGATGACGCCTGCGGATATAAGAAAATATTGCAAGCTTGGTATGAGGGAGAGAGCTTTTTTGGAAAAGACTTTTTGTTCCATGGATCTGAGCGCCAGAGCCTATCATAAGGTTCTCAGGCTTGCGCGGACAATAGCCGATCTGGAAGGCGAGGAGATGATAAAAGAGATACATCTGATGGAGGCTGTCAGCTACAGGATGACAGACGGAAAATATTGGAGACAGGAGGAAGGCTGATGCAGACAGCAAAAGCACAAGTATCAGAAAATAAATCAGAGAATATAACGGAAAATGACTATGCTCACTGGCTTTTTTCAACTCCGGGCATAGGAAATGTCTCTGCTGACAGACTCTTATGCGGAGGAAGGACATGCAGGGAAATATATGAGATGGGAGAGGCGGAGCTTAAGAAACTTTTAAGACCGAAGCAGGTTTCGGCGGTCTTGGATACAAGATACACTTGGGATTTTGCTAAGGAGAAAAAGAAACTTGCAGAGAGCGACATAAAGTTTATATCAAGGATTGATCCGCGTTTTCCCGAGAAGCTAAAGAATATCCCGAATCCACCTTTTGCTATCTATGTAAAAGGGGAACTTCCGGGAGACGACAGTCCGTCGGTTGCAATAATAGGGGCGAGGCTTTGCTCAGAGTACGGCAGGTACATGGCAAGGCAGCTCGGTAGAGGATTGGCGCTTGCGGGAGTTAAGGTTATAAGCGGAATGGCAAAGGGCGTTGACGGCGTAAGTCAGAAAGCGGCATTGTGCGCCGGAGGAAAATCCTATGCTGTTGTAGGGTGCGGCGCGGATATATGCTATCCCGATGAAAACAGGGAAATTTACGAGGAACTTTCACTAAACGGAGGAATTATTTCGGAGTATGCGCCGGGAACTATGCCCAAAGCATCTTTTTTCCCTATGAGGAACAGGATAATAAGCGCATTGTCCGACATTGTTGTGGTTGTGGAAGCAAGACTTCATTCGGGAACGCAGATAACTGTAGATACTGCGCTTGAGCAGGGAAGAGAGGTTCTTGCGGTACCGGGAAGAGTCACGGACAGGCTAAGTGACGGATGTAACCGCCTTATATGTCAGGGGGCGGGAGTTGTGCTTGATGTTGATGACGTGATAGAAAGACTTGCGTCATGGAATTACAGAAAAGATTCTTTGGCGGATCCGCACAGCTTTGATGAAGACCGGAGCGGAGCCTGTGCATCGCATATAGAAAAAGCGATTCTTGATCTGCTTGACGCTGTGCCTGTTTCTTTTTCCTACATAGCTGACAAGCTTAGCATGGTTGGCATAGATATCGCTGTTCCGGACCTTCTTAAGGAGTTGTTTGATATGTGCGGAAAGGGGCTTATCACTCAGACGGGTTCATATTACATGAAGAAATTTGGCTAATTATTGTATATCGTATGAAAATATTACGATTTGACGTATAATAATATTATCTGTTGTGTTTATCTAAAAATAGAAGCTACGGAGTTTTCCATGCAATACAATTTTTACTTTGACACATGTGCGTTATGTATACTGGCAACGATTGGAATAATCTCTCTGTCCAGAAAAAGAGTTCCGTCATCGAGAGAGAAAGTTTATTCGCTGCTTCTTTTTGCTGTATTTATGTCAACTCTTTTTGAGAGAATAGAGACTTTCCTGCAGATGAATCCGTATGAGGGAGCATGGTATCACTATGCGGAGATGGTCTGCGGAAGTTTTTATTTTCTTGCGCATCTGGGATCGGGACTTTGCTATCTGTTGTACATAATGGCTGTTCTTGATATTTTTTATGACACGAAATCCGTTAAGGGCTTCTTTGTTGTGTATCTCGGCTATGTCATGGGAATCATAACGGTCATAATGAACTGGTTCAGCCCGCTTTTGTTTGGATATGACGAAAAGGGAATATATTTTAGAGGCAGTCTCATAGTCGGATTTTATCTGATCGCTTTTTATTACATTGTGTATGGAGTTACTTTGACGCTGAAATACAGCAATCTGATGAGATTAAAGACCAAGGTGATCATTCTTACTCATGTTGGTTTTGTTGCTTTGGGAATCTATCTGCAGTACCGCTATCCGCAGCTTCTTATAGAAAATTTCCTCAGCACGATCAGTATAACCCTGGTATTTATAACTCTTCAGAATCCGGGTGAAATGGTGGACGGAAGGATAAATGTCCTTAACAGAAGAGCCTTTTTCGAGTCACTTGGTCTTAAGATAAAAAAGAAAACTCCGCATTATATAGTTTTTGTGACAATAGACAATGTAAGAGCCCTTAGCTCCGAGATCGGTAATAATCAGGCTGACGGCGTTATCAAGACAATTGCCGGTTATCTTAAAAAAGTGGGAAGCAGAGAGCTGAATATTGTCACATATGTTTACAGATACAGTGATAATATCTTTGCGATATCAGTAAATACAAATGATAAAAAAAGAGCCGAGTCTCTTATGTATAAGATTGCGACCAGAATCCGTGAACCCTGGAATTATATGGATATGACCATAAAGGCCGAGTGCCATTGCTTTATGATGAGCTATCCCGACAGGTATGGCAATCTTGCGGAGCTTATGTCGAAAGTTGAGCTTATAAGCGATGATGTGGCACAGTGGTCAGATGCCGTGATCGATATTGATAAGATAGATTTCAAGAAAAAGCTTGGCGCGTATGACTATGAAGTACTTGCAAAGAAAAATATTGCCGAGAAAAAGGCAATCGTTAAATTCAGACCTATTCTTTCCAAAATTTACAGGATCGATTACACGGCCGAAGCGGTCTGCTATATATATGACGATAACGAGAGAGAGGTTGAGGTAAGAAAGTATATAGAAGATACCGGATCTACTCAGACTATTATCGACATCGATGAGTATGTTTTAAAAAATACTCTGAGAGTGTTGTCTTTTTGGAATGCCGGAGATAAGAACGGTAAGTACAGAGCTATTATCCCGATGTCACAGGCGGGAATATCAAGAACAGATTTTTTAAGGTGGTTTAAGGCACTTCTCAAAGAAGAAAAAGTTGAAGGATCTTGGATCAGCTTAAAGCTCACAGAGACAGCGATAACAACAATGAATAATGTGGCTGAAAGAAATCTTAAGATGCTCGGTGATATCAATGTCAATATTATAGTTGACGAATACGGAAACGGATACGGAAATATCGAGAGAATAATCTCGCTTCCGGTGGTTCAGATAAATTTTGCAAAGAGCCTGATCAAAATGGCGGGGAAATCAAAGCGGATGATGAACGTTATAAGCGGGCTGGTCAATATGTTCCACGATATCAGTCTGTTTGTGTGTGCTTCAGGAGTGGATACAGCTGAGGACAAGGATATAGCGGAAGAAATCGGGTGCGATTATCTTATAGGTAACTACATGGGAAAACCGGTAAATGACAGTTCATACGTGAACAGGATTGATGAGTATTTTGAAAAGGGGTATTGATGGGATTTTTAACCGATCCGAACAGCTATGATGCTTGCTTATCGATATCGGCACTTGTGCTGATGGCAGTTATCATAATCATATATTCTTCGGAAGAGTTCTCTTACGGAAAGCAGAGTCGTATCTTTGGCGTATTGATCATAGTCGGAACGATTCTTAATGTGATGGGATTAATTCATATTCTGTGGGTGAACAACAGGTGGATGAAAGATTGCCTGACTTACGAAATGAATTGCCTTGTGGTCATGGTGGAAAAAGTGATGTCGTATCTTGTTGCATTCTTTTCCATCCTGTATCTGATGGCTATTTTTGGTATGCAATTAAACAAGTTGTGGAAAAAGCTTGTCATAATATTGCCGACGGTGTTTACAATCCTTATTTTGATGTTGGGATATTTTACCGACTTTTTCTATTACTTCGATCATAACGGTGAGATTATCTATTTTTTCCCAAATGAGATTCTTGTAAGTATCGGAATAGTTCTGTATCTTATCTTTGCGTCATATCTGATGATCAAATACGGAAGAGTTCTGGCGAGCGAAAAAACGATGGCTATCTATACGTACTACATTCTGATGCTCCTTGGAGTTCCCATGAGGATCATATTCAGGACGGGGACTGTGTTCGAGTTCAGCGTTGCGATTTCTCTTTTGCTGTGCGTCTTTACTTTCCAGAATCCGAGTGAATTTGTGGACAGGATGTCCGGAGTCGGTACAAAAAATGCCCTGAATTTCGCAGTATATACAAAACTTCTACAAAAGAAGACGTTCACACTCATGGAAATAAGAGTGGATAAACTTCCCATAACAATCGGAAGTGAGTCGGTGGAAGCGGCTTCCGATCTTTTGAGGCAGATGACCGAGTTTTTGAAAAAGTCCTGTTTCGGAGCGGAAGTATTTTTTCCAAGAGACGGCTTTTTTGCCCTGCTCATCCCTGATGTAAAATCAAATTCGGAGGATATCGACAAGCTTTCGGATGCCATAAAGGCGAGGTTTAAAGAGCCTTTTAAATTAAGAGATTTGGAAGTTGGCTTTGATGTAAGTACAAGCGCGATAGGATTTCCGGATGATTTCAAAACGATAGAGCGGTTTGATGAGATAAGCAATATGATGTACAAGGCACTTTCGAGGAACAGTAAATATGTGCTCAGGGTGTCGGACCTTAATCTTAAGCATATCGAATATGATAAAAAGATCGGAAATCTTGTGCGCCATGCTCTTGATAACGGTTTGCTTGAAGTTTATTATCAGCCTATCTATTCGCCTGTTACCGGAAAGTTTTCTTCATGTGAGGCACTTATAAGGCTCAAGGACCCGAGGGCGGGCTATATTTCTCCTGCTGTATTTATGCCGATAGCTGAGAAGAACGGAACGGTTCTTGGAATTGACAGATTTGTACTTTCATCTGTATGTGAGATGCTGGCAACTACGAAGGCGGTAAGTTACGGCCTCGAATATGTCGAAGTCAATCTTTCCGTTGTCGATTGCATTCAGACCAATCTTGCAGAGAGTATTCTTAAAATTCTGAAAGCGTATAATATAGGACCTTCGAGGATAAATCTTGAGATAACGGAGACTTGGGATAAAGATGTTACATCCGTGATCGATCAGAATATCAGCAAACTTATGAGTTCGGGAATCACTTTTTCCATGGATGATTTCGGAACGGGATATTCGAATTTTTCAAGACTTGCCGATATGCCGGTCAAGATCTTTAAACTTGATAAGAGTACCGTTCAGGCGGCCTTTGAATCAGAGAATTCATACATGATCATGTATAATATGATAAAGATAATTAAGAGCCTCGGAAAAGAAATAGTGGCTGAGGGAGTTGAGACCGGAGAGCAGGCAAAGCAGATAATCAGGCTTGGATGCGACCATATTCAGGGCTTTTTCTATGCAAGACCTATGCCAAGGGACCAGTTCATTGAGTTCCTGCAGAATAATAATTGAGGGGAACTTACTTGATCAGTATTTCCTTGCAATGGGGGCTTAGTGAGTGTAAAATTTATGCTTGATTATAATTTAAGGATGGTAAAGTATGGCACTGATAAAGAAACCGGTTACCGGAATGAAGGACATTCTTCCTTCCGAGATGCAACTTAGAGACTATTGTATAGGTATTATTAAGAAGACATATGCTGAATTTGGCTTCACATCTATAGAGACACCTTGTGTTGAGTCACTTGCAAACCTCAACAGTAAGCAGGGCGGAGAGAACGAGAAGCTTATATTCAAGGTAATGAAGAGAGGAGAAAAGCTTAACCTGGCTACGGCGAAGGAAGAGAACGACCTTACGGATTCAGGACTTCGCTATGACCTTACGGTTCCTCTTGTTCGTTTTTATGCAAATCATGCAAATGAGCTTCCGGCTCCTTTTAAGGCACTTCAGATGGGAAATGTATGGAGAGCCGACAGACCTCAGAAGGGAAGATACCGTCAGTTCATGCAGTGCGATATTGATATATTGGGAGAGCCTTCAAATCTTGCTGAGATAGAGCTTATTCTTGCGACAACCACAACGCTCGGAAATCTCGGATTCAAGGATTTTAAGATCCGTATCAATGACAGAAGGATTCTCAAGGCAATGGCTGCATACAGCGGATTCCCTGAGGAGAAGTACGATGACGTATTCATCACACTTGATAAGATGGATAAGATCGGACTTGACGGAGTAAAGGAAGAGCTTATTAAGGACGGTTATGATGCCGATTCTGTAAATAAGTATATCGAGCTTTTTGAACTTATAAGCGGAAAGAGTGGAATTGATGCTCTTAAGGCCGTTGCAGACAAGATCAGTGATAATCTTGACGCTGAGGTCAGTGAAGGTCTTACCGAGATCATCGACAGTGTTGAGAAGACAAAGTCGGCACAGTTTGAGATGGTATTCGATCCCACGCTTGTAAGAGGAATGTCGTATTATACGGGAACAATCTTCGAAGTATCCATGCCTCAGTACGGCGGAAGCTGCGGTGGTGGCGGAAGATACGACAAGATGGTAGGAAAGTTCCTTGGACAGGATACACCTGCTTGCGGCTTCTCAATCGGATTTGAGAGAATCATCATGATAATGATGGACGAAGGATTCAAGATTCCCGGCGCGAGCACAAAAGTTGCTTTCCTTATCGAAAAGGGTATAAAGGGCGACAGACTTGCGGAGATCATATCCGAAGCGCAGAAGGAGAGAGCGGAAGGAAAGCAGGTTCTTGTTGTACGTATGAATAAGAACAAGAAGTTCCAGAAGCAGAGCCTTACAGAGCAGGGATATGAGGAGTTCAGGGACTTTTATGACAAGCCGCTTGAATAAGACAGGCAGAGCGGCCCGGGTTCTTAGAGGAGGAATGTGATTGGACACCCACTTAGTCAGAATAATCACCTTGGTATTATTGGTTCTGTTGTCTGCATTTTTTTCATCCGCGGAGACAGCTTACATGACGATCAACAGAGTCAGAATCAAGGCTCTTGCAGATGATGGGAATAAAAAGGCGGGACGGATCCTTGCTATATATGACGACCCGCAGAAGATGCTTTCTGCGATCCTTATCGGAAACAATATTGTAAACTTGAGTGCTTCTGCGCTTATGACAGTGTTTGTCACGGATATGTGGGGCAATCTTTACATAGGGCTCGGAACCGGAGCGCTTACTTTGGTAGTTCTAATATTTGGTGAGATTATTCCGAAAACAATAGCCAAGGCATATGCGGAGAACATGGCTCTTTTGTATGAACCGCTCATAGAGACCGTTATGATCCTTATGGTTCCGTTCAGCTTTGTTATCAATGGGATAGCGACTGCATTACTTAAGATCTTCAGGATTGATACCAACAAGCAACAGAAGGTGACCGAAAATGAGCTTAAGACGTATGTTGATGTAAGCCATGAGGACGGCGTTATCGAAAGTGATGAGAAGAAGATTATCTTTAACCTTTTTGATTTCAGCGATGCGCTTGCAAAAGACATAATGATTCCCAGGATTGATATGAGCTGTGTGAGTTCGGATGCCGATTATACAGAGGTGATGCGCGTATTCAAAGAGGATATGTACACAAGAATTCCTGTGTATGACGGAAACGATCAGGATAATATCATTGGTCTTATAAATGTAAAAGATCTCATTCTTATCAAGGATAAAGAGAATTTCAAGGTAAAAGACCACATCAGAAAGGCCTATTACACATATGAATACAAGAAGACATCGGACCTTCTTGTGGAAATGAGAGAAAAGACACGAAGCGTAGCCTTTGTCCTTTCGGAATATGGATCTACTGTGGGAATGATAACGCTTGAAGATCTTCTTGAGGAGATAGTCGGCGAGATCAGAGATGAGTATGATTCGGATGAAGCCGAGCTAATAAAGAATGTAGGCGGTATGAAATACCTTGTGGAAGGAAATATGAAGCTCGCAGATATCAATGATGCTCTCGGAACCGATCTTTCATCAGAAGATTACGATTCTATCGGCGGTCTGATGATAGAGAATCTTGACAGGCTTCCGAGCTACGGGGAGACGGTCACTCTTGACAGCGGAATAACGCTTACAGCGCGCGGTATCAAGAGAAACAGGATCACGAAAGTGCTTATGACAGTCAACTGCGAACTATCGAAGGAACAAAAAGAAACACTTTAATATTTCAGAAATATATGATATACTGAGTCGATGTATAAGGCTCAGAAACTATAAGTATTTTGAGGCAATCAGTAGGAGGAAAATCGATGAAGCACGTTAAGTCTTTGATTACAAGAAATCTTAAAGAATCAATGAAGAAGGGCGGATGCGGTGAGTGCCAGACATCATGCCAGTCAGCATGCAAGACATCATGCACAGTTGGAAATCAGAGCTGTGAGCAGCTTAGCAAATAATATTGTTTAATTAAAGTAAAATTAGGCGGGCAGCGGCCATGGTCGCTGCCCGCCGTATGTAGGTTACAGGAGATATTATGATTCACGCATATAAGAACAATGGGTATAATATTGTTCTGGATGTTAATAGCGGATCGGTACATGTTGTTGACGATGTAGTTTTTGACCTTGTCAAGATCATTGAGGATAAGCTTAAGAGAACATACGGTACCGCAGCGGCACCCGAAGGTCAGACTACGGTTATTACGGGCGAACTTGACAGGTTGTATAAAGGTGTCCTGGCAAAAACAGATCTGGCATCTAAATATTCAACCGAGGATATAAAAGAGGGAATCGAAGAGATTCTTGAACTGAGAGCGGCACAGGTTCTTTTTACGGATGATGTGTATGAAGGATATGTGGATGATTTTCAGAACAGAGAAACCGTTGTTAAGGCACTTTGCCTGAATGTGGCTCACGACTGCAATTTGAGATGTAAATACTGCTTTGCGGATGAAGGTGAGTATCACGGTAGAAGAGCGCTTATGAGCGAAGAGGTCGGAAAGGCTGCGCTTGATTTCCTTGTAAAGAATTCAGGCGGAAGAAAGAACCTCGAGGTCGATTTCTTTGGCGGCGAACCCCTTATGAACTGGGAAGTTGTCAAGAAGCTCGTTGAGTACGGACGCTCAATTGAAAAAGAATATGACAAGAATTTCCGTTTCACTATCACAACAAACGGAACTCTTTTAAATGATGAGATACTTAAGTTTGTTAATAAGGAGATGGGTAATATAGTCCTTTCCATCGACGGACGAAAGGAAGTCAATGACTCCATGCGTCCCAGAGCAGGCGGACAGGGTTGCTATGATGACATTGTTCCCAAGTATCAGAAGGTTGCGGAGAGCCGTCACCAGCTCAGATACTTCGTTCGAGGAACATTTACTCATGCCAATCTTGATTTCTCGGAAGATGTTAAGCATCTTGCAGAGCTTGGATTTAAGCAGATATCCGTAGAGCCTGTAGTTGCTTCGCCTGAAGATTGGTACGCATTTAAGGATGAGGATATTCCGATCATCTGTGAAGAGTACGACAAACTTGCAAAGTATTATATTGAGAAACACAAGGAAGGAAAAGGATTTAATTTCTTCCACTTTAACATAGATCTTGAGGGCGGCCCTTGTGTTGCCAAGAGATTGTCAGGTTGCGGATCGGGATGTGAGTACCTTGGTGTAACACCTTGGGGAGACCTTTACCCCTGCCACCAGTTCGTTGGTAACGAAGACTTTATCATGGGTAACGTTTTCGATGGAATAACCAGACCCGACATAAGGGACATGTTCAAGAAGAGCAATGTTTATTCAAGACCCGAATGTCAGAAATGCTTTGCAAGATATTATTGCAGCGGTGGTTGTGCTGCTAACGCATACAATTTCAACGGAGATATCAATGCAACTTACAAGCATGGTTGTGAGCTTCAGAGAAAACGTATAGAGTGTGCGATTATGATTAAAGCGGCGTTGGCCGAATAAGAAAAATTCATGGGAGGAACTGTATAATGAAAAAGTTAAAGTGGATTCCTGCTTTGATCCTTATGCTTGCTCTTTTGGTTGGAATTGGTTACTCAGCAGCATACGGATTGGGTGCAGACAAATCCGGATCATTGTCAAGTATTGACCTTGGACTTGACCTTGCAGGTGGTGTCAGCATCACTTACGAAGTTGTTGGTGATGAGAATCCCAGCAAGGAAGATATGAGCGATACAATCTTCAAGCTTCAGCAGCGTGTCGATCAGTATAGCACAGAGGCACAGGTTTATCAGGAGGGTAGCAACAGAATCAACATCGAGATTCCCGGAGCTTCCGATGCAAACAAGATTCTTTCGGAACTTGGTCAGCCCGGTAATCTTTACTTCATCAGCCATCTTGATAAGGACGGCAATGAGAATTACACATATCACAGTGGTTTTACTACCGATGAAAACGGTAATATGAAACTTGAAGAAGGTGTTACGCCCGGATATCAGCTCAATAAGTCAATAGATGAGCTTCTTGCGGACGGATCGATTGTTCTTTCGGGTGATCAGGTTGCATCTTCTCAGGTAGTCGGACAGAATGATGAGTATGGTAAGCAGGAGCCTGTAGTATCGCTTGAGTTTACTAAAGAGGGCGGAGAAGCTTTCGCAGAAGCAACCAAAAAAGCATTTAACAACAATCAGGATACTATTGCAATCTACTATGACGGAAGATTCATAAGCGTTCCTTCTGTTAAGGCTGAAATCCTTGACGGAAAGAGTGTTATCAGCGGTGGATTTACATTTGAAGAGGCTGATAGGGTTGCAACAAATATCAGAGTCGGATCGCTTAAGCTTCAGCTTCAGGAACTTCGTTCAAATGTTGTCGGAGCACAGCTTGGTTCAAATGCTATCAGAACAAGTTTGATCGCAGCAGCTGTCGGATTCGCACTTATTGCGGTATTTATGATCGTATTCTTCAGAATACTCGGTCTTTCAGCTACACTTGCTCTCGGATTCTACTGCGGACTTATCGTATTCCTGCTTTCAGCATTCGAGATGACGCTTACACTTCCCGGAATTGCAGGTATCATTCTTTCAATCGGTATGGCGGTTGACGCAAACGTTCTTGTATTTGCGAGAATAAGAGAAGAGATTGCAGTCGGAAAAGCTGTTGATGATGCGAGAAAGAACGGTTATAACAAAGCTCTTTCATCAATCCTCGACGGAAATATTACAACACTTATTATTGCCATAGTTCTTAGAGTCGGAGGAACAGGATCAATTAAGGGATTTGCAGAGACACTTATCCTTGGTATCATCCTTTCAATGTTCACGGCACTTGTTGTTACAAGAGCGATTACTTCAATCTTCTTCGGACTTGGTATTCAGAATCCTGTATTCTACGGCAAGGCTAAAACAGTTTCAACAAAGCCTTTCGTACAGAAGAGAAAGATATTCTATGCTATTTCATGCGCTGTTGTTGCAGTCGGAGTAGTATTTATGATAGTTAATGCTTCACAGGGAAAGGGAGCATTCAATTACAGCCTTGACTTTGTAGGTGGTACATCTACAACCGTTACATTTGATAAGGCATATGATTTTGCTACAGTAGAGTCTGACATAGTTCCTCAGATCAAAGAAGTTACAGGTGCTAAGGAAGTCCTTCCTCAGGCTGTAGAAGGAACAAATCAGATTGTATTTAAGACAGGTACACTTACTGTAGATCAGAGAGAAGCATTTGATAAGATGATGGAAGAGAAGTATGGCGTAAGCAATGACAACATTGCTGCCGAGACGATCAGCTCAACCATCAGTGGTGAGATGAGAGTAGATGCGGTTAAGTCACTTGTTATTGCTCTTATACTTATGCTTATCTACATCTGGATCAGATTTAAGGATATTAAATTTGGTGCGGCTGCTATAATCGCACTCGCACATGATGCACTTGTCGTTGTTGTTGCCTATGCAATTTCAAGATATGCTGTAGGAACAACATTCATTGCTGTAGTTCTTACCATTATCGGTTATTCAATTAACGATACGATTGTTACATTTGACCGTATCCGTGAGAACCAGCACAATGCAACCAATAAGAAAGAGCTTGGCGAACTTGTTAATAAGAGTGTGTCTCAGACAATCACACGAAGCTTGTTTACATCTTTGACAACATTCTTCACAGTACTTGCTCTTTATATCTTTGGTGTGGCCGATATTAAGGCATTTGCACTTCCTCTTATGGTTGGTGTGATCTGCGGTACATATTCTTCAATCTGCATCGCATCACCTGTATGGTATGATCTTAAGACAAAGGTCAAAAAGGCAGCTAAAAAGTAATTGCTGATGTATAATAAATAAGGGCGCCGTCTTTGGTGTAGTTTTACACCCAAGACGGCGTTTTTAAGTTCACCGGGCTTAGGGGGTAGTATTACCTTTTTTCACAGCATTTATTACCAACTCATAAGCCTTTTTTAATATATATATACGGAGTTTGATATGGCAAAATGGATGATAGCAAATAAGAAGGCGGATTTTGACGGGCTGGCCCGCGAATTCTCCATAAAAAACATAACTGCGAGACTGATAGCCAACAGGCTTATCACAGACAGGACAAAAGAAAATATTCAGTGTAACGAGGAAGCGGTTAAGACCTATATAAACGGGGATATCTCTTTTCTCCACGATCCTTTTTTGATGAAGGACATGGAGCAGGGTGCAAGGATTATCCTCGATAAGATACGCGATAATAAGAGCATAAGAGTTATCGGCGACTACGATGTTGACGGAATATGCTCTTCATACATACTGGTATCCGGCTTAAAGCTTTTTGGAGCTGATGTTGATTGTGTTCTTCCGGACAGGATAAAAGATGGCTACGGTCTGAGCGTCAAACTTGTTGATGAGGCTTATGAAGCGGGAATTGATACCATAATTACCTGTGACAACGGAATCGCCGCAGCGGAGCAGATTGAGCACGCAAAGGAAAAGGGAATGACTGTTGTTGTTACCGATCATCACGAAGTTCCTTTTGAGATGGACGATGATGAAAACAAAACGGAGATACTTCCTCCGGCTGATGCCGTGATTGATCCCAAGAGATCTGAAGGAGAATATCCGTTTAAAGAAATCTGTGGAGCTGTTGTTGCGTATAAGTTCCTTGAAGCAATGTCTGAGCTTAGCAAAGAAGAAGGACCTTCAGAGGAGGAAAGAGAGGAATTCTTTTTCCAGAAGCTTATCTTTGCCGGTATAGCCACTGTGTGCGACGTAATGGAGCTTAAGGACGAAAACAGAGTAATAGTTAGGGAATCACTTAAACGCATTCCAAAAACGGATAATAAGGGCTTAAAAGCTCTTATAGACGTAAACGGTCTTGATGCATATCATATGACCGGATATAATTACGGATTCGTTATAGGACCGTGCCTTAACGCAACGGGAAGACTTGATCTTGCAACAAGGGCGCTTTCTCTTTTCCTTGAGGATGATGCCGCTGAGGCAGCCAAGATTGCAGGGGATTTGAAGAGCCTTAACGACAGCAGAAAGGATATGACCAAAAACGGAGTTGATGAGGCGGTTACGTTTGTTGAGCAGGAAATCGAAAAGGGCGGAATGCCCAAGGTGATCGTTCTGTACCTTCCTGAAGTTCATGAGTCGATTGCGGGAATTATTGCAGGTAAGATAAAGGAAAAGTATTACAGACCCACAATAGTCCTCACAAAGGCGGCAGATGGCGGTGCGAAGGGATCCGGACGTTCTATCGAAAGCTACGATATGTACGAGGAATTATCTCGCTGTAAGGAGCTTTTTACCAAGTTTGGAGGCCATAAGATGGCGGCCGGGCTTTCTCTTCCCGAAGAGAATATAGAGATCCTCAGAACGAAGCTCAATGAGAATTGCGATCTTACCGAGGAGGACTTTGTTCCCGTATTGCATCTTGATATGGTCATGCCGCTTAAATATATCGATATGGATCTTGTAAAAGAGTTTTCTATATTGGAGCCGTTCGGAACCGGCAATTCAAAGCCTTTATTTGCACAAAGAGACGTATCTCTTTTATCGGGACGTATTATGGGCAAGAATAAAAATTGCGGTAAATACAGAGTCACCGATGAAGGCGGTAAGTTATATGACATGTTGTTCTTTGGTGATATGGAAAGATGGCATAATTTCCTCAAGGATAAATATGGTGAGAGTAATGTGGAAAATCTGTACAGCGGATCAACTGACGGAACAATGAAAGTCAGTATCGCGTATCAGCCTGATATAAATACGTATCAGGGAAGAGAAAGTATTCAGATAATTATGAATGACTTCACATAATTTATTAAAAAGTTCCGCATATGGGATATATACTAAACTCGTGAGGAACCTCGTTAAGTATATCCCATAGCACACACTAGCTTCGATAAGACCTCAGCAAGTGTTCCGCATAAACCACAAAAACACACGCGAAGCGTGTGTTTGCGGTTTCTTATGAGGGGGAGATAGCGAGTTGAATTAACAACTCACTTCTATGTTATTAATCATATACTAAAATTATGAATAAATTGTGTCGAAAATATAAAAAATTAGAATTAATCTTTTTGAGCTAAATTCGATAATTAAACTTTCTTATTTTAGAGATAATTTTAATAAAAGTAAACGGAGGATTGAATATGCTTTTAAGTGAATTATTAGAGGGACTTACATTTACTGTAACTGCCGGAAACACAGATAAGACCGTTGATCCCGCGTCTGTAGAGATTAAAGATGTGGTAAATGACAACAGAAAGATTGCGGAAGGTTCTTTATTCTTATGTATTCAGGGCGCAAATTTTGACGGACATTCCTGTGCGGCAGAGGCTTCCGAGAAAAAGGCCGGAGCTATCGTTGTCTGCCATGATGTAGAACTTCCCGAAGGATGTGAAATGCCTGTTGTTCATGTGGAAGATACAAGATATGCGATGGCATTTATTTCTGCGGCTTACTTCGGACATCCCGCAAAGAAGCTTAAGACAATAGGAATAACAGGAACGAAGGGAAAGACAACAACTACATATCTTATAAGAGATATGCTTCAGAACGCAGGCCACAAGGTAGGTCTTATCGGAACAATCGAAGTTATCATCGGTGATGAGCATATACATGCCGAGAATACTACACCTGAGTCATATATGCTTCAGTATTATATGTCAAAAATGGTAGAAGCAGGCTGCGACAGTGTTGTTATGGAAGTTTCATCTCAGGGACTTATGCTTCACAGAAGTCAGGGCTTTGTTTTTGATATGGGTATCTTTACAAATATTGAACCGGATCATATCGGACCAAACGAGCACAAGGATTTTGAAGACTATATGCATTGCAAAGGTCTTTTGTTCAAACAGTGTAAAGTAGGTATCTGCAATGCCGATGATGTGCATACAGATGATATTCTTGAAGGTCATACCTGCGAAGTTGAGACATACGGATTCTCTGAGGGTGCGGATATAAGAGCAATAAATCTTGCATATATCCATAAGCCGGGTCAGCTTGGCGTCTTCTTTGACACAGACGGACTTATAAACATGCACGCCGAGATAAGAACTCCCGGTAAGTTCAGTGTTTATAACGCGCTTTGCGCTATCGCTGTTGCGAGACATTTTGATTGCACACCTGAGGAAATCGCACCTGCTCTCAAAGAGGCCAAGGTAAAAGGAAGAATTGAGATGGTAAAGGTTTCCGATGACTTTACTCTTATGATAGATTACGCGCACAATGCAATGGCGCTCAAGAGTCTTTTGACAACGCTCAAGGATTATCATCCTAACAGACTTATCTGTCTCTTTGGATGCGGCGGAAACAGAAGCAGATACAGACGCTTTGAGATGGGTGAAGTAAGCGGAAAGTATGCAGACTTTACAGTTATTACATCTGATAACCCGAGATTTGAAGAGCCTGAAGCCATCATCGATGACATCGAGACAGGTATGAAGAAGACTGATGGCAAATATATCAAGATAACCGACAGAAAAGAAGCAATCCGCTACGTTATCGAGAACGGCGAGAAGGGAGATATCATTGTTCTTGCCGGAAAAGGACATGAGGATTATCAGGAAATAAAAGGTGTAAAATATCACATGGATGAAAGAGAATTAATTCAGGAGATATTGGATGAGAAATAAAATTAGTTTAATTCATTAAACTAATTTATTTGATAGTACCTATCAAATAAATTGCGCATGAAGGAGGGGCTGTGGCCGAGTTTATATACGCTAATGTAATAGTAGACATATCGCATGAGAAGGTTGACAGACCATTTCAGTACCGTATTCCGGACAGGCTTATCGGCAAGGTGGATGTAGGAAGTCCGGTGAACATTCCTTTTGGGCGAGGCAACAATGTCAGGAAAGGCTATGTTGTCGAACTTACCGACGAGCCTCAGTGGGAAGTGGACAGGATAAAAGAAATCATTGATATAGCCGGAGATACCGTTTCGGCTGAAGACCTTTCAATGAAGCTCGCGGCCTGGATGAAAAGACATTACGGTTCAACCATGAATGCGGCTCTCCGTACGGTTATTCCTTCGGGAAAAAAGCAGAACAGGCAGGTTCACAAATATGTTTCGCTCAGAATATCCCAGCGTGATGCGACCGAGTATTACTACGAATGTGTGAGAAAGAAGCAGACGGCAAGGGAGAGAATCATCAGGGAACTTCTCGATAATCCCGAAGACAGGATCCCTTATGAACTTGTGACAAGTAAGCTGAATGTCACTTCTGCAACATTAAAGAGCCTTTCGGATAAAGGAATCATCAGGATAGACAGTGAAGAATACTATAGAAATCCTGTTGCTGCAGAAACCACAAGGTATGGGAAAAAGACTCTAAGCGACGAACAGCAGAACATTGTTGACAGTGTTATAAGAGATTACGATGAGGGTAAACGAAAGACTTACTTGATTCACGGCATAACCGGAAGCGGAAAGACTGAAGTTTATATAGCGCTTATAGATGAGATTGTAAAAAAGGGAAAACAGGCGATAGTCCTTATTCCTGAGATAGCACTTACATATCAGACACTTATGCGCTTTTACAGGCATTTTGGAGACAGGGTATCTGTGGTAAATTCCTCTATGTCTCCGGGCGAAAAGTTTGATCAGATGGAGAGAGCAAGAACAGGGGATATAGATATAATAATAGGTCCCAGATCGGCTCTTTTTACCCCGTTCCCCAATACGGGAATCATCATAATCGATGAGGAGCATGAGACTACCTATAAGAGTGAGACGATGCCCAAATATCATGCAAGAGAGACCGCGATAGAGCTTGCAAGGCTCGTTCCGGACGGCGCCTGTGTGGTGCTCGGAAGTGCAACACCTTCTCTTGAAGCATATTACAAAGCAAAAAGCGGAGAGTACGAGCTTTTTGAACTAACTAAGAGACTAACGGGAGGAACGCTTCCTACCGTTGAGATAGCGGATCTTAGAGAAGAACTCAGAAAAGGTAACAGATCTATTTTTTCCCTGAGATTGCAGGAACTTCTGGATGACAGAATAAAAAAAGGCGAGCAGGCGATGCTCTTTATCAACAGGCGAGGGCTTGCGGGATTTGTTTCCTGCAGGTCTTGTGGTCATGTGTTTAAATGCCCTCACTGCGATGTGTCTTTGTCGGAGCACAGGGGCGGCAGGCTTGTCTGCCACTACTGCGGATATGAGGAGCCTGTAAAGAAGATATGTCCCAAGTGCGGATCCAAGTTCGTGTCTTCGTTTAGGGCAGGAACACAGCAGATTGAGGATGAGGTCAAAAAGTTCTGGCCTGATGCGAGAGTCCTTCGAATGGACGCTGATACAACGAGGACAAAAGGAAGTTATGAGAAGATTTTGTCTGCATTTGCAAATAAGGAAGCGGATGTCCTCGTGGGAACGCAGATGATAGTCAAAGGACACGATTTTCCCAATGTTACGCTTGTAGGCGTGCTAGCCGCGGATATGTCGCTCTATGCTTCGGATTACAGAGCAAGTGAGAGGACTTTCCAGCTTCTTACGCAGGCCGCAGGAAGAGCAGGAAGAGGAGACAGGGCAGGAAACGTAGTTATTCAGAGCTATCAGCCCGACCACTACAGCATTCAGACGGCGGCAAAGCAGGATTACGATGCCTTCTATGCCGAAGAAATCGCATATAGGGACATTTTGAGATATCCTCCGATCTCTCATATGATGTCGGTTCAGATCCAGAGTAGGGATGAAGAAGAGGGAATGGCTTTTTCAAATAGGCTCCGAGCTCTTATGGAGCAACAGCATATTCAAAATGCTGTATTTATCGGGCCGGCGCTTGCCACAATCGGCAGGATCAACGATGTGTACAGGATCGCTGTGTACGTTAAGCTTGATGACTATGACGGCCTGATCATTCTGAAAGATGTACTTGAGAAATACATAAAAGATCTGCAGGATTCCGGCAGGCTTAAGACTATATCGGTTCAGTTTGATTTTGACCCGGTAAATGGGTTCTGATACTATATATAAAATTATATATAAAATAGTGTTGCTGTCACCAAATAAGTCGACTTTATTACTTGGCTGAAGTGTTTTCTGCATTGTTGTCGGCAATTGCCGTATCGCTCGGTACAGCTCATTCCTCTGCTTTGCAGAATGACAATTTACTCTTCTTAAAAGGGCGAGATATTGGGGGACAGCAGTACTATTACTCAATCGCGGCGGTTGGTTCCGTCGCGTCGATTATACTCTATGGCGCTGCTTGCAGTGCTTGCGGAGTGTTCTGCAAGATGCTACGAACGCGCTCTATAGCGCAGTCTTCGTGAAAAATCCATTTTTTGACTAATACGTAAAAAATATATCGATTTAGTCACGTTTTTTCTTGAGTATATAAGAGTGTAGTGACTAATATGTTTCATAACATTTGATATAGTCAAAATTCTCTCACCTTTTCCGGTATTGAAGGTTCCAAAAGCGCAGATTTTAGCGGAAAATGTGACTAAGGAACATGAAAACGATCGAATTAGTCACTTTTTGTATTTTTTACAATGCGCGGAAAGTCTTCCATGGAAGCAGGCAGTACAAAAACAGAAGCAGGCAGTACAAAAACAGAAGCGGGCAGTACAAACACAGAAGTAAAAAGTGCAAAACCAAAAGTAGACTCAATAAGCAAATAATAAAGGAGATTATCAAAAGAAAAATGAATACCATTATTGAAAGTGTAAACAATCGTATCGCGTTTCTGAAGCGTGTAATAAGGCGCGCAGAGAAGGAGAAAGGCTCTTTTCCGAAAGGGAGATTACGAACCAGTAGGAGTAACGGGAGAATACGGTATTATAAAGTAAGTAAAGAACGGGATACAAGCGGAGAGTATCTGCCCAAGAACGAGCAAATGTGCATGATAAGGCTTTTGGCACAAAAAGACTACAATAAGCATTTTCTTAAATCTGCTGCGGACGAATTGAAAATGCTTGAGAAAATGCTTGCAAGCTATCAAAAAAAACAATCTGAAACCGCATATGAAGACCTATCTGAAGAAAGACAAAATCTTGTTACATCATATATCCCGTTGGATGATCAAATTGCTGAAGAATGGCAGTCTAAGACATTTAAGACAAATCCATATAAAATTGAAAATAAAATATATGACACGAGAAGAGGAGAAAAAGTCAGGTCTAAATCTGAAGCTATAATCGCAGATATGCTTTTTGAAATGGGGATTCCGTATCATTACGAGTGTCCGGTTAGGCTAAGAGATGGAAAGATAAAGTATCCGGATTTTACTTTGCTTAAAAAGAGAACGGGAGAAGTTGTATATCTTGAACACTTTGGCTTTATGGATGATGAGAGCTATAGAAAAGATACTTTATGTAAGATGGATATTTACAGGGATAACGGAATATATCCCGGGAAGAATCTGCTGTTTACATATGAAACAACAGGAAATCCTCTTGATATTAAAGGAATAAGACGGATGTTGAAAGAAACTATGTTATAATGGCCGATATTAAAATGATTTGATAATAGTGTGGGTGCGTTTTATAATAACATGATGAAACTAAAATATTAGACAATCGTCTATAGTTGTTTTTCTAATAAACGTGTAAGAGGAGACCGAAATGGCACTTAGAACTATAAGAGAATACGGCGACAATGTACTTGAGAGCCGTTGTAAAGAAGTAAAAGAGATCACGCCCAGGATAAAAGAGCTTGTGCAGGACATGATCGACACCATGTATGATGCAAACGGTGTAGGACTTGCCGCTCCGCAGGTTGGAATACTTAAAAGAGTATTTGTTATAGATGTATCTCCTGAGGGTGATTCACCGATAGTATTTATCAATCCCGAGATACTTGAGACAAGCGGAGAGCAGACGGGATATGAGGGATGCCTTTCACTTCCCGGAAAATCAGGAATTGTCACAAGACCTAATTATGTAAAGGCTAAGGCAATCAATCTTGAAGGCGAAGAATTTGTTATAGAGGGCGAGGAACTTCTTGCAAGAGCGATTCTTCACGAGAACGATCACCTTGACGGACATATGTATGTTGAAAAAGTTGAGGGCGAGCTTGTAGATAACGAAGATCTCATGGCTGAAAATGAGGATGCGTAAATATGAAAATAATTTTTATGGGTACGCCTGATTTTGCGGCGAGCGCTTTGGAAAAAATAGCAGAAGCGGGGCATGAGATAACTCTGGTTGTTACACAGCCCGATAAGCCAAAGGGCAGAAGCGGCGAACTTCAGGTTTCGGATGTTAAGGCATGTGCTCTGAAACATGGTTTCCCTGTGTTTCAGCCTGAAAGAATAAAGCTTCCCGAAAATGTTGCTTATTTAAAAAACTATGAGGCTGACATATACGTTGTTGCAGCTTTTGGACAGATTCTTTCACAGGAAATACTTGATATTCCAAAGTTTGGATGCGTCAATATTCATGCATCGCTTCTTCCCAAGTATAGAGGAGCTGCGCCTATCCAGCAGGCAATTATTGACGGCGAGAAAACAACGGGCGTCACGATCATGCAGATGGCAGCAGGCATGGACACAGGCGATATTCTCCTTCAGAGGGAAATACCTATTGGCGACAATGAAACGGGTGGCGGTCTGTTTGATAAGTTGTCGGAACTTGGCGCGGAGCTTATCGTAGAGGCGCTTCCCAAGATAGAGCGAGGCGAGCTTACACCTGTTCCGCAGGATGAAGAGCTTGCTACGAAGTGTGGGAAACTCTCCAAGAACATGGGAAAAATAGACTTTAATAAGAACGCTGTGGATATAAGGAATCTTGTAAGAGGGCTTAATCCTTGGCCAAGTGCTTATACCCGTCTTGAAGGCAAGATGCTCAAGATTTGGACCGCTGACGCTATTGATGATAAGAATGTAAAAGAAATTGCGGGAAATGCCGAAGTTATGAAGAATGCTGAGCCCGGAACAGTTTCTTTTGTCACAAAAGAAGTTATCGGCGTTGCAACGGGAAAGGGAACTTTGGTTTTAAAGGAAGTTCAGCTTGAAGGTAAAAAGAGGATGCTTGTGAAAGATTTTTTGCTTGGAAATAAAGTAGAGATCGGGACAAGTTTCCAGATGCGTTGATAATATGATTTAATAAGAATTAGTCTATATGATCTGAGCAAAGCATTTATGGTAGACGGCAGATTGTTACTGTAGTAGATGCAATGCATAGTGATAGGATGATGGTATACCGGAATCGGAGGTGAGTTAAATGGGTTACGGTTATGGAAGCAGAGTGATGTATGGATACGGATTTGATCCAATGTATTTTCTTGTGATAATAATGGGCATATTGTGTCTTATCGCAAGCCACAGGGTTTCATCCGTATACAAAAAATATGAGAGAATCCGCAGTATGTGTAACATGACAGGAGCACAGGTTGCTGCTGAGATACTTAGAAGAAACGGGATCACCGATGTTATGATACAGCACGTCAGTGGTAATCTTACAGATCATTACGATCCGAAGGCGAAAGTTATCCGTCTTTCGGATGCGACATACAATTCTCCGAGTGTTGCGGCAATAGGCGTTGCTGCGCATGAGTGCGGCCACGTTTGCCAGCATTATTACGGCTACGTACCTCTTAAGATAAGGACAGCTATAGTTCCTGCTGCCAATATCGGCTCAAAGGCAGGAATCCCACTTATTTTCCTTGGTATGTTGGTAAGCTTTTCTCCGCTTATCACAATAGGAATATGGGTATTTTCATTAGCTGTTTTGTTCCAGCTTGTGACACTTCCCGTAGAATTTGATGCTTCTCACAGAGCACTTGTAATGCTTGAAGAGTACGGAATTCTCGGATACGAGGAAGTTAAGGACTCAAGAAAAGTCCTTTCCGCGGCTGCAATGACATATGTTGCAAGCGCAGCGGCAGCAGTAGTACAGCTCTTAAGACTTGTTCTCTTGAACGGCAGAAGGAGAGACTGATATTGTATGCGCAGCTTGCGGAATGGTATATAATTGCGTCGCATTACCGCTCGCGCGCTAGCATTTCGCGAGCGAAATGTTTTTATATTAGTACTATGGCAGATCGGTATAAAGCAGATTTGCCATGGTGATTTTTTATATATTATCTAAATATTAACCGGGAGGAACAGACATGAATTATACAGATAATAAAGTAAAAGTTACCGTGATCGAGAGCCATTGCCCAAAGTATAAAGAGGGTGATGTGATCTGCTTCGAAGGAAGTCTGCTTGATAAAGAGAAGAGCGACAATGTGTGCATGGTTGCGATGAATGCAATTTATCCCTTTGTCTATGCTTTCAGAAGAGGCGGAAATCTCAGACCGGGTCCTTACCAGTGCACAGACTGCGGTGAGACGGTCAAATTTATGATAGAGAGTGTTGAGTAAAGTATACGAGGAGTGTTATCTTAGTGCGAGATAGCACTCTTTTTGAATGGAAAGAGTTGCAATTCACTACGTTACCCTGCTAAAATATATTTTATGTTGTTTTAACAGGGAGGTAGGGGGAATGATTGGCTTATATCTAAGCGGAACAGGCAATTCTAAGCACTGTGTGGAAAAGTTTGTGCAGTTACTTGATGAAAACGGCAGGACTTTTCCAATTGAAAATCCACAAGTTATTGAAAAAATTAAAAATGAGACGGATATTGTTGTGGGCTATCCTACGCAATTTTCCAATGCACCGCTTATGGTGAGAGATTTTATCAGGAATAACAGCACCATTTGGGAAGGTAAAAGAATCTTTTGCATAAATACCATGGGTGCTTTTAGCGGCGACGGTACAGGTTGCACCGCAAGATTGTTTAAGATTTACGGAGCTACGGTGACAGGCGGATTGCAGATCAAGATGCCTGATTCTGTTTGTGACAGCAAGCTCTTGAAAAAGACAGAAGAGGCAAATAAGAAGATAGTTAAACTGGCTGATGAAAAGATTGAAGCATGGGTAGCGAAGATCAAGAGCGGAAAGTACCCGAAAGAGGGACTTGGATTTTGCGATCATATTGCAGGTTTGTTCGGCCAGCGCTTGTGGTTTTACGGAAAGACTTTAAAGTATTCGGATAAATTAAAAATAAGTGATGCATGCGTGGGATGTGGACTTTGCGTCAATGAATGTCCAATGGACAATCTTGTGCAGCAATCAGGCGGTAAACCGGTGCCGCAGGGCAAGTGCACCATGTGCTACAGATGTATCAGTCATTGCCCTGCGCAGGCAATTACACTTCTGGGAAACAGGGTTGTTGAGCAGACTACATTTGAGAAGTTCAACGTCGGCTAAAAGTAGAAACATGTTATTGAGACAGCAACACTAATGAAACAAAAGACAGCAGTAGGAAAAGAGGAGACAGTCATGGGAAGCGTAATTCTTGAAGCAAAATCAGTAACAAAGAAATTTGACGAACGAAATGTACTTAACGAAGTCAGTCTTTCTGTTGAAAAAGGCCATTTTATCGCGGTTTTGGGGCATAGCGGCTCCGGAAAGTCGACACTTTTAAATGTTCTTTCAACGATTCTTACGCCTTCAAGCGGAGAAGTTTTTTATAACGGAAAAAATATTACCCGATTTTCAAAGGGAGAGATAGCAAACTTAAGAAGAGACAAGATAGGCTTTGTTTTCCAGCACTATATGCTTCTTCCGAATCTCACTGTAAGAGAGAATATTTTCCTTGGAGCGGAGAAAAGAGATGTTTATGAACATGATAAAACTGATATGAGTGAAATTGAGAAACTAAGCGCACTTCTTGGAATAGATAAGTATCTTGACGAGTACCCATATAAGCTTTCGGGAGGCGAACAACAGAGAGTATGCATTGCAAGAGCTGTTGCAAAAAATCCTGAGATCTTGTTCTGCGATGAAGCAACGGGAGCGCTTGATAAGGATAACAGCATCAATATCGTTAAGCTCCTTCATGAGATAAAAAAGAAATTCGGAACGACGATCTTTTTTACCACACATAACAGAGAAATAGCAAAGACAGCCGACAGGGTGCTGGTGCTCGAAGACGGAAATATCATAAACGATTATATGAACGATGAGATCATTGAGCCTGACGCGATGGCATGGGGGATTTGAGCACAATGAAATTATTATATAAGCATATTAAAAAAGATTTTTTGGCAAAAAAAACAATGATGGCGATTTTGTCGTTGTTTTTGATCGGTACATCCTTTCTACATTACTTTGTTCACTTTTCTGTTGATAAAAACTTAAATATATACAGAAAACTTGATCAATCGGCTCTTGCCGAGAACGAGCTCAAGTTTATTAACGCGCTTGAAATCAATAAAGTTCTGATTCGAAATATGTCATCTGCGATGATCGCTGTATTTCTTTTGATACTATTTCTTTTTTTGACAAATACCATAAAGAAGAATCAGGCAAAGATGGGACTTTTGCAGTCGCTTGGATTTACAACCTGGGATATAGCAATACAGACTTTCAATTTATTGACCGTAGTGTCTTGGATCACTGCTATGATCGGAGCTTTTGTCGGCTTTTTCGGCTCAAGCATACTTATTTCTGCATATAAGAAGACCTACATGGTTGAATCGCTTTCAAAGGGTATAAGCTTTTCGGATTTCATTTATCCATTTGCATGGGCGTCGTTTATAGATATCGTGACTCTTATTGCATATGCATTATCCGCTAATAAGGAAGCCGCACTCCTTATGAAAAAAGCTGACAGCTCAGCGGGTAAACCCGGATTTGTCGAGAAATTCATCGGCTTTTTCAAGATGAAAGGAGGATATAAGTACAAGCTTACTTTGAAGAATATAAGTGAGTTATTGCTTCTTGTCACTGCGATTGTTACGTTTGGAATCATGTTTGTTCTTAGCGTATCACTTCTTCTAAGTAGCAGAGAGATTATGGGATCGCAGCGCGAAGGAAGAGAATACAGCTATGTGACTGAGTATGATGAGGTAAGAAATGTCGAGGAAAGTACTGCAGATGAAGGAAACACAGATACAGTACCACCTGACAGCGCCGGTGATATTTCGTATTATCTCAGATATAATGCAGCAATCGATCATGACGGCGAAAAGATATCCTACAACATCATAGGCACCGACAGCAATAATGAGCTCTTTTCCCTATATGATAAAAAGCACAATAAAATCGACCTTTCAAACGAACCGGGCGTTGTTCTTAATCCTGAACTTGCCGAGAACTATGGCATTAAAGTTGGAGACAAATTAAGTATCGAGGTTAATGGAAGAGCAGTTGAAATCGAAGCGACGAATCTCGCAAGAAATGCCGGCATAAAGAGCATGTACATTTCAAAAGAAAAACTTGCCGCGTTAATGGATGTTGATAATGCAGCATACAACGGTGTTTGGTCAAATGCTTCATTGGATGAGAGCGCAAGCACTCTCTATGAAGATAAGATGGAGGCGCTTTCAAGAGATCAGACTTCCAACAAAGCGAGCGCGATAATAAACCAGAGCATCGGCGTTGCAACAGGGTGCCTGCTTATCTTCCTTGCGATATTTATAGGACTGTCCGGAAACACGGAGAGCATCCTGATTTTTGACCTGCTTGGATATGACAATAAGAAGATAAACAGTATACTTCTTGATCCGTACCTGATCGTATCGAATATAATCTTTTTCCTATCGATTCCGATTTGCATATATGCGGCGAGAAAAATACAGATAAATACGTCATTTGCAACAGGCGATTACATGCCGTTTCAGGTTTCAGGTTTTACGATTGTCTATATGTTTGTTATATTAAACTTGATCTGTTTCCTTGTAAGAGCAGTCTTTACAAGAAAGATCAAAAAGATAATCGAGGGAGAAAAGCAAGCGGAGTACTTGTCTGAATGGTGATCGCATATGCAGGTATATGTTATAAATGCGCTAAATGAATTAAGTGATGCTGAATTTGAATGCGCTTTGTCCAAGATAGATCCTGAGCAGAAAGACAGGATAATGAGATTTCATTTCATTGAGGATAAAAAAAGAGCTCTCGCAGGAATTCTTTTATCCAAATATGCGATAACTAAGGCGTTTGGAATTTCTTTAGATGAGATAAGAGTGGAAAAGAATAAGTACGGAAAGCCTCATGTAGTCGGAAAAAGAGGTGTTCATTTCAATATCTCACATTCGGGAGACTATGTGGTATGCGCGGTCGCCGGTAGTCCTGTCGGAATCGATGTGCAGGAGCATAAGAGCGGAGGACTTGATATAGCCGAAAGATTTTTTTCACAGGAAGAAAAAGATGCGCTTAAAAGAGCTTCGGATTCGGATGATGCAAAGAGAAAGCTCTTTTATGACATGTGGAGTCTTAAAGAGGCGTACATAAAATGTATCGGGATGGGACTTTACAAGCCGCTTGATGAG
This sequence comes from Butyrivibrio hungatei NK4A153, assembly GCF_000424465.1. Taxonomy (GTDB): domain Bacteria; phylum Bacillota; class Clostridia; order Lachnospirales; family Lachnospiraceae; genus Butyrivibrio; species Butyrivibrio hungatei_A. The sequence continues at coordinate 96,311 of NZ_AUJY01000007.1, read as the reverse complement.
TTTGGAATCGTAAAAATAGACGGAGAGTATAAGCTTTGCGAAAATGGCGAAGAATCCGGTGAATATCATTTTATGAGATATGAATTTGAAGGGAATTACAGTCTCTGTGTTTGTTCGAAGGAGGCTGGGATTCCGGAAATGTATATGGAAGTATCGTATAAAGAAATTTCTTTGTAAAAATTCAGGCGGGCACGTAAAGGTGTCCGCCTGAAAAGTTTATTTCAGATACTTCTGCGCAATATGATACGAAAAATTGAATCTTCTAAGTCCCGTATATTTTTTCTCATCATCAAATTTGTAATCTTTGCGGCCGTCCTTGTAGTCATATATTAAGACTTCATTTCCTTCAAGCGCCGGAACCGCATCGTAAGAAAGAAACCACTTTATATATGAGGCGTCGGGAGACTGCACGTTTATTGACGGGCCTGTCGCTTCAATGTCGTATTTGGCAATCCTGTATTCCGGATTACTGTAGATAAATATCAAAAACGCAATTGTTATCGTCACCATTCCGGCTCTGAATACAGGGAAGTTTTTGATGTACATGCTTGCAATAAGAAAGGCGAGCCAGAAGCACAGTACGGCAAGGAACCAGAGTACGAAAAGTCTTAGGAATGTCAGGTGATAAACACCGATGTAGAGTACCATTCTCATTGCTGAAGATGCGATCATTATATATGTGCATCCGGCTATGGCTGTAAGCAGGGCTGTAAGTACCTTTGATTCTTTGAAAAAGGTCTGGCAGACCGATACCATAACGATGTTAATGATACAAACGGTCAAAAGCTGGTAGAAACCTTCGTGCGCATATTCTGCATAAGTATATCCTTCGGGAAGAGCGACGCTTCCGCTAAAAAGATAAAGAAGCTGAATAATACAGAACAGAACATAAACAGCGCCGATGATGCCTGTGAATGTAATGGCAATTACAGGATTCTTTGTGCCGAGGTCATTGATCTTTATCTTCAGTTCTTTTGCAATCATCGAAGTGATGATGGTATACGAACTCCAGAAGACAAAAACTGCAGTAAAGACCATCATTATCGTATGATATATTTCTTCAGTGATGCTGAAATCGATATTTATGGTTGTCAGTACATCTTTAAAAACCATATCCGCAGAGCAAAGGAGAGGAACAATCACAAGAAGCATAGGCACTGCGATGGCAATTCCGATGAGTACCGCACGGATAGTTTTCTTTTTCTCACTTGTGTCAACATCGTTGTTCTTGAGCTTGACATGTGCAACAAAGTCTGAGAACGGGCGTGAAAAGTGCTCAAAAGGTTTTATGACGGTTGAAAAAAGACCTATGAGCCACTCGCCGATACTGAATCCTGTCGTGTCTACATAAAGATAGATTATGTAGCTGAAGAACAGCATGAAGATAGCGGTTCTTTCCCAAAAAGCCAATGTGAAACTGGTTGTAAGGCATCTGTGTACGGAAAGAAGCATCAGAGAAACTACGTAAAAGATTCCGAGTCCTTTTTTTCCGTTACAGTCGGCTATCAGTGAGAGGCCGTCTTTTCCCCTTACAAGTTTGAGTATTATCAGAGCGCAGAGCATAAATACGGGGTATGTTATGCTTGAGTGGTTATTATACAGACAGATGCTGTATATTAAGCCGAATATAGCGGATAATATTCCGTATTTTTTAAAATGTTCAGCGCTTTCTTTTTGAACGGCAGCAGCTTGAATCGCAAAATGGTTTACGGGCTGTTGCATGGCTCCGACAGGGGTGTAATTGCCTGTTTGTCCATTATATTCATATCCGTTATTGTTATTCTGCGGCATCTGATTATTTTGTGTTTCCATACTTTTATTCCTCCTGAGAGTCAACGTATTCAAGGATATCTCCCGGTTGACAATCCAAAGCTTTACAAATTGCATCAAGGGTCTCGAGCCTGACGGCCTTCGCCTTATTGTTTTTTAGGATAGAAAGATTAGCCAGGGTGATACCGACTTTGCCGGCGAGCTCGGTCAGTCCCATTTTTCTCTTTGCCATCATTACATCTAAGTTAATTACAATCATATTCTCACCTGCCCTGTTAAATGGTTAAATCGTTTTCCTGCTTGTATCTCACGGCCCTGTCAAAGACCCTTGCCAAGACTTTACTGAACAGTCCGGCGAAAAGAAATACACCTGCGATAACCACTGCTGCCGGGGTGAAGTATACGAAACATCTAAGAAGTTTGATCCCTGTTATGATAAAAGCGTAAGTTCCCATGCGGTACAGGCTTTTTACATTCGCATCAACAAAACAGTTGTCATCGGTTACTGTTTTCATCATCTTTCGAAGTTCGTACAAAATGAGAAGAGCAGCACTGCCTGCGATCATGATAGAAACCAGCGCGTATCCGAAGTGATCGTTGATCGCACTGTATTCTGTGCTTTCACCTAAAGTGTAGACTGCCAGCTTAACTGCATGCTTTAGGAAAAAAGGAACTGTGACAATGACCACAAGCCCGAAATAAAAGCAAAGATCCAAGATGGCTTTAACGAAATTATTTAATCTACTATCCATGTTATCCTCCAATTGTTTCACCAAGTACTTGTATAATTTTTTTATAACACGTTCTTTTTTGATTTGCAATATTTTTTTATTGAGAAACAATAAAAGTTTTTTGAAAGTCGAGAAAAATGAGACGGGATTTGTAAAGCGGGATTCTTAATAAGAGCCCACCGTGAGCCGTTTTGGATATATAATAATTACATGGCGAAAGCTAATTTTTTTGATGAAGGAAAGAGAAATGAAACTGATATTTATTAGGCACGGTGATCCGGACTATGAGATTGACGGGCTCACCGAGAAGGGGCAGAGAGAGGCGCAGTTCCTTGCCGGGTACATAAAGAATTACAACATCGATGAGATATATATGTCGCCTCTTGGAAGGGCGCAGAAAACTGCGGAGTATTCGCTTAAGGCACTAGGAAAAGAGGCGGTTACTTATGACTGGTTAAAAGAGTTCCCGGCTCAGTTCGATCCGAATCTTTCAGAGAGTGCAAGGCAGGCTTATAAAACCGAGCTTAAGACAGATCCTGCGACAGGCAAATACGAGACGAGGATTTTGTGGGATATGCTTCCGTCGTATTATGGCGCTCATCCGGAGCTTTTTGACAAGGATGCGTGGAGAAATGCCGAACCTGTTATATACAGCGATATGTGTAAGGTGTATGATTATGTGGTTTCGTCTTTTGATGATTTTTTGCGTAAGCAGGGTTATGAGAAAGACGGGCTGATATTTAAGGTAAATAAGAGTAATGACAAAGTTATAGCTTTTTTCTGCCATTATGGCATTACGTCTGTTCTTCTGTCATATCTATGGAATGTCTCACCTTTTGTTCTGTTTCAGTTCATTGCACTTGCGCCGACTTCGGTTACGATCGTAGCTTCCGAAGAGCGTGAGAAGGGGATAGGATCGTTCAGAACAATAGGAATGGGAGACATTACTCATCTTAATATCGCGGGGGAAGAACCTTCTTTTTCAGCAAGGTTCTGCGAAAAATACGAAAATAAAAATGAGAGGCACTGATCTATGGTGAATATTAGGGAGATAGTACTTAACATCCTGATGGAGTACGACAAGGATGGCGGCAGGAAAACTACGCTTTTAAAGGATGCACTTGAAAAATACGATTATCTTGAAACAAGAGACAAAGCATTTATTAAAAGAGTGGTGGAGGGCTGCCTTGAGAGAAATATACAGATAGACTACGTTATAGATTCTTTTTCCAAGACAGAGGTAAAAAAGATGCAGCCTCTGATAAGAAGTCTGATAAGAATGGGAACGTATCAGATAATGTTCATGGATAACATTCCCGACAGCGCTGCTTGCAACGAGGCGGTAAAACTTGCGCAAAAGCATAAGTTCGCGGGGCTGAAAGGCTTTGTCAACGGCGTTCTTAGGAACATTTCAAGGAATAAAGAAAATATTTCATATCCGGACAAAAATGAGAACGGGGGAGTTGATTATCTGTCCGTAGTTTATTCGCAGCCTTCATGGTTGTGCAAGATGTGGCTTACGGAGTACGGCTTTGAGAGGACGGAAGGAATGCTTAAGTTTTTCCTCGAGCCGCGCCCGACGGTTATCAGATGTACAGCGGGCAAAGCTGACACGGATAACGGCTTATCGGATACGGAAGCTGCGAAAGCTGCTGCGCTCAAGCTGAAAAAAGAACTCGAAGAAGCGGGAGTTGTTGTAAAAGAAAATCCGATCCTGCCATATGCACTTGAACTTGAAAAGACCGACAATATCAGATATCTTCCGGGATATGCGGAAGGAAAATTTGCGGTTCAGGACGTAAGTTCCATGCTCCTTACAGAAATCGCGAATCCTTTGAAAGGACACACGGTTATTGATGTTTGTGCCGCTCCCGGTGGAAAGAGCATGCATGCGGCGCAGAAAGTCGGCGCAGACGGAAAAGTTTTTTCACGAGACGTTTCTACGGCAAAAAAGGAGCTTATTGCTGAGAATGCTGCAAGACTTGGGCTTGATAATATCACAATAGAGGTTGTCGATGCCAAGATCCATGATGATAATATGAAGAGAAACGCCGATTATCTCTATCTCGACGTTCCATGCTCCGGACTTGGAATCATAGGTAGAAAGAGCGATATCAAGCAAAATATTAAAAAAGCTAAACTTGATGAACTGACAAAACTTCAGTGGGACATAGTTAAGGCTTGCTGGGACTATGTCAAAGTCGGCGGAACGCTTATGTATTCCACATGTACGGTGAACAAGGCCGAGAATGAGCAGATGGTAAAAAGAATCTGCACCGAGCTTCCGTTTGAACCCGTGGATATCACAGATGTGCTTCCAAAGTACATTACAGAAAACGATAAGTACAACATAAAAGACACCGCAAAGAAGGGCTTTATACAGCTTCTTCCCGGAGAATTCGGAACAGACGGTTTCTTTATTGCAAAACTTAAAAGAGTAGTGAAATAAAAAAGATAATTAAAGTGTCGGTTTACAGGATCAGTCCTGGCCGGCTTCATTTGCCGCAACTTCATATAGAAGCCGAAAAAGGAAAATGCATCTCATAAGGAAGAAAGTGCAAGCAATGACCTTAAGTACGAGACGCTTTTAAAAATCTATTTTGGCGGCGGGGAAGATAAGGCTGTAACAATACGCAATATTGAAGTTTTTGAGAATCAGGTAAAAGATGAATTGCAGATTCTTAGGATATATAAGGAGAAGCTTGAAAAAGTAATAGATGAAAAATATCATATAAATTTCTATCTCACGGTTACTTTCGGGATAGATACATGCGAGACGTATCTCAAGTGGTGTACCAAGGCAAAGAAGTTACTGAAATGACATAATAAGGCGGAAGGTGGATTGAATAATGAAGAAAAGAGATAAGCTTGTAATCGTTGTTTTTTCTGTTTTTACTTTGGCATCAGGTTTTATAGGAAGAGCTGTAGATATGGTACTGACAGAGCAGCCTGAAGGGCAGTCTTTGGGAATGCTGATATGGTTAATACTTCCGCTTCTTATATCTGTGATCATCAGATTGACCAATAAGGGGTACTTCGAGCCTGTTGGGTTCAAAATGAACTTTGGCCGGAATGCAAAAATCTATGCTATTTCACTTCTTATTTTTCCGTTGATTTCAATTGTATGTACAAGAACAGCATATCAGTTTAATCAGACTATAGTTGGAGGATTTGACAGATCGCTTGTAGGTGTTGTTGTGGCCGGGGCTGTTCTCAAGAACCTTGTAGAAGAAATAACCTGGCGCGGCAATATGGTTCCTTTTTTTGAAAAAACAGAGTGGAACGATTATTTGATATATCTTTCAACAGGACTTATCTGGGGATGCTGGCATATCCCGTATTATCTTTACTTTGTCGGACTGGATGGCAATATGAAATTAAAAACAATACTTTCGGGAATCGTGATTATGCTTATGTGGACACCGCTGTTTGTTGAAGTAAGAAGAGCTACTATATCATTTATTCCTGCGTATTTATTGCATATGACCGAGGAACTTTCATATTCGCTTATCTTTGTGCCTGTAGGGAAATTTAAATTAAATAAGACTTATGATATATTTATGAATCCTGTAAGCGGTATTATTCCTTTGGCGTTTATACTGGTGCTGGGATTGATACTCAGAAACCGCAGAGTTTGCAGAGGTGAGGTGTTATGCCAGGAGTAGAGAAGAATTGTTTGACGATGCTATAAGTTGATGGTAGTATAATAAAAGAAAAGGTGCTACCGGTAGACGGTTAGTCCCAAGATGAATAAACGTTGTGATAACCGCTTAGTTTCTCAGGCCAGGCGGTTATTTTTGTGTCTTGGAATCATGCTTTCCATGCATATAACCAAGACTATAAAAAGTCGCACACAGCGCAAGCACTGCGATAAGGTCAGTGATGGTGAGCATACGCAAGTTCCTCCAACAAAGATTTCTCATGAGAGATTTCTATGATTAACGGAGGTCACAGTCCTCCGATTGAAGGACTAACCGCCTACCGTAATTACTGGTAGCACCAAAATAAGATTATATAGAACGAATGTTTGATAGTCAATGGAAAGAATTATGGACGATTACATTTTAGGAAAAGATAATAGAATAGACATAAAATCCCTAAACTTCGATGAACTTACGGCTTTCATCAAGGAAATCGGTGAGCCTGCATTTAGGGCAAAACAGCTCTATGACTGGATGCATGTCAAGAGAGCAAGAAACTACGACGAGATGAAGAACATCCCAAAGTCGCTCAAAGAAAAGCTCGATCAGAAGTGTAGCTATACAAGTCTTGAAGTTGTTCAGGTGCAGGAATCACAGATCGACGGTACGAAAAAATTCCTTTTTGGACTTTATGACGGCAACGTTATCGAGAGCGTTTTCATGAAATACAAATTCGGTAACAGTGTCTGCGTATCTTCGCAGGTTGGATGCAGGATGGGATGCAGGTTCTGCGCGTCGACAATTGACGGCGTTGTGAGGAATCTTTTGCCATCGGAGATACTTGATCAGATATATGCTATAGCATGTTACACAGGGGAAAAGATATCCAGAGTCGTTGTCATGGGTAGCGGAGAGCCGCTTGATAACTATGATAATCTTCTTAAGTTCATCGAGCTTCTTTCCGATGAGCACGGAATGAACCTCGGACAGCGCAATCTTACGGTATCCACATGCGGTATCGTGCCTAAGATCTTAGAACTTGCGGAAAAGAAATTGTCTATAAATCTGGCGCTTTCTCTTCACGCATCAAATAATGACAAGCGAAAAGAGCTCATGCCTATCGCAAATAAGTATGAGATTCATGAAGTGCTGAATGCTTGCAAGACCTATTTTGACAAGACCGGAAGACAGCTTACTTTTGAGTACTCGCTTGTTGCGGGAGTTAACGATTCTGATGAAGATGCAGCCGAATTGTCAAAGCTTTTGTCCGGACTTAACTGTGTTGTAAACTTGATTCCCGTGAATCCGATAAAAGAAAGAGATTTCAAACCTACCGATCGTTCTCATGCGGTTAAGTTCAAGGATAAGCTTGAAAAGAACAGAATAAATGCGACGATTCGTAGAGAGATGGGCAGGGACATAGACGGAGCCTGCGGCCAGCTCAGAAGACGCTATGTGGGCGAGAAGAAGTCTTAATAGGAGTTATGTTTTAATGGACCATAAAAAGATAAGTGCAGATGTTAGAGTTTATCATTCTCTGACAGCTGCACTTTTATCGTACTAAAATGTTCCGCAGGATGCGCTTATCCCTTGAAATCTATTGTGGTTCCAACCATGCGCTCGGAAGTAGACTTAATCTTGTTTGATGAACTGTTGTAAGCGTATGTCTGAACTTTAGATAAAAGTTCTTCCATTGAATCGGCCTCAAACATAACGAAATTTTCATCATCAATTTCATTAATATCATTGTCTGATTCAGCCTTATCAGCTTCTGCTTTTTCGGCTTTTTTCTCTTTTGCTTTCTGAATACGCTCTTCACGGGCTTCTTTTTCAGCTGCTTTCTTTTCTTTGGCTTTTTCCGCTTTCTTTTCGGCAGCCTTTTTCTCAAGGCGTTTTTTCTGCAGATCGAGAGAATCGCTTACTGTAGCGAAGAAACTCTCTTTGCCGTTTGAGTCGACGGACATTCCGAAATTCTTTATATTTGCGCCGCTGCTTGTAAGTCCCATCTTTGCCTGCATCATTTTGGCCTGCGATGAAGCGATGATTCCTTCGTACTTATTGCGGAAGGCTTCGTCTGTGGCCATGCGCTCAAGCTTTTCTTCATCTATGAGAACTACCATCTTGTTGGCATTGCCGTATGCCGCAGCATTCTGCTGAACCTGCGCCTTCATATCCTTGCTGACGGTGATGAATTCCATGTTGTGATATTTGGCTTTGAGTTTATCAAGGTAATCTTTAGCCTTGTCTGAAAGCTCAACGTTGCCGATAGTCATGCCGTAATCGGTCATAGATGGAACAAGCGAACTTTTGGTATCGATAGGGCTCCATGACTTGGTTTCAACTTTAGACGACTGAGTATTTTTCGCTGAGCTTGCCTGATTGCTTTTATTTGTATAAGAAGTTTTATTGATTTCTGAGTTTCCTCCGGATGAGGAAATACTGTTAATTCCTGACATATTCTTTTTACCTCCTTGTAAAAAACGCTCCGGTAAATTGTCATAAAACATAGAGCGTATCAGTGCTGACATCCGTTTCAAATACAATGAGCGAATACTTACCCATTTCTTATTTTTATTATCGACGGAAGCGTTTTGTATATGAAGAGAAAAAGTATAAAATAAATATAAAAATTACCTTGTTCATAAAATATCTGAATGTTATATTCAAGAATAAATAGAGATAAGAAAAATACACAATGGGAGTGTTTATCAATGGTCGGAAACTACAAAGTAGTCACATTATGCGGCAGCACACGTTTTAAGAACGAGTTTATGGAAGCTCAGAAGAAACTGACATTGGATGGAAAAATCGTTATCAGCGTAGGGCTTTTTGGTCATTCAGGTGATAAAGAAGTCTGGGAGAGCATGGACGAGGGAACGCTTACAAAGACAAAAGAAATGCTTGATGATATGCATAAGAGAAAGATAGATATGGCTGATGAGATTTTTGTGATAAATGTCGGAGGTTATATCGGAGACAGCACAAGATCTGAGATTGAATATGCAAAGAGACATGGGAAGACCATTTCATATCTGGAAGGAGAAAAAATATGACAGAAATCGAAGCAATCAAGGCCAGACATTCGGTTAGAAGTTATAAGCCGCAGATGATCGAGCCGGAGAAAATCATACAGCTCAGAGCCAAAGTGAGTGAGCTCAATGCTGAGAGCGGACTTCATTTGCAGTTTATTGAAGATGCGGGAAGAACATATACTAATCTGGTAAACAGAGCAAGGGGACTTGGTTCGGCACCGAGCGTTGTCGCATGTGTCGGCAGAGCTTCGGATGACCTGGAACAAAAGATTGGTTACTATGGCGAGAAACTGGTTCTTTTTGCGCAGAGTTTAGGACTTAACACATGCTGGACAGGGGGCTTTAATCATAAGACCATATCCGCCGAAGTTGCTCCCGATGAAAAACTTGTTATAGCTATCGCAATAGGTTATGGCAAGGATCAGGGGAAAGTTAGAAAATCCAAGACTTTTGAGCAGGTGGTTGAGGCAGCAGGTGAGCGTCCGGATTGGTTTAATCAAGGCGTTGAGATGGCTCTTTTGGCTCCCACTGCAATAAATCAGCAGAAGTTCGTGATAAAACTTGCAGATGGTGAAAAAGTTGAATTTATTGACAATGGCGGCCCTTTCAGCAAGGTGGATATCGGTATCGTAAAGTGCCACTTTGAGATCGGTTCGGGGAAAAAGATCTGATACTGTTGCTTGGAAACGCTTGAAAACACTGGGAAACGAAATATCGAAACTTAAAAAAATTCCGATTATGAGTTAGAATAGAATTCAAGTGATTGGAAAGAAAAGGAAAGGAGTAATGGTCATTTTCGGATGACCATGATAACAGGGGAATGGACAAGAAAAAGATAGCAACAATAGTGGAGATAGTACCGATAGTATCGGCAGTTTTGAATTTTATCTTTTTATATGCTTTTGAGGACTCAAACTTTATAAGAGCAATCAATTCAATTACAATGTTTTTTGCATTTTTTGGCTTTGTGTTCTTTTTTGTGGGACGTTCATTGGGAAAAGGCGACAAGACTGTAAAGATCTTAGGTATATTTGATATATTTGCGACGGTATCGGTTATAGCGATATATATTTTGGCATTTCTTGCGATGGCAATGTAAAAGTGATCGCGGTCGATACATAAAAATGGGGATATAAAGGCATTTGATGACTAAAATATGAAAAGATTGCAAATACAATATCAAACACTTATAATTGCTAAAGACTATAAAGTTGGTTATAATTAGGAGTGAAATGAGCAGGGATGTTTATAGCGCCTGTAAACTACTTTGCAGGAAGCTTTTGGAGGAGAAAGTGTAGTACCTGCTTATTTTGTGTGTGTATGATGAAAAAGGGTTTGTGGAGGATGTTGGTTTGTTGAAGACTTTTTCCGTGACGGATATTGGAAAGAAGCGAAAGCTTAATCAGGATTATATCTTTTCCTCAGACAGAAAAATCGGTAATCTTTCCAATGTGTTTATTGTTGCGGACGGCATGGGAGGTCACAATGCAGGTGACTATGCGTCCAGGTATACGGTTGACACAATGGTAGAAGAGATAGAGAAGTCTTTTGAACAGAGTCCTGTTAAAATTCTGGAGAACGCGATTAAGATAGCGAATCGCAACCTTAGAGAAAAAGCGGCAGAAAACCCGTCGCTCTTTGGTATGGGAACAACGGTTGTCGCATGTACGGTTATCGGCAGGTATTTGCAAGTAGCGAATGTCGGTGACAGCAGGCTCTACGTCATCAATGATAAAATCACCCAGATAACAAGAGACCATTCCCTTGTGGAAGAGATGGTCAGAATGGGCGGAATTGATAGAGAAACTGCTCGGACACATCTTGATAAAAATATTATCACGAGGGCAATCGGTGCCACGGAAACTGTAGACATCGATTTTTTTACAGTGGAACTTAATCGAGGGGATATCGTCCTTATGTGTTCGGACGGTCTCACGAATATGCTTGAAGATGAAGAAATCCGCATGATTGTCAGCGGTCAGCGAGACATTATTGAGAAGGCCCAGAAGCTGGTTGTCGCGGCAAATAATAACGGAGGCAAGGATAATATAGCAGTTATCCTGATAGAACCCTTTGCCGATGAACCCACTCGCGATGGAGGACTGAATGATTAAAATAGGTATGGTGATCGGAGATCGCTACGAGGTGCTTGAAAAGATCGGCACCGGCGGAATGTCCGATGTTTATAAAGCAAAAGATCATAAACTTAATCGTCTTGTTGCGGTAAAAATACTGAAACAGGAATTTTCCGAGAACGAGAATTTTGTAGCAAAGTTTCGTGTTGAGGCGCAGTCAACAGCGGGGCTTATGCATCCTAACATTGTAAACGTATATGATGTTGGTGACGAGGACGGTATCAACTATATCGTCATGGAACTTGTAGACGGAATCACTCTCAAAAAATATATTGAGAAAAAGGTCAGACTCTCTGTAAAAGAGGCTGTCAGCATTGCCATACAGGTTGCCATGGGTCTTGAGGCTGCACATAATAACAATATTATTCACAGAGATATCAAGCCTCAGAACATTATGATCTCCAAAGACGGTAAGGTTAAGGTTACCGACTTTGGTATTGCAAAAGCAGCTACAAGTAACACCATCACCTCCAATGTTATGGGATCGGTGCATTATACTTCTCCCGAGCAGGCAAGAGGCGGATACAGCGATGCCAAGAGTGATATTTACTCACTTGGTATCACGCTTTTTGAGATGCTTACCGGAAGAGTTCCTTTTAACGGGGACACTACCGTTGCAATAGCTATTAAGCATATTCAGGAGGAACTTCCCACACCGACGGACTTTAATGAAGAAATTCCTATCAGTGTGGAAAAGATTGTTCTTAAATGTTGTCAAAAGAGTCCTGACAGAAGATATCAGAATGCAGCTGAGCTTATTCAGGACCTTAAGAAGTCACTTATTACACCTGACAAGGATTTTGTATCCATGGTAGATCCTGATGAGGACGGCGTAACCAGAGTTGCGTCCGATGAGGAGGTGAGGCATGTGAAGAATAGAGATCCACGTATGCCTGAACCTGAGCAGATGAGGCTCAAACGCGATGTAGTCAGAGAATATGAACAGGATGACTATGACGATTATGATAGAGAAATAAGAAAATACGGCAGAGATTATGAAGACGACGATGCCGATGAAGAAGAGGAAGATTATTATTACCGCGAAGAGCATGACAGAAGACGCAGAGGAACAATGCAGGAAGATGGTAAGATTGAGAGAATCACATCTTCAATAGCCATTGTGATGGCGGTGATAGTTGCTCTTGTTGTTGTCTTGCTTGTTGCCAGAGGAATCGGACTTTTCGGAACGATTGATTCTAACGAAGGTTCTTCCGGTGCAAGTGATGCTAAGGTTACAGCTGAGGACAGCGACAAGGGAAAAGTTCCCGATGTAGTTGGAAAGACATATGCAGAGGCAAAGTCATTGCTTGAAGATGACAGAGGCTATAAGGTAAAAAAAGAAGCCGATAAAGATAACACACAGCCCAACAATACCGTTGTATCAACATCACCTGCGGCCGGTGAGAAGCTTGATAAAGGCTCTACGATCACTGTGTATGTAAGTAACGGTTCAAAATATAAGGGAAAAGCAGATGCATCATCTGATGCTTCTTCAATGGAAGGTGAGATAGAAGTTCCGGATCTTGTAGGACTTGAGACAGATGAAGCTATGGCTGTGTTGGTAGAAGCAGGACTTGAACTTGGAACAGCCAAGGATGTGAAGAATTCCGATCCTAAACTTATGGATAAGGTTTGCAGACAGATTCCCGAAGCCGGAAAGAAGGTCAAGGAAGGAACTGTTGTGCACATAGAGGTATCTACAGGACCCGGTGAAATTTCATATTCCTTTAAAGAGAGTTTACCTGCACCTGAAGGCGGAAAATATCCTTATAATCCCGGAGATAAGGTGCATATAACCATTACTTCCTCGGAAGGTACGGTACTTCGCGAGTTTGATACAACTTCATTCCCGTATCCTGTTGAAATCGCCGGAATTAAAACACCCACGGGAGTTGTAAGTTATACATATTATGTATCCGTACCTGCGGCAGAACCCGATGCAGGCTTTGTTCCGGAACGGGTTGATGTTCAATTGCGAGCTCAGTTTACACAGGAGACCCATTAATGCAGGGAAAGATAATTAAAGGAATTGCCGGCTTTTACTACATAGAAACTCATGACGCGAGAATCTATGAATGTAAAGCAAAGGGCATCTTCAGAAAAGATAATGTAAAACCGCTGGTTGGAGATAATGTCATGATAGACATTATCGACGAAGAGAATAAAAAGGGGAATATCACAGAGATACTTCCCCGCAAGAACCGGCTTTTAAGACCGCCTGTTGCCAATGTGGATCAGGCGGTTATTTTGTTTGCCATAGTTAAGCCCGATCCCAATTACAATCTGCTTGATCGTTTTCTTATCATGATGAGACAGCAGAATCTCCCCGTCATAATCTGTTTCAACAAGCAGGATATTGCGACGAAGGAAGAACAACAGGAACTTTATAACGCCTACGAGAAGTGTGGATATAAAGTCCTTTTCATAAGTGTCAAAGAGGACAAGGGACTTGATGAGTTAAAAGAGCTCCTTCGCGGCAAGACTACAACTCTCGCGGGACCGAGCGGAGTCGGTAAGTCATCTCTTTTAAACAAACTTGTACCTGATGCGCTTATGCAGACAGGTGAGCTAAGCCGTAAGATAGACAGGGGAAAAAATACGACGAGACATTCGGAGCTCTTTTTCGTAAGTGAGCTTTCAGAGGGCGAAGATGAGACATATCTCTTTGATACTCCCGGATTTACGTCGCTTAACTTAAATGACGTCACGACAGACAATCTTATGCAGTACTATCCTGAATTCGAGGAGTTTGAACCCGAGTGCAGATTCGGTGGCTGCTCGCATATCGCAGAACCTGACTGTGGTGTAAAGAATGCGCTTAGCGAAGGCAAGATTTCTGCAGTTCGCTACGAGAATTATAAGATAATATACGAAGATCTTAAAAACGCCAGACCCGATTACAGCAAGAAGGCAAGGCGCTGACTTGAATAAATGCAATATGATATGCGTTTTTCCATTAGAGAGGAAAACGTGCAAGATAAGCTTTAGATGAGGAATACAGATGAAGATATACGTTACAAGACACGGGCAGACTGACTATAACAAAAAAGAACTGATGCAGGGAAGAATTGATATTCCTCTCAATGAGACCGGAATGGAGCAGGCACGCGCAACCAAGGCTAAAGTCGGTGATGTTAAGTTTGACGCAGTATACGCAAGCCCACTTATAAGAGCGGTGCAGACGGCATCAATTATCGGTGACATAGATACTTCAAATATAATAACCGATGAGCGCATAATTGAAGCGGATTTTGGAAAGTATGACGGAGTAAATTACTACAAAGTAGCACTTCCCATGACAGCGTATTGGACGCTCCCTGAAATTTTTCCGGCTCCGTCAGGAGTGGAGACTATAAAAGAAATGGTCGATCGCACCAAATCTTTCCTCACAGAACTTGAGCAAAAAGACTACGAAAACGTACTCGTTGTCTGCCACGGCGGAATCATTCGCCCCATTCGCGGCTACTTCGAAAACGCCAAGCGCGGCTACATCTGGCGCCCACGCCCCAAGAACTGCGAAATTTTCGTCTACGAATCAAATAACGGCAAACATAGCTTAGTGCAGGATATTCTTTAAGAGATTTAAGTAAATGCTGAGAAATACTGAAATGAAGGAAATTACTCCGTCTTTATATGCCTTGAATGTCAACGAACAATACTCACTGTGAAAATGCACCTTATATACTGATACCTTGACCTTCTCGCATAACCTATCGGTTAAAGAATCACATCATTCATTCGGGAGTGTCTCAGCGCGCTGTGCAATATTCTGCTTGAAGTTTATTACATCGTGGTCATACTCTTCATCCATAAAACTTGAGTGGAGAAGGAAATCAGCCGTAGCCTTGTTGTTTGCAAAAGGAATATCGTATACCTGTGCGATTCTCATAAGAGCCTTAACGTCGGGATCGTGAGGTGCTGCTGTGAGAGGATCTGAGAAGAATACTACGAAATTGATCTTTCCTTCTACGATCTTTGCACCGATCTGCTGATCGCCGCCAAGAGGGCCTGAATTATATCCGCGTACAGGAAGATTTGTGGCATCTGTGATCATTCTTGCCGTTGTACCTGTGCCGCAGAGAAAATGCTTTTTTAATGTCTCGGCATTATCTTTGCACCATTTGATAAGCTCAGGCTTTTTGCCGTCATGAGCGATAAGTGCAATTGATTTCTGCTTTGGAATTGTAAGTGTAATTGTATCTGACATGAAAACTCCTCCTTAATTTGAGCGTTATTTCTTTATCTCTTTTTTCCAAAATACACCATAAACATAATAGTGTCAAAGATGTAGTTTGTTAACTTTTTTGACCTTTTTGACCTGAACCCTTATAATTACGGTATGGGTAGAAAAAATTATAATTACAAAATAATAATCCTGGCACTTGTGCTTGTTATGGTGATGTGCTTTGTAGGATGCGGAGATTTTCTTTCGCAGTTTGAGGAGACGGAAGATATCTCTTCGGGACTAGCAACCGTTTCTGACGTTATGACCGGATTTGTTTCCGATGCAAGCTCTTATCTTGAGTCTGAATTTGGTATCGGAATAGAGATAGAAGGCTTTAACGATGCTGACTCTGAGGCAAAAAAGAAGATTAAAAAAGGCGTAGAGAAGGCTAAGGAAGTAAAAGAAAATCTGGAAGAAGACGGAATCTTAAGCGACCCTTCCGATATCGAGCTTCACGATGTTGACGGAAAAGGCAAAAATTACGCTTTTACCTATGGAAATGAGGAATTTTCCGCGGTATATACCAAGGACAACTGGAAGATAATTGACTCCTACAAGATTTCTAATAATGAGGATATGAAGATCATCTGCTCGGCTCTGATAGAAGAGCATCAGGTGCACGGAAGAGACATGGAGTCATACAGAACTCCCGATGACATGGCTTACGAGTGGGAACAGCATAATATTGCTTATGCATTTCTTCCTGATGACAACAGATGGAAAGCCAAAACCAAAGACGTTGACCTTAACCCTGCGGACCAGGGACTTTCTTTCACCGAAATCTATGAGCAGCAGACGGGAAAAGAGCTTACGATTGATGAGCTTATGAAGCACATGAAGGAAGGATAACGTTTATGACTTATTTTACATGTTTTTTTCTTGATGATGAAAAAGATATTATAGTAAGTCTTTACAAAGACCTTGATAGGATGTGGTATGTGCTTTCAACGCCAAACCATCACACCGGAAACCTTATAAGGAACCTCGCCGCAATATGCAAACTGACTCTTTCTGAGGATGAGAATGGGATGCTTGTTGCAAAGGGCGAGGTTCCCTGTTTTATTGACGGAAACAATGAAGAAAGCTATATATTCAGCTTGCGTGATGTAGAGATAGCCAAGATCTTTCCGGATAAAAGAGTTGAAGTCATGGCTTCGGTTCCGGCGATCGCCAAGACACTGATGAGCCAGACCAAGAACTATCAGCTTGACCTTAACAAGACTGTTTTCAAGACTTATATAAACAAGAATCTTAAGTTCAGGACCGATCTTCATACGCATATGAACGGCAACCTTCCTGCGGATATTCTTATCGCGCTCGGAATCTATCATCAGATTAGATACCCTTTGTATTATGTAAAAAAACTGAATCTCGAGCTCACTGAGAAGCAGTGGATCAAGGTTCTCAAGAACAGGGAGAAAGTCGCAAGACAGTTCTCTTCATCAGAACTTCAGGGTAAATATCTTGACAGAAAAATAGATGACAACACCTTTATCAACTTTGCGGATCTTATCCTTAATAACTTAAATGACGCGGAGCTGAACATTGTTAAGATTAGAGGCTCTCTTGCCGTTATCAAGGACGGACAGGCCGTTTTTACCAATCTTGAGAAGGTTTACATTTACAGATATATCTTTACCAAGGGAAAAGAATGTGATGAAAAGATAGATATTCACAGCGTTTCCCAGATTCCCGACGAAGATGTGAAAAGAGCTTTGGAAAAGATGTTGATGGACAAAGAAACGGAAGAATACTGTCACAATACTCTTTTTCAGGATAAGCTCCTGTGGATTGCAAGAAACTACAAAAGGCAGGGCATCTACT
This sequence comes from Butyrivibrio hungatei NK4A153, assembly GCF_000424465.1. Classification (GTDB taxonomy): domain Bacteria; phylum Bacillota; class Clostridia; order Lachnospirales; family Lachnospiraceae; genus Butyrivibrio; species Butyrivibrio hungatei_A. The sequence continues at coordinate 78,953 of NZ_AUJY01000007.1, read as the reverse complement.
ACGCAGAAATAAGCGACACGACTCTTGTAAAAAAATATGAGTCGATCGATATGCTAAGGCAGGTGCACGAGGTTATGCCGAGCATACACAGAGAGACGGGAGTCATGATCAGATTTCTTGCCGCTATGAGAAGGATACCGCTTACGATCATTAAAGATGCGGTAACTCCGGCAAATTATCTTGAGCAGAATCTCGAAGTTCTGAAAGCAACGGCACTTGATCCGTATGTGGCGGGATGCGACTTTGTTGGAGAAGAGATAAATGACATTATAACTTTGAAGCCCGCTTTTAAAGAGATAGTGAAGATCGCGGCCAAAGATCCTTCGTTTGTTATAAGAGTTCATGCGGGAGAGAACGACAGCCAGAAAGATAACATCTCGCACAGCATACAGTGTGTAAGAGAATCACTTGCTCCCGGACAGCAGATGCCGCGTATGAGACTTGGACACGGTCTATATACCTACAGCCCGAGGTCTCAGAAGGGAAAAGAAGTCCTTAAACAGCTTAAGGAAAACGGCGTGGTTCTTGAGTTTCAGCTTACGAGTAATGTACGACTTAATAACCTTAATTCACTTGATAAGCACCCTTTGAAGCAATATCTGAAACAGGGGCTTAAGTGTGTTCAGGGAACCGACGGAGCGGCTCTTTACGGAACAAATTCGGTGGACGAGCAGCTTTCACTTGTTAAGATGCTGGGACTTTCTGATAACGACATTAGCCTAATGAAACAGGCGGAGACAGATATAATAGAGATAAGCAGAGCATCTTACGCGGCCAAGAAAGAAGCGTTCAATGCTCTTATAAAAGACAGGGATATGGAAGAAGTGCTTCTTGAGAAGATGAAAGCCGTTAAGATATCGAAAAAGAGACCTTCTTCAAAAGATCTTTTACTCGATGCCAATAAAGAACTCAAGGATCGCATAAGAGAAATTTCCTGGTCACATTTCCCGGTCGTGCTTCTTGGAGGCAGCTTTAATACAGAGAACAGAGCTACAAGAGTTACCAAGGAAGGTGCTGCGCAGCTTGATGCCCTTATGGATAAGCTTAGTCCTGAGGAAGTCTGCTTTGTCATAGGACATAAGCTGTCCGGATATGAAAAGTACCTTCTTGATAACAACAAGAAGAATTTCATTGTATATGCGGTTGTTCCCGCCATGATCACCGAGAAGGAAAAAGATATGCTTCTTTCTTATAATGTCAGGATTCGGGTTTCTACGGAGACTCAGGGAATGGGCATTTACAAGAGCTTTAACTATGAGATATTTGAGAGAAGACCATCGATGGTCGTTGCCTTTGACGGAAACAGCGCCGCAGCCAATCTCATTCAGGAAGCCAAGAACGGAAAAGGAAAATCCCACATTTTGGTCTGGGGACATTCCAAGACACTTCGTCAAAAAGCTCTTTCGCTGAAAGGTTATGTAGATATTTTTGATGAAGAAATGACCCTGGGGGACGGGGTTATTGGACCAAGAATTTGATAGTGAACTAAACTTATGAATGTGCTGCAAATGCAGTATTTATCCGGATGCACCATATAGGTGCATCCTTTTTTCAGGTGGTGCTTGTATAATATAATGGGAAAAGAGATACTGATTTCAACATCTTGCGCAGATGAGAATATAGATTTTTTGGAAGGAATTTTTTATATATGGTAGAATTTGGCGAGCAACTAAGAATAGCGAGAGAAAAGAAAGGGATGACGCAGCAATCTCTTGCGGATCAATTGTTTGTGAGTAGGCAATCAGTTTCACGTTGGGAACGCGGAGAGCGTTATCCCGATCTTGTTACAACAAAAAATCTATCTCGGATTCTGGATGTGAGCCTTGATACTCTACTGTCCGGAAAGGAGATGGTTAAAGTGGCGGAAAGAAATCCGGTAGTTGAAAATAAAGCGGTAAATAATATGGTAATTGCACTATATGCCGTTGTAGTTATATCTTTTTTTATAAAAATAGCTGAGAGGGCAATGATATTTTTTATTCAGTCATTTAAATCTTTGTCTGAATCGAGGCCGATGAACTATATGCAGGGTTCCGTTGATGAGAGAATTGTTATTCTGAGATATATAGTTTATGTCATTGTTTTTTCATTTGCTTTATATCACGCAATAAAAGATACGTTAACACCTAAAAAAATAGGTGTGATGATGATGAGCTATTTCATTACATTGTTTTTGCTTGATGGGATTATAGTAATCGATTATTTTGGATCGTTTTATGCTTCTATGATTGACGGAGCCACGGATAGTATGCGGTGGCTTAGGAAAGTAGTGGTTGAACTTATGCGGGCTACTGTTCCGGGCGGAATTGGAGCGCTTGCATCATATTTCTTTTTTATACGCGAAAATAATCGTAAAGTATGGGTAAATATGTTCACAGTAATCTCAATTGTCGGTATAATCGGCAATATGTTGAATACGTACCATGACATAAGCAAAGCGAGAATGTTTTTCCCGGCAGCGTCAATGGTCACAACAACTGCCAGAGAGACAGCAGCAGATTTTGTGCTTGGAATTGCGGTATTTGTTTTGATTGTCTATCAGTCGAATGTTTTATATAGGAAGAGACTAACAGCTATGAAATTGCAAGAAAAAGACAAAAATTGAGATGTTTCATAACAGAAAATAAGAAGCATTCAAAAAAAATTCGGGCATATAACTTGATACTGTTATCACATTTTTCAAAAGATTTAAGATGGAAAAGTTTTATACAGCGAATTACTCAACGGCTACCCTTGGAGAGGCTGTTGGGAATGTAAATGAAATAATAGCCGGCTTTATGCTTGGTATAGCATTTTCGGCTCTGGTCATATATCAGACATACACTTTGTACAGAAAGCGCAGAATGGCTATGGATCTAAGCAGCGAAGAGCAGCTTGTGGAAGCCACGGTGCAATGAGAAAACGCCACAGAATTTCCTAAGAGGATTTTCTGTGGCGTTTTCTTTTTAAAAAAGCAGGTGCCATTCCTTTTTTGAAAAAGCAACATAAAATGTGACGCTGAAACCTTGATTTTACCGCATGTCACCATATTGGAGCGCCCATTTTCCGATGCGTTGCTTGTAATATTCCCGGCTGAAAAAGATACTGAAGATAACTTCTTTGAAAGCTAAAAAGCAGAATTTATGTTGAATATATTTTTTTGAAGAATCATGGGAGGAATATAGGTATGTCAGCATTGATTTTATTGTTTGGAAATATTATAGGTGTTTATCATTTGTTCTTGGGAGTATTTTTGTTTGTCTGGTTATTTGTGTTTTTCGTAATTGGGGATAGTTACGATATGAGCGATGATGTTCTTGCGAGTATAAAAGAAAAATAGACATCCCGATTTTATGTATTTTTCAAGAAAAAAGCATCCCGATTTTATGCAATTTTCTATAAAACAGCACCCCGATTTTATGCATTGATATTGACGAAGACTAGGGAAATGCTAAAGGTGGCATTTATGAAAATATAATATCTGAATGTCTTATCAAACGCGGCTATAATCTCCATTATTATAAACCTGATGATGAGCATGAATTGGAGTTTCTTATTGAAAAAGATGGAGAGGTAGTACCGATAGAGGTGAAGGCTGGAAATAAGGCATCGGTTTCACTTAATAATTATATAAAAGAGTATTCGCCCGATAAGGCATACAAATTAATAGCCAATAGGAATGGGGTGTCAGGTGCGAAAATAATACTGCCACATTACTATGTGTTATTTATTTAGATGAATTTTTTGTTTTAGCAAGTATATATAACTGAAACGCAGATATTTACTGGGGTGCACCATATTGGCGCACCTTATTTTTATGCGAATTCTTGTAATGTTTTTGGTGTTAAGAGATACTTAAGAAACATCGTACGCGTAATCAGATGGTACAAAAAGAGATTATTAAGGGGAAAGTAGATGAGGAAAACAGAAATATTGAAAAGAGTACTAAGCGGTATGCTGGCGTTTACATTTTGTATAACAACGTCAGGCTGCGGCCAAAAAGACGATATTGTTAAGGCCGGAGGAAAAGAGGCTTTGGCTCAAGCAGAAAAGATTGATAAGGAGCATATTTTTAAACAGGAAGATATAAAAGGTATCCTTGAAGATGGCGAAGAAGTCGCTGTTATCGATAGGAAAGATGATAGAATACAGGTTATTGCTCAGACAGATAATGGAAAGTGTAGATTCGTTTCATTTAATCCGGATGGATCGGATGCCAAGTCTTTTGACATTAAATCAGAGAATAAATGCTTTACATCTTCAGCTGCGTTTGATAATGACGGAAACGTTTATATAAGGTGCTTGGAAAGGATAGAATCTGAAGACTCAGAGGAAGATACAGATTATCTTATCAAGTATGATGCATCAGGAAAAGAACTGTATAGGTTGGACCTTACCAAAGAAGCTACGAAAGATTCTTCCGAAGAAGGTTCCGATGTTATGGCGATTACATGGCATGAAAAATATGGTCTTATCTGTCATACGACAAAGGGGATTTATACCTATGATGAGAAAAACGGTTTCGAAAAGCTTGTAGAATTAAAAGCAAGTGGAACCATCTCCGATCTTGTTAAGGTGTCAGATAATCAATTGCTGATATATTACATAAATGAATCTGAAGCGGATATGGTTAATCTTGATACAAAGGAAGTCGTGAAAAATCCTGAAGGTTTAGGAAGCGAATCACAATATACTTTCTTTACGGATGGTGGAAGTAATCTATATGTTTCACCACTTGATGGTAGCGGAGTATATAAATATGACATGAAGACATCTAAACTGGATAAGCTGCTTAACTATAGCGATTCCAATGTTGGATTGGGTGGGCAGACGGATATTAGGGCTACAGCATTAAGCGATAATGAGTTTATTGCCGGTTTGTGTTCAGATTCAGGATACTATGATGAGCTTGTGAGACTTACCAAAGTGAATCCAAAAGATGTAGTGGATAAGACAATCATTACTTTGGGAACGGTTTGGGGGATTGATTCCAACTCTAATGGTCAGATTGTGCAATTCAACAGATCAAGCGATAAGTATATGATAAAAATAGTCGACTATTGCGAATTATATCCTGAGGATCCGCAAAAGCAGTTTGAGCTTGATATATTATCAGGAAAAGCTCCTGATATTTTCAGTGTTTCGGAAGATATGCTTAAGAACTATGCCGATAAGGGAATACTGATGGATCTGACGCCTGCTTTTGAAAAAGACGGAGCATTGGGGGATGTAGAGATCCTTCCCAATATAGCTGAGATGGTGAAGATTGACGGCAATACTTATTCATTTATGCCCTCGTTCTATTTTGAAACGAGTATAGTAAGGGCTAAGTTTGCAGGTGGAAAAAAATCTCTTACATATCAGGACTGTGACAATCTTATAAAGAGTATGGGCACTGATTACAGTATTGCTTTCGGAGGATTAAAAAAATCATCTTTTGAATATATTTGGCCATTTTATGGAGATAAGTTTATTGATCGGAAAAACAAAAAGTGCAATTTTAAAGGACCTGAATTTATCGATCTTTTGAATTTTATGAATAAGTTTCCGGATGAACTAAAAGGATCCGATGCAGATTATCTGTTTATTGACGATAAGTATATGGCGGATGAAGCATTATTTGATATTCATACATTTTATGGAATTGATGATTATGTAAGGCTTAAGCAGATGGTATTTCATGATGATATTGAGTTTGTCGGTTTGCCAAATAACAGCGGCGATAATATAGCGGTGATACGTGGGGATGCTTTTGCTGTAAACAGCAGTACGAGCCACCAGGATGAGATATATGATTTAATTAGAAATATGCTTCTTTCGCAGCGCGGAGATTTTGATAAATTTTCTACTGTAAAACCTATATTTGAAGAGCAATTACAGGAAGCTCTAAAGGAAAGAAGCGATGATGACAGAATGGCTTATGCTTATGACCAATCCAAACAGGATCTAGTAAAAATGAAGCCACTTACTCAGGATGAGATAAAGAAGTTTTATGATTATGTTCTTTCTATCAAGACGCAAGGATGTAATGACAGCAGTATCTGTGATATTGTAAGTGAGGAGACTTCAGCATTTTTTGGCGGACAAAAGACAGCAGAGGAAGTTGCAGACCTTATTCAGAACAGGGTCACAACATATCTTAATGAAAACAGTTGATTAAAAGATGAGGAATAAAAAAGTTTAAAATGGTTGAGTTTGGGGAGCGACTGAAAAAAGCTAGAGAGGAAAAGGGGCTGTCACAACAGGCTCTTGCAGAACAATTATATGTAACGAGACAGTCAATCTCGCGTTGGGAGCGTGGCGACCGTTATCCGGATCTTGTGACGACAAAGAGAATAGCCCGGATACTGGGGCTTAGTATCGATAGTTTGTTATCCGACGAGGATATGCCGGAAGTTGTGGAAAAGAGTCCCGTTATTGAAAGTAAGGTAGCTAACAACGTTACGATTGCTCTATTTATGAGTATAGTTTTGCTACGGTTTATAGAGCATATGCAGTATCTAATGGAATGGTATGGAATACAGGGACCTAAAAGGTTTGATTATGGAACTTTCGATTTTGGAAGTGTTTTTGGTTATACAATAGAGGCGTTATATATAGCAATTTTTTCTTATGGCTTATATTGTGCGATAAAAGATATTCAGACTCCAAAGAGAATCGGGATTGTTTTGATTTCGTATTTTTTGATTTTTTTAATCGATGGCTTCTTTTGGTTTTGCTACAACTTTAGGAATCAGCTTGAGGTTTTTAACAGATCATTTAGAAATCGTATATGGGAATATATTTCGATATGTCTTGAATGTGATATACCCTTATATTGTCCTGCAATAATGCTGTTAATTGCTGTGTATTTCTTTTTTATACGAGGCTCAAAACGTAAATTATGGGTAAATATCATTATGGTTGCTTCGATATGGGGAATAATAAATGCTGTGAATAATGATATTGACTGGATGCTTAATGAAAGGCGTGGCGTGATGGAAAATTATAAATATACGATTGATGATGTCACAATGTGTTCAATTTATATAGTAAGAGATTTTTTTACAAGGATATCACTGTATTGTCTGATTATTTGCCAGACGCTTACATTGTACAGAAAGCGCAAAACAGCGTCCGACTTGCAAGAAAAAGACAAAAATTGAGATGTTTCATAACAGAAAATAAGAAGCATTGAAAAAAATACGGGCATATAATTTCTATTTGGTTATGTAGGATAAGGCGCGCAAAGAGTTGTATGGCAACTCTTTATTCTGATTACAAGGAAGTTTTGAAATGAAAGCACAAAGATCATCAGTAATTAATATGACCGAAGGAAGCCCGGTTTCTTTGATCATCCGGTTTTCGATACCGATGCTTATAGGAAATCTTTTCCAGCAGCTGTACAATCTGGTGGATTCTGTTATCGTGGGACAATTTGTCGGCGCTGATGCACTTGCTGCAATCGGAGCGACAGGATCTGTAACATTCCTGTTTTTTGCCATGTGCAACGGAATCGGAAGTGGCGGAGGAATAATAACATCTCAGTTTTTTGGAAAAGGCGATACTGATGAGATAAAAAGCTGCATTGTCAACACAGGTTATATTATGCTGGTATTTCCGATTATCGTCGGTATAGTTGCATTTCTTTTATCTGAACCGATTTTAAAAATGCTTGCAACGCCTGATGAGATAATGGCAGATGCTGTGGCATATCTTAGGATCATGTGCCTCGGCCTTGTTTTTGTGTCACTTTATAACTATGCATCTTCGATGCTTAGGGCGCTCGGTGATTCAAAGACGCCGCTTTACTTCCTTATCTTTTCATGCCTTCTTAATACAGCGCTTGATGTGCTGTTCGTGTGCGGACTTCATATGAGTGTGGCCGGCGCGGGAGTTGCTACGGTAATTGCACAACTTGTCTCAGGAATCAGTTGTCTTATCTATGCCATGAAATTTAATGAGTATTTCAAAATCAGGCGTGATGAACTTAAGGTTGATATGAATATTTCTATGAAAGTGTTGAAGCTGGGAATTCCTTTGTCACTGCAGTTTTCGCTTATTGCAATCTCATGCATGGCACTTCAGCGAGTAGTTAATTCATTTGGAAAAGTAGCTGTTGCCGCATTTACCGCAACCAGTAGGATTGAACAGCTGATTCATCAGCCGTATCAGACACTCGGCGCCGCACTTTCAACATTTACGGGACAGAATTATGGCGCAAGTAAGAATGACCGCATTACTGCAGGTTATAAAAAGAGCATGATGCTGATGGCAATTTTTTCAGCGGCTATGCTTCCGATAATGCAGTTTTTTGGCGAGGCTATCATAAGAATCTTTGTTGAAGATGAAGCCGTTATCGCAATGGGAGCGATGGCGCTTAGAATAACAAGCTATTTTTATGTTATGCTTGGAATGATATATGTTGTAAGAGGTGTACTCAACGGATTCGGAGATTCGTTTTTTGCCCTGCTCAACGGAATTGTCGAGGTTATCGGCAGATTTATAGTTCCGGTTCTTCTGACACAGATTTCGTTTATCGGACTCTGGGGAATCTGGTGGTCTGTCGGAATCGTCTGGTCAATGAGTGGATTTACCGCATGGCTTAGATATGTGTGGTACAAAAAGAATCGAATCAAGGAAAGCAATATCGGAGCGGAGCTTGCGGCACATTTATAATACGCATGCGTGGAACGGAAAGGTCATATGGAAAAAAATCTTGATTTTCATAAACCGACATTTGAAGAAGCGGCAAAACTTTCGGAGGTATACGCGTTAAGAGACAACAAGACCTGCGACAGTACGGTTCTTGATACGTATCTCTGGAAAGACTTGTATAATACCCAAATATATCTTGAGGATGAGGCTGCGATCATATTGATGCAGGATGACAAGGGATATTTCGCGGCAATGCCCTATTGCAGGGAAGAGGAGATTCACAAGTATTTTGAGCTTCTAAGGGAGTATTTTAATGAGGAACTTAAGCGTCCGCTAAGGATCGATCTTGCTGATGAAGATGCGATGCGGGCTTTGGGACTTCTTTGCAATCCCGACTTCACGATAGAAGAGGAGAGTGATCTTAAGGATTATCTGTATGACGCCGATGAGCTCAGAAATCTATCGGGAAAAAAGTTCCAAAAGAAGAGAAATCTGATAAATAAATTTATGAAGGAATATGAAGGCAGATGGGAATACAGGACCATGTGCTGTGTTGATGAATATTTCCTTGAAGAATTTATGAAAGAATGGGTTGATACAAGGCTTTCCGAGGGCGCGGAGAGTAAAGAAACCCTTATTTCAGAAAAAGACGGACTTATAGATATACTCAGAAACTGTGATAAAGTTACTTTCAGGATTGGCGGTATTTTTATCGATGAAGTTCTTGAGGCGTTTTCCATCGGTTCATATAACAGTCGGGAAAAGATGGCGGTTATCAGTGTAGAAAAAGGAAATCCTGAAATCCCCGGAATATATCAGATGATCAATCAGCAATTTCTTTTAAACGCTTTCGAAGATGCGGAACTTGTAAACAGAGAAGACGACATGGGACTCGAAGGACTGAGGCAGGCCAAGGAAAGCTACAATCCGATCGGCTATGCCAGAAAATACAGAGTTTGCGAGAAGGTCATCTGACGGAAAAAGTGAGAGAAGAATTTATGATAATAGAATATGCGGAAAAAGAGAGGACAAGAAAACTTTACGAGGAGGCATTTGACGATCCGAAAGAATTTGTCGATTATTATTATTCTGACAAGTGCCTCGATAACAGGATGATAGTGAGCTTTGAGGGTGGGGAAGTCGTATCGATGCTTCACCTGAATCCTTTTTCTGTAAATCTGTGCGGAACGGTCGTTTCAAGTTATTACGTCGTTGCGGTTGCAACCAAGAAGAGCATGCGACATAGAGGGTACATGACCCGCGTGTTTGAAAAGACATTTGAACTTCTTAAGGGAGAGAAAATCCCTTTTATATTTCTTTTACCTGTTGATGAGTCCATATATTCTTGGATGGGCTTTGAAAAGATATGCGATTTTTCTAAAGACAGGATTCCAAGTTATTATGAAATTCAGAAAAAATATGATATCTACTGTGTCAGAGACGATGACTACGTCAGAAGAATGAACAAGGAAGACGAACTTCGAAAACTCGATATGGGAGAAGTGCTTCCCGACAATCCCGTGATAATGGCAAAGATCACTAACCTTGAGGCGTTCAACTCTGCGACCGGAAAAGAATTTGCCAATGAAAAAGAAGCCCTTGATTGGACGAAAAAGAAACGGATATATATTTGCGAAGAAGTGTAAGCCATCAAAATGATGGTAAAAGCGTCTTGAAAAACCATCAAAATGATGGTTTAATATAATCAGAGGTGATTATATGGTAAAAGAATATATAACTCCCAAATACACAGATTCTGCTGAGGTAAAGAATATCCGCAGTATTCTAAAGCTTACGCAGAAACAATTTGCGGATTTTGTTGGTGTTTCCAAACCTACTGTAGAGAGATGGGAATCGGCTAATGAACCGATAAGAGGCCCGATAGTCCTGATTATCGAGATATTAAGGCGTATGCCTCAAATTGAACAGGAATATACTTTGCCGGAGAGAAAAACACCGATTAGACTAAAGTATTATTATCGCGATATGCTTTGCACAGTTATCGATGTTAATGAGATTGAACAACGTGTATATATCAGGAATTATACAGATAATTTACTGTATCGGGCTTTTGGAAAAAATGAGCATCCTTCTTTTTCTGATTATGAAGAATTCTTGGAATCCAGATGTTTTCCTAAATCACGAGATAAAATGAAACTTGTGCTTAAAGAGTATGACATTCCTTTTTACGATCCGTTTTTGATAGTTGAGAAGACGGGAGGTCGCATGGAAGAGGATGAGTTTCATATTGTAATTGAAAGGTAATTCAATGGTTGAATTATTTGAAAAAGAAATAATTGAAACAGATAATAAATCTTCAAAAGGCAATCAGTTGAAATGGAGAAATGGTGATGAATGGTATAAGGCTGATTACACCGGGTATGAAGGATTAGCGGAGTATGTTATATCCCATCTAATCATGAAATCGTCATTAAGTGAGGAGGAGTTTTTGCTGTATGATCTTGAAAACATAAAATATAAGAGCAATGTTTTTCACGGTGTCAAAAGCAAAAACTTCCTTAAGGACAGGTGGCAACTTATTACATTAGAGCGACTTTTCAAAAATGTCTATGGCAGAAGTTTGAACTCGATGATATATACCATAAGCGATAAGGAAAAAAGACTAAAAGCTTTGGTAGAAGAAACAGAGAGAGTGACAGGATTAAAGAAATTTGGCGCTTACATGTCAAAAATGATAACTATAGATTCTCTTTTCCTGAATGAGGATAGGCATACGCATAATATAGCAGTACTGGTAAACGACAGAGGTGAATACAGATTATGCCCGATATTTGATCAAGGCGCAGGGCTCCTTTCCGACACTACGTTGGATTATCCGATTGGCGGAGATATATATGAGATGATAAATTCTGTTAGGCCAAAAACTTTTTGCGATGATTTTTTTGAACAACTTGAAATTGCTGAAAAATTATATGGTCAAAACATTGAATTTAATTTTATAAAGCGAGATGTTGATGAGGTTCTTGATAATGTGCCGAGTGATAGCTATAGCAACGAAATAATTGATAGAGTCAGAATTATTTGCTATGAAAGAATGCGTCAGATGAATTATTTATTTGTATAGTCTGCTATGAATTTACGGAGGAAGAGTCATGATAAAAGTGTATTGCTATTCAAGATGTTCAACATGTAAGAAGGCTTTAAAGTGGTTGGATGATAATGGAATTAAGTATGAGAGCCTTGATATAAAAGAACAGCATCCTGATAAAAATACGCTAAAAGAGCTTAACGAAAAGAGTGGTCTTCCGCTCAAGAAGTTCTTTAATACAAGCGGAATTCTGTATAGGGAGATGGATTTATCAAAAAAGATTCCGAATATGAGTGATGATGAGATGCTGGATGTTTTGTCATCTGACGGAATGCTGGTAAAGAGACCGCTTCTTGTTACAGATACTGAAGTGATTCCGGGATTTAAAGAGGAAACATGGAAAGCAGCATGTTTGTGATCAGCATAATACTTTTACGTATCAGCGAGCAAAGAGTTGCAAAGCAGCTCTTTGTTTTTTTGAGAAATGTTAGCAATGGCTAACAAAAAGTGATATCATGAAATCCATAGATGATATTTTGTATGGAGCTGGAATAATACCGGGTGGTTTGCAGGTGACGAAATTATTAGACAAATCGCGGGTTTACTATAGCGTTAGTGTAAATCCGGAGTATCAGTAAAATTATCTTATTTAGTATTATTCTTCGATGCCCCCATTCGCGGGGCATCGAAAACTTTCTTTTTTCAAATACCGATGTTTTTTGAAGGAGTTGAAACTTCCAGACATCGAAAATCCCATTTTAAATAATCACGCTGTTGAAAAAGAAGTATGAGGCTGTCTTGTGGCATCGGAAACCTAAAATATAAATATTCCGCTGCAATAAATGAGCCATGAGGGGGGTTCTAAGCAGCGGAAAAGTAACTATTAACAGTATCGCTGTCTAGACGGTGGCAATAGAAAGAATACAAGCGGCGAAAATGATAATATACAGCAATTCGCTGTCTTAATATGTTTATAAGAATTGTTTTGCTGATAAACAGTATTGAATATAAAGAGGCATTGAATGAGGCATTTGATTGTACAAAAGCAGCTCAATACTCAGCTGTAATCAGTGCTAATCATGCAAAGGATTATGCCAAATATATGGTGAATCAGATTGCAAGCTTAAGAGAAATGTGATATCTATATTTAGATAGTGATTATCTACAATAGACATATTATTTAATGATAATGAAGGGAGAATACTACTATGGTGGCATTTTTGAGATTAAGAAATATCTGATAGCATGAGACTTTATTATTAGTTTCATGCTTATAAAGTACATAAAAAGCATACTAATAAATAAAGGAGCATTATGATATTTCAAGATAATGTAATTAAAGAGTATTTAAAAAACGTATATTTTATCACCGGAACACCATGCGGAGGAAAAACTACCGTATCAAGAGCATTAGGAAAAAAATATGGTATTCAAGTTTATGACATTGATGAGATGTTCCCAAGTCATCAGTTGCTGTCAAATGCTGAGCATCAGCCTGCTATGAATATGACTTTTACAGATGCTGACGAATTCTTTGGAAGGTCTGTTGAAGAGTATCGGAATTGGCTGATCGCTAATACTCGCGAACAACTTGATTTTGTGGTGTTGGATTTGATCAGGCTTTCTAAAAATGCAAAGGTCATTTGTGATTGCCATTTGACAGTAGAACAGGCTGATTTATTGTCAGATCCATCGAGAGTAGTTTTTATGATCAAAGAACCGACCGATTTGGTTGACGATTATTGCAATAGACCGGATCATCAGGGGTTCAGTGACTTTATACACAGTGCGACTGATTTTGAAAGTGCGAAAAGAACTTGTAATGAAACTCTATATTCGCTTAATGCAGAAAAATATGCGCAAATAAAGTCAGGAAACTATTTCTGGATTGAGCGAGACACCAAAAGAAGCGTAGAAGAAACAGTTTCTTTGGTTGAGAAGCATCTAGGATTAGTTTAGATTGGTGTTGATAACACTCCCGTGATAACATTAGCTGATACAGTCCACGTGATATGGACAGCTGAAACCAAATGAAGTCAAATCGCAACAGAGAACCCTAACAAAAATGTTTAAGGTACAGGTTAAGTTAGGGAGCTGGAATAATACCAGCGTTTCTGCAAAGCCAGTATTTACAAGGTTTTGAGAGGTGTATGGAAGTGTAGTGACAATAAAATGACAATACACTTTGAAAATATGGTGTTATTTTAGAGTAAATAGCAAACTATAAATCAGTTCATAAAATGAGCCGTAGTGAATGTATTCAATACATTTGCTACGGCTTTTTTGTATGGTTATTGTAACGGGAGCGTGTCACGCTTCCGTTATTTTATATCAGAGGAAAAAGATGGGTTTAGCTCCTGCTTTATATGCGACAGTATTACAGTTTTTGTTGTTTAGGTATGTGCTATTTGTTAGAATGTTTTTCAGGTGCTTTGCATTTCATAACGTGTTCATAATTTAGCTGGAAACGAAGAATAATTAGGGAAATATTGGGAGCAAGAAATGTTAAGGCTAGAAAAAATAAATGGTAAAAATGTATGGAACATTTTAAAACTATCTGTCAATAATTCACAAAGGGAGTTTGTAGCTAGTAACGAGATAAGTATCATTGAAGCATACACAGCTATTACAGCCAGTGGTTATGCTTATCCCTTTGGAATCTATGATGGTGATATTCCGGTAGGATTTTTGATGATTGGATTTGATAAGGATGATTATTGGGAAGATGCACCAGATGTTGCTACAGGTAATTATAACTTGTGGCGATTGATGATAGATAAGAATTATCAGCACAAAGGATATGGTAGGCAAGCAGTAAAACTAGCGTTGGATTTTATTAAGACCTATCCATGTGGACCGGCTGAATATTGCTGGCTATCTTATGAACCGGAGAATCAAATTGCGAAGGAGTTATATGCATCGTTTGGATTTATTGAAACTGGTGATATGGATGGAGAAGAGATTATAGCAGTTTTGAAATTATAAAAGGGGATAATACAATGTCAGATTTTGGGATTAACGAAATGCTTGAAATGCAGAAAGCGCTTCAAGAGAAGTACAAAGATAAATGGGAGCATATTTCTCCAGAAGTTGGTAAAAACAAGCTACTTTGGATGATTGGAGAAGTGTGAGAAGAACATGAACCGCTGGGACTCCGGAGAAAAGAGCATCAAAGGATAAAGAAAACCCCAGGAAGATGCTAAAGCAGTATGCGAACTACTTTGATTCTTTTGAAGGCGTCAAGGTAGCTAATATCTGCGGATCCTGCGGCAAGAAAGCAATTCCGCTGGCTCTTTTGGGAGCAGAGGTTACAGTATTTGATATATCCGAAGCCAATAAGAAATATGCCATGGAAACAGCTGAGGCTGCAGGCGTAAACATTGGCTATGAAGTTTGTGATATCATGGAAATCGATATGGACAAGTATGCCGGCTTTTTTGATGTTGTCATTATGGAGGGTGGAATCCTTCATTATTTCCACGATATAGATGTTTTTATGAATGTTATGAACGGATTGCTTAAACCCGGTGGAAAGATGATCTGCAGTGACTTCCATCCATTTACTAAGATTTCCGATATACTTGGGCTGCAGCAGCCAACCATGAGTTATTTCTCAACAGATATCTTTGAAGGTGAGATGGCGCACGCAAGATTTTACGATGAGGAGATCCGTAAGCAGATCCCTAAATGCCATTACAGGAAGTACACAATCAGCGAGATCATCAATTCTATCATCGGGAGCGGATTTACTTTGGAGCGTTTTGATGAGCATCCTTCATGGGAGAACGAGAAACTTCCGGGAGAGTTTACTGCAATTGCAAAAAAAAGATATGAAAGGCGCAGATAAATTAACTAGAGTTTTTCTGCGCTTTCCTTACGTTGTGGAATCTCAACTACGCTTTTGATAAAGCGCAGAAAAGCATGATCTCGGATAGAGAACATCTATTGCTGCTTCTTAAAGAAAATCCTTCATTGACGCAAGCAGAACTGTCAGAGATGATGAACAAATCTAGAAGAGCGGTGCAAATGTTAATGAAGGAATTGCTGGACGAGGGCGTGATTGAAAGAATCGGATCTAAGAAGACAGGCTCATGGCTTGTGAAATAGTGGGGGATTTTGATATTTGAAAGTAATTATAATACGACATGGACCAGTTGCTTATGACTGGGAAAGAACGTATAGTTCCTGTGAGTTTGATAAGGCTTGTACTCAGTATGACAAGGCACCAATTATGCGGATGTCTTATGATATTCCTGTTTTTAATCTAAAACGAGTATACGTTAGTACCTTGCCTAGAAGTCGGGACACTGCAATAGAAATATTTGGGAATAAGGATTTTATATGCATACCTTGGTTAAAGAGATGCAAAAGGCGGGATTTAGAATCAGTAAATCGATGAGAAATTATAAAAATGGTGACTATGTAGTTGCTGAAAAATAGAGGTGGCTTAGATTGGATTTTACAATAAACGAGATGCAGGACATGCAACTTACGGAAATCGGTCGAGTTCTGCATTATGGTCATAAGACATATTATGTAGATTATTTATGCAATACGGACGTCGATAAAGATAGCATTATCCTTCAAGAGGGCGAGACATCTGCTTACAAATGGGTTACTTGCGATGAGTTGCGTAAATTGTCACGGGATGAAATTGCGACTCAGAGAATACAGAATTTTATAGAGGAGCTTAGATAAAGAATTATGAATGAACTCATACTTGTTGAACCAAGTCTGGAATATGCCGAGGATCTATGGGCGTTCAGACAGGAAATAATAGATAAAGATGCTGATAATGAAGATCAATTTGCTGGATGCATGTCATTGGATTCAAGTAGTTCTGCTGACGAATGAATCCGAATATGTTTTCTTAGAAAAGACGAAAAAACATGTGAAGAAGTAGGAACGACAGTTCCTTCACATACTTATCTGGCAATAAGGAAGAAGGATAACAGAATTGTTGGTGTAATAGATCTTCGTCATCATATTGATCATCCCATCCTTGGTACTTGGGGTGGACATTGCGGATATTCGGTTCGTCCTTCCGAGCGTAGAAAAGGCTATGCCAAGGAAATGTTACGCCTGGACAAGTTAAAGGCAAAAGAACTCGGGATCAATAAGATGCTTGTGACCTGCGACGAGGGAAATGATGCCAGCGAGAAAACGATTCTTGCTAATGGCGGGGTATACGAGAAGACCATCGATGTTGATGGCGATAAAATAAAAAGGTTTTGGATAAGCATATGAGCGTGGAAATATCAGTTATGACATATGGTCATCCGCTTTGGGACAAAACAATTTCCTTCGCGGAAAACTGTTCATGGAAGGCCGGACCGTATCTTGCCAAGATGATGCGTAACAAAGAGTTCTCGGAAACAGAGCGCGTGTTCGTTGCTAGTGAGGGCGAAGAAATCATCGGATATTGTACTTTTGCTAAGAAAGATGAATTGCCGGATGATGCCCCATATACACCATTTATTGGATTTGTTTTTGTTGATGAAAAAAGCAGAGGAAAGAGAGTTTCTGAACGAATGATTAATGTCGCTTCGGACTATGCCAGATCCATTGGTTATGAGAGGATTTATATTATGAGCGGTGAACAGGGATTGTATGAGAAATACGGGTTTGAAAAAATCGGTGATTTCAAAACCGTATATGGAACTGAAGACCAGTTGTTTCAAAAAAACCTAGCGTGATAACACCACCATGATAACAATTTGATAACATTAGCTGATACAGTCCATGTAATATGGACAGCTGAAACCAAATGGAATCAAATCGTAACAGATAGCCCTAACAAAAATGTTTAAGATACAGGTTTAGTTAGGGAGGAAGAGTATGAAAGCGAATTATAAAAACTGGATGCCGAAGGGAATGATAAAAGGGGCGCTTATATCAACAGTAGTGTTATGTGCGTTAACTTGCTTAGTGGGAATCGGAACAATAATCGGAAAGATTTTGTTGGTTCTTACGGTGCTGAGTGCATTTATGACTATATGGATGTTTCTTATGTACAGAGCTTTTTCTTATAACGGAACAAGGCAGATGTCAAAGCAGATAATTGAAGGAGTGTCTTCATATGTGGTTATTCCTGACGGTGGTGTTGGCCTTGATGTCGGATGCGGAAGCGCGGCGCTTACCATTGCATGTGCCAGGAAAAATCCGGGTGCAAAAATGATTGGAATAGACAGATGGGGCAAAGAGTATGCTTCTTTTAGCAAAAATCTATGCGAAAGCAATGCTGTCGCAGAAGGTGTTTTAAATACAACCTTTCAGCAGGGTGATGCTGTGAAGCTTGATTTTGGCGATGAGACTTTTGATGCGGTGACAAGCAATTACGTATATCATAATATTCCAAGTAAGGACAGACAGGCAATCTTGCTTGAGACACTAAGGACTCTTAAGAAAGGCGGAACTTTCGCAATCCATGACATTATGTCTAAAAGCAAATACGGAGATATGGAGAGCTTTGCAAAGAAACTCAAAGATATGGGCTATGAGCAGGTAAGACTTGTTGATACGACAAACGGAATGTTCATGAGCAAGTGGGAAGCTTCATGGATGGGACTTTCCGGTTCTACTCTTTTAATAGGCAAAAAGTGAGGTGACGAAAAATGAGAACAGACAGAGAATACAAAGATCTTACAGTAAAAGAGTTTACCCAGGCGGCTGAAATATATGAATCAGATAAAGCGGGAATATATGAAATGTGTAAGGAGGATTATCCATATATTGCATCTGAGCTTGATAAAGAGGAGTATCATGATCTTCTTGATTGCGGATGTGGAACAGGACCGATGATTTCATTACTCTATGAAAAGAATCCGAATAAGCATTACACGGGGCTTGAAGCTGCGCCCAAGTTTAGGCTGCACCTTGTTGCAAGAAAGGGAAAAAATGATTAAGCTTGCAGGATTGTCTGATTCGGAAGTTGAGGCTATCTCAAGGCAGATAGCTGACGCATTTTACGATTATGAATATAACAAAGAAGACCAAGGACTTATAAAGTTCATTCCAAATAGAGAAAGTATGTATACATACATTGGCGGAATTATCAGAGCTGCCTACAGAAGTGGTATCTTGTACACGACTTCTGAGAAAAGAGAAGGCTTTTTGGTGCTTTCGGGAGAAGGAGTAGGCACTGTCGGTTTCGTAGACGGAATGAAGATGATATCTGCAGAGAAAAGAGCCCTCGGCGGATTCAGGAAGATGAAAGAGTTCATTTCAGCATGCTTTTCTAATGGTCATTCCATCGAAACAAGAATGAAAAAAGCCAAAAAGAAATTCATTAAGATCGAAGTTTTGGTAGTTAGAAAAGAGTTTCAGAAACAGGGATTTATGAAGAAGATGCTAAAGTATGTATATGATATGGCAGATAAAAAAGGCATTTCTGTAATTCTTGACACCGATGATAAGGATAAGAGCGAAAGGTACAGATATCTTGGAATGGAGCTTGACCGAGTAAGAAATTGCGGAGAGAACTTCCATATGTATGACCTTATCAGAAAACCTGAGATTGCTTAGTATATCAGTAAAAAGGAGGTACGTCATGGCAACATTAAATGAAAGAAAAGTAGCGGTAGTAGGTTGTGGATTTGTCGGATCGGCATCAGCATTTGCACTTATGGAAAGCGGCTTGTTTTCTGAAATGGTGCTGATAGATGTGAACAAAGAAAAGGCAGAGGGTGAAGCTCTTGATATAAGTCACGGACTTCCTTTTGCAAAGCCTGTGCAGATATATGCAGGTGATTATAAAGATGCTGAGGATGCGGCGGTTGTCGTTGTGACTGCAGGTGCGGGTCAGAAGCCGGGCGAAACAAGACTTGATCTGGTAAAAAAGAATGTCGGAATCTTTAAATCCATCATTCCCGAGATTGCAAAATATAACACGGAAGGAATCCTTCTTATTGTTGCTAATCC
The DNA here is from genome assembly GCF_000424465.1 of Butyrivibrio hungatei NK4A153. Taxonomy (GTDB): domain Bacteria; phylum Bacillota; class Clostridia; order Lachnospirales; family Lachnospiraceae; genus Butyrivibrio; species Butyrivibrio hungatei_A. The sequence continues at coordinate 59,368 of NZ_AUJY01000007.1, read as the reverse complement.
TGTAGACATACTTACATATGCGGCGGCAAAACTCAGTGGATTTCCTGAGAACAGAGTATTCGGTTCAGGTACCGTGCTTGATACCGCAAGGCTTAAATATCTTCTCGGAGAACATCTTAAGATTGACAGCAGATCTGTTCATGCCTGCATTATAGGCGAACACGGAGACAGCGAGATCGCGGCTTGGAGCAGTGCGAACGTATCGGGAATTCCGCTCAATGATTTCTGTGAGATGAGAGGTCATTTCGAACATGAGAAATCAATGAAAGAGATTGCTGAGAATGTAAAGAACAGTGCATATAAGATCATCGAGAAAAAGGGCGCAACATACTACGGAATTGCAATGAGTGTAAGACGTATATGTGAAGCCATTGTAAGAGATGAAAAGTCAATCCTTCCCGTATCAAGTATTCAGCATGGCGAGTTCGGAATAGACGATGTTGCGCTCAGTATGCCGGCAATTGTTGGAAGAAGCGGTGTTGAGGGTGCAGTCCCCATCAGACTCAGCGATGAGGAAAAGAAAGCGCTAAAGGCATCGGCGGATACACTTAAGGAGGTTCTGAAGGGGGTACTATGATCCATAAATATGTAAAGATTGTGGCTTTAATAAAAAATGATACTATTTCTCATTAACCCCTAAAACACGTCTGATTCGTTGACATGCAAAAAAAGCTATAATAAAATATGCGGTGTTAGCATCTGCTAACACTTGAGTAAATCATGTGAATTCCTCTTTTGATTAGCCGGACTTATGAATCGGCTACTAGCGTACTGGCAAGATGACAATTAGATAAATTACTTGCGAAATAATCCATGTACTGCGTTGTCGTCAATCGTCGATGCTCGCATCGACGATGGTCTCCGCCTTGTACATGAATTATTTCACTTCGTAATTGATCAAAAGTCAACGTGCCAGTACGCTGAAGGGGAATTCTGTGTTTAAAATCTGAAAGGAGTAAGCAAAACAATGGGAAAGCTTGCAATTGAAAAAGTAATCGGAAGAGAAATTTTAGATTCAAGAGGAAATCCTACAGTAGAGGCAGAGGTTACTCTTGCAGACGGAACAGTGGCAACCGGAACTGCTCCGAGTGGTGCATCAACAGGTGAATTTGAGGCACTTGAACTCAGAGACGGAGATAAGTCACGTTATCTCGGAAAAGGAGTTACAAAGGCTGTAGATAATATAAATAATGTGATCAACGATGCGGTTAAAGGTATCGATGCTTCTGATACATATGCTGTAGATGCGGCAATGATCAAGGCAGACGGAACAAAGGATAAGTCTAAGCTCGGCGCAAATGCAATCCTTGCGGTATCAATCGCAACTGCAAGAGCAGCAGCTAAGTCACTTGATATTCCACTTTACAGATTCCTTGGCGGTGTTTCAGGAAACAGACTTCCTGTACCTATGATGAACATCCTTAACGGCGGAGCTCACGCTGACAGTGCCGTTGATACACAGGAATTCATGATCATGCCTGTAGGTGCTCCTTCATTCAAAGAAGCTCTTCGCTGGTGTGCAGAGGTATTCCATAGCCTCAAGAAGCTCATCAAGGATATGGGCGATGTAACAGCAGTTGGTGATGAGGGCGGATTTGCTCCCAATCAGCTCAAGAGCGACGAGGATGCTATCGAGAAGATTCTTGAGGCTATCAAGGCAGCAGGCTTTGAGCCCGGAAAAGATTTCATGATCGCTATGGATGCCGCTTCATCAGAGTGGAAGAGCGAAAAAGGAAAAGGTTTCTACAAGCAGCCCAAGTCAGGCAAAGAGTTCACATCAGATGAGCTTATCGCTCACTGGGAGAGTCTTGTTGATAAGTATCCTATCATCTCAATCGAAGACGGACTTGATGAAGAAGACTGGGAAGGCTGGCAGAAGATGACAGCTAAGATTGGTAACAAGGTTCAGCTTGTAGGTGACGATCTCTTTGTTACAAACACAGAGCGACTTTCAAAGGGTATCTCTCTTGGAGCAGGTAACTCAATCCTTATCAAGCTCAATCAGATTGGTTCTGTATCTGAGACACTTGAAGCAATCAAGATGGCTCACAACGCAGGCTACACTGCAATTTCTTCACACCGTTCAGGTGAGACTGCAGATACAACAATCGCAGATCTTGCTGTAGCGCTCAATACATGTCAGATCAAGACAGGTGCACCCAGCCGTTCAGAGCGTGTTGCCAAGTACAATCAGCTCCTTCGCATCGAAGAACAGCTCGGTGAAAGCGCCGTATATCCTCAGATGGATGCATTCCATGTGAAAAAATAAGAAGCGACAAATGAAGTGGTCCTAAGGGACAGTGGCCAAAAAAGACGTGTAGCAATGGTGCTACACGTCTTTTTACGTTATATGAATTTTACGGGGTTAAATACATGTTTGTTGTGTTAAGGGTTTATGCCTGCGCAAGCTGTCTTCCGAGATCTTCAAGGGCTGAAATTGCGTCTTCGTCGGGGGCACCGTTAGCCATCACACCTTCGCCGCCAATGATGGTTGCGCCTGCAGATGTAAGTCTGTCCTGCCAGTCACGCATCCACTGGCCGTCTCCCCAGCCGTATGAACCAAAGAGCGCAATCTTCTTGCCACTTGCAAAACCTTCATAATCAGCCATGAATGGCTCAACTGTTGTCTCTTCGAGTACTTCTGCTCCCATAGCGGGGCAACCGAATGCGATAACAGTATCTTTTGCTGCATCAGCTGCGCTGATAGCGTCAAATGTTGTTACCTCAGCTTCGCCGCCTGCACTTGTGATTCCGTTTGCCACTGCATCGGCCATTGCCTGAGTATTTCCTGTTCCACTCCAAAAAACTACTTTAACTTTACTCATAAAAATGATCATCCTTTCTGAGCAATTTCGCGAGTCATGCTCTTGAAAAATACGTTAGCAAATGCTAACATAAATATCAATAAAAAAACATGATAATATTTTTCAATATTTTACTGATTGAGAAAGTGCCATAAACATGCAGGAAAAGAGAGTATTCTGCATATGCGTTAGGTGCAGCTAACACAACGTATGATGCCAATTATCAAATTAGAAAAAATGATTTGGAGGAGTAATGGGAGATCAATTACTTATAAGTCTTTGTTCACCGACTTTGGCGGGGCTCAAAACAGGAAATCTTTTTACTGTCGATATCGATGACAGGGAGAGTTTTAACAAAGAAGTGAGAGACTTTAATTACAGGTTTGCGAAGAAAGGACTGCGAATGATACCCGTAAAGTATTACGAAAAGCGAGTCCTTATCTATGTTTACAGACCTGATTTTTTAAAAAGAGATTTTGCGAATAAAGAAGTATGCAAAGTCCTCAAAGAAAAAGGCTACTCATACACTAACGCAGATCTGTGCGTTGCGGAACTTGCGAAGCATTTGAGACAGGATGCAAAGTTTCCGCATGAGATAGGTCTTTTTCTCGGATATCCCGTGGCAGATGTTTTGGGATTCATGAAAAGCCCTGATGAGGGCGTGAAATACACAGGCTTCTGGAAAGTTTACGGCGACACCAAGTCAGCGCTTGAGACATTCGATAAATACAAGAAGGTTACAGAAATCTACAGCACAGCGCACAGAAACGGAGTACCTTTGGAGCAACTTACTGTTGTCTGCTGAGAAAACTTATCAATACCAAAGTCTGAACTGTATTGACTTTACAGTTATATGAGGTAGTATTAAAAATCGTAGAGGGTGATAAAAGGATTATCAATAATTTAATTATCATCCTCTGCGATTTTTTTATTATTCCGTTAGCAATACCTAACGACAAAGACAGGAGGAAGCAATGTTAAAAAAGGTTTTGGAGTATACGGGGAAGTATAAGAAATATACTTTTCTGGCAATGTTCATGCTGGTTGTAGGACTGGCATTTAATGTTTTGCAGTTCGTGGCTATCTATAAAATGATAGATGGTGCGACGGGAGGAGAGACGAGTATTTCTTTCTATGCTAAATGGGCAGTTATAATGTTGATCTGTGGTTTTATATACGTTGCATTATATATTTACGGATTGGATAGATCACATTTCAGTGCTTATCAGACACTTAAGAACCTGAGAATATCTCTCCAGAAAAAGATGGAGAATCTTCCGCTTGGAGTTATTCAGGAGCTTGGCGTGGGATCGCTTAAGAAAGTATTTATTGATGATATCGATAATATGGAACTTCTTATCGCACATGCACTTCCGGAAGGTTTTTCCAATATTGTGGTTCCGGTTCTTGTAATTGTCAGTATGTTCTTTATTGACTGGAAGCTTGCGCTTCTTTCACTTGCGTCTCTTCCCATCGGAATGGTGGCAATGTTTGCCATGTATGGTGCGGGAACAAGCAAGATGGGTGATTATTATGCTTCTGCTCAGAAAATGAATGATACCATCGTTGAGTATGTAAACGGCATGGAAGTTGTAAAGATCTTTGGACGTGACGGTGACAGCTACAAGAGATTTTCAGGGGATGTCATGAGTTACAGGGATTTCACTCTTGCATGGTACAAGATCTGTTGGCCATGGATGGCTTTATACGGAAGTTTCCTTCCTTGTGTAGCTCTTTTGACACTTCCTATCGGAGGATATTTTGTATATACGGGAAGTTCAACTCTTTCAAATTTCCTGCTTGTTATGTGCATGACTTTCTCAATAGGACCTACTATTTTAAGAGCGCTCACATTTATGAGTGTTCTTCCTCAGCTTAACTTTAAGATCACTGCTTTGGAAAATATTCTTTCGGCAGAGCCTCTTAAGCAGGGAACTAAGTCTTTTGAGGGAAAAGATCATTCGATTGAATTTAAGAATGTAAAATTCTCTTATGACAAAAAAGTGGATGTAATAGAAGATGTAAGCCTTACAATTCCGGAAAATACCGTAACGGCACTTGTAGGTGAGTCAGGAAGCGGAAAGTCAACTTTGGCAAAGATTCTGGTACATTTCTATGATGTTACCGGAGGAAGTGTAAAGATTGGCGGACAGGATATCACAGGTATGACGTTGGAAGCTCTGAACCGCGAGATATCTTATGTATCACAGGAACAGTTCCTTTTTAACATGAGTATCCTTGAGAATATCAGACTTGGAAAGCCCGGAGCTTCCGATGCGGAAGTAATTGAAGCTGCAAACAAAGCGCAGTGCGGAGAATTCCTCAAGAGACTTGAGAATGGAATATATTCAACGTCAGGTGCTGCAGGAAAGATGTTATCAGGTGGTGAGAGACAGAGAATCGCGCTTGCAAGAGCTATATTAAAAGATGCACCGATTATTGTTCTTGATGAAGCTACTGCATTTATGGATCCCGAAAATGAAGAGAAGATGAACAATGCGATAGCAGAGCTTATTTCAAACAAGACTGTAATAGTAATAGCTCACAGATTGTATTCAATCAAGAATTCAGACAAGATCGTAGTTATGAAAAACGGCAAGATTCAGGCGCAGGGAACTCATGATGAACTTCTTAAGACTTCTGAAATGTACAAAAACCTTTGGGAATTGTCTGAAGGCGCAAAGGAGTGGTCTGCTGCAGGTAAAGGCAGTAAGGTAACAATGAAGGAGGCATTTGCATGATCGGGGCAATAAAAAGAATTATAGACTGTTCGGGAAAATATAAAGGAAGGATACAGATTGCTTTTATTTTTTCCTTTTTGAAATCAGTTCTTCAGAATGCGGTAATCATATTGACGGTTCTTATGGTTGACGAGTTCTTTAAGGGAACGCTTGTAGCGGGAAGTTTTGTAAAATATGGATTTATGCTGCTTGGATGTGTTATTGCGCAGGCAATCTTCATCCACGCCTCAGACAGACTTCAGTCAGCTGCGGGATTTATGCTCATGGCTGATATGAGAATAAAGCTTGGTGAGCATTTAAGAAAGCTTCCGATGGGATATTTTACAGCTGGAAACATCGGTAAGATCAGCTCGGTTCTTTCAACAGATATGGTATTTATTGAGGAAAACTCAATGATGACACTTGCGGATACAATGAGCTATCTTTTCTCAGCTGCAATCTTTACAGTATTCATGCTTGTTTTTAATCCGGCGCTCGGCGCAGTTGCACTTATAGGATCATTGGTTTTGGTCTTGGCCGGTGAAGTGAAATACAGAAGAGGCATAACTCTTTCGGGTGAAAGACAGGAGCAGAGCGAAAGACTTACAAAAGCAGTTCTTGATTACATAGAAGGAATCGGAATCACCAAGACTTACAATCTTCTCGGAGATAAGTCAAAAGAAATGAGTGATAATTTCGAGAAGTCATGTGAAGAAAGTTTACGATTTGAAGGTAAGATGATTCCTTTGGGAATTGCCATAAATATCATTTTTGAGATCTGTTCTGTAGCGCTTGGTTTTGTGGCTTCAATCCTATTTTTAAACGGAACGATAGATATAACGGCATTTCTTGGAGTAACTCTTTTCATGCTTAATGTATTTATTCCTTTGAGAGTTGCATATATGGAATCTGAGAAGCTTACAATCATGGATAAGTGCCTTGACAGAATCGAAGAAGTTATGAATGAGCAGGAACTCTCTGATTCGGGAAATAAGAAGATAACAACTGCAAAAGAAGGCGTGCCTGCCGTTGAGTTTAAGAATGTAAGATTCTCATATGATGCAAAAGAGACGATCAGCAATGTTTCGTTCAAGGTTAATGAGGGCGAAACAATAGCGCTTGTGGGCCCTTCCGGAAGCGGAAAGAGTACACTTGCAAATCTTATGGCGAGATTCTGGGATATTGATGAGGGTGATATTTTGGTAAACGGAACCAGTATAAAAGATGTACCGCTTAAGAACCTTCTTGAACAGATCAGTATGGTATTTCAGAATGTATATCTTTTCAAAGATACCATTTACAACAATATCATCATGGGAAGACCTGATGCTACAAGAGAAGAGGTTATCGAGGCAGCCAAGAAGGCAAGATGTTACGACTTTATCATGAGCCTTCCCGATGGTTTTGAAACAATGGTAGGTGAAGGCGGAGCATCACTTTCAGGTGGTGAAAAACAGAGAATATCAATTGCAAGATGTATTCTTAAGGATTCGCCCATCGTTATCCTTGATGAAGCGACAGCAAGCATCGATGCCGATAATGAAGCTGCTATCCAGCAGGCAATTTCAGAACTCTGCAATGGTAAGACGCTCATTATAATCGCACACAGACTTAAGACTATTAAGGACTCTGATTGCATCCTTGTTGTAAACAATGGTAAGATTGTTGAAAAAGGAAAACATGATGCACTTATGGAAAAAGACGGAATCTATAAGAACTTCGTACAGATCAAGAATTCCGATTCCGGATGGTGCAAAAGAAAGATTGGCTGATTATGGCAGTTAGAGATACAAGCATAGATCCTAGATTACTTGAAAGTGCAAGGAAGCAATTTCGGGAAAAAGGTTTTTTGGGCGCGCAGCTTTCAGATATTTGTAAGGATGCAGGAATTACCACAGGAGCAATTTATAATAGATATAAAGGAAAAGAAGAACTGTTTGAAGCCGTTGTAAAAGATACGGTAGAAAGTATGAACGGAATCTTGGAGGAAGCAAAGAATGTTGATCCATATAAGCTTTCGGATGATGAACTTATAGGAGTTTGGGTTAATACCGAGGAGAATACAAGACTTTGGAATGAACGTCTCATGGATATGAAAGACGGACTGGAACTGCTTCTTAAGTGTTCGGAAGGATCAAAGTACAGTCGCTACCACGAACAGTGGCTTGAAAAAATGTCAGATATAGACTATGACTATTTAAAAGCCTTGCAGGAAAGGAATCTTGCAGATAAGAAAATTTCTCGCAAGGAGCTTCACGTGCTTGTCTCGGCATTGTGGAAGTTGTACACGGAACCGATTGTTCATGGTATGTCTGATAAAGAGATTGAACATCACTGCAAAGTGGTCGGAGATCTGTTCAATTGGTCCAAGGCGGTTGGAATCAAAAAATAATGTGATAGAATGAGGGAGAAAGCGTTTGCTTTCTTCCTCATTTATTGAGCAGAACACTTAACTTAACGAGGTATTTTTATGTTTGAGATTATTTTGATTCCGTTTTTAGGAACTGCGCTCGGGGCTGCGACAGTATTCTTTTTTAAAAAAGCAATAGGAGAAAAGATGCAGCGTGCGCTTACAGGTTTTGCATCGGGTGTGATGGTAGCGGCTTCTTTTTTTAGTTTGCTTTTACCGGCACTTGATCAAACCGCGGAGATGGGAAAGCTGGGATTTGTTCCCGTATCCATAGGATTCGGCATAGGAATGTTATTTCTTCTTGTGCTTGATGTTGTGACTCCCCATATGCATCTGGATAAACTTGAAGAAGGCCCGAGGAGCGGACTTAAGAGAACTACAAAGCTTGTTCTTGCCGTAACTCTGCACAATATTCCGGAAGGAATGGCGGTTGGAATAGTATGTGCGGGATGGATGTATGGAAACAACTCCATCACTTATACGGGAGCGTTGGCGCTGGCACTTGGTATTGCCATACAGAACTTTCCTGAGGGAGCGATAGTTTCAATGCCGCTTCTTGGTGAGGGAGTGCCAAAGGGAAGGACTTTTTTGTATGGTGTATTATCGGGAATAGTTGAGCCGATTGGAGCTGTTCTTGTATTGGTGGCTTCGGGAGTATTGATTCCATTGATGCCGTATCTTCTCAGTTTTGCGGCGGGAGCGATGATCTACGTTGTAGTGGAAGAACTTATTCCTGAGATGTCGGAAGGAGAGCACTCAAATATTGGGACACTCTGTTTCGCGGCAGGATTCATTTTGATGATGGCTCTTGATGTAGGGCTTGGTTGAATCTTATTAAGAAAAAATCGCATTTACGAATGCCCGTGTTGTATGACGAATCGTTTTACAACACGGGTTTTTTGTGTGATTGCACCAAATAAATTTGTTTTGAGAAAAGCATAAACGTGATTTGACACAGAAAAATATGAGTGCTATTCTGTTAGCCATAACTAACGATACGACATAATTACGAGGCTTGAAAATCAAAATGAAAAGAAAATCTGATTTAATCTTAATATCAATATTTATTCCATTTTTAATTTAATCAAGATTCAAAACTGTTTTTCAGAAAACTGATGGAGGGATTATGCATAATAGTAAGACATTTATTAGATGCCCGAGTGGTTTTACAAAAGAATATGTTTTGGTATGTTTTCCTTTTGCGGGTGGAGCGGCATCAGCATATAACAATTGGGTAAAAAGGCTTAGCGATCTGATCGACGTCTGTGCAATCCAGCTTCCGGGACGAGAAGACCGGATAATGGAGAAGCCTTACAGAAATATGGAAATGCTGGTTTGCGATATCATGGAAGAGTTAAAAAAATTAAACAAACGACTAGTTTTGTTCGGGCATAGCATGGGAGGAAAGATAGCGTACGAAGTTGCAAAGAAGCTTGAAGACGAAGGTTGCGGAGCGGAACTTTTGATTGTATCGGGAAGCAGAGTTCCCAATGTACCGGAACCTAATCCTGTATATCAACTTTCCGATGAAGCATTTTTGGATGCCATAAAGAGGTTCAACGGAATGCCCAAAGAAATTACGGAGAACAGAGATATTATGAATTTCTTTTTACCAATGCTCAGAGCGGATTTTGAGCTTGATGAAAAATACTATTCTCCGGGTGTCACTATATTGAATTGCCCAATAATTGCTCTTGGAGGAAAGGAAGATTCAGAAGCAAACGAGAAAGATATATCACGTTGGGGTGATTTTACCAGAGAAAAATTTGCTTATAAAGTTTTTGACGGCGGACACTTTTTTATTAAGCAAAGCGAAGCCGAGGTAACAGGTTTTGTAAGAGAAAAAATACTTAAGTGTATATAGAAGAGGATGGATGCTAGATGAGATATATAAAGGATATGACAAAATATGAAGGTTTGAATGGATGGGAGAGAATCTCACTCAGTGACTGGGTGAGAAATATTACGAATAAGTACAGTGATCGAATAGCGATTGTAGATTCGCAAAGAGAGGTCACCTACAGAGAACTGGATCGTGAAATAGATGAAATTGCATATGGTTTATATAAACTGGGAATTGCTCCAAAAGATAAGGTGATTGTTCAGATACCAAACAGGCTTAGCTTTGTGATAACTCTGTTTGCCGTTATCAGAATAGGAGCAATTCCCATTTTAGCACTGCCTGCATATAGGGAAACGGAAATAGAAGGAATAATCAAAGTTGCTTCACCCAAAGCTTATATTGTTGCGGAGAAGTATATGGGATTTGATTACCTGCCGATGGCAAAAAGGATAAAAGAGGAAAGCAGCAGCCTTGAATTTTTGATAGTTGATGGTGAGAGAGGCGGCGATTATCTGATAAAAGATATCATAATTTCAGGCAGAGAAGTTATGGATTCTGGAAACGGAAGTGAAGACTTTTTTACAAAATCAGACGGATACGATACAGGAGTACTTCTTTTGTCCGGGGGAACTACTGGAGTACCAAAACTCATTCCGAGAACTCATACAGATTATCTGTATAACGGAAGAATGTCGGCACTAAAATGTAGGGCTGACAGTAACAGCGTTTATCTCGCGGCTCTTCCCATTGCTCATAATTTTCCTCTTTGTTGCCCGGGAATAATTGGAATATTGGATGTTGGAGGAAAAGTTGTTCTTGCTTCGAACACTACTCCTGATGAGATTCTTAACCTGATTTCGGAAGAGAAGGTTACTATAACGGCACTTGTACCGGCTATGTTAAATCTATGTCTTGAAATGAGTGAATGGGATGAAGACATTGACATTTCAAGCCTTGAGATATTGCAGGTTGGAGGCGCGATGCTTGAAGAAAGCCTTGCGCAAAAAGTAATTGATAGCTGGAGTGACTGCAAACTGATGCAGGTCTTTGGAACGGCGGAGGGACTGCTTTGTTTTACCGATCTGTCAGATGATGACGAGGTCGTGGTGAATTGTCAGGGTAAGCCTATTTCAGAAGCCGATGAAGTAAAAATTGTAGATTCCGATCTTAAGGAAGTTCCGAGAGGAGAATTCGGAGAACTTCTTTCAAGAGGCCCGTATACTATACCCGGATATTTCAATGCGGATGAAGTAAACAGGATAAGTTTTACCGAGGATGGATTTTATAGGACCGGTGACCGTGCAATGTGGACAGAAGAAGGCAATATACGCATGGGCGGAAGAATAAAAGAACAGATAAACCGCGCAGGTGAAAAGATTACGCCATCTGAGGTTGAAGCTCTTTTATGTCAAAACGAAAGAATCAAAGAAGCGGTTGTCGTAGGCGTGCCTGATGAAGAACTCGGATTTAGGAGCTGTTCATTCATTCTTTCTGAAGACGGAGAAGAGTTTGAGAGGGAGGAAATATATCATTTTCTGAAAAATAAAGGCTTGGCGGGATATAAAATCCCCGATCAGGTTGAAAATATAGATGTGTGGCCGCTTACAAGCGTTGGGAAGATTGATAAAAAGCAATTGGTTAAACTGGCTCAAAATGTATTTGAATAACAAGAGAAAGGACATAAGATGAACGACTTACAATTAAAGACTCAAGTATGCAAGATGCTCGGTATTGGTGATGTTCAAAATCTATCAGATGACGAAAATCTGATAGAAAGAGGAATGAACTCTTTAAAGATTATCAGAATTGCCAGTATGTTGCGAAAAAGCGGAATAAAAGTTCCGTCGGGAGAAATGATGGAAGAACCGACATTGGCTGCGTGGAATAAATTAATTGAAAAGGGCGGATCCGGTAAGAATAAAACAGAAGCGGTATCGGAAGGTAAAAAAGTTTCAGATATAAAAATCGGGGAGAAATTCCCTTTGACGGATGTGCAGTATGCGTATCTGATCGGAAGAAGCGACGATCAGGCGCTTGGCGGAATAGGGTGCCATGCATATCTGGAATTTGACAGGGAAGAAAAGATGGATGTCGATAAATTAAAAAAGGCGTGGAATAAAGTTCAGGCGCATCATCCAATGCTAAGAGCGAAGTTTAATGAAGACGGAACTCAGGAAGTGATGGCAAAGGCATACAGTGATGATATTACCGTATGCGACCTCACAAACATGACAGAAAGTGATGCAACCGAAGAATTATCAAGAATCAGAGAGAGACTGTCACACAGAAAATTAGATGTTTTCAGCGGGCAGGTTGCAGGAATAACAGTTACACTTCTACCAAAAGGACAAAGCAGAATTCATTTTGATATCGATCTTTTAATAGCCGATGTACAGAGTTTGCAGGTAGTTTTGCGTGATCTTGAAAAAGCATACAGTGGAAAAAAACTTCCGAAAACTTCACGAGACTGGAATTTTGCCGATTATATCAGGCAGCAGAACGAATTTGATCAAAAAGCTTACACGGAAGCAAAAGAGTATTGGACAAGCAGACTAAAGGACCTTCCTTTAGGACCGTCTCTTCCGCTTAAGAAGAGACCTGATGAGATAAGTGAGACTAAATTTAAGAGAAGAATATTCAATGTAACCAATAAGGAATGGAAGATCATAAGGGAAAAAGCCGCAGCAAGCAAAACTACGCCTGCGATTGTTTTCATGGCTGCTTACGCTAAGGTTCTTGAGAGGTACAGTACAAATAAAAAGTTCTTAATAAATGTTCCTTTGTTTAACAGGCAGACTGAATATGACGGAATAGAAGATGTTATTGCAGATTTCACGACACTTCTCCTTTTAGAGGTAGATTGTACCGGAAAAGAGAGCTTTATAAATCTTGTAGATAGTATAAGTAAGCAGTTACACAAAGATATTCGTCACAGCAGATATTCGGGCGTTCAGCTTCAAAGAGATATTGCGGCATATTATGGAGAGCAGCTGAATGTTGCACCTGTCGTGTTTGCATGCAATCTGGGAAATCCGCTTGTGGATGATGATTTTACTGAGAAGCTTGGTGAGTTCACATATATGATCTCGCAAACTCCGCAGGTGTGGATAGATTTTCAATCTTATGAGAATAAAAACGGCCTTATGCTGACGTGGGATACAGTCGATGAGCTGTTCCCGGAAGGAATGATCGATGAGATGTTTTCATCGTTTGGAAATCTTATAAGAGAGCTTGTTGATAGAGATTGGAATGAATACATAGATACTGCATCCAAAGAATATATCGAATTTGTAAAAAAACAGGCTGATGTAGGAAAACTTGAAGGCGAGGAATGTATACACAGCGCTTTTTTAAAGAGATGCAAAGAAACTCCCGATGCAGTGGCAATTGTTGACGCTGAAAGAGGAATCATCCTTACGTACGATCAGCTCTATAAGAAAATAGTTGCAGTTGCATGCAGTATAGCCAAAATGAATATTTCAAAGAGCCCTGTTGCGATTACGCTTAACAGAGGTTTTGAGCAGATTGTGGCTGCATACGCCATCATAATGTCCGGAAATTTTTATGTGCCTGTTAGCATAGAGCAACCTGTTGAGAGAAGAAAACTCATTCATGAAAAGACAGGAATAAAATATGCCATTACAAACAGGGATGTAAAACAAGTAACGTGGCAAGACGATGTGGAGATACTGTATTTGTCTGACCTCGAGAGAAATGCAGATGTAAGCACGATTGAAAATGAGAAAATGCTTCCAAAAATTTCTCCGGAAGATTCTGCATATATTATCATGACATCCGGAACGACAGGACTTCCTAAGGGTGTGGAGATAAAGCACAGCGGAGCATGGAACACGATACATGAGATCAATGGAAGATACGGTATTGGCGCAGATGATACTTCGCTTGCGATTTCCTCCATGGATTTTGACCTCTCTGTTTATGATGTGTTCGGAATACTTGGAGCCGGCGGAAAGCTGGTTCTAATTCCTGATGAAAAAAAGAGGGATGCAGATTATTGGTTGAAACTTGTAAAAAAATACAATGTAACTGTATGGAATTCAGTACCGATTCTTTTGGAAATGCTTCTTATCAGTGCGCAGGATGAAAAACTTCCGCTCAGAGTTGTTATGCTGTCCGGAGATTGGATAGGATTGGACCTTCCTCAGAAGGTATCCGATCATACAGATAACTGCAAGTTTGTTGCGATGGGCGGTGCCACGGAAGCCAGTATCTGGTCCAACTTTATAGATGTCACATTGCCAATTCCTTTGGAGTGGAAATCAATTCCATATGGAAGGGCGCTACCGGGACAGGCTTACAGGGTAGTTGATGCAAACGGAAACGATTGCCCTTATTGGTGTGAAGGCGAATTGTGGATAGGAGGTCATGGTGTTGCCAAAGGATATAAAGGTGACAGTGAACTTACAAATAGAAAGTTTGTGACAGATGAACTTGGCCGATGGTATAGGACAGGAGATACGGGAAGATTCTGGAAAGACGGAACAATTGAGTTTCTCGGTCGTAAGGATAATCAGGTTAAGGTAAGAGGACATCGAATTGAGATAGGCGAGATTGAAAAAGCGCTTAAGGATGTCAGAGGCGTAGAAAATGCAGTTGTTGATGCTGTGGGTGAAAAAAACGGAGATAAGTATCTTGTTGCTTTTGTGGAAGGCCGTCCGGAGGACGGTTCGGATATTGCAGTCACTGTATCTGAAGAACCTGAGAAAAAAGATATCTGGGAAAAAATATCTTTTGTAAATATTAAGGAAGATGAAGACATTACATGTAAACTCGATAAATTTACGGAAATGTCTGATGTTGCGGTTACAGGTGTTATCACCGATATCCTTGGAAGAGTGCCTGAACCTTGCGATAAGTGGAGACCACTTATGCGCAGATGGACTTGTTATCTGGATAAAAAGGAAGATACAGAGTCTGATATTGAAGAAAAACAATATGAGACAGAATTGTTCCCTAAAATAAAAGTTATCCAAAAAGCATTGCCGGATATTCTTGTTGGAAAATCCAATGAACTGCAGATTTTTTATGATGATCAACAAGAACTTACACCCAACAGTTTTATTAAAATGATTCCCGGTGAAACGGAGCTTTTGGATAATCTTTGTGAGACTTTAAGTGAAATAAAAAGTGAAAAGCCGTTAAAGATTCTTGAAGTGGCGACCAGAGATTTCGTTGTAAGCAAAAGGATAAGAGAAGCTTTAAATGGAGTAGAGGCGCAGTATTACTATACTGATAATTCAAAATACTTTGTTGATATGGCAAGGGAAGGAGTATCGGATAGGAATACTGAATATATAGTTGCTGATTTTGAGAAGGATGTAACTGGAACAGCAATAGATATTGCTAAGTATGACATTGTTATTGCATATAATTCGCTTCACAGATGCAGGGATGTTAAGCGTGTAATAAGGAGTCTTAAGTATCTTATGGCGCCGTCAGCTGCTGTTTATGTTCAGGAGCTTACCGAAGAAAGTCCGGTTCAGGAGATAACGGCAGCAGTTTTGGAACACGGTTATAACAATATAACCGATATGCGAAAAAGGAAAAACAGAGGATTGTTTGATGGCGATATGCTTAATGAAATTTTTTCTGACTCTGAGTTTTCCGACAGAATCGTATTTAAGGACATATATAAAAGAGCGGTTGTATGGGCAAGATATAAGGACACCAAGACAATATATACATCGGAAAAGATAGGAAATAGTCTTTCAGAGAAACTTCCTGAGTACATGGTACCAAAGGTGTATAAGTTCCTTAATAAATTACCGACTTCACGAAACGGAAAACTTGACAGGAAAGCCCTGAGGGCATTGGTTGATATTTCAAAAGTGACGGTCAAGGGAAGAGAGGCAGAAACTTCAAGCGAAAAGAAATTATTGGATATTTGGAAAAAGATATTTGATAACGAAAATATCGGAATAGAAGACAATTACTTTGCGCTTGGCGGAGATTCGCTTGTTGCGACAAGGCTTGTTACTGAAATTGGTAATGCATTCGAAAAGAAAATATCAATCGCTAAGATTTTTGAAAAGCCTACAGTTAAAGAACTCGCTGCAGAACTGGAATCACTTGGCACTTATGAATCTTCAAAAGATTTACGGGAAGTGCCGGCAGATCCTGAGAATATGAACGAGCCGTTTCCTCTTACAGATGTTCAATATGCATATTGGATCGGAAGAAACGGTCTGTATGATCTGGGAGGAGTTGCAACACATTGCTATTTTGAATTGGAAGCGGAGAAGCTTTCTTTTGATAAAGTTCAGAATTCATTTAATGAGCTTATCAAAAAGCATGCAATGATGCGAGTGGTTATCAGTTCCGATGGAATGCAGAGAATTCTTTCAGAGTCTGAGGTTTCGGATTATGAAATAAAGATATATGATATCAGTTCTTTTGCAAAAAATGAGCAGGATGCAGCACTTGAAGAAAAAAGAAAAGCTATGTCACATCAGGTGATCGATGTTGAAAAATGGCCGCTGTTTGATGTGCAGATCACGAAAAAAAGCGATGAAAGTTCGGTTATACACGTAAGCTTTGACAATATTATTTTTGACGGTTGGAGCATGTTCCATATTTTGAATGAATGGGCTGAAGCTTACAGAGGTACGCTTGCTGAAGAAAGAATCGATTTCTCATTCAGAGATTATGTTCTTGAGATTGAGAGACAGAAGCAGACAGATAAGTATTTTGAAGATGAGAAATATTGGATTGAAAGACTTGAAGATTTTTCAGCGGCGCCGCAGCTGCCTTTGATCAAAAAAGAAAGCGAAGTCAAAGAACAAAAATTCAGCAGAAGAAACTCGAGGCTCTCAAAAGAAGAGTGGAGAGGACTTAAGAAGTATGCCAAGAAGATAAAGGTTACTCCGTCGGTTTTACTTATAAGTGCTTATGCGGAGGTGTTAAGACTTTGGAGTTCAAACGATGATATTACGATCAATCTCACGCAGTTCAACAGGAAGATGATCAATCCCGATGTAGGAAAGATTGTCGGTGATTTTACAACGCTCACTTTATTGGAAATAAGGAATTTAAAAAATACAGCTTTTTCTGAGCGCTGTCTCGGCGTACAAAAACAACTTGCCAAAGATATGGAACACTCGCTGTACAGTGCGGTTGAATTTGAACGAGAGTTAAAAAAGAAGAACAGTAATTCAAGAGCATCTGTAATGCCGATTGTCTTTACAAGCGGACTTGGCGTTGAAGAGTGGAATGATGGAAAGTGGCTTGGAAAGCTTACTTACAATATTTCTCAGACACCGCAGGTTTGGCTTGATCATCAGGTGGTTGAAATGGACGGAGAACTTTGTCTGTTCTGGGATTATGTAGAAGAGCTTTTTGATAAAGACATGATCAATCAGATGTTTGATACATATGTCGGACTTTTAAGAAATATCGGAACAGGAAGCATAGGTATATCTGAAAACACTGTAATAAATGCGCCTATTTCCGATGTTAGAAAACAAGCCAATCAGACGTTAAAAGATATAGATACGGATACGCTTGATGGAATGTTTATTAAAAGGTGTATAAAGGATCCGGATAAAGTAGCCATAGTTACAGATGGTATGAATATGGCTTACTGTGAATTATACAGTGAAGCGGTAATGGTTGCGGAAAAGCTTAAAGCTGCAGGTTTGCAAAAAAGTGATATTGTTGCTGTTCTTTTTGAAAAGGGATGGGAGCAGATTGCTGCGGTGTTTGGAATTCTTTTTGCAGGAGGAGTGTATCTTCCTCTTGATGTAAGTAATCCGGACAGCAGATTGCAGAGAATATTAAATGACAGTAATTCACGTTTCATTGTTACAAATACTTGCATAAGTAAAGAAAAGCAATGGACTGAAGATTTCAAAGTCATTCTGATCGATGAGAAAAATGCACCTATGGTGCCGGTTTATTTAGCAAAAAGTATAAACACTCCGGATGACAGGGCGTATGTCATTTATACCTCAGGCACGACGGGAACACCGAAGGGCGTGGTCATATCACACAGGGGAGCGGTTAATACGATAAAGGATGTCGTAGAAAGATATGGAATTACGTCGGATGACTGTGCTTTTGCGATATCAAATCTGCACTTTGATCTTTCTGTATTTGATGTTTTTGGAATTTTGGGAGTCGGTGGAAGACTCGTTATCCCAAATCATAAAAAGTTAAAAGAACCTTCATACTGGGTGAAGCGCATAAACGAAGAGAAGATAACCGTTTGGAACAGTGTTCCGGCGTTTATGGAGATGCTTGTTGAATATATGTCTTTTAACAAAAAAGCAGAAAATATACGTGCCGATCATAACGGACTTAAACTTGTAATGATGAGCGGAGACTGGATTCCCGTTACTCTTCCTGAAAGAATCAGGGCAATATACAGTGGCGTGAAACTGGTAAGCCTGGGAGGCGCAACAGAGGCATCAATATGGTCAAATGACTATGTGATTCCGGATGATTTTGATAAAGAGTCAAAGAGCGTACCTTACGGAAAGCCTCTTTCCAATCAGAAGTTTTACGTATTAGATTCCAATCTTGAAGATTGTCCGGATCTTGTTCCGGGAGGACTTTATATTGCCGGAACCGGTTTGGCGGAATGCTACCTTAATGATGAAGAAAAGACAAATGAAAAGTTCTTTATTCATCCTGTAAAAGGCGAAAGGCTATATAGCACCGGTGATATGGGACGTTATTTTAAAGACGGAAACATTGAGTTCCTAGGAAGAATGGACGATCAGGTCAAGATAAACGGTTACAGAGTTGAGCTTGGGGAAGTTGAAGATGCGCTCAGAAAGATACAAGGATTTAGAGATGTCATTGCTGTTTTGTGTGTGGACAATAACTGTCCCATCCTTGGAGCAGTCATGTTATCTGACGATGAGAGCCCGGATCTTGCGGATGAAGAAATTAAGAAAGAGCTCAGAGATTTCCTTCCTGCATATATGATTCCAAATGTTTATATAAAAGCTGATGGATTCAAGCTTACAGGAAACGGAAAGGTCGACAGAAGCTATTATGAAGAGATTATAAAAGAAAGAAATCAGGGTCCAGAAGATAACACATCTATAGAAGAAAAAGAAGAGAGTATGACCGAACAAAAGCATAAGCTCGTTAATATCTGGGAATCGGTTCTCGGGACAAAAGTAAGACCTGAAGATAATTTCTTTGAACTGGGAGGAAGCTCACTTCAAGCAATCAAGATCGTAAATCTGATGGATGAAAGAGCAGATGTGGACATTGAAGTTGGCGATCTGTTTGAAAATCCTACGATAAATGATATTGATCGTCTCCTTGAAGAAAGAGGTGGCCGGATTGCTTAAGTACGACGATGAAATAAACAATTATATTCAGGCTCTAAATAAAGAAGGAATCAATATTCATGTTGAAGGGGGAAAGATTAAGTATAAGTGTGAAAAAGGTGCTCTTCCCCCTGAGCACCTTGAAACAATAAAAGAAAACAAGCCCGGGATAATTGGTTTTTTTGAAAAAATCATGAATGATACCGTGCCGCTTACATCGATACAATATGCATATCTATTGGGTAAGGAAAAGAGCTGTGAGCTTGGAGGTATAAGTTCACATTATTACATCGAATATGAGATGAAGAATATTGATATCGATAAATTGGAAGCGGGAGTAAATGAACTTATAAAAGAGTCGGATGCTTTGAGGATGGTTGTAAAGAAGGAAGGGCATATGGTCTTTTTTCGAAATTGCAGCAAGTATCATGTTGAGCGATATAAAACGGATTCCTTGAACGGGCATGATGATGTGACTTCACGGATGAAAGTCAGGGAGGCATGGCAGCATAAAGATTATGAGATAGGTTCATGGCCTATGTTTCACTTTGCGGTAGGTAAGGATGAGAGCGGAGCCGGAAATGATGTTTTACACATCAGTTTTGACTGCATGATCCTGGATGCGTGGAGTGCAAAGCTAATGGTTGAGAAGCTCTTTCGTATTTATGAAGGAAAAGAAATTACATTTCCTGAGCTTACATTTAAGGGATACATGAAGGAAATGCGTGATTATCCCGAAGATGAGAAGGCATTAGGGTATTGGGAAGAACAGACAAAAACGATGCCTTTGTTTCCGAAACTTCAGACGAAAAAGAAGTTTGGTGAAATATCTGAAATGATATTTGACAGAGTAGAGCATTCTTTTTCGAAAGAAGAAACGAAAAGGCTTTACGAAAAATGTAAAAAGATAGCAGTAACGCCGGCATCTGTTATCTGTACTTTATTTATGAAAACTCTTTCCGATTATAGTAAAAATAAGGATATTGCTGTAAATGTGACCTTGTTTAACAGAAAAACAAAGAAAGAATGGGGAAACAAGGTAAACGAAATCTTGGGAGAGTTTACCAATAACGCCGTTATCAGATATGAAGAAAAAAATGAGAAGCTTGAAGATTCGATGAAAGCAATTCAAAAGCAATTCTGGAATCTGCTTAGATATCGCGATTTTGAAGGGACAAAAATACTTGGAATGATCGCGGACGGAGCAGTTGGGAAAGCGGTTATGCCTGTTGTATATACCTGCATGCTGGGCGGAGAAGTTACCGGAGAAAGTTTTGGTTTTACCGAGACCTATTCATTAAGTCAAACTCCACAGGTGATGATTGATCATCATGTGAGAGACGATCTTGGTTTTCTGAAGATTTCCTGGGATTATGTCAGGGATCTTTTTGAAAAAAAATATATAAATGATGTTTTCGAAAGATATGTAGAAAACATCAGAAGTTTTATCTGACGGAAAATTTTAGACTTGGAGGTTAATGCAAAATGAACATGACAGTAAAAGAAGTAGAAGTGAAGTTAGCTAACGGAGAGGTATTAAAGGGAGAACTTGATATGCCTGTTACAGGCGATAAATGGAAGACGTTTATTCTTATCCACGGATCGGGAAATTCAGACAGGCATTCTTCAATAGTTGTAAACGGACAGGTTGTTTCACATAACTTTGATGAGATTGCGCAGACAATGACGGATGCGGGATATGCAGTATTTCGCTATGACAAGCGAGAGATGGCGGATATCGATACGATCATCTCTGATGCAAGAGAAGTTGTAAATGCAGTTTCCAAGATGGATGAGGTAAAAGAGATTCTTTTATATGGATGGAGCGAGGGAGTTAGAGTTGTTGCAGAAGTGATGGATGAGGTAAAAGCCGGTGGTTTTATTCTGCATGCAGGTCTTGCCGATGGCTGGGGATCATATTTTGACTATATCTTAAAAGAACTTACTGTAGAAAAATTCCGTGAACTTGATACTGATAATGACGGAGTACTTACATTGGCAGATTTTGCAGGCTGCATGCCTAACGGAACTTCTCTTACGCTGAGCATTTATGTTCTGGTATTGGATATGCTTGGCGATGGAAAGGTGCAGTTTAAGAAGGAACTGGATCCTGAGAATAAGGGAATGTTTGCTATTGATAAGTGGATTGAACTTGCGGACGAGATAGTAAAAGATCCCACATCCCTTGCAAGGTTTGCGGAGAATGCACCAAAAGAAACGTGGAACGGAGTACTGGAAAAAATTAAGACAATAGATGTGCCGGTGCTTATCTTGCATGGACTAAACGATGGATGGATCTCACCTGAGGGAAGTGTGAGAATTGCAATGAGTTGTAGAGATCACGCGGATATTAAGATATTCAGCGGTCTCGGACACAGTCTTGAGAGAGTTGATTCACCGCTTAAGGACGAAGGTGGCGTAATTGAACCGGAAGCACTTAATGAGATATCGAACTGGTTAAAGACCAAAATAAGATAAAGGATGATGAAGATGCAGCTTAGTAGATATAAGACATTACATGAAGGTTTTTTTGAAAACAGTAAAAAAAATCCTGAAAGTATTGCTGTAGTTTATGAAGATGAACGTATCACATATAAAGATTTTTCTGATATGGTCAGGAGGACTGCAGCTAATTTACGGAAAAAAGGAATAAGTAATAAAGATAAGGTTGTTGTGGTTATCGAAAGAGGACCTCAGCAATTGGCAACCTATATTGCAATCATGAGTATTGGAGCTGTTTATATTCCTGTTTCAATCCATCAACCATTGAACAGAAAACAACAGATAATAGAGGATTCAAAAGCTGATTTTTTAATTGAATCCAAAGATCTGAGCGAAGCGGAAAATGAAATACAGTTTAATGATGAGGATATTGTTACGGATGAGAACAATTCCGCCTATGTAATCTATACATCGGGATCTACGGGAATTCCAAAGGGCGTTGAAATGTCTCATAAAGCAGCAATGAATACCATAAATGAAGTTACAGAGCTTTTTGATATTGATAATAATGACAGTATCTTAAATGTTTCTTCTTCAGACTTTGATCTGTCTGTATTTGATTTCTATGCAATTTTGTCGGTCGGAGGAACGGTTGTACTGATAAGAGATGAGGATTACAGAAATCCGGGGGCATGGTATAAAGCAATCAAAGAAAATGGCGTAACTATATGGAACAGTGCTCCTGCTTTGATGGAAATGCTGTCGGCGGTAGCAAATGATAAAGATAATCTTTCGTCACTTAGACTGGCATTTCTTTCGGGAGACTGGATTCCCATGGGGCTTTTTGATAAGTGGAATGGTTTTTCGAAAGCAGGCAGCAAGTTTGTTTCTCTCGGAGGAGCTACGGAAGTGGGAATCTGGTCAAATTACTTTGTGGTTGATGAAGTAAAAGATGAATGGGTATCAATACCTTACGGAAAGGCACTTCCTAATCAGGAATTTTGTATAGTCAGCGACGGAAAAGTCATAGAAGAACCCGGTAAGAGCGGCGAATTATGGATTGGTGGCCGGAGTCTTGCGAATGGTTATATAAACGATGAGCAAAAGACAAATGACAAGTTTGTATATGACGATTGTCATAAGAGGTGGTACAAGACAGGTGATCTGGGGCAATATTTTCCTGATGGGAACATAGAATTTCTTGGAAGATTGGACAATCAGATAAAGCTTCGCGGGCACAGAATAGAGCTTGGTGAAATAGAAAACAAAGTTGAATCTATTGAAGGCGTTGCTGCTGCAACGGCAATTGCTTCGGGAGATAAATTCCATAAAGAAATCATTGTTTTTTGCACCGGAAAAGAGTGTGAAGAAGCAAAGCTTGCGGATTATCTCAAAGATTGCCTTCCCGAATACAGTATGCCAAGTAAATATATATATACGGACAGCTTGCCTCTTAATCAGAACGGTAAGATTGACAGAAGAGCTTTGGAAGAAAAATATCTTTTGATCGTCAAAACAAAAGATGATTCTGATGATGATAAAAATGTGGTAGTCAGGGAATTGGAAAAACTTACGGGAAGAACAATTGATAATCTTGATGAGGATGTGTTCAAACTCGGAGCCGACAGCCTAACTATAGCGAAATTTATCGAACGTATGAGAACTGAATATAATGTGACGATTTCTTTTAACACGGTATTTGAAAATCCTACAGTCAGAGATCTGGCTGACATAGCAATGCAACTTATTGACGGCGCAGACGGAGAAGAAGGAGAAATATAATGAACATCAATGAATCGCACAATATTAAAGAGTTTATTGTGGATTTGGAAGAACAAGGGATTTGCTTATATTTAGATAATGAAAAATTGAAGTACAAACTTAATTCCGGAAGTTTATCTGATGATCTTAGAGCAGAAATTTCAGAAAAGAAGCAAGAGATAATTGATATTCTAAAAAAAGAATCATCTATAAATATTGATAGTTTGACAAGTGGAACAATACCGCTTACAAGCGTGCAGGCAGCATATCTTGCAGGTAGAACCGGTGCGGTTGATTGGGGGGATGTCGGATGCCAAGGATATATAGAAGTTAATTATCACGATCAATCGGTGCCGGAAATAGTAGATGCATGGAAAAAACTTGTTGAAAGACATGAGATGTTAAGAAGCAAGGTGCTTGCTACAGGCATCGAAACAGTTGATTTTTCTGAGATTACTTTTGAGACGGCTGTTGTTGATGTATCAAACTTATTGGATGAAGAAAGAAACCAAAAACTCAGAGATATAAGAAAAGAATTTGCAAATCTCAGATATGATACCGACAAACTACCGCTTTTTAAGACATTGATAACCAAGCGGCCTGATGGCAATTATTTCCATCTTTCCGTAGATCTTATCATAGTTGATTTTGCAAGTATGCAGATTCTTATAAACGAACTGGACAGGCTGATATGCCATGAGGAGCTTGAGCCTGTCAGAATCGGATATTCTTCTGTTGCAAGATATAATGATGCGATAAGGAACAGTATAAGAGGAATCAGAGACAGAAGATATTGGATGAACAGGATAGAGGCAATTCCCTGTGCGCCGCAGCTTCCACGGGACGGAAGGGCTAAGGCAAAGGAAGATTGTGAAGAACAGTTTAGCAGAAAGCAAAGTTATATTTCGGATTTTGTATGGGGCAATATACAAAGATTTTCAGCCGATAATAAGGTGACACCTTCTGCGGTTCTGGTGACTTTATATGCTTATGTATGTGCCAAATGGAGTGATGAAAAGAAGTTTACATTAAATCTTCCTATTCAGAACCGCTCTGAGGATGAAGCACTTTCAGGAATGGTGGGAGATTTCACGAATGTAAATCTGCTTGAAATTGATCTGACAGAAAATAAGCCTTTTATTGAAAACGTCAAAGCTATAATGGGGCAATTGTATTCAGATCTTGAACATAAGAGCTTTTCAGGTATTGAGGTACTAAGAGAACTGTCAAAGAAACGAGGACGCGATGCGGGCTTTATGCCGTATGTATTTACGGGGGTTTTAAAAGCATCTTCAATGAACGGAACTATTGAGGGTGGATTTAGCCGAACTCCGCAGGTATGGCTTGATTGCCAGGTTGTTGATGTTTCTGAGATGGGACAACCTGACAAAGGACTTATGATCAGTTGGGATATAAGAAACGGGGCAATCAAAGAGAAAATTGTAGACGATATGTTTGATGCTTTTGTAAATACCCTAACAGATATTGCAAAAAGTGAAGGCGACTGGCATAGGCAGCTTTTACTTAATGTAAGAACAAGTTGTGATTATAAGGAATTATCGGAAATTAAAGAAATACAGGATAATATGAAGATATCTTTGGTTGACGGTTTTCTTTATAATGCCCTTAAAAATCCTGATAAAACAGCGGTAATTGATTACAAAGGAGAATATTCTTATGCGGATATGTTAGTCAAAGCAAACAATATTGCCGCATATATAAGCCAAAATGTTATGAAAGCAAACAGCAGGATTGCTGCGATCAGGATGAAAAAATCGGCAGATCAGATTGCGGCGGCACTTGGCTCAATCATGGCAGGCTTCGCATATCTTCCTATTGACACTAAGCAACCGGAAATTAGAATTAACAAGATAATTGATTCAGCACGGCCGGATATTATATTTGATGATAATAATATCAAGGAAGCGCTGTCGTTCAACGTAGCAGAGTTTTCTTTTAATAAGGATAAGTTAAATGAACTTGCATATATCATTTTTACCTCCGGTTCAACAGGTGAGCCTAAGGGTGTAATGATGAGCCATAAAGCGGCATACAACACTTTGGTTGATATGAGGGAAAGATTTGGCCTTACATCTTATGAAACAGTGATTGGAATTGCCGAGTTGTCATTTGATCTTTCTGTTTCGGATGTTTTTGGAACGTTTGACCTGGGAGCTACGTTAGTGCTTACCGATCCTGAAAAGAGATCGGATCCTTCTCATTGGGCAGAATTGGTTAAAAAGTACGGTATAACTCTTTGGAATTCTGTTCCGGCGCAGGCAGAGATGCTGTTAAATTTCGTCGATGGAAATGAGAGTTTTTCAAGTGTAAGGAATATCTGGTTGTCAGGAGACTGGATAAGAACAGGACTTCCGAATGACTTGAGGAAAATTATGCCAAATGCCGGAATAACCAGTCTTGGTGGAGCAACAGAAGGTGGAATATGGTCTATTTTCCATAAGATAGGAGTAGAGGAAGAACGTCCGTCCATACTTTACGGAAAAGCTCTCAGCAGGCAGTGGATGAGCGTTATAGATAACAATCTTGAAATTTGTCCCGATTATGTTACGGGCGAGATTGTTATCGGTGGATTGTCACTTGCCATGGGATATCTGAATGCCAAAGAACTTACAGATAAGAAATTTGTATATCTTGAGAGTATAGGGAAATACATATACAGAACAGGAGATAAGGGAAGATTTGTAAGTGACGGTGACATAGAATTCCTTGGAAGAATCGACAATCAGGTTAAGGTCAACGGACACAGAATTGAGCTTGGCGAGATTGAGAGCGCACTAAATGAGATTCCGAATGTCAAGGAAAGCTGTGTTGTTCACTATAAGGATATGGGAAAAGAGAAACTGGCTGCATTTGTTGTGGAAGACAGTGTGAAAGATGAGACTTTTGCAAAAGTGAATCTTCCGAAAGATCGCGTCTGTGAAGAGACAATCATCAAGTTTAACCGCCTCCTTGAATGTGCTATTTGTGAAAGTGTATATAAGGGCTTTTGTGATGCTGTAAAAGATGATGATGCTTCTTTTTCCAAAGAAAAGACATATGCAAAAGAGCAGATAAAGAAAGCACTGGGAGTTATAGAAGAATATGATCTCATATTTGAAAAATGGCTTGGAATTTTATGTGAAAAGAATTATATAACTTCCATCGGCGGAAATTATAGATTTGAAAGAGAAGCAAACACAGAGTTGTGGGAAGAGTTTAAGTTTTCTGAAATGCTTAATATGGCGCCTGTTGAAGTCAGTGAATACATAAGACATCATGCAGATAATATACAGGCTTTGTTTAAGAAGGAACTTAATCCGCTTGTGTTCCTGTTTCCTGAGGGAGATACGGCAATTGCTGAGAAATTATATGGCAGCACGGCAATTGCAAGTTACTTGAATCCGATCATTGCCGAATCGATAAGCTTATACGCATCTACGCCGGGTAGATTTATATCTATATTGGAAGTTGGTGGCGGAATTGGGGCAACCACAGACAAAGTTGTTGAGAACCTTAGGAATAATAATATTAAGTATGATTACTTATTTACAGATCTTTCGGAATTCTTTTTGACAAATTGCAAGAAAAAATATCCTGAGATGGGTACGGCTATTCTTGATATGGACAGGATAGATGATGAGAATCTCGGAACATTTGATGTGATCATTGCGGCGGGAGTTCTTAACAACACTGTCAATATTCCGGCGACTGTTGAGAAACTCAGTAATCACCTTAAACATGGAGGAATCTTATTTATAACTGAACCGGTGGGAGAGCATTTTGAGATAAATGTATCGCAGGAATTTATGATGCCTGAGCATACGGATATGAGAGCGGAGGGCCACAAGTGTTTCCTTGAACGTTCGGAATGGAGAAGAATCCTTACAGGTGCCGGATTGGATCTTGTAAGTGAATTTCCGAAGAAGGAGAGTGTATATACGCTTCTTGATCATGATCTTTTTGTGGCAATAAAAACCGAGAAACCTGATGAAAAGTACAAAGAATACAGAGAATTTCTAAAGAAAAGAGTTACGGATGCGATGGTTCCTTCGATAATCAGAAGGATAGATTTCATTCCGGTAACAAATAACGGAAAAATAGACAGAAAGTCTCTTATTGAATATGCGAAAAGTTTAAAAACAGTCTCTACGGATTCTGTGGATGCTTCAACCGGTAAGGAGACTGATGAAATTAAGCTTCCGGATATCAAAACAGCTGAAGAAATTGCGGATATCCTTAAGCAGATTTCAGGAAAAACAACGCTTGGCTTTTATGAGAATCTTATTGAGGAAGGCTTCGATTCGCTTTTGCTGTCTCAGGCAGCAGGAAGAATTGTAAAAGAGATTCCTAAGGCAAAGAATATCAGATTTGATGAAATCCTTAGAGTTGCGCTTGCCAAATCGACAATAGCTAGTATTGCTGAATATATTGAAACTTCAGTCGCTACGGAAAAAGAGAATGAGATACCTGTTGATGATACTGATGATCTTTCCGATGATTATTCAGTCAGACTGGTTGTTGATAAGGGTATGGCACATGTTATCGACAATCTTGAAACAAGGGCAAAAGAGAAAAAAATATCATGCAATATATGTGACATCGGAAATATTAAAAAGAATATTGCCTCAAAAGACGAAGATAATACATTCATTCTTTCCGGAGGTGATGGGGCAAATAAGATTATTGAGATTGCAAGTGAGCTTCTTACGCAGGGAAATTCAATTGATAGGATAGTCCTTGTTGATCCCGGAAAACCTGAAGAGAATACTTTTTATCTCGGAGATATCGTTCTTGCCTGTGAAGATGAAGAAATATCGGGACTTTGGAAAGATTGTATACTTGGAGAAGTTACAGAGTGCAATAAGGATGAGGTACTTGATGTTTTGACGGAGGATATCGCGTGAAAGGGATGATCTGTGTACTTGGAGCAAGTGGGGCTGTCGGAAAGGCGGCTTCACTTGAACTGATAAAAAGAGGATATATTGTACGGTTGTTATGTCGAAAAAAGCCTGAAGAAGTGATGAAAAGTTATAAGGAAAGTGGTTTAAGCGATGAGGATGCCGGCAGGATAGAAATTTTTTCCGGAGAGCTTAAAAAAAGCTGTGATAACGAGGCTTGGATTGATGACTTTTTTGAAGGTGCGGATGCGGTTATCGGCGGAGTAGGCCCATCTGTATATTATAGTCATATAATGCTTGAAATGGCGGAAAAAAGAAGAATTCCTTATCTTGATCCCGGTGGTATGCATCTTATACGTGAGTATGAAGAAAGTGAGCCGTTTGACAGTTTGTCGGTAGTGGGAGCAGGTGTGTTTCCGGGATTGTCAGGTTGGATGACTTTATATTCCAGGAGATTGTTTGTAAATAAATATGGCGCTGTGACAGATAATGGCAGGGCTGAAACTTGTGTGGGCGGAATATATACATTTTCAAAGGCTGCAGCAATTGATTTTGCAGAGGAAGCCAAAGACAGCAAAGCAGGAATTCCTATGGCTTGTATAAGAAAAGGGGAGATTTCTCCGATACAGAGGATAACATCTGAATATAAGCCGGCTGTTCTTGACGGATTTAGTTTTATTCCGTATTTATCTGAGGAATTTATTTATCTTGGCAAAAATAAAGAGATAAAAAATCTTGATTCTTTTACGGTCGTAGACAATGCATTGAGACAGATAATGCTGATGGGACAGCCTGATTCAAAGCAACTTACGGAGCTTAAGTATAGTGAGGAAAAATGTATTATTACCACAGCTTTTTATGATGCCGGAAAAAGTGTGGAACTTTGTTTTGAGGCTGCAGATCCGGGAACCGTTACAGGAACTGTTTTGGCTTTAAGTGCAGATGTTCTGGTGAAAAATGAGGATATCTGCAAAGAAAGAAAAGGTATATATCCATTATGTGATGTTATGGAAAATCGTCCTATTATTGATGAGATTAAAAAAACAATGCAAGGATATATGTCTTTTAGCATAAAATATAAGGACTAATGACAGATATGGAAAAAAAAAGATTACTTATATGCGGAACCGGATTTGGGAAAATATATATTAATGCGATTTCTAAATCGGATAAATACGAGCTTGGAGGTATTCTGGGAACGGGAAGCAGCAGGACACGGGAACTTGCTGAGATGTTTGGAGTTCCGTGCTATACAGATATGAATGATGCGATAGGCAAGGTAGACGGAGCGTGTGTGATCGTTCCGAATGCGGCAGGCGGTGGGAACGGATCTGCAATAGCATGTGAACTTTTGAAGAAAAATATACCGACTCTTCTGGAGCATCCTGCACATGAAAAAGAAATTTTGGATTGTCTTAAGGCATCGTCCAAGACAACACCTTTTATGCTTAATCCGTTTTATCGTTATACTGAGGCGGTATCGGAGTTTATAAAACTTGCAAGGTATATGGCTACAAAATCTAAAATTATAAATGCAAGTTTAAACTGTGCCATTCATGTATTATACGATGGTATAGATATGCTTGGATGCGCACTGGGAGATATCTCAAAGTGGAAACTGGGAGATGCTTCGGAAGGTGTTGAGACAGCTTTATCCGGAGCAGGCAACAGGACGGTAAATGCGGTAATCGGCGAAATTCCAACCATGATCACAGTTAATACCAATGTCGACAGCACAGATCCCGATCATCCGATGCATCTTTATCATGAGATAGGAATAACATTTACGACAGGAAAGCTTATACTGGTCAACACAAACGGGCCGATTGTCTGGCTTCCTTTTGCAAAGATTCCCAGAAATGCAAATAATACGCTTCGGTTTGAAAATGGGGATGCAGAACTTAATATACCGTCCGGAATAGTTTTGTCGGGAACGGAAGCGCCGAGTGTATCGCAGACATTTAGCAGGATATGGACGGGTGCTGTTATAAAAGCATTAGATGAATTGTTTTCACAGGATATAACAAAAAAGCGAATGGATGGACAGTATCAGATATTTGTATCAAGGCTGTGGTCTGATATATGCCAAAGAGTTGGATACGCAAAGTTAGTACAGTACGAAAGTGTAGGAGATGTAAAGGCAGTTTACGATAACATTATTAACAAATAAGGAGTTTGTGTAATGTACGATAAATCTAGCGAATACTATGATATCTCAGAACTTGAGACATGGAAAACAAAGAAAATTGTTTTAGGTAAAATATCGAAACTTTTTGCAAATGCACAATATCCGATACTTGATATCGGAGCGGGAACAGGTAAGGTGGCGATAGAAGTTGCAACCAATATCAAAGATGCAGAGATATTGGCGGTTGAGCCATCTCTTGTGATGCGCACGGCGTTTCTTTCAAAATTGGCATTGCATCATTATGATGATATTCGAAATCGCATAACGATTATTCCCAGTGATATTCAGAACTTTGAGTATAAGGGAAGGATAGGGGGAGTAATATGTGACGGAGTTATAGGTCATCTATATGAAGAGGAGCGCAGGCAATTATGGAGAAAACTGAGTGAGGTCCTGGTTCCGAATGCTCCTATGTTTATAGGGCTACTTAATCCCAAAATGAAAGATGCACAGATAGGAACGATGCTTTCTGTTAATTATGTAGGTAAGAACCGTTATGAGACAACAATTAAAAATAAAGAGTGTCTCGGCAGTGATTTATATCAGTGGACTTTGGAATACAGCATATTTAACGGAGATGAGGCAATATCTGGGTATGAAGATAAGATGAAATGGCAGTTTATTGAAATGGACGTTTTGATGAAAGAATTATCAGATTTTGGTTTTAAAGGCGGGAAGATATCTGAGTCAATGCTAACATTTATCAAAGACGGTAAAAGCGCTTGACTGCACAAAAATTGAAATATATAATCTTTAAAGGTTAGCAATGACTAACCGCAATCACATCACATGGGAGGAATTAGGGTATGAAAAATACTAAGCTTATCGGAAAGGATCTTATCCTTACGGGAGCACTTACAGCACTTATGTTTATTATCTACATGATTATCAGTATTGTTATGAGTCTTGCGGGACCTGTTACCAACGTTTTCTATCCGCCCGCTGTTTCAGTTGTAAATGGTATTGTTATGATGCTTCTTTTGGCAAAGGTGCCAAAGTTTGGAGCACTTTCAATTGCAGGAGTTATACAGGGACTTCTTTCATTCCTTGTAGGCGCATTCTGGACTGTAGGAACAGGTCTTATTGTCGGAGCTTTATTAGCTGATTTCCTTATTATCGGAAAAAGAGAGATCACAACAGGAAAGATGATCGCTGCATATTCGGTATTTAGCGGAATTTTCACATTCGGGGCCATTGCACCCATGAATATTCTGAGAGATGCATTCATGCAGACAACACTCAGAAATGGTCTTTCACAGGAGTATGTTGACGGCCTTATCAATATGACACAGTGGCCTATGCTCACAGTTATTATTATTGCAGGCTTCATCGGAGGACTTGTCGGAGGCTTCATCGGACTTAAGGTGCTTAAAAAGCACTTTGTAAAGGCAGGACTTGTGCAGGCAGCATAAGTATTAAAATTCCAAAAAAGAATGTAATTTTCCAAGATATATTGAAAAAGGCTGATGCTTTAAGGGCTCAGCCTTTTTGCTCATAAATAAAGAATATCTTTTTACGGAGTATTTATTATGAATCAATCTATAAGAGAAAAAATACTTGCGGTATCTTTTCATGGAACTGCGAGACTTGATCCCAGACTAAAGCTTTTATTGCTGATAATACTCGGATGTGTCAGCTTTTTTATAAATGGAGATATACCTGTATTACTGCTGATGTTGTCGGTTACGTTATTTGTAATGGCAGGCAGTGATCCCGGTTGGGGAATAAAGATGTTAATAACTTATCTGGTCATCTCATATCTGAATACGTGTCTCAGATATCTGACGATTCCGGTGCTCAGCCTTATGATAAGTATCTTCGGAGTTACGGTGCTTAAGATGATTCCCATCATTACTTTGGGAAGATGGGTGATAAAAAGTACGTATATGGATGAACTTACGGTGTCGTTCGAAAGAGCAGGTATGCCGCTTACGGTGATCATTCCTTTTGTTGTTATGTTTAGGTATATACCTACTCTTGCAATAGAGTATAGGATGATCAGGAATACCATGAGGATACGGGGGGTGAGCGATACGGTGTTAAAAGTATTAACTCACCCGTTTGCGACCGTCGAATACATACTGATACCGCTACTTATGAGATGCCTTAAGGTTTCGGATGAACTTGCGGCTTCAGGTACCACAAGGGGAATGGAAAGAGAGAATAAGCGCCATGCACTTCTTAAGATAAAATTTGGTGCTAAAGAATATGTTATTCTTGCATGTACGCTTTGCTTGGTCATTGCTCTTTTTGTGGCAGACAGGTCTGAGATAGGCCAATACATATTATGGAGACAGGGATGATTAGATTTGCAGATTTTTCCTTTTGTTATGAAGGAATGAATGAAGATACATTGAAGAATATAAATATGGAGATAAAAGACGGTGAGTTTCTTTTGCTCACGGGAAGAAGTGGCTGCGGAAAGTCAACCTTACTTCGTTCGTTAAACGGACTGATTCCACATTTTTATCCCGTGGAAACAAAAGGAGATCTTTTATACGGAGATAAATCTTTGCTCAAGATGCTTCCTTCTGAGATTGCGGGAAAGGTAGGTACGGTGTTTCAGGATCCGCGCTCTCAGTTTTTTATGACCGATACGACAAGGGAGCTTGCTTTTGGCTGTGAGAATATGGGTTATGAGCGCGAAGAGATAATAAGCAGAGTTGAGAAAGCGGTGACCGATCTTGAGCTTGAACAGTATCTTAATCGAAGTATTTTTGCGCTATCAAGTGGTGAGAAGCAGCAGATAGCAATTGGCTCTGTATATGCACTTGCGCCAAAAGTATACATATTTGACGAACCTTCTGCAAATCTCGATCATGAGGCTACAAAGCGCCTTGCGGGAATAATGAAGAAGCTGAAAAGTGCAGGATATACGATAATTGTCGCAGATCACAGATTTTATTATTTAAGAGATCTTATTGATAGCGTCATATATATAGAAAATGGCAGTATAGTTGCAAGATACACGGGAAAAGAGTTTTGTGAGCTTGATAAAACGCTGAGGATTCATAAGGGACTAAGAACAGTTTATCCCGAAAAAGAAATCGATAATAAGCAGGATGATAAATTGGCTGTGAAATCGAGGCTTGGAGGACATAAGCTTAAGGTTGAAAATCTTTCTTTTGAATATGAAAAGAAGCAAAGGATACTTGATAATATTTCATTTGAAGCGTCTCCCGGAGATGTTATAGGTGTTATCGGACATAACGGAGCGGGGAAGACAACATTGATTTCCGTACTAACTGGAATATTAAAAGAGAAAGGCGGAAAGGTGTATTATGGTGGAAAGAAGCTTTCACCTGCAAACAGGCGCAGGTTATCTTATCTTGTAATGCAGGATGCCGATTATCAGCTCTTTACAACAAGTGTGGAAGAGGAACTTACGCTTGGAATATCAGATGTTGACAGTGACCTTGTTTCAGGTACGCTTGATAAGCTTGCACTTTCAGAATATAAAGATAAACATCCGGCAGCTCTTTCGGGAGGGCAAAAACAGCGTGTTACTATCGGCGCATCTCTTATAAAAAACAGTGAAGTGCTTTATTTTGATGAACCGACAAGCGGACTTGATTATGATTCTATGATAAGGGTAAGTGAACTTATAAAAGAGCTTTCAGGCGGCGGAGCCATTATTTTTCTTGTATCACATGACTTTGAGTTTATCACTCACACATGCACAAGGATGTTTGATCTGGATGCAGAGAAGATGCTTGATGTGAATAAGGGAAATTTGCAGATGCTTGCGAAGAAGTATTTTGCATAAAATATAAATATAAAAAGGAGCAGGTATGACAACAGTAATTACAGTAGGCCTTATAGGAGCGCTTCTTATGTTCTGCGGAGACATGACCTTATACTTTGATAAGGATGATTATGTGCAAGACGGAACAATAAATCCTATTATTGATATTATGAAAGAGCTTCCTCCAAAGCGTGTTATGCTTGGCGGCTTGATAGGGCCTGTAGCGGCGTTTCTTTATTGTATAGGCTTTTATCACATTGTACTGATTACGGATGAGGCATTTCATAATGCTGCGTTTGCGGCATTTTTGCTAAGTTGTTTCGGTATTATTGCAGGAGGTGCATATCACAGTCACTGTGCTTATCTTGGACTTCTTGGAGCAGATGAGCATCGAGACGGTTTAGATATAGCCATGAAGTATTTTCAGAAGCTTGCACTTATATTGTATGCAGGTGAAGGCTTGGGACTTCTGATTTTGATAGTTCTGATAGCTTTAGGAAAGACAGTGTTCCCGCAGTGGATGGCACTGATATCTCCCGGAGTTCTTTTTCTTTTAAAGCCATTATCAAGGAAACTCCCCAAGGGACTTCATATGGTCATATGCGGAGGGTATACTAATTTCATTTTTATTGTGTATTACGCTGTGGCTATCATGCAGACTTTGTTATAATCAAAGAGGAAAGGCGATGGTACAGTAAGGAACAATAACGGGGAATTTGCAGAAGAAATACTTGAAGAATCAATATAAGAAAAGTCATTTAGTTTAAACGCTAAATGGCTTTTTTTATATAGCATAGGCCTTTGATTTTGTGAAGCGGGAAAATGAAAAAAGTATAAAGATACTATACTGAAGTTGAAAAAATAAAGAAATTTGATTACAATGAAACCAAGAAACAAAGAAAATGTGAAATTGGTTTATATATAGGAGGAAAGCCGATGATTGCTGGATTGAACAGGAAAATAATCAGTATATCTTCCAAACGTCAATTAACAATACCGGGAGCATTTTTTGAAAAGCTTGGTTTTGATGACAAGGCAGAATGCATTATAAGAGACAATGAACTTGTTATTCGTCCTGCTCGTTTGGAGTCTAACGGGGAATTTGCGGAAGAAATACTTGAAGAATTAATAAATGAAGGGTATTCGGGAAAGGATCTCTTAAAAGAATTTAAGTCAAGACAATCGAAAGTCAGACCTGCCATAAAGGAAATGCTAAATGAAGCTCATAAGATGGCTAAAGGTGAAATGGAATCGATGTCATATGATGATGTATTTGGTGAGGAGGAGTAAGTAATTGGCAAATATTATTATTTCTCCTGCTACCGGTAAGTATATAAAGAAATTGAAAGACAAGAATTTAAAGGAATTATTCAAGGAAGCATTTGATGAGATTAAAGCCGATCCTACAGTAGGAGAGGAAAAACATGGTGATCTTGAAGGAATTTTGTCATATGGTTTCAGATATAACAGGACGGAATATCGCGTGGCATATACTGTAGAGTATGTTAATGACGAACTTGTAGTTGTTATTCTTGCCGGAACACATGAAAATTTTTACAGAGAAGTAAAGAAGTATTGGAATAAATAAAGCTACGGGTAAGACTATAAAAGGGATTATTTTGAGATTTTGGAGCAACATCTAATTAAGTGTTGCTCCAAAATTTTTTGTTCAAAAGTTAGCAAAAACTAACAAATGGTGATATTATATATCAGAATGTCGAAGTGACACTCGAGGTAAGTTTAATTATTAGTTAGCTAAAACTAACCAAAACAATTATATCAAAAGGAGTACAAGTAGTATGGATGGAGTAATCACAAAGAAGTCAAACGGAAAGCTTGGGGGAAAGGATCTGATAAATATCGGAATATATGCCGCTATTTATTGCGTGATCATGACGGCAATCTCAATGCTTGGTTTTATACCTGTTCTTATGCCGTCGCTCGCGGTGTTGTGTCCTCTTATCGGCGGAATAACAATGATGCTTTTTTATACCAAGGTAAAGAAGTTTGGAATGATAACTATCATTACTGTTTTGATCGGAGCATTTTTGTGGATAACCGGAATGGGCTATTGGCCTTTTATTTTTGGAATAATTTGCGGTGTTGTTGCGGATCTTATTGCTAAGGGTGGAAATTACGCAAGCAAGAAGATGACGATGTTAAGCCATGGAATCATGAATATTACGATCTTTGGATGTTTTCTTCCTTTGTATCTTGATATCGACGGTTACTTTGCGTCAAGAACATCTTACGGAAGTGATTATGTTAATGTGCTCAAGACTATTTTTCAGCCTTGGACAGCACCTATAATCTTGGGGTGTGCATTTGTTTTCGGTGTTCTCGGAGCACTTCTTGGAATGAGCTTTATGAAGAAGCATTTTGAGAAAGCCGGTATTGTTTAATGGAAAGTGAATTATACAATCGTAAAAAACTAAATCGAGGCCTTGTTATGGATCCTAGGACAAAGCTTCTTATCCTTATCACGATAACAACCTTTGCGCTTGGCGGTGCAGGCGGGAAAAGAGTGGAAGCACTCGTGCCGGTTTTGTGTATGATGCCTTTCCTGCTTCTTATTACGGCAAAGAGATTTAAGACGGCTGTCATAGGGATATTTTTGTTCTGGGTTACGACATTTCTTTTAGGATTTGCAAATACCCACGGCATGAGCGGATTTCTATATTACATTCTTCTTGGTTCATGCGGAATTCTGGGAAGATTTCTTCCGTGCATAATGATGGGACGTTATCTTATGGAATCAACAACGGTCAGCGAGTTTAATGCCGCAATGAAAAGAATGCACGTAAGTGACAACTTTATTATACCTATGTCTGTTATGTTTCGCTTTTTTCCAACGGTAATAGATGAAGCTGAGTCTATAGGATGTGCTATGAAAATGCGCGGAATAAGCCTTACCGGCAAGCATGCATCGAAGATCATTGAATACAGAATGGTGCCTCTTATGACATGTTGCGTCAATATAGGTGAAGAATTGTCAGCAGCTGCGCTTACAAGAGGGCTTGGCGGAAATGTAAAAAGGACAAACATCTGTAAGATAGGTTTTCGAATGCAGGATTATGTTGCAATGGCATTGTGTTTGATTCCGTGGATATTACTGATTGTGGATGTGGTGAAATGATAAAGTTTGAAAATGTAAGTTTTAATTATCCGGATTCTGATGATGCATCTGTAGAAAATATCACTTTGGAAATAAAAAAGGGCGAAGCGGTCCTTCTATGCGGAGAATCAGGATGCGGAAAGACAACGCTTGTCAGGATGATAAACGGTCTTATACCGCATTTTTATGAAGGGCGGATGAATGGACATGTTTACGTGAATGAAACGGATACCATTCAGGCTGAGCTTTATGAAACGGCAAAGATTGTCGGATCTGTTTTTCAGAATCCCAGAAGTCAGTTCTTTTGCGTTGATAGCACAAGTGAGCTGGCATTTGGACCTGAGAATATGGGGATATCCGAGAAAGAGATACTTGCAAGAATTGATAAGACGGTATCTTCCATGAATATCAGACCTCTGATGAACAGAAGTATTTTTGATATGTCGGGTGGAGAGAAGCAGAAAATAGCATGTGCTTCTGTCGATACACTTAATCCTGAAGTATGCGTTCTTGACGAACCGTCATCGAATCTCAGTCTTGAAGCAATCGATGATCTTAAAGACACATTGGATTGTTGGAAAAAAGAGGGAAGGACAATAGTGGTTGCCGAGCATAGACTATATTGGCTAAAAGACATATGCGACAGAGTCATATGTTTAAAGAATGGCAAAATAGTCTTTGACATGACGATGGATGAGTTCAAAAACTTAAGTGAATCGGAACTAAGAAGTCATGGGCTTAGATCTGTTAATGAGAATCTTGAAATGACTCCCGTAAAAGAAAGTCCTTTAGATGCAGGAAATATGATTCTTGAAAATTTTTCATACAGCTACAGAGGTTTCGATGCACTTGATATAAAAAGGCAGGAAATTCCACGCGGCGAAGTGATTGCCATAGTCGGACATAACGGGGCGGGAAAATCCACTTTTTCTAAATGCGTCTGTGGTCTTATGAAGAGTTTCAAAGGATATATTGAGATCGATGGAAAAAAATACAAATCCGGAAAGCTTCTTAAGAACGCGTATATGGTTATGCAGGATGTAAATCATCAGCTTTTCTGTGAAAGTGTTATGGATGAAGTGACACTTGGCATGGACGATGAAAATGAAGAGATAGCGCTGGAAGTTCTGGAAAAGCTTGGGCTTAAAGAATTTGCAGACAGGCATCCTATGAGTCTTTCGGGAGGGCAGAAGCAGAGAGTTGCAGTGGCAAGTGCAGTTCTTTCGGAAAAGGAAATAATATTATTTGATGAACCGACAAGCGGGCTTGATTTTTACAATATGGAGAAAGTAGCTGAACTTATAAGGTCGCTTAGAGGAAACAAAACTGTTTTTGTAGTTACACATGATCCGGATCTTATACGAAGATGCGCAACAGTTGTTCTTAGACTGGAAAAAGGTCATGTTGCTGATATTAAAATAAGCGGAGGAAATAGCAAAGATGGAAAAGAAAAAGAGCGTTATTTCGCAGCTGTTTGAGTATGCGGGGAATCACAAGTATTTTACTGTAAGTTCATGGATTCTGGCTGCGATAAGTGCGATTGTAGCACTGGTTCCATTTTATTACATATGGTGCATTATTAAAGAGGTTGTGGAAGTTCGCGATGATTTCGGAAAGGCGACACATATTGTTTCTTACGGATGGAGCGCTGTCGGGATGAGCCTTCTTGCGATGGTGATATATATCGCAGCTCTTATGTGTTCACATATTGCCGCATTCAGAGTTCAGGCAAATATGAGAACAAGGATGATGGAGCATGTAATGAAGCTTCCAATGGGATATATCGAATCACAGGGAAGCGGAAAGATAAGAAAGATAGTTGCCGATTCAAGTGCTGCTACGGAGACATTCCTGGCACACAGCCTTCCCGACAAGGCGGTAAGCTATGCAACTCCCATAGGACTTATTGCAATGCTTCTTATCTTTGACTGGAAGATAGGTCTTATCTGTCTTATTCCCGCTGTTCTGGCCTTTCTCATGATGGGCAGTATGATGGGAGAGAAGATGCAGGAAGATATGAAGGAGTATCAGAATGCCCTCGATGAGATGTCTGCCGAGGCGGTTGAATATGTAAGAGGTATTCCTGTTGTAAAGACTTTCGGTCAGTCTGTATTTTCTTTTAAAAGATTCAAAGATGCGATTGATAAATATGAAAAGTGGACTATTACCTATACTGTCGGCATGAGGATGCCTATGATAGGCTTTACAACGGCGGCAAATGCGATATTCGCGGCGCTTGTGGCATGCAGTTTTATTTTTGCAAGAAATACGGTAACGGATCCGTTTTTGTATAACATTCTTTTCTACATCATAATCACGCCAATTCTCACGGTTACACTTATGAAAGTGGCATACGCGGGAGAGAGTCAGATGATAGTAAAAGATGCTCTTGAGAGGATGTATTCTCTTTTGGAAGTTGAACCGCTTAGAGAGGCAGAAGATCCTAAGATCCCTAAAGATAGCGGAATCAGCATAGACAATATCAAATTTACTTATGACGAAAACAAGATGAATGCGATAGACGGCATCACACTTGATATTAAGCCCGGTGAGCATGTTGCGTTTGTCGGACCTTCGGGAGGCGGTAAGACCACGCTCGCTTCACTTATCGCAAGGTTCTGGGATGTTAAAGAGGGCAGTATTAAGATTGGTGGCGTCGATGTAAAAGATATTGCGACCAACGAGCTTATGAAGCAGGTTTCATACGTTTTTCAGGACAGTAAGCTTCTTAAGATGTCAATCTTAGACAATGTCAGAATGGGAAGACCTGACGCTACGGATGAGGAAGT
Organism: Butyrivibrio hungatei NK4A153; assembly: GCF_000424465.1. Classification (GTDB taxonomy): domain Bacteria; phylum Bacillota; class Clostridia; order Lachnospirales; family Lachnospiraceae; genus Butyrivibrio; species Butyrivibrio hungatei_A. Next base: position 19,351 of record NZ_AUJY01000007.1, on the reverse strand, counting down.
TATTAAGGCTCTTAAAGATGCAATGTGCTGGGATATTATAGAAAAGCTTCCCGATGGCATACACACGATGATCGGAAGTAAGGGCACTTACGTATCCGGAGGAGAGGCACAGAGAATCTCTATTGCAAGAGCGTTCCTTAAGAATGCGCCGATTCTGATTCTCGATGAAGCGACAGCTTTTGCAGACCCTGACAATGAGATCATGGTTCAGCAGGCGTTTGCAAATCTGTCAAAAGACAAGACCGTAATAATGATCGCACATCGCTTATCTACAGTTGTTGATGCCGATAAGATATGCGTTTTGTCAGGCGGAAAAGTGGCAGAATCAGGTAAACATGATGAGCTTCTTAAAAAGAACGGTATCTACAGCCATATGTGGAATGAATATCAGAAATCTGTTAATTGGAAGGTAGGTAAGGGCGCATGAGTATAATGGAAAAAATGCAACACAAATATGCGCTTTCGGAGCAGGGTACCAAAGATATGGTGAAAGCTTTCGGAGCGTGCACTTTAGCAAATCTTGCACAGATGATGCCTGTTGGTATTCTTTTTACAATGGCAGGAGATCTGCTTTCAGGCAGTATTCCCAAGGAACATGTAATACTGTTTGTGGTAGGCGGTCTTATTTGCCTTTTTCTTATCGCTTTTACGGAGTATCTGCAGTATAATGCAACTTTCTTTTCAACCTACGTAGAGAGTGGTGTAAGAAGGCGTTCGCTTGCGGAAAAGCTTAGAAAGATCCCTCTTTCTTTTTTTGGTAAAAAAGATCTTGCCGATCTTACAAATACAATCATGGCCGACTGTGCTATGATCGAGACTGCTTCGTCGCACTGGCTGCCGGAACTTGTGGGAGCATTTATTTCAACTACAATCGTGGTTGTCAGCCTTTTCTTCTTTGATGCGAGAATGGCTGTTGCGGCAGTATGGGTGCTTCCCGTAGCTTTCATCATAGTCTTTACATCAAGAAGTGTTATGCATGCTGTAAACAGAAGAGGAAGCAGATACAAGGTTGCATGTCTTGACGGGATTCAGGAGGCACTTGAGACTGTGCGTGATCTTAAGGCATACAATGCGCAGGACTCATATATGGTTGGACTTACGCAGAAGATAAAAGATGTTGAGTCTCACAATATTTTCTCGGAGTTCTTAAATGCAGCATTTGTCTGCAGCGCGCAGATGATTCTTAAATTGGGAATAGGTACGGTTGCGGTAACAGGATCTGCACTTCTTATCAAAAATGAGATTGATGTTGTTACATTCTTCATGTACTTACTTGTAGTATCAAGGATGTATGAACCTCTTCAGATCGCACTTCAGAATTTCTCGGCACTTATTGCAACAGATACCCAGTGCGAGCGAATGGATGAAATCTTTTCACATTATGAGCAGACCGGAACGGAGGAGCTTACTAATAGCGGATATGATATTGAGTTTAAGAATGTAAAGTTCTCCTACGAGGACGGGGAGACTGTTCTTAAAGATGTGAGCTTTGTGGCTAAGCAGGGCGAGGTTACAGCGCTCATCGGACCTTCGGGAGGCGGTAAGACTACGGTTTCAAGACTTGCTTCAAGATTCTGGGATATCGACGCAGGCCGGATTACGGTTGGCGGAATGGATATTTCGAAGATCGATCCCGAGAAGCTTTTGTCGATGTATTCAATCGTCTTCCAGAATGTTACTCTTTTCAATAATACAGTACTTGAGAATATCAGGATCGGTAGAAAAGAGGCTACGGATGAAGAAGTTATGGCAGCAGCTAAGCTTGCTCACTGCGATGAATTCATAGAGAAACTTCCCGATGGCTATAACACGCTTATAGGTGAGAACGGATCGGAGCTTTCGGGCGGCGAACGTCAGAGAATTTCTATAGCAAGAGCATTCCTTAAGGATTCACCGATTATCCTCATGGATGAAGCAACTGCCTCTCTAGACGTAGACAACGAATCGCTCATTCAGGAAGCAATCAGTGACCTCATAAAGGACAAGACGGTTCTTATAATCGCACATCGTATGAGAACTGTAGACGGAGCGGATAAGATAGTTGTCCTAAAAGATGGAACGGTTGCAGAATCAGGCAGTCCTTCGAAACTTAGAGAAATCGACGGAATATACAAGCATATGATCTCGGTTCAGATGCAGTCTGAGAAGTGGAAGATGGCATAACATACGTAACGCTTCATAGTAAGTACAGAGGAAGCAAGTTATCTGGAGAGATGACTGTGCTTTTTGTCTTGAGGCAGAAAATAGCGACTTCAGGACATCTGTTTTAGATAACCGAGAGTTGATTGAAAATCATATCATTTTGACGTATTATGATGGTGAGAAGATATGTAACTGGAAGGAATTATAATGGCTGAACAGACAGGAATTGCAAACAGCATTGATACAGCAGATCAGGAGGCACAGTACGATACTTGCGTTAAGAAGCTTTTATCAAATAGACTTGTCCTTGCATGGATAATGAAAGAGTGTGTATCGGAGTTCAAACAGTTTTCTGTTGCGCAGATAGCAAAGGACTGTATTGAATGTGAACCACAGGTATCAAAGGTAGCAGTTGATCAGGATGAACTTGATAAAGATGAAATTCAGTATCTTGAGGATATGTCCGATAAAAGAATAGAGGGAAAGAACACAGAAGATAACTCGATAAAGGAAGGAAAAGTTTTCTACGATATCAAGTTTTCGGCTGTGGTTCCGGATTCGAAAGAGCCTGTTCAGCTTTTTATTAACGTAGAGGCTCAGAAATCGGACAAAACACCGTACCCGCTTATAAAGAGGGCACTGTATTATGTTAGCAGAATGATAAGTGCACAGAAGAATACAGTGTTCACGAAGAAGCATTATGAAAAGATACGCAAGGTATACTCTATCTGGATTCAGATGGATGTAGATGAAGCAAATAAAAATACCATCACAAAGTATAGTGTGACCGAAGAACAGATTATTGGTAATGTTCCTGAAAAAGAAAGCAATTATGATCTTATGACGGTTTTGATGCTTAGGCTTGGATCTGCTGAAGAAGCTAATGATAAGCCGATACTGAGATTGTTGGATGTTTTGCTATCTTCAGAAACAAAGCCGGAGGAAAAGAAGAGCATTCTTGAAAATGATTTTGACATCCCAATGACGAAGTCAATGAGTGAGGAGGCGAATACTATGTGTAATTTAGGCGAAGGAATTAGAGAAAGAACAGTTATAGAAAATACTGGAAATACAATTATTAAGATAATGATCAATAAGAATCTTTCATTTGATGATGCTTATGATTTAATTTATTGTGAAGAGGACAGGGACGATATTAAGGCATATGTTGATGCGCATATGGCTGTAGCAAAATAATCACTCTGTTTTTTGTGATTGAATAATTATTATGCACTTAGAGCAGTAGATCAGAAATGGTCTGCTGCATTTTTTTTAAATACAAGGAAATTTCCAGTAAGTGTTTCTGTACCCGAGTAGCTATAATTTTAGCTACTCGGTACAGCTATTATTTCTAAATAAACTTGGCATAACACATTTTTATTCCAGCAAATCTGTCATGCTCTTAATGCTTAGTGCAACCGTTGATGTGTTATGCAGAAGTGACGTTGTTGTGGGGCTGAATATTCCAAACATTCCCATAAGGATGAGGAATGAGTTGAATCCAAGTATTGTACGATAGTTAAAGTCAATTCTGTCCATCAGTTTGCTGCTTAGTTCTTTTAAAGTTATGAGTACAGACAAGTCATCGGAAGAAATGGTGATATCGGCAATTTCTCTTGCGATTGAAGCACCTGTGCTTACGGCTATTCCGGCATCAGCTTCGGAGAGAGCGGGAGAGTCGTTTATTCCGTCGCCGACCATTATGACTTTTCGTCCTGCTTCGTGTTCCGCTTTGATAAATGCAGCTTTGTCTTCAGGCAGAACTTCTGAGAAATACCTGGTCACACCCGTTTTTGAAGCGACCGATGCGGCAGTTCTTTCGCTGTCGCCTGTCATCATTACGATATTTTCAAATCCGATGTTCTTTAGCTTCTTTATAACTGACGGAGCTTCTTCTCTGATCGGATCTTCTATAAGTATGACGGCTGACAAAACTCCGCCTATTGCCATATATAGGTGCGAATATTCATTTGGAAGATTGTCAAAGCGTTCTTTTTCTGTTTTGGGAATAGTGCATCCTTCATCTTCGAAAATGAAATGATGGCTTCCGATACATACTTTCTGATTATCGATGGTACTTGAAATTCCATGTGCGACGATGTACACAGCCTTAGTATGTTTTTCTTCGTGAGACAGGTTTTTATCTTTGGCAGCTTTAACAACGGCATTGGCGATTGAGTGAGGATAGTGCTCTTCAAGGCATGCTGCGAGCCTTAGCATTTCATCCGCATCCGTGCCGTTAAATGTTATAACATCATGGACTTTGGGATTGGCATAAGTAAGCGTACCTGTCTTGTCGAAAACAATTGTTGTTGCATCGGCTACGGCTTCCATGAATTTGCCACCTTTAACCGAGATTTTATGATTTCCGGCTTCGCGCATTGCGGAAAGAACGGCAATAGGTATGGACAATTTAAGTGCACAGCAGAAATCCACCATCAGAATAGATGTAGCTTTTGTGGCATCCCGTGTAAACAGCCATGTAAGGAGAGTTGCATCAAATGTGTAAGGAACAAGCCTGTCTGCGAGGTGGGAAGCATGTGCTTCGGTGTCTGATTTGAGTTTTTCCGACTCTTCGATCATTGTTACGATTCGGTCATATCTTCCCGAGCCCTGAGCTTTTTGAACAGAGATGATAAGTTCTCCTTCTTCGAGAACGGTTCCCGCATATACGAGGGAATCGATTGTTTTATGAACGGGAGCGGATTCGCCTGTCATTGCCGCCTGATTAACGGAGGCATCGCCGTGTAAAACAATTCCGTCCAAAGGAATCATGCTTCCTGTGCGGACCACTATGTTGTCACCAATTTTTACATCGGAAATATTTACAAGAATTTCCTGAGAATCATCTGTTATAACCCAGACTTTGTCTATATTAAGTGACATAGCCCTTGCAAGGTCGTCAACTGATTTTCTGTGTGTCCATTCTTCCATTATCTCGCCGATTTTCAGAAGAAAGATTACGGAACCTGCGGTATTGTGATCTCCTCGAAGTAAGGAAACACCTATACTTGTAGCGTCAAGAACAGATACTTCGAGTTTCCCCTGCAGAAGAGTTTTAATACCACTGATGATATACGGAATAGCTTTCCAAATGATTATCAGCCTGCCGATAGAAGCGGGCAGGAACAGCCTGTTCAGTACTTTTCGTGCAATATGAAAGAACATCTCATCTTCATATTCTATGCGAAGTTCGCGCCCTGTATGTTCGGGGACCGCAACCTCGGTATTTATAATGTCAAAACTCGCGAGCGAAGATAGGACTTCATCACGTTTGTTTTGGTCAAAAAATATGATGGCATTCGATGTTCTTTCGTTTACAGAAACTTTTTTTACATAATCAAAAGAGTCCAGATAATACTCAAGTCGGTCGGCTTCGAAAGGCGTCATGTGCGACCGGTATAAATGGACTCTCATTCTTTCTTTTGATTCATGAAGTATTTTACATCTCATATAGCGCCTCTTGCTTATACTCCTGCATTTTCAAGGACGGCTTTGGCATCAGCGATTTCTTTTTCTCTTTCTTTGGCATATCTGTTTTCATTGATCTCTTTTGCGTCAGCGCTGATATCCTGGCAGTTTTCCTTGATGTTCGTATATGTTTCCATAACTGAATCTTTGCAACGATATGCAGCGGCGGTTATATGAGTGTAGCATTTCTTTGCATCATTGCTTCCAAGAATTTTAACTCCTGCCGTTCCAACCAAAAATCCACAGGCTATCTTTCCAACTGTACTCCACTTGATCATAAGTTATCCTTTCTGTGCATTTTATAAAAATGCGCATATCATTTAATGTTTTGGTAATTAATCATTATAGGAAGATAGAATTTCAAATGGAAGATATGTGCGGCATTGCAAACGAGAAGATTTCTCAACAACAAAACTTTTGGCCAATAATGCAAAAAAGTTATTTCAAACCTGCTTGTTTAAGTGCTTCATTGTAAGCATCTTTTACAGCCCCGGTTGAAAAGGTTGCACCGCTTACGGTATCGAAATCTGCAAGAGGATCTTGCTTTATCTTATCAACCAGTTCCTCTGAATAATGCTTGTAGTCACTTTCATCTTCGTAATCGGGAAGAGTAATATCGGTAACTTCTCCGTTTTCTACTTTTATCTCAACCGTTATATCTCCTGTGTATCCAAAGCTCGTAGCGCTGTAAACACCGTCGGTGACTGATAATGAGTTTGTGCTTGATTCGGTGCTTTCGGAAGTTGTGCTCATATCATCCGAAACATTTTTGGGATTCGAAACGGTGGTTATATAAAGATAGAAGATAAGCGAAACAAAAGTAACAAGGATGAGTGATATATATCTGTATTTATCAAGGTTAAAGTCCTTGTGAGAAGCGCTGTAAGCCTTTAGAGGGCGACAGATAAAATACCACAAGAATATGATTGAATACACAAAGATATTCAGAGCGGATCTTGAATCGCCTCTCAGTGCGACTTTTACATACAGCAAGAGTATGTGTACATAGATCATTGGGTAAAAGATATATGCAAAACGCTGTAATTTTTTCCAGGCCTTCGGATTCATTTTTTTTCTGATCTTAATAAAAGATGTAATGAACAGAGGAATCATGATGCACAGCATGATAACTGAAAAGATATACAGTGCGGATGCATTTGGAGATAACAGGGCAGAAAAAGAAAAAACGTGTCCCAAAGCCAGAATTGATGCGATTATCGACAGCGGCCCTCTTATAGACATAAGGAGCTTTATTGGCTGCGATCCGTTTTTAAATGTTGCCGCATACATTACCAGGACAAAAAACGAGGTGGCAAGACCTGCTTTTGTGAACATGGGAAATATGTATGTTCCTACAAAACCGCCGGGGGTTATCCCCTGCAACTGTAAGATGATTGTTGCAAGGGAAAGGATTGAAAAAATCACATAAAAGGGCATTGGATTTTTTTGCAGCGGTTTTTCAAACAGGAGAACAAATAATATGGCTGTCAGTAAGGATATGAAAATAATCATGCAATATTGCTCCTTTTTGAAAAAATATATCTGTTATTTCTATGTTATTTCTTTGGCTCTTCTTTTGCGGGAGCCACTTCGGTGATATCAACATCAAGTGTGACATCGGGATATCCCGAAGATTTTACAATTACTTTAAATGTACCTGTCTTGTCAAAAACATTTGAGACAGTCTTGTCGACAGTGCCGTCTTCTTTGATGAGCTTTGCGCCTTTATGGCCTGTTCCGGATACTTCGTTGCCGCTGACGTCATAAGCTTCGATGTTCTTGATATATGCGGCAAACTCTTCGTCTGAAACACCATCAGCTTTCACTATACCGTCTTTATCGGCTTTTGCAACAGCTTTGTCTGTTGAAAGAACAAAATCGGTTGTATAAGGTGCGTAGACACCTGACTTATCGCTTATGGTAAGAGTGTATTTACCTGCAAGGGCTTCTTTCCATGTGATATTTGTTCCGTCACATGTGATATCGCTGCTGTCACCATCAACTGAATATTCGGGCTCGTAGTCTTCAGGGAAACCGCTTGTTTTAACGGTAGTTGTATTACTTGTAAGTGCTGCATCGGCAGCAGTTATCTCGTTATCGAATTTCAAAGGAAGATAGAGGTTAACACTTGCTTTTTTTACGCCTTCCGGTGTATAAAGTACGATCTCGTCGATTGTCTTTCCGGGAAGATCTGCATACGGAAGATATGCAACAGTGTTGCCGTGTGGCTCTTTATAGCTTTCTGTTGTTGCAAATGCAATCTCAAAGCCGCGCCATACATTTTCAAGTGAACGCATTCCGTAAGTCTTTCCTTCTGTTGTATGAATGGTTGCGGCAGATACGACCTGTGAAGAAAGTGATTCATCAAGATCAATCTCATAGTCACCCCAGTGTGTGGCTGTATTTATGCTTGCTTCGGATAAAGAAAGATCCTCGGTATCACCGATGGTTTTACTGAATGAATATTTTCCGGAAGAATCTTTTGAAAGTTCTTTATAATTCTTTGGAATTTCTGCAAGCTCGACATAAGAGTAGTCGGCAGCATCATATAAGGATGCTTCGTCATTGACCTTTAAGCTATCGTCAATTTCAGTTCCTTCAGGAATGCAGACGGGAAAGCTGACACCTAAGATCATACTGTTATCTTTAAGGTGATAGGTACCGCCTGTGAGTTTGTCATTAGCGGCTTTATTCATGGTCGCACTTGATACGGCATCAACTCCTTCGCCGCCTTCGAATTCATTTGCAAAGAAATCTCCGTAAGGAATATTCATTTTTACAAATGTTCCACTGACACTTGTACTGTCGGTTGCATTATCGGCTACTTCTGTGGTGCTGCTACCGGTATCGGAAGCGGATGAATCCACGCCGTCTTTTCCGCATCCTGTAAGAGATAATACAAGAATAGCAGAGAAGATGACTGACAAAACTTTGATTTTCATATTTATAGCTCCTCTCTTAAGTAGAAAAATAATATGTTAGCGAGTGCTAACCAGTCACCAGTGAAGTCTATCATAGATTTCGCGGCTTTGATATGAGCAAAATAGACAAAAAATTGTAAATGGTTACCAGAAACTAACGGAAAAGTGTTGACAAAGAAGTTAGCAAGTGCTAACATGAACGCAGTTAGGTAAATCTAACGTGTGACATACGTATGTTTACAGAAATCTCCTACACAAAATGCCGCATCTTGCCAATGCGGCATTTTTTCTGCGGTTTGGTGGATAGAAATGTTTTTGCGATTATGCTATTGACAAACATTCTTAATAAGAATATTCTATGTTTGAGGTTAGCATAAGCTAATAATGATTGTATGATGCTAACTCGAGTTACAGGAGGGTAATATGACACTTAATGATGCGGAACTTGGTAAGGAATACATAATTGATGCTATAGACACAGGTGGAGATGAGGAGATGGAGAGCTTCCTTTTTTCACTGGGATGTTATAGCGGAGAGAAGATTACTGTTGTTGATAAGAAACGTAATCTTGTGGTCGCTATTAAGGATGCAAGATATAATATCGATCCTGAGTTAGCGGGAGCTATCAATATCTGAGGATGTGCAGAAATCTGCTTTCCATAAATTTTTTTAAACGATTTTAGGAGGAATTGTAATGAGAATCGCAATGGCAGGTAATCCCAACAGTGGAAAAACGACCATGTACAACGCTCTGACGGGAAGGAGCGAGAAGATTGGTAACTGGGCAGGAGTTACTGTTGACAAGAAAGAGCATGCTATTAAAAAGAGTTATTATGATGGAGACAAAGAGCTGATCGCTGTCGATCTGCCCGGTGCATATTCGATGTCACCGTTTACTTCAGAGGAGAGCATCACAAGTGCTTATGTAAAGAATGAGCATCCTGACGCGATAATAAATATCGTTGATGCAACTAACTTAAGCAGAAGCCTTTTCTTTACAACGCAGCTCCTTGAACTTGGAATTCCTGTTGTTGTTGCACTCAACAAGAATGATGCCAATGACAAAAAGGGCAATTCAATTGACGAGAAGGCATTGGCAGAAAAGCTCGGATGTCCTGTGATTAAGACTGTTGCAACATCTGAGAACGGTCTTAAAGATGTGGTTAAGGTTGCGGCATCACTTGAAGGAAAAGGACAGAAAGAGCCTTACAGACAGGGAGATGTTGACGTTCATGATAAAGCGGCGGTTGAAGCGGCTGACAGAAAGCGTTTTGAATTTGTAAATAAGATTGTAAGTGAAGTTGAGAACCGTAAGGTTCTTACAAAGGATAAGAACTTCGGTGATACGATCGATAATGTGATCACACATCCTGTTATCGGAATTGTTGTTTTTGCTGCTATTATGTGGCTTGTGTTCTATATTTCACAGACAACGGTCGGAACATGGCTTGCGGATATTCTTGCAGGATGGATTGAGAGTTTCCAGGGAATGGTCGGAGATGCAATGGCAGATGCCAATCCGCTTCTTTATGCACTTCTTGTAGATGGTATCATCGGCGGTGTAGGAGCGGTTGTAGGATTTCTTCCTCTTGTTATGGTAATGTACTTCCTTATCGCGCTTCTTGAAGATTGTGGATACATGTCAAGAGCAACTGTTGTGCTTGATCCTATCTTTAAGAGAGTAGGTCTTTCAGGAAAGTCGGTTATTCCTATGATCATCGGAACAGGTTGCGGTATACCTGCGATCATGGCTTGCCGTACTATCAGAAATGAGAGAGAAAGACGTGCAACAGCTATGCTTGCAACATTTATGCCTTGCGGAGCCAAGCTTCCTGTTATCGCACTTTTTGCAGGCGCATTTTTCCCTGAATCAAGATGGGTAAGTTTCATCTGCTATATGGGAGGTATATTGCTTATCCTTCTCGGAGCACTTCTTATCAAGGCTATTACAGGTATGAAGTACAGAAAGAGCTTCTTTATCATTGAGCTTCCCGAGTACAAGGTTCCGAGCCTTATGTTTGCGATTAAGTCAATGCTTGAGAGAGGTAAGTCATACATTGTTAAAGCAGGAACCGTTATCCTTGTTTGCAATACTGTAGTTCAGATCATGCAGACATTTGATTTCAGCTTCCAGCCTGTAGAAGAGGGAATGGAAGGAACATCGATCCTTGCAGGTGTTGCAGGACCTTTTGCTTATCTTCTTATTCCTGTTGTAGGTGTCATGAGCTGGCAGCTTGCGGCAGCAGCTATCACAGGATTTATTGCGAAGGAAAATGTAGTAGGAACAATCGCTACCGTATATGCAATCTCAAATCTTATCGATACGGAAGAACTTGAGCTTATCGGAGAAGGTAACGCTGTTGCGGCAGTAATGGGAATCACTAAGGTTGCAGCTCTTGCATATCTTATGTTTAACCTTTACACACCTCCTTGCTTTGCTGCTCTTGGTGCTATGAATTCTGAGATGAAGTCTGCCAAGTGGCTCTGGGGAGCAATCGGACTTCAGCTTGCATCCGGATTTACTGTTGGTTTCCTTGTATATCAGATTGGAACACTTATTACAACAGGAACTGTAGGCGCAGGATTTGCGGCAGGACTTGTTGCAATCGCAGTATTTGCAGGTGTTATTGTATATCTCATAAAGAGAACTCAGAGAGAAATGGTACTTGAATATAAACTTGACTAATAATTTGTAAGCCCGTTTAATGCGGGCTTACTTAATAACAAAGGGTTAGCTTAAGCTAACATACGATATATAACAGACGGAACAGTATGATGGCTTTTTGAATTGGAGACGAGATTATGAATGATGAACAGATAATCATGATGCTACGAAACAACGGAATGCGAATAACTAAACAGAGAAAAATTGTGGCTAAGGTTATTGCTGAGAATGATGGTGTTTCATGCAAGACAATATGCTGTATTGTCAAGAATAGAGACGAATCAATAGGGACAGCAACTGTTTATCGTATGATAAAAGAATTGGAGGACATTGGGGCTGTTGAGAGAATAGACATGATCAAACATAATTGACGGCACCATTCCATAGAACAAGGAATTATTATGCAATTAGAATTACAGAACATCAAAAAATCGTATGGCGAGGGTGGAAGCCGTATTGAAGTACTTAAGGATATTAGCCTTGGCATTGAAAAAGGGGAGTTTGTGGTACTTCTTGGCCCGTCAGGTTCCGGAAAGTCCACTCTCCTTAATATAATCGGAGGGATTGATACCGCCGATTCAGGCAAGATAATTATCAGAGAAAAGAGTATGGCGGATATGGATGAGAAGGCACTTACTTCATACAGAAGAGAGCACCTTGGGTATATTTTTCAGATGTACAATCTTATCCCAAACCTCACAGTGAGAGAAAATATAGAGGTGGGGGCATATCTTTCCAAGAATCCGCTTGATATCGATGAGATTATAGAGGTACTTGGTCTAAAGGAACATCAGAATAAAATACCGAGTCAGTTGTCGGGAGGACAGCAGCAAAGATGCTCGATAGGAAGAGCAATCGTAAAGAATCCGGATATTCTTTTGTGCGACGAACCAACAGGAGCCCTCGATTACAACACTTCCAAAGAGATTCTTGCACTTATCGAAAGAGTTAATAAGGAATATGGAAATACGGTCATCATGGTCACTCACAATGATGCCATAAAAAATATGGCAGATTTTGTAGTGAAATTAAGAGACGGCGTTATAAGAAAGAGTTACAGAAATGAAACGAAACAAACAGCGGAAGAACTTGACTGGTAAGATGAAGAAACCGCTTAACAAAAGACTTATCAGAGAACTTACAGGCGATATTGGAAAATACATTGTTATTTTCATTCTGCTTGTTTTTTCAATAGGCTTTGTTTCGGGTTTTCTTGTTGCCGGTGAGAGCATGATCAAAGCTTATAATGAGAGCTTTGAAAAATATAACATAGAAGATGGGAACTTCAGAACAGAAGAGAAAATAACCGCCGCGCAAAAAGAGCGGATTGAGAAAAAAGGAGTTTCCATATTTGAAAACTTCTATATAGAAAAAGAATTTGATAACAACACAAAACTTAGAATATTTGCAAACAGGGAACAGATAGATAAGGTATGCGTGATGGAGGGAAGACTTCCGGATGACCTTTATGAGATTGCGATAGACAGGATGTATGCAGATAATAACGGGCTGAGTGTCGGAGACAAACTGGTTTCGGGAAGTGAGAGCTATGAGATTGTAGGTCTCGTGGCATTGTCTGACTACAGCGCACTTTTTTACAGCAATAACGACATGATGTTTGACGCATCTGCATTTGGTGTTTCAGTCGTATCGGATAAGCAGTTTGCAAAATACGATGAGGGTAAGATTCGTTATAACTATGCTTGGCTGTATGACGATAAACCACAGACTGACGAAGAAGAGAAAAAAGTTTCTGACGATCTGATGGACGTTCTGGCTAATATTGTTTCCCTCGAGAATTTTGTTCCGGGATATCTTAATCAGTCGATTACGTTCACGGGAGAAGATATCGTCGGCGACAAGGCAATGATGGAAGTTCTTTTGTACATAATAATCATCATTATTGCTTTTGTATTCGGAGTTACGATCAATAACACTATACATAAAGAAGCTACTGTAATAGGTACGCTCAGGGCGTCAGGATATACGATAAATGAGCTTATAAGACATTATATGTCAATGCCGCTTATTGTAACCGTTATCGCGGCGGTCATCGGAAATATTCTGGGATATACATGTTTTAAGAACGTATGCGTTGCTATGTATTACGGAAGCTATTCACTTCCTACATATGTGACAATCTGGAGTGCGGAGGCTTTTTGGAAGACCACGGCAATTCCTATAGTGATAATGATCTTTATTACTTACTTTATCCTTAGGAAAAAACTGAGCTTAAGTCCTTTAAAGCTTATCAAGCGCGACCTTAGCGGGAAGAAGCCACGGGCTGCGATTGCTTTGAATAAAAAGATAAGGTTTTTTGACCGTTTCCGTATAAGAATTCTTATTCAGAATAAGAGCAGTTATATAATTCTTTTTATGGGGCTTTTGTTTGCCAATCTGCTTCTCTTTTTCGGAATGATGCTTCCGCCGCTTCTTGTGCATTTTCAGGGGATTGTGACAGAGAATATGCTTGCAAAGCACACATATATGCTTCAGATTCCGGCAGGGGCGATAGATGACGAAGATGAATTGTCGACGGCTTTTTCATATGTCTTTTTACTGAACAAGATAAGTACAAATAATCCGACGGCGGAGAAATTCTCTGCTTACGGGCTTAAGACAACGGGTGAAGGCGGAAGCAGAGTTGAAGATGTAAGTCTGTACGGGATAAAAGAGAACAGTAAGTTTATTCACGCTGACTTTGATGATAAGACGGTTCTTATTTCATCGGCGTATGCAGATAAGTACGGGCTTAAAGAAGGCGATGTGATAACGCTTAAAGAGCCTTACGAAGATAAGTATTACGGCTTTAATGTAACGGGAATATATGACTACGACGGCGGAATTGCTGTCTTTATGAGCAAAAAACATCTAAATGACATAATGGGACTTTCGGAAGATATGTTCTCGGGATATTTCTCCGATACGGAGATTACTGATATTGAAGATAAGTACATTGGTACTGTCGTAGATGAAGAGTCGCTTACAAGAGTGTCGAGGCAGCTTATGATTTCGATGGGGAATCTCATGTACATGATAGACGGGTTCTCGGTGGTCATGTTTATTGTGCTGATATATCTTTTGTCCAAACTCATCATCGAAAGGAATGTGCAGTCGATATCTATGGCTAAGATTCTGGGGTACACGGGAAAAGAGGTTGCGGCGTTGTATATAGTCCCCACGGCGCTTGTGGTTGTGGCTTCGCTCCTTATTTCGTACCCGATATTGTCTTATGTCATGGTAGGAATATTCAGAGTTATGTTAAAGCAGATGATGAGCGGATGGATGGTTATCTGGCTTGATCCGTCGGTTTATGTAAAGATGTTCCTCATGGGAATAATTACTTATGCGGTTGTTGCCGTTATTGAGTACAGGAAGATAGGTAAGATTCCGATGAGTGAAGCACTTAAGAATGTTGAGTGACAGATTTTGGTTAAATTATTCGATGTGAACTATGCAAGTTGACTTGGCTAGTACATCGTTTTCTAATTACATACACTTTTTAGCAAGTAAAAATGTATAGTTAATTAGAAAATGATGTACTAGGGTTTGAGCTTGCCGGATAAAAAAGATGAGGATGAAAAAAATATGGGATTATTCAAAAAGTATGTAAATCAGGTGAGTAAACCGGAAGGTTTTCTGGGAAAGATGATGATTGATACTATGAACGGCGGACATGCGAAGATGGCTGACTGGGGAATGTCACATCTTCAGACAATTGCGCCGGATGAAATTTTGGAAGTTGGGTGCGGAGGCGGAAGAAATGCATCTGCGCTTATGAAGAAATATCCTTCTTCCAAGCTTACGGCTATTGATTATTCCGAGTTATCCGTTGAGAAGGCCAAGGCATTTAACGCGGATATGATAGCGAGTGGAAGATGTAAGGTGCAGCAGGGAAATGTTGCCGAGCTTAATATGAATGAGCAGTTTGATCTTGCTACGGCTTTTGAGACCATTTATTTCTGGCCGGGACTTGAGAGATGTTTTGGTGAAGTGAATAAGGCGCTTAAGCCCGGTGGAACATTCATGATCGTAAATGAATCTGACGGAATGGACAAGGCAAGCCTTGGATTTGAGAAGATTGTTGAAGGCATGAAATGTCATACAATCGATGATATCAAGAGTGCGCTTAAAGGAGCCGGATTTAAGAATGTTGTTGCGGATCATCATGGAAACAAGCCGTGGATAACGGTTATCGCGAAGAAGTGATAAAGGAAAATGATTTAAATGAGGTTATAGTAAAGAAGTGATGAAGGCTTGGATAACGTTTACTTCCAAAAAAAGAATCGGGAATAAGGTCTAAATGAATAAATGTAGTGGGGGCATGTTTGGGGATAAGCGGTTACGAATATAGAATGTCATATATGTGAGGTGCCGATTATGTCAAATATTATAATAGCAGCGATTTTGGCAATAATTTTGTTCGCGGCTTTTAGCGGAGCGATTAAACACTTTAAGGGTGAAGGAAGTTGCTGCGGAGGTGGCGGCTCGACAGTGAAAGAACCTGACAAAGAGCTAGCCGGTCCTGTTATAAAGACTAAAGTGTTTGAAATAGAAGGAATGCACTGTGAAAACTGTGTAAACCGAGTTAAGCGCGCAATAAACAGAATTGACGGCGTTTCAGCCAAAGTCAATCTGCGAAGGAAAGAGGCGATTGTCAGCTACGACAGGGAAGTTGACGACAGCTCTTTTACCAAAGATATAGAAGCTTTGGGATATACAATAACAGAGAAATAAGGAATAAATGGTTATGTTTTTGATATTACGGTAGCTTACATAAGCCCTTAATATAACACAATATTAGTGCTACTGTCACCAAATAAGTCGAGTTATTTGATGACAGCAGCACTAGGAAAGGGAAAGTATGTCCGACATTATTTCATTAATTATCGGATAATACAGAAGAAAACATGGAAAAAAATTATTTTGATTTATCAGAGAGAGTTGCGATTATAACAGGCTGTTCTTCGGGACTCGGAGTACAGATGGCGAAAGCGCTTGCATCACAGGGGTGCAATATTGTAGCGGTTGCCCGCCGCAAGAATCTTATTGATGAAGTTGCAAAAGAAATCAGTGAGAAATATAAGGTTAAGGCAATCGGCGTTGTATGTGATATTACAAGCACAGAAAATGTAAATGATGCAGTTGATACTGTAATGAAGGAATTCGGAAGAATCGATATTCTTATAAACAATGCCGGTACTGGATCGGGAGCTACAGCTGCCGAGAATGTTGAAGACTCTCAATTTGAAGGTGAAGTGGCTATAGATCTTACAGGAAGCTTTAAGATGGCAAGAGCGGTTGCAAAGAAAGCAATGATTCCTGCTGCATATGGCAGAATTATTAATATTGCTTCCATGTATGGACTTGTTGGAAACAATATTGCTCCTGCGGTAGCATATCATGCTGCAAAAGGCGGTGTAGTCAATCTTACAAGAGCACTTGCTTCCGAGTGGGGAAATAAGGGCATTACGGTAAATGCAATCTGCCCGGGATATTTTGAAACGCCGCTTACAAAGGAAACTTTGGACAGTGAGTTTTTTCAACAGTACGCACGTACAATGATTCCTATGCAACGATATGGAAAAGAAGGAGAGCTTGATAGTGCTGCAATCTTCCTTTCTTCTCCTGCAAGTACATATGTAAATGGAGTTATCCTTCCGGTTGATGGTGGATATACAGCTATGTGAAAAGTGTTTCAATTTTGGGTAGTATTTGAGATTGAGTTTTTTGGTTGTACTGGGGAACCTGAAATGCTTAAAAAATTGATATTCACCCAAAATAGTAAGATGTATAATTATATGCATAGAAGTTTTGCGCTTCTATGCATATTTTTAGTAAGAGTTATTTTGAGAAATAATATGCTATGTGATTCAATAAAAACATATGCAGATTCAGCGCATAAATAATAAGATTGGAAGAGGATTTCTATGAGAAGATTGCCTTTGATGCTTTTATTGACAACATTTGCATTGTCAGCAGTAAGTTGCGGACAAAAAAACAAAGATGTTTTTGAAGAACTTGAGGAAGTAATTGGCGATGATGGCCCGGCATCTGACTATATTTCTTCGGATGCAGATGATAATTCGGCGGACTTGGTATCAGCTTTACATGATTCTAAATCAAAATTGGAGGGAAGATGGCAGACGGCTTCTATGTCATACGAAGACGATGGAAGTATGCAACCCGAGTACTATGTGGAATTTACGGATTCAGAGATAAAATACGGGCATCTTAAAGATGAAGAGTTTGTTGTAGATCATGTCGATAAGATAGAGGCGCTGTTACTGGGGGCAAAGTGCAAAATACAAGCGACATCATCAACAGGAGTTAAGTATACTTATCAGACTTCCGAAAGCGATGAGAATGTACTTGAATACTATGAGACCTGGAATGAAGAAGAATTCCCCGACACATATAGCGGTGGTGCTTCGCTTAGCAGATGTGAGTAAGTGATGAGCTACAGAGAAATGTACGTTGAGTTTGTGCGGTAGAGAAGGTGCACTGTACAGAGAGACTGAGGAGATTGTGTGCGGTGCGGGAGTGATAATGTGAACCCCATGTCAAGGACACACGCTTCATTTTTTGGCAGTATTTATTGCCAATGCTGATGGTAGTTGATTGGTTACTTTATAATGATAGTATTCATTTGGTGCCATCCCTTGTAGTTGCACCTGGTACCTATCGTTATTGTAATAGTTAATCCAGTCATTTATTCTGTTCTGGACGTCATCGAATGTCTTCCAGGTTTTTATATATGGGCTAAGTTCATCCTTCATATGTCCAAAGAAACTCTCTTGTGGAGCATTATCCCAGCAGTTTCCTCTTCTGGACATAGATTGTGTGAGGATTGTGTTAGTAATAAGATCTCTAAACTTAACGCTAGTATAGTGACAGCCTTGGTCACTGTGAATGAATGTAGTAGCATTCAATGAGTATAAGTGATTCCTCATTAGTTGACGCACTGTTTCAAGAACAAAGTCTATTTCAAGTGATTCACTAAGCTGAAAAGCCAGTACTTGCATTGTGTAAGCATCAATAATCACTGATAGATAGCAGAAAGCGTCATTTAATCTGATGTAGGTTATATCTGTTAGCAGCACCTGTCGTGGTCCATGGCTCTTGAATTGACGTTGTACATGGTTCGGAGCAACAGCATTTGTCTTGAGTGCTTTTGCCATGCGCCTGTAGGGATTCGCTTTTCGAATAGGACATTTTAAGCCATACTTTCGCATAATCCTGATGACTTTCTTGTGATTCATGGGCGTGCCCGTTCTGACAAGCCTCATGCATATGCTTCGATATCCTTTGGCGTATCCTCTAAAGTCATATGCTTGTTTTATAAGAGCAAAATCCCGAAGATCCCTAGCTTCACTCTGGAGACGGTGTTGTGAAGCAGCCTCTGATATGTAGCGATAATACCCGGAGCGCGATACACCTGCGAGTTCGCAGAGCTCCTTTACATCCAGACAACTGTCATTAGAGCTGACTTCTCTTTGGATGGCTTTAAATATATATTCCTTCTGATGAACTAGTTTCCCGGAGGATGAAGATATATATTTTGAATTTTTTTTAAAAACTCAACCTGCTGTTCAAGATGTACGATTCTTTGCTGCATCTCTTTGATAGATGTTGAAGTCCTCTGGGCGTCAAGGTTTTTCTTTGCATAGGCCTTGGTGCGCTCAGCTTGTGACAATCCCCTAGGTGGTTTTAATCCTTCAGGAGAAGTCGCCTCTGCAAGGATATTTCTGCGTATGTTATCAATGGTAGTCCTTGCGAACATCGAGGGATCATACCCAGCAGCCTTAAGAATCTTAGGTGTTGTAAGACCATGGTTAGTTACCTGGTCAATAAAATATTCCTTGAACTCAAGAGTGAACGTTAGCCTATAGGGGGTAGCTGTGTGTGTATAAGGATTCTGAACAAGAATTGCAACTTGTTCATTTGTGTAACATGGTTTCTTTTTTGGATTCATATAGAGTCCTCCCTTGCTAATTATATCAGCAAAGACAGTTACATCCGTGTCCACATGTTGGGATTATCACATTTTTTAGTAAATATACAGCCAATGTTATGTCCACATGTCGGATTTGTTGTTTGAAATCCTGCCAAAATGCTTTTTGGCTGTGTCCACTTCTTGGGGTTCATTTTA
>NZ_KE384195.1:187895-240264 GCF_000424465.1 Butyrivibrio hungatei NK4A153 | reverse complement strand
TGTCACGCGGCAAATTAACTTTCCATCCGCCCGCAATTCCAACGCATATTAAAATCGTTTTTTTTGTTTCTTATCTATCACTATCGTGCTGTTTTTTACGGCACGCTTTTTTCTTGTATCTGTAGTCTTAATACTGTATAGTTTTTCCTGTTGTTTATTGACTAAATAAAAAGAGGAAGAACCCATCCGACCAAAGATCCGTTCTCCCTCATAACCAAACTTAAGCGCTGTAAACAGGTCCTGTGCAGGATCTAAGTCCTAATTAATGGTTGCCTGTGCATAAACAGTCATCTTAAGAATCGCCTTGTTATGATACGAGAGAATCAATTAAAATGCAACCTTATCCGACAAAAAAATTCAACAAAAACTCTGTTTGATTCTTTTATGACATCGTTCAAGCCAAAGAAAACAAAGTGTCCTTCATGCGGGCGTACCGGCGATTGCAATAGCTTTGCCAAGTATAATCGTTATGTTGTGGACTTTATAAAGGGCAAGCCCGTCTCATCTACGATTGAGATTGTACGTGTAAAGTGTTCCTGTGGCTGTACGCATGCCATTCTTCCAGATCCTATAATCCCATATGATTCTTATAGTCTTTTCTTCATCCTCCGTGTTCTCACAGAATACGCCATGAAGCGTTATACCGTTTCAAATCTCTGTGATCGCTTTGGGATTTCTCCATCAACACTCTATCGCTGGAAAGATCTCTATAAAAAACATCGGCTTGAATGGCAAGGGCTTTTAAAAACTTTAGAGCAGACCTTCTTTGCTTCATTGGTGGAGCTCGCCTTTCTTGCTCCATACTCCTCCCATGCATTGTCTTTTTTGCAGAAAACAGGCATGTCTTTTTTGCAATCACACAAAAATCCAACGCACTTGCCGCGGAGCAAATCTCCTCCGGATTTCAATTGCCCGTAATCACACGACACGGGAATGGTAATCCCCTCTTGCCTCATCTATGATGCAACCATAGGAGGTAAAGAATTATGAACGATACAAAAAAACTATCAACTGCAACTGAGATTGCTCAATTCCGTTTCGCTCTGATTGCCCCGGTGATCCAGGGTCTGTTTCCTGACGCCTCAAGAACAGCTTATTACAAAAGAGTAACGGAAAAGCCGCTCACTTTTCCGGATGGCACCGTAAAAGAAATCAAATATAAAACCCTCGAAAAGTGGGTATCAAACTACCAGCGTTATGGCTACGATGCTCTGTTGCCATCTGAACGTTGCGATAAAGGATGCACCCGTGTACTCACAGACACTGCAATAGAAGAGATTTTTCGTCTCAAACAAGACTTCCCCCGGCTAAACGCTACTCAGATTCATGCGCAGCTCATACAGAACGGATTCATTCCTGCAACTGTAAACGTCTGCTCTGTACAACGCTTTATCAAGAACAATGATCTAAAATCTGCCCGCAACCCAAATATTCGAGACCGCAAAGCTTTTGAGGAAGACTCATTCGGGAAGATGTGGCAAACAGATACCTGCTACTTCCCTTACATAACAGAGGACGGAAAATCACATCGTGTCTATGCCATATGTATCATTGACGATCATTCAAGACTTATAGTCGGCGGAAAACTCTTTTACAATGACTCTGCCGCAAACTTCCAGTCTGTATTCAAGAATGCTGTCGCAACATACGGAATTCCTGCTAAGCTTTACACCGATAACGGCGGCCCTTATTCGAACGACCAGCTTTCTCTAATCTGTGGCTCTATCGGTACCGTTCTCCTTCATACAAAAGTTCGCGACGGTGCAAGCAAAGCCAAAATAGAAAGATTTTGGAGAACCACCAAAGAGCGTTGGCTCTATGGACTCGATATGGATTCCATTTCATCCCTTGAGGAGTTCAATACACTTTTTGCTGAATATATTCGCAGCTACAATACAACACTCCATACAGGCATAAACTGTACTCCTTTTGAAAGGTATCAGGCTTCAGTAAAAAATGTTCAGTCCCCCAAGTCCCGCGAATGGCTTGATGAATGCTTCTTAAACCGTATCATTCGTAAGGTGCGAAAAGATGCAACTGTTTCCTTCGGAAAAGTATCCTATGACGTCCCAATGCAGTTCATTGACATGAAAGTCGAGATACGTTTTCGTCCGGGAGAAATGGATTCTGCGTTCATCCTTTTCGAAAAAGAGCATTATCCGATACGTCCTACGAACAAAGTTGAGAACTGTCATACAAAACGCAACAATGGTCCCACCATTGATTATTCGAAGTTAGGAGATTCCAATGTATAATGACTATTATTCACTTGCATTCAACCCTTTTGACAAACAACAGATTTCTGAAAAAGACTGTTTTCGTTCAAAGGATTTCGATGAAATGACGTCAAGACTCAATGTCTTAAAAGATGTCCGTGGAATCGGGCTTTTTACCGCAAGCCCAGGGATGGGAAAATCTTACTGCCTGCGTTGTTTTGCAAAAAGCCTCAATCCAAATCTTCACCATATGGAATACATCTGTCTTTCAACAATCAGCGTTGCCGACTTTTATAAACAGCTCTGTATAATCCTGGGTGTTAGTGAAAAAGGTGGCAAAACCGCCATGTTTAAAGCCATCCAAGAACAGATCTACTATCTGTACCACGAAAAACGGCAACCGCTCCTTCTTGCCATAGATGAAGCGCAGTATCTTTCAAACGGAATCTTTAATGACATCAAGATGCTGATGAATTACGGCTACGATTCCGTCAACTGCTTCACACTCATCCTTTGTGGAGAATCTCATTTAAATGACATACTCCGCAAGCAGATCCACGAAGCTCTCCGTCAAAGGATAACTATACACTATAATTATCAAGGGCTTACAGATGATGAAGTAATGAGTTATGTCGTTCACAAGTTGAACTGCGCCGGAAGCTCTAAAGCAATAATCGACGAATCGGCACTCCGCGCCGTGGCAAGCCATACACATGGAAATCCAAGGCTGATCGATAATCTTATGAGCGATGCTCTTGTAATCGGTTCCCAGCAGGATAAAAAAAGTATTGATACTGATATAATCCTTGCTGCTGTAAACAATCAGAATCTCGGATAAGGTATTAAATTTTCAATGAGCAAGGCTGTGGTTTCCGCAGCCTTATTTCAATAAAGGATTTTTCCTATGCTGAAATAAACCCGCGAATAGCGTGCCGCTACACCGTCAGAATCATGCTGTTAGCGAAAAGACTGCGCCGTTCAAGCGGAGAAATCGCAGAAATCAATTTGCAATAACCCCCGCTCTCAATTCGCCGTTTGACAATAGGACCATGTGTTGTGCTAAAAATGAGCATGTGAAATCAATTTTTTCAAGATAAACTATGGCCCTGTGACTCGGAAAGAGCAGATAGGACCATGTGATGCGTTGAAAATGAGCATATAGAAGTATTTTTTGCAAATAAGACCATGGCCCTATGGAGTGGTAGATAAAGATAGGACCATACGTATGCTTGAAATTGGTATAAATGAGTATTGAAGTAAAGAAATCTATAATCAAAGAACATAAGGGGCGTATTATTCATCGGTAAGAGGGGGGAAGCATTATTGTATTGTAAGAAAGGAAAAGAAAAATGGATAAACTGATTCAACTTATGGAACAACGTATAGTTACTCTGCAGAGAGCAATAAAGTTTGCGGAAAAAGATAAAAGAACACTTCCGGAAGGAAGGCTTAGAATAAGTAAATCACGTAAGCAAATGCGATATTTTGAAGTGACGGACGATACTCCTTCAAAGGGAAAATATATATCAATGAATAACATGAAATATGTTAGGAATTTGGCGCAAAAAATGTATAACGAGCTGTTTCTGAAGCGTGCAAAGAAGGAACTGAGCAAAATCGAAGAACTATTAACGTATGCAAGGAAGGGGACCGCTGAATCAATCTTCACAAATCTTTCATCCGAACGCCAAAAACTTGTTACGCCGTACATCATCACTGATGATCTATATGCCATGAAATGGCAGTCACAGAGCTTTCAATCAAATCCATATATGCCTGAAAATAAAAAATATGACACTATAAGAGGTGAAAAAGTAAGATCAAAGTCAGAAGCCATATTGGCGGATATGCTCTATAATCTGGGGATACCATATCATTATGAAAAGCCTTTGGTTATAGGAAGAGGAGTGGTGAGATATCCTGATTTTACAATACTGAATACCAAGAATAGAGAAGAGATATATTTGGAGCATTTGGGGCTTTTGGATGATGAAGAATATAGAAGAGGGTGTCTGAATAAACTTGATGAATACAGGAAAAGCGGTATATTTCCGGGAAAGAACCTTATATTTACATATGAAACGAGTGATAATCCTTTAGATATCAAGGGGATAAAAGGAATGCTCAAAGAGCTCTTTATAGACTAACGAACAAGTCACTCTGTAAATGTATGACATAAAATATGACATGGAAAAATAAAAAGCCCTTAACCATAAGGTTAAGGGCAGTAGCGAGAGGGGGATTCGAACCCTCGACACCGCGGGTATGAACCGCGTGCTCTAGCCAACTGAGCTATCTCGCCATCTATTTGTCAGAGCTGTTTGAAACAGCCGACTTAGATAATATACATCGTGGTATGCTTGTTGTCAACACGTATTTTTCAAATTTGAATAAAAAATTGAGACAAATCGGTATATAATATAATTATGATTTTAATATTGTAAACAAGGAGGCTTTTTATGTGGGCATATGAAACTTCTTTTTATCAGATATATCCTTTGGGATTCTGCGGTGCGCCTTATGAAAATGATGGGAAGCTTGAGCACAGGATCCTTAAAGTCATTGAATGGATTCCGCATTTCAAAAAACTTGGCGTGGGAGCGGTTTTGTTTAATCCTGTTTTTGAGTCAGACACTCACGGATACAACACCAGGGACTACAAGAAGATAGATGTAAGACTCGGCACGAACGAGGATTTTGCCAAAGTTTGCGACGCGCTTCATAAAGAAGGCATAAAAGTGATACTGGACGGAGTGTTCAACCACGCGGGAAGAGGCTTTTTTGGCTTTGTTGATGTATGCGAAAAGAAATGGGATTCACAGTATAAAGACTGGTTCAACATTAACTTCGACGGAAACAGCAATTACAACGACGGCCTGTGGTACGAAGGCTGGGAAGGTAACTACGATCTTGTGAAGTTTAATCTTAAGAACCCGCAGGTCACAGACTACCTCCTTGAGAGCATCCGCATGTGGGTAAAAGAGTTTGATATAGATGGACTTAGACTCGATGTTGCTTATTGTCTCGATCAGGACTTCATACGTACTCTCAGAAGAGAGACGACTGCGATGAAGCCGGACTTTTACCTGACGGGTGAAATGATAGGCGGCGATTATAACAGGATCATGGGCGATGACCTTTGTCACAGCGCCACAAACTACGAGTGCTACAAAGGTATGTTTTCTGCGCTTAACAGTATGAATCTTTTTGAGATAGTTCATTCCCTGCTTCGCCAGTTCGGTCCTGAGAACTGGACTTTGTACAGGGGAAGACATCTTTTGTCATTTGTTGATAATCATGATGTCAGCAGGATTGCAAGTATACTCACTCGTCCCGAGCATCTGAAGCTGATTTATACGCTTATGTTCGGAATGCCGGGGATTCCCACGATCTATTACGGAAGCGAATGGGGAGAAAAAGCTGACAAATCAATGGGAGATCCTGCGCTCAGACCATGCTTTGATGAGCCAAAGTGGAACGAACTAACCGATCATATTGCAAAGTTGTGCAAGGCTAAAGCAGAATCACAGGCGCTTAACTACGGAGATTTTTCATCGCTTCTTCTTACTAACAGACAGTGCATTTTCCGGCGTGCATGCGAAGGAGAGCGTGTTCTAACTGTGATAAATGCAGATGAAGCGCCTTTCCATGCTGATTTCAACGCGGGTGCGGGCTGTGGCGTGGACCTTATCACGGATGAAGACATTGATTTTGGCGGAGGTCTTGATATACCGCCGTACACATCCTATCTGATCAAGCTTGAGAAGTGAATTGTGCCATTTTGTGATGGGGAATATCACATTAGTAAAAAATGAACAAGAGTATTTTATATACAACACCCAAAAGAAAGATTATAATTAAAATATGGAAATACGTACACTAATCATTGCAATTTTAGTTCTTGGAATTTTGATGCTTATCTATATGAGAAAGAGCATACTACAGCTTTCCACGACGCGTATGTTCTGTCTTTTCTTAGTGTTGTCTGTTTTAAATATAATTATTGAGATGGTGGAATACGGTGCATTTGTATATCCCGATGCATCGTTCTTGTGGGTGCAGGGGCTTTCCAGAGGCCTGTATCTGATCACACTTCTCGCAGTTATATTTGCACTTTGTCTGTACACATATTCAAGGTTTACAATTAAGAGGGGCATTTCGACAAAATATGCCTGTTTATCGGCAGCACCGGCGGGTATTGGTGTTTTGCTCGTTATAACATCGAAAGCTTTGTTCGGAGGAACTTCAAGTCCGGTACTTTTGACAATATGCTATGTTTTGGGCATGCTTTATTCGGTTTCGGCAATAAGCCTTGGCATAAATTATAACGGACGAGCCAAAAAGGAAGTTTTTGCCGCTATTTTGGTCTCACATTTTCTATGGTGTGCCATGTTCGTTTATCAGATTGTCAGGAAGGGCACGCAGATTTCGTCTGCTGCGATCATTCTTTCTGCAATAATCATCTACATATTTATTGAAAATCCCAAAGATTATTACGAAAAGAGTATTCCGGGTGTCAGGAACAAAGACGCATTCATAGCTATGCTTGCCGAGCGTTTCGCCCAGCCGAGATCATTTTTTATAATGTCGGTTATTTTTATTGAGAAGAATATTCTTTTCACCGACTCAGCGAGAAAAGCGCTTGAAGAGGAGCAGAGGAAGGTTGCAGAGTTTGCACGTTCCGACTATCAGCTGAATGCGTACATGTCGAGCTGGAATACGCTTAGTTTTATAACGAGAAGAGCGGATATTGTTGAGCGTTTCATGTCGGCATTCAATCTGTATAAGGGCATCGGCGCGGGAAGCTACAGGTTTACATTCTCGGTTGTTGAGGCTCCGCGTATTGTAAAAGAGCTTGATAAGGCCATGCAGATTCTTACATATGTGTCCGGAGAATACGCCTATGCACAGTCTTCACCCAACATTGTGATAGATGAAAACATAGTTGATAAGATGGTTTACAGAAACACGATAGAGGATGTTGTAAGACAGGCTGTGAAGGAGAAGAGTTTTGATGTTTATTATCAGCCAATCCTCAGCGTCAAAGAAGGATCTTTTTCCTCTGCGGAAGCTCTTGTAAGGCTTCGCAGACGCGACGGCGAAAAATATATCTCACCCGAAGATTTTATCCCGATTGCTGAGAGGTGCGGGCTTGTTCAGGAAATTGACGATCTTGTATTTGAAAAAGTCTGCTCTTTTATTGCAAAAGAAAATCTTTCTAGCTACGGGATTAAGACAATCGAGGTTAATATGTCGGGAAATGAGGCGGTTGATGCGCATACACATGAGAGACTTTTCAGAAAGATGGAAAAATACCACATTCCGCCTAACTACATCAATTTTGAGATTACAGATACGGCCCATATAACAGGCGATGCGACGTTTAAAGAGAATTTCAAAAAAATGCGTGAGCAGGGATTTACTTTCTCCATTGATGATTTCGGTGCGGGAGATTCCGATCTTTTGGAACTTCTTAAGCTTGACTATGTGCTTATTAAGATGGACAGGGAGTTTATATGGAACTGCTTTGATTCTGAGAATCCCGAGAAGCTCAACGTGCTTAAACATACGATAGAGTTTATGAAGAAAAACGGACTTCATGTGCTTGCGGAGGGTGTTGAGACCCTGGAACAGGCAAGAATTCTTATCGATAACGGTGTAGAATATCTTCAGGGCTTTTATTATTCGAGACCCGTTCCTGAAAACGACTATATAGAATTTTTGAATTCACAAAAAGGACTGGTTCATAAAGTGGATGGTACTGCAGACAGATAGGTTGTTATTAAGAAAATGGGAAAGTAGCGACGCGGCGGATTTATATAAATATGCCAGTGACGAAAGGGTGGGACCTCCGGCCGGATGGCCGCCCCATAAGGATGAAGCATACAGCAGGGCGATAATTAGGACTGTTTTTGCAAGGGAAGAGGTGTATGCTATCTGCATTAAAGAGCGTGGGAGAGAAGTTATCGGTAGCATAGGGCTTACGCTGGACGGAAGCCCCGAGCGCCCCATTGGAACAAACGAGGCTGAACTTGGCTACTGGATAGGCTACCCTTTCTGGGATAAAGGAATCGCAACGGAAGCGTCAATGGAGCTACTTAGACATGGCTTTGAGGATCTGAATCTTAGCCGTGTTTTTTGTGCGTATTTTGAGGGGAATGAGCGGTCAAAAAAAGTGCAGGATAAGTGCGGGTTCAAACTTCATCATATCAACCACATGACCAGAGTGGTACTTCTTGACGAGATGAGAGTGGAGTACGTGAATGTACTGACTTCTGAGGAGTGGAGTAGAAAATTTGGTTTGAATCTATAAAAATTTTGTAAAGTTTTTTGAACGATATACTATTACAAAAAATATTTTATTGTGATATACTTATTAAGGCTCGCGGATTCCGGACGTGGAATCATATATTTTTTTCTTGTTTGCTGAAAGCGCTTACATGAAAGATGTGTTGGCTTTTTTTGATAATTATTGAAGGAGGATCGGAATGTTGAATGTAGGTGAATGCGTAATTTACGGTAGCCATGGATTGTGCAAGGTTCGGGATATTCTCGTTCCGGCATTTCTTGAGAAGGGAAAAGAAAAGCAATATTACATGATGGTTTCCGCTGTAGACGCAGGCAGTGTTATCTATGTTCCTGTCGAAGGAGCTGAGGATAAGGTTCGCGATGTTATGAGTGCGGACGATGCCGAAGAGCTTATTTGTGACATTGAAGAAGTGGATGAACTCGAACTTCCCGATGGAAAGAAGGCTGAACCTGAGATCGCCGGCATTATAAAGAGAAATCTTGCCGATGAGATGATGAGCCTTGTGAAATCGCTTCATAAGATCAAGGCAACACGCGAAGCTGAAGGCAAGAAATTTGCTTCGCTCAACGAGAAATATTTGAATATGGCTGAGAAACTTCTTTACACCGAGATGGCATTCTCGCTTAAGACCGAGAAAGACGCCATTAAGGAAAGGGTAAAAGAGGTGTTATCGAGTTTGTATTTAGAGACTGTTTGATGCAGTCTCTATCTTTTTATATAGAGGCTAAAAAGTTGCAAAGAAACTCTTTATTCTGCTAAAATACAACCTATGGGTAAAACAGTTGAGCTTTATTATGAAAGTGCATATATAACCGAGTTTGACGCAAGCGTTCTATATTGCAGCGGGCGTGAAGACGGTAAGTTTGAAACTGTTCTTGATAAGACGGCTTTTTTTCCTGAACAGGGAGGCCAGACTCCCGATGTTGGAAGGCTTGAGGCCGCTGACGGAACGGGATTTGAAGTCCTTTACACAGGAATCAGGAAGACGGATTCGGGCGAAGATGAGATCTATCATGTACTTGATAAGAGCATTGAAGCGGGAGCAAGTGTTCATGGCAGGATTGACTGGAAACACAGATTCAGCAACATGCAGCAGCACACGGGTGAACATATCTTTTCCGGCATAGTTAATTCAAAGTATGGCTATGACAATGTTGGTTTTCATCTGAGCGATACCGAAGTTACCATGGATTATAACGGCGTTCTGAGCGCCGAAGACATAAAAGAAATCGAGAAATGCGTAAATGAAGCTATCTGGAAGAATATAAGCGTTGTCGCAAGTTTTCCTTCGGAAGATGAGCTTAAAGACATTCCGTATCGCAGTAAAAAAGAGCTTACGGGTGCGATCCGCATTGTGAATATTGAAGGTTACGATTCCTGCGCATGTTGTGCGCCTCACGTTGAGAGAACCGGTGAGATAGGGCTTTTGAAGGTTGTGGGAGTGCGAGGTTACAAGGGCGGAGTCAGGGTTAATATTTTGTGCGGCAAAAGAGCTCTTGAGTTCCTTTCGACTGAACATGATATCTTATCAAAGCTTGCGGCTGACTTTACTACTTCTTTTGACAATGTACCTTCATCCGTTGCGCGGTTAAAAGATGAAAATGCGGTTCTTAAGGCAGATCTTTATGCGGACAGGGAAAAACTCCTTGAGTATGAATTGGCCGAGATAGATAAGGGGCTTAAGAATGTATTTCTTTTCAAGGGTACAGATACGGATACGAACCTAATGAGAAAAACTGTCAATCTGCTTGCGGCAGATCACGAGGGATTCTGCGGAGTGTTTGCGGGGAATCCCAAAGCAGGATACAGATATATAGTGGCTTCCGGAAAGGCGGAAGGCGATGCACGCACTGTTTCCGCACTTCTTAGAGAGAAGTTTGGAGCAAAAGGCGGCGGAAGCGAAAAAATGGTTCAGGGCAGCATATCGGGCGTAAACAGCGAAGAATTGGCGGATTGCTGCAATAATCTATGATATTTGAGGGTGAAAAAAGTTTGGTATGAATGTTGGCAAATTCAGTGATTTCAGAGACGGAGTCAGGGATGCGGTTCCTATTTTTCTGGGATATATAGCAGTTTCTTTTGCATTCGGAATAGAGAGTTCGAAAATCGGAATGACTGTATTTCAATCGGCGATGACATCTCTTCTTAATGTCACAAGCGCAGGACAGTTTTCGGCGCTTGAAATAATCGAAAAAAACGGAAGTTTTCTTGAACTTGCCGTATTACAGTTTATAATCAATTTAAGATATATGCTTATGTCGGCGGCTCTGTCACAGAGACTTGACCCAAAGACAAGCACGTTGCACAGACTTGGGATTTCTTACGGCGTTACTGATGAGATCTTCGGAGTCAGCGTACTTAAGAAAGGCGGTCTTTATCCCATGTATTCGTACGGACTTATAGTGCTTTCCATATCGGGCTGGGTGCTTGGAACCGTTCTCGGTGCTATTGCGGGACAGATCATGCCGCAGAGACTTATAAGTTGTTTGGGGCTTGCCATTTATGGTATGTTTATTGCAATAATCATTCCCGATACGAGAGAAGATAAAAATGTGCGCGCGGTAGTCGTTGCTGCGATGATATTTAGCACGATCTTTGCGTTTGCGCCGTTTCTTAACTGTATATCTTCGGGATTTAGAATTATAATAATTACAGTGCTTGTAGCTGCCTGTGCAGCGGTGATCGCACCTGTCAGGGAGGAAAAAGATGAATAACGTTTATGCATACATTCTTCTTATGGCAGTTGTGACCTATGCGATTAGGGCGCTGCCGCTTACTCTTATCAGAAAAGAGATAAAGAGTACATTTATAAGATCGTTTCTTTATTATGTGCCATATGCAACCTTGGCGGCGATGACTTTTCCGGCTATTTTGAATGCGACCGACAATCAGATTTCGGCGCTTGCAGGTTTTGGCGTGGCACTGATACTTGCTTTTAACAAAAAGAGCCTTTTGACAGTTGCGGGACTTGCCTGCGCGACGGCTTTTATAGTAGAACTTTTTATATGATTTATGCGATCGCCTCTGTGCGATTGGTTGTTTTTTAGAATCGGAGGATTAAGATGCACATAGGAATGGGATATGATGTACACCGCCTGGTTTCTGACAGGGACCTTATTATAGGTGGCGTAAAGATTCCGTATGAAAAAGGTCTTTTGGGACATTCTGATGCAGATGTACTGCTTCATGCGATAATGGATGCGCTTTTGGGCGCTGCGGCTCTCGGGGATATCGGTAAGCACTTTCCCGATACTGATCCCAAGTACAAGGGAGCTGATTCTCTTGCACTTATGAGAGAAGTTGGAAAAATGCTTGTTGAAAACCGCTTTCTTATCGAGAATATTGATGCTACGATAATTGCTCAGGCTCCAAAGATGAGGCCTTATATCGACGATATGAGGCAGAATATCGCGGATGCGCTTGAGATTGAGATAAGCCAGGTAAATGTAAAGGCAACGACAGAGGAAGGTCTCGGATTTACGGGAAGCGGAGAGGGAATATCTTCGCAGGCGATATGTCTTTTGACCAGTCCTATTGAACTGCACTCGACCAATGTTACATTTAATACGGGAGAAGAGCCAAAAAGCTGTTGCGGTGGTTGTAGTGAGAAATAAAAAAGACAAAATGTTGCGCTAAATAATACTTTTTTCCCAAGGAGATACTAAACAGATGGCAAATTTTAAGTTTTACAATACACTTACAAGAACAATTCAGGATTTTGTGCCCAGAGAAGACGGAAAGGTGACCATGTATACTTGCGGACCTACCGTCTATCACTACGCACATATCGGTAACATCCGCACATACATCATGCAGGACGTGCTTATCAAGGCGCTTATGTACGCAGGATATGATGTTAAGCGCGTTATGAACATCACTGATGTCGGACACCTTTCATCGGACGCTGATACAGGCGAAGATAAGATGCTCGCAGGGGCAAAAAGAGAGCACAAGAGCGTTATGGAGATTGCAAAGTACTATACTGATGCTTTCTTTACGGATTTTGACGCTGTCGGAAACAAGCGACCCGATATTGTTGAGCCTGCCACAAACTGCATACCTGAGTTTATCCATATGGTAGAGGTTCTTCTTGAGAAGGGCTATGCGTATGTAGCCGGCGGAAATGTATATTTTGATACAAGTAAGCTCGATGATTACTATGTTTTTTCATCAGATATCGAGAAAGAACAGCTTCAGGTCGGCGTTCGTGACGATGTTGAAGAGGATACAAATAAAAAGAACAAGACAGACTTTGTTCTTTGGTTTACAAAGTCAAAGTTTGAGGAGCAGGCGCTTAAGTGGGACAGCCCTTGGGGCGTTGGATATCCCGGATGGCATATTGAGTGCTCATGCATTTCAATGAAGCATCTCGGCGAATATATCGATATCCACTGCGGCGGTGTTGACAATATTTTCCCTCATCATACAAATGAGATCGCGCAGTCTGAGAGTTATCTCGGCCACGAGTGGTGCAAATACTGGTTCCACAGCAATCACTTGAATGACAAGTCGGGAAAGATGTCAAAGTCAAAGGGTGCGATTCTTACGGTTTCCGTTCTTAAGGAAAAAGGATACGATCCGCTTGTTTACAGATTTTTCTGCTTACAGTCACACTATCGTAAGCCTCTTGAGTTCTCTTTTGAGGCACTTGATAATGTGACCGGCGCATTTAATAAACTTATAAAGAAAATCGCAGAGCTCAAGGAAGAGGGCAGTGTTGATGAGGCTGTTGTAAAAGAATTCGAAGGCAAGTTCAGGGATGCAGTCTCGGACGACCTCAACACATCAATGGCGATCACACTTCTTTACGATGTGCTCAAGGCTGACGCAAACGGCGCTACAAAGCTTGCACTTGTAAAGAGTTTTGATAAGGTTCTTTCACTTGACCTTATCGGACATGCGGCTGCTTCAAAGGAAGAAAAGGCAGTGGATCCCGAGCTTGAGGCATATGTTCTTGACGCAATCGAGAGAAGAGCTGCAGCTAAGAAGGCAAAGGATTTCGCAACAGCTGATGCAATCCGCGACGAGCTTCTTAAAAAGGGAGTTGAGATCAAGGATACTCGTGAGGGAGTTAAATGGCAGCTCATTTGAATAAATATCTAAATGATAAATTCGGCATTGAGGGGAAGGACATTAGGACTTATTCCCCTCTTACGCTTGCTTATATAGGCGATGCGATCTTTGATGTTGTGGTAAGGTCGATACTTGTAAATAAGGGCAACACTGCGGTTAATAAGCTCCATAAAAGAGCGAGTGATATTGTAAAAGCGGGCACACAGTCTGCTTTTATAAAGGCTCTTATGGACGATCTGACTGAAGAAGAGGCTGACATTTACAGAAGAGGCCGCAATTCGAAGCCGCACACCAAGGCAAAGAACGCCACGACAATGGACTACCTCGATGCAACAGGATTTGAGGCTGTTGTCGGATATCTTTATCTTACAGATAATATGGATAGAGTATGCGAGCTTGTGCAGCTTGGAATAGAGAGGCTCGGGCTGGATATTCTTGAGTGAGAAGCGATTTATAAAGAGCATTGCCGGTGAAAAAGAATTGATATATTTTGAGGAATTATGATGGAAGAGAATTTTGAAAGCAGAATAATAGAGGGTAGAAATGCGGTTCTTGAGGCGTTTCGTGCAGGAAAGACGATAGACAGGCTCTTTGTCCTGGACGGATGCAAGGACGGCCCCGTTCAGACAATAATGCGTGAAGCAAAGAAGCACAAGGACACGGTTGTGAGCTTTGTGAAAAAAGAGAGACTCGATCAGCTCTCGGAGACAGGAAAGCATCAGGGAGTCATTGCTTATGCGGCTTCTTACGAATATGCGGAAATTGAAGACATTCTCGCAAAGGCTGCTGCAAAGAACGAAGATCCTTTTGTGATAATTCTTGACGGTATCGAGGACCCGCACAATCTTGGCGCGATCATCAGAACAGCAAATCTTGCGGGAGCGCACGGCGTTATTATTCCAAAGCACAGGGCTGTGGGACTTACGGCGACTGTTGCAAAGGCTTCTGCAGGTGCACTAAACTATACACCTGTTGCCAAAGTTACAAATATAGTAAAGACCATTGAGGAGCTTAAGGATAAAGGGCTTTGGTTTGCTTGTGCGGATATGGGCGGAACCGAGATGTACAAGCTCAATCTAAAAGGCCCAATCGGAATTGTTATAGGAAACGAGGGAAGCGGTGTTTCAAGACTTGTAAAAGAAAACTGCGACATGATAGCATCTATTCCCATGAAGGGCGACATCGATTCGCTTAATGCTTCGGTGGCTGCCGGCGTACTTGCATTTGAAGTTGTAAGACAGAGGCTTGGTTAACCTATGAAAACAAATTATGACGGACAAAGCGATGAACAGCTTATAGTGAAGTTCCATGATGCGGGAGATAAAGAATCCGGCATCATGGATTTTATTATGGACAAATATAAGAATCTTGTCCGCAAAAAAGCTGCATCTATGTTTATTCTCGGCGCTGACAGGGATGACCTCATCCAGGAAGGGATGATAGGTCTTTTTAAAGCAATACGGGACTATGACATAGGAAGAGATGCAAGCTTTGCCACGTTTGCCGATCTGTGCATCTCAAGGCAGATGTATTCGGCAATCAAGGCATCTGCGCGCAAAAAACATGCGCCTTTAAACAGTTATATTTCTTTATATGCCGAGAACAGCGACAGCGCCACCGACAGTGAAGTGGCTCTTGAAGATGTTCTCGAATCTGATTCAAGTTCCATTCCCGAGGAGCAGATCATAGAGCGCGAAAACCTAGAAGCTCTTGAGAACGCCATCGAGCGCGACCTCAGCGACCTCGAGCGCCAGGTCCTCGATCTGTATATCACGGGAATGTCAATAAAAGAAGTATCCGCCGTTCTTGGCAGAGATGAGAAATCCACGGATAATGCGATGCAGAGGATAAAGACTAAGCTTAGGAAGTATTTGAAGAAATGATGGGGACGAGTTGACGCTTTGGGGTAACGGTGAGTGTGTTGCGGGGAGCGAGATGCTTTACTTTGAGTGGCTGAGGGTGCTATGGGAATGGCGCTGTGCGTGCTTGGAGGAGAAATATGCCTTGAAAGAGTGAAAAGACTGAGGTGAGGCATACTTTTTGCAGTGTTAGCAGTGCTTAGGAAAGTAAGATATGCCTTAAAATAGGAAAATTTCTGTGCTGAGGCATACATTACGCCGAGGAATCAGTGTGGAGAGAAAGAAAATATGCCTTAAAAGAGAGAAAAGCTTGAGTTGAGGCATACATTACGCCGAGGAATCAGTGTGGAGAGAAGGAAAATATGCCTTAAAATATGAAAAAATCTGCGCTGAGGCATATTTCATTCCGAGAAAGCAGTGCAGAGGAGAGAAAAGTATGCCTTTGAAGAGGAAAAAGCATGATATGAGGCATTTTTTGTGCTGTGCAAAGGGCACTGCTCAAAGAAATCTATGCCTTATAACTAGAAAAGTCGTTGTATAAGGCATAGTTGTCATTTGCAGAAGAGGACAAAAGAGAAAGATTGAGATGTCATTGAAAGGGAAAAATTATATTTTTTTCATAAAATAATCAATATTTCGCAAAAAGTATGTACAATTTGATATCAAATGTTCTATAATTCGATATAGTTCAGAAAAACGAAAATATATAAACAAATTAAAGGGCACTCTATTGAAATTTGAGGGGAAAGAGTAAAGGTGAGTGTGAGCTTTTTGTTTTTATATGAAAATTTTTTTCTGAATAAAAATCAAAGACTGGATGGATGAGTGTATGAAAAAAAGGAATCTTGGTTTTACACGGAATTTTATGAAACTGATGTGTGCAACATTGGCAGCATCATTACTGCTTTCGGTTAATGTGCATGCTGAGGAAGAGAATGTTTCAGAAGATATTGCTGCAATAGAAGATGGAATCGACACTTTGGATGACAAGGTTGATGCTCTTAATGACAAATGTCAGGATGAAGAGTTGTCAGAGGACATTTCTGGGGTGTCAGATTTTATTGCTTATCTTAGCGAACAAATTTCAACGCTAACTATGAAATATACTAATGAATTATTGACAGCTGAGAGGAATAGGCATTCTATTATAAATAGTTTAAATAAAAGCGTTTATGCAAATAATAATATATCTGAAAATACATCATACTCAGATATCGTTTCAAAGATCAAAAATATAAAGTATCAGGGAACTTTGGATGTTACTCTGGACGGCAATGATAAATTCACACTTGAGAGCGGATACTATGAAGGTGGTACAATTGACGTTTCCGCAATAGTTGAGGCTGTTCGCGAGGAAGCTTACAATGCCGGAAAAGCAGATGGCTATAAAGAAGGAAAAGAAGAAGGCTTAAAGGAAGGAATAACAGAAGGAATTAAATCCGGAAGAGACGAAGGCGTTAAAGCGGGAAAAGAAGAAGGGTTTAATGCCGGAAAAGAAGAGGGCATAAAGGAAGGCTTTGAATCAGGAAAGGAAGAAGGATTTAACGCCGGAAAAGAGGAAGGCCTTACAGAAGGCAAAGAAGAAGGCTTCAAGGCAGGAAAAGAAGAAGGCTATAATGAGGGACTTAAAGATGGAAAAGCTGATGGTGATAAAGCTGGATATTCCAGAGGATTAGCAGATGGCCAGAAACAAGGTGTTGAAGCTGGTAAACAGCAAGCTATTAATGAAAATAGACAGGCTTGGATTGACCAAGGATACAGTTATGGTATACAACAAGGAAAAACTCAAGGCGTTGATATGAAATACATTGGTACTATACCTCTTGGTAATATGAGCGACGGACAAAGAAATACGTGGATTGCTCAAAGTAACTATAATATATTAGCAATTTGGGTTCATGGACATGGTTGGCAACAGGTTCAGATGAGCACGTCGGCCGGAAACACTATATATGCAAATGTTGATTACTATGGTGGTGGCTCAGCTGCATTATTTACTAATGTTCCTGCCGGTGCAGTTATTACATTTTCAGGTTCAGGTAAAGAAAAAAACAATATAAATGCAGATATATATGCAGCATATAAATAATATTATATTCTATAAACAAAGGGTATAATTCATAAAAGTAAAACAGAATTCTAGATAAGATTAGTGCAGATGCTACTTGTTATCTGGAAAATGTGGAAAAATCAAGTAAAAATCGCGGAAAACCACAGGTAAGTAGAGCTTATTGACTTTACTCATCTGTGATTCCGCGATTTTTCTTATCAGCTTATTCATAAAAATGTTTTAATTATGTAAAGAAATTTACTTTTTTATTCACATCCACTGTGCTATAATCAACGCAACAAAGATATAACGAATATAGTAGGAGAGAGCAATAATGGTATGTGGAACATGCGGGTGCAATAATG
The DNA here is from genome assembly GCF_000424465.1 of Butyrivibrio hungatei NK4A153. Taxonomy (GTDB): domain Bacteria; phylum Bacillota; class Clostridia; order Lachnospirales; family Lachnospiraceae; genus Butyrivibrio; species Butyrivibrio hungatei_A. The sequence continues at coordinate 222,391 of NZ_KE384195.1, read as the reverse complement.
AAGATGCATCTTTATATTGTGCAAATTGCGGTGCGCCTTTAAAGACAGATTCGTATGGAACGACTGTAGAAAATAAATATAATACGCAGAACAGCTTTTATGTACAGGAAAGTTTTGACAGTAATAAAACGGAAGAGCTTAGCAGTGTCTATCCCCAGAACGGCAGTGATGGTCAGGGGAGAACAAATCCTCAGAATAATGCATATTCTCAGAACAGCATGAATGGGCAGAATGTAATGAACGGACAGGGAGGAGTGTATTCTCAGAATGCTGCATTTCCGCAGAACAATATGTATTCGCGGAACGGTACATATCCTCAAAACGGCCAATATCCTCAAAACGGCCAATATCCTCAGAATGGCTCATATCCCCAAAACAACATGTATCCAAACAATGGAGGATATCTGCAGAACGGATACGGCGTTCAGGGAAATTACTATGCGCAGAATGGTGTGGATGACCTTGATTCGCTTCTGGGAGCGAACAACGTTCCTTCAAACAGGATGAAGCCGTCTGATTATTTGAAGCTTCCTGCCATGGCGGGGGATAAAAAGAAAATGACCGGCGCGGCAATTTCAATATATGTATTGATCGCCGTTTCTGCCGTGATTAGTTTTTCTCAAGGAAATTACTGGGGAATACTGGATTATATCCTTCTTATTATTCTGGCGGTTGTCATTCAGCTTAGGGGAAGTTTTGTTGCGGGATGTGTACTTCTGGGATATGGTATTCTAAATACTATAATATATATTATTGAGATGGGATTTCCGGCCGGATTTGGATATATTATAGCCGGAATATTTGCGGTTATTGCTACAAATAAATTTCGTAAATCGTACAAAGAATACGTGAAAACAGGCTATATCCCCAATAACACGGTTTTGTAAGGTTGAATTTTTTTAAAGAAAAAAAGCTTGCATAAAAAAACTGTCTATGTTATATTTATATAGCTGTTGTAAACGGCGATTAATTTTGTGATATGAGAAGATTCTTTGTATATAGAGAGGTGAGAAAGAGATGAGACAGGACATTCAGCCAGAATTCCATCAGGCCACTGTTACTTGCAACTGCGGTAACACATTTACAGTTGGATCAACTAAGAGCGACATTCACGTTGAAATCTGCTCAAAGTGCCATCCATTCTACACAGGCCAGCAGAAGGCTACAGCTGCTCGTGGACGTATTGATAAGTTCAATAAGAAATACGGCATGGACAATAAGTAATTTGCAGAAGTAAAAAAGAGAGGTTGAGGCTATGGCCTCAACCTTTTTTAAATAGTGAGGTGAAAGATGAAGAAACACAAGATAGATCACTATTCCGGAATTGGCGGACAGGCGGTTCTTGAAGGCGTTATGATGCGTAATAAGGATATGTACGCTGTTGCAGTCAGAAAGCCTGACGGAGATATAGCTGTTGAGATAGACGAGTTTCACGGAGTGGCTTATGGTAGTAAGCTTCTGAATATTCCTTTTATCAGAGGAGTGTTTGTGTTTATAGATTCACTTATGTTGGGCATTAAGGTGTTGACTTATTCATCATCTTTTTATGAGGAATTGCCCCAGAAGCCATCCAAATTTGACGAGGAGCTTGACAAGGTGTCGAGCGGACATGAAGACAGTGTGCTTATGATTTTGACTACAGTGGCTTCTTTTGTCCTTGCTATTGCTCTTTTCATGGTGCTTCCTTATGTGCTTTCGGAGCTTTTTATCGGAAGATATATCAGAAATGCGTCTCTTACAGCCATTATCGAAGGTGTTTTGAGAATTCTGATCTTTATCATTTATATATTGATAATATCGGGAATGAAGGATATCAAGAGGCTTTTCAGATACCACGGTGCAGAGCATAAGTGCATCAACTGCATTGAAAAAGGTAAGCCCCTCACTCCCGAGAATGTAAAGAAGAGTTCAAGACTTCACAAAAGATGCGGAAGTAGCTTTATTCTCTTTGTTATGTTCGTAAGTATTGTTGTATTTTTCTTTATCAGAGTTGATTCCGTTATATTTAAGGTTTTACTCAGAATATTGCTTATTCCTGTTATTTCAGGTATTTCATATGAGATAATAAGGCTCGCGGGCAGAAGCAACTTTATTCTTATCAGAATAATCTCAGCGCCCGGGTTCTGGCTTCAGAGACTTACGACCAAGGAGCCGAACGATGCAATGATTGAGGTTGCGATCAAGTCTGTAGAGGCTGTATTTGACTGGAAACAGTTCCTTATGGACTCTTTTGGCTACGATGTTGACGGCGGAGAATACAATGAAGTTGAGGCTCCCGCAAAGAAACAGAGTAAGAGAGAAGCTACAAGAGAGCTTTACGAGCGTAAGAGAGAAGAGACCAAAGAACTTACCAGAGAGATGAAGGTTCGTGAACGCTCAAGAAAACGCGACGAATACGACGATTGATGATAAAAAGACATTAAAAAGTATATGAATTATAAAGATTGTTTGGAAAAAGGAACAGAGAATCTTGAAAGAGCCGGAATCACAGAAGCTAAGCTTGATGCCCGGCTCCTTTTAGAATATGTATGTAAAACGGATCACAGCACTCTTTTTGCACATCCGGACAGGGCTGTGACAGATGGCGAAGAGAAACTCTATGATGAGTTTATTGCAAGAAGGGTAAAGAGAGAGCCAGTTGCCTATATTCTTGGGAATATGGGATTTATGGGGCTTTCTTTTGACGTGTCGAGAGATGTCCTTATACCTGAGCAGGATACTGAGATTCTTGTTGAAGAGACGCTCAGGTTTTGCGAAGACAAGATGAGAGTTCTTGATCTTTGCACGGGATCGGGATGCATAGCGCTTAGCATTTTGAATTATACAAATGAGACAAAGGCTCTCTGCACTGATATTTCGGAGAAAGCGATTTCTGTAGCAAAGAAAAATGCTGAGAAACTCGGGCTTTCCGATAGGGCAGAGATTGTTTTGACAGATCTTTTCCCCGGAAAAGAAGTGGGTAAATTTGATATATTGGTTTCAAATCCGCCTTATATAAGGACTGACGTTATAGAAAGTCTTGCTCCGGAAGTAAGGGATTATGAGCCAAGGCTTGCTCTTGACGGTTCGGAGGACGGGCTTGTCTTTTACAGGAGAATTGCTGAAGAAGCAGGAGAATACCTGTACTCGGGAGCCTATGTTTTTCTTGAGATAGGATACGACCAGGGAGATGAGGTAAAAGAGCTCCTTGAAAAGCAGGGCAAGTATCATGATATTGAGGTTATAAAGGACTATAGCGGAAACGACAGAGTAGTTCGTGCGTGTTACTACTAAGTTGCCGGAAGATGCGGGGAGTGTCGTTTTTTACATAGCATTGACAGAAAAAGCAGGTAGATTATGTTTGACAGATTGGAAGATATTTTAAGAAGATACGAAGATATTACGATGGAACTTAATAATCCGGATGTTATTTCGGATCAGAACAGGTTCAGAGCTCTTATGAAAGAGCAAAAGAGCCTCGATGCCCTGGTTGAGTGCTATCGCGAGTATAAAAAGTGCAAGGAGACCATAGAGGAGAGTCTTTCTCTTCTTGAAGAGGAGTCCGATCCGGAGATGAAGGAAATGCTTAAGGAAGAGCTTGCTGATGCAAAGAGTATGATTCCTTCATACGAGGAGAAACTTAAGATACTTCTTTTGCCCAAAGATCCTAATGATGACAAGAACGTTATCGTAGAGATACGTGCGGGTGTGGGAGGCGACGAGGCGGCACTTTTTGCGGCAGATATGTACAGGGTTTACACACGTTATGCCGAGAGACAGAACTGGCGGGTTGAGACGATGAGCGTTGAAGATATCGGAATAGGCGGTATTAAGGCGGTAAGTTTTATGATCAAGGGCGCCGGCGCTTATTCGAGGCTTAAGTTTGAGAGCGGCGTTCACAGAGTTCAGAGAATTCCTGCTACAGAGTCAGGCGGAAGAATACATACATCGGCTATTACCGTTGCGATCATGCCTGAAGTTGAGGATGTTGAAGTCGAGATTGATATGAATGACTGCAAATTCGATGTTTTCAGAGCATCGGGTAACGGCGGACAGTGCGTAAATACTACGGATTCAGCCGTAAGACTTACGCATTTCCCTACGGGTATAGTTATTTCATGTCAGGATGAAAAGAGCCAGCAGCAGAACAAGGCTAAGGCTTTAAAGGTCCTTAGGGCAAAGCTCTATGAGATGGAACAGGCAAAGCAGCACGAAGATGCGGCTGAACTTAGAAGAAGCCAGGTGGGAAGCGGAGACAGGTCTGAGAAGATAAGGACTTACAACTTCCATCAGGGACGTGTGACGGACCACAGAATAAATTTAACTCTTTATAAGATCGATCAGATAATGGACGGAGATATCGATGAACTTATCGATTCACTTATAGCCGCAGATCAGGCGGAAAAGCTTTCTACAATGGAGAATTGAAGCTAATCCGCAGTGCTGATGGATAGCCTTGCTGTTGAAGATTTTATAGTGTAAAATTACACTGTAGAACGTTATTTTTTGTGAGGTATTATAAATGGATGCTGCTTTTAAAGAAGAACTGATTGGCTGGGGGGTTGATTGGGAAGATGTCCACAATCGGTTTATGGGCAACGAGGATCTTATTGCTAAGTTTATGATCAGATTTCTTGGCGATCCGAGTATGGCCAGCCTTTCCAAGTATTTGGGAGAGGAGAATGTTTCCGAAGCGTTTAAGGCGGTTCATGCACTTAAAGGAGTAAGTGCAAACCTTGGGCTTAAAGGTTTTTATTCTCAGGTTTATAATCTTACGGAGATTCTAAGAGCGGGATCTATGGAAGGATATGAGCCGTATTACGACCATATAAAACTTAAATACGACGATCTGATAGGGATACTCAGGAAATATCAAAGCAGCTGCGCATCATAATAATTGATTATCTATTCCACATGATTCAAGAAAGCTTGGGAAGTAATTGTCCCAGGCTTTTTCTGCGCTCTTATCAAGGGTGAATGTGCTGTATGCGGTTCCTGTGGTCAATATAAGCTCGTTATTTGCGAATTTGATATTTATCCCCAGATTTAGCATAGAAGGGTCTAAATCGCTCTCAGATTTGCTTATAACGGTTTCTTTTGTGAAGCTATCCGCATGGAGAATAAATTTAAAGCTGATCGGAGTTCTTTTACCCTTTATGAGATTCAGGCAGATGGGACGAAGTTCCGACCAAAGGGAAAAAGAACGGTTGTTATTATTAACGGTTTCGTCTTGTACGCCCGCATAAAATTCTTTATTTATATGTCCGTCGATTGAAAAAGTATTGAAAGTCTCAATCGTGACTTCTTCGACATCGAAATTGTCGAAAACCTCAGTTGTGAGGAGCTTTTCCATGAATATTTTTATATTGTTTATCTTGAGAGCTATCATAGTTTCTCCTTAATATTAATTCATCACAGAAAAAATTATATGATAAATATAGCTATTTGTGTGGATTTTTTTTATGAATTAAATAATGCGGATTTTATGGGCATGGCAACTACTTAAATGAAGATTAATTAGGATAATTTAAATTTGTTGTATATTTTTGTGAAGATATACGTTATACTATAAAAAAATGTCTAAAAAGAGGGACAATATGGCAAAGACAGTTAGACTTAAGGACATTGCTGAAAAGATTGGGGTTAGCACTGTCACAGTATCAAAAGCATTATCAGGACAGAAGGGCATGAGCGACGAACTCAGAGAGAAAATTCATGCTCTTGCAAATGAGATGGGATATATCCCGTCTATTTCTCGTAAGGTAGACATCTTTAGTAAGAGTTATACTATCGGTCTTCTTATTTCTGAAGATAATATGACTGAATACAGTTCTTACTATACAAAGATGCACCAGAAAGTTTCTCAGATCGCTATGGAGATGGGATGTTTTACCATGCTCGAGGTGGTATCTGAGCAGAGCGAGAAGAAAAAGAATTTCCCGCGTATCATTGCGGACAAGAAGGTTGACGGTATCATTGTTATCGGAAGATTAAGCGGAGAGTATCTTACTTCTATCAGAGAGAACTTCTCCATTCCAATGATATATCTTGATTTCTGCAACCACACAGGAGATGAGGATGCTGTAGTGGCCGACAGCTTCCACGGTGCATATCTTCTTACAAATCATCTCTTTGATATGGGACACACATCTATCGCGTTTGTGGGAACCATAATGGCAGAGGGAAATATTACAGACAGATATCTTGGCTATGTTAAGTCATTACTTGAGCACAGTCATCCTGTCAGAAAAGACTGGGTAATTCCCGACAGGGATCTCAGCACAGGTGAGATGGATTATAACAGATTTTTCAAGCTTCCGGAGGAAATGCCTTCAGCTTTCTTCTGTAATTGCGATGTATCTGCAAGTATGCTTATTAAGCGCCTTAATGAAAAGGGATATAAAGTTCCGGATGATATTTCCGTAGCCGGATATGACAACTACATCTTCCCCGGACTTTGTGATATCAAGCTCACAACATTTGAGGTTGATACTTACGAAATGGGAAGAAACGCAATCTACAATCTTATCCGTAAGATCGGAGGAGAACGTTACAGACAGGGCGTCATGATCCTTGAAGGACATATGGTTCTCGGAGATAGTGTAAAAGACTTAAATGCATAATGATATTTGAAAAAATAAGACCATCGGTTCGTTTGAATCGATGGTCATTTTTCTTAGGCATAATGCTGATTTTTGAAAAAGAGATCAGCAAGTAACGATTATACCGCCGTCTGCCGCATATGTGGAAGAAAGCCCTGCCGTATCAACTATATGTGCATCTTTAAACGGTACTTTTTTAAGGATCATATCCTTAACAACAGCTGCTCTTTCAAAGCAGTTTACGTTTGATATCATAAGGGTCTTGGTCTCGGGATTTTTTACCTCGGCAGCGATGAGCTCAGTCATTTTGACAAGAGCTTTTTTCATGCCGATTCCCTGGCTCTTTTGAAGTATCTCGCCCTTAACACCGTGGCACACAGGTTTAATATTAAGCGTTGAAGCTACAAGAGCCTTCATTCCTGTGAGTCTGCCGTTTTTTCTAAGTGTCTCAAGTGAATCAAGAACGAAATATGTGAGCATCTCATCACGATATGCTTCAACTTTTTCTACGACTTCGTTAAAAGGAAGTCCTGCTTCGGCAAGCTCTATAATCTTAAGAGCGATATTGCCTTCTCCGCAACTTGCGGACATTGAATCAAATATATGAATATTCTTTTCTCCAACTTCTTCGTGATACAGGTTCTTTCCAAGAAGAGCACTGTTATAACTTCCGCTGAGCTTGGATGTAAGTGTTACAACATATACATCATCAGCGTCTGTTTTGTACGCATTCATATAAAGATCGGGCGAAGGGCATGCAGTCTTAGGACAATCTTCGGAAGCGGCCACAAGCTCCAAATACTCTTTCTGGTTAAATGTATCATCATCAACGATCACGTGATCACCAACCTGCATAATGAGAGGAACGAACTCAAAACGAGAGTCCTTTCTATACTCAATAGGAAGATCACATCCGCTGTCTACAACTATTTTATAACTCATAAATCCTCCAAAAGCGTTAATAAACGTAGTTTTTGATACTACATACTGTATCATACCACGTATAAAATTCTCAGTAAAGCTCACTTTGGCATATGCAGGCCGCAGGCTCTGCGTGGACCACCCGGATTAGCCTCTGCCTGCCGCCCTCCGCAGATGTATATTCACGCATTGTGAGGGAGCTTAGATTTCATGGGCTCTCGGATCTGCTCTGAAATTCTGTTTTGAGGCTCACTGTTTGACATTCGGCTCGCGGGAAAGGGCGGCCTGTAAGTTTATGTTTTTTCGCAATCACTTCATCTCACATTTTTATGCGGTTCCAACCGTTTTTCTTTTATTGCGCATGTATCGACTAAACTCGCATCGGTTGCCTTTATCAGAATTGACATAGCCCGCATACGCGGGCGTATAAAAATAAACAAAGCCATCTCTGCAAGCTAAATAGTTTGCGAGAGTGGCTTTGCTTATTTTTATAGCTGCAAAGCAGCATATGTCAATTCTGATAAAGGCAACGGGCAGAGGCTACTCCGGGGGGCCACACAGAGCCTGCGGCCGGTCGCCGGTCAGCTGTGCTTTTTGGAATCGGCGATGGCCTGCTTAACCATTTTGGAGTAGTAGAAGGCTACGAAAAAAGATACTCCGTTGTCCATTGTGATGTGGAGGGGAGAGCTCTTTTTTACGTGGTTGATGTTTATGATGCCGTCGTTGGAGACGGGACAAATCTGAGGAAATATGGAGCATTGGTCGTAGAAATTGAAGACTGAACTAACGAAAGTGATAGTGCGACCGTCTGCGAGATATACAAGGAGGTTTTCACCTTTTCTTTTGGCACATACGATATCATCGCCTGATGCGTAGATGGTTTCCTCGTGATAGCGAAGCTCCAGTGTTGAAGGCGGTGCAATTCTTTCAGCTACGATCTTATCGACGAGAGTTGTGAGTTCGTCAATTTTGATAGGTTTGTCGAGAAAATATAGATTGTCTGCTTGGAGATTTTCATCCTGGGCGAGCTTACGATAATCAATAGAAGAGCAGCACAAAATAATAGGCTTGGTGATGCCGATGTCAAGTAGTGTTTTGACAATCGCAAAACCGTTTGTCTCATCTAAAGTCATATCTATGAAAAGAGCTTGATACATCTGTGGTCTGATCATAAAAGCTTCTTTGTTTCCGAAAGAATCTATGTAGACCTGTTCGCAGGATTCTTTTAGAACCCTTTCGGCCTGCCTTTTAAGCAGCCTTTCCGACTGTTTTCTGTCAGCGATGTTATCATCACATATTGCAAAATACATAATTACAAAACCTTTCGTCTTTTACAAAAATATTTTTTCCATATTATCATATAAAACTAAAATGTAATGGAGATAAACGTAAAAGAACAATAAAAAGAATCTGCACAAAGATAATAACCGGTATGCCGATCTTGAATGTCATGTGTTTGGTCTTATGCCTGAAAGTATACATTCCGATAAGTGTTCCGATACTTCCGCCTATTATTGAAAATGCAAAAAGGGTTGCCTCAGGAATGCGAAAGGCGTTTTTACGCGCCCTTCGCTTGTCATTTCCCATTAAGGCAAACCCTATAATGTTTACTGCTATGATATAAACGGTCAATAAAGAAAGTGAATCCATAAATTATTTGTTGTTGGCTACTTCCTGCATCTTCATGGCGCGAACCTTTGAAGAGAGACCGAAGAGGTTGATGAATCCCTCAGCATCGTGGTGGTCGTATAGGTCACCTGTCTTGAATGATGCGATGCTCTCGTTGTAGAGAGAGTAGGGTGACTTGGTACCTGCCTTGATGATGTTGCCCTTGTAGAGCTTGAATGTAACTTCACCGGTTACATACTTCTGAGTTGATTCGATAAATGCCTGCTCGGCTTCACGAAGAGGAGTAAACCATTTCCCTTCATATACTATGTCGGCAAACTTGTTGCCCATGTCTTTCTTCATTGTATAGGTATCACGGTCTAAAATCAACTCTTCGAGCTGCTGATGTGCTTCGTAAAGGATTGTTCCGCCGGGTGTCTCGTATACACCACGTGACTTCATGCCTACTACACGGTTCTCGACGATGTCAACGATACCGATACCGTTTTCGCCGCCAAGTTTGTTGAGTGTGCGGATGATGTCTGAAACCTTCATTTCCTTGCCGTTAACTGACTTGGGCACACCTGCCTCGAATGTCATTGTAACTGTTGTAGGAACATCGGGAGCATCTTCGGGAGTTTTGCCGAGCACAAGAAGATGCTTGTAATTGGGCTCAAGAGCGGGATCTTCGAGCTCAAGTCCCTCGTGTGATATATGCCAAAGGTTTCTGTCACGGCTGTAGCTTGAATCAGCTGAGAAAGGAAGGTTAATTCCGTGCTGTCTGCAGTATTCGATCTCTGACTCACGAGAATCCATTGTCCACTTGTCGTTTCTCCAAGCTGCAATGATCTTGATGTCGGGAGCAAGAGCCTTGATACCGAGCTCAAAACGAATCTGGTCGTTTCCTTTTCCTGTAGCACCGTGGCAGATAGCAACAGCGCCTTCTTTTCTTGCAACTTCAACGAGCTTCTTAGCGATAAGAGGACGAGCCATAGAAGTTCCGAGAAGGTACTTGTTCTCGTATACGGCATGAGCCTGAACGCAAGGAACTACGTATTCATCGCAGAACTCATCAACAACATCAAGGATGTAGAGCTTGCTTGCACCGCAGCTTACAGCTCTTTCTTCAAGTCCGTCAAGTTCTTCTTCCTGACCGCAGTCGATACAAACGCATACTACTTCGTAATCAAAATTCTCTTTAAGCCACGGAATGATAGCAGTTGTATCAAGTCCGCCTGAATAAGCCAAAATAACCTTTTCTTTTGCCATGTTATTCCCTTTCTTCCACGTAAAATGGTAACTTTATTTATTCGAATTTCTTAATTCCACTTACCATAATATACTCTCGGAAAAAATAAAATGCAACACTAAAATGAATAAATATTAAAAAAATCAACAAAAACTGCATAAATATTAAAAATGGGTTGCATAATTTTTTGGAGGGTGTATACTGAAAAAAGTTTATATGCCTAAATATTTATAATGAAAGTTCATTTAATGTAAAAACTGCGAGGTTGAATAAAAATGATTAAAGTCGGAATAATCGGTGCCACCGGATATGCAGGGGCAGAAATCGTAAGACTCATACAGGGACATCCCGAAGCTGAAGTTGTATGGTACGGCTCCAGAAGTTATGTGGATGAGAAGTACAGCAGTATATATGGAAACTTCTTTGATTTAGTAGATGCAAAATGTATGGATGACAATATGGAAGAACTTGCAAATCAAGTTGATGTCATCTTTACAGCAACTCCCCAGGGACTTTGCGCATCACTTGTTAATGAAGATATATTAAATAAGGTTAAGGTCATCGATCTTTCCGCTGATTTTAGATTAAAAGATGTTTCAGTATACGAAAAATGGTATAAAATAGAGCATAAAGCGCCACAGTTCATTGACGAAGCGGTTTACGGACTCTGTGAGATAAACAGGGATAAGATAAAGGGAGCGAGACTTATCGCAAATCCGGGATGTTATACGACATGCTCGATACTTACGGCATATCCTCTTGTAAAAGAAGGACTTATCGATCCGTCAACTCTTATAGTTGATGCACTCAGCGGTGTTTCGGGCGCAGGAAGAGGCGCAAAGGTTGCAAATCTCTACTGCGAAGTAAATGAGAGCTGCAAGCCTTACGGTGTCACAAGTCACAGACATACACCCGAGATCGAGGAACAGCTTAGCTACGCAGCGGGAAAAGATATAGTGATAAATTTCACACCTCACCTTGTTCCGATGAACAGAGGAATCCTTGCTACGGAATATGCTTCTCTTAAGGAAAAGAACGGTAAGCTTCCGACAGCTGAAGATATCAGGGCAGCATATGAAAAGTATTATAAGGATGAGTTCTTTATAAGACTTCTCGGAGACGGCGTTTGTCCTGAGACAAGATGGGTCGAAAACGCAAATTTCGTCGATATCGGATTTAAGATTGATGAGCGCACGGGAAGAGTGATCATGATGGGTGCGCTTGACAATATGGTTAAGGGAGCCGCAGGACAGGCTGTTCAGAATATGAACATTCTCTTTGGACTAAAAGAAACTACGGGACTTGAGTTTGCACCCAGCTTCCCGTAATAGAATACAGAAAGATAACAGGTGATATGAATGGTTCGTGCAATGACAATGGATGATTATGATGAAGTCTATGCTCTGTGGATGTCAATCCACGGCTTTGGAATAAGATCGATAGATGATTCCAGAGAGGGAATAGAGAGATTTATAAAAAGAAATCCGGGACTCAGCGCAGTTGACATAGAAGATAACAAGATAGTCGGCGCGATCCTTTGCGGACATGACGGCAGAAGAGCTTGTTTTTATCATGTTTGCGTGAGCGAAGAGTACAGAATGCACGGAATCGGTAAAAAGATGGTTCTTTTTTGCTACGAGGCACTTAAGAAAGAAAAGATCAACAAGGTGTGCTTAAATGCTTTTGTGACAAATACGGTCGGAAACAAGTTCTGGCAGAAGATGGGCTGGACACTTAGAGATGACATGAACTATTACGACCATGCTTTAAACGAAGAAAATCTTACAATCTTTAACAAATGATAATGGAGAAGAGATATGGAAGTTATTAAAGGCGGAGTTACGGCTGCAGAAGGTTTCAAGGCTGCAAGCTGCGAAGCAAACATCAAGTACAAAGACAGAACGGATATGGCTTTTGTTTATTCGGAAGCACCTTGCGTGTGTGCGGGAACTTTTACAAGTAATGTTGTAAAGGCTGCATGTGTTCAGTGGGACAAGCAGATAGTTGATTCGGGAAAGCCCATGCAGGCTGTTGTCATTAACTCGGGAATAGCCAATGCATGTACGGGAAAAGAGGGCTTTGATGCCTGCGAAGCTACGGCAAAAGCTGTAGAAAAGAGCCTCGGCGTGGACTACGAAACAGTTGCCGTTGCATCTACCGGAGTTATCGGAATGCAGCTTCCTGTAGATAAGCTTGTTGCCGGAGTTGAGAAAATGAGCAAGACTCTGGACGGAAGCATAGAAGCCGGAACCGATGCGTCAAAGGCAATAATGACAACCGATACCGTAAATAAGGAAGTAGCGGTTTCTTTTGAAATTGCGGGTAAAAAAGTGACTCTCGGCGGAATGAGCAAGGGCTCCGGAATGATCCATCCAAACATGTGCACGATGCTCGCATTTCTTACTACGGACGTTGTTATTGAAAAGAGTCTTTTGCAGGACGCGGTCAGCGAAGTTGTTTCAGATACGTTCAATATGATTACGGTTGACGGCGATACATCTACGAACGATACGCTTCTTTGCATGGCTAACGGCAAGGCCGGAAATGACGTTATAAAAGATAAGAATGATGACTATGAGACCTTTAAGAATGCTCTTTTCTATGTCTGCGAGTTCCTTGCCAGGAAGATGGCGGCAGACGGAGAGGGCGCGAGCAAGCTCTTTGAAGCAAAAGTTGTAAATGCAAAGACTAAGGAAGATGCGAGAACTCTTTCAAGAGCGATTGTAGGATCCAACCTTTCAAAAGCAGCAATCTTTGGCTGCGATGCGAATTTCGGAAGATTTTTATGCGCTATGGGATATTCGGGAGCGCAGTTTGATCAGAACGATGTTGAGCTCTTCTTTGAGAGCAAGGCCGGAAGAATTGAAGTGTTCCATAAGGGAACTCCGCTTGATTTCGACGAGGATGAAGCACTTAAGATCATGAAAGAAGAAACAGTCACGGTATTTGTGGATATGCACGAGGGAGATGCGCAGGCAACCGCGTGGGGATGTGACCTTACATACGATTATGTCAAGATAAATGCAGATTACAGGAGCTGAGAAAATGGATAAGGATATGCAGGATGTATTGAAAAAAGCGGAAGTACTTGTTGAGGCGCTTCCATATATTCAGAAATTCAACAGAAAGATCATAGTTGTTAAGTATGGCGGAAGTGCCATGAGCAACGAAGAACTCCAGAAGAATGTGATAACAGATGTTACGCTTCTTAAACTTGTAGGATTTAAGCCTATCATCGTTCACGGCGGCGGAAAGGCTATCAGCTCATGGGTTTCCAAGGTTGGAAAAGAAGCTGAGTTTGTAAACGGACTCAGAGTTACCGATGCAGAGACAATGGAAATTGCAGAGATGGTTCTTGGAAGAGTTAACAAGCAGCTTGTTACAATGGTTCAGGAACTTGGTGTTAAGGCTATCGGAATAAGCGGCAAGGATTCGGGACTTCTACATGTGAAAAAGAAGCTTTCGGACGGAAAAGACATCGGATATGTCGGAGAAGTTGATTCTGTAGATCCCAAGATTCTTTTTGACCTTCTTGATAATGACTATCTTCCTATCATTGCGCCCATAGGACTTGATGATAATTTTGATACATATAATATAAATGCGGATGATGCGGCTTGCGCGATCGCTAAGGCTGTAGGTGCCAATAAGCTTGCATTCCTTACAGATATCGAAGGCGTTTACAAGGATATCAAGGATCCTTCATCCTTTATTTCAAGACTTACATGTTCTGAGGCGGATGAACTTATCGCTTCCGGAAATATCGGCGGCGGAATGCTTCCCAAACTCAACAACTGTACCGATGCCATCAGAAAAGGTGTTAATAACGTACATATCCTTGATGGAAGGATTCCTCATTGCATCCTGCTTGAGATCTTTACCAAAAAAGGTGTAGGAACCATGTTCATGGCTGACGATGACGCACTCACGCAAAATAGTTAATCTACAAAAAGCGGATATTACCGGTATTTACAAAAAATGGCTTAATTAGCAGGGAGAAGCGAAAATGAGTGAGACAATGAAAAATTACATAGAAGAGGCCGAGAAGGCACTGCTTCATACATATAACCGTTATCAGATCGTCCTCGACAGAGGAGAGGGCGTATATCTTTATGATATAGACGGAAAAAAATATCTTGATTTTGTATCGGGAATCGCCGTATTTGCCCTTGGTTACAACTACAAGGACTACAATGACACACTTAAGGCGCAGATAGACAAGATTCTTCATACTTCAAATTATTATTACAATGTGCCTGCCATCGAAGCTGCAAAGAAGATAAAGAAAGCTTCGGGCATGGACAGGGTATTTTTTACAAACAGCGGAGCGGAAGCTGTTGAAGGAGCTCTTAAGGCTGCAAGAAAATATGCGTTTCTTAAGGACGGCAAGACGGATCATGAGATCATTGCCATGAATCACTCATTCCACGGAAGGACATTCGGAGCACTTTCCGTTACGGGCAATCCTCATTATCGTGAGGCGTTTGAGCCTATGATCGGAAATATTAAGTTTGCCGATTTCAATGATTTTGAAAGTGTTCTTTCATGCGTGACGGACAAGACATGTGCGATCATCATGGAGACTGTTCAGGGAGAGGGCGGTATATATCCTGCCACCGAAGAATTCCTTACCAAAGTAAGGGCACTTTGCGATGAAAAAGATATACTTCTTATTCTCGATGAGATTCAGTGCGGAATGGGAAGAACAGGCTCAATGTTCGCATGGCAGAAATTCGGAGTAAAGCCTGATATCATGACAACAGCAAAGGCTTTGGGATGCGGAGTTCCGGTCGGTGCATTCCTTATGACCGAAAAAGTTGGAGCAAATTCTCTTGTTGCCGGAGATCATGGAACAACTTACGGCGGTAACCCGCTTGCTTGCGCAGCTGTTAATAAAGTTCTTGATTTATTTAACAATGACAATATAATAGAAAATGTGAATAAAGTGGCACCTTATCTCGAAAAGAGACTTGATGAGCTAAAGGATCGCTACGATTTCATAGTGGACAGAAGAGGTTCAGGTTTTATGCAGGGTCTTGTATTTAACAGACCTGTTGCGGATGTGATCAATATGGCTCTTGAAAACGGACTTATCTTGATAAATGCCGGAGCCGAGATCATCAGATTTGTTCCTTCTCTTGTCATAACCAAAGAAAATGTTGACGAGATGATCGACATTTTGGACTCATGTTTGGGGAAGATATGAAATTTGAAACCAAAATTATTTCTATAGTTCTAATATTATGCATGCTGGCGGGCGTTTTTGTTAATGCCCGTTCAGATGAAAGCATATTTGAAGAATTTTCTTTTTTTTCAAATAAGACAACTCTGAGACTGTGGTACACGGATGATGCGATCACTCCATACCTTCAGAGTATGGCGATCAAGTTTTCCGAGAAAAACAGGAATGTTCGTGTTGAGCCTAAGCTTGTTTCGGGAATGGAATATCTCGAAGAAATAAACAAGGCATCTGTTGAAGACAAGAACTTTCCCGATATTTTTGTTACCACAAACGATACTCTTGAGAAAGTTTATTGTGCCGGCCTTGCGCTTGAAGCCGATAATTCAGAAGGCTTTTTTAACAAGGTTCTTTTCCCGAAAGCGGCGCTTGATTCCGTAACATACAAAGGTAAATATGTAGCTTATCCTTTCTACTTTGAGACCAGTGCTCTTGTATATAACAAGACATATCTTGAGAATTATGCAAAAGAGCAGATGGAAAAGAAAAAGCAGGAAGAAGAATCCGTAGAGCAGGAACCTGCGCTTGAAGAAAGCAATGAGAATGCCGGTGAGGGTGATTCTTCCGAAAATGCCGAGGATACCGAAAAGGCAAGCGAAGAGTCGAGTGAAGCTTCAAGTGAAGAGTCTTCGGATGAAGCCGGAGAGGAAAACAGCGGCGAAGGTGAAGAAGGAGAGGATTTAGAGGGTGAAGACGCCGAAGCTGAAGAGGTTCCGGAAGATGACGATTTCTCCACAGAAGCGGTTAACGAAGAAATCAATGATATTCTTTCTTCAGATTTCAAATCGATTCAGGATATCATCAATTTCTCACGTAAATACGAAGCTCCGGATAAGATCAAATCCATCTTGGAGTGGGATGTCAATGATATCTTTTATAACTATTTCTTCGTGGGCGCATATATGAATCTCGGTGGTGACGCCGGAGACAATATTAACGTAGAAAATATCGATCAGGATATAGCAATCTATAACGGTAACACTATCAGCTGTATGAAGGTTTATCAGCAGCTTAAGCAGTTCTTCGCTATTGATGCGAAAGAAATTTCTTATGATGATATGGCGACAAGATTCCTTAAGGGAGAAATCCTGTTCACCATTGCCACAACCGATATTTTCAAAAAGTATGACGAAATTAAGGTTGAAGATCCGTTGTCAATTACTGCCGATGGTGGTGAACTTTATGAGTTTGCCGTAGCTCCCGCTGTACCGGAGCTTCCCAACGGACTTAAGACAAGAACCATGTCTGTTACGAACTGTCTTGTTGTTAACGGATATTCGGAGCATCCGGATGTTGCGGAAGACTTTGCAAGAATGATCTGCATGGATGAAAAAGATGATATTTACAAAATGTCACATAAACTTGCAGCGCATTACGGAATTGATTACGGACACGACGGAATCAATAAGTTCGTAGATATTTATGCCGATTCGGTTTCCATGCCCAAGACTATTCAGACAAGTAATTTCTGGATGGAGCTTGAGATTGCTTTTGCGAAGATCTGGGATGATGAGGATGCGGATTGTAACGCCATACTTAAAGAATTGTCCGAGAGTATCAAAACTCAGGTAATGGGGCAGGAATATCATGATCAGGTTATCCAGGATCCGATTGATCAACCTATTACAGCCGGACTTTCCGAAGAAGGCGATTAACGAATGTTAAATTAGCTTGATAAATTACTTAATATATACTAGAATAAAGATTGCATGGCGGGGACCTCTGTAATGGAGGATACATGCAAAAAATCTTTTTAGTGTTGTTCGGTATAGTATGCATACTGACCGGATGCACTTCGACAAAGGCTGAAACAGAGCCTGTTATGAACAAGATGATAAGTGACGAAGGGGCAGAGGCTTATTCGGATGACAGTACCGGTGAGGAAAGCATCGGAAGTTCGGAAGAAATCAGTTCCCAAGTGCTTGTCGTATATGTATGTGGTGCAGTATCCGAACCCGGAGTATATGAGCTTTCTTTTGGAAGTAGGATAAATGACGCTGTTATTGCTGCCGGAGGATTTAGTGACGAGGCTGATACTACTTATGTCAATCTTGCAGCCGAAATATCCGATGGTGCTAAATTAAGAATTCCAACTCTCGAAGAGACGGAAGAGATTAAGGGAAAGGGCAATGTCTTGTCGGAAGATTTTAATTCTTTTGACAAAACCGGACATGATGTTGATGTAAAATCGGTTAACTGTGAATTGATTAATATTAATTCAGCTACCGAAGAGGAACTTAAGACTCTCCCGGGGATAGGCGATAGCATAGCGGCGAGAATTGTTAAGTACCGTCAACAGAATGGAAAATTCAATTCCATAGAAGATATAATGGAAATATCCGGTATTAAAGACAAGCTTTTTTCCAAGATAAAAGAATACATCACTGTATAACAAAATTATAGGAATGGGTGGATTATGAGTAAAAAAGTTTTGGTTGTTGATGACGAAAAGACAATTGTAAAAGGAATTAAGTTCAGCTTGGAGCAGGATGATTTCGTGGTTGACTGTGCTTACGATGGCGAAGAAGCCGTTGATATGGCTAAACACCATAAATACGACATCATTCTTCTTGATCTTATGTTACCTGTGATGTCAGGTCTTGATGCTTGTCAGCAGATCAGGGAATTTTCAAATGTTCCGATCATCATGCTTACAGCTAAGGGCGATGACATGGACAAGATTCTTGGTCTTGAAAACGGCGCGGACGATTATATCACAAAGCCATTCAATATTTTGGAAGTTAAGGCCAGGATTAAGGCAATAATCAGAAGATCAGCAAAGGCTACTCTTGATGATAAGTGCCTTCAGTTTGGTGATCTTAAGATTTATCAGGAGTACAGAAGAGTATTTATTAATGATAAAGAAATCGATGTAACAGTTCGTGAGTATGAGCTTTTGGAATATCTTGCGGTACATGCCGGAAAGCCTTATACAAGAGACATGCTTATGGATGTTGTTTGGAATAAGGATTGGGACTTCAAGGGCGATGCAAGAACTGTAGACGTACATATCAGAAGACTTCGTGAGAAGCTTGAGGCTAATCCGAGCGAGCCACAGTACATCAGAACAAAGTGGGGAAGTGGATATTATTTCCAGGCATAATCCACAGCTAAAAATATGAAACGTTATATTGGTGTGATTTTAAGTTTTTTTAAACAATTAAAGATCAGTAACCTATTAAAAAGTCTAAGAGCACGATTTTTCATAATTGTATTTCTGACAGGATTATTTTCATGCGTTATAATGCATATTCTGATCCTTCAAAGTTATGAAGATCGTGCTGTCAATGTCAATTCAAAAGGCGTTCAGACACAGCTGAGAATTTTGGCTAATCACCTTATTACGAATGAGTACTTTACAAATACATCATCGGAAGTCGTAAATGCGGAGCTGGATATGCTGACTACCATTTACGACGGACGTGTGATGGTTATTAATAATGAGCTTAAAGTTATTAAGGACACTTACAATATCAACGAAGGTAAGACTATTATCTCCGAAGAAGTTGTAAACTGTCTTAAAAAGGGCTCAAAAGGGGCGGTTTCCAGATATAACCATGATGATGGTTTTATCGAGGTAGTTACCCCTATTATTCAGGCGCCTATTATTCAGGAAGGTGATATATCGGATAAGAATGAGCCTACGGAGGTTGTTAGAGGAGTTATCCTTACGAGTGTGTCGACAGACTCGATTGAGGCGACTCTTGAGGTTCTTAGCAGAAGAGCTACAACCATTGAGGTCATCATTATTCTGGTTATATTCGTCTATGCTGCGGTTGTATCTGCAGCGTTGTTACAGCCATTTGACAGAATTACGGCTGCGATTGATGACGTTAAGGCTGGATATACCGATGAGCCTATTATCGGGCCTAACTTCCTTGAAACGGAGCAGATCATCAAAGCTTTCAATGCGTTGCTTAAGCGAATGAAGGTTCTTGACGATTCGCGTCAGGAGTTTGTTTCCAACGTGTCGCATGAGCTTAAGACGCCTATCACTTCAATGAAGGTTTTGGCGGATTCTCTTTTGGCACAGGACAATGTTCCGAATGAAGTCTATAAAGATTTCATGGTGGATATTGTAAGTGAGATAGACAGAGAGGATAAGATAATCAACGATCTTCTTTCTCTTGTTAAGATGGATAAAACAGCAGCGGACCTTAATATCACAAGCGTTGATGTTGTCGAGCTTGTTGAGATAGTCTGCAAGAGATTAAGACCTATTGCTGTTAAACATAACATTGAGCTTACACTTGAGAGTAAGCGTGCAGTAACGGCAGAGATAGATGAAGTAAAAATATCGCTTGTTGTTATGAATCTTGTTGAAAATGCGATAAAATACAACAAGGATAAAGGTCAGGTTAAGGTTGAAGTTGATGCCGACCAGCAGTTCTTTGTTGTAAAGGTTATGGATACCGGTATGGGTATTCCGAAGGAATCGCTCGATCATATTTATGAGAGATTTTACCGAGTTGAGAAGTCAAGATCGAGACAGATCGGCGGTACGGGACTTGGACTTGCAATCGTACGAAATGCGATCCTTATGCATAGAGGAACTATCGATGTAGACAGTGAAGTGGATAAGGGAACAACCTTTACCGTTAAGATACCGCTTATTTACACAAATCAGAAGTAAGAGAGATATGTTATGAGAACCAGCTGCTTTATGAAAAATAGAATATTGTTTTGTGCAGCAAGCATACTTACATCCGTTTTTCTGGTTTCATGCGGCGAAAAAAAGATCGAAGCAGACAATAAGATAAATGTTTACTACGTGAAAACGGATGAGACAAGTATTGTGCCGGTTGAGTACGAACTTAAGACAGATCCCACAAAGGATATGTACGGTGCGATAACAGAGCTTGTCCAGAAGCTTGAGGAGAGTCCGGGAAAGAGCCTGTATGAGGCTCCCATATCCGGCGATGAATCCGGAGAGAAGCCCAACGAAAAAAATGGTGATGTGGTCGGAGATGCCTGGCTTAATAGATACACTTACGTAAATAATGTTCTTAAGCTTGAGTTCGGTGCTCAGTACGATAAGCTTGGAATAACCAAAGAGGTTCTTACCAGAGCTGCGATAGTACGTACATTTACACAGCTTGAAGGTATAGATTATGTATATTTTTGTGTGGGTAAAAAAGAGGCTGTTCGTATGAATTCCGAAGGCGATGCCGATTCGGCAACAGACGATCCATATGAGCCCGCACCTTTAAAAGACCATTCGGGAAATGCTATAGGTCCTATGAAAGGTGAGGATTTTATCTACAATGTTGACAGCGAAATTAATAAAAATAAGAAAAAGGAAATCACGCTGTATTTTGCAAACAAGGCAGGAGATAAACTTAAGCGTGTATACAGATATGTTGTATATAACAGCAATATTTCCGAGGAAAAATTAAGGATTGAACAGCTTATAAACGGTCCTAACACAAATGATGCCTTTCCTACGATCAATAAGGATACCAAGATCAACAGTGTTAATATCAAGGACAAGGTTTGCTTTATTGATTTTGATTCATCCTTCCTTACTCAGTCCAATAATGTCACGGTGCAGGTTGCGCTTTATTCTATAGTAAATACTGCAACTGAGCTTCCGGATGTAGACAGAGTGGTTATTTCGGTTGACGGAGATTCTTCGTTTACCTTTATGGATTATAATATTTCCGGTGCATACGAAAAGAATACCGATATTATTTCAAAATAAGGAGTTTTATATAAGTGAAAAGACCGTTGTGTCCGGTTGCACTGGTCATTACGGCGATTGTCTTTATTTATCTTAGAATTTCTTTTACGAATTATTTATATGAATTACCTGATCGTCAAGATGGGGAAACGGGCTTGGTTACCGGCGTTGTGGCAAGGAAAGAAGCCCGTCCCGATCAGTCAGGTGAAAGTCTTTATGTTATTTATGTGGTTCCACAGAATATCTCAATCGGAAAAATGAAATATGTAATGTGCAGTTTAAAAGAGGGAGATGTTTATGTCCCTTCTGTCGGCGAGCACGTTAAGATACGAGGGAAATTTACGTCGTTTAAGAAAGTAAGAAATCCCGGAGGATTTGACAGTCGCTTGTACTATGCGACCTTGAAGATTGCTTTTAAATTATATAATGCTGAAATTACGGAGACGGACGGAAGAGAGGATGTTCTTCGGGAGAGACTTTATGATCTCAAGATGCTTTTGGAAAAGAATCTTGACCGGAATCCTGTGCTCAGTGATGACGATTCGGCCGTGTTAAAGGCTATGATCCTGGGCGATAAGGCCTTTATGGATGATGATATAAAGGATATGTATAAAAACAGTGGGATAATGCATATTCTTGCCGTTAGCGGACTTCATATATCCATAATCGGAATGGGACTTTATAAAGCGCTTCGAAAGTGCAAGATTAAGCCGGTATTTTATACGGTGATTCCGATAGCTGTAATGTATCTGTATGGGGAGATGTGCGGTGTCGGATCGTCTTCTTTCAGGGCGATATGTATGTTTA
This sequence comes from Butyrivibrio hungatei NK4A153, assembly GCF_000424465.1. Taxonomy (GTDB): domain Bacteria; phylum Bacillota; class Clostridia; order Lachnospirales; family Lachnospiraceae; genus Butyrivibrio; species Butyrivibrio hungatei_A. The sequence goes on along the minus strand of NZ_KE384195.1, from coordinate 200,306 downwards.
CAATAAGGTTGCTTGCTCCGTTCCTTGGGAGAACATATGATATTTTATCGGGACTTGCTATAGCCGAGATTCTGCTGGTTCTTGATTGTCCGCTCTATTTATATAACAGCGGATTTTTATTTTCTTTTTGTGCTGTCATAGGCGTTACGGTCGTAAGACCGGCTCTTGAAAAGCTTTTTGAGAAAAGAGAGAGCGGAAAGCTTAAGTTTTCAGGCGATGATGATAATGTCTTTCACAAAATGAATCAGGCAATCTGTTCGGGGCTTATTCTTGGTTTTTCTATCATGATTTCCACTTTACCGATATATATGTTGTATTATTTCACATATCCACTGTTTTCTTTAATATCAAATATGATAATAATTCCGCTTGTAAGTGTGCTGATGGTCATGGGGATTTTCTGCCTTTTTACAGCAGGTGTTCCGGGAACGGTTCCTGGAATCATTGCGCACTTGATACTTCTTTTTTACAAAGGCGTATGCGGAGTTCAGATTGATTTTCCGGGGAATACTCTATACATAGGTCATGCGGGCGAAATTAAAATCGCATGTTATTGTATGATTGCAGGACTGGCGCTCTTTTTCCAAAAAGGCAGAATTAGAAACATTCATATATCATCGAATATGGAAAAAAACATAAGGCGGGCTTTGATAGCAATAGCTGTCGCTGTTTTGATATACAGCCCCAAACCTGAGCTGATGATATCTACACTTTATGTCGGGCAGGGCGACGGCATCGTGATCGAAGACGGAAGAGAGCGGATTCTCATAGACGGTGGAAGTACGTCGGAAAAGAAAGTCGGAAGGTATTCGATAATCCCTTATCTTAAGTACAGAGCAATCGGAAGTCTTGACGCGGCGATTGTTACGCATGAAGATAACGACCATATTTCGGGCCTTTTTGAAATAATGGATGATATGGAAAAAGGCGGGATAAGGATAAAGAGACTGATTCTTCCCGATGTTTCGGAAAAATCGAGAGGAGATAATTACCGAGAACTTGAGAAGAGAGCAGCGGGGCTTGGCATTCCTGTTTCTTATATTTCGACAGGAGAGGAGATTACCGTGGGAAAATCAAAGTTTTTGTGCATAAATCCCGATAAAGGAATGACTACGGATGGCGCGAATGCTTATTCTACAGTTCTTTTGATGAGCAGAGGGGAGTTTAAAGCTCTTTTTACCGGAGATGTGGAGGAGGAAGGGCAGGAGAATATCAAGGAGACCATAAGAAACAATCCACAGATTTTTAAGAATGTAACTTTGCTGAAAGTTGCTCATCACGGGTCTAAATATACGACTGATGCAGAATTTCTTGAGCTTATAAATCCGAAGATAGCAGTCATAAGCTGCGGGGAAAACAATACCTACGGTCATCCGCATAAGGAGACGCTTGAGAGGCTTGAGAATATCGGTGCGGAAGTATACAGGACTGACGAATCGGGGGCTGTCATTATAAACGTAAGAGACGGTGTGTTGGAAACAAAGAAATTTCTGAATGAAAAATAGAGCATCTGAAATGATATATTCGGGTGAGTTTTTGGCGCATTTGTGGTAACATATTGAATGGAGTGTGATTATTTATGGCAGTTAAGACATCAGATTTTCCGGTGAAGCAGAGACAGATAAATGAAGATATAGCAAGCGGGAATTTTAAGCCTTGCTATCTTTTGTACGGCGATGAGGCTTATCTGAGGCTCCAGAACAAGGATAAACTTGTTAAGGCCATGGGGGTAGACGCTTCTTCAATGAATTTCACCAGATACGAGGGTGATGGCTGCAATCCGGCTGAGATAATCGATATGGCTGAGACAATGCCCTTTTTATCCGATAAGAGAGTGATACTTATCGAGAACAGCGGATTTTTCAAGAACGGTTGTCCTGAACTTGCGGATTATCTTAAGAAACCGTCGGAGACAACCTACTTTATTTTTGTTGAGAAGGAAGTAGACAAGAGAAAAGACATTTATAAAGCTGCATCTAAGCTTGGACTTGATATCAGCTGCGATGAGCAGAGCGAAGATACCTTGAGAAGGTGGATCGCAGGTAAACTCAAAGCTGAGGGAAAAACAATCTCTCCACGTGCCCTTGCACTGTTTTTGGGACGCGTCGGAACAGATATGTCAAATATAAGTACCGAGATAGAAAAGCTTGTCTGCTACTGCATAGACAGAAATGAGATCACGGATGAAGATGTGGAGACTGTATGTGCGAACTGGCTTACAGGCCGTATCTTTGCAATGACGGATGCAATCGTAGAGAGAAAGAGGACTGTGGCGATAAATCTTTACTACGATCTTCTTGCGCTTAAGGAACCACCCGCAAAGATACTTGCTCTAATAACAAGGCAGTTTAATTTAATGCTCCAGATAAAAGAGATGACCCAAAATCACAAGGACAAAGCGCAGATTGCAAGTGCCGTGGGGTTGGCACCGTTCCTTGTCGGTAAATACGTGGGATGGGCAGGCAATTACACAATTGAAGAGCTGAGAGATGCGCTTGAACTGTGTGCTTCAAATGATGAAGCTGTTAAGACCGGAAAGCTTGATTATATTATCAGTGTTGAGATGGTCATAATAGGTTGCACCCGCGATCAAAAAGTTAAATGATATTTGAAAAAGAACGATTTTGGGCTTATACTAAACATTGTTTACGCTTATAGGGAGGTAGATTTTTTTGGAAAGACCGGTACCAAAACCACAGGAGTTATACAGACATTTTAAGGGGAAAATGTATCAGATAGTCACTATTGCAATTCATTCCGAGACAAGGGAAGAAATGGTGGTCTATCAGGCATTATATGGGGACTATTCGGTTTATTGCAGACCTCTTTCAATGTTCATGTCGGAAGTCGACAGGGAGAAATATCCTGATGTTGAACAGAGATTTCGCTTTGAAAAGGTTGATAGAGCTGAAAAAGCTGATACGGACGATTCTGTAGAAGTCACAAAAACCACAAAAACCGAAAATGAAGTAGATAACGAGATTAGTGAGGCAGGAAAGATGAGTGATGAGAAAAAAGTAACTTCAGCACCGAAGTTTAAAGTAGATACTTCTTACGAACGCTCTGAAGTTATGGAGAAGAGCATTGATGATGAGGCGCGCGATCTTAACCTTGATCCGCTTGTGATAAAATTTTTGGACGCAGACCTTGCTTCCGAAAAGAATGATATTTTGTGTAAGCTTCATCCGATAATTACTAACGATATGATTGATATAATGGCGATGTCGGTTGGCGTTGTTATTAACGAGGGGGATGTAGACGGCAGATACAACGATCTTAGAAACTGCCTGACAACGATGGAAAAATATGAAAGTACCAGATTAAGGAGTTAAATATAGTATGAAATTACTTTCAGTTGCGATTCCCTGCTACAATTCAGAAGGGTACATGGCTAAATGCATAGAGTCGCTGCTTGTTGGCGGTGAGGATGTAGAAATTTTAGTCGTTGATGACGGATCAAAGGATAGAACAGCGGAGATAGCCGATGAATATGCGGCAAAATATCCCACGATCGTAAAAGCAATCCATAAGCCCAACGGCGGACACGGCAGTGCCGTAAATGCCGGACTTGAGAATGCTACAGGTCTTTTCTTCAAGGTAGTTGATTCGGATGACTGGGTAAAAGAGATTGCCTACAGAAAAATATTGTCGACACTTGCAGATCTTGCGGGCGGAGATACTCAGCTTGATCTTTTGATCAGCAATTTTGTATATAACAAAGTGGGCGAGAAGAGACATAAGGTTATGCGCTACAACACGATGTTTCCTGTTGAAGAGCTCTTTTCATGGAAAGACATAAAGAGAACTCCCAAGGGACATTATCTTCTCATGCATTCTGTAATATTCAGGACGAAGCTTTTAAAGCAGTGCGGATTAAAGCTCCCTGAGCACACATTCTATGTAGATAATATTTATGTGTTCAATCCGCTTCCTTTTGTAAAGACGATGTACTACCTCGATGTTAATTTCTATTATTATTACATCGGGCGTGAGGACCAGTCGGTTAACCAGAAGATCATGCTTTCGCGTATCGATCAGCAGATCAGGGTAAATAAGCTCATGATTGATTATTACGTTGAGAATATCGGAATGATCAAGTCGCAGCCTGAGAGATACAGATATATGTTTAATTATCTGGAGATTATTACAGCTATTTCTTCGGTGCTTCTTATTACTGAGGATACGCCCGAAAATCTTGCCAAGAGAAAAGATCTTTTAAACTACATCAAGGACAAGAATTACTGGTTATATGTAAGAATCAGATACAGTATTGAAGGCACATATATTTATTTGCCGGGAAAAGGCGGCAGAAAGATAACTTTGGCCGGATATAAATTATTGCAGAAAATTTTTCACTTTAATTAATATCGATAAAGTGATAAAGTAGTTTGAGATGCAGAAATAGCAAATACACCTATGAGGAAATTATGAAAGATATATTCGAAAGACTTGTTGGAAAAAAGCCTGACAAGGGCTATTTAAAGAATGTATTCGGAATGGCAATGCCGCTTCTTATGTATGGTGCTTTGTATATTACCTGGTTCTCAATAATAGAGAAACACAGATTTTCACACTATGCCGTTATACATACGGCGCTTGATGACAGGATTCCATTTATAGAAGCGTTTATTGTTCCGTATTATTTATGGTTCTTTTACGTATCACTTACGCTGGTTTTCTTTATACTGACGTTGGAAGTGGAGGATTATTACAAGAACTTCTTTTTCCTGACTACGGGAATGACATTGTTCCTTGTAATATCGACTCTTTTTCCGAATGTACAGCACTTAAGGCCGGCTGTTATGCCAAGGGATAATATTTTTACCGCGCTTGTGCAGATCATATACAGCAAAGATACGTCGGCAAACCTTTGGCCGAGTATTCATGTATATAACTCAATCGGAACCATGATTGCTGTCCGAAAAAGTAAGAAATTTAATAAGAGATTAAAGATTTCAAGTGACATTTTAGGAACACTTATTATTCTTTCAACCATGTTCGTGAAGCAGCATTCGGTTTATGATGTTGCGACCGCGATCTTGATGGCTGTTATCTTCTATATTTTCTATTACCGTACATCGGCAATGGAGAATTTCTGCAGAAGAAAAGAAGAGAAGCTTGCTTTCAGATACAATTGAATAAGATAGCACAATTATAATGATAAAAAGCTCTGTCTCAGGTCATGAGACGGAGCTTTTGTTTTAAACATTCCAATGTGATGTCATCTGATTTCACCGAAACTTCGCCGTCGGTATGTACCCACATGGGAAGCATGGTCTTGATTCTTATTCTGGATGTTCTGTATTTGTAAACGCCTTTAAAGTAGTAGTGAAGACCAAAGAATGAGAACGGAAGAGCAAGCATCATTTTTGCCCTCTTCATATCGCCCACAATGCATAGGTCAAATTTGCCGTCGGTCAGACTTGCCTTCGGGGCAAAATTAAATCCGCCGCCTTCGTAGCGGTGTATCATTGATGCGATAAATAAGAAGTGTGACAAATGTATCTGTTTGCCGTTTTCAAATTCAATATCGCACGGTATCTTATCTGCTTTTATCAGCTGTTTTATTGCGATTATTCCGTAGGTCAGCTTTCCGAGTCCCATTTTATTAAGGAAATTCTTTGTTCCCGATGAGAGGGCTTCTTCGCATACCGCTGCGTCAAATCCTATTCCCGAGCTTACGCCGAAATATCTGACCTTGTCAGGTGTTGTCTTACATAATCTGGATATCGGTTTTGTCATTGAACCGTAGGTGAGTTTTCCTATATCGAGGGTTCTTATGACTTTGCCGTCTATTATGCGCTCAAGAAGATCGTCGTATTCTTTCGGATAGCTAAGATCCCTTGAGAAATCATTACTTGAACCGAGAGGCACGTAGCCGACAATTACTTTTTCAAAATCGGTTATTCCGTTTATTGCTTCGTTGAGCGTTCCGTCGCCTCCAAGGACGATAACTTTTATTGGATAGTCTTCTTCGCTTGCAGATGTGATGAACTGTGACATCAGTTTCGATGCGTGTCCGGGACCTTCCGTGAAGACAGGAGTGTATTCGATTCCCGCAGAAATAAATTTATATTCAAGGCCGGTCCAAATGTCTTTTCCCTTTCCGGATCTTGCTGATGGGTTGATTATACAGTAATACATATGCGTCCTCTGTTAAAAAAATAATTAATCCCCAACATTATAGCATTTTTTTCATATATATGGTACGATATGCAAGATGTTGCTTTAACACATTAAATTGTCGAATTTAACCAATTATTTCGGAGGAGTTGAAATGTATTCATTGGATGAAGTCAGAAAGATTGACCCTGAGATCGCTTCATTGATTGAGGCGGAAGTCGAGCGCCAGAATAATCATATCGAGCTTATCGCATCGGAGAACTGGACCAGCAAGGCTGTTATGTCTGCAATGGGAAGCCCGCTTACAAATAAATATGCTGAAGGATTGCCGGGAAAAAGATATTACGGCGGATGTCACGTAGTTGATGAAGTTGAGAAGATCGCCATCGAGAGAGCAAAAGAGCTCTTCCATTGCGATTATGCAAATGTTCAGCCTCATTCAGGTGCACAGGCTAATCTGGCTGTTCAGTTTGCACTTTTGCAGCCCGGTGATACCATCATGGGTATGAATCTCAGCCAGGGCGGACATCTTACTCACGGAAGCCCGGCTAACATTTCAGGAACATATTTCAAGGTAGTTCCTTACGGAGTTGATGATAACGGAGTGCTTGACTACGAAGAGATGTACAAACTCGCCGTAGAGCACAAGCCCAAGCTTATTATTGCAGGTGCATCTGCATACTGCAGAACAATAGATTTCAAGAAGTTCAGAGAAGCTGCTGACGCATGCGGAGCAATCCTCATGGTTGATATGGCACACATTGCAGGTCTTGTTGCTGCAGGTGTTCATCCCAGTCCTTTCCCTTATGCGGATGTTGTTACAACAACAACTCATAAGACACTCAGAGGACCCAGAGGAGGACTTATCCTTTGGAATCAGTCTGCTCAGGACAAGTTCAAAATCAACAAGGCTGTATTCCCCGGAATCCAGGGCGGCCCTCTTGAGCATGTTATCGCAGCTAAGGCTGTTTGCTTCAAGGAAGCTCTTTCTCCTGAATTTACAGAGTATGCAAAGAACGTTGTTGCAAATGCAAAGGCTCTTTGCGACGGCCTTATGAAGAGAGGCGTTAAGATCGTATCAGGCGGTACAGACAACCACCTTATGCTTGTCGACCTCACAAACTTCGGCCTTACAGGTAAGGAAGTTGAGGCATGGCTTGATGATGCTCATATCACAGCCAACAAGAATACTATCCCTAATGAGCAGCAGTCTCCTTTTGTTACAAGCGGAATCCGTCTCGGAACTCCTGCCGTAACAACAAGAGGAATGAACACAGAAGATATGGATCAGATTGCTGAAGCCATCGCCGTTGTTATCAAGAACAAGGGTGAGAAGAATGATGAAGCACGTGCTATCATCAAGAAGCTCACAGATAAGTATCCGCTTGACTAATACTTTGAAATAATATTTGAAACCCATGCAGTCTTTTGGGGGCAGCATGGGTTTGTTTTTTCGATTTTCTTTTATGATATTAAGGCTGACTCAAAAATGTAAACTTAATTTATAGCTTAACAAAAAATGTAGTCAGATTAAGTTAATGCGTCTTGAAAAATATATTAAGTTAACACATTGTTTAACAAATATTTGTAAAATTTCGTAAAAAAAACCCCTTTACAACGGCAAAAACTCATGTAATAATAAAGCCTGGATATTTTAAATGTGAATAAAAAGCAAACGCGCAAACAACATATTCACAACATATAAAACATAGGATTTGAAAGCAGATTATTTGTACTCGAAAAGGAAAGAGTCCTATAAATTCAGTTAGCTACTTGGAAACGAGTTAGCATATTTATTCTATTTATGCCACAAGGAGGATAAAATTATGGCAAACCAGATTAGAATTACACCTGCCCAGATGAGAGAGAGAGCAGGCCAGTACCGCACAGAGGCTGATACAGTAAACGGAGTCATCTCAAAGATGGACAGCTTACTTGGACAGCTTCAGTCTGAGTGGGAAGGTGCTGCAAGCGAGTCATACGCAGCACGTTATGAGGAGCTTAAGCCCGGATTTATTAAGGCTGAAGAGCTTATCAGAGAGATCGCATCTGCACTTGATTCTACAGCTACAATCGTAGAAGAGACAGATAACGATATTGCTTCTCAGTTCCGTGGATAACATGGAAACCTTAATTCAGGTTACAACGGGTTTTCTGTTGTAACCTGATTTTGCTATATTCATGAGATTTTTTGTTTTTAATGAGTTGATTTATGTGATTTTTTTCAAAGATTATATAAATGAACTTATTATTACGGGGGATAAATAAAATTTAAAATATAGGGAGAGTGAGAAAATGGCAGGTCTATCACCGGAAATTAAAATTGATTATGAGGAGCTTGAAAATTTCAAAGTATCAGTTATTGCTAAGGGAAGCATTTTAGGCATGAATTTTAACGAAGGGAAAAAGGATGTTAAAAGTACGATAGTTGCAAATAAAAATGCTCATAGTGCGATTGATAGGGAAAAGTATATTCGAATAAAAAAACAGGACAAGACATCCAAAGAAAGTGAAAACATTGCAATTATGAGGCAAAGCTTTATAGATGCTGATGAAGCGGCTAAGCAGGGAATTCAAACGACATTTCAGTATGTTGTACCGTCGAACCCTGCGAATGGAACTTCAGGACAGCTTTCTCCAAAATATCAGTATACAGCACCGTCGAGTTCTGCGAATGGAACTTCAAGTAATTCAAATGGGACTCCATAAACAGACTGTAATCTAACGTGCAGTGTATAGTAAATAATATCGGAACAGAGGAGTAAAAAATGGTAGAGAGTGATTTCTTGGATATGAATCAACTGAATATTCAGTGCGATGAATCAATAAGTAAGTTATCAGACAGTAATGTAAAATTAAATGGTATAAGAGATGTATATAAATCAGCTAATAAGCTTGTATGCAAGGGAAACGCAGGGGATAATTTTTTTAAATTTTGCGAAGCGATTGTAATACTTATCGGTGCGATAATAACAGCAAATGATAGCGATATTGTAGACAATAAAACTCTTAAATCCTTCCTTACAGAAGGGCTTGTTTTGGACGGAAGAGTAATCCTGCCAAGTAAAAGGCGAGCAGCAGAAAACGAGCGTAGGGAGCGTGAAGCAGCTGATGAGTGTGAAAGTAGATCACATGGAGTTTCGCCGGAAGAAAAGCATTATTGGAGACATGAATATCGTTGTCATAAACAGGCTGCCGATAGCTATCGCAGAGAGAAGGAGTTTTGGGAATCTCGTGAAAGGAAGTTTGATGAGATAAACAATGCAACGACAAATTTGTTTTTGGATAGCGAATCATACAGAAATGCTGCCGATAAAGGAATGGATTCTTTGCCTACAGATTTTGTTGAGAAAACAGGCCCTTTTGTGCTTAAAGACTCATGGAAGGCCGGGTTTGAAAACTTATACAATGATGTTTCTATTGCAGATAAGTGCAAAGAAAGATGGAAAGATGAAAACGGCGCATACAATCTTGAGGCTTTGAAAGAAGTATTGAACACTCAAGCCACCGAAATATCTGCAACTGAAGCGGAGACTTTTGCTGCGGTTCTTGAAGAACTGCATCCTGATGCTCAAAAGCAACTTGTTGGAAAAGTAGTTAAAGGAAAGATTGACGGCAAAGGATTGGTTCAGAGTATCATTGGATCAGTCGGACCGATTGGAAAGACGTTTAATGATATAGTTAATATGGTCATTTCCGGCGATGATATGAAAGCCAGAACAAAAGCAGGCTATAAGTTTATGAAAGACTTTGAAACTACAGCCGCAAATTGGACTGGAACAGCAGTATTTACTTCTGGACTTGAAAAAAATAAAGATAATATATTTGCTGATGCGAATAAAACGCTTTATACAAAATTTGAGAAGGGAAGTTTTATAAAATCAATTTCACAAGAAGGTGATGATTTAGTAAATGTAAGTGGTGCTGAAATAGCAAGAAGATCATTAAAGTCTGATCTTGACTCGTATTTATTTAAAAGTGTTGGACAAGCTCGCCAAAAAGCTGTTATTTCTGCAATACAAAATGATTTATCTGATGATGCAATGGAAATGTTAGCAGATGAAGCGGAGGCAGCCGCAAGGGTGAAAAATTTCAAGGCCGGAGTGAAATGGCTTGGAGTAGTTGCTGACATTGCGTTTAGTGCCGTGGATAATGTTGCAGAACAGAAGTTGGCACGTCAGTCCGGTATAGAGATGTCAAACGAAAGAGTTGCCGCTGAGACAGTAATTGAAACGGCAACGGATACATTTTTAACATTTGCAACAACAGCATTTACAGGAGCAGTAGTTGCAACAGTGATTGGTTCAGCAGCGCCGGCTATTGCGGTTACTGCACTCAGTGCTGCTGCTGTATGGGGATTAAATGAAGGTTTCAAGTATTTTACAGGAAAAGATGTTGGAGAGAATGTTGCAGACTTGCTGTGTGATAGTGCTGCACTCAGATAACTGTTTTGAAAGTAAAGAGTGAACTTTTAATCTATTTCGTATAATGGTTTTATAACGAGCTTTTGGTGAAAAAAATTATTAAGGAAAGATAGAGGGCAAATATGTTTATAGTTACTGCATCAATGATAATAGCTTGGGAATTAATAGTTGTTATGTCTGCTTATATATACCATGTTATTCCACTTAAAAATTATTCAAGAACTATTACAAGAGTGCAAATAATATTATCTTCGTGTTCTGTTATGCTTGGGGCTTTTGCTTATTTTTACGTGAAGATTAATTATAATTCAGGAATGTTTGATGGAAGTAAATGGGATGAGAAAGGAATTTTGATTATACTTTTTTTGCTTTTTTTGTGCTTTCTCATGTCAATATTACGATTCTTTTTTAATAGAAAAGCTTCGCAAAATAGAGAAGAAACATTTATATTTAAAGCTGGAGATTATCGAATAGTAAAAGATTTAGATTTGATGATGGGTGATTATTTTTTTATGCCAAATGTGAAGGCATATTGTGAATTTGAAGGTGGAAAAATTGTTTTTACAGGAAGTGTACCGGAGCAGGATGTCGATTGTAATTTTACATGCAGAATGGTTAAAGACGGAATATATGAATGTTTGTCATATGAAATCTTAAATAAAGATATAAAAGTTAGGCTTGCACAAATAATTCAGATTGTTTTCTTTATACTGATTGCTGTGGATTTTGCTTTGGCAATGATTTGGTTATCACAGGCACCGGAACTCAATATTGATCTTATAGGGAGGTTGACTTCTTTTTTGAGTTTGAGTTTATTCGGAATTGGTGGATTAAAATTGTTTAAAGGTGCTAAAGGCATAGGTGCAATATTGATGAAAATAACGGGGTATTTGATAATTCTTGCAGGAATTTTCAGTTTTATCAAATAAGGTGAGGTAAGAAATGGACATTAAAGTAAAAGATTTACTGCCAATCGGCAGTGTAATATGGCTCAGGGATTCAAAGCATCCGCTTATGATTTTTGGAGTTAAGCAGCAGAACCTTGAGACTAAGCAGGAATATGATTACATAGGAGTTCTTTATCCTGAAGGAAATCTTGGCGGAGAATCACAGTTTATGTTCATGCATAAGGATATCGAAAAGGTGTTGTTTCGCGGATTTGAAGACGAGAGTAGGACAGAGTTCATTGAGAAACTGTCTGAGTTCTACGGAGAGTAATATTTTGTATAAAGGGCATTAATAAAAAATAATGCTATGTGGTAAAAGGTATGTTTATAGTAACTGCATCAATGATAATAGCATGGGAATTAATAGTGATTATGTTTGCGTATATATACCACATTATTCCATTAAAAAACTACTCGGAAAATATACCAAAAATTATGTTGCTTCTATCAGCATGTTCAGTTATAGCCGGATTAGTTGCTTTATTTTATTTGAAAACACATTATAGTTTGGGTATTTTTAATGCAAGTAAGTGGGATGAGTCTACTATTACAATTGTTATGGGTATTCCGTTTCTGTTTTTTCTTATAGCGTTGTTTGGAAATATTTATAGAAAAAACCATGTATTGCCTAAAGAAGAGACATTCTTTTTAAAAGCAGAAGAGTACAAAATAGTGAAAGATTTTGACTTGATGATGGGCGATTATATGTATATGCCAAATGTAAAATCTTATTGCGAGTTTAGTGGTGGAAAAATTATGTTTTCAGCAAATGTACCTGTGCATGAAGCTGATTGTGCATTTACATGCAGAAAGGTAAAAGACGGGATATATGAATGTCTTTCATTTGAGATGTCATCTGATGCAGATAGAAAAATTGATTTTTCACGAATTTTTAGGATCTCTTTTTGTGTTCTGGC
>NZ_KE384195.1:0-185815 GCF_000424465.1 Butyrivibrio hungatei NK4A153 | reverse complement strand
TTTACATGTAGAGAGATGAGGGATGGGATATATGAATGTATTTCGTTTGAGCCATTATCTGATGAAGGTAAAAAGATAAGTTTATCGAAAATTAAGCAACTTGTTTTCTTAGTTGCAACTGCAATATATTTCGCATTGGCAGTAATTGCTTTATCCAAAAAGTATACATGTGTTTCAAAATTAGTTGAGGGATTAACATATATTCTTTTGGGTTCGTTTTGTTGTAATACTTTTTATGGTGTTAAGGGACTATTTTCTAAATTTTTATTTATGTTTTCGATTTTGATAGTTTTAGTGGGAATCAGATGTTTTTTTGTGTGATTGGAGAATAATAAAATGGACGTTAAAGTAAAAGAGCTACTGCCAATCGGCAGTGTAATATGGCTCAGGGATTCAAAGCATCCGCTTATGATTTTTGGAGTGAAGCAGCAGAACCTTGAGACTAAACAGGAATATGATTACATAGGAGTTCTTTATCCTGAAGGAAACCTTGGCGGAGAGTCACAGTTTATGTTCATGCATAAGGATATTGAAAGAGTGTTGTTCCGCGGATTTGAAGACGAGAGAAGAACGGAGTTTATAGAGAAGTTGTCTGAGTTCTATGGAGAATAATAGTGTTTTTAGTGACTATAATGACGATAATAGCATGCGAACTGGTAGTGTTAATGTTTGCTTTTATACTACATGTTATTCCATTGAAAAACTATACTGAAAAAATGTCTAAGATACAACTTTCTTTATCGATAGTTGCAACTTTACTTGGAGTATTTGTCTATTTTTATTTAAAAACTAATTATAGCTCAGGTGTTTTTAGTAAAAGTAAGTGGAATACTGAGCTGGCGGGGCTTTTTGTTTTTGGATATTGTTTGTGTCTTGTATGTTCCTTCTTTCGATTTTTTTCTGAAAAGAAAGATAAGTATAATGAAGAAACGTTTAGGTTAATGGCTGATGAATACAAAATAGTGAAGGAATTTAACTTTACTATGGGTGATTATATATATATGCCAAACGTAAAGGCATATTGTGAATTTGGAAAAGGAATAATGATATTTACTGGGAGAATGCCGGAGCATGAAGTTGACGGTGTTTTTAAATGTAGAATGGTGAAAGATGGAATATATGAATGTCTCTCATATGAAGTATTGACTAATGATTATAAAAAAATAATCATAAGCCAAATAAGTATTAGTGCGTTATTCATTTTATTGGTAATAGATGTTGCTTTATTTATAATGTGGATATCTCAAATGCCTGGATTTAATATGGTTTTTATTGCACGTCTTGTTAAGAGCTTAAGTTTTTCTCTTTTTGGTGCTGCGGCATTTAATTTGTATAAAGGCGCAAAAGGCATATTTGCAAAGCTTATGATGGGCTTTTCAATTTTTTTAATTATTATGGGATTTATTATTTTTTTTAAATAATTAGGGGTTAAAATGGACGTTAAAGTAAAAGAATTACTGCCGATCGGTAGTGTAATATGGCTCAGGGATTCAAAGCATCCGCTTATGATTTTTGGAGTGAAGCAGCAGAACCTTGAGACTAAGCAGGAATATGATTATATAGGAGTTCTTTATCCGGAAGGAAATCTCGGTGGAGAATCACAGTTTATGTTCATGCATAAGGACATTGAAAGGGTGTTGTTCCGCGGATTTGAAGACGAGAGCAGAACAGAGTTTATTAAGAAGCTGTCTGAGTTCTACGGGGAGTAATGGTGATTAGTGATTTTTCATGGAATATGTAAATGAACTGAATTAATACAGTGGCTAAATATTGTAGATGAGAGGAATGGATATGGAAAAAGAAAAGCGTGACTATCGTAAGGAGCTTAATGCAATTCAGATTGAGAGAGAAGAAGTGCAAAGCAGATATGCCGGACTAAAAAGGGAGCTTGAAGATAAAAACGAGGAACTGGTTTACAGGATAGGAAAGGAATCCAGTGAATTGGATGATCCTAATATAAATCGAGAGAGCGAACTCGTTAGTATTTACGAAGAACGTCTTTCTTTGTTTAGAAGACATAAAAATGAGCAGGAAGAGTATTATGATGTTCTGGAGCAGCAAGAAAGAGGAGCATTACAGAAGCTGAATGACAAAGAACAGGATATCAAAGTTGAAATGAACAAGGATAATGAAAAATAAAATATAGGGAGAGTGAGAAAATGGCAGGTCAAATACCGGAAATAAAACTTGATTATGATAATCTTGAAAATTACAGAAAATCTGTTGTTACTAATGGGAGCTATTTGGGCAGAGATTTTAATGAGGGAAAAAAAGACGTTAAAAGTACGATAGTTGTTAATGCAAATGCTCATGAGGCGATTGATCTTGAAAAGGAGATTCGAATGGAAAAACAGCGCATGACAACCCAAGTAAGTGCAAACATTGCAATTATGAGAAAGCACTTTATGGAAACTGAGGGAACGCTCCAACAGATATATGAAAAAGCCTTTCAGCATGCTGCATCGTTAAAATATGTGCCTGAAATGCCAAGTAATACAAACGGGACAACTCCATAAAAAGGCTGTGGTCTAATGTGCAGTATATAGTAAATAATATCGGAACAGAGGAGTGAAAAATGTTAGAGAGTGATTTCCTAGATATGAATCAACTGAATATTCAGTGTGATGAATCAATAAGTGCATTATCAGACAGTAATGCAAGATTAAATGGTATAAGCAATGTATATAAAGCAGCTAATGAGGTTGGATGCACGGGAGAGACAGCAGATAGTTTTTATGAATATTGCGACAGAATTGTAACACTTATTAGTGCAATAGAATTAGCAAATGATAAAGACATTTTAGACAATGGAACTCTTAAATCCTTCCTTAGAGAAGGGGCTGTTTTGGACGGAAGAGTAATCCTGCCAAGTAAAAGACGGGCAGCAGAAAACGAGCGTAGAGAGCGTGAAGCAGCTGATGAGTGTGAAAGTAGATCACATGGAGTTTCGCCGGAAGAAAAGCATTATTGGAGACATGAATATCGTTGTCATAAACAGGCTGCCGATAGCTATCGAAGAGAGAAAGAGTTTTGGGAATCTCGTGAAAGGAAGTTTGATGAGATAAACAATGCAACGAAAAATTTGTTTAAAGAAAGCAAGTCATATAGAGATGGTGTCATCAAGGAGGGAATAAAGTCTTTATCTAAAGATTTTAATGTGACAACAGGCACTTTTGAGCTTGATGACTCATGGAAGACCGGATTTGAAAAGTTATACAATAATGTTTCTATTGTAGATGAGTTTAAAAAAAGTTGGAAAGATGAAAACGGCGCATATAATCTTGATGTTTTAAACGATATATATAACAACAGAATTGACAAATTATCTGCAAATGAAGCGGAGGCTTTCGCTGCGGTTCTTAAAGAACTGCATCCTGATGCACAAAAGCAGGTTCTCGGACATGTTTCTGCCTCAGATGCTGATATAAAAGGTCTTGTTCAGGGAGTTGTTAAGTCTTTAGGATTTGGAGGAAAAACCGGCGTTGGTGTATATAATATTGCAACTGCAAAGGATGACAGTGCCAAGAGGAAAGCCGGGCTTAAGCTTACAAAAGATATTGGGACTGCTACTGTAACTTGGGCAGGAACATTGCTTTACGGTGGAGATTTAAGAAAAGCAAATGGCACGCTGCTCCCCGATTTTAAAAAGAGTTTTATTGAATCAATTTCGGAAGAAGGCGATGATTTAGTAAATGTAAGTGGCTTCGAAATAATGAAACGTTCTTTTAAAAAAGATATTGATTCTTATAAATTTACTAATGTAAAAAAAGCCGGTGAGGCTGCAATAGAAAATGCAGATGATGTAGCTGAGGCAGGTATAAAAGCTAAAGATGCAGCGAAATTAAAAAATGTAAAGGCCGGAGTAAAATGGGCGGGCGCGGTTATTGATGCTGCTTTTAATTGGTCAGATAATGTTGCAGAACAGAAGTTGGCAAGTCAGTCTGGCATGAAAATGTCAAATGGAAGAGTGGCTGCGGAAACACTAATTGAGACGGCCGCTGATATAGGTCTTGGAATTGCAAGTAATGCTGCTGCAGGCTTTGTAATAGGTGGAGCTGCAGCATTGCTGGGACTTTCAGCTCCTGCTATTGCTGTTACAGCTGCGAGTGCAGTTGCAGTTTGGGGAGTTAATGAAGCTTTCAAGTATTTTACAGGAAAAGATGCTGGAGAAAATTTGGCAGACTTTTTGTGTGATCATGCTGAATTAAAATAGTTTTGTTTTACTACTAGTGATGGAGGATGATAATGGTTTTAGTAACTGTTTCAATGATAATAGCGTGGGAATTTATAGTAGCAATGTTTGCTTTTTTGCTTCATGTTATTCCGCTTAAAAATTATTATAAAAATATTGTTAAGGTACAATTATTTTTATCATGTGGTGCACTTATTTTAGGGCTGTTTGCTCATTTCTATGTAAAAATGAATTACGATTCGGGTATCTTTTCCGGAAGCAGGTGGAATGAAGGAGGTACTTTTGCATTGTTGGTATTGCTTTTGGTATTCTTTTTTTGTTCATTGCTCCATTACGTTGCTGATAAGAAGAATAGCCAAAATAAGATAGAGACTTTTTTATTAAAAGCTGATGAATACAAAATTGTAAAAGATTTTGAGTATTTATATATGCCGACCGTAAAGAACTATTGTGAATTTGACAGAGGAATAATTGCTTTTTCAGGTAATATGCCTGATAGAGAGGTTGATGGCACATTTACATGTAGGATGGTAAAAGACGGAGTGTATGAATGCTTTGAGTATAAGGCATTGTCAGGCGAAAATGGAAAGTTGAGTTTTTCAAGAATAAAGCAAATTATTATTTGGCTCTTAGTCGCAATAGATGTAGTGTTGGCAGGAATTTGGATTTCACAAGATCCTAACATGCATATAGATGTTGTATCGCGTTTTATGCCGGGGTTAAGCGTAATTCTTTTTGGAACGATGCTTATTGAAATTCTTAAAGGAAGTAAGGGATTATTTCCCAAAATTATGATTGCGTTCTCGATTATATGTATTATTATAGGTTTCAAGAGCTTTTTTGGATAAGAAAAAGTGGTAAAGGATATGCTTATAGTGACTATATCAATGATAATTCTATTGGGAATTAGTATGTTTTTTTGAATGAATTATGAGGAGAAAAATAAAATGGACGTTAAAGTAAAAGATTTATTACCAATCGGAAGTGTAATATGGCTCAGGGATTCAAAGCATCCGCTTATGATCTTTGGAGTGAAGCAGCAGAATCTAGAGACTAAGCAGGAATATGATTATATAGGAGTTCTTTATCCGGAAGGAAATCTCGGTGGAGAATCACAGTTTATGTTCATGCATAAGGACATTGAAAGGGTGTTGTTCCGCGGATTTGAAGACGAGAGCAGAACAGAGTTTATTGAGAAGCTGTCTGAGTTCTACGGAGAGTAATGCCTGATACAAAGGGAATTGGCAGTATAATATGTTGAGGTTATTATGAACGAGAAGATAAAAATAAAGTATTCAATTAGGGAAAGTGCATTAGTAGCAGTTGTAGCTATAGCAGTATTAGTTGCAAGCGCTGTTTTTGATATTCATATAGGATCTACGAGAACATTTGCCAAGATGTTGTTTATTACTGCAGTTGTCAACTTCTTTAATGCAATAAGACTATGTTTTACCAGAATTGAGGTTGATGAATCGGGTATTCTTTATAAGGCATTTACGAAGAAAGCATTTATTAATTGGAGTGAGACTGATAGAATCTATATCAATTCGGACGGAAGCAACCCAAATGCTCCGATTATCATTCAGATAGGTGATTCTAAGATCACAGTTTCAAATAAGTGTAAGAATTACAGCGAATTAAGATCTTTTTTGATAGAAAGAAATATGCTTAAGTACCTCGGTGGGGTTGCTGTTGAGCAGTAGTAACAAGATGAGGGGAATGAATTGAAGTATTCGGTTGATGTAAATTCAGATATTGGAAACAGGAAGAAAGTTAATCAGGATGCTCTGCTGGTGAAGCATGCCCGGACCGAAAAAATGGGAAAGGTATGCTTTGCGTGTTTATGTGACGGAATGGGTGGCTTGTCTCAGGGAGAAGTTGCAAGCGCAGCATTCATAAACAGAATGGGACAGTGGTTTCAAAACGAATTTCCGTCTATACTGTCAAGAGAGGCTGAGGTGTCAATTAATGCAGAGACAGAAGAACTTGCAGCCTATAGAAATAGCAAAAATTACATTTACGGGCTTATTCAGAACGAGTGGGAAATGATTTCACGTCAGATGAATGAGGGACTTAAACAGTACGGAAGAGAAAGAGGCTTTCAACTTGGAACAACCGCTGCAGCAATAATTTTTCTCGGTGATGAATTTTTTGCTATGAGCGTTGGTGATTCCAGAATATATAAGATCAATAGGAAGGAAATCATACAGATATCGCATGATCACAGCTATGTACAGCAACAGATAGACATGGGAAGGATGACACCGCAGGAGGCAGCAGTAAGCTCGCAGAAAAATATTCTATTGCAATGTATCGGCGCATCTGATAATGTATATCCGGAATTTTATAAAGGGCCACTTGAGAAGAGGACAAGCTTTCTTCTTTGTTCTGACGGGCTTTGGAGGCTTCTTTTAAACGATGAGATCAAGGAATATGTCTCAAAAAAGGACGGAATTAAGAAAATGACAGAATTAGTTAAGGCTAGAGGCGAATCTGATAATATTTCAGGAATCGTAATAGGTATATAGACAATGTTAAAGATTATAACGTTGATAGACAGAAAATATAAAATACTCAGTAAAATTGGGAGGACACCTATTATGTCGATGAATAAGAGAATACTTAAGGGAGCTGTTACTTCTTTGATGATAATGACTATGGTTGCACAGTCAAATACGTTTGTAATGGCAAAAGAGAATGATGAAGCAGTGGAGGAAGCTTCTTTAGCTGAGATTCCTTCAGATTCGGCTTTAACCGATGCCACTTTTGAAGACGGAGCAGCTACAGGTATTTCAGTGACTGATGATGCAACGGCCGAGGATTCGGAAGATGACAATCCCATAGATGATCTTTCACAGCAGGAGGGAATGGAAAGAGCCGTAAACGGCGTTGTTCAGATTAACTATGTATATGTAAGCGATGACAATGCACATCACATTGTTAAGGGAGGCCCCGGAATCCTTATAGGTGATGCGGAGAAGGGCGAGTATGTTATAACAAGTCTTACCCAGATGACCATGACTGATGCGGAAAAAGACAAAATACTTGCTACATTCAAAGTTTCTAAGGATGACATGGAAAGAGAAAGGTCTAAGTTTTCATATGATGTTGTAATTGAAAATGATGTGACTGAGCCCGTTACTTTGGTAAATAGCAGCGGAAATCTTGATATGGCTGTATTCAAACTCTCGCAGACCTTATATAACAGAACACCGATGTTTTTCCTTTATTCCGAACAAAACGATAAGGAAGCATACAACGATGGCACTGTAGATCTTACAAACGCATTCGTTCTTGGTTTCCCTGACGAGATAGTATTTCAGAAAAACGAAGCATATTACTCAAATGAGAGAGTAAATAAAACAAACGGTCAGGTAGTTAATATAGTTAAAGACAATAATGATGTTCAGCTTATTGAGCATACTGTTCAGATAGGACGTAACAGTGTCGGTGGACCTCTTGTAAGTAAAGAAGGTTATCTTGTCGGCATGAATACCCTTAGAAGCGAGGGAAATTATTGCTATTCCGTAAGTTCTAATTCAATCGTTAAAGTGCTCAGCGGAATGGGAATAAAGTTTGACAGTATAAGTATTGAAAAACTGAAGGCAGATGCGGAAGCAAAAGAAAAAGAAAATGACAATAATAATTCTGCTTCAACAGTAGCGGTAACGAGCGTAGACCCGGAAGAAGATATTGCTCCGGCGCTTCCCGGCTGGATAATCCCTGTGATAATTGTTTTGGGTGTAGTAATAGTTGCACTTATAGCTGTAGTTGTAATCTACATTATAAAGAATTCTAAGAATAAGAAGGAGAGCCGGAACGGGGATATTTCGATTGCGGGAGCCAATCCGCAGGTTGTGGTTCAGGCTACAACACCTCAGCAGGATCTCTTTGGAAATACTTCCGGAGATACGACTGTTTTGGGAGCAGGTGGCGGATTTGACAATTCAATGACCGGCATGAATATGGCTACGCCTTCACAGAGACTTGATGGCGGACATCTTGAGAGAAAGAAGAACGGAGAGAGCATTGCGATTTCGAAGGCAAACTTCAGCATCGGTAAGGATGATCTTCACTGCGATTTCTGCATAAGGGACAACAATACGATCAGCCGCCAGCATGCGATCATATCGATTTCTGCCGGAAGAGTTTATATTGAAGACAATCATTCCAAGAACGGAACATTCTTAAATGATATTAAGCTTATTTCAGGCCAGAGGCAGGAACTTAGAGACGGTGACTGTTTGAAGCTTTCTAATGAAGAATTTATTTATAAGAGATAAAAGGGCAGATTATGGAAAATAAATTAATTATTAGATTTAAGAATGTAAAGCAGCGACAGGAGTTTGATATCGAAGTACCGGATGATATTACTGCAAATGAGCTTATATACGGGTTGAAAAACAGTTTTAAGCTGAACATTGATATGGATGATCAGGCTAAGTGTTATATGAGAGCGGAGAATCCGATAGCACTTATTAAAGGGGAGGTAGTCCTGTCAGATTTGGGCCTGCGAGACGGCTCAGTGGTCATTTTTGAGGGATAAAAGTACATGAACTATAAAATTACGATATTCAACAGCAGAATCTATAAGGAAATTGTTGTTGAAGATAAATTTACAGGTCTGACAATTGGAACGGGGCGTAACTGTCAGGTGCAGCTTTTGTCAGATGATTTTGGACGGGATTTTATTATTTCAGTCAGAAACAATGAGGGGAAACTTGAGATAACATCAGATGGTACAGTTGCTTTCGGACAGGCAATGTCGGATGTCGGATATCTTGAGATTGGTAATGTTCTTTACACATTTGATGCAAATGGCGGCAAAGAACTTCTTAACATTGAATTTGATGCTGATTTTGGAGTTGTTCAGGACAACTATAATTTCGTAATTAATTTAAGGGAACAGTCGATGATCACAATCGGCGGTGCACCTGATTGTATCATACGTTTTTTTGACAGAGAGATTAAAGACGGCAAGGTAACGCTCACAAGGACCGGAGACGGTTTTATAGTAGACGGAAGCGGTCTTTTATATGGTGTAACCATAAACGGCGTTCTTCAAAAAGGCTTGAATATTCCTGTTAAAAATAAGGATTTTATTGGAATATACGGTCATATCTTTTATCTATGTGATGACCTTCTTTATACATCTGATTCGCTTGGAATCGATACGAGACTTCAGGCGCAGATGATTGAATCAAATAATATTCATTTCCACTATCCACAATATACGCGTAGTGTGCGTCAGCACTACAAGATTCCGGATAAGGCAATTGAGGTTTTACCTCCGAAGTCTAAGCCGAATCCTGATAAAAAGAGCATCTGGCTTGTTCTGCTTCCTACCATATTGATGCTCAGTGTTATGGTCGGGGTGCGTGCTCTTGTGATGAAGAGTAATATGTCCTACGTACTTATGTTTGCTGCGATGGGACTTGTAACAGGCGTAACTGCGGTTATCAATTATTTTTATGAAAAGAAAAAGAATGCCAAGAACGCAGAAGACAGAATCAAATACTACAAGGATTATATAGCGAGAAAAGAGAAGGATATTCAGAAGGAGCGTGCGGATGAAAAGACGATCATGCTCAAGATGAATCGTTCTGTTGACGATACCATGAATTCAATCAGGCAGTTCGACGGAAATCTTTTTTCACACAGCAGGGAAGAAGAGGACTTTCTTGATGTCTGGATCGGAACGGGTTCTGTTGCATCGAGACAGCAGGTTGAGTTCAAGAAGCAGGAATACATCGATATTGACGATGATATGATGGATATTCCCGAAAAAGTGCATGACAAGTATGAATATATTGACGGCATGCCTGTTGTGCTTCATCTGCGCGAAGCTAACGCGGTTGGTTTTGTCGCTGAGAGAACAAAACTTTACCAGCTCATGAAAAACATGATGGTTACTATAGCTGGCGAGTATTTCTTTAAGGAAGTAAAGATGTTCCTTATCATAGGCGAGCACGATGTACCTGATTTTTCCTGGGCAAGATGGTTTAAAAATATGTCCTCGAATAACGGTGGCATGAGATACTTCATGTATGATGATGACAGTGCTAAGCGTGCGCTCGAATTTTTGTACAATGAATTGTCGGCAAGAGAGCAGTTAAGTGATGAGGTTATAGGGCAACTTCCCTTTTATGTCATTTTTGTATACCGTTCGGAAAAAATCCGTAAGCATCCCGTAATGGATTATGTCGAGAATGCGTCTAAGCTTGGATTTGTTTTCCTTTTCTGGGAAGAGCAGACAGAGCTTCTTGATATGAACTGTTCGCAGATTGTATTCCTTGAAAGCGGAGAGCACAAAGGATATATTCAGGATGTTGAAGACGGTAAGAAGATTCAGGCGTTTGAATATCCGCACACAAACAGGGCGGATGTGCAGAATCTTGCGCTTAGACTTTCATGCGTGTATATCGATGAGATGAGTCTTGAAGAGACACTTACCAAGCATATTTCGCTGTACAAGCTGCTGGGAATAATGAACGCATATGACCTTGATCTTGAGGAGAGATGGAACAGCTCGCAGATTTATAAGAGCATGGCTGCGCCGCTTGGTGTTCGTAGTGACGGTGAAACGGTTTATCTTGATATTCACGAGAAATATCACGGTCCGCACGGACTTGTCGCAGGTACTACAGGCTCGGGTAAATCAGAAATTATACAGACATATATTTTGTCAATGGCTACATTATTTCATCCGTATGAGGTTGGATTTATCATCATCGACTTTAAGGGTGGTGGTATGGCTAACCAGTTTAAAGAACTTCCTCACCTTAACGGAGCAATCACAAATATCGACGGAAAGCAGATCGATAGGTCGCTTCGTTCAATTAAGGCTGAACTTTTAAGGAGACAGACCTTGTTTGCTGAGATGAATGTAAACAAAATTGATGATTATATCAGTCTCTTTAAGAAGGGGACGGCTAAAGTGCCGCTTCCTCATCTGATTCTTATTGTTGATGAGTTTGCGGAACTTAAGAGCGAGCAGCCTGAATTTATGAAAGAGTTGATAAGTGCAGCCAGAATCGGCCGAAGCCTCGGTGTGCACCTTATTCTTGCAACGCAGAAGCCGGCAGGTGTCGTAAACGATCAGATCTGGTCAAACTCAAAGTTCAAGCTTTGTCTTAAGGTTCAGGACAAGCAGGATAGTAACGAGGTAATTAAGTCACCTCTTGCTGCTGAGATCAGAGAGCCGGGTAGAGCATATCTGCAGGTCGGAAATAACGAGATATTCGAGCTGTTCCAGTCGGCATACAGCGGAGATCCTGCTGTTGTAAGTAGTACGGAGAACAGACGTAAATTTGAAATAAGCAGCGTTGACCTTTCGGGAAGGAGAGCTGTTTTATACAGTCAGAAGGGTGAGAAGTCAAAAGGTGAGCAAAACCAGCTTGAGGCAATAGTTGCCAGAGTTAAGAATTATTGCGAGGAAAAAAATATCGCAAAACTTCAGGATATCTGCCTGCCGCCTTTGGCTGAAGTTATTAACTTCCCGTCTGAGATCGCCTTTCATCAGAATAAAGATACCGATATAATTTGCGAAATCGGTATCTTTGATGATCCCGATAATCAGTATCAGGGAGTTCACTCCGTTAATCTTACAAAAGAGAATCTTATGATCATCGGTTCTACTCAGGTAGGAAAGACTAATCTTTTGCAGACTCTTATAAGAAACGTTACAACGAAGTATACTTCGGATGAAGTAAACATCTTTATCATAGACTTTGCTTCAATGGTACTTAGAAACTTCGAAGGCTTAAAGCATGTAGGAGGTGTCGTAACATCTTCAGAGGATGAGAAGCTTAAAAATCTTCTTAAACTCCTGTATGCAGAGCTTGATGCAAGAAAAGAGAAACTCCTTTCTGTCGGTGTAAGTTCTTTTTCAGCATACAGAGAAGCCGGAAAGACGGATTTGCCGCAGATTATACTGATGGTAGATAATCTTACCGCTTTACGTGAGATGTATTTTAATGACAATGATGAACTTCTGGGGCTTTGTCGTGAAGGCCTTGCCGTAGGTATAAGCGTTGTTATTGCAAATACGCAGACTCAGGGCATGGGATATAAGTATCTCAGCAACTTCTCATGTAGAATAGCGATGTTCTGTAATGATACTAATGAATACAGTTCGTTGTTTGAACATTGCAGGGAGCGTATCGAGGACATCAAGGGAAGATGTCTTATCGAAGTCAACAAGAAATACATGGATTGCCAGACTTATCTTGCATTTGAAGGTGAGAAGGAAATCGACAGAGTTATGGCAATAAGGGCTTATATCGAAGAGATAAACGGCAGAGATAATAACGCAGCCAAGAAGATTCCTGTAATTCCTTCACTTCTTACTGCAAAAGAGGTTGTGCGTGATTATGCGAAAACTGTGCGCAGAACATTTGATATTATCATCGGTCTTGATTATGCTACGGTTGATCCGTTTATCATTAATCTTGCAAATATCGGTGTTCTCGGTATCAGTGGT
Organism: Butyrivibrio hungatei NK4A153; assembly: GCF_000424465.1. GTDB lineage: Bacteria > Bacillota > Clostridia > Lachnospirales > Lachnospiraceae > Butyrivibrio > Butyrivibrio hungatei_A. The sequence continues at coordinate 173,141 of NZ_KE384195.1, read as the reverse complement.
AAGGAAGGAAGAGGCAGACACAGCTTTATCAAATATGTTGTCCGTATGCTGAACGTCATGTACCGCGACAGGTCTGAGGTTCATATCTTTGACGGAATTGATAAGCGCCTTGCGTGCCTTGAAAATCTGCCGAACGTTTCGCATTACAGCTTAAGTTCTGAAGTTGCAGTAGAAACATTTAAAGAAGCAGAAGAGGAACTTAAGAGAAGGTATGATGAGCTTGCGGCCGGAAATGAAGACATCATTGCAAAAAGCAAGCTGATTCTTATCATAATTAATCAGACTTCCATTGTTGAAGAGCTTCAATCAAATCCTACTGTAATGGCAGCTTACAGAAACATGATAGGTAAATATAAAAATATGCGTGTCGGTATCATAATCGGAGGCATAGAAAACGAGGCAATTCCTTACAGCGCACCTGATATGCTCAAGAGGGTTAAAGAAACACGCCATATGCTTTTCTTTGACGATCTTGCGAACTCAAAGGCTTTAGAGATTACTATGGTGCAGGGTAAGCCGTTCAGGAAGAAGACAGAACTCGGCGACGGCTTCTACTTAAAAGACAATTCTATTGTCAGACTCAAAATCCCGTTCTGGGAAGAACAGTAGAGTTTTTGGCCATATTGTCAAAAAACAAAATAAAATATCGTAAATTATTTTATGGAAAAATTGTCCGCATTTTAAATGTGTGACAATTTTTTCTTTTATAATCAGCTTTGTTACTGGGACTTTTTTGTCCGGAAATGAATATGCATAATTGTTTGTAATGTACATACAATTTAGAATATACACAGAATATTTTACAATTATAAATAAAATATCAAAATAAATAAAGAAAAAATATAAAATGTCTTGACAAATTAAAGGCTTATAAATATAATAAAGGCAGATAAAGAAAAGGGAATTAATATAAAGAATACTTCTCCTGAGAGTTCTTTAGATGGAAAGAGCAGGGAGAAAGAATAGGAGGTACGGTCCAAAGGGATAGGTAATTAAAATATTCAGGGAAAGGATGGTACAGACCACCAAAATATTTTGAACTAAGTAATTAGGTATTGTTTAGGATTTATTTTAAGTTCAGCTCTTCCGGTACATGATTAGTGGTTATGACAATATCAATATCTTGCAACCACAGCATCTGAATGCGAAAATGAATGGAAAGATTGTAGCTGGGAAATTGGAGGACGGTCCATTGGACATGGAGAATTTTAGTTCAGAAGGGTACTCGGTATAGGGCAGAAGCATGTAAAAGATGAAGCTTCTGCCCTTTGATTATGCATATTTATGTGTTAAAATAATGGGGAAGAATAAATGAATAATGGGGATATGAGTGAAATGGATGAGCAAGTTTTAGATCAAAGAAGACTTGAGAGGAGACAGAGAAGAAGGCGAAACCAGAGGATTGCTTATTTAATTTTGGCAGGAGTAATGGCAGTTACAACTGCCCTGGTTTTCATAACGGTATATTCCCTAAATAGAGTATTTAAGTTTGTTAAACCAAACGGAGGAGGAGATCTTGTTGCGGCTGCCGAAATGAGCTCGGAGGGAGTGGTTATCGAAAGCCCTGAGGCATTTGGAGGAGACACGGCGCAGACGCAGGAGATGTCGTATGATGATCTTCTTGATGACAGTATTGATACGATTATCGAGGGGATGAGTTTGGAAGATAGGGTTGCGGGACTCTTTATCGTTACTCCCGAACAGCTTACGGGAGTGTCTACAGCCGTCAAGGCAGGGAGCGGAACACAGGAAGCTCTTATGAATTATGCCGTTGGCGGAATGGCTTATTTTTCAAAAAATATCAAAAATGAAGAGCAGATAACAGAAATGCTGGATACTACTTCTTCTATGAGTAAGTATCCTGTGTTTACTTTGGTTGCTGAAGATGGAAGTAAGAACGGAGCAATCTCTTCAAATCTCGGAATTGATGGCGTAACAGATGTTACTGATTCCGATTCTGCACGCGATAATGCGAAAGCAATCGGAAGTGCCATGTATAAGTATGGATTTAACTTCAATATTTCTCCTGTGCTTGATTCATCAAGCAGTGATAAAGAAGAAAAGGACTTTAATAAGGTTAAGGATATTGCAGTATCTTTTTCATCGGGGCTTAAAGACGCAGGAATGACTTCATGCCTTAACGCGTTCCCTGCTAAGGCTGATACGTCACGTGGAAAGACTGAAGTGGAGAAGAGTGTGACCGATCTTGAATCTTCTGAGTATAAGGTATTTGAGGAAGCTGTAAAGAACGATTCTGTAAATGCGATCATGGTTACGGGAGCATCTTATCCTAACGTAGACGGAGATGATACACCTGCATGCCTTTCTGAGAAGATGGTTACAGACCAGCTTCGTAATCACCTTGGATTTGACGGTATCATACTAACGGATGCACTTAATACATCTGCGATAACAAAGTTCTATTCTGCAGATGAAGCGGCAGTTGCGGCAATTAAAGCAGGTGCCGATATGATTTATCTTCCCGAAGATTTTAAAAAGGCATATGAAGGCGTTAAGAAGGCTGTCGAGGCCGGAACTATATCTGAAGACAGGATCAACGAGTCACTTAGAAGGATCTATAAGGTCAAGTATGCGGGCCGAGTTGATATGATCATGGATAAAAAAGATGATGCCCAGTAATGTGGACCAATCAAAGGCTGTAGCACTAAATATAGTGTTACGGTCTTTTTTTATTTGATACGAGGAAATTCCTATCAAATAAAAAAACGCTCCGCTATGGATGCAATCAAAAATTTTATAAAAAGGCTATTAAATATCGTGAATATATCTTTCTATTTTCGTCAGAGTGAAGTACAATGAGGTTGCAAAACAGGATGAAATCTTTGCACGGTTATTTGAGGTGATGTACCGGTGCAAAGTGAAGGAGGTACTATGGCAGATTTAAGTATTAATAGTCAGATATCTAATTCGCATAATTCATCCGTAAATACACGTGGTATTGAACTCCAGAAAACGGCAGATGCAAAGAGCATTGATACTCAGAATAGGAATCCCGATGAGAAGGCGCAAGGTATAGCGAAAGAAGCGCTTGCTAAGGCTGAAGAGGTTAAAACATCGGAGTATGGACCTATAATAGCGAAATCCGGTGATGGTGATACAGTTCGTGTAAAGAATGATAAGTCAGACCTTAAAGCGGATGACAAAGAAAATTCCGCAGCCATTTACGATGCAAATAAAGCAGTAAATGACAGGCGGGAAAAAGAAGTTGTTCCTAACATCGATCTTCCTGAGAAAAAGCAGGATAAGGAAACAACGCGTGCTGAGGAGCTTAAACAAAAAGCTGAGGAAGCGCTTAAACCGGAGCGGGAAAAAGCGAAAATTCCTAAGCCTGATGTAAAAGCAGAGGAAGCTCCCAAACAGGAGCAGAAGAGAAGCAAGATAGACCTTTCCGATAAAGGTGAGAGGGAAAAACTTGCAAAGGAAGCTGCCGAAAATGCCAAGAGGCAGACTATTGAAGAGACCAATCCCGGCCTTGTTGACAGAAAGAATCAGGAAAAGATAGCACAGGCGGGCTCAAGTGCCTATGCCGGCTACACAGATGCTCAGCTTCAGCAGATGTACTTAAGAGGAGATGTATCCCAGATTGAGTATAATTCCGAGATTGAAGCGAGAGACGCGGCAAGGGAAGCAAGGCTTGAAAGTGCCAAAGAAAACACTCGTGAAATAATTGAAGATGAGGCGGAAAGCAGGGAAATTGAGCGTACCGCAGAGGCGATAAATACGATTCAGACAGGAGAAGTTTTGGAAGGTGAAGGAACGGTTCCTATTGAAGTGCGTCTTCAGGCTATACAGAATGCTGATAACATGGTAGCATCCGGCTAAACAAGGCAAGATTATGCATACATAAAAGAAACAGCTCGGACTGAAAATAATCCGGGCTGTTTCTTTTTTTTATTACTTTTCAATTAAGTTTTTTTATCATTTCATATATGCTTTCTCTCTTTAGATAAATGAGGTTGGCAGAGATCATTGCGAGGGTTGTTATGATAAATAATATGTTCTGCCAACGCATTTTATACATTGTGCAAAAAAATTCTCTGTACATAACGGATTTAATCGTGTACCCGAAAAATTCAAAAGCAAATGGTGCAGTGACCAGTGTTTCGAGGTTTTTTGCATTTTTTGTAACTGCTTTGAAGGCAATTAAGCATAGAGCTGCGACTAAAAGGTGCAGTAGAATCTCAACTATATCAAAAACAGCCCATTTGGTCATTGCTGCATTGCCGGGCTTTACGCTGAAATCGAAAGGAAGTGATAAAAATATATTTGAGATTGCATTGATTATATTGTAAGCACCAACACAGAAGAGTGTTCCGTATACGATCACTATTTTAAGAATGTCGAGAGATTCCGGATCAATGTCTGTATTGGATGTTAGTTCATTTAGATAGTTCTTGTTTTCCATAATCTCCATAGTTCTGTCCTAAATATATATGTAATACGCAGTGCGTAGAAATGTGTTTGGGTTATATCCCATCTTGGGATTATCGTATCAGCAGAAGGAGGTAACCTGATCGGGATAATCTCAAGATGGGTGGTTAAAAGTATATATACAGAGTCGTTTGATCACCCCTAGAGTGAGACGTCTGTTTAGTAAGTTATGGCAATGTCAGTGCCGGTAGATAGGATAGCTGAAATACCAATGTTCCCCGTTTTTGCGTCAGTAATGATGCCACATGATGAAGAAAGAGAGGACCCTGTAGATGCGGCATCTGAAAGTGATGATAAATCATCGCCAACAGAGAATGAAGAACCCGTATCTAGTGAAGGGGTGGCATCCGAAGGGGACGCGGTATTCTCTATATTTGTGCCTGACTCGGATGATTCTTCCGACGACTGACATGCCATAAGCGAAAAAGCTAATGTTACTGCAACCAAAATTGCAAAAAATTTTTTATTCATATATTTAAACCTCCGAAATAATCGTGTACTAGTAATGTTAGTACAGTTATAACATAATTGATTATGGGTGTCAACAAAGTAATTAAATTTTTTTTTTAATTATTATTGGTTCCGCATATATCCTGAAAGGAAGGGTGTGATGTAAAGGCTGACTTAATAAGAAATTATAAAAAAATTAATTTTTTCAAAAAAAGTCTACCAAAACGGATAAAAATGATGTATACTTGTGAACGTTGTGTGGTAAGAATGTGTTTAAATTGTGAAAACGGTGGTATTTGTTAATGTTTACGAAAGAAAAACTGATTTTTGAATTACCAAAAGTGGACTATGATCTTTATTTTACTAAAGATTCGATCCTCTTCCTGGCAATCATCGTATCGATACTGTTTTCGATATGTATGTGTCTTTGGGGACACCGTTGTTTTAAGGTGATTGCTTCTATTCTTATTGCGACCGGACTTATGGCCGGAGGAATGATCGTATTGGAACCGCTTGTTCCAAGTCCGACACTTAAAATGTTCTTGCTTGTTTTTTTCGTCTTTATCGTAATGAGCATTTTCTTGGGCTTGTTATCAATGATTGAAAAGAAGAAACGCGAAAAGAATAACGGCAAGAAAACAGGAACGAAGCGGATTTTCCGCGTGATTGCACCAATTATAGGAGCAGGAGTGATGTTTGGAGTTATGTACATGAACGTATATAACGACATGGTCGTAGATGCTTGCATCGCTGCGGTATTTGCGGCTCTTGGCTATCTTATGCAGATATTTTCAAAGAGCGAGGATATTCAGTTCCGCACCTATGATGATATATATTACGGGAGGTGAATATGCTTGATGTAAGTAGAAAAGAACTAAAGTATATCATTGGTACGGATGAGATATACATTTATAAGAGTAAACTTGAGAAGATCATGGACGCCGATCCGCATAACAGGGATGGTGGCGGTTATACAATAAGATCGCTTTACTTTGATACATTCCATGATAACGATTATATGGAGAAGCTGGACGGACTCGATAAGAGACAGAAGATCAGAATGAGGATCTACGACGGCCAGACCAATATAATTAAGCTTGAGCTTAAAGCTAAAGAGGGCGATTTCCAGAGAAAAAGATCGCTTAGTCTAAGTCTCGAAGAGGCGGAGAGTATGATAGATGGGGACTATACTTTCTTATTGGAGAGACCTGAGCATTTAGCTCACGGACTTTATACTTTTATGAATACGAAGGGATATGTTCCTAAGTGTATCGTTGAATATGACAGAATGGCTTTTATGAACGAATTCAATGATATAAGAATAACGTTCGATATGAATCTTAGAGCGTTGGAAGATCCTTCACAGTTCTTCAAAGATGACATTGAGTCATACAGAGTTGCCGATCCTTCGGAAACAACAATGGAAGTTAAATACAATGGGTTCCTATTCTCATATATTAAGCAAACACTTGATATTGTAGACAAGCCCAGAGTATCAAACAGTAAATATGGTCGTTCAAGATCATTTGCAAAATAAAAGGAAAAACGAGAAAGAGAAAGAGAGAGTAAAAAAATGAAAGAGTATCTTTACACAGGACTATTGGACAAAGCAGGAAGTTTATCAATTCAGAATGTAATTCTTAACTTTGTAGCAGCATGTATTTTGAGTCTTATGATATACATCTCATACAGAGTATCTCATTCAGGAGCAGTTTACAGTCGTAAATTCAATGTATCCCTTGTTATGCTTGCACTTGTAACAACACTTGTTATGAATGTAATCGGCAATAACATTGCTTTGTCACTTGGTATGGTTGGTGCGTTATCAATCGTTCGTTTCAGAACAGCCATCAAGGATCCCAGAGACACAGCTTATATTTTCTGGGCAATAGCAATTGGTATTACTTGTGGTGTATCAGACTATATCATGGCAGGAATCGGAACATTCATCATTTTCGTATTCCTTGTACTTTTTGGTGTTGTAAGAGACAACGAGAGAATTATGATCGTTATGAAGGCAGAGGCTGACAAGGTAGACGATCTTGACAAGGAAATTGCATCTTTCTTTGCCGGAAAAGCTGTCATGAAGCTTCAGAATGTCAACAAAGATAAGAATGTAGCAGAGCTTATCTATGAAATTTCAGAGACAATCCTTAAGAAGCGTGAGAAGGCTAACGGTTCATTTGTTCCTAATTTCTCTGCAAAAGTAGGAATCAAGTCAGTTAGTCTTGTAAGACAGGACGAAGAGATTAACCAGTAATTATAAAGAGTGAATGGGGCTACTAAATGCGTAAGAAAATTCATTTTAGTGAAAGAAAGGTTCTTATTGCCCTTTTTCTTCTTGTAATTGTGGTTATGGGAGTTTTGAGCATTTTTAGTTCGGATGAAAGCTTGAAGGAAAGAAATTCCGGAACATATGCAGAGCTTACTCCCGATTCATCAACTGAAGATCCGCTTCTTTATGTTAACAACGAATATAAAGTAAAAGCTGGTTTCCATACAAACCTTCCGATAGTTGTAATTTCAGTTGATAAAGAAATGCCTCAGTATAAGAAATACAGAGATGGCCAGGAGATCCTTTCGGGTGATGATCCCTATGTAACGGGAAACATCAAGGTAATTGACGGCGGAACAGGAGACAATAATCTCTCAACCCCCGTTTCATTTAACAGTCAGATACGTATCAAGATGAAGGGACATTCTTCAATCGGATACGATAAAAAACAGTATAAGATAAAGACCGTTTTGGCAGGCGGAGAAGAGAATAATTCAGATATCCTTGGAATGGGTAAGGGATCTGAGTGGGTTCTCAACGGAAGTATGGCTGATAAGAGCATGATAAGAAACTATCTTGCTTACAGGATTGCATCTGAGATTGATGGCAACAGCATGGCTCCCGACAGCAGATTCTGTGAAGTCCTTATGGAAAAGAACGGTGTTTATACGTATCAGGGCGTATATCTTTTTATGGAGACAATCTCAAGAGGAGATGAAAGAGTTAAACTTGACAAGTATAAGCCCAAAAACGTGTATTCAAGCTATATCGTAAGAAGAGACAGAAAAACATCTTCGGATGTAATGCTTGATACATATGGCAGACTTTCAGGAAAAGTTGAAGGCACTAATAAGCAATTTGATAACTGGATCGGTCTTAAGTATCCGTCTCAGTCTAAGCTTACTGATGCGACCAAAGAGTACATTGAAAAAGATTTTTCAAAAATGGAAAAAGTCATATATTCGGATGATTATTCAATATTCAGAACATACGATCAATATATTGATACACAGTCATTTGCGGATTATTTCCTGATAAATGAGTTTTTTGGAAACTATGACGCCGGTAAACATTCAACATACATGTATAAGAACTCGGGTGAAAAGCTTAAGATCGGACCTGTATGGGACTATGACCAGGCGATGAATAATAACCCTACTGTTGAGATGGATCTTGAAGATCTTGCGTTCCATACACGAGATATTTATACACAGATATGTAATGATAAGAAGTTCATGAAGCAGTTGAAGAGTCGATTTGCATATCTTCGCCAGTATCACCTTTCTGAGGAACACTTATTTGATGTTATAGATGAGACAACCGCGTACCTCAAGTCTGCACAGGTGAGAGAGTGGTACAGATGGGCCGATGATTATCTAGATCCTACAGATGATAATTCAGGTAATTATCATCTTGCATCATATGAAAAAGACGGTGTGACATTATCGAGATTTACGGATGACTATATGGATGAGATATATGTCATCAAGAATTTCATACAGAAGCACGGCAAGGTAATACAGGTTGACCTCGGATATATTCTTGATAGTGCCGAATATGACACATCGGTTGAGGGTATTAGAGAACTCTTGCTTATTGCAGCTTTGTTGTTACTTATAATTCCGTCATATCTGATTCAGAGAAAGGGGTAAAGAATGTTATTTTCCAGCATACCATTTTTGGTATATTTCTTCCCAATTGTGTTTCTGGGATATTATTTGCTCTCTTTTTCTAGGATGGCACAGAATATATGGCTATTATTAGCCAGTCTTTTGTTCTATGCATGGGGAGAGCCTGTTTACGTATTTCTTATGATCGGATCCATACTGTTCAACAGTATAATTGCGATCATTATTGAGAAAGTTGAAGATAGCAAGGTTAAGAAGGGATTGCTCATCACTTCGATAGTTGGAAATATTGCGGTGCTCTTTTTCTTCAAATACCTTGGATTTGTATTTGGAATAATTAACAGTGGTTTCAAGGGACTGTTGCCTGATTTGAAGATTGCACTTCCTATCGGAATCTCATTTTTCACATTCCAGGCATTGTCATATGTCGTTGACGTGTACAGGGGTGTGACAAAGGCAGAGAATCCTTTTTATGTAGGACTTTATATTGCATTTTTTCCTCAGCTCATTGCTGGACCTATTGTACAGTACAATACTATTGCAGAGCAGATCAGAGACAGAAAGAGCAGTATAGATAAGATTGCGCTTGGACTTTCACGTTTTGCAGTCGGAGTAGGAAAGAAAATCATAATTGCCAACAGTTTCGGTACGATCGCAGACAATGTATTTAACTGGTCCCGTATCGGTACCGATAAGCTTCCTGTTCCTGCTACACTTGCTTGGCTTGGATCAATCGCATACTCATTGCAGCTCTATTACGACTTCTCTGCATATTCAGATATGGCGATAGGACTTGGACTTTGCTTTGGATTTAAGTTTAAAGAGAACTTCAATTATCCATATATTGCCGGATCTGTTTCAGAGTTCTGGAAGCGCTGGCATATCTCTTTGACTGACTGGTTCAGAGAGTATGTATATATTCCTCTCGGAGGAAACAGAGTTGCAAACAGAGATACTATGGTAAGAAACCTTGCAATTGTATGGCTCCTTACAGGTATCTGGCACGGTGCGAACTGGACATTTATTATTTGGGGAATGTTCTTCTTTGTATTACAGCTTCTTGAGAGACTTTTGGATTTTGACAACCGTGTTCATAACACATTTTTAAAGCATGCATATACTTTGCTTATAGTTAATTTCCAGTGGGTAATCTTCAGAGCTGATGATATTTATCAGGCAGGACGTTTTTACCTTAATATGTTCGGAGCCAATAACAATGGTATATTGAGTGCAACAGCGTTTATGATGTTTAAGGAGTATTTGCCGGTATTCATTTTAGGAATTATTTTCTCAATACCGGTTATACCTATGATGAACAAGTGGTTCCATGAACATGAGGGTTCAGTTTGGCACAAGGTATACTCGATAGCATATCCGGTTCTTATGCTTGGGATGATTATAATTTGCGTGAGTTATCTTGTTATCGGAAACTACAATCCGTTTATTTACTTTAACTTTTAAGGGAAGGCGCCGTTATGAAATATTTTGTTAAAAAAAGAATATTTGCGGTAGTTTTCCTGCTGGCAATGTTTTCGTTTAGTGCCGTAAATATTTACTTGAATAAAGATGCTTTTATCAAAGAAGCAAACAAACATTTGAATGAACCCGACAAATTGCCCTCTGAGTTTGAAGAGGTCATGCAGGATGAGATTGTCGGTAAGAGACATTTTGTTGAAGCCTATGGTCTTACACAGAAGACTTTGGGTAAAAAAGAATTTAATTCTTTTGAATTTGTCAAAGACAATAATGGATTTCTTCATTACGCAGCATTTTATCGTGATGATGAAAAGAAAATTTTTGAGTGCGCGCTCAGAGTAAAGAGGCTTCAGAATTATGTGGAGAAGTACGGAACAAAGGTGCTCTTTGTTATGACTCCTTCGAAGTACAACAGAAAGTACTCTGACTTTGAAATGGGGTTGCCGGTAAATAATCCCACTGAGGATACATATGAGATGATGATATATCTCAACAGACTCGGTGTTCCGAGTATCAATCTCGGAGAGGTTATTCCAAGTAAGGATATTCCTTATGAGCAGGCATTCTTTAAGACCGATCACCATTGGACCGTTCCGGCAGCATTCGAGGCTACAAAGGTAATGATCGATGAGCTCAATGACAGATATGGTGCAAATTTTGATCCTACAGGATTTTATTTGTCAGACAAGGCATATACTGTAAAGAAATATGAAGGTCATATGCTTGGATCAATGGGAAGAGATACCGGAATAGCATATTCCGGACTTGAAGATTTTACAGCTCTTCTTCCTAATTTTGACGGTCATTATAAGAGAACTTACATAATGGATGATGAGGAGACTTTGGAAGGTACATATTCGGAGACTCTTTTGGATATGGATGTTCTTGAGCCGGATATTGATTATTATGAGGATTCACAGTATTCACTTTATCTTGATCAGGTTACAAACCTTGAAAATATTGAGAATTTTGATAATCCTGACGGACCAAGTGTACTCATGATAAGAGATTCATATTTTGGACCTGTAATTCCTTTCATGGCACCTATGTGTAGCAAACTTGATGCTATATGGGCTTTGGAAAAGATGGACGACATGAATGTAGGTGAGTACATTAAGAAACAGTATGAGAGTGGGGAAAGATACGATTATCTTATAGTCGAATACTATCCTCATAACATCGACGAAGAAGCTTTCAAATTCTTCCGCGGAGATAACTAATATGAAAATTAAGATTTGCTTTTGGATAAACACATTTTTTTCTGTGCTGTATCTGGTCTGGAGAATATTTTTTACAATTCCGTTCAGAGCAGGTGCGTTGTCGGTAGTATGCGGCGTTATTCTCCTTGTTTTTGAAGTGCTTGGTATGGTAGAGGCTCTCATTCACTTTATGAACATGCATACATCGCATGATTATAAAGTTCCCGATGTGCCGAAGGACAGATTTCCTCACATAGATGTTTATATCTCTACATACAGTGAGGAACCGGAGCTTTTATACAAGACCATTAATGGCTGCAAAAATATGGATTATCCCGATAAGAGTAAGGTGCATATCTATCTGTGCGATGATAACAGAAGACCCGAGATGGAAGAGCTTGCCAAGAAGATGGGCGTAAACTATCTAAAGCGTGCCAATAATATTGGTGCGAAGGCGGGTAACCTTAACCACGCTCTTGCAAACTCCACATCTCCTTACGTTGTTACATTCGATGCTGACATGATACCTCAGAAGAGGTTCCTTATGCAGCTCGTACCGTATCTTGTTGATGCGGAGATGAAGAATGAAGGAAAGAGTGAGGAAGATAAGGTAAAGATCGGCTTTATCCAGTCTCCTCAGAACTTTTACAATCCTGACCTGTTCCAGTTTAATCTTTTCTCAGAAAACAGGATTCCTAACGAACAGGATTATTTCTATAAGGATATTCAGGCTGCCAGAACTAAGAGTAACAGTGTTATTTATGGTGGCTCAAATACTATTATTGCTAGGGAAGCTCTTGAGAGCATTGGAGGTTTTTATACAGAGGCTATTACAGAGGACTTTGCTACAGGTATCCTGATTCAGAGAGCAGGCTTTGTCTGCCTTGGAACAAGCGATCCTTTGGCTTCAGGTCTTTCGCCCACAGATATTCCTAACCTTATCCAGCAGCGTATCCGCTGGGGACGAGGTGTTATTGCAACAGGAAGAAAGATGCACATATACACTGCAAAAGATCTTTCTCTTTCTCAAAAAATGAATTACTGGGCATCAATTTGGTATTGGTATTCACCGGTTAAAAGACTTGTATACATGATATCACCTATCTTGTACGCTGTTTTCGGATTTACAATATTCAAATGTACCCTGCCGCAGGTATTGGCATTCTGGCTTCCGATGTACCTGACTTCAAATCTGGCTTTGAGCCAGCTCTCAGGGAACGTCCGCTCTAATAAGTGGACGGGCATATATGAGACTATCATGTTCCCTTATATGCTTCTTCCCATAGTTTTAGAGACTTTCGGAATTACTCTTAAGAAGTTTAAGGTTACGGCAAAGAGTCAGCTCAGTGGCAAGCAGCACTACGAGCTCTATATGATCCCGTTCCTGCTTCTTATAGCACTTTCGTTGTTTGGTATATTCAGATGTGTAGCTGTAATTTTCGACAGTTCATCGTTTGGTCCGGGAGTAGTTTTATTCTGGATGATCATGAACCTGTACTATATGGTCATGGCTGTTCTGTTTATTGACGGACGTGTTGCGTACAGAAGAACAGAGAGAATTCCTTTGGAAGTTCCTTGTACATTTACTGTTGACGGTGAAGAGATCCAGGGTACTACAGTTGATATTTCAGAAGAAGGTCTTTCGGTTCAGTTCGACAAGCCATATTATATCAACGAAGAAGCTATGGTTCCTGTAAGTCTTAATTGGGAGAATTGCGATACCAATGTTCTTACAAAGCTTGTTTATGTAAAGAGACACAAGAACACATGGCGCTATGCTATGGAGATCATTGATTACAAGGATAGCTACAATGATTGGCTCAACCTTGTATTTAACAGAATCCCGCCTCTTCCGTCTGAGATCATCAAAGACAGCGGAAGTTACGACGATATCCTGCTCAATACCAAGAAGAGACTCGATCCTCCTACATTCCAGAAGAGAATCTATCCGAGAGTGCTTCTTAACTATGATGCAACTGTACTCGGAGAAGGTGAGAGCAAGGTTCGTGTAAAGAACTTCAACTATGCATGCGTTAACCTGGCTATTTCAAAGGGACCTAAGAAGATGATGATAAAGCTCTTTGACGACGTTATCTTTGACTGTACATTCCAGTTTAAGAGCCGCGGAGAGAACTGCATCTATACTATCAACAACATGCAGGAGATAATCAAGGATAAAGAGAAGTATCACAAGTTCCTTGACTTTGTTGTTGAGAATAATGCTATAGCCAGAGGCGAAGCTAAGGCTGAGCAGATTGAAAAAAACAGAATGATAAAAGAATATGAGAAGAAGAGACTTATCGTATTCGATGAGATGAATTACGTATAAGATTACCATCAATTTCACAATTCACCATAACGGGCTGAAGGATCAAACCTTCAGCCCGTATATTTTGTCGGAAATCTTTGTTTTGTGATAGATGTCGGCATATTGAGACGGCGTCAGGTCTTCTACATAATTTACCGAGAAGTTCTTCTTTATGCCGTTTTTTATAAGTATATCTGCGGCTTTGTTGTATGCAATCGCAGCTTCGGCCTCGCTGTTGTATTTGCCGATGACATAGTTGCTCTTTACATGGATCACGGCTTTGTAGCGGACAAAGCCCTTTTCGGCAAACTGTCTTACGCCTCGATATCTGTTGAGAATGATTATGTTTTCATACCTAAGGTCTGTCGGATCGTCATTGGCAAAGCGGTAGTCACGTCCTCTTACCGAATAGCTGTTGATTCCGTATCTTTGAAGGACGGAGAGCTGACTTCCGTAGTCTGCAACAAACAGATGCGAGCCTCTTCTCATTATTTTATGAGATGAATAGTAGAAGAGATCGTCTATGTCGAATTTTAATTTTTCATCTTTTGAAAGGTAATAAGTGAAATATTTTTTTTCCAAATAGATCGGATTGGCGATATACATCCCTTTATCGCGGTAATTTATTAGCGAAACAAATTTTTCGAAGGGAAGTGTCATGGATGAAGTGTACGATTCGATATCTATAGATAAACGATTTAACACTCTCTTTGCTTCGCGGTAAACTTTGGAAGCATCCTTCCTGCTTGGGAAAGAGCCAAGTGCGATGTGTTTTCCGCAATATGTTATGGAAGCTCTGAAGGAAGGGGTTCCATCTTTTAATGTTGTCTCATAAACACCTATTGAATTATTTTTTTTCACACAATCCCCCGGTTTGTATGTTATAATTTTAACTTAAGGGCTCTATTTTTTGTCCTTAAATCATTTATTTTTAAATATTGTATCAACAAAAGAGGAGTAAAAGCAATGGCAAAGGAAGTTTTGTACAGTAGCACCAGAGGAGCACAGGGTAATATTAAGGCTTCAGAAGCAATTCTCAGAGGACTTGCACCGGACGGAGGTTTGTATGTCCCTGATCATATACCGCATCTTGAAAAGACTTTAAGAGAGATCGCACAGCTCGATTATCAGGGTACTGCATATGAGGTAATGAGACTTCTTCTTACCGATTATACAGAGGAAGAACTTAAGTATTGCATTTCGCATGCATATGATTCAAAGTTCGATACAAAAGAAATAGCTCCGATTTCAGAGGCAGACGGTGCTTTTTATCTTGAACTGTACCACGGCGCAACTATTGCTTTTAAGGATATGGCACTTTCGATTCTTCCATATCTCATGACTACGGCAGCAAAGAAGAATAACGCAAAGAACGAGATCGTTATTCTTACTGCGACAAGCGGAGATACCGGAAAGGCTGCTCTTGCAGGATTTGCGGATGTTCCGGGCACAAGGATCATAGTTTTTTATCCCAAGCACGGCGTAAGCCCCATTCAGGAACAGCAGATGGTAACACAGAAGGGTGACAACACATGTGTTATCGGTATCGAAGGAAACTTCGACGATGCTCAGACAGGAGTAAAGAAGCTCTTTACAGACGAAAAGCTTGCAAAAGAAATGGATGAGAAGGGATTCCAGTTCTCATCTGCAAACTCCATCAATATTGGACGTTTGGTTCCCCAGATCGTATATTACGTATACTCTTACGCAAAGCTTTTGAAAGAGGGAAGAATTGCAGACGGCGATCCTATCAACGTAGTTGTACCTACAGGTAACTTCGGTAATATTCTTGCCGCATACTACGCTAAGAACATGGGCGTGCCCATCGGAAAGCTTATCTGTGCATCAAATTCTAACAAGGTGCTTTTCGACTTCTTTAAGACGGGAGAATATGACAGAAATCGTGAATTTGTACTTACAGCTTCACCTTCAATGGATATTCTTATTTCTTCAAACCTTGAGAGACTCATTTATCATATCTCCGGCGATAATGCCGCAGCTGATGCTGAGTACATGGGCAAGCTCTCTAAGGACGGAAAGTATGAGATAACAGATGATATGAGATCAAAGCTTGTTGATTTCTTTGGCGGATATGCGTCAGAGCAGGAGACTTTTGACACTATCAGAAAGATATTCGACAAGACAGGTTATCTTATGGATACACATACAGCTGTAGCCAGTGCGGTATACAGCAAATATATAGAAGAGACGGGCGATAAGACACCTACAGTAATAGCATCAACCGCAAGTCCCTTCAAATTCACAAGAAGCGTAATGAACGCTCTTGGCAAAGGGGATGATTCCAAGGGAGATTTCGAACTTGCAGACGAACTTTCCGAGGTTTCAAAAGTTAAGATCCCCGAGGCGGTATCTTCAATCAGAACCGCTGAGATAAGACACAAGAAAGTTGTGGATAAGACTGAGATGGAAGGTGCCGTAAAAGAATTCCTCGGTCTTTGATTCAAACATTTTATATAAAAATGCTTAAACGGAGGTGCGGATGGAAAACGGAAAGAATATTTACTCTGAAAACACACCTGAGATAGTTGAGCTTGCCAAACTGTCAGAAGCTGCTGATCAGATAGAAAATGAGCTTTTTGTCAAGTATGACGTAAAAAGAGGACTTAGAGATTTAAACGGAAAAGGCGTACTTACAGGCCTTACACGTATTTCAGAAATTGTTGCAAAGGAAGAAAGAAACGGACAGAGCATTCCCAAGGACGGTGAACTGTACTTTAGAGGATATGATGTAAAACAACTCATAAAGGCAGCATCGGATGACAACAGATTTGCTTTTGAGGAATGTGCATACCTGCTTCTTTTTGATAAACTTCCGACTAAACCGGAACTTGATGACTTTAACAGACTTCTTGGATTTTACAGAAGTCTTCCCACAAGCTTTGTAAGAGATATAATCATGAAGGCGCCGAGCAGGGATATGATGAATACACTTGCAAGAAGTGTCCTTACACTTTATTCTTACGATGATCTTGCGGATGATACATCGCTTCCGAATGTACTGAGGCAGAGCCTTCAGCTTATAAGTTTGTTCCCGCTTTTATCAATATACGGGTATCAGGCTTACAATCATTATCACGAGGGGAACACACTCTTTATTCATCCTCCTCTTGAGGAACTGTCTACAGCGGAGACAATCTTATACTTATTAAGACCTGATTGTAAGTATACAGAGCTCGAGGCAAAATTGCTTGATATTTGCCTTGTGCTTCATATGGAACACGGCGGCGGTAACAATTCATCTTTTACAACACACGTAGTTAGCTCAAGTATGACCGATACATATTCGGTTATAGCAGCTGCCATTGGCTCGCTTAAGGGACCCAGACACGGTGGTGCCAACATCAAGGTTGTGCACATGTTTGATGATATTGAAGCCAATGTAAAGAACTGGGAAGACGAGGAAGAGGTTGCCGCATACCTTAAGAAGATCCTTAATAAGGAGGCTTTTGATAAGGCCGGACTTATTTACGGTATCGGACATGCCATTTATTCCAAGTCAGACCCGAGAGCTATGGTATTAAAGGGCTTTGTTGAGAAGCTTGCGATAGAAAAAGGCCGTGAGGATGAGCTCAAATTGTATGAGCTTGTTGAGAAGCTTGCGCCGCAGATTATCAGCGGACAGCGCACTATGTATAAAGGTGTAAGTGCGAATGTTGACTTCTATTCAGGATTTGTGTATCGTATGCTTGGGCTTCCTGAGGAGCTTTATCCTACAATTTTTGCTATGGCGAGAATCGTCGGATGGAGTGCTCACCGAATGGAAGAACTTGCCAATAACGGCAAAATCATACGTCCTGCATATATGGCAATCGAGCCCAGGAAGGGCTATATGGATATGAAGGACAGGGATTAAGAAAGGGGTTCAATATGGACGAGAAAGAAATAATAAAACTTATTGACCACACTCAGCTTCAGGCAGATGCAACATGGGAAGACATCGTAAGTCTTTGTGACGAGGCAGTAAAGTATAAAACAGCGACGGTCTGCATACCGCCAACATATTTAAAAAGAACGCATGATAAGTACGGCGATAACCTCAAACTCTGCACTGTTATCGGATTCCCTCTCGGCTACAGCTGCACAGCGGCTAAGGTTGTAGAGGCAAAAGAAGCGATCAAGGACGGAGCAGAGGAAATCGATACCGTTGTTAACGTTAGTGATGTAAAGAATCACAGATATGATGAAGTAAAGAAAGAACTTGAAGAGATCAGAAAGGCTTGCGGAGATAAGCTCCTTAAAGTTATCATCGAGACCTGTTATCTTACAGAAGATGAGAAAAAAGAGCTTTGCAAGATCGTTACCGAGGTAAAGGCTGATTACATCAAGACTTCAACAGGATTTGGCAGCGCAGGTGCAACTCTTGAGGATATCGAGCTCTTTAAGAAGAACATCGGCCCTGATGTTAAGATCAAGGCAGCAGGCGGAATCCGCACGATAGAAGATGCTGTGGCATATGCTGAGGCAGGATGCAGCAGAATCGGATCATCTAAGGTTGTTCCTCTTGTAGTTAAGAAGTACGGGCTTTAATATTTGAGAAAAAAATTCAACTACTACTCACAGTTCCGGTGCATTTGGTGTACCATGGATTGTGAGTAGTAATATTTTAGAGGAAGAAATCAATATGGGAACAGAAAACAAAACAATTAAAAACAGACTGGCGCAGCTCAGAAAAGCTATGAAAGAGAATGGGATCGACTATTATATGATTCCTACTTCAGATTTTCATAATTCAGAGTATGCGGCAGATTTTTTCAAGACAAGAGAGTATTTTTGCGGCTTTGACGGATCGAACGGAACACTTGTCGTAAGTGACAACGAGGCAGGACTCTGGACTGACGGAAGATACTTTATACAGGCTGAGAACCAGCTTGCGGGAACGGGAGTTACTCTTTACAAGATGGGAGAGGAAGGCGTTCCCACTATCGAGAAATATCTTTCCGATAATGTAAAAAAAGGTGAGGCACTTGGCTTTGACGGAAGAGTTGTTCCGGCTGAAGACGGTGAAGTGCTTGAGTCTATGTTTAAGCTTAAAAATGCGGATTTAAAGATTGGTAAGGATCTTGCGGAAGAAGTCTGGACAGACAGACCGGCGCTTCCATGCCATGACATGTATGTTTTATCCGATGAACTTTGTGGTAAGTCTTTTAAGCAAAAGCTTGCGGATGTCAGAGCAAAGATGAAAGAGTACGGAACATCGATGCATCTTTTGTCAAAGCTTGATGATATTATGTGGCTTACAAATCTTCGCGGAAATGACGTTGAATGCAATCCTGTAGCGCTTTCTTATGCAATGATAACAAGCGATATGTTTATTCTTTTTGTGCAGAAAGATGAAGTTACGGATGAGGTTCGCGCATATTGCGAGAGTAACGATATTGTTCTTAAAGATTATGCTGAATATGCAGAGTACATGTCAGAGCTTGTTCTTACAGGAAATATCCTTATCGATAAGAGAAATACCAATTATCTTACATATAGGCTTATTGCTGATAAGGCGGGTGAAGCGGGATATGTCATTGAAGACAGGGAAAATCCCACAGAGATAATGAAAGCTATAAAGAACGAGACTGAGCTTAAGAATATCCGTGAGGTTTATTTAAGAGACAGTGCTAAGCTCACAGAGTTTATCTACTGGGTAAAAGAAAATGTAGGAAAGATCCATATGACTGAGTACTCCGCTGCGATGAAGCTTGACGGTATGAGAGCGGAGCTTCCGGGATTTATTGAGCTTTCTTTCCCTACTATCAGTGCATATAATGCAAATGCTGCAATGGCACACTATGAGGCTACTGAAGATAACGCTGCTGAAGTAAAGGCACAGGGAATGCTTCTTGTTGATTCGGGCGGAACATACATGGGTGGAACAACCGATGTTACGAGAACTATCGTAGTCGGAGAGATTTCCGATGAGATAAAGAAGCACTACACAGCGACTGTATCCGGTATGCTTGAACTTGCAAATGCAATATTTAAGGACGGATGCACGGGAAGAAACGTTGATATATATGCGAGAAGGGCACTTTGGGATATCGGAATTGATTATAACCACGGAACGGGACACGGCATTGGATATATGCTTAATGTGCATGAAGGCCCTCACAATATCAGATGGAGGAGCTCGGAGGGCGCTAACAAAGCAGAGCTTAAGCCCGGAATGATAGTATCTGATGAACCCGGAGTTTATATCGAGGGAAGCCACGGAATCCGTATAGAGAACATTGTTGAAGTTGTAAACCGTTCTGAAACCGAGTATGGTAAATTCTACGGATTCGACCACCTTACATATGTGCCTATCGATCTTGAAGCAATCGATAAGAAGTACATGAAACCTGATGCGGTTCTGCTTCTCAATAAGTACCATAAAGCAGTGTACGACAGGGTTTCACCGCTTATCGAGGATGAGAAGATTAAGAATTGGCTTAAGGAAGCTACAAGGGAAATCTGACGTATTGACGGGGAATTTTTTGGCATCGTATTTTTATACGGTAAATTCACGTTTTATAAATATTAGGTATCTGTGAAATTACTCTTAAATCACGCGTAAACCCTTGAAAAATGCGCATGTATGGATATAATTATATTAGAACTACAAAGAACTACGTAGGTAGTTCTCCTGGGATGTCCGACAATTCCTGTGTAATTTGAACCTACATTACTTTAAACGGGACTCCTACATCACTGTTATAAATGTCACGCCTTCGGCCCTGCGCATGCGCAGACCAGCTACGGGA
This sequence comes from Butyrivibrio hungatei NK4A153, assembly GCF_000424465.1. GTDB lineage: Bacteria > Bacillota > Clostridia > Lachnospirales > Lachnospiraceae > Butyrivibrio > Butyrivibrio hungatei_A. The sequence continues at coordinate 152,601 of NZ_KE384195.1, read as the reverse complement.
GAGGAAGACAGGCATAGCAGTTGCGGTAACCCACCTGGCGTCAGCTAGGAGTCAAATAACAGGAACCGGCATTTTGGGACTAAATTGGGAATAAAAGCAGTCATATCAGCTATGACTGCTTTTTCCATGACGTTTAACAGAACTTTATTTGATGGGAGAATGAAATGAAGTTAGATAACAAGTGGGTTAAAAAGAAGTGGGTTTCTTACACGATTGCTACGTGTTCAGCTGTTGTCTTGTACATGATATTGTCCAATTTCCCTTCCATAGTCAAAGGGATAAATTCTTTTTTCAGTTTCCTCAGACCTGTAATCCTGGGCATAGTAATAGCATATATATTTAATCCTGTGGCGCTCATGTTTGAAAGAGGCCTGTTTAAGAAAATAAAAAAAGAGAGCAGGAGATGGAAACTTTCTGTTGCTTTTACCATATTTTTTATTGTTCTTGCGGTAGTGCTTTTGTTTGTGGCACTTGTTCCGCAGCTTATCGACAGTGTATCGAAGTTAATTTCCAGTATCGGAGAATATGTCGATCCTTCAAATAATTTCTTGAAAGATCTTGAGAATAATAAAATAGTGCAGCTTATTGGTATAGATCTTACGGCTTTGGAGAGCTTTGAGAAAAATATCCTCGGTATTATCGGCGAGTATTTCTCTGAGAATATGGTGAGTTTTGTGAACGGATCCCTTAATGCGGGAAGAGGAATGTTTGATCTGGTTCTTGCATTTATTTTCGCAATATACTTTCTTTTGGATAACAGAAGACTTATCAGGGGATTTTCAAAGTTCTTAAGCCTTGCAATGAATGAAAAGACATATAAAAGAACCTGTGATGTCACGGACAGATGTAATACGATCCTTATCAGATATATCAGTTTCGATATTATAGACGGAATTATAGTCGGCTTTGTAAACCTTATCTATATGCTTATAGCGGGACAGCCGTATTCTGTGCTGATCTCCGTTATTGTCGGAGTGACCAATCTTGCACCGACATTCGGACCTATAGTCGGAGGAGCGATAGGTGCGTTTATCCTTGTTTTGGAGAATCCGTGGTATGCGCTTTGGTTCATTGTCTTTACCATCATTCTTCAGACTGTTGACGGATATATCTTAAAGCCCAGACTCTTTGGAGAGAGCCTTGGAGTATCACCTCTTATGATACTTGTGGCAATTGTCCTCGGAGGAAGGAAGTTCGGCGTTATCGGAATCGTTCTGGCGATTCCTTTCGCAGCGATAATTGATTTTATCTGGAAAGACTATGTGATAAAAAAACTTGAGGAAAAACATTCACAGAGGTACAATATATAGTAGATAAATGATTTAAATTGTTTCTATTTGGGGGTAATGTAATGATAGAGTTTGTACAAAACGCTATGGATTTTGGAAAGAAGAAGCTTGATAAAGCTATCAAGTTCTGGAACGGACTTGACGAGGACAAGAAGAGACTTTACACGGTGTGTGCCATCGTAGTGGTCAGCTTTGTTGTTGTGGCGTCTATTGCATATAGTTTGGGTAAGAGCCGCAGAGGAAGATTTATCTGATATTGCGTTGTACTTATAAGGAATGCGCTCTTTATGCGCGTTACATTTATTTAGATTGCTCGAAAGAGCTTGGTGAACGAGGAAACGTTAACCAAGCTCTTTTTTAGTAGAGCTCTTAGCGAGGTTTTTTCGAGTCTAGTGAAGCTTGTAGATGACACTTATCGTTTTTTCGAATATAATGGAAATATACTTTCGAAAGGGGACAGGAGTTATGGTGCAGAAAAAGAAAAGAAACGTAATTGTTGGGCAATCAGGTGGACCTACCGCGGCAATTAATTCTTCACTTGCCGGTGTGTACAGGACCGCAATGGACCGCGGATACAAAAAAGTATACGGTATGATCCATGGCGTGCAAGGTCTCATGGAAGGTCGTTATGTGGATCTTTCGGATCACATTCAGTCAGGACTCGATATCGAGCTTTTGAAAAGAACTCCCTCGGCATATCTTGGTTCTTGCAGATTCAAGCTTCCGGAGATTTTTGAAAGTAAAGAGATATACGAGAAAATCTTTGAGATTCTTGTGAAGCTGGAGATCGATTGTTTTATCTATATCGGTGGTAATGATTCCATGGATACGATAAAGAAGTTATCCGATTATGCCATTATTACAGGCTCTGATATCAGATTTGTCGGATGCCCCAAGACAATCGACAACGATCTGGCGCTTACGGATCACACACCGGGTTACGGATCGGCAGCTAAGTACATCGGAACATCCGTAAAAGAGATAATAAGAGACAGCTGGTCTCTTGAGACAAGTCACGGACAGGTTATTATTGTTGAAGTAATGGGAAGAAACGCAGGCTGGCTTACAGGTGCAACAGCGCTTGCCAAGGGCGAAGATTGTGACGGCCCCGACGCCATCTATATGCCTGAGATTCCTTTTGAGATGGATGCCTTCATTAAGAAAATCAAATCTCTTTTGAAGACCAAAGCGTCTATAGTTGTTGCCGTTTCTGAGGGTATCAGGACCAAGGATGGCAAGTATGTCAGCGATCTCGACAACTCCGTTGAGTACGTTGACGCATTCGGACACAAGCAGCTTACGGGTACTGCGAGATATCTTTGCAATGTTGTTTCTACCGAGTGCGGATGCAAGACACGTGCAATCGAGCTTTCAACGCTTCAGAGAGCCGCAAGCCACTGTGCATCCAGAGTAGATATTCTTGAAGCATATGAAGTCGGTGGCGCCGCAATGAAATCCGCCGATGAAGGCGACAGCGGTAAGATGGTGGTTATCGAGAGACTTTCCGACGATCCCTACCAGGCAGGAACTGAGGTAAAAGACGTTCATAAGATTGCAAACGATGAGAGGCTTGTACCCAGAGAATGGATAAGCAAGGACGGAACTTATGTAACGAACGAGTTTATTACATATGTAAGACCCCTGATCCAGGGAGATGTAGGCCCTATCATGGTTGACGGTATTCCGAGACATCTATACAGACCGGGATTTCAGGATATATTATGATAAAAACGGCTAAAATTAAGCATTTTTTTGTGAAAAATCTTGATTTTTCCGCATTTTTCCGCTTTTTTTGGTTGTTATGCGCTTGAAATGGTGGTAAAATGGGCAATGTAGTAAAATAAATTTCTTTTTGGAGGGAAATTACATGAACAAGACAGAACTTATCGATGCAATCGCTAAGGAAGCAGGACTTTCAAAGAAGGATGCTGCCGCAGCACTCAACGCTTTCACAGAGACAGTTACTAAGGAGCTCAAGAAAAAAGGAAAGGTTCAGCTTGTTGGTTTCGGAACATTCGAGACAACAAAGAGAGCTGCTAGAACAGGTAAGAATCCTCAGACTGGCGAAGCTATCAAGATTCCTGCATCTATAGCACCTAAGTTCAAAGCTGGTAAGGCTCTTAAGGATCTTGTAAACAAGAAGTAATTTTATGCTATAAAAAGGCTGTGCCGTAGGGTGCAGTCTTTTTTTATAGCATAGGAATTTGCTTTCCTATGCTATAAAAAACGCTCCGCTATGGATGCGCACCTCGCGGAGATGAAAATTATTGCTTTGCAATACCGCTCGGGCGCGAAGAGTCGCAAGCGACTCTTTGTTCTGCCTCTATTTGTGTTGAAAAAACATAAATTTTTTATTAAAATTGTATTATACAAAACTGAAGAAAACCAATGAGGACGGGTATATATGAATTTTGAAAAGAGTTTTGAAAACTTTGTTCAGATACTTTCGGAAGAAGCCATAACCCCGGAAATATCGCCAAGTGCTATTGCGGATCTGGCCAAGGAATATTCTTTACGTTCTATTGTTTCTATAGTTTCTTATGCGAAGGGCTCAGATCATGAAGGTGAGCCTGACACCGTTATTCCTCTTTTTGGCCCTGTTCCTGAGGGTGAGCCACCGGCATACTACTTTCAGAATAAGATGGCTGGGCAAAAGATTGTCACCTATAACATTTATCTCTATGGTGATAAACACTGGGATGATGAGGAGTACAAGAGTTTTTCGGTTCTTATAGATATTCTTTCTTTCCATATGGAGAGATTTCTTCTTAATACAGTTGTCAGAGATAGCTCGCTTAAGCAATATCTGACAGGTCTTCCCAATTCGGGAGGATTTTTCGTGTTCGCTAATAAACTCTGCGATAGCGGAGATATAATGCTTTATGATTCCTTTTATTTTAATTTAAAGAGTTTTGGCCTTTACAGCAGACGCTACGGGATTGCCGAGGGCGATGAGATCATGAAAAGATATGCCCGTAAGCTTAAAGCTTTTTTCCAAAAGGACGAGATAGTGGCTCATCTTGGAGGCGACAACTATGCTGCACTCGTTAAGAAGGAGAGGACAAAAGAATTCCTGGAGTTCCTTTCGGGTGTTGATGTATACGGTGTCAGAAACGGCAAAGAGGAGCCGATAAAGATTGCGGCAGTGTGTGGTGTATATGCCGTCGATGATTCGCTTAAAGATCCGGGACAGCTTTTATCAAGGTCTGCGATGGCTCTCAACTATGCCAAAAATGTGGCAAGTAAGCCGTATGTGTTTGTAAACAAGGCTATGAGTACGCGGATTTACAGGCAGAAGCAGATAGAAGACAGATATGAAGAAGCGCTTGCAAGCGATGAATTCAGGATATATTTACAGCCAAAGGTCGATACGGTAACAGGAGAGATTGTCGGAGCGGAGGCTTTATCAAGGTGGTTCTGCAACGGTATTGTACTGTATCCTACCGAGTTTGTTCCGATCCTTGAACAGGAGGGAATGGTTGCTTCGCTTGATATTTATGTGCTCAAAAAAGCCTGTGAATTCATTAAAGACTGGCAGAGCCGCGGAATACCTGTTGTTCCCATTTCGGTCAATTTCTCAAGGCGTGATCTCAGTTATAAGCGTATTGTAGATGAGATTGTTGAAGCGATAGATGCTTGCGGAATTGACAGGAAGTTTATCGAAGTTGAAGTTACAGAGACCGTGAGTGAAGATGAAAGATCTCTTATGACGGGCTTTTTGTCCAAGCTAAAAGATGCGGGCATAAACACTGCCATAGATGATTTCGGAACAGGCTATTCGTCTCTTTCAACACTTAGAGATTTCCCTGTAAAGGTAATAAAGATAGACAGATCCTTTATAAGCAGCGATAACCTCAATAAAAACGATGAGATCGTCCTGAAGAACATAATCACCATGGCTAATGAACTTGGAATCGGCGTTGTAACCGAAGGTGTCGAGAGAGAAGACCAGGTCACACTCCTCAAAGAAGTAGGTTGCCACATCGTTCAGGGCTTCCTCTACGACAACCCCATGCCCAAACCAGACTTCGAGAAGAGATTAGAGAAAAAATATTATTCTGAGTAGATAGAATAAAAATAGATATTGAAGATAAAAAAGAAAAGATAAAGATAGAAAAGCTTAGTGTACACAATTCATTTATGAACGCTGAGTAAATAAGTGTAAAGGTGGAATATAGCAAAATAAAAAAGCAGCAATATGCATTTGGAGCGATTTTTGGTGTTATACCAACGAGCGACAAATGCATATTGCTGCGTATTATTTCACTACATTCTGCTTTTGAGTTTACTCAGTACGTGTGTCTCCCCAGAAGAAGAGAGCGACTGTGCCGGGGCCGGTGTGGCTTCCGATTGTTGTTCCGATATCGAATATCTTAATCTTGCCCTTGAGCTTTGGAAGCTGAGCTTCGAGCATATCGGCTACGGCTCTCGCATCATCATAGCAATCTGAGTGAGAGATGAAGCAGCTGTTGTCATAATCTGTTCTGTTCTCGCAAAGCTCAAACATTTTCTTTACCTGAGCTTTCATAACTGCATTTTTTCCTCTTACCTTTGCTTTTACAGCAAGATGTCCTTCTCTGTCGATATTAAGAAGTGGGCAGATATTAAGTACATTTCCGATTGCTCCGGCTGTTTTTGAAACACGTCCGTTTCTTACGAGGTACTTGAGATCTGAAACAAAGAACCAGCTCTGAATATCATATTTGTGTTCTTCAGCCCAGTTATAGAGCTCATCGATATTTTTTCCCTCATCACGAAGGTCTGCGAGCTTGTCTGCCAATAAACCAAGTCCTGCTGAAGCAGCGTAAGTATCGATTATATAAATCTTACGGTTCGGATATTTTTCTTTTAACTGCTCGCTTGCAATAGAAGCGGAATTAAAAGTTCCGGAAATTCCAGAGCTGAGTGCGAGATGAATAATGTCCTTTTCTTCTTTAAGGAAAGGCTCGAAGAAATCAACATATTCTCCGATACTTACCTGAGAAGTTCTTGTCATGGCGCCATTAGCCATCATTTCATAGAATTTCTTGAAAGGAATGGAATCTCCAAGATCGTCCGGATAATCTTTTCCGTCTATTTCAAAGTGAAAGTAAACATATTTAATGTCTCTTTTATCAAAATGCTCACGCGAAAGATCCGCGGTGGAGCATGTGCTAATAATAAATTCGCTCATATTATCCCCTTTTTTGCTGTGTTTAATACCCTAATATCATACAATAATAACCTTTTTGTATCAAATTAATTAAGGAGCAAATTGTTTATGCGAATTCATGGGAATTGTTTGAATTGTCTGAATATAAAAATAATTATAAAAAGATGATTGACAAAACTATAGAGGGATGGTATATTATAGTTACAATCACTTAAGAGATAAAACCTAAGTATCTGAGGTGGCTTAAGCTTCACCAAAGGAGAACGGATGGTTATCGGAACGGCTGACATCTACAGCTAGGGTGGCGAGGCTTCACATACGCCGAGGGATGTCGAGGTGCCGTTGCAGTAAGTGATTTAATATAAATAAATTAAAAAGAGAGGACAGACCATTGGAAAACCAGACATGAGGGCGAGTGTTCATTAGTTTAATGGATGCTTGCCTTCTATTTTTTTGCTTTTAGGAAACATTATCTCCAGAGTGTTGCCTATAATATTGCTACAACGAATTAGGTTTGATATTATATAGAAATACTATTCTGTCGGAGATAATTATGGCAAATACAATATTATTTTTTGTAAACAGCGTTATGTTGGGACTAGGGCTCGCCATGGACGCTTTTTCTGTGTCATTGGCAAACGGATTTGCCGACACCAAAATGAACAAAAGAAGGAGACTGGAAATATCCGGTGTATATGCGATTTTTCAGTTTATTATGCCGTTTATAGGATGGTTTCTGGTGCACAATGCCGCCAATATATTTAACGGCTTAAATGTGCTTATACCGTGGATGGCACTCTTTTTACTTGCGTTCATAGGCGGAAAGATGCTGATCGAGGGATGCCGCGAAAGAAAGTGCTACAGCGGCAAAAATTGCGATACATGTAAAGAAACCGAGTGCCTTAATAAAGAAAACGGTTCTTTTTCCAAGACATTATCCAATAAAACTCTTATGATCCAGGGCATAGCTACATCAATTGATGCGCTTTCAGTTGGATTTACAATCTCACAGTACGGTGTTCTTATGGTTCTTGTATGCGTTGCGATAATTGGCGCGGTTACCTGGATCGTATGCTACGCGGGGCTTAAGCTCGGAATTAAATTCGGAACGAAGCTTGCGGGAAATGCGAAGATTATCGGTGGACTTATTCTTATAGGAATAGGGCTTGAGATATTCTTTGGATGAATATATTTGGGAAAAAATAGATGAATTATACATATATTGTTGAATGCGCCGATGGCTCTTTATATTGTGGTTGGACAAATGATCTTGATAAGAGAATAAAAGATCATAACGCCGGAAAGGGCGCCAAGTATACCAAGACAAGGCTTCCTGTTAAACTTGTGTATTTCGAGGAGTTTGATACCAAGGAAGAAGCCATGAGCAGAGAGTGGCATATTAAGCAGCTTAGGCGCGAGAAGAAGATGGAACTTATTGCTAAAATGAGCAAGTCTTGACAAATACGCCATCGCCAAATACAATAAGGTGTTGAATAAAGAATAAATGCTATGAAGGTGTGGGCTACGCCCAAGATGTTATGCTACATGGTTCAGAGAATGGAAGTCATCGGCTGTAAGCTTCCTACTACGGGTATATACGGAACATTCGCACCGGAGCAGTCCTTCTGAAGGCTATCTGTTTAGTATGCTTGTAGGTTGGACCGTGTTGTCTACGTTACAGATATAATGAGTGTCCGTACATAATTATATATGACGGGAACTTGGGTGGTACCGCGATAAATTCGTCCCATGTGTTAATTACTAACACATGGGATTTATTATTTTGAGCAGAGCACTTAGCGAGGTATTGTCGAGCTTAGTGCGAGCCATGGGGATGTACTTAACGAGGTTCTTTCGAGTTTAGTACATATCCCAATACTGAAGCCAGATATTACAATTAGGAGGAAAAAAATGATTAGTGAACAGCTGGACAAAATCCGTGAAGAAGCCCTGAAGCAGATTAAAGGATCTGACGGACTCGAGAAATTAAATGAGATCAGAGTCAACTTCCTTGGTAAAAAGGGTGAACTTACAAGCATCTTAAAGAGCATGAAGGACGTTGCTCCCGAGGACAGACCAAAAGTTGGTCAGCTTGTAAACGAGACAAGAGAGGCGATTGAGAAAGTTCTTGAAGAGACCAAGAACAAAATGGAAGCTGCTGCAAGAGATGCCAAGCTCAAAGCTGAAGTCATCGACGTAACACTTCCCGCAAAGAAGAACAAAGTTGGACACTGTCATCCAAATACAATTGCTCTTGAAGAGGTAGAGAGAATCTTTACCGGAATGGGATATGAAGTGGTTGAAGGACCTGAAGTTGAGAAAGATTATTACAACTTCGAAGCTCTTAACATTCCCGCAGATCATCCCGCAAAGGACGAGCAGGATACTTTCTATATTAACGGAGACCTTCTCCTTAGGACTCAGACATCTTCAACACAGGTGCATGAGATGGAAAAGGGCAAGCTCCCTATTAAGATGATCGCTCCCGGAAGAGTATTCCGTGCAGATGAAGTTGATGCTACACACTCACCTTCATTCCACCAGGTTGAAGGTCTTGTTATCGACAAGAACGTTACATTTGCAGATCTTAAGGGAACTCTTGCAGAGTTTGCAAAACAGCTCTTCGGACCTGAGACAAAGACAAAGTTCAGACCTCATCACTTCCCGTTCACAGAGCCTTCTGCCGAGATGGACGTAAGCTGCTTTAAGTGCGGCGGAAAGGGATGCCGTTTCTGCAAGGGCGAGGGCTGGATCGAAATCCTCGGATGCGGAATGGTACATCCTCACGTTCTTGAAATGAGCGGAATCGACCCTAACGAGTACACAGGTTTTGCATTCGGTGTAGGACTTGAGAGAATCGCACTTCTTAAATACGAGATCGATGATATGCGCCTTCTCTATGAGAATGATATTAGATTTCTTAATCAGTTTTAGCGATATAGGGATTCATAGTCATACTTTGCTGTGCTTGCACAGTGCAAAGTATGACCATGAAGACCGAACGGAAATGAGGAAAAAAGATATGCGAATGAAATGAGCATGTCGATTTCCGAATGAACGCAGGATTGCGAGAGCGAAGCGAAGCAATCCGTATATCGCTAAAAGAGCAAATAATATTGATCATCACTTTTTACATAAATAGGAGAAAAAAATATGAATTCATCAAAATCATGGATTAAAGCATATGTGCCGGATCTTTCATGCACCGATCAGGAATTCTTCGATGATATGACACTTTCCGGAACAAAGACTGAAACATATACAGCACTTGATAAGAACCTTGAGAAGATTGTTGTCGGCCAGATCAAGACAATCGAGCAGCATCCTGATGCAGATAAGCTCGTTATCTGCCAGGTTGATATCGGCAAGGAGACAATTCAGATCGTTACAGGTGCAAAGAATATGAAGGAAGGCGATAAGGTTCCCGTTGTTCTTGACGGCGGACGTGTTGCCGGAGGTCATGACGGAAGCCCGAATCCCGCAGAGGGAATCAAGATCAAGGCAGGCAAGCTCCGTGGTGTTCCGAGTGCAGGTATGATGTGCTCAATCGAGGAACTTGGCTCAACAAAGGATTTTTATCCCGAGGCTCCCGAAGACGGACTTTATATCTTCCCTGAAGATACAGAGGTTGGCGCTGATGCCGTTGAGGTATTGGGGCTCCACGACACAGTATTTGAATTTGAAGTTACATCTAACCGTGTAGACTGCTACAGCATTCTTGGTCTTGCAAGAGAAGCTGCAGCTACATACAAGCTTCCTTTCAAAGCTCCCGTAGTTAAGGTTAAGGAAGACGGAAAAGGAAACGTCAAAGATTTCATCGACGTTGAGATTAAGGATACAGATCTTTGCACAAATTACTGCGCAAGGGTTGCTACAGATATAAAGATCGCTCCTTCACCCGAATGGATGCAGAGAAGACTTTCAAGCGTAGGAATCAGACCTATCAACAACCTCGTAGATATCACAAACTATGTAATGATGGAATACGGTCAGCCTATGCATGCTTACGACCTTTCAACAATCGCAGGAAACAAGATTGTTGTTAAAAGAGCTAAGGACGGCGAGACTTTTGTAACTCTTGACGGACAGGAGAGAAAGCTCGACAGCGAAGTTCTTATGATCTGCGATGCTGAGAAGGAAGTAGGACTTGCAGGTATCATGGGCGGTGAGAATTCAATGATCACTGACGATGTTAAGACAGTTCTTTTCGAGGCTGCTACATTTAACGGACCTAATATCAGAAAGTCTGCAAAGAGAGTCGGACTTCGTACAGACGCTTCAGGATTCTTTGAAAAGGGTCTTGATCCCGCAAATGCACTTGATGCTATCAACCGTGCTTGCCAGCTTATCAACGAGCTTGGATGTGGTAAGGTTGTTCCCGGCGTAGTTCAGGTAGGACTTCCCATCAAGCCTTTAAAGAGATTTGCGCTTGAAGCCGATAAGATCAACAACCTCCTCGGAACAGATATTTCCAAGGATGAGATGATAGAGATACTTAAGAGAGAAGAAGTTGAGTATGACAAGAAGACCGATGAAGTTATAATCCCTTCTTTCCGTCAGGACCTCAACCAGATGTGCGATATTGCAGAAGAAATCGCCAGATTCTCGGGATATGACAAGATTCCTACAACTCTTCCCAAGACAAGCGCTACAACAGGCGGTATCTCATTCAAGATGAGAGTTGAGAAGAAGGCAAGAGAAGTAGCACAGTTCTGCGGATTCTCACAGGGATATACATATTCATTCGAGAGTCCTAAGGTATTTGATAAGCTTCTTTTACCCGAGGACGCAGTTGAAAGAAAGGCTATCAAGATTTCAAATCCTTTAGGAGAAGATTTCTCAATAATGAGAACAATTTCCTTAAACGGAATGCTTACAAGCCTTGCAACCAACTACAACCGCAGAAATAAGGACGTTCGCCTCTATGAGATGGGTAACATCTATGTGGCAAAGAGCCTTCCTCTTACAGAGCTTCCCGATGAGAGAATGCAGCTCACACTCGGATTTTACGGAGATGGCGATTTCTACAGCATGAAGGGCGTTATCGAAGAGCTTCTCGACAGCGTAAACATGCTTGATAAGGTTGAATACGACCCTAATGCAGGCAAGTCATTCCTTCATCCCGGAAGACAGGCAAATGTCATTTACGACGGCGAAGTTATCGGTTATCTCGGTGAAGTTCACCCTGCCGTATGCGATAACTATGACATCGATACAAGAGTTTATGTTGCCGTGATCGATATGCCTGAGGTTGTTAAGTACGCTAAATTTGATACAATATATACAGGAATTGCCAAGTTCCCTGCAGTTACAAGAGACATCTCAATGGTAGTGCCAAAGAACGTTCTTGCGGGTGATATCGAGAAGATGATCCGTCAGCGTGGCGGCAAGAAACTTGAAGAATTAACACTCTTTGACATTTACGAAGGTTCACAGATCAAAGAGGGATTCAAGTCTATGGCTTATTCTCTTTTGTTTAGAGATAAAGAAAAGACAATGGAAGATGATGAGATCAATTCAGCAATGAAGAAAATACTTAAGGGCTTACAGGATCTTGGCATAGAACTTCGTTCATAAGATAAGATTTATTTAAGAGGTACACAATATGAATAAGAAGAATGTATGGACAACTTATAACCGTACTCAGCTCAAGGAATGTGATAAATTTGCAGAGAAGTACAAAAAGTTCCTTGATAATTCCAAGACTGAACGCGAGGCAATCGACACGATCGTAAATGAGATCGAGGCTGAGGGCTATAGAGAGCTTAACAAGCTTGTAAAGGAAAATACCAAGCTTAAAAAGGGTGATAAGGTTTATTCCGTGTGGATGAATAAATCCATCGTTATGTTCAAGATAGGTTCTGAGCCTTTGGAAAAAGGACTTAACATCCTCGGAGCACATATTGATTCTCCGAGACTCGATGTTAAGCAGAATCCTTTGTATGAGGATAACGGACTTGCATATCTTGATACCCATTATTACGGCGGTATCAAGAAGTATCAGTTCGTGACTATCCCCCTTGCTCTTCACGGAGTTGTGGCTAAAAAAGACGGTACGACAGTTATCTTAAATGTCGGTGAAGATGAGGACGATCCGGTATTCTTCATTTCAGATATTCTCGTTCATCTTGCAAGCGAGCAGATGGGCAAGAAGGCTTCAAACGTAATTGAAGGTGAAGCCCTTGATCTCGTTATAGGAAACAGACCCTTTGTTATTGAGGGAAAAGAGAAGTCTGAAGATAAAAAAGATGATTCTAAGCTTACAGAGGGTGAGCAGTACGCAGTTAAGGCTGAAAAAGAAGAAAAAGCTGAGGCCGGAAAGCTTTCAGGCGCTGTAAGAAGAGGAGTCGTAGCACTTTTATACGATCTGTACGGAATCGAGGAAGAAGATTTCATATCTGCAGAACTTGAGATAGTTCCTGCAGGAAAGAGCAGAGATGCAGGTTTTGACAGATCCATGGTGCTTGGTTACGGGCACGATGACAGAGTATGTGCATATCCTTCTGCAGTAGCTCTTCTTGAAGCAGGAGACCTTAAGAGAACGGGATGCTGCATCCTTGTTGATAAAGAAGAGATAGGCAGCGCCGGTGCTACGGGCATGAAGTCAAGATTCTTTGAAAATGCCGTTGCAGAGATAGTTGCTCTTGTAAACGGAAATTATGATGAACTTGTATTCAGAAGATGCCTTGCAAATTCAAGTATGCTTTCATCTGATGTAAGTGCAGCATTTGATCCTTGCTATGCTTCTGTTTTTGAGAAGAAGAATACTGCATATCTTGGCTTTGGCCCTGTGTTTAACAAGTATACAGGATCAAGAGGAAAATATGCTTCAAACGATGCAAATGCAGAGTACATTGCAGCAGTAAGAAAGGTATATGACGAAGCAGGCGTATTGTTCCAGACTGCAGAGCTTGGCAAGGTAGATGCAGGTGGCGGCGGAACAATCGCATATATTCTTGCAGAATACGGCATGAATGTTGTTGATTCGGGAGTAGCAGTTCTTAACATGCACTCACCGTGCGAAGTGATCAGTAAGGCAGATCTCTATGAGTCTCTAAGAGGATATATCGCATTCCTTGAGAACATGGATTTTTGCAATGAATAAAAACGTTCTTTTTAGAAAGTAAGATATTATGTCAGAAACAACACAGATTGGATTATCAACCGCAGATTACTTCTTTGATTTGCCACAGGAGCTCATAGCTCAGGACCCTCTTGAAAAAAGAGATGAGTGCAGGCTCCTTGTGATAGACAAAGAGACAGGAAAGACGCAGCACAAGATATTCAGCGATATCATCGACTATCTTGGGCCCGGTGACTGCCTTGTTCTTAATAACACCAAGGTCATACCTGCAAGGCTCCTTGGCGAAAAGGAAGGCACAGGCGCAGCGGTTGAGATCCTTCTTCTTAAGAGAAAAGAGAATGATGTTTGGGAAACCTTGGTTAAACCGGGAAAGAAACTTCGTCCCGGTGCAAGAGTTTCTTTTGGCGGAGGAATACTTACCGCAGAGATCCTTGATATAGTAGAGGACGGTAACAGACTCGTTAAGTTCTACTATGAGGGAATCTGGGAAGAAGTTCTCGACAGACTCGGCGAGATGCCTCTTCCTCCTTATATCACACATAAACTCAAAGATAAGAACATGTATCAGACAATCTATGCCAAATACGAAGGCTCCGCGGCAGCACCGACAGCGGGCCTTCATTTTACGGATGAGCTTCTTAAAAAGATCTCCGACAAGGGCATAGATATGGCCTTTGTAACTCTTCATGTGGGACTTGGAACATTCAGACCCGTTAAGGTGACCAATGTCAAGGAACATCACATGCACACCGAGTGGTACCAGGTTACCGCAGAGGCAGCAGAGAAGATAAACAGGGCAAAAGAAAGCGGGCACAGAGTTATCTGTGTCGGAACTACGAGCTGCAGGACTATAGAGAGCGCAGCTGATGAAAACGGCAGACTATCCGAGTGTAGCGGAGATACATCGATATTTATTTATCCGGGCTACAAGTTCAAGGTTCTTGACTGCCTTATAACCAATTTCCATCTTCCGGAGTCTACGCTTGTAATGCTTGTTGCAGCGCTTGCGGGAAGAGAGAATATTCTGGCGGCATACGAAGAAGCAATAAAGGAAAGATACAGATTCTTTTCCTTCGGTGATGCATGCTTTATAACTGACAGGATGGAGTAAGACAGCGTGGCAACTTACGTAATATCAGATCTTCACGGTCAATACAGATTATTTTTAAAACTGCTCGAAAAAGTAAAATTTTCGGGCGCTGACAAACTATATATGCTTGGAGATGCGATTGACCGCGGACCTGACGGCATAAAGATATTAAGACATGTAATGAATGCTCATAACATGCATTTCCTTTTGGGAAATCATGAGACTATGATGTTGCATGTGGCCGCTTCAGACGGAAGTGTCACTCCCAATCTCAATAAATTCCAAGGAAGAAGAGAAATCAACTGGCTTTTTCAGAACGGCGGCGCCATAACTTATCACAGATACAGGCTTCTTAGAAAGAAGGAGAGAAAAGAGCTTCTTAAATGGCTTAATTCCTGTCCTGTTTCAACAAAAGTTGAAGTGAACGGAACTACATTTTTCCTCACACATACCGCTTTTGTAAAAGAAATTATCGATACACCTTATAAAGATATCGATCCCGATGTTGCGCGTTACATTGTTTGGTATTCGCCGTTTAGGGAGGATATATATAAGAGCATTGATGACTATGCCGCATGCAAACCGTGGGTATTTGTCATCGGTCACGTGCCGGCATTTTATCTCGGAGATGATAAATGTGCTCGCCCACTTTCGTCGTATCGGGAAGAGAACGTTATCGACATTGACGGCGGATGCGCCGAGCCTGATGAAAAAGAACTAAAGGGCGGAATTATGTTACGACTCGACGATCTGGAAGAATTTACTGTTTCTTTTGCGGAACTTGAGCAGTAATAATGGCCGAAATAGTGTAAAGTAGTTGCTATTTTTTTCTAATAAGGTATTATAATAGTAACACTTTTTATCGGGGGTTTTATAATGGATAATAGAAGAAGAACCAAGAGACTTGATTTGGCAGGCGAAATACTTCTTAAGGAAATTGGCGGTGAGAGCTTCGAAACAGTAGAGATCACAATTACCGATGCATCAAGAGACGGCGTTGGATTCTCAACAAACAAGCAGCTTACTATCGGTGCTAACTACGAAGCTAACCTTACAATATGGACAAAAGAAGTCCTTCACGTATTCATTCAGATCGTAAGAGCATCGAAGAACGGAGATACATTCCACTATGGTTCGATGTTTGTCGGAATGCCCGAAGATATGAAGGCTCGTATTGATGTTTATTCAACTATTCAGGAATATAATGAGAAGAACGGCGAGAATTGAATTTGAATAATATTAAGGCTCAATGCAGAGATGGCACTGCATTGAGCCTTTTTTGTTCTGAAATTATTTCAGTTTTTCCAGGATGGCATCGTAGTCCATGGTTCCTGTAATTTCTTTTTTCTCATAGCTGTCATAAAGATCTACCGTAGCTTTGATCTCGTCATCGGTCATCTTCTTGCCGGTATTGTTTACTTATTCCGCGGTTCCGTCTGTATCCCGGACACTTTCGAGTTCTTCCGGATTAGGAGATACTTCCGTGTCAGCACGCTTTAGCTAATTCATTTTCATGAATATATACATTCTTGAACATGAAGTTCAAGAATGCATCAACCAAGCCAATTTGAATCGACTTCGTCGATAGGGCTTGGTTGACTCCTGAATCATGTTCTCACGAAATCCGCAGCCAGTGCGGATTTCTGTAATTTCATTTAAGATGTCATACTTTTTGCTTGTGTTAAAATCTCTTTGTAGAGATACTGACTAATATTTCTGTTTAATATAATAACATATGAAAGTTTGGGATGATATTAAATGAAGTTGGGGGTACTGTCTGAGTGAGAAAAAGGTTTTTACTAACATTGATCGTTTCTACATTTATGCTATGTGCTTGTGACGGAAAAGATAGCACTGTTACTGATAACGTAGACATAGAGAACGAAAATGGAACTGCTGATGTGAATGCTTCTGTGGATTCCGGTGAGGAATCTTCTTTTGAAGGGGTAATGGGATAGTGGGGAAATCAGCGGAAACAGATGAATCTATGATTTTCGGTGTCAAAAATAAAGTTTGTATTTGCAGCATAACAGCGGAAAATGCAGTTTTATAAAAGGCGCTGTTGAAAAAACAGTTTATGCCTTGGTAATGACAGCGGAATAAACAGTTTTATGAATCTTGCTGTTGAAAAGCAAGTATTTGCCTTGATTATGACAGCAAGAGATGCAACTTTAAAAATCCCGCTGTATGATGCTGTATAAGGATAATAGACATGGATAATTTTCAAAAACTAAAGTTAGAGAGCTTAAAAGAACAGGCACGAATAAAAGCTCAGAGACGTATGTGGATGGAGAATGAACTGCTTCAAGAATGCTTATCAGCGCTGGAAACATGATCTTGTCGGAAGGGCTGGTACTGCAAGAAGAGAAGTACTGGAAAGAGTTTTTGGGAAAAGAGATTATTTCGGAAAACAATTCCTGTGAGCTTTATTTTGAAGAGGTCGACATTGAAGGCTTTATTGAAAAGCTTGAAAGGTATTATCCGGAAGTGAAATATGTCAACAGACTCATGACGCACAGCTGGGGCCAGAAAGTCATACGCTTTTATGATCCGGATGGCAATTTGATAGAAGTGGGTGATGATTCTTGTAACATCCGGACAGGATTCTTGAATTATCCGGACACGTAATCTTTTATTATCCGGACAAGCATTCTTGAAACATGCGGACAGCCATTCCTGAATCATCCGGACAAATGACATCTCACATTGATCTTCTTAGAATGTAATTAATTACATTCTAAGGAGGGTATGAAATGAGGTGTCTTGATACTATGAAAGTTACTGAAATCCTTCGCCTGAGGGAAATGGAGCTCAATCTACGAGATATAGCATCAGCTGTAGATTGCTCCAAAACTACCGTTGGCGAAATTCTTAACAGATGCAAGGACTGTGGACTAACCTATGAAGAAGCAACAAAGCTTTCTCCTGAGCGGATCAATGAGCTGATATATCCAGACTCCTTTGGCCGTAAGCAATCCAAGGATGAACCAGACTGGGAAGCTATATACAAGCGACTTATGTCCAGCAGAAGAATCAACCTTTATTACATCTGGGAGCAGGAATACCGCAAAGATAATCCTGATGGCTACAGCTACAGTTACTTCTGTGCCAAGTTCAATACATGGAAAGAAGATACCGGTAAAGAAGTGGTACTGCCTCAGGAGCGCGAGCCTGGCAAGGAACTGTTTGTCGACTGGATTGGGGATACTCTTCCATGCGTTGTTGACTATGAGACCGGTGTGATTCATGATGCTCATTTCTTTGTAGCTACGCTTGGAGACAGTTCATATCCTTTTGTTGAAGCATTTCCTAATGAAACACAGATCAACTGGAATCAGGCTCATATAGATGCTTTTGAGTGGTATGGAGGGCTTCCCAAGATACTTGTGCCCGACAACATGTAATGTGAAGCTTCACATTAGCAGTTTAATGTAAAGTGATTGTTAATGTAAAGTCAGCCATTCCGACGCAAACCCTGCCAGCATTATACCCTGACCGACTTTACATTAACATATCCATGTTATCCTAATGAATCTAAGAAGGAAAGCAAATCGTCTTTCTCCTCGTCGGAGAAGAAATCAAGGCTTTCAGGTACTGTTTTCTCGGCTACAGACTCGATCGCCTTTCTGGTGACCTCTGGATTCGTCGTCAGGTAAACCTGAGTGGTCGCAACAGATTCATGCCCCAAGAAATCCCGGACGTTATAAATGTTTACGCCCTTGTCCACAAGGTGTGTGGCTTTGCTGTGGCGCATTCGATGCGGGTATACGGAGCCGTCTATAATCCCGGGAGCGGCTTCGTTTGCCGCCTTCGAGTACTTCCTTATGATGTAGCGTATGCCCTGCCTTGTCAGTCTTTCGCCGTTCCTATTGAAAAACAGCGGAGACTCCGGCGTGAGATGAAACTGTCGGATATACTTCGAGACAATCTTTTCCGTTTCGCCCAGTAAAGGAATGGATCGATACTTGTTTCCCTTGCCATGCACGTATATCCTGCAGCATTGACCAGATTGTAAGTCCATGACATTCAGATTTACTATTTCCTGAACCCTACAGGCAGAGTCGTACATGAGTGATAGGAGTGCCAAATGTCGTAGCCCTTCGTCAGATGAGGAGTCAATAGATGCCAGCATCTGCTTTATAGCATCCATAGACATACATTCGGGAGGCTTTTTATCTTCCTTCCCGAATGGTATACCGAGTATCTTGCTACATTGCCCGGAATGTTCAGGTGCAGTCATCATTACATATCGGAAGAATGATTTTATATGTGCCAGTCTGACATTTTTTGTAGACACCCCATTTTTCCTGACATCCGAAAGCCATGAGAGGAACCTGAGCACTACGTCATAGTCAACCTCATCGATAGGCTTCTCTGATATGTTTCTGTCGGATTCTGCCATAAATGTAAGCAAAAGTTTGAATGTGTCTCGGTATGATGAAACCGTATTTGGACCGTAATTATGCTGTTTCATCAGGTACGACATAAAATAGCGCTGTATGTAGAAGGAAAAACTTTCACTCATTGCCCACCTCCGGGAATAAACTCCCCAGAGATGATTCTTTCTGTACGAAATCTTCATGTCCCTGTTCTGTGAAATGAATGTATTTTTCCGTATCCATGTAATTCACATGGCCGACATACGCAGCAAGTATCGGAACGGCTGTGTAGACATCCATTCCACTTTCCAGCATTTTTTCCAGGCTCCTGGTGCAGAATGTGTGCCGGATGGAGTGGATGTTTGGCGTTTTTCCGTCTGCCATGTATATGCCGGCCGCCCTAAACATCTTTGGAAACATGTATTTCATTGCGCTGTATGTAAGATGTTCACCGGTGTATGAAGAAGTGAAAAATGGTTTGTTCCCCTCGGCCATGTCGATGGTCTCGGCATAGTCATGGAGAATCTTTTTCAAGCTGTCGGCTACAGGAATATACCTTGAAACACCGTTTTTACCGTTGATTACATTAATCACGCCATTTGAAGGGTCAACATCCGCCCTCGTCAGTGCGAGGACCTCGCCTATGCGCATTCCGGTGCCTATAAGTAATCTGACAA
This sequence comes from Butyrivibrio hungatei NK4A153, assembly GCF_000424465.1. Lineage (GTDB taxonomy): Bacteria > Bacillota > Clostridia > Lachnospirales > Lachnospiraceae > Butyrivibrio > Butyrivibrio hungatei_A. Next base: position 132,930 of record NZ_KE384195.1, on the reverse strand, counting down.
GTACAGGGTACACCTGCTGGTGGACACTCGACCTTCTTGCTGGTGGGAGTGCGTCGGCTGCACTGGCCAGACGATGCAGTTCATTGTCACTGAAAATGTACGGACGGAATTCACTTCTTGCTGCTCGCATGTATTTGGGTGGGACGATGGCCGCATCAATCCCGAGAAGGGTTAGGAAAGAACAGAACTGCCGGAGACTCGACGTCATGTATTGACGCTCAGATTCGCTTAATCCGCCACGGGGAGCCAGCAGTTCCTCCACCATCTGCTCAGATATATGGCTTACATTGTAACAGTTAAGCGAATTGTTTAGCTTCCTTAAGCGAATCATGGTGGACTGGGCGACCTTTTCGCCTTTGCCACGCTTGAATTCTATGAATTTTGCAAAGTACGGTTTGAAGAAACCCTCTTCAAATTTAAGAAACTCCTTATCATTGATCATTTTTCCGGCACCTCCAATGCTGCTATCCGGAGATGCTCGATATCCGACCAGACATAAGTTTTCGTGGATGCCGCAGATGTGTGACCGAGTATCACGGCAATCTCGGTTACCGGGGTTCCTGAAACAAAAAGGTTTGTTGCCAGGCTATGCCTGAGCGAATGCAGTCCATGGTGCTTTCCTTTTATGTCAACACCGGCGATTTCAAAGTACGGTAAGATTTTGTCGCCAAAGTGATCATTCATTGAGTATGGAATGTACGGTTTTCTGAGCCGAATGAATACATTTGGGCTGTCTGCTTCAGGGCGCGCATTCTTGATATAGTCAAGGAGTGCGAAAAGAATCTCATCAGTTAGGGGAAGGGATACCTCCCTGTGTGTCTTGTACTGTGTGATTGTTATTGTGCGACTTTTCCAGTTTATGTTGTCAAGAGCCAGCGCTTTGATGTCACTGGAGCGCAGACCGTACACACATGCCAGAAGCATCATAAGGTAGGCTGTTTTCCCCCAAGGTGCACTCCTGTCAACCGCATTTAGGATGCGTCTTACTTCATTCGCCGTATAAAAGGAAGGGAGTCTTTCGTGCTTTCTGGAATGGATTCCCATCAGAAAGGGCAGTGGATCGAACGATAGCATTCCTGAGAACTCGTCAAAGGAAAAGAAGTTCCTTAGCGTATACAAAAGGGATGCCTTCCCCTGTGACGAATACTTGTCATTGAGCGAGGATACATAGTCTGCAATCACCTCCGGCGTAATGTTCTCCAAAGATTTGCATTCTCTGTTTTCCAGAAAAATGAAAAACACCTTCATTCGACCGGATCTCGTGCGTACTGTGCCATCGCTCTTTTGGTTATGCCTCATGAAAGTTTCATATCTGCTGAGGATATCCTGATATGGTGCAGGACAACTAAGCTTCTGGTTGAGATACCTTCGCTTTGGCTCTTCACCATTAAGGATGTCCTGAATCATCCGAATCGCTCTAGCACGCCGTTCTTTTGATTTTGACGGCGGGGCTTCAAATGCAGATATTCCAATAGTCAGACTATAGTACTCTTGGAGGACAGCCTCAGGAGATGCCATAGGTTCCTTGTCCTCCGCGTATCGCAGAAGATCATCAGCGACTCGGATATAGGCCTGGGCTGTCTTTGAGTCGACTCCGTGGTTTTGTATGATGTATCCCTGAAACTCTAGGATAGCAGCATACAGTGTCTTTGTGTAACGGGAATCAATCATGGTAATTCCTCCTTTCTTATGATTGATCCCATTATGATCTATTAATGTAAAGTCGAACATCAAAAATCGCAGGTATAAGGAACTTTGGCTGATCGACTTTACATTAACAATCACTTTACATTAAACTGCAAAACAGCGGTTGTACATACCAACCTCTACAATCCGGAGCTCAACCATGCTTACAGAGACCTTGCCCGTCATTATCAGGTTGCTATAATCCCTGCAAGGGTCAAAAAGCCAAGAGACAAACCTACAGTTGAATCAGGCGTAGGCTGGCTTGAAACATGGCTCCTTGAGTGGCTAAAAGATAAGATATATCACAGTTTTGAAGCCCTTAATGCTGATATAAAGGATCGAGTGCTTGAACTTGCAGAAAGACCATTCAAGCATCGCTCCGGCTCTAGAAGCAGCAACTTTACTGCTCTTGATAAGCCGGCACTTCGACCATTGCCCAAGGATCCATTTGAGTATTATGAAACACTGCCAGTTAAGACAGTACCGAATAACTATCACGTCTACTATGACGGCTTTTATTATTCAGTGCCATATACTCTTTACAAGGACTCCGTCACAATACATGCCTATGCCAAGAAGATCGAAATCTTCAACACTAAGGGCGAAAGGGTTGCGCTTCATATCAGAAAGTTCTCTGGAAGGCGTTATGCAACCGAGATAAACCATATGCCTGCAAACCACCGTGCTATCAGAGAATTCAATCAGTATGATGGAACTCATTATCGCTACAGGGCATCAAGTATCGGTCAGAATGCTTATCGCTTTGTAGATACACTCCTTAAGTCTGCTGACTTTGAGGAACAGGCATATAAATCCTGTATGGCTGTAGTGAACTTCAGCAAGCAGTACGGTAACACCAGAGTTGATAATGCCTGTAAGAAGGCACTTGATCTCAACTCTGTTACATATACAACACTCAAGAACATCCTGAAAAACAATCAGGATAAGAAGCCCGTAAACGCTGAACACTCCGATGCGGACACTCCAACCCCAAGCCACGAAAATCTCCGTGTCGGAGAATGGGAATAGGAGGTGATGCATCATGAACTACCAGACAGCGGAACAGTTAACAGCAATGAAGTTAAATGCCATGAGACTTGAGTACGCCAGGCAGGATGAACTTCCTGCTTCGCAAGCTCTTTCCTTCGATGACAGACTGGGAATGATAGTGACAGCCCAGTTCAATGCAAGAAACAAAGCCAAGACAAACCGGCTTATACGTCTTGCGCATTTAAGGGAGCCTACAGCATGCCTTGAGAACCTGGATTATGAGCCTATACGAAAGCTCAAGAAGGCAGATATAGCAAGACTCTCTGACTGCCAGTGGGTCACAAGTGGTAATAACCTCATCATCACAGGAGCGACTGGTGTTGGCAAAACATATCTGCTCTCAGCTTTTGGCAGAGAAGCTTGCACTAGAGGACTTACTGTAAGGTGCTACAGAGTTCCAAGGTTGCTCACAGACCTGAATATCGCCAGAGGCGACGGATCATACAACAAACTGATGCAGGATCTGGTAAAACCTAATCTTTTGTTGCTTGATGATTTCGGTATGAAACAGTTAGACCTTGGCATGACTCAGGACTTCCTTGAAGTCATTGAGGAGAGATACCACAAACATAAGTCTGTAGCCATCTCAGCACAGTTACCTGTTAAGAATTGGGTTTCAATTTTCAAAGATCAAACGATTGCAGATGCGGTCTTGGACCGCATAGTGCGCAATGCGTATAGGTTCGACCTAAAAGGTCCTTCCCGCCGTCCTACGATAGAACATATGCCGGCTGACGCCGGAGATGACAATAAGACGGCAAGCGAGTAATATAAAAAATAGATGTCATCTTGTCCACTTGATACAGGAATCTTGTCCGGATATTAGTAGAAACCTTGTCCGGATAATTGCGGAACTAACGTCCGAGTATTACAAGATGCTTGTACCAAATAGACAAGAATCATCAAAGTGGGGACACCGATGTAAAATGGCAAATTATTCTGTAGAGATAAACGGCATACACGTGGATGCCACATATAGTGACGAGGTTGTTGAGCGGCTCTTTTTGCCGCTGCTTAAGGAGCTTTCTGCTTTGCAAAAAGAAAAGGGAAGGAGAATTCTTGTGATGCTCGCAGCACCTCCGGGAGCGGGGAAGAGCACGCTTGTAAGCTTTCTTGAAAAGCTCTCAAGGGAAAATGATGACATTACGGACCTGCAAGCTATCGGAATGGATGGATTTCACAGAAGGCAGAAGTATCTGTTATCACATACAACGTTACGAGATGGTAAAGAAGTGAAGATGGTGGAGATAAAGGGAGCGCCGGTTACTTTCGACCTGGAGAAACTGACTGCTGCGATAAAAAAGGTGAGCTCCGGGGAAGATACCTTTTGGCCTATATATGACAGGCATCTGCATAATCCTGTGGAGGATGCGATTCATATCACAGAAGATATAGTTCTTCTGGAGGGGAACTACCTCTTACTTGATATGGACGGATGGAACAGGCTAAGGGCTATGGCGGATTACACTATCAGCATCACAGCAAATGAAGCCATGCTGCGGAAAAGACTCATCGACCGCAAGATGAAAAGCGGCAATGATATTGAGTCTGCTACAAGATTTGTTGATTACAGTGATATGGCCAATGTCAGACTTTGTCTTGAGAAAACAGTTAAAGCTGACATGGTTTTGGAAGCGAGTGCGTTGATATAACTCTTATTCAGGCTGCTTTGCTTTAAATTACCGTATACCCTTCAGAAGCTAATACGCTAAGCGCTCGCTCCAAATTTTCTTCTTTTACAAGAATATAATCCGTGTTGTATGTCGATACGGCGAAGATGCCGATTTTGTGCTCCGCGAGTATGCCGGACAGCTTTGAGAGAATACCGATCAATGAAAAATCAAGCACTCCCTGAATTCTAAAGCCTCTCCATCCATCATCACGCTCGATAGTATTCTGCGGAGTATCCTCCGTTTATAATCATTTCCTCCTCTTAAGCGTCATGACAGCCCCACATACAAAGCAGCAAAAAGCAAAGGGCGCAATTCTGACAAATACAAACTCAAAGCCATGCAAAATAGTCCCTGCAACAGCGGTCTCGGGATCACTGTAATCCCAATTAAGATAAGGACTTCCTGCTATTAGAATTATAATAAATATAGCTACAATAACCATACTCAGTACTAAAAAAATCCAATGAAGAATATTGTGCCTCATTGCCTTTTGCCTTGCAAGCTCAAGCGTGATGACTTCAAGCTTTTCGGATATTACCTTCAAATCTTTCTGAGAATTTTCTGTTATTGTTTCACCAAGAAGAGTACTGATGGGAGTATCCAGTATGTCAGAAATAGAAACAAGCATCTCCGAATCCGGAACTGACAGACCACGTTCCCATTTCGAAACGGTTTGTCTCACAACATTCAATTTGATAGCAAGTTCCTCCTGTGAAAGACCTTTTGATTGCCTAATCTTTTTTATGTTTTCGTTTAACATGAGCGAAAATCTCCTTTCGTAGCAACAGTACTATGAAAGCTGCCGTTGCTACAAGCAATGAATATTAACATCCCAGAAAAAACTATTCTATCCCATTAATCTATGCAAAAAACATACGAAAGTAATCCTATATTGATTTTAATATATTTTACGCCGGTGATAATCCCTATTTTTATTTTGTCGATGAAGTACTAAATACCGCGTTTCTATCAGTACAGATCCTGCAAGTAATCGTCCTCTGTCTTATCTATGCTTATGTCTTATGAACACCCCTCGCCATTTAGTGCTCAGTTCACACGCCTATCCGCCCCTATGGCCCTGCGTCTGAACGTCCCCAAAGGCAAGGCGTCCAAAGGCAAAGTCTAAATCATTGACCGCCCCAGTGCAGCACAGTATACTGAATTTAGTATGAAAACTGTGCCGAAAAATAATAAACCACGGGTAAAGAAGCCTTTGAAAAGAAGGCTGATCATATTGGCGGCAATGATAACGGTGCCGTTTGTGCTGATAATTTTGTACATGATCTTTTCACTTACAAATTATTCCGATGCATACAACACCATCGTAAGTAATCTGACTGTTGCAAACAGCTATAATCTTACTTTTAAGGAACAGATGGATGAAAGCGTATATAGGATAATCGTAGGAAGAGATATGTTCGGAAAAGGCGATGAGAGCGATCCGTATGTTCTTGTCGAGAATATCAGAAGAGATTTCACGGAACTTAAGTCCATCACGACAGAGGTAAACAGTAGGACGTGGCTTGAGACACTTCTAAGAAACGTAGATACTCTCGAGAACAGGCTTGACGATATCAAAAAAAGCGTAGAAGCAGGCGGTAACTACGATGAAGACGTCGAGATGCTCGATTCCAATATATATTCGCTGACAGAGCTTATACAGGACAATATTCAGTATTATATCTATTATCAGACCAAGACCATCGAGGTTATCAATAAGGGCCTTATTAAAGAGATGGAAGATCTTCTGGTTTTTCTTATCTTTCTCCTTATCCTCGGAATATTATGTACCGTGCTTACTACGGACAAGATAGCAAGGAGTATCGTTAAACCCATTGATGCGCTCAGCTCCGCAACAAAGGAAATTGCGGAAGGAAATTTTTCCGTAAGAACCTCTGTTGACCTTGAGGATGAGATTTCTCTTCTTTCCGAGAGCGTAGATGATATGGCGGCTCATCTTGAGATACAGATGGAACAGATAAGAGAGGATGAAAAGAAAATGCGAATGGCGGAGGCAAGGCTTTTGCAGGAGCAGATAAATCCACATTTTCTGTATAACACTCTTGATACCATCGTCTGGCTTATCGAGGATGGGAAAAATCAGGAGGCGGAAGACATTGTTGTTTCTTTGTCCAAGTTCTTTAGGATATCGCTAAGTCACGGCAAAGAATGGATAACCATCCGCGAAGAAGCGCAGCATATAAGGAGTTATCTTGAGATTCAGAGCGTAAGATATTCCGATATACTGTGTTATTATATAGATATTGATGACAGTTTAAATAATTATAAGATTTTGAAGATGACGCTTCAGCCGCTTGTTGAGAATGCATTGTATCACGGCATTAAGAATAAGAGAGGGTCCGGACTTATCAGGATCACAGGCAGGATAGAAGATGAACTTATCAGATTTGAAGTAAGTGATGACGGAGTCGGAATGGATGAGGAAGCGCTCGGTCATATCAGAAAAGAGCTGACCAAGCCTGCCAAAGATACCGACACGGGATTTGGCATGGCAAATGTCAACGAAAGAATTAGGATGAATTTCGGTGACAGGTACGGAATTTCAATAGAATCGGAACTTGGAAAAGGGACCACGGTATCTGTGGTTATCCCTGCAATTTTGTTCAATTACGAAGAGGATAAGAATGCTGATAAACAGACATAAGATTGCGGCTCTTTTGACGGCTGCTGCGGTTTTGCTGACAGGGTGCGGGCCGTTTACAGGTTTTTATGTATATGATGTGTCATCCGAAGACGGCGGGATCGAGACGAAGGCAAACGATGCGCTGATCAGTGTAGGCTTTTCACAGCTTGGAAGCGAGTCCACGTGGAGAAGTGCAAACACTGAATCCGTGAAAGCCGCTTTATCTACGGGCAACGGCTTTTTTCTTATATTTGACAATGCAAGGCAGAAACAGGAGAAGCAGTTTAAGGCTGTGAGAAATTTCATATCCCAGAGGGTTGATTATATAGTAATCTGCCCTGTAATTCAGGAGGGATGGGATGTGGTCCTAGCCGAAGCAAAAGATGCGGGAATTCCCGTGATATTGCTCGATAGAAATATCTCTGTAAATGACGAATCAATGTACACATCTTTTATTGGGGAAGATATGTATGCGGAAGGAGCGTCTGCGGGGAAGTGGCTTGAAGAGTATCTTGACAGCCGGGGGAAGAGCGAAGAGGATATCAATATTGTTGTGATTGAAGGGACAAGCGGATCGTCTGCGAAGGAAGGACGGGCGCAAGGTTTTGGGGCAATTGCGGCAAGACACATGAATTGGAAGATGCTTGCTTCTGCAACAGGGGAGTTTACGCAGACCAAAGGCAAGGAGACGATGGCCAGACTCTTGGGGGAGTTTGACGATATCGATGTGATCGTGTGTCAGAATGATGATATGACCTTTGGTGCGATAGAAGCTTTGAAAGAAGCGGGTGTTAAGACGGGTGGCGTAGGAGAGCCTGTTCTTATCTCTTTTGATGGGACGAGGAAAGCTCTGGAGCTTGTAAAAGAAGGTGTTATAAATGTCGATGTCGAGTGCAATCCAAATTCGGGAGAACTTCTTGCTCAGATAATAAACGATCTTGAAGCGGGAAGAGAAGTTGACAAGGCTTATTATATGGAAGAGAAGGTTTTTACAAAAGAAAATGTCGATGAGTATATCGAAGACAGAAATTATTAAGGGGTTAGTATGCTTAAGGTTTTTCTTGTGGAGGATGAAAGTGTTGTGAGGGAGAGCCTCAGAAACAACATACCATGGAAGGAGTACGGGTTTAACTTTGTCGGAGAAGCTAGTGACGGCGAGATGGCGCTTCCGCTTATCAGGAAGACGGCGCCGGATGTTCTTATAACGGATATCAAGATGCCTTTTATGGACGGCCTGTCACTTAGTCATATCGTGAAAAAAGAATTTCCGTCAATGCGTATTGTCATCATGAGCGGGTACGATGATTTTGAATATGCAAAAAGAGCTATCAAAGAGGGCGTCGATCAGTATATCTCAAAGCCGATCACAAAGTCGGGAATGAAGGAAGTTCTCGACAGTGTAAAAGAGAAGATTGAGAAAGAGCGCACTCAGCAAGGATATCTGATGCAATATCAGATGGAGACGCAGGAGTATGAGCAGCTTCAAAGGAGAGAGTTTTTTGAAAAAGTTCTTACCGGTACGATGCCTGTAAAGGACATCTATGTCGAAGCGGGGAAGCTTTCGCTTGATATTACGGCTTCGGCATTCAGTCTCATTCTTTTTTCCATAAAAGATAAAGAGAAGCCATTTGAGGAAATAGGCTCCGTTCAGTATTGCAGGGCGCTCGAGGAACTTATGAGTTATTTCCTTAGGTTCCCCGCATATATACTTTCGAGATGGTCGCTGAACACTTACATAGTTATTGTTAAGGGCGAAAAAGATATTGTTGCGGATTACGTGGAAAAAGGCGTTTCTAAGATCACGGAGATCTGCGAGGATAAGGATGACAAGATAGAGTGGTATGTTTCGGCTGGTAAGCCAGTTGAGAGGTTCAGCGCGCTTGTTAAGTGCTTTAATCTTGTAAATCATGCATTTGCATGCAGGTACTTTGTGCAGGATACGCATGTACTTACGGAAGATACTACGGCGAAGTACACATCCGCTCAGAATGACGGTTCCATCGAGAATATAGACAGCTCAAAGGTTGACAGTGCGGTTCTTAAGGGATTTCTTTCTACGGGAACTGAGAGTGAGATCGGGGAATTTGTATCCGAATATCTCACAAGTCTGGGTGATGCCTTAAAGAGCCATGTGTTTAGGAATTTCTTTGTGCTCAATTCATTGTTTGCTGCGAGCAGTTTCCTTGAATCGAGCGGTGTTTCGAAAAAGGACATCGATGAGAATCTCTTTTCACTTAAAGAGGGATATGAGATCAAGAGTAAGCAGGTTGAGGAGTTTATGGTGTCGCTTCTTAAGAGCGCGCTTGAACTTAGGGACAGCGCTTCAAATAAGAGAGGAAATAAGCTTATCAGCGATGCCATTGAATATATTGATGAAAATTACATGAATGAGAGCTGTACGCTGGTTGATGTTGCGGAGGCGCTTTCTGTCAACAGCAGCTATCTGAGCACGGTCTTTAGTAAGGAGATGGACACGACATTCGTGAAATTCCTTACGGCAAAGCGCCTTGAAAAGGCAAGAGAGCTTCTTGCAAAAGAGAGGATGCATACGGCGGATGTTGCCGCTGCGGTAGGATATAAGGATTCACACTATTTCAGCTTTGTATTCAGGAAGATGTACGGGATGTCACCGAGAGAATACAGAAATCAAAACAGCTGATAGGGAAGGACAATCGAGACTTTCGGTTGTCCTTTTATTGTAGAAAGAATTCTTTTGGCGATAGTATAGGAAAGTGTCTTTCCGCGGTGGGAAAAGCTTTTTATGCGAAAAGAATTTACCTGTGAAAGATAGCTGTTGTCAAAGCTGTATACTTTCTTTTCCTTAAGATTTATGAGCTTCTTGTCTCTAAGTGCCTTTACATGCGGATAGGCAAGTTCGTCGCTTCCGAATAAAACTGCGTCGGATTCTTTGCATAGGGCCCTGATATCGGATGTGGGAGCATCTTCGATCACATATCTTTTTTTACCAAAATCAAGGTCAAGGTCTCTGAGGGCAGAGATGAAGCCGGATATCATGGAAGAGTCCTGAGGATTGGTATTTTTGAAAACGCCTGAGATCCTGCGGTATCCGCTTATATGAAGCTGCATAACAAGATTGTATGCGGCATCGTATGCTCCTTCCGTTATGGAGGGGGAATCCGGCATGTTTCGGTAGGTTCCGTAGAGGAAGATGACGGAGCATCCTTTCTTTTCAAGAGCTTCGTATAAATCGTGGTTTGGATTATCCATAAGCGAAAAGCATTCGGATAAAATAACCAGCGGAGGATTCTTAAGAAGGTCTTTCAGAATGTTTCTTTCCCTGAAAAAGTCGGACTGAGTCTCGGAAACGGAGACGGAAAGAGGAATGTCGCTTCCTGAAGAGATGTTCTTTTCGATATCGTAGATAAGAGAAGGATAAATATATTCGTCAGGTCTTGCAAAAAGAAGACAGATGTGGTTTCTTCCCGCGTCCGGATTTAGGCCTGTAAGATAATATCCGCTTCCTTGGTGGGAGTTGATAAGTTTCTCTTCTTTTAGGTTTGACAGCACCTTTCTTATGGTCTGGCGGCTGCAGGAGTATTTTTCACACAACTCTTTTTCGGTCGGAAGCGCCATTTTACCTGAAAGAAGTCTTTGTGAGATTTCTTTTTTTATTTTTTTTGTAATATTTTCCTGTTTTGTCATTTTTTTCTTCGCCTTTTAATAAAAAAATGGGTAAAAAAATTTGTATTCTTTTGATCATAAAAAATATTCTGCGTAAATTTATAAGTCTTTATCAAAACTATCAGATAATTTCCCGGAGTTTTTTCCAATATAATCCAAAAAATTTTATTCAAATATAAAGAAATTCAACCAAAAGTATTTCTAAAAGTAGCTCATTTCAAATTTGTACTTTTTATAAGAGTATAGCACCTGAATTTGTATTGTCAAAAGTTAGAAAATTGTGCAAGGTGCCTCTAAATCCTATGAATACATGCGGGTCATAAGTAAAATGTGTATAAGAAACATTCATTCAACATTTATATATTAAATGGAGGGTACAAAGTATGAAGAAGAAAGTATTGGCAACTATTATGGCTACAGCAATGTCGGTTTCGATGCTTGTAGGATGCGGCGGATCAGGCGCAGCGGATACAACGGCAGCTACCGATGCCACAGATGCAACGGAAGCAACGGCAGATACAGCCGATGATACCGGAGCAGCACCGGCAGCAGACGGAGAGTCAATAACAGTCGGATTTGCACAGGTTGGACACGAGTCAGATTGGCGTACAGCTTCAACAAATTCAGTTAAGGCAGCTCTTTCCAGTGAGAACGGCATCGATCTTCAGTTTGTAGATTGTGATAACGATTCGGCAGCACAGCTTGAGGCAGTTCGTAACTTTATCGAGCAGGACGTTGATTACATCGTTATTGACCCCATCGTATCAACAGGTTGGGATACAGTACTTACAGAGGCTGATGATGCAGGCATTCCTGTTATAGTAATTGACCGTACGATCGATGATTCAGATAAATATGTTTCATGGGTAGGTTCTGAGTTCACAAACGAAGGTCTTGCAGCAGGTGCATGGCTTAAGGCTTACGCAGAGGCAAAGGGCATCAAAGAACTTAATATCCTTGAGATCACAGGAACAACAGGTTCTTCAGCTGAGATCGGACGTACAAAGGGATTCCATCAGTTCGTAGATTCAGAAGGATGGAAGCTTCTTGATTCACAGACAGGTGACTTCACACAGGAAGGCGGACAGAAGGTTATGGAGTCTTACTGCAAGTCATATGCAGGCAAGTTCAACGTTGTTATCTGCCAGAACGATAACGAAGCATTCGGTGCTATCGATGCAATGAAGGCAGCAGGCGTTTCATACGGTGTTGACGGCGATGTAATCGTTATCTCATTCGATGCTTGTACCGCAGGTCTTCAGAAGGTTCTCGACAAAGAGATCAACGCAGACTTCCAGTGCAATCCTCTTCAGGGACCTGATTGCCTTAAGATAATACAGGCTCTTCAGGGCGGACAGACAGTTGAGAAGCAGACATTCATGGAAGAGCCTTGGTTCGTATCAGAGGATGTTCTTAAGGACATTTCTTACAAGAACAATTCAGGCAAGGATGTAACAGAACCCCTTATCGTAGTTGATAAAGCAACTGTTGATGAAGCGTACTGATTATAGAGATTTGATTATAGAAAAACTTATAGGGTAGTTCGCGAGAACTACCCTAATTATTCAATAAGAGAAGGGTATTATTTTATGGAGCAGAATGAACTTATTGTTATGCGTGACATAGTGAAAGCCTTTCCCGGTGTCATAGCACTCAATCACGCACAGCTTACACTTCATAAAGGCGAGATTCACGCACTGATGGGCGAAAACGGCGCAGGAAAGTCTACCATCATAAAATGTCTCACGGGCGTGTACGAGCGTGATGCCGGCGAGGTTTACGTGCAGGGTGTGGAAGGAAATGTTTTTAACCACTCTACAGAGGATGCACAGAAAGTAGGAATTGCAACGGTTTATCAGGAGGTCAATCTTTGTCCGAACCTCTCTGTTGCAGAAAATCTTTTCATCGGACGCGAACCTGTTACCAAGTTCGGTACCGTAGATTGGCGTTCAATGAATAAGCGGGCAAAAGAAATAATGGACAGCCTTGGCATATCTATCGATGTGACACTGGCTTTGGAGAATTACTCACTTGCGATCCAGCAGATGATTGCTATTGCAAGAGCAGTGGATATGGAATGTAAGGTACTCATTCTCGATGAGCCGACATCGTCTCTTGATGACAACGAGGTTGAAAAGCTCTTTGACGTAATGAGAGATCTTAAGGCAAAAGGAGTAGGAATCATATTCGTTACCCATTTCCTAGAGCAGGTTTATGCAGTCTGCGACAGGATCACGGTTATGAGAAACGGAAGCTTTGTAGGAGATTATTCTATAAGCGAACTTCCGAGAGTTAAGCTGGTAGCTGCCATGCTCGGTAAGGATTTTGACGATCTTGCGGCTATCAAACCCGAGGGTAATGTTGAGATAAATCCCGAGATCATGCTTAAAGCCGAAGGACTCAGCCATAAGGGAACAGTAAAGCCTTTTGACTTTGAGATTCATAAGGGCGAAGTAGTCGGAGTTACAGGTCTTTTGGGAAGCGGTCGAAGCGAGATGGTGCGCTGCATCTACGGTGCAGACAAGGCTCAGACCGGTAAAGAGTACATGAAGGGAAAAGAGATCAATATAAAGGCGCCTATCGACGCAATAAAGGAAGGTATGGCATATCTTCCCGATGACAGAAAAGCCGACGGATGTATCGGTGATCTTTCGGTAAGAGATAACATAATTCTTGCACTTCAGGCAAGAAACGGAATGTTTAAGAAAGTATCAAGAGCAAAACAGATTGAGATCGCGGACAAGTTTATAGATATGCTTCAGATCAAGACTGCGAGTAGAGAAACACCTCTTTCACAGCTTTCGGGCGGAAATCAGCAGAAGGTTATTCTTGCAAGATGGCTGTGCACTCATCCTGATTTCCTTATCCTCGATGAGCCGACAAGAGGTATCGACATCGGAACAAAGACAGAGTTCCAGAAGCTTATTTTGCAATTTGCTCAAGAGGGAATGAGCGTAGTATTCATTTCTTCTGAGATAGAAGAGATGCTTCGTACCTGCACCAGAATGTGCGTTATGAGAGACGGCGAAAAGGTTGGGGAAATCGACGGAGAGATGACGCAGGAGAGTGTAATGAGTGCGATCGCGGGAGGTGAGAAGTAATGGATAAAATAAAGAAACTAACGAAGCAGCAGTTATTTTTGCCCTTCTTCTGCCTTCTTTTGGTTCTTCTTATAAATTTGATAAAGAATCCGGCTTTTTTTAGTATAGGTATTCAACATGGAGTGTTGTATGGAAGACTTATAGATATATTGAACAGAGGAAGTGAGATAGCGATTCTTGCAGTGGGGCAGACACTTGTAGTTGCGGTGTCGGCAGGAACTGATATCTCTGTAGGTTCTGTTATGAGTTTATCGGCTTGCGGAACTTGTATGATGCTTGCAGGCTACGGTGTCAACTCAACCACAGAACTTGCAGTTCCGATGGGAGTGGGAATCCTTTTCGGAATTTTCCTCGGCGGTTTGTGCGGCGCCATGAACGGTGCACTTGTTGCTAAATTAAAGATTCAGCCTATGGTCGCTACACTTATTCTTTTCACAGCGGCGAGAGCCATCGGCCTTCTTATGTGTAACAACCAGATCACATACATCAGATACGAGCCTTATAAGTACCTTGGTAATTTCATACCGGGCTGTCCTATTCCGACGGCTATCTTCGTTACGATCGTTGTTATAGCGGTTGTGATGTTACTGCTAAAAAAGACTGCACTTGGATTGTACGTTCAGTCAGCAGGTATTAACAGCAGAGCTGCCAGAATCTCCGGTATAAATTCAGCGATGATATGCTTTGTCTGCTATGTGATCTGCGGTCTTTGTGCAGGAATTGCGGGAATGGTCGCAAGTAGCCGTATCTATTCCGCAGATTCAAACAACATAGGACTTAACTACGAGCTTGATGCCATCCTTGCGGTAGCGCTCGGTGGTAATTCACTTGGCGGAGGTAAATTCAATCTTGCCGGTTCGGTAATTGGAGCATATACAATTCAGGCTATCACGACAACCCTTCTTGCTATGGGTGTTTCGACCGACCAGGCGCCTGTTGTTAAGGCTATCATAGTTGTGATCATCGTAGTTGTTCAGGCACCTACATTTAAAGAGTGGATCGCAAACACTGAGGCAAAAAGAAAAGCACTTAAGACGGAAGGAGGTCAGGAGGCATGAAGAGTTTAAAGAAATTCAGCGGAAACACGCTGCTCCTTTTGATCACCATAGTCCTTTTTGTTGTGATGTATGCGGTAGGATGTGTTGTTTACTCGGCTAAAGGATTTACGCATGTACAGACTTTTTTGAATCTACTTATTACCAACGCGGGACTTATCTGCGTTGCATGCGGAATGACATGTGTAATGCTCACCGGCGGAATTGATATTTCCGTAGGATCGCTTGTAGCTATGGATTGTATGATACTTGCTTACGGAATGGGCGTTAAGGGGTGGCCCTGTATTCCGCTTATCATACTAATACTTGTTATTGGACTTGTATTCGGTGCTGTACAGGGATTTTTGATTGGTTACCTCAAGATTCAGCCGTTTATCATTACCATGGCGGGAATGTTCTTTGCAAGAGGCATGACGGCGGTTATCTGTACCGATCAGATTTCAATCACACAGCAGATGAATCCTACGTTTTACAAATGGGCAAATGCCAAGATCAATCTTCCGAAGTTTCTCGGATATGTAAATAAAAAAGGCAAGACGGTAGTTCCTTTTATCAGACCTACGGTAGTTATAGCACTTTTGGTTGTGGCACTTATTTTCTTCATACTTAAATATACAAAGTTTGGAAGAAGTCTGTATGCGGTTGGCGGAAACCAGCAGTCGGCTACAATGATGGGACTTAATGTTAAGGCTACAAAGATGAAGGCTTACATGCTTTCCTCATTCCTTTGCTCTATCGGAGGAATCTGTTACTGCCTCAACACTATGTCAGGTTCTGTTCAGCAGGCGCTCGGTTTCGAGATGAATGCGATCGCATCAGCGGTTATCGGTGGAACGCTTCTTACAGGCGGTGTCGGCAACGTTATCGGATCGCTCTTTGGTGTTCTCATAAACGGAACGATCTCGACGCTTGTAACAACCAACGG
Source organism: Butyrivibrio hungatei NK4A153 (assembly GCF_000424465.1). GTDB lineage: Bacteria > Bacillota > Clostridia > Lachnospirales > Lachnospiraceae > Butyrivibrio > Butyrivibrio hungatei_A. The sequence goes on along the minus strand of NZ_KE384195.1, from coordinate 117,154 downwards.
AAAGCTTTTATCAAGCTGGAGTAACATTATGACGGCAGCGCTTTTGTGCTTCTTCATAATTTTGCAGAGTCTGTTCGCTTACTTCAAAAACAGGAACAGCAGATAATTGTATTGTGTGGAGCCCTCGCGGAGTATTCAGCCGCGGGGGCTTTTTATAGCGGACGACCTGTATGGCCATTTGGTGTAGCCATTTCGCGTGTTGACATTCAAGACATAAAAACTCAGAGCTGCATATTCTTCGCTCCAAAACTCGCCCATAAATGGGCTCAAACAGTTGGAGCGAGAACAGAATATGCAGCTCTTCCTTTTTACGTTCTTGAATGTAGCAACACACGAAAAGGCTACGCCAAATGGCCATACAGGTCTGTTCAGCTTATAGAAAAGCTCCTTGCAGCTTGTTTGTCCGAATCTTCGCATTTTCAAACTGATACCGCCCGGCTGGCTACGCCATATGGCCGTACAGGTCTGTTTCGCTTATAGAAAGGCTCCCTGCGCTGATTCTGAGGACTGCGCCGGCAAAGGTAATACATTTTTGGAAGCGGAAGGTGGCGATTGGATGAGAAAAATATATGCTTGATGAGGATGTAGAAGCTAATGATGGCGTGACATGACTTTTTTTAGAAATAATACTCAAAAAAGTCATGCGGCAAGCGACAATTGTAATGAAAAGAAAGGGGGAGGTATGACTTTTTTAAGAAATAATACTAAAAAAGTCATGCGACAGGTGATAATTGTAATGAAAAGTAAGGGGAGGACATGACTTTTTAAATTGATTTTGTTAGAAAAAGTCATATCGCAAGGAAAAAGTGCTTCAACGAGATTTTTTCAACTGCCGGTAGAAATGCTTGGCTAAACTAAACAGATAAGTTATAGGATATTCTGAGTGCATGAAGTATTATGTATTTAACAAAAACGTCTGAAAACATGCATTTAGCTGTGGAGGAGTGCAGACTTGATTATATTCAATAATGCATTTATGGAGGAGAAAATAGATGAATATAGGAAATGTGATCATGACAAAAAGAAAAGAGCTTGGCTTAACGCAGCAGGCGCTTGCCGATAAACTTCATGTGTCTTTTCAGGCAGTATCAAAGTGGGAAAAAGGCGTGAGTTATCCGGAGATAGAATTGTTGCCGATAATAGCCGGAGTACTGAATACTTCGTCGGATGCGTTGCTTGGTTATGAATTCAAAACTCACGGTTATTATGATGACAGATACAAAGAAGATGAGTATTACTGGGGGATACAACCAAATGAAATTTGCTATGAGATCATGAAGATGAAGCCTCCGGTTAAACCGCTGAAGGTGCTTGATATTGGATGTGGAGAGGGGAAAGATGCTGTGTTTTTTGCAAGAAACGGATATGAGGTGACAGCGTTTGATCTGTCAATCGACGGCATAGAAAAGGGAAAACGGCTGGCAGAAAAGTTCGGCGTGAATGTAGATTTTTTTCAGGCGGATCTTAATGATTACAGATTGAAAGAGAATTATGACATTATCTTTAGCAGCGGTGTATTTGACTACATGAGACCTGAGTTTAGAACAGAAATAACAGAACACTTAAAAGAGCACACCAACGAGGAAGGATTAAATGCGATAAAGGTTTTTGTAGATAAACCTTTTATTGAAGTGAATGACAAGAATAAAAAAGTAAATCGCTATCCGTGGAAATCAGGTGAGATATTTACGTATTATCATGACTGGGAATTATTCCGGATGGATGAAGTGATTTTTGATTGTAACAGTGGAGGCATGCCGCATAAGCATTGTATAGATATTATGATTGCAAAAAAGTATAGATAGAAATGTATATAGATGCATTATGGTGGCTGTGTTGCAAAAACAATTAACGGTTTATTGACAATAACTACATTTTTGTAGTAAGGTATAACTACAAAAATGTAGTTATTATTTTTAAGGGAAAAAGTGATGAAAAATTTATCAAATGCAGAAAAAGAAGTATTAGAAGTTTTATGTAAAATGCAGAAATCTATTACAGCAAAAGAGTTGCAAGAAGTTTTAATTAGACTGGGGATAGAATGGAAAATCCAGACTGTATCAACTCTTCTTGCCAGATTAGAAAGCAAAGGTGTAATTAAGAGCGAGATAATTAAGCATATTAAATATTACAAACCTCAATATAATACTTTTGAGCTGGCAGGAATAGAGGCAAAAAGATTTATTAAAGAGGTGTTTGGAGGATCATTGTCAAGTTTTTTTGTTGCTTTAACAGATGGCGCAATTTCAGATTCAAAAGCGATTGAATTGGAAAAGTGGATAAGAGAGCAACAGGAGGAAAAGTAATGACAGCGAGAATAGTTGAATGGGCTGTGGTTTTTTATCTGTTTTTTGGAATAATGGTTGTTTTGTTAGAAACACTTTTTTTCATTTTTAGAAAATCTATTTCATATAATAGGCAGTATTGTATTCGGAGATTGTTACCATTTATAACTACTGCGTTTATGATAGTGGTATATTTTCTTAGAAAGTTAAACACGGGTAATCGGATTATTGGGGAAACAGCTATTAAAGCGCAAAAAACATTGAATAGTTGTTTGAGTATAGAAAAAGTATCATATATAGTTGGAGTTTATTGTGCATTCGTAGCGCTTTTTATATTACATTACATTCTTTATTACATTATAATTTCTAAAAAAATTACTAAAAGTAAAGAGATTACTCAAAAATATGCTGGTGTGATAGACAAACAGGATGTTACGGTTTGTTCATGGGATAAGGCGAAGACCCCTTTTTGTTTTGGAATAATAAATAAAAAGATAGTGTTACCGGAGGGCGGGGCGTATGGTAGCAGTTATGTAATACATCATGAGTTATCACATTGTGAAAATAATGATCCGTTGTGGATGATGATATCGAAATTTTTTCTGTATATTTTATGGCTAAACCCATTGGCATATTATTATTATAGACAACTAAAATATAGTTGCGAATACGCGTGTGATGAAAGAGTGACAAAGCAAATGTCATTTGAAGAAAAAAAGATATATGCGAATGTGATATTGAATAATACACCGAGAGAACAAGGAATGTTATTTGGGGAAGCGTTGGTAACAGAAAAAACATTAAAAAATCGCTTCAAAAATATTCTGGCAAAACCCATTGCTAATAGCAAAAAATCGTTATTTATAATTGTTGTGACTGTTTTATCTGTATCAGCTTTAGTGGCTTTTGCTGTTGCCAAGAAGCCGGCTCAAATGATAAAGAGTGTTAAAGTGAATTATAGTAGTGAAGAGGAGGTGAAAGATTCAGTAGATTACGAGGAGTATATTGATGGGAAGTGGTTTAGAGGACAACTTCAATATGGATTCACTGAGGAACAAAAATATGGGATTAAGGTAGCAAATTATACCGGTGTTCTATATGAAAGCGAATAGTTAAGCAGGATTTTTGGAGATTTCATCATTGAATAGGGCCATGCTACGTGATAAGATGCAAATAATTAATTTGTATATATATACAAGGCAACTAAAAAGGATGGACTATTTATGGATTTTATTATTTCAAGGGCTAAGATTGAAAATGGTGGAAATGCGATCATTTATGATAAAGATGCATTGAGCGGCATTAAGAAGATTGCTGCGAAGATTTCCGGCGATATGGAGGCGGTTTTTGGAAGTGCGCCCCAAGTACATGAGGAAAAGGCTTCAGAAAGTCCTATATATGTAGGAACTGTCGGCGATGCGCTTATAGCAGGGCTTGGCGTTGATACATCTGATATTGAGGAAAAAAGAGAAGTCTATAAGATTACAGTTGTAGGTGATGCTCTTGTTATTGTTGGAAGCGATAAGCGTGGAGCAATCTACGGAATGTTCAAGCTCTCCGAGATGCTCGGTGTATCTCCTTTTATCGATTGGCTTGACGTAAAGCCCGTTAAAACAGATGAATTCAAAATTCCTTCTGATTACTGCATGATCTCAAAAGAGCCATCAGTTAAGTTTAGAGGATTTTTTATTAATGATGAGTGGCCGGCTTTCGGAAATTTCTGTAATAAGAGATTCGGCGGTTTTAATGCCAAAGTATATGAACATGTTTTTGAACTGTTGTTAAGACTTAAGGGTAATTATCTGTGGCCTGCCATGTGGACAGCTATATTCCCTGACGACGGTCCGGGACTTGAGAATGCGATTCTTGCCGACGAGCTCGGAGTGGTAATGGGAATGAGCCATCATGAACCGTGCTTAAGACAGGGAGAAGAGTATAAGTACCTTAGGGGCAAGGATTCTATATATGGTGATGCATGGAATTTCCTTACCAACGAGAAAGGTATAACACGTTTCTGGGAAGACGGTCTTAAGAGAAGCGGTAAGTTTGAGAATGTGATTACCGTCGGTATGAGAGGCGAAGCTGATACCGCTATCATGGGAGCGGAGGCTACTTTAAAGGATAATATCGATCTTTTAAGGAAAGTTCTTTCAACTCAGAACAGACTGATAAGGGAAAATGTAAATGAGAACCTCGACGAAGTTCCGAGAATGCTTGCGCTTTATAAGGAGGTAGAACCCTATTTCTACGGCGATGAGAATACGGAAGGTCTCATGGGCGATCCTGAATTGGATGGCGTAACACTTATGCTCTGTGATGATAATCACGGAAATTTAAGGACCGTGCCCACAGAAGAAATGAGAAGCCATAAGGGCGGATACGGAATGTACTATCATTTTGATTATCATGGTCTTCCGGTGTCATTTGAATGGTTTAATACATCGCATCTTTCCAAGGTCTGGGAGCAGATGACGACAGCCTATGACTTTGGTATAAGGGATCTTTGGATTGTCAATGTCGGTGATGTCTTCAGTAACGAATATCCTCTGGGATACTTCCTGGATTTGGCATATGATTTTGACCGCTATGGAACTTCTAATCCAAAGAGTGCAAAAGAATATACAAAGCTTATAGTTAAGCAGAATTTCGATGGCAAGCTTTCTGCGGCTGACATGGATAAGTGCGCAGAGCTTCTTGAAGGCTATACAAGGATAACTTCAAGCAGAAGAACTGAGGCTATGAATGATAAAGTCTATGCGCCTTTTGCTTATAACGAGACATTTGATACGCTTGAAAAAATTGAGAATCTCATGGCGGATGCCGATGAGCTTTTAAATAACCTTGAAGGCAATACAAGATTTGTTTTCTATGAACTTATATGGCTTCCGCTTACCGCAAATCTCAATGTTCAGAAGATGTGGCTTCTTACAACTTTGAACCATGCTTTTGCGGAACAGGGAAGTACTTATGCAATGACTCTTGCAAAGAAAATAGATGATTGCATCGCATATGACAGAAAGATTGTAGATGAACTTCATACGATCGAAGACGGAAAGTGGTACGGAATGGGGCTTTCAGAGCACATAGGATTTAATGACTGGTGCGAAGAAGGATGCAAGTACCCTGTGATCCATACTTTTGAACCTGCAAACAAAGAAAGACTTATAGTCTCGGTAAAGGGCTCTGACTTTTACACGGAAGGAAAATTCTGGACAGGACATGTGGGTGCTGTAGATGCGTTCCTCGATCCTTCAAAGGATGAGGCGGAACTTATACTTTCAACTGCGGGAAGAGTTGATTGCAGCTACGAAATTGAAAATCCCAATGAGTTCTTTGCTATATCAGAGGAAAAGGGAGTTGTTGCGCCTAATACGATCAAGATCTTAAAGATCAGACTGGACAGGGAAAAGTACAAAAAGGGCGATGTCACACCCGAAATATGCATTCACTGCTCTGATGGAAACGTAGTGATTAAGCTTCCGGTAAATACTTTGTCCGATATCGGATGCGGTGAAAAAGCCGACGGCACGTTCTACTGGCTTGGAAAAACACTCGACATGAACGAGAAGATGATAGATGCACCGCTTCATAAGAGAACATGGCCCGGTAAGCTTGAGCTGATGAATTATATCTCAATCGATGCTGTAGACTATGCAAATAAAACCGATTCAGTAAGCGGAAGTTTTGAAGTTATAGAAGATTACAGCAGAGGCCTTGATGCGGTTAAGGCATATCCGCAGGATGTTATTTTTGGAAAAGACAAAAAGGATTATCCAAAGCTTACTTATAAAGTTAAAGTTCCTTCAGAGGGCGATTACAAAGTTAAGCTCTATGTCAATCCGAGCAACCCTTACTCAAGGGATAATGTGATATACTTCGGAATCGGCGTGAATGACGGAGATGTAAATAAAATAAATATGATCGAGCCTGATTTTGCTGTCGGCGACGGAAATCCGTATTGGTCTTTGGTTGTTACAGAAAACAAGCGAGTTGTCGAAGCAGATCTGAAGCTTAAAGCCGGTGTCAATGATATCAATGTTTATGCGGTAGATCCAAACTTCGTTATTCAGAAATTGGTGATACATAAAGCAGGAGAGGAACCTTCACCGTCTTACCTTGGCCCTAAGGAGACGTTCAAATTCTGAAACAGCAGCTATAATGTCGCGTACAATTTGCTTTACCTGCCTTTTTTTATTAAAATGGTTCAGGAGTGTTTTGACTCTAAAAGACTTTAGAAAAATACTGAGAATTCAGAGGTAAATAGAATGAAGATAGCTGTTGTTGGAACAGGATATGTGGGACTTGCGATGTCGGTTCTTCTGGCGCAGTACAATGATGTTATTGCGGTTGATATTGTTCCTGAGAAAGTTAAGATGATAAATTCGGGAATCTCACCGATAGTTGATAAGGAGATAGAAGAGTATCTTAAGAAAGGAAACTTGAGACTTACAGCAACTTGCGACCTTGCGCAGGCTGTTAGGGATGCAGAGTTTGTTGTTGTTTCAACTCCGACAAACTACGATGAGAAGCTCAATTATTTCGATACGTCTTCTGTTAAGAGCGTTATTGATAAGGTGAGAAGAGAAAATCCGGATGCGTTTATTGTTATCAAATCAACGATTCCGGTTGGTTATACCGAGTCGGTGATGGAAGAGTATGAAACGGATCATATTCTTTTTTCACCCGAGTTCCTGAGAGAGGGACGTGCGCTTTACGATAATCTTTATCCTTCAAGAATTATTGTGGGTTATGATACCGATTCAGAGGAAGCTGAGGAGAGGGCAGAAATGTTTAAGAGCCTTCTTGTTCAGGGAGCTTTGAAAAAAGACATTCCGGCGCTTCTTATGAATACGACAGAGGCAGAGTCTGTTAAGCTTTTTGCCAATACATATCTTGCACTCAGAGTTTCATTCTTTAACGAGCTTGATACATATGCTGAGGTCAGGGGACTTAACACCAGAAACATAATCGACGGTGTCTGCCTCGATCCGAGAATCGGAGATTTCTACAACAATCCTTCCTTTGGATACGGTGGATATTGCCTTCCAAAGGATACCAAGCAGCTTCTCGCAAACTATGAGGATGTTCCGAATAACCTCATCACTGCGATCGTTGATGCGAACAGAACGAGAAAAGATTTCATCGCAGACAGAGTATGGGCACTTCACCCCAAGAAGGTCGGCGTCTACAGACTTACAATGAAAGCAGGTTCCGATAACTTCAGACAGTCTGCGATTCAGGGCATCATGAAGAGAATCAAATCGCGCGGCATCGAGTGCGTGGTTTACGAACCCGCCCTCAAAGAAGACAGCTTCTTTAACTCAAAGGTTGTTCGCGACCTCGACGAGTTCAAGAGAGAGTGCGACTTCATTATCGCAAACAGAATTACACCCGATCTTCAGGATGTAGTTGATAAGGTATATACACGAGATCTTTTCGGAAACGAGTAATTTAGATATTATAAAAGGCTACCACACTAAGCAGGTGTGGTAGCCTTATTTTTATATCATAGGAAGCAAGCGACTCTTTTTTATCTTGTCAGTGCCTTCAGGTCTTCAAAGAAGGTCGGGTATGAAATTGATACGCACTCGGAATCCTGGATGACCGTAGGGCCTTCGGCGACGAGCGATGCGATCGCAAAGCTCATTGCAAGGCGGTGATCGGCGTGACAATTGATGTTTGCTCCAAAGAGAGGCTTGCCACCGCGAATGATCATTCCATCGTCTGTTGCTTCGGCATCACAACCCATTGCCGTGAGGTTTTCGACAACTGTAGTGATACGATTTGATTCTTTTACCTTGAGCTCCGCAGCGTCGCGGATAACAGTCTCACAATCTGCTGTTGCTGCAAGAACTGCAACTACGGGAAGTTCGTCGATCATAGTCGGAATGTCTTTTCCGCCGATAATGAACTTGCCGCTTTCGTTTCCGCAGAGCTTACTGTATCTTACAAGGATGTCGGCTCTTGATTCCTGAGAATTATCTTCGTTAAGGAGAGTGATGTCTGCTCCCATTTTTTTCAAAACATTTATTATACCTGCACGGGTCTTGTTGACACCGACGTTCTTAATAAGAAGTTCTGAACCGGGTACTACGAGCGCCGCTGCGATAAAGTATGCGGCAGATGAAATATCGCCCGGAACATTGATGTCGATTCCTTTAAGCGGGCGTCCGGGATGAAGAATGGCAGATGCCGTTCCAAGATCCGTAACTTCGTTGTGGATGTCCGCACCGAAAGCGGAGAGCATTATCTCTGTGTGATTTCGTGAAAGAGCGGGCTCGCGAACGATCGTGTCACCTTCTGCGTAAAGTCCTGCAAGGATGATCGCTGATTTTACCTGTGCTGAAGCAACGGGACTTGTGTAATCGATGCCCTTAAGCTCTTTTCCACCTTCGATATTAAGCGGAGCGCAGCCGTTTCCACGGGCTGATGATATGGATGCACCCATGAGCGTGAGCGGATCGATAACTCTTTTCATCGGGCGCTGCTCAATTGAAGAATCGCCTGTGATAGATGTATCGAAAGGCTGTGCCGCAAGGATGCCTGACATAAGGCGGGTTGTTGTTCCGCTGTTTCCTGTATAAAGAGTCTCGATGGGAGCGGTGAGACCGTGCAGGCCTTTTCCGTGAACGGTGATCTTCTTGGCGTTTCTGTATTCGTCCTCTTCGCGGTCAATCGATATTCCGAGCTTTCTGAAGCAATCGATGGTTGAAAGACAGTCTGCGCTTTCAAGAAATCCCGTGATTGTTGTGTCGCCCTCAGCGAGAGCGCCGAACATAATGCTTCTGTGAGATATTGATTTGTCACCCGGTACGGTAACTTCCCCTCTTAATGGACCTCTGGCTTTTTCTAATGTAGTCATGTAAGTCTCTCTCTCCTTGTTTTTTACAGATAGATGTTATAACCGTTTTTTTCAAGAACTTTGCCTGCTTTATCAAGGCCGTCCTGATCGTGGAGCTCGATTCTGAGTGTACCGCGCTCGTATTCCCTGTTGTGCACGATACCGATGTTTTTGATGTTTATCTCATTGTCGGATAGAAGAGTCGCAACCTTGGCAAGTCTGCCCGGATGATCGTCAATCTCGACTTTGATCGCGTAAACCTTCTGGATAGGCCCGCTTGATGTTGTTATAAATGACTCTCTGTATTCTCTTGCTTTTGAGAAGAATTCGAAGAGTTTCTCGCTGTCTTTTTCATCGATCGCAAGTTTGATATCGTACAGAGAATCGATGTATTTGGATAAAAGATCCGAGATATTCGCTGCGTTTGTAGTGCAGATTTGCTGCCACATAACGGGAGAAGATGAAGATATTCTGGTTATGTCCTTAAATCCGCCCGCGGCGATCGTCTTCATAAGCTCATCTTCCGAATCGTTGTCTTTTACAAGGTTGACGAGCGAAGCGGAGATCACATGCGGAACGTGACTTATTGCAGCCGTGATGTAGTCGTGCTGTCTGTATTCCACAACAAGCGGGATCGCGCCGATCATCTTAACGAGGTCATAATATCTTTTTATCCTGTCTTCATCAGTGACGCTTGTCTTGGTCAGAATGTAATAAGCGTTTTGCAAAAGAGAAGATTTCGAGTTGTTAAATCCTATCCTCTCGGTACCTGCCATTGGGTGGCCGCCGATAAACTGATCCTCGAGCCCGAGCTCTTTTATCTTCTCATGTATTCCGTTCTTGACACTTCCGATATCGGTAAGTGTTGTCTTCTTATTCAAAAAAGGAAGGAGCTTTTGGATGTTATCATTGTTGCACTCAACGGGAGCGCACAAAAAGATATAATCGCAATCGCTGAATTCTGCGCCGATCTCATAAAGGGGAGCGTCGATTATCCCTTCGGCATGAGCGGTGTCCACGGTTTCTCTGTGCGGAGTGTATGCGATTATCTTTGAAGACGGCTCATTTTCCTTTATCGCCCTGGCAATCGATCCGCCGATAAGCCCGAGGCCTATAAAACCATAGGTCATATTGTTCATAAAAGGTAGAACCCCCTAAAATCATGTATTCTTGTGAAAAAACTATAACACTTTAATGTGCGAAAATCAATTATGAAGGCTTACTATAAGAGATTGAAAAACATGAAGCAACTTTTGTGCATAATCGCTTAGAATACTTGTTTTGAGTACATGTTTTTAGTAAAATATTCTTATAAGTCTTTGGGGATCTGTATCATATCTCGTACATAATACCCAAATTTGAGCGACTGGAGGATAAGATATGAACGTTTACACAACTGATAAGATTCGTAACGTGGTACTGCTCGGACATGGTGGAGCCGGAAAGACAACCTTAGCTGAAGCAATGGCTTATCTTGCCGGTATTACATCAAGGATGGGGACTGTGGAGGATGGAAATACTCTGAGTGATTTTGATAAGGAGGAGCAGAAGAGGCATATTTCTATAAGCACATCGGCAATTCCTCTCGAGTGGGACGGACACAAGATCAACCTTTTGGATACTCCCGGATTTTTTGATTTTGTCGGGGAGGTTGAGGAAGCAATCAGTGTAGCGGATGCTGCAATTATCGTCGTTTCGGGAAAAGCCGGAATTGAAGTCGGAACAGAAAAAGCATGGGAACTATGCGAAAAGTACAAGATTCCCCGCATGGTATTTGTTTCCGATATGGATATAGATGATGTCTCCTACAGACAGGTTGTGCAGGATATGACCGATAAGTACGGCAAGAAGATGGCTCCTTTTAACCTGCCTATCCGTGAGAACGAGAAGTTCGTAGGATACGTTAATGTTATTCAGGAGAAAGGTTTCAAGTGGTCGGGAAAAGAAGTTGTTGAGTGCGAAGTTCCCGATTACAATCAGCAAAACCTTAAGATATGCAGAGATACTCTAATTGAGACCGTAGCTGAGACTTCGGAAGAATTTATGGAAAGATACTTTAATGGTGAAACTTTCTCTGAGTCTGAGATAAGAGCAGCGGTAAGGACTAATGTGTGCGACGGAAGTATTGTTCCCATCGAGATGGGTTCAAGTACGCTCTGCCAGGGTATCTACACACTTCTTGACGATATCGTTAAGTACATGCCAAGCCCTGAGAACCGCAAGATGGCAGGTATCAACACCAATACAAATGAGATTTTTGAAGCGGACTTTGACTTCTCCAAGCCAAAGACAGCTTTTGTATTTAAGACAATGATCGATCCTTTCATAGGTAAGTACTCACTTATAAAGGTAAGATCGGGCGTTCTTAAACCCGACGATGTGATGTTCGTTGCGGATAAGGATATGGAACTTAAGATAGGTAAGCTCTATGTGCTTCAGGGAAATAAGACAACAGAAGTATCGGAGCTTCATGCGGGTGACCTTGGCGCACTTCAGAAGATCGATGTTGCGACGGGAGATACTCTTTCTACCAAGGGAACACCCATACAGTATGCAAAGATGGATATTTCACAGCCGTACACGGTTATGAGATATCATGCCCAGAATAAGAGCGATATTGATAAGATCGCGCAGTCTCTTGCCAAGATTGCTGCGGAAGATCAGACCGTCAAGGTTGTCAATGACGCCGAGAATCGTCAGACGCTTCTTTATGGAATGGGCGATATGCACCTTGAGGTTATCCAGAATAAGTTAAAGGATGTATATAAGGTTGCAATAGACCTCACTAAACCCAAGGTTGCATTTAGAGAGACGATAAGAAAGAATTCCGATGTGGAATATAAATATAAGAAGCAGACCGGCGGACACGGACAGTACGGACATGTTAAGATGCGCTTTGCTCCTTTGGGAGATCCGACGGTTCCTTATACATTCGATCAGGAAGTTGTCGGCGGAGCTGTTCCTAAGAACTTCTTCCCCGCTGTTGAAAAAGGAATTGCGGAGTCGGTTCAGAGAGGACCTCTTGCCGCATATCCCGTTGTCGGTGTTAAGGCAACTCTATATGACGGATCGTATCACCCTGTTGATTCGTCCGAGATGGCGTTTAAGGTAGCAGCTTCCAATGCCTTCAAAAAAGGCTTCATGGATGCGACACCTGTTCTTCTTGAACCCATAGTATCTCTTAAAGTTACTGTTCCCGAGAACTACACGGGTGACGTAATGGGAGATCTTAACAAGAGAAGAGGAAGAGTGCTCGGAATGAATCCTTCGCTTACCGGTAAACAGGTTATCGAGGCCGAGGTTCCACAGATGGAGCTCTACGGATATTGCACACAGCTTCGTTCAATGACGGGCGGAAGCGGAGAGTACGAGTATTCGTTTAACAGATATGAGCAGGCTCCTTCGGATGTTCAGGCAAAAGAGGTTGAGGCAAGAGCCGATAAGGTTGCGGCAGCCAATGCTGAAGAATAAAGTTGGTAGTTAAATAAAAAAATGGCATAAAAAGGGCAGTTGTTTCGGTGGTTTCCGGAATGACTGCTCTTTTTGAGTGCTTTATTTTATGCGCAAAAAATATGAGTGAAAAATACTCAATCAAAAATTAACAAAAAGGCAAGTACAAAAATGTATAGTTTGAACGAAAATGATTATTTGTGATTATTTATGATTGGATATGATTGCAAATTGATTTTTTGAGTGCTATATTTTAATCAAGAAATCACAAATTAACATTTTTGCTCAAGGAGATTTTGAATGCTGACTGAAGAGAGAAGAGCACGTATTGTTGAGATTATAAATGAAAAGAAGGCAGTTTCCGTAAATGAACTGATCGAGCTTTTGGATACATCTGCAGCAACCATACGCCGTGATATAAGCGCACTTGATCGCTCACGTAAACTGATCAAGGTGTTTGGAGGTGCGACCGCATTGTCTTCGAGGGATGTAGATACCAAGGAAGACGCGGTTAAGATGAAAGCCCGGAAGAATGTAGAGGAAAAAGACAGCATAAGTAAGTTTGCTGCCGATCTCATTGAGGATGATGATTTTGTTTATATTGACGCGGGCACGACAACTCTTGCGATGATCGATTATCTGACCAATAACAATGCGAAGTACATCACAAACGGTGTTGTTCATGCAAAGCGTCTTATGGACAAGGGATTTGAGACCACGATGATCGGCGGAAGGCTCAAGGCTTCAACGGAAGCGGCAGTCGGAACCGATTGTGTGGAGTTTATCCGCAAATATCACTTTACGAAAGCTTTCATGGGTACGAACGGAATTTCAGTTCACGCAGGTTTCACAACACCGGATGTTGACGAGGCGATGATCAAGACGGCAGCGATTAAACATGCATACAGGTCGTATGTACTTGCAGATCATACCAAGTTCAACAAGGTCAACTCCGTGACTTTTGCGGACATAAAAGAATGCAGCATTATTACAGACAGACTTACGGCAAAAGAGTATGTGAATCATACAGAGGTACTTATACCATAGGTGTTGCAAGTAAAGATGGAGGATTATTGATGATTTATACGGTTACTTTTAACCCGGCGCTTGATTATGTAGTAAGAATGGATAAGGAATTGCTTCCCGGCATGACGAATCGTTCAACAAGTGAAGAGTACTACTATGGCGGGAAGGGCATAAATGTATCCATGGTATTGTCGGAACTTGGATTTAAGAGTACGGCTTTAGGATTTGTGGCAGGCTTCATAGGACGCGCCATCGATGAAGGCGTTAAGGCAGCAGGCATTGATACTGATTTTATCGAACTTAAGGAAGGAATCTCCCGTGTCAATGTCAAGATTAAGGCAGTAGCTGAAACAGAGATAAACGCTCAGGGACCGAAGATTGATGAAGAGTCGCAAAAAGAGCTTTTTGACAAGCTCTCACACTTGAAAGAAGGCGATCTTCTTATCCTGGCGGGATCTATTCCAAGCTCGCTTCCTGATGATGTATATGAAAGGATTCTTTCTATGCTCGACGGAAAAGGAATAGAGTTTGTTGTGGATGCGACGAAGGATCTGCTCACAAATGTTCTTAAGTATCATCCGTTCCTTATTAAGCCAAACAATTTTGAACTTGGCGAGATCATAGGAAAGACACTTGAAACGGATGATGAGATATATGAAGGCGCGGTCCGTCTTCAGCAGATGGGAGCAAGAAATGTTCTTATCTCAATGGCAGGTGACGGAGCGATGCTGGTTGATGAAAACGGCTTGAAATATCGCATCGGAGTTCCAAAAGGAACAGTAAGGAATTCGGTAGGTGCGGGAGATTCGATGGTAGCAGGTTTTGTAGCAGGATATTTGAAGACTAAGGACTATGAGACTGCACTTAAAATGGGAACGGCTGCAGGTTCTGCAACGGCATTTTCGGATGGCCTTGCAACAGCTGCAGATATAGAGAAGGTTTTTAAGGAACTTTAAACATGTAATTTGTTGTTTTAGGAGGGTATTATGAGAATTACAGAGTTTATCGATCCCAGGGGGATCAAGCTTCAGGTTAAATTGTCTAATCAGAATGAGGCAATAGACCAACTTATCGCACTTCATGAGTCAGTCGGAAATCTTAAGGATGTAGCAGGATTTAAGAAAGCTATCCTTGAACGTGAGTCTAAGGGCTCAACGGCAATCGGAAACGGAATCGCGGTTCCGCACGGCAAATCTGCATCTGTAAATAAGGCAGGACTTGTTGCAATCACATGTCCCAAGGGCGTGGATTACAAAGCACTCGACGGTAAGCCGAGCAATCTTTTGTTCATGATCGCTGCACCTGAAAATGGCGCAGATACACATCTCGAGGTACTTGCAAAGCTTATGGGAATGCTTATGGACACAGAGTTCTGCAAGAAACTTGTGGATGCCAAATCGGTTGACGAGTTCCTTAAACTTATTGATTCCAAGGAAACAGAAAAAGATGCTGAGAATGGAGCGGTTAAGTCTGAAGCACCTTCTAAAGCAGGAAAGAAGATCGTAGCGGTTACAGCTTGTCCTACAGGTATTGCACATACATTTATGGCTGCTGAGGCACTTGAGCTTAAAGCAAAAGAGCTCGGAATTACTTTCAGAGTTGAAAAAGACGGATCGGGCGGAGCAAAAGATCCTCTTACAGCAAAAGAGATCGCTGAGGCAGATGCGGTAATCGTTGCATGTGACAAAAATATAGATATGGGACAGTTTGACGGTAAGAAGGTAGTTATGGCATCAACGAAGGAAGCCATCCACGAACCCGAAAAGCTGTTTGAGAAAGTTGACAGCGCTTCCGTATATCATCACACGGGAGCAGTTACAAGAAAAGAAGACGCAGTAAATGAGTCGCTTGGCCGTAAGCTTTACAAGCATCTAATGAACGGCGTATCACATATGCTTCCGTTCGTTATAGGTGGCGGTATTCTTATAGCTATCGCATTTTTGCTTGATGATTATTCAATCGATCCGAGCAACTTCGGTACAAACACACCTGTAGCTGCATGGTTTAAGACAATAGGCGGAGCAGCATTTGGATTTATGCTTCCGATACTTGCGGGATTTATAGCAATGTCGATAGCTGACAGACCGGGTCTTGCAGTCGGCTTTGTCGGCGGATATCTTGCATCAACCGGTGCAACATTTGCAAATCCCGGAGGAGATATACCTTCTGCATTCCTCGGAGCGTTGGTAGCAGGTTTTGTATCAGGTTATCTTGTTCTATGGCTTGAAAAGATATGTAACAAGCTTCCTCAGTCACTTGAAGGAATAAAGCCTGTTCTTATATATCCTCTTGCGGGTATTACGATGATCGGTCTTGTTATGTGCGCTATCAATCCTATAGTCGGTGCGCTTAATAACTGGATTTCAGGCGTACTTACAGGAATGAGCAGCGGTTCAATCATCGCACTTGGCATTCTTCTTGGAGCTATGATGGCAACAGATATGGGTGGTCCTCTTAACAAGGCAGCATATGTATTTGGTACGGCAGCTCTTGCACAGCAGAATGAGACAGGATGGATGATCATGGCAGCAGTTATGGTAGGCGGTATGGTTCCTCCTATCGCGATCGCTCTTGCTACACTTATCTTCCCTAAGAAGTTTACAGTAGCAGAGAGAAAAGCAGGTCCCGTAAACTTTATCATGGGATTCTGTTTCATCACAGAGGGTGCTATTCCTTATGCGGCAGCAGATCCTATCCGTGTAATTCCTTCACTTATGGTTGGATCGGGTGTTGCCGGAGCTCTTTCAATGGCATTTAAGTGCACACTTATGGCACCTCACGGCGGAATCTTTGTATTCCCTGTAGTAGGAAACTGGGCACTTTATCTTGTTGCACTTGCAGCAGGTGCGGTTGTAAGCTGCCTTATGCTTGGTGTATTGAAAAAGACAGTTGAAGAATAAAAAATCATGTGATGTAGGTGTCGGAAAATATTTTTTGGCACCTGCATCGTAATTCATAAAAGGAGAAAAAGTGTAATGGTTTCAAGAACAGTAAAGATCGTAAATGAACAGGGAATGCATATGCGTCCTGCGACAGTTTTCAGTCAGGCTATGATGCATTTTTCATCAGAAATAAATCTTTGCATTAACGGCTCAAAGTATGACGGAAAGAGTGTCATGATGCTTATGGCGGCATGCATCAAGTGTGGTGCCGAAGTTGAGGTTACCTGCGACGGTCCTGATGAAGAGGAAGCACTTGCAAAAGCGGTTGAGCTTATTGAGAGCGGTCTCGGAGATTGAAGCAAAGGAAATCTTTTACGGGAGGTCATTATCTATGTATAAAGGCATAGAAGCATCAAGAGGAATTGGCATTGGCAGTATCTGTCTTATAACAGATTATGATCTGTCATTTGAAGCTAAACATATTGAAGATACAGAAGCAGAAAAAAACAGACTTGGAGCGGCTGTGGAGGTTTTAAAAGTTAAAACATCCGCTATGGCCGATAATATAAGGAAAACTATCGGGGCCAAAGAAGCTGAGATTATGGAAGGTCATATAGCAATGATCGCCGATCCCGCTATGTCGGGTGAGATGAACAAGATGATCGATGCGGGACAGTGCGCCGAGGCAGCAGTCACTGCTGTGTGCGATATGTTCATAGGTATGTTTTCCAAAATGGAAGATGATATGATGCGCCAGCGTGCATCTGATATTTCCGATGTGAAAACAGGTCTTTTGAAAGAACTTCTTGGAATAGAAGATGTTGATATAAGCAAAGTGCCGCAGGGTACTGTGCTTGTTGCTCATGACCTTACTCCTTCAATGACTTCACAGATAGTTAAAGAGAATGTTGTAGGCATTATCACGGAAGTTGGCGGAAAGACCTCACATTCAGCCATTCTTGCAAGAGCACTTGAGATTCCTGCCGTTCTTTCGGTTCCCGATATAACGGAACAGGTAAAAGATAAAGATACCGCCGTTGTCGATGGCACAGAAGGCGTTGTATATATTAATCCTGACGGGGAGATAGTTTCAAAATATGTTATCAAGAGGGAAGAATTTATACGCGCGCAGGCTGAACTTGAGAGTTTCAGGGGGAAAGAAACTCTTACGGCTGACGGCATGAAGGTAGAGCTTTTCTGCAATATAGGTACGCCTAAGGATGCAAAGAAGGCTATAGAATGCGACGGGGAAGGTATAGGTCTTTTCCGCTCGGAATTTTTGTTCATGGACAAGTCTCATCTTCCTTCCGAGGATGAACAGTTTGAAGCATACAAAGAAGCGATTGAGATCATGAACGGTAAGACGGTTATCATCCGTACTCTTGATATAGGTGGAGATAAAGAGATTCCGTATCTGGGACTTGAGAAAGAGGACAATCCTTTCCTTGGATACAGGGCGGTGCGCTATTGTCTTGCAAATCCGGAAATTTATAAGACGCAGCTTCGCGGAATCCTTCGCGCAAGTGCATTTGGTAAGGCAAAGATCATGGTTCCGCTTGTTACCTGTGTCGATGAGATCCGTGCAGTGAAGGCGCTTGTTGAAGAGTGCAAGAAAGAGCTTTCTTCTGAGAATATTGCTTTTGATGAGAAGATAGAAGTCGGATGCATGGTCGAGACGGCGGCAGCTTCGCTCATAGCCGATATGCTCGCAAAAGAAGCGGATTTCTTTTCTATAGGAACAAACGACCTTACGCAGTATACAATGAGTGTCGACCGCGGAAATGCAAAGGTTGCATATCTTTATTCCGCATTCCAGCCTGCGGTTCTTCGCTCGATAAAGAATATAATCGAAGCCGGAAAGGCAGTAGGAATTCCGGTGGGAATGTGCGGTGAGGCGGCAGCAGATCCGCTGATGATACCGCTCCTTATCTCCTTCGGGCTCGATGAGTACAGCGTGAACTCAGTACTTGTACTGACCGCGCGCAGCATCATCTCGAAGTGGTCAAAGGCCGATGCGGATGCTTTGGCTAAGGAAGTGCTTGCGCTTTCTACGGAGGCTGAAGTTGTGGCGGCGCTTAAGGCAGCGGCAAGATGAAGACGTTAAAGAGAATGTGTTTAAGCAGAGAATGCCGCTTCTGAATTATAGAAGGTATTTAAGTAGAGAACATTTCTCGATTGTAGAGACGGTATTTGATAAAGGGTATTTAAGAGATATATTTACGGAGAGAAAAGTGACTAAAAACAGCAGAAGATGCTGATTTAGTCACTTTTTTAGCTCTGTTTTTAAGATCTTTTGTGTGAAGAGTGACTAAATGAAGAACTTTGGAGCAATTTAGTCACTTTTTTCTGCTTTATTCAGGAATTTTTTGTGTAAAGAGTGACTAAATGAAGAACTTTGAAACGATTTAGTCACTTTTTCTGTTTTCTATAAGAATCCGGGTGGAACAAAGATTTGGAGCTGTTGAATAGTGGCAGAACAACAATGATAGAGTCTGCCACTATTCAACAGCTAATGAAAGAGGTAGTTTATTTTACAAGAAGTAGCAGAACGATAATACTAAAATGAACTTCCTATATAGCAGCATGATGCCACTTGCATACAGCAAATTCTGGATGATGATGCTAATGACCATGCGTTGGCGTAGAATGCATATGATTAAGTAAAATAAGAATGATATTATGATAAAATAATAGTGAATATTAGTGTTCTTTCTATGAAGTGGTGATACAGAATATGAAGAAAAGCCAGATTCTTTTCGTGTTTGTTGCCATATTAACTAAAGCATGTTGCAAGATACATTTTTAACATAATTGAGTCACATACATCTAATTTGAAAAACAATGGAATAAGGTAATTTAATGATATTAGGAGCTTTTGTGCAAGGGCTCTTTTTTGGAATCAAGTGATATGTCATATAGTAGGAGGCTTTTTACTATGCTAACTATTTGGGATGTTGTTAATGAGAAAAGTGAAAATAAGTATAATCGGCAAAGAGCTCGAAAACTTGTTAGTAAGTTATGCTTGGTGCAAAAAGGAAGGGATTTTATAAAGAATGAAGAAATAACATCCGCGTTATTGAAAGATATCTATTGTGATTATCGTAAAGAGAATGCTTTTCGTTTTAATGATTGTGATATCGTTCAAAAGAAATTTGCAAAATATGTTATAAGCGGATTGGACGCTTTTCAAAACAAGTATGGGGAAATTCCATCGAATAGATATGTTAGCAAAGCAGGATGGAATAGAATAATCTCGGAAAGTGATGATTATAAAAGTAAGTATTATGATGTATCTTTTGTTTATGAATTTTATTTGATCAATGATACGTTATGGCTTTTTGAGGGAAATACAGGTCCCTATAATCTTGATGATGAGTTTGTTATGTCGCTTATCGTTATGTATATTATCTGCAAACATGATAATGATTTTGAGCCAGAACGTCTTGGAATTTATTCTTTGTATGATCAGGAAGAAAAGGTATTAGATGTATCTGCTATAAATGATGCTACTTTTAAAAGCGTTGCTGAAAAATATATTGGTTATTCCTTTGATACAGCGGTATCATATGAGAACGCTGAGGGAGAAAATACAGATAGAGTAAAAGAGTTAGCGGAGCATTTTGATATTTACGGAAATAATAAATGTGTATGGCCATATTCAGAA
The DNA here is from genome assembly GCF_000424465.1 of Butyrivibrio hungatei NK4A153. Classification (GTDB taxonomy): domain Bacteria; phylum Bacillota; class Clostridia; order Lachnospirales; family Lachnospiraceae; genus Butyrivibrio; species Butyrivibrio hungatei_A. Next base: position 97,006 of record NZ_KE384195.1, on the reverse strand, counting down.
GAGAAAGAGGATAAAGCCAAGACTATAAGTACTTATTATTATGGCTTGTTTGCAGAGTTACGGGACAATGAGGATAGTTATGTCAAGGAAGTTGAGATATCACAGAGTTATTCTACTGATTTGATAAAGGTTGAAAAGAATTTACCTGCGGAACTAAATAAGTATGTTCACGAAGAGGCTTTTTCAAAAGCACAGTTAGTTGGATTATGCGCGATTTATTATATAACAGATATTCATTTAGAATGGCATTTGAAAGATGATGATAGGTTATCATCACTACAAGATATAGTAAGTTCGATTATGCCTTCGGATTTAAAAAATAGAATTAAAAATAATAAAGGTGATTATTTGGTTGTATTTGGTGGAGATATCGCAAATACGCTTGATTTATCTACTCGTTTTTATACATTGTTTGTTGATTCATGCAAGAAGCTTAATAAGAATAGTCATGTTCCCATATTCGCAGTTATGGGAAATCACGAGTATTCAGAATTTGATATGATAGATGAGGCTGATTTGGCGTATAGAAGAATGTTTGAATCTATAGGTATCACGCTATTAACAAACGAATATAAAGTCGTGAAACTTGGAGATTTGCGAAAGGATAATATTATGTTGGTTGGAGGGACCGGCTTTGCAAAGTATGAAGAATACTATAATTGCGAGCATATAATTGGACCTCGTTCGTTATCTAGAAAAGAGGAAATACACCAGTCAGAGATTTTTTTATCAGTATATGAAAGGGCATTGAATAATCCTATTACGGCTGGGGCGCCTATCATAGTTCTAACGCATTATCCGTTACATTGTTGGATGCCGGATTATAAGAAAAGTATGAAAAAAAATTGCCTGTATTTTAATGGGCACAATCATAGAAATGAGCTTTATGTTAAAGATGGATACCATTTGTATGCAAATAACCAAGTTGGATATAAAGAAAAGGCAAAAATTGTATTAAAGAAAGTTCTTAACGGCACTGTTGCCAATCCGTTTATTCAATATGGAGATGGAGCATATGAGATTACTCCAGATAGGTATATTTTATTCTTACAGTATTGTGGAGAAGGATCAGACAGTGTATCTTTAATAAAAAAACAGCTCAAGAAGAACCAGGCAAAGTTCTATATGATAAAGAAGAGCGGGTTTTATGGCTTTTTTATTATGGATGAAAATAATGGTGCATATATATGCTATGGTTCGAAATGCAAAAAAATTAGCCATTGTTCAGATATACAGTATTTTTATCAGAATTTTACGGTTGTTGTCTATAGGTATATGTTATCGTTACTGCCTTATAGAGCTGCGGAAGAGAAGATATCCGCGGCTGTAAAACGTTTGGGATTAGATGGAACAATACATGGAGCGATAATCGATTTAGATTTTTATAATCATATCATGCTAAATCCTGATGGAACAATTACAATTTATTATTCACCTTATTTTGGAATGGTTAAAGAATATGACTCGTTTGAAGGATATCTTTCTACTACTGAAAATAAGAAGGCTTTAAGCACTTATAAACAAGAAAAAGAGGAATGTCTTAAGCCTTTAGCTATTTACAATGGAATATCTGAAGATAAAGAAATAAATTCCGTTGATACGTCAGAATATAGCTTATATGGACTTTCAAGAAAAATAAAGAATATTGAACGACTATTTACCAACAATGTTCTTAGAGATTGGAATGAGTCTTTTATAGAGTATAAAAGCATAGAGCAGGTAAAAAAGATTAAAAGAACTGTTTTCCCGAAGAAACTTGATGTAAATGCATGTTTGGGTGAGAAGAAATATGCTTCGCGTATGGAAGAGGCTATTAATCAATTAAATGATGATGTTGCATATAGAGATGGCAATACTGATCTTGGAACATGCCTGTGGGCAGTTGCGGGAAATTCGAAATTATTAAGCATCGTACCGGAAAAATTTAGAACCCCTGAAGTATGCATGGCAGGCATAAGGATTGATCTTTTTGAGTCTGCGATATTAAATACGCCTTGTGATTCATGGAAAAAATGGAGTGATTACTCGGATGAGGTAGTTCTTGATTATCTGAACTTGATTCCGAGAGAGAACTGGAAGACCATAATATGTTCTGAGGACTATTGGGAAACTATTTTGTGCTATATCCGAAAAGGCTTACTCTTTTTATCAATTCCTAAAGAATACATCGGAACTTTTGTTATAAACGAAACGCTACCTGATTGTTTTAAGTATCTGGATAAGTCGCAAATAACACAGGAAGTATATGAAAAAATGGGATTGTATGAGCCAGAGATAGTTCCTGAAGAATATAGAACAAGTAGGTATTATGCAAATACTGTTCGATTGTCATTAAAAAATTTAAAAGAAGTTCCAGAAAGTTATCTTAATGAAGAAGTATACTTGGCAGCTATAAGTAAAAATCGAAGTTATTTTAAGAAAGTACCTGCTGAAATAGTCAGTGATGAGTTTATTATAAAAGCAATTAAAGAGAACTGGCATGTTATCAAAGAAATACAGGATGATATGATTACACCAAGCATAATAAAGGCTGTAGAAAATAGAAGTGATTACGAGTTTGAAGCAGAGATGAAAAAATGGATTAATGCTCATGAAGCAGAAGTGTGATTGCTAAAGTGCTTCTAGATAGGATGAAGAGGCTTTTTTGAGTGCTATAAAAGAATTGAAATTATACGAGTAAAGTAAAAGGGGATTGACGTGTGGATTTAACTGCAATTGAAAACTTGAATATAGATCGCGTTATAAAGCGCGGAACGGCACAGATAATTGAAAAGACAGATGACGCAATACTGCTTAAGGATACGAGAAGCAAGGCTCTAATGCTGGCCTGCGATGATGTTTCAAAAGGAATGGAGATTTTGAAGCAAAACATTGATGATGCAAAGCAAAATATTGGTGAAACGAAGCAAAATAATGGTGAAACAAAGCCTCTTATAATGATATCCAGCGCGGAGCTTGGCAGGAGTGTTGCTGATAAGTTTGGTTATGAGAATATCATGGAGTGTTATCAGATGGCGTTCTTATCAAAAGAGCCACCTAAAGCGGATGATGTGCTCGAATACAAAACGGCAACAATGGAAGATTTTCCTCTTATTTCAAGAGAGTATGGCCTTGTGAGTAAAGAAGAGCTGAAAGAGCTTATTGAGCGTGGCAATATCGTTATGGGGTATGAGAACAGTAGTCCTGTCGGATTTATAGGAGAGCACATGGAAGGTAGTGTTGGACTCTTACAGGTGTTACAGGAACACAGAAGAAAGGGGTACGGCACAGCTCTTGAGATAGAGATGATACGAAGAACTCTCGAAAAGGGGTATATTCCTTTCGGACAAGTTGTCGTTGACAACACAGCATCACTTGAACTTCAGAAAAAACTTGGCTTAACCAAGTCTGAAGGAACAATATTCTGGATGTGGTAACGAGAGAGAAAGTTTTCAGGTATATGTGGTAACGGAGGAGAAATTTTTTAGGTATGAGAGTAAAAATTACTGTGATCAGGAAAGAGTTTTACGGGGATCTTGCCGAAGAGTATTTAGTAGATGGAAAAGAAGCAGGCGCATGTCCTGTGCTTGAAGTTGGAAATGAGTTTTATTATGAAGGCGGAGCTGTAATGCCGGAAGGTTTTTGCCCTGTTGCATGGCTTGATATTTATTCTTCGTTATGTGCTTTGATGAGTGGAAATAATATAATCAGCGATTGGTATAAGAATCCCAAAACAAAGGTTTTATGCTGCACAGACGGTACAAGGCCTGTAGTTTTCAAGCTGGAACAAGTTACAGATTGACAGGAGCGAAAGATGAAAATATTACTGTTTTGTTGTAAGGGCTTTGAAATGCTTGAGTTTGCACCGTTTTACGATGTGGCGGGCTGGGCAAAGAGCGAGTATGGATATGATATTGAGCTTGAGATATGTGGATATGAACGTGAGGTTTCAAGCGCATTTTGGGGAACGCAGATAAAAGTTGATAAGCTGATAAACGAGATAGATGTAAGTGATTATGATGCGCTCGCAATTCCGGGCGGGGATCATAATTACGGTTTTTTTGAAGAAGCTTATGATGAGAGATTTCTTGAACTTATTCGTAAGTTCAATGATAGAAAGAAGACCATCGCGAGTGTTTGCGTCGGTGCACTTCCTATAGGAAAGAGCGGCGCACTTGCGGGAAGAAAAGGTACAACATATCATCTGTGTGATGCTTACAGGCAGAAGAAACTCGCGGGATTCGGTGTGACTGTGATAAATGAACCTGTCGTGATCGACGACAATATCATAACATCGTACTGCCAGCAGACTGCTCCGCAGGTTGCATTTGAGCTACTTGACAGACTTATAGGAGAAGAGAAGACAAACGTCATAAAATCCGGTATGGGATATATCTGAGAGAATAAAGAGTCGCATCCATAGCGTGTCAGCACAATTAAGGTCGAAAAAAAGTTATACTTAGTGTATGATTAAATGATCGACGAATTACGTTTTTTGGATAAAAGGAGACAAGTGTATGAAGAGACTCTTTAACGATGGCTGGAAGTTTTGGAAGTCTGAATATGGCACCGGATACGAGACTGCAGTAAAGAGTGCGGATAAATTTACAGATGTATTGATTCCGCATGATTGGATGATCGAGGATCCACATAATCTGTATGCTACCAATACCGGATGGTATTGCAATAGATTTGAAGTTTCGGAGCCGGATAAAAAGACATTTCTTATATTTGACGGCATCTACATGGACAGCATCGTGTACATAAACGGTCAGGAAGCCGGAGAGTGGAAGAATGGATATACGCAGTTTGTGCTTGATGTCTCCGATTATGTGAAAAAAGGCGAGAATGATATATATGTAGGTGTTAGATGCAGGTATCCAAGCTCCAGATGGTACTCTGGCGCCGGTATTTACAGAAATATATGGATAGATGAGCTTAATGACACATATATACCGGAGAATGGCATTTATGTTCATTCCAAGAAAATGGGAAAAGACTACAAACTTACATTACAGGCGGAAATTTTGGGAACAAAGGCCGGAAAAGCAGAAGTGCTGTATAGGTTATTTGATGATGAAAACAGAGAAGTTGATTTAATCGGATCGGAAAACAGTGAAGTTGACTTATTCGGACAGGCAGACGGTGAAGTTGAGTCGTTCGGACGGGGGAATGTAGGCGCCGAAGATAAAACGTGTGCATTGTCTAAACAGATAGATTCAATCGGCGAAAAAGAGATTTCTTTTTCCATAAAAAATCCCAAATTATGGAGCCCTGAGAATCCTAACCTTTATAAACTTGAAGTTATATTATCGATAGATGGAAGGTGTATTCAGAAGAAAAAAATCAATATCGGCTTTAAAGATTTAAAGCTCGATTCGGCGGAAGGCTTTTTTGTAAACGGAGAGCATACCAAGCTTCAAGGCGTTTGCATACACCACGATCTGGGCGCTCTCGGAGTTGCTTTTAATAAAAATGCGATGAGAAGACGACTATGCCAATTTAAGGAACTTGGTGTAAATGCGATCAGGCTTACACACAATGTATATGCTCCGGAACTTCTTGATCTTGCAGACGAGATGGGCTTTTTTGTCATTTCGGAAGCATTTGATATGTGGGAGAAAGCAAAGACCGAGTACGACTATGCACAGTTCTGGGAAGAGTGGCATGAGAAAGATGCGGAGAGCTGGGTAAAGCGCGACAGAAACCATGTGAGTGTTCTCATGTGGAGTATCGGAAATGAAATATATGACACTCATGCGTCAGAGCGCGGTATGGAGATAACAAAAGAGCTCAGAGGGCTCGTCAGAAAATTTGATCCTTTAAAGAATGCCCTTGTTACATCGGGTTCTAATTATATGCCGTGGGAAAACGCCCAGAAATGTGCAGATGAGCTGGAAGTTGTAGGCTATAACTATGCAGAGAGACTGTATGAGAAACATCACGAGAAGCATCCCGACTGGATAATATACGGAAGTGAGACTTGTTCTCTGGTTCAGAGCAGAAACGTATATCATTTCCCGCTTGGTGAAAAGATATTGATGGATACGGATCTTCAGTGCTCGTCTCTTGGAAACAGTACGACCGGCTGGGGTGCTGAGAGCTTTGAGTATGCAATCTGCAATGACAGGGATATAAAGTACTCACTTGGTCAGTTTGTCTGGACGGGTTATGACTATATCGGCGAGCCTACGCCTTATCAGACCAAGAATTCATACTTTGGACTTGTTGATACTGCGGGATTTAACAAGGATGCTTATTATGTATGGAAATCGGCGTGGGTGAGCTGTGAGAAGAATCCTTTTGTACATGTATTTCCGTACTGGGATTTTAACGAAGGTCAGCGCATTGATGTCAGGGTGGCGAGCAATTGCTGCAAGGTGGAGCTGTTTTTAAACGGAAAGAGCCTTGGCGCACAGGAACTTAGCAATAAACCCGGAAGCGGAAATCATATCATGGCTGATTACAGTGTGATATATGAAATGGGAACGCTTGAAGCAGTGGCATATGATGAGGTGGGCAACATAATCGCAAGGGATGAAAGGAAATCCTTCGGAGATGTTTCTTCGCTCAAAATAAAGGCAGATGCGGAGAATACATTCGGCGATCTTGTTTTTGCGGAGATAAGTGCTTTTGATGCTGACGGCAATCCTGTAGAAAATGCAAATAATTATGTGCATGTTTCTGTAAAAGGCGGAAAGCTGATCGGGCTTGATAACGGTGACAGTACCGATTATGACAGATACCAATCCGATACCGGAAGACTTTTTGGCGGAAAACTTCTTGCGATTGTAAAGGCAGACAAGGAAGGTGCGCCTGTTAAGGTTGATGCGGAGCTGTCGCAAAAGACAGATATTAGGGCTATCAAGCTCTTTTCCGAAAGGGGACAGAATTTAAGTCCTGATGTGAAGACAACTGTTGTTACGGCGAAAATCTTCCCTGCAAGTGCATCTGCGCAGGATCTTAAATTCAGTGTGCTCAACAGAAAAGGAAAAGAAACAAAGCTTGCAACAGTAAGCGTGGATGGCATTAGAGCAGAGATCACGGCAGTTTCGGACGGCTGTTTTAAACTGAGGTGCGAAGCTTACAACGGCGCTGATTCGGCGAAAGTAGTCTCGGAGCTTGATTTCACGGCTGAAGGAATCGGAGATTTTGTCGCAGACGGCACCGAAAAAGAGCTTAGGACTTATACGGAAATAATCGCACCGGATGCAGATTCAATCTATGGCGACAGCTTCCTTAGGTTAAATGATATTGTTCAGGGCATCGGAAACAATGTCACCGTGGGATTTGGCGTTCTTGATTTCGGAGACGAAGGAGCAACCTGCATTGATATAACCGGAAGAGCCATAAAGGGTGCCAATACAATACATCTTCGTTTCTATGATGAAGAGAGCGGAAATGAAGAGCGGGAAATACTTGAGTTTCCAAAGAGTCCCGATTATATGACAAAAACTTTTTCTATAGGAAAAAGAACCGGAAAATGGGATGTGTCGTTTATCTTTTTGCCGGGAAGTTATTTCGACTTCAGGTCGTTCATTTTTGGCAAATAATGCAGATAGAGGGAAAAGATATGTCACTTGATATATCTTTTCTTTTGTGATAAGGTCACTTACATAAGTAATCAACTATACAACCTGAAAGGAGAGTGGACTGCGTGCTGGATAATCTGGGCGAAGAGAAATCAATCTACTTGCAGATAAGCGAGATGGTAGAGGATGAAATATTGCGTGGAATATTAGGCGAGGAAGAACAGGTTCCGAGTACAACAGAGTTGTCCAAGTTTTATAAAATCAATCCGGCAACCGCGGCGAAGGGAATCAATATTCTGGTAGATAAGAAGGTTCTTTATAAGAAGAGAGGAATCGGTATGTTTGTTCAGACCGGTGCCAAAGACATGATAATGGAAGAGAGAAGAAATAACTTCTACGAAACCTTTGTAAAAAAGATAATAAATGAAGCGAAGCTTATCGGAATAGACAAGGAAGAGCTCAAGAAGATGATAGACGGAAGTAATGGAACCTGATAAATAAGGAGACGGTAATGGGAGTTTTAGCGGGTAAGAATATAGTAAAAAAATACGGAAAAGAAACCGTTTTGAAAAATATTGATATCAATTTGGAAACAGGTAAGATCTATGGCCTTATTGGTCGAAACGGCGCGGGAAAAACTACTCTTTTATCCATACTGACTGCGCAGAATCCGGCTACGGAAGGTACTGTAACTTTGGATGGAGAAGCTGTATGGGAGAATGAGAAGGCATTGTCACGAATTTGCTATTCCAGAGAGATTTCGCAGGTTACAATGCTTGGAACGAATAATCTTAAGGTAAAAGAATATCTTGCTACCGCAAAGGCTTTTTATGCGAACTGGGATGAAGAATATGCAAAGGAGCTTATAAAGCTCTTTAAGATCGATGCCGGCAAAAGGATAAGAGGGCTGTCAAAGGGAATGCTGTCGGTAGTTACTATAATTGTGGCACTTGCAAGTAAAGCGGAGATAACAATCCTTGATGAGCCTGTTGCGGGACTTGATATTGTGGCAAGAGAACAGTTCTATAATCTTGTCATTGATGAATACGCAAATACGGGAAGGACCTTTATAATAAGCACTCATATCATTGAGGAGGCGGCTTCGTTATTTGAGAGAGTTATCATTATTGATGGCGGAGAAATCAAATTTGAGGAAAATACAGAGGATCTTCTTGCGAGAGCATATCGCGTGAGCGGATCTGCGGAGGCGGTTGATAAGGCGGTAAGCGGATACAAAGTATATAACACTGAGACAATTGGAGGGTTCAAGGTAGCTATATTGCTGGCAGAAGAGCCCGGTATTGACTTTGGGGAAGAGGTTCATATAGAGCCCGTTTCACTTCAAAATCTTTTCTATGCTATGTGTAAGAGCGCGGAAAAGGGGGCTTAATGTATGAGTGATCTTTTTAAAAGAACTGCAAAATACTATTTTAGGCAGGGAATAAAACTATTTTCTTATATTTCACTCGGGGTACTCGCGGTAGCAGTAATGTGGACTGCTACGCTACTGGGAGAAGGAGATGACTGGAGCAGGAGACTGTTTTTAATGCTTCTTGAATTTTTTGAATTTTTCATGCCGTATGCTGCTTTTATGCTTTCATTATATGCAGCTACATTGAACGATGGTATCGTATTGTCTATGGGTGCAAGAAGAAAAGATATTTTCATTGGCAATCTGATAAAACAGGGCACGTACGCATTGTGTAATGCATTGGGATATTTATTGCTTGCTTTGCCGGTGTGGGAGCAAGGACGCATTAAGCATGTGCTTTTTGTAATTGCAATGTCGCTTGCGTCGGGAGCGTCGGGATACTTTTTCGGATATAAGGTTGATAAATACAATAATGCCGTTGCTGCTGTTGTTGCAATAGTTTATATGCTTCTATATGTACTTATCAGGTATTCTTTTGTGATTATAGACGTCGGTTTTTCAGCTTATGCATTTGAGAATAACGTGGTTATATATGCGCTAGGAGCACTGCTGATATTTGCCGGCATGGAAGTGCTGATATATAGGGCAAATAAGTACAGTTCGGTTGTTACGTGACAGGGGGAAATATGCTTAGAGATTTCAAGACAGTTATATGCCTAAAAAAAACTAATATATTATTGAATATTGTGATGGTAACATTCGGAATATTGCTGGTTATCTTTGCTGCGAGATTACTGAGAGATGAGGAGTTTTTTTATCTGCAATGGGGATTTTTGACGGCTTCAATTGTGGCTGCCTGCATGTGCGTAAAATGGTGTATGTCGGCAACAGAAGTTCCGAGAGGATTGAGCTTTGGTATTACCAGATATAAGCTTTTTATCTGGAGCAGGGTGTGGGATTTTCTGGAACTTGTTATTATTATCTTTCCGGTCGTTTTTTGTTTAAAAGACGGATTTTATCCGTGTTTTAAGCTTGTGATAATTCTTTTTGGATTTGCTATGTGGCTTGAGGGACTGGCCGGAAACAGCGTAATACGGTTTGGAATGTTGGCATTTTGGTCGTATTTCGTTACGATTAATGCCGCATTTGTGCTCACGGCAAGGGTTGTATTATCTGATTCGGTTGCACATTATATGGGAAATGGCTTTTTTGGCGTATTATTATCAACCGGATCCGACCGGTTGCAGGTTTGGGCAGGGATTATGGCGTTCGTTGCGGCCGGTCTTTTGATAAACTGGCTTACATTCAGAAAGATTGAAGTGATATTTATTTCATAGATCCTGCGTACAATATTGGCTTATATGACTGTAAAATGTCCGCGTATCGCGGACATTTGTTTTTTTATACAATAAAACAACTTAAACCAATTAAGATTTGAGCAATATTATACATTGTTTTTGAAAGTCTCTTATGTTAAGTTGTGATTATAATTTTTTGTACTTTACTATGAAAAAGTGGGAAGGATAAATAAATATGGCACAGCTTTGGGGAGGCAGATTCACCGGCAGTATCAATGAACTGGCTTGGAATTTTAATGCATCCATCAGTTTTGACAAGAGATTTTTGGAACAGGATGTAAGAGGCAGCAAGGCACATGCAACTATGCTTGCCAAGCAAAACATCATTTCAGAAGAAGAGAAGAAGCTCATAACTGAGGGACTTGATTCTATATTAGAGGACGTTAAGTCCGGGAAACTTGAAATTACCGGCAAATATGAGGATATTCACAGTTTCCTCGAGGCTAATCTTATAGACAGGGTCGGAGACGCAGGAAAAAAGGTCCACACGGGACGAAGCAGAAACGATCAGGTTGCTCTTGATATGAGACTTTATGTGAGGGGCGAAGTTGAGCACATGGCAGATCTTTTGAACAATATGCTCGTTACGCTTCTTGATATTATGAAAGCGAACACCGAGACTTATATGCCGGGGTTTACGCATCTTCAGAAAGCACAACCCGTTACACTTGCACACCACGTAGGTGCATATTTTGAAATGTTTAAAAGAGACCTTCTCAGGATGAAGGATATAAGAGAGAGAATGAACTATTGTCCGCTCGGAGCCGGAGCGCTTGCGGGAACGACATATCCGCTTGACAGAGATTATACGGCACAGCTCCTTGATTTCTACGGACCTACATTAAACAGCATGGATTCCGTATCGGACAGAGATTATCTTATTGAGTTCCTTGCAGCTCTTTCAACTGTAATGATGCATCTTTCGAGATTTAGCGAAGAGATCATCATCTGGAACTCAAATGAATACAGATTTGTGGACATTGATGATGCATATTCTACAGGAAGCAGCATCATGCCGCAGAAGAAGAACCCTGATATCGCGGAGCTTGTAAGAGGTAAGACCGGAAGAGTTTACGGAGACCTTACGTCGCTTCTTACAACCATGAAGGGAATTCCGCTTGCATACAACAAGGATATGCAGGAGGACAAAGAGGCTGCGTTTGATGCCATCGATACGGTTTCCAATTGCCTGACTCTTTTTACCGATATGTTAAGGACACTTAAGTTCAACAAAGAGAACATGGAAAAGAGTGCGATGATGGGCTTTACAAATGCCACTGATGCGGCAGATTACCTTGTTGTTAAGGGTATGCCTTTCAGAGATGCACATTCCGTTATCGGAAGACTTGTTCTTTATTGTATAGACAAGAAGTGTGCGATAGACGATCTTAAGATAGATGAACTTAAGAGCTTTTCGGAGCTTTTTGACGAGGACATCTATGATGCGATCAGTCTTGAAACTTGTGTAAACAAGAGGCTTACGGTCGGAGCACCGAGCCCTGTTGTAATGAAAAAAGTAATTGATGTTAATGAAGCTTTTTTAAAAGAATTTAAGCTTTAATATATTTTAGGAGAATCTTAGGAGGACATTATGAGCGAGAAATTGAAGGTTGCAGTACTTGGCGGAACAGGAATGGTAGGACAGAGATTTATTGATATTATCAAGGATCATCCCTGGTTTGAGGTCACAACAATTGCTGCAAGCCCCAGAAGTGCAGGACAGACATACGAAGAGGCTGTAGGAAACAGATGGAAGATGGACGGACCTATTCCTGATTCTGTCAAGAATATCGTTATCAAGGACGTTACTGATGTAAAGGGCGTTTCAGAGGACGTTGACTTTGTTCTTTCAGCAGTAAACATGTCAAAGGACGAGATCAAGGCTATCGAGGAAGAGTATGCTAAGACAGAGACTCCTGTAGTTTCTAACAACAGCGCACACAGATGGACTCCCGATGTTCCTATGATCATCCCTGAGATCAACCCTGAGCATATGGATGTTATCGAATTCCAGAAAAAGAGACTCGGAACAACAAAGGGATTCATCGCAGTTAAGCCCAACTGCTCAATCCAGAGCTACACACCCGCTCTTACAGCTTGGAAGGAGTTCGAGCCTTATGAGGTAGTTGCTACAACATACCAGGCTATTTCAGGAGCAGGAAAGAACTTTGATGAGTGGCCGGAGATGGTTGGAAATGTTATTCCTTTCATCTCAGGTGAGGAAGAGAAGTCAGAGAAAGAGCCCCTCAGAATCTGGGGTAAGGTTGAGAACGGTGTTATCGTTCCTGCCGATGATGTTAAGATCACATGCCAGTGCATCAGAATTCCTGTACTTTACGGACATACAGCAGCTGCTTTTGTTAAGTTCAAGAAGAATCCTACAAAGGAACAGCTTATCGAGAAGCTTGAGAAATTCTCAGGACTTCCTCAGCAGCTTAATCTTCCCAGCGCTCCCAAGCAGTTTATTCAGTATATGCAGGAAGATAACAGACCTCAGATCACACTTGACGTTAACTATGAGAACGGCATGGGTGTAAGCATCGGACGTATCCGTGAGGATTCTGTTTATGATTGGAAGTTTGTAGGTCTTTCACACAATACACTTCGCGGCGCTGCAGGCGGAGCGGTTGAGTGTGCAGAACTCTTGAAGGCAAGTGGATATATTAACAAAAAGTGATAGGTTATGGAAGAACAGAGGCAGGATGATTTAAATTTTTTAAACAGATACTATGAGAGTGGTTTGTCCAATATTCTTGTTGTCTACGGACACAGGAATATTGAACAGGACTCCTTTCTTTTGAAATTCATGGAAAACAGGAAGAGCTTTTTCTATTCGGCGCGCTCTGCATCGTCCGGAGAACAGCTCAGACTGTGGACCGAGGAATTAAAAAATGATGGAATATCTGCGGGAAAAATAGAAAGTTATTACGATCTGTTTAGTGCCTGTGCGGATTCCGTGGGAAGAGCTCCTGTTGTTTTTGTGATCAGAAATTTTGAGAACATATTAAAGACAGACGCGGCGTTCATGGATCAGCTGACCGGTTATCTTGAAAAGAACGGCAAATTCAAGCAGGTTCTTGTTCTTCTTGTGAGTTACGATGTCAACTGGGTTGAGAACAGTATGGTGGCAAGTCTTGGTAATCTTGCGGCAAATATCGTAGGATTTAGGAAAATCAAGCCGCTTCCGTTTTCTGCACTCAGGTCTTTTTATCCCAATATGTCTTATAAGGATGCTGTGCTGACTTATTCGGTACTTGGCGGACAGACGGGACTTTGGAGATATTTTGACGATACACTTTCATTTAAAGAGAATGTTTGTAAGAATATTTTGAACAAGGATTCTTTTCTCCGCAGCGAAGCAATAAGGCTTACGTCAGAGAACCTCAGGGAAACTGCGGTCTATCACACGATTCTTTCCGTGATGGCACGCGGTATCAATAAGCTCAATGATATTTATCATGAGACCGGGTTCTCAAGAGCAAAGATTTCTGTTTACCTCAAGACTTTGATAAATCATGATTTTGCTTATAAGGCATATTCATTCGGAAATGTAGGAAGGGAAAATGTTGTAAAGGGAGTGTACAAGATAGCCGATCCTCTCATAGATTTTTACTTCAGGTTTATCTTCCCGAATGAAAGTAATCTTATACGGATGCCTGCCGAAAGATTTTATGATATATTTATATCTGCAGGAATTCAAAATTATGCTACGGAACATTTTAAGTCCGTTTGCCGCGAGTATATCTTGCACTGTGAGGAGAGAGGTCTTTTTCCTTTTGAGATCGAAGACGAAGGAGAATGGCTTGGCAAAGAGGGAAACCTCGATATTATCGTCCAGAGCGATGTGGGAGATACGGCAATCGGAATGTGCTGTTGGCAGAGACAGGCTACACATGATGACCTATTAGGCATAGAGTCCTGCGCAAAAAAAGCAAGACTTGAGGGAGATTATTACTATCTCTTTTCAACTGTGGGATTCGATGCGTGGTTGCAGGATGCGGCCATGAAGCCCGATAGTAAGATACGGTTGATTGGGATAGACGAACTTACGAATGGCTAAACAGGTTTATATAGCGGAAAAACCGAGTGTTGCCCAGGCTTTTGCCTCGGCGATGAAAATAAATTTTACCAGGAGAGATGGTTATCTTGAGTCAGATACCGCCATTGTTACATGGTGTGTCGGACACTTGGTAACCATGAGCTATCCTGAGGTCTATGACGAAAAATACAAAAGGTGGTCTTTGGACACACTTCCATTTATTCCGGAAACTTTTAAATATGAGGTTATCGGAAATGTCTCAAAACAATTCAAGATTGTAAAAGAACTGCTGAACAGAGAAGATGTAGACACGATATATATCTGTACCGACTCGGGACGAGAGGGTGAATATATATATCGTCTTGTTGATATGCAGGCAAATGTAAAAGATAAGAAGCGAAAGAGAGTATGGATCGATTCCCAGACGGAAGACGAGATCATGCGCGGAATCAGGGAAGCGAAGGATGACAGCGAGTACGATAATCTCGGAGCATCCGCGTTTCTTAGGGCAAAAGAGGATTATCTTATGGGTATCAATTTCTCGAGAGCCCTTACCTTGAAATATGCGTATTCTATCAAGAATTATCTCAATATAGATAAGTGCGTAGTATCCGTGGGACGTGTAATGACCTGTGTTTTGGGCATTGTCGTTGAAAGGGAGAGGGAGATAAGAGAATTCGTTAAGACTCCTTTTTACCGCGTTATTTCAAAGGTTGATATTGCGGGTAAAAAATGCGATGCGGAGTGGAGAGTAACTGATGACTCCAAGTATAACGGCTCTTTTGACCTGTACAGTGAGAAAGGCTTTAAGACCGAAGAAGGTGCGAATAAGCTGATCGCATCGCTTGGAGAGACTCCCGTCAGTGCGTCCGTACTTAAATGTGAGAAGAAAAAAGAAGCCAAGAATCCGCCTCTTTTGTATAATCTTGCGGAGCTTCAGAATGATTGCTCGCGATTCTTTAAGATAAGTCCGGATGAAACGCTTGCGGTTGCACAGGAGCTTTACGAGAAGAAGCTTACGACTTATCCGAGAACGGATGCCAGAGTTATGTCATCGGCTATCGCAAAGGTGATCGATAAGAATATCAACGGGCTTTCTGCATATGCTCCGTGTGCGATATTTG
Organism: Butyrivibrio hungatei NK4A153; assembly: GCF_000424465.1. GTDB lineage: Bacteria > Bacillota > Clostridia > Lachnospirales > Lachnospiraceae > Butyrivibrio > Butyrivibrio hungatei_A. The sequence continues at coordinate 81,602 of NZ_KE384195.1, read as the reverse complement.
CAAAGTCGATATTGCAGCATGAGGCGTATAAAGGTATTGAGAAGACAAGGTATGTAAACGACAAGGCAATCACCGACCACTATGCGATTATTCCTACGGGACAGGGACTTTCGGCGCTTCAGGGGCTGAGTCCTACATCAGCCAAGGTTTATGAGATAATAGTAAGGAGGTTCCTGGCTGTCTTTTATCCGCCTGCGAATTATCAGAAGGTTGCGCTTGAACTTGCGATGGACAATAAGGAAGAAGAGGGCAAGAAAGAACACTTTTTTGCAAACTTCAAGATACTTACGCAAAAGGGTTATCTTCACGTGATGGATTATTCTTTTTTCAAGGATAAAGATAAGAATAAAAAAGCGGATGATGACAAAGAAAATGAAGGTGAGGATGAGACAGTAACCGATGAGGAGCTCTTTGAACATCTTCAAAAGCTTAAGAAGAACGATGTTTTAAGCGCTGAATCTTTTGAGCTTAAAGAGGGTGAGACGACTCCGCCCAAGAGATATAACTCGGGTACGATGATCCTTACGATGGAGAATGCGGGACAGTTTATCGAGGATGAGGAGCTCAGAGCACAGATAAAGGGTTCGGGAATCGGAACGAGTGCTACGAGAGCAGGTATTCTTACAAAGCTTGTCAATATAAAGTATCTTAATCTTAATAAGAAGACACAGATAATAACACCGACGCAGCTCGGAGAGATGATATACGAGACGGTTGCATGTTCAATGAAGCCGATGCTCAATCCCGCGCTTACCGCAAGCTGGGAGAAGGGACTTACCGGCGTTGCGGAAGGCAGTATTTCCGAAAAAGAATATATGGATAAGCTTGATGATTTTGTCAGCAAGAGGACGAATCTTGTAAAGCAAAATGATTACAGAAGGCTGCTGCTTTCAAGGTTTGACTATGTTTCGACCAATTATAAAAAGGCTGAGACAAAGAAAAGTTCAGCCAAGAAGACTACTAAAAAGAAGGCGGCAAAAGAGGCTACAGCAAAAGAAACTACGGTAGAAGGCTCAAACGAAGCATCAGCCCGTAATGAATAATTATATAAAAAACATGGTAACGGAGGCGTAAAATGGAAGAATTTAAGATTTCTAATATGTATGATCTTAATGAGACAATTGCGGCAGATTATATGAAGACTAAGGAGTATCCGTGGGAACTTCTTGCAGGGATCAAGGACTATATCATAGAGCTTGGAAATAAGCTTCCCGCAGATAAGTTTGATAAGCGCGGCGAGAATGTATGGGTCGCAAAGAGTGCAAAGGTGTTTGACTCTGCTTATATCGGCGGGCCCTGCATCATCGATGAGGATGCGGAAGTAAGACAGTGTGCATTCATAAGAGGAAGCGCAATTGTCGGAAAAGGTGCGGTTGTAGGAAATTCTACCGAGCTTAAAAATGTTATTCTCTTTAACAAAGTTCAGGTTCCTCATTACAACTATGTCGGAGATTCTATTCTTGGCTTTAAGTCTCACATGGGAGCAGGTTCGATCACATCAAACGTAAAGAGCGACAAAAAGCTCATCGTTGTAAAGAACGGTGCGGACGATAAGGTCGAGACAGGCCTTAAGAAGATGGGAGCAATGCTTGGGGATAATGTTGAAGTCGGATGTAATTCCGTTCTTAATCCGGGAACGGTTATCGGCAGATGGTGTAATGTTTATCCGCTTTCATCGGTAAGAGGATGCATTCCTGCGCATCATATCTTTAAAGATAAGGATCATATCGTTAAGAAGATTGAAGAATAAATATTCCGTTAAAAATATAACATTGGCATTGAAATATACATGAATTTATGCCAAAATAAGTTTTGGCGGATTGTTGTTCGCCGTCTCTGGCCGTGCCCGGCAAGCACATTTTTAATGGTCAGTCTAAATTACAGGTAGTTAGTAAGTAATGGTTCATTACTTTACAATATGAAAGGAGATTTTCACATGATTTACTCAACAGAGGTAAAGAATATGTGTCCCGTAACACAAGGGGTACATCATGGTGCTGCGCCTATTCCTGAAGAGGCTAAGTGGGTTCAGTCCAAAGAGATTAAGGACATTTCCGGCTATACACACGGTATTGGTTGGTGTGCACCTCAGCAGGGTTGCTGCAAGCTTTCACTTAACGTTAAGGAAGGTATCATTCAGGAGGCACTCGTAGAGACAATCGGATGCTCAGGAATGACACATTCAGCAGCTATGGCATCTGAGATTCTTCCCGGACTTACAGTTCTCGAAGCTCTTAACACAGACCTTGTTTGTGATGCTATCAATACTGCTATGAGAGAGCTCTTCCTTCAGATCGTATACGGAAGAACTCAGTCTGCATTTTCAGAGGACGGACTTCAGATCGGTGCAGGTCTTGAGGATCTTGGTAAGGGTACACGTTCAATGGTTGGTACAACTTACGGAACACTTGACAAAGGACCTCGTTATCTTGAGCTTACTGACGGTTACATCACAGAGGTTGCTCTTGATGAGAACGACGAGATTATCGGATACAAGTATGTTAACTTCGGCAAGATGATGGACTTCATCAAGGCCGGTGATGACGCTAACACAGCAATGGAGAAGGCTAAGGGTCAGTACGGACGTGTTGCTGATGCAGCCAGATTCATTGATCCCAGAAAAGAGTAATTAAGGTAAGGAGGAATTTAAAATGGCTTTATTTGAATCATATGAAAGAAGAGAGCCCCAGATCCTGGCTTGCCTTAAGGAGTATGGGATTTCTTCAATAGAAGAGTGTAAAGAAATTACAATGGCAGCAGGTATCGATGTTTACAGCCTTATCGAAGGCATTCAGCCTATCTGCTTTGAGAACGCTAAGTGGGCTTACACAGTAGGTGCCGCTATCGCAATCAAGAAGGGATGCCGCAAGGCTTCTGAGGCTGCTGCTGCAATCGGTATCGGTCTTCAGGCTTTCTGTATTCCCGGATCAGTTGCTGATCGCCGTAAGGTAGGTCTTGGACACGGTAACCTTGGAAAGATGCTTCTTGAAGAGGATACAGAGTGCTTCGCATTCCTTGCAGGCCACGAGTCATTTGCTGCTGCTGAGGGTGCTATCGGTATCGCTGAGAAGGCTAACAAGGTTCGTCAGAAACCTCTCAGAGTTATTCTTAACGGTCTTGGAAAAGACGCAGCTCAGATCATTTCTCGTATCAACGGTTTCACATATGTTGAGACTCAGTACGATTACTACACAGGCGAGGTAAAGGAAGTATTCAGAAAGTGCTATTCTAAGGATGCAAATTCACCTCGTGCAAAGGTTAACTGCTACGGCGCTAACGACGTACAGGAAGGTGTTGCTATCATGTGGAAGGAGAACGTTGACGTATCTATCACAGGTAACTCAACAAATCCTACAAGATTCCAGCACCCTGTTGCAGGAACATATAAGAAAGAGCGTACAGAAGCCGGCAAGAAGTACTTCTCAGTTGCTTCAGGCGGCGGTACAGGACGTACACTTCACCCTGATAACATGGCTGCAGGTCCTGCTTCTTATGGTATGACAGATACTATGGGACGTATGCACTCAGACGCTCAGTTCGCAGGATCTTCATCAGTTCCCGCTCACGTTGAGATGATGGGTCTTATCGGCGCAGGTAACAACCCGATGGTTGGTATGACTGTTTCTACAGCCGTTTCTATCGAAGAGGCTGCTAAAGCGGGTAAATTCTGACCTTAATCACTTAGCGAGGTTTTTTCGAGCTTAGTGAGTAAGGTCGTTCGATTTCGCGTTTACGCGAAATTGAACTTCCTTATTTAGCTTGATAGCTAATTTTATTAGTAAATAACAAGGTCGGTTCTGTTTCACACAGAACCGACTTTTTCTTTGCGAAACCCAGTCTTTTTTTGACTTTGCGGCGCTTCAGTGTTATTATTTTCGCATGTCATAGGCTCTTTTAATGGCTTGAAAGGAAAGTTTTATATGATTCAGATTACTTACATGGGGATGTTTGCTTTTATTACTATATGCTGGATCGTTGCAAGATTAATATGTGCCAGAGTTAATAAAAGTGTTAATATAAAAAATGAATTGAAACTTTTGACTGTATATGCCTGTATCGTTGTTATTGCAAGATATGTATATTTTCCGTTTCAGCTTGAAAACGGTCATATAACTCCTGTTATTTTTGACATTCATAAGGCATATCCGTTTAAATGCAATTTCAAGATGTTTCTTTTTCTGGAGCAGAAATATGCAGGTTATAAGATAAACATATTGGGAAATATTGCGATGTTTGTACCTGTGGGGATTGTGTTGCCTTTCTGCTTTAAGAATCTAAATAATATAATAAAAGTTACTTTGATTGGATTATGTTGTACGCTTTTTATTGAGATATCCCAGCTGCCTTTATATCAAAGACGCACCGATATCGACGATGTGCTACTTAATACAATAGGAGTGTTTATCGGAGCTTTGGTGTATTTTGAAGCAAGAGCGGTATATGAATTTATTAAAGAAGACAGAAAAGACTCTAAGATGATCGCTGAAAACTGATCGTTGGAGAGTAGTTTTTACAAAATAAGAAACGCCTGCAAAACGTTGATTTTGCAGGCGTGATTTTTATAATGATTATTTGATCATATCGGGATAGTTATAATAGAATTCTTCGTTGAATTCCTGTTCGTACTTGTTTGCGTATTTCATAGCACTGTGCAAAGCGCCGTCTGTGTTGTCTGTGTAGTATCCGACTGTGAAATAGAGCCACTCGGGATCGCTTGCAAGATCTTTTAAGTTCTCAATTTTTTCCTCAAATTCATCTTCGGTACAGGTTGTTGATATGATCGCAAACTCGTCACCTGATGAGCGGTAGATATAATCGTTCTGGAATACCTCTTTTAGAACTTTTCCGGCCTCTTTAAGAAGAGCATTTCCTACATCATGACCCTTTTTCTCATTGACGGTCTTAAGTGTGTTGAGATAGCAGAATGCAACGCTGAACGGAGCAGGAGCAAGCTTTAACTGTGCTGACAGCTCATCGACCATATTATTCATGGCTGTTCTGTTATATACGCCTGTTCTTGAATCAATAAGGCTAAGGCTTCTTAATCTCTCTATAAGGAGATGGTGGGCTGCTTCTGATGAAACGAATATAGACATAAGAGTTATAGCCTCTTTTATAGTGTCGATGATCGATGTATCAAAGTTTGTGAGATACATATAGCCGATTATTGTATTCTGATGAATGAAAGGAACAAGGCATAGCGATTCAACTCCGTTTTCTTTAAGGGTTTCTACCCATTTCGGAGAGCGCTTTGCATAATATTCCATGTCGTCGCTGTTTTTTATTATGATAGAATCGTTTTCCAGGATCATTTCTTCCCAGGATTCAACTATTTCATAGGGAATTTTGTCAAAAACATTCTGAAGGACAATCTCATTGTTTCTCACACTTTCGCCAATAACGTCAAATCTGTAAAGGTCTCTTGAAATAGTCATGATGCATGAAGCATAGGAATTGGTGAATTCTCTGAGATCTTTTGCAACGTTATTCATGCTTGAGCGAAAATCTTCGCCTTTGCGCATGTGAAGACAAGTCTTTATTATGAATGCCGAGATATCGGCCGGTAATTCTTTTTCTTCAAAATGATCAAATAATGTGTCGAGTGACATTGTATACCTCCAAAATGCTTTCTGCCGCGTCCCTGCGGAGCTTATAAGGAAGTGCAGATTAAATCAATATTCCTTATATATATTATCCTTAAAACGATGAATAATCAAACAATAAAGTGTGAAAAATAATAAATAAAAAATTAAGGAATTGCATATATATCGGGCTTTTAGGAGGGATTTATCAAATGCGTATCAAAATGTTCAGCGTCTCATGTCGGGATGTCTTTTATAGAATTCGTTTTTGTCCTGATACATTCGCTCGTCTGCGTATCTCATTGCAAGCTCTAAAGGGCCTGAACCGCCATCGTGATAGTATCCTACTGCAAAGCACAGTTTGTTGGGATCGCTGGTGAGCTCGCGTAGTTTCTTTATCTTTTCCTCAAATTCGCGCTCGGTACTGTGCGTAGAGATAATAGAAAACTCGTCGCCACCTGCCCTGTAGATATTATCATCTTTAAAGATGTCCTTAAGGATATCGGCTGCGGCGGCAATAAGCTTATCACCGGCATCGTGTCCCTGATTGTCGTTTACTATCTTAAGACCGTTGATATCGCAAAAAGCAACAGAGAACGGCATTGGATTAAATTTGAATTTGATCGAAAATTCTTCAACATCGGCATTCATGCAGTTTCTGTTCTTTACACCCGTAAGAATATCTATATTGCTAAGGTATTCGAGTCTTTCAAGGAACAGATGGTTTGCAACCTCGGCTGATAAAAAGAATGATAAGAGCTCGAGCATTTCTTTGGCTTTTGTCATTATACGGGCATCAAAGTTAGAAATATACAAATAACCAATAATGGAGTTTTGGCGCAAAAAAGGTACGAGACAAAGATTGAACACATTACTGGCCCTTAGTGTTTTTACCCACGCAGGTGCTTGTGTCTCATAGTAGTTTAGATCGTCTTCGTTTTTTATGATTATCGCATTTGTGTGCTTAAGCAGCATTTCCCAGCTGGCAACCGTAGAGAAAGGAATATGAGAGAAGATTTCTTTTATACTTACATTATCCATCGTGGAGCCGCTGATAACTTCGTATTTTTTAAGGTCACTCTGGTATGACATTACGCTCGCACCATAGGCACCTGTATACTCTCTGATGTAATCCGTAACAAGCTGCATACTGGAATAGAAATCATTTTCACTTTGGAGCTCGAGACAGGCTTTAATGATAAAAGAAGCAATATCGGGAGATACTGCGGAAAACTTATTTACATCCATCTCTTTGTTGAGGGTGTATATAAAAAGGCAATAAGCAACATCCGGATCTTTTTCGTCATCGCTTACAGCGACAGGGAGGAAGAAGTCTTCGGTCCAGTAGCCGTACATTTTGGTTGTATCTACATAAGTATGGAGAGGTTCTTTTTTCCAGGCAGATTTATAGCAGGCATCCTCGAATTTGGGCTCTTTTTGCACGTTTATTGTGTAAAGAGCGCCTTCTACCTTGGATTCGACTTCTTTTTTCTTTTCATCAAGATCTTTGTTGTTGGATACTTCGTCCTGAAAAAAAATAGCAAGACAGTCATTGGTGAATGAATCATTTATGACAAAATAGCGCAGTTCGGCACAGTTACCGTGTTCGTCTCTTTTTATCGATAAAACGGTTGCAGAAAGAGGTATAGAATTTACTGCCACTTTAAGCTTGGAATAAAGATCACGATTCATATGCAAATGTCCTTTCCTCTCTATATATGATAACCGCGATTTAAATAATAATCAAATGATATAGCGATAAAAAATCAATAAACCAATTAAGACATATAATGGTTAATATATAAATAGCTTTTTTGCCTAAAAAACTGTATAATACGAGTAATACTAGGGAGGAAGGGGGCATCTATGGATTTTATTTCTACACCGGCCGGTTATTGGCTGATAATCACTGTTGTTTTTGCATTAATTGAACTTGCAACCGTAGGACTTGTGACAATTTGGTTCGCGGCAGGCAGTTTTGTAGCGATGATACTTGCGCTCGTGGGGGCAGGTATTCCGGTTCAGATTGCTGTTTTTGTGCTTGTTTCAGTCATATGCATTGCGGCGGTAAGACCTCTTGCAACCAAGCATTTTAATAACAAGCTGACCAAGACCAATATTGATTCGGTTATCGGAAAGAAACTGATCGTAAAGACCAGGATCGATAATATGAATGAGAGCGGTAAGGTTGAGCTTGAGGGCTCAATATGGCTTGCAAGGTCGGTTGATGACGACACTGTTATTTCCGAAGGAGAGGAAGTTGTCGTTGAGAAGATCGTCGGAAATAAGCTGATGGTAAAAAAAGTAACTGATTAAAAAATAAGGAGAGGACATAATTATGGCAGTGGTATCTATTGTAATCGTTCTTGTGATAATTTTGCTTGCGGCAAATATCAGGATCGTGCCTCAGGCACATTCATTCATAGTTGAGAGACTCGGAGCTTACAAGGAGACTTGGGATGTAGGTCTTCACATTAAGGTTCCGTTTATAGACAGAGTGGCAAGACAGGTTGACTTAAAGGAACAGTATTGTGATTTCCCGCCTCAGCCTGTTATCACTCAGGATAACGTAACAATGCAGATTGATTCAATCGTATTCTTCAGAATTTCAGACCCTATGGCTTTTGCATACGGTGTAAGAAATCCTATCGGAGCTATCGAGAACCTTACTGCAACAACACTTCGTAACGTTATCGGTTCACTTACACTTGATGAGACACTTACATCAAGAGACCAGATCAACGCACAGATGCAGGATGCGCTTGATATCGCGACAGATCCTTGGGGAATCAAGATCACAAGAGTTGAGCTTAAGAACATCAATCCTCCCGAGCAGATCCGTGACGCAATGGAGAAGCAGATGAAGGCTGAGCGTGAAAAGAGAGAGAAGATCCTTTTTGCAGAAGGTGAGAAGCAGTCACAGATCACTGTTGCAGAAGGTGAGAAGCAGAGTAAGATTCTTCAGGCCGAAGCTGATAAGCAGGCTACAATCCTCAGAGCTGAAGCTGAGAGAGAAAAGAGAATCCGTGAGGCTGAAGGTCAGGCTGAGGCTATCAAGAATATCCAGCAGGCTAATGCAGAGGGTATCAAGATGCTCAAGGAAGCCGGAGCAGATGAGTCTGTTCTTACACTTAAGAGCCTTGAGGCATTTGAGAAGGCTGCTGACGGACAGGCAACTAAGATAATCGTTCCTTCAAGTATTCAGAGTGTAGCCGGACTTGCGGGATCATTAAAAGAAATTGTAAAAGGATAATATGATTATTTTTTATTTTCTTGAGGGATGCTTGTTTCTCTATTTTGTAAGTATATTCTTTTCAGTCATTGTGACTGTTTTGGACTTTTTGGGCCCTAAGATAATTCAATATACTGTTGATTATTGTATTGCGGACACTGCCTTGGAAAAGGGCAGTGTTCCGTTATTAATGGAAACACTGGTCGAAAAGGTCGGAGGAAGAGAGTTTCTGCGTGAACATCTTATATATGTCGCGGCTGTGGTTGCGGCTATAGCGGTTGCCGCAGCAATCTGCAGGTATCTGATGAAACTCATAAACTCCTACGCCGCGGAGAAATTCGTTCGCAGAATGAGAGACAAGCTTTTTGAACATATTATGGAGCTGCCTTTTTCATGGCACAGCGAGAATCACACAGGTGATATCATTCAGCGCTGCACTTCTGATGTGGACACGGTAAAGATGTTTATTTCGGAGCAGCTTCATTCTCTGGTAAGGATAATAATCAGGATAGTGGTCGCGGTTTATTTCATGCTAGGCATAAATAAGACCATGACACTTATTTCTGCGACGTTTATTCCTGTCATAGTTTTGTATTCATGCTATTTTCACAACAAAATAAGAGCAGGTTTCGAGAAGGCTGACGCCGAAGAGGGAAGGCTTTCGGCTACCGCACAGGAGAATCTTACGGGTGTCAGAGTCGTAAGGGCTTTTGGGAGAGAGAAGTACGAAAGAGACCGCTTTGAAAAAAGAAATCATGATTACACCAATCTCTGGATAAAGCTTATAAATATTTTGGCGGCATTCTGGGCTTCAAATGACCTTATTTCCGGACTTCAGGTCATGATGATTACGATTTTCGGCGCAGTATTCTGCGTAAGAAGCTATATTACTGTCGGCGAATATATTGCTTTTGTCGCTTATAATGCGATGCTTACCTGGCCCGTAAGGGCTCTGGGAAGGATAATTTCCGAGATGAGTAAGGCGAGAGTTGCCATAGACCGTATCGGTTACATCATAAACTCTGAAGCTGAGAAAGACAGCGAAAATGCGACTGAGCCCGATATGCGCGGAGATATCAGATTCGAGAATGTTTCATACAGATATGAGAACGGTTCGGATGAAGTTGTAAATAACGTAAGTTTTACAATAAAGGCAGGAACAACAGTCGGAATTCTGGGCGGAACCGGCTCGGGAAAATCAACTCTTATGTATCTTTTGGACAGGCTTTACAAGCTGCCTGAAGAAAACGGAAGTATTTATATAGGAGATATGAATATAGCCGATATCAAAGCGAAGTATTTAAGGAAGAACATAGGACTTGTGCTTCAGGAACCTTTTCTTTTCTCCGGAACTCTTTCCGAAAACATTGGAATAACCAAGAAGGATCCGGATATGAAGGAGATAAGGGAAGCTGCTAGGATAGCGGCGCTTGATGATACGATTCTTTCTTTTAACAAGGGATATGACACCTATGTGGGAGAGCGTGGCGTCACCCTTTCCGGTGGCCAGAAACAGAGAACGGCGATAGCACAGATGCTTCTGTCAAAGCCTCCGATCATGGTGTTTGACGATTCGCTGTCAGCGGTTGATACGGAGACTGACATCAAGATAAGAAAAGCGCTGTTCGAAAACTCAGGGGATTCCACGGTTATAATTATTTCTCACAGAATAACAACACTTATGCACGCCGATAAGATAATCGTGCTTGATAAAGGCAATCTTGTTCAGATGGGAGATCATGACAGCCTTATCAGGCAGGATGGAATGTACAAAAAAATCTACGAAATACAGACGCAGGGAATATGAACGAAGAAAAAAACGTAAAGCTGCCATTTTTTGGCATACCAAAACTATATCCGTACATTAAGCCTTATCTCAAAAAGATTTTACTCATGATCTTTTTGGGTGTGATAAGTTCGCTTTTTGACTCTGTATATCCGATATTTAACAGATATGCGCTGGATAATTTTGTGGTAAAAAACACTTTGAAGGGACTTCCCGCTTTCATAATTCTCTATGTGGTCGTGCTGATCGTTCAGGTTGTCGATAATTTCGTTACCTGCGCTCTGTGCGGACAGGTGGAGATGTGTATGGACAGGGACCTTAGAAATGCCTCTTTTAACCATCTCCAGGAGCTGTCGTTTGACTACTTTAACAGAAATAATGTCGGATATATACATGCGCGTGTTATGAGTGATACGGGTAAAATAGGCGTTATGGTGGCATGGAGGATGATGGATGTCATCTGGAACGGCTCTTATATCCTGTGGGTTTTTGTGATGATGACCATATTAAATCCAAGGCTTGCGGCTTATGTGCTTGTAATGGTGCCGATCGCTGCGGTGATTGCAATTTATTTCCAGAAGAGACTTCTTGTTCTTAACAGAAAGATCAGGGAAATAAATTCGACCATAACCGGTAATTTCAACGAGGGGATCACAGGTGCGAAGGCGATAAAGTCACTTGTCGTTGAAGGTAAGATTACAGACGATTTTGAAAAAGATACCGAGAAAATGAGAAGGGAATCGGTTCATTCCACGCATTATTCGGCTCTTTTTTCATCACTTATAACGATGCTTTCCACACTTTCGCTTGCGCTTATTCTCTGGAAGGGTGGAAAACTGTCAACCGAAGGATTTATGCAGATCGGAACGCTGACTGTGTTTATCTCATATGCACTTGGTCTTCTTGAGCCTGTGCAGAATGTCATTGTCACAATATCTGAGATGATCGCGGTACAGGTAAATGTGGAGAGACTTTTTAAACTCTTGGAGACGGAATCCGATGTTTCCGATTCGAAAGAAGTAATAGAGAAGTACGGTGATACTTTTAATCCCAAGAAAGAAAACTGGGAACCTCTGGTAGGAGATATTGAGTTTAAGGATGTGTCTTTCAGATATCCTGACGGAGATGAATATGTTCTTGAGAATTTTAATCTAAAGGTGCCGAAGGGAACAAATGTGGCGATAGTCGGCGAGACAGGTGCGGGTAAGTCTACGCTTGTCAATCTTGTCTGCAGATTTTTTAAACCCACCAAAGGTCAGATCCTTATTGACGGACGTGACGCGGCGGAGAGGTCGCTTCTGTGGCTTCACAGTAATCTGGGATATGTGCTTCAGACTCCGCATCTGTTTTCTGGTTCTGTCAGAGACAATCTCAGGTACGGCAAGGCAGATGCGACGGATGAAGAGATTATGGAGGCGTTAAGGCTTGTATCTGCCGAGGATATAATCAAAAAGATGGAGAAGGGCCTTGACAGTGACGTCGGCGAGGACGGAGGCATGTTGTCAACGGGAGAGAAGCAGCTGCTTTCTTTTGCGAGGGCTATACTTGCAGATCCCAAGATACTTATATTGGATGAGGCAACGTCTTCGATAGATACTGTTACGGAGAGGGCTATACAGGACGCTATAGTCACTGTTACCAAGGGCAGAACCTCTTTTGTTATAGCACATAGGCTGTCAACTATCGTAGATGCTGATATAATATTGGTAGTAAGAGACGGTAAGATTACTGAAAGAGGAAAACACAAGGAATTGATGGCGCTGAAGGGGTATTATTACGATCTCTTTACAAGACAGTTTGATGAACGGAGTTTTAGTCTTATATGATGGATATTGCGGTATTTGCCGATATACACGGCAATCATTCTGCGTTGCAGGCTTGCATTGATTATACGATGGAGAGAGGAATAACGAATTTCATACTCTTGGGGGATTATGTGTCGGATTGCCCGTATCCTCAGAAGACAATGGAACTTATTTATGTTCTCAAGCAGTACTTTAATACCTGCATAATCCGCGGAAACAGAGAAGAGTACCTTCTTAACTACAAGAAAAGAGGCGGAGAAGGCTGGAAAGCCGGATCTTCGAGCGGAAGCCTTCTTTATACTTATAATAATCTTACGGAGAAAGATTTTGATTTTTTTGCTTCGCTTCAGAATCAGGGAATATATGAGATGCCGGGAATGCCGAAATTTCAGTATTGTCATGGTTCACCCGAGAATACCAGTGAGGTGCTTATCAGAGAAAAGAGAAATACGAAGCGGATACTTGCGCATATGAACACGTCGCTCCTTCTTCACGGGCATGTGCATATTCAGGATGCATATGTTTACAGAGGGAAAAAAACGGTAGGGCCCGGATCTATAGGTATTCCGTGGTTCCATGGAGGAAAGACGCAGTTCTGCATTCTTCACGGAAACGGGAAGACATGGGAAGAAGAGCTTATTCAGCTTGAATATAACAGGAAAGAAATTTTAAAGGAATTTAAGGAGTCGGGCCTTTGCAATATTGCACCTGCCTGGGCCGCACTTGCGATGCACACGATAAGGACGGGAGTAGATCTTACTGAAACAGTTATGCTCCGCGCCATGCGATTGTGCGAGCAGGAGCGCGGAGCAGTTAAATGGCCGGATATTCCGGAAAAGTACTGGGCTATAGCTCTTAAAGAGAACTATATCGATCTTGCGGGAAAAGAGATTCCGCATAAAACAAATTAAGTTGTTGTATCAATTGATACAGAAGTGTCGGCGGCAGTAGTTTTACTGCCGTCTTTTTCGTATTGTTTAAGCTGGTTATCAAGCCAGTTCGATTTGAATTTCTCGTATTTGTCTGTAGTAACTTTGCTTGTGTCTTTGGTATTTGATGTAGAAGTTACTTTCTTTGAATCTGTAGCCTTGTCGGGATCTGAAACAGAAACGTTTGCAGTGCTTCCTGTTTCGCGATATGCATCAAGTGCTGCCTGATTGCCGACTTTTTTCACATATGATTTCATAAGCGAACTGTAAGAGCCGTTTTTTATGCTTGAATAATCCGAAATAAGATTGCTCATATCGGACATGTAATTGTATGAGCCCGATAGACTGTTAAATATATTTGTGCTCATAACATTGCCCTCCTTGTACATGCGATACATCTGTAAACTCAAAACATCCATGTTTTGAAAGCGACATTTTCTTAACAGTATTATGTAATATAAGTGCCGTGGATGCAATTTATTTATTATTAAAAGAGTATGAAATAATTATGGCAGGTTTTAAGAGGGCTAATTATTGCTATAAGAGGGCGCACATGGTAAAATGTTAATAGGGAGTTTATATAATTAATTTCCTAATAACGTAGCAGAAGAAACAGCAAAAGACAAAAGGGATATTTTTTATTAATGACAAGAGAAGAGAGAACACAGCATGCACATGCCATAAGTGACAGGTATGTGCCAAGGATAAGTCCGGATGAAACAGAAACCATGAAGGAGATTAAAAAGCTCCCGATCCAGGATATTATTACGATTCATTCAAATGCGTGTTATGCAGTCGAAAAGGGATTATTTGTAGGTATAAGCAAGGATACCTTAAAGAAGAAGGATGCGCACGCAGTCAGATTTGTTAAGGCAATAGACGTACTTAAGAAGATCATAATAGAAAGGCTTAAGTCAGCGGAATGCCTTTGGACGGTTACAGACAGGATAACTCATTCGCCGTTTATCGATGACGGAAACAGGGTCTGGGTTTTTACGGAAAGAGAGTATGCCGATGAATGTGTCGGTTACTTTATGAAACAGTTCAGAACAACATTTGAAGTAACTGAAATACCTCACAGCGATCTGTTCAGATTCTTTGGTATCTCGGCTTATATGCGCGGAGTAGCGGTTTTTCAGGTAGATATCCTGGCATATTCTGCGATATCTATTAAGAGCGAAGAAATAATCCCGGCGCCGGATTTTAGCAAGACGCCTGCAATAAACCGTCCTGTGATGAATCCGGATTTTTTCCGCTCGGTGGCAAAGTTCCAGGAAGAGCGCCTTTACAGTGCCGATTATGACGGGAAAAAAGAAATGCTTAAGAAGCTTGAAGAAGATATAGTCAAAACATTTCGAAGTGCTTCGTTTCTGGTGCCTGTCAAAGGGATGGACCAGATTGCCAAAAGAATTGATGCAAAGGGTTCGGTGAAAAAGGGGACAAAGATTTCCATTCCCTGCCTTTCCAAAGGAAGCGGAAAGAATGAAACTAACGCAACTCCGGTATTTACCGACTGGGATGAATTTAATAAGGTTTATTCCCAGGAAGAGTGGGGCGGCTGGATCTGGAAAGCATCGGATCTTATGGGCGCGCCTGAAGATATGATTGTTGTTAATTCGGGATCGCTTGGCTTTGAGATGTCCAAGGGCATGATCAGAAAAATGCTCGGACGAAAGAAACTTATGTAAATATTTTAGGTATATAAAACCTCCTGTCATTAGAAGTTGGCAGGAGGTATTATTATGAGCTTTTTTGATGTTTTGACATTCAATTTTGGGAATGCTTTGTATCCGGACTTTCATCTTCGGTATCATTCGTAAGAAGCGTGTTTTTCATATATGAATAGTTGATGAGCCTCTCGGCATACTGCTCCGCGATATTATATGCAAAAGATATCTTTCGGATATTTGAATCAATATCGTGCATTGTTATGTTGATCTTGGCTGCCATCATGCGTACGTAGCTTTTGTTGGCGGGATCAAGCTCCATTTTTTCGAACTTTGCCAGGAGTTCGTTGATCTCTTTTCTGCAGCTCTCAAGTTCTTTTTTATGCGATGTAAGTTCATCATTGATGAATATTATTTTAGTTTCCATAGCATTTTCCAATCTTAGAGACGAAGTTTCTCTACATTTTTGTAAAAAATATGTTAATAAAATGATTATAAATAATTTTTCCGAATGATGCAAGAGTTTGTGCCATAAAAGTGGATTATAAGGCTGGAATATTTGCAAATAAAGGAGAATGCCTGACATGGGGTGGCTGAGATTGATAATATTTTACAGTTATGTTAAAATTAACATATATAAAACAGGGCAAACATATAGCAATGTATGGGCGCAAAGTCGTAAATCTTTTATATTTATATAAAGAGATGGTTTGACTGCAAAATAGCGGGTTGATCTGCTGTTTGTGCGGTCTTTTTTGTTAGTTGGGGTTTTTGAAAGGGAGTTGGTTGTATGAAAAAAAGAATTTTGACATGTTTAATGGCAACAGTGCTGATGTTCGCACTTTCCGGATGTGATGAGCTACCTGAAATAGAGGGACTGCCCGAAATCGAGGGATTACCGGATATAGAGGAAGTATCCGATATAGGTGAATTTGTTGAGTCTTTTATCAATGATGAAAAGGATATTGACATAGAAGGATTATTTAGTGAAAGCAGCTCGGAAGAATCATCCGATGGAGCTTCGGGAGAAGAAGCGGCTACGGAAGCAACTTCCGAGGAACCTGAGCTTCCTGCCGGTTCTTTTGAATACAACGGAAAAGTTGCTTCAATAAATGATGATATTGAAACGATACTGAGTGTTATCAGTACGGAAGATAATCAGACGGGCGATAATTCCGGAAATATCTATTATATTGATACCGATAGAATGATTCTTTTCACTGAAGAGGTCGATGGGGTTAAAAAGCCTGCACAGCTTACGGTTCATGATGAGAACTTAAAGACTTCCAAAGGCATTTCCGTCGGAAGTACGGAAGAAGAATTAAGAGCCGCTTACGGAGAGCCTTCAAGTGAAGCTGATGAGGGAAGCCATATCATGAATTATGATTTCAAGGACTGCGGAATCACGTTTGCAGTGGATGATAAGATTGTTGCGATTACGTATTTTAAGCCATAAAAAAGTATATGATGCAAAAGAGAGAAAAAAAGAGAATATGAAAGAAAAAACGCGAATATAATAAATATGGTATTATATTCGCGTTTGCACATATAAAGCGAAGTCACTAATATATGTTCTTAGAGGTTAGCACTCAACTTAAAAGAGTGCTAACAATTAAAAAGATTATTCAAACCATCATATAAAGGAGGCATTTGTAATGAAATTACAACCACTTGCAGACAGAGTTGTATTAAAGCAGCTTGAAGCAGAAGAGACAACAAAATCAGGAATCGTACTTCCCGGAGCAGAGAAGGAGAAGCCTCAGCAGGCAGAAGTTATCGCTGTCGGACCCGGTGGAGTAGTTGACGGTAAAGAAGTTACTATGCAGGTTAAGAAGGGTGACAATGTTATCTATTCAAAATATGCCGGAACAGAAGTAAAGCTTGATGATGTAACATACATTATTGTTAAGCAGAACGATATACTTGCTATCATTAAATAATCAAACACATTCGGAGGACAAATAAATGGCAAAGACAATTAAGTACGGCGCAGACGCCCGCACAGCTATGGTGGAAGGCGTTAATAAGCTTGCAGATACAGTCAGAGTTACAATCGGACCTAAGGGTAGAAACGTAGTTCTTGATAAATCATACGGTGCACCTACAATCACAAACGACGGTGTTACAATTGCAAAAGAGATCGAGCTTGAAGATGCTTATGAGAACATGGGCGCTCAGCTTGTAAAAGAAGTTGCTACAAAGACTAACGACGTAGCAGGTGACGGAACAACAACAGCTACAGTTCTTGCACAGGCAATGATCAATGAAGGTGTTAAGAACCTCGCTGCAGGTGCTAACCCCATCGTACTCAGAAAAGGTATGAAGAAGGCTACAGAGTGTGCAGTAGAAGCTATCGGAAAGATGGCTACAAAGGTTAAAGGCAAGGATCAGATCATGAGAGTTGCCGCAGTTTCATCAGGAGATGATGAAGTTGGACAGATGATCGCTGACGCTATGGAGAAGGTTTCAAACGACGGCGTTATCACAATCGAAGAGTCCAAGACAATGCAGACTGAGCTTGACCTTGTAGAAGGTATGCAGTTTGACAGAGGATATATCTCAGCTTACATGGCTACAGATATGGACAAGATGGAAGCAAATCTTGAAGATCCTTATGTTCTTATTACAGACAAGAAGATCTCTAACATCCAGGATATCCTTCCTCTTCTTGAGCAGATCGTTAAGACTGGATCTAAGCTCCTTATCATCGCTGAGGATGTAGACGGTGAGGCTCTTACAACACTTATCGTTAACAAGCTTCGCGGAACATTCAATGTAGTAGCTGTTAAGGCTCCCGGATACGGCGACAGAAGAAAGGCTATGCTTGAGGATATCGCAATCCTTACAGGTGGTAAGGTTATTTCTTCAGACCTTGGCCTTGAGCTTAAGGATACAACACTTGATGACCTCGGAAGAGCTAAGAGCATCAAGGTAGAAAAAGAGAAGACAACAATCGTTGACGGTCTTGGAGAGAAAGATGAGATCGCAGCAAGAGTTGCTCAGATCAAGAAGCAGATTGAAGATACAACATCAGATTTCGATAAAGAAAAGCTTCAGGAGAGACTTGCTAAGCTTGCAGGCGGTGTAGCCGTTATCAGAGTAGGTGCTGCAACAGAGACTGAAATGAAAGAAGCTAAGTACAGAATGGAAGACGCTCTCAACGCTACAAGAGCTGCTGTAGAAGAAGGTATCATCTTCGGTGGTGGATCGGCTTATATCCACGCATCTAAGGAAGTTGAGAAGCTTGCAGCAAGCCTTGAGGGAGATGAGAAGACAGGTGCTAACGTGGTTCTTAAGGCACTTGAGGCTCCTCTTTTCCACATCGCTAACAACGCAGGTCTTGACGGATCTGTTATAGTTAACAAGGTTAAAGAGAGCAAAGTCGGCGTAGGCTTCAATGCATACTCAGAAGAGTACGTAGACATGGTTAAGGACGGAATCATCGATCCTGCCAAGGTTACAAGAAGCGCTATCCAGAACGCTACATCCGTTGCATCAAGCTTCCTTACAACAGAAGCAGCCGTTGCAACAATCAAAGAACCCGCTCCCGCAATGCCCGCTGGGGGACCCGGTATGGGGATGATGTAAGCGATAACGAGCAAAACTCGCCAAGCACATAATCAATCGCCACGTAGTGGTCAAAATAAAAAAGAGAACTGCCCTCAAGCTTGCTTGAAAGGGCAGTTCTCTTTTTTATTTTGAAAAGCTCCGAAGGAGCGTGATTGATTATGCGCTTGGCAGAGCTTTGCGACAACGGACGACAAGAGAAAAAGCACCACATCGTACTGATTATTTATAAGCAATGTACGATGTGGTGCTTTTCTCTTGTATGGGCGCTCGCACTATGCCATCATCGCATAACCGCTCGCAATTCCCCAACTCACTCTCTTTTAATAATAAATCTCTTCATACTCCTCAACCGGTGTCTCATACGAATACTCTATATATTCCGCATTATCTGCATAATAATCATTAGATTCACTATAATCTACATCCTCACTATTTTCCGCAGAATAATCTTCTGTATCATCTTCAGTATCATCACTATCATCCAGACCATAATTTATGTCGTCTTCAGATGCATGCTTGGGATATGTACTTGTAACTTCTTTTCCCTCTTCGGCAGCCTTTAGATCTGCCTTAAACTGATCCCACTTTTCCGGATTTTTTACATAATACATCGGACACTCTTTTCCGGTAACTTCGTAATGCCTTATAACATGGTCCGTACTGAGATTAAATGTTGCTCTGAGCCAGTTTACGAGCTTTATCAGAGACTGGTAAGACTCATCTGTAAATTCGCCTGTGACATCCGGGTGGCATACCTCAATAGAAATGGTGTCTTTGTTTCTGTCATTACTTGAAGCGGACTTTTCAGTGAGAGGAACGCACATTATTATCTCGCCATCCATTCCTACAACAAAATGTGAGCATACATCTGAATCCTGCTGGTTGTAGAAATCTCTGTTCTGCTGTGCGGTAGTCCTTGGGTTACCGACATAATGGATTACAATGTCATTTATACCTTCAAGAATCACACCACTTCTTGATGGGTTGCCTTGATCTATAAGTTGAACATCTATCCAAGATGGAATTTTTGTCTCTGCAGCAATCTCAACGTTACTTTTTTTGGATAAAATCAGGAATGCTTGTGCTCCGAGTGATATCAGTATGATTAATTCTATAAAAAGAAAAATTACATTTTTTTTGAGTTTGTTTTTCCTTTTTGGAGCAGTTTTTTTTGTTTGGTTCCGTTGCCTTATATTTTTACTTTCGTTAAAATTTATTATGCGATTGTTCGGCATGAATTGTGCCGGTTGTGCTGCCATGTGTCTGTTCATATCTTTATACTTTCTTTTGCTGTAATAGATTGAATAAATATGTTAAAGGGGGGTTATTGTTTAGTAATAGTGTATTAACACTCCTAGTACACTTATACCATGTTTTAGAAATAGTGTCAATGATTATCATTAAGAAAAATAATATACGAAATAAAATACGTCTTGACACCGCCCAAAACTCGTAGTACTATACCCAAGGTCATATCAGTAATGACCCGACAGTTCGTTTGCACCATCCTGTCGTTAAACAAAACCAGGGCTGATTGGAAATAACATGTATTATCATGCATTCTGATAGCTCTGCGTACATTCGCAGAGCTTTTTCTGTTTTTGTTTCTGATTTTCCCTGCGCAATTATTTGATACAAACTTTTATTATTAAAGAAAGGTCATAGAAAATGAATTTATTACTGGGCATATTGGAACTTATCGTATGTTTTTCGGGAGTCCTTGTAATGGACAAGCTTTTTGGAAAGTGGGGGCTCTATACATGGATGGCACTTGCAGTTGTTTTTGCAAATATTCAGGTTTCCAAGCAGGTTGATATCGGCGGTATCTCAACGGCTCTTGGAAATGTCATGTTTGCTTCGACATACCTTACGACAGATATTCTCAATGAGAAGTACAGTGACAAAGCAAGCAAGAATGCTGTGAAGATTGCGGCGGCAGCGCTCATTGCCTATATTATCTTTGCGATATTCACACAGCTTTTTGTTCCGAATTCATATGATACGGTAGATGGTGCCATGAAAAGCATTTTTGCTATGTCTGTGAGAATTACGACAGCGTCCGGAGTAATGTTTGTGTTATCAAACTGGGTGGACGTTATTCTTTATCAGAAGATTAAGCAGAAGACAGGTGGAAAATATATGTGGTTCAGAAATAACATATCTACCATCCTTTGCAACTGTGCTGAGAACTTCGGATTTTCAATACTTGCATTTATCGGAACATTTCCGCTTTTATATTGTCTCGAAGTTGCTCTTGCGGGATCTGTTATAGAGATGCTTATTGCGGCCTGCGATACGCCGTTTTTGTACCTTGCGGGATATCTTAACCGCAAAAGCGGGATTCTTTTGGAAAAAGATGATGACGACGAGCAGGAGGCAATGGCATGATCTACGATCTTGTGCGCTATCAGCTTGTTGATGAGAATACGACCTCTATGAAAAGAGAAAATGTGCTGTTGGTCTCTCTTGGTTGTTCCTGGGGAAAATGTACTTTTTGCGATTATCAGGATGATAAATCTTCGTCAGTCCTTGCATGTGATTCGGTAAATAAAAAAGTACTCGCTCAGGTAAAAGGAGCGGAAGTGGGGGCATCGGTCCTTGAAGTTACATGTTCGGCGTCATATACAGAGCTTCCGTTTACTACGATCAACTACATCAGGGAAACTTGCAGGGATAAGGGAATTAAGACAGTTATCCTTGAAGGACATTATATTTATAGAGATGCAAATCGCTTTTTCACCGAGTTTTTTAAGCAGTATGGTATTAATACGGTTTTTCGCTGCGGCGTTGAAACCTTCGATGAGCATATCAGAGAAGATATTCTGCATAAAGGACTTCCGGGCGTTACACCTGAGCAGATAGCAGAGCATTTTCAATGGATCAATATAATGTTCGGGATGGAAGGTCAGACTATCGAACAGCTCAAAAAAGATATTGAGATAGGACTGGAGTATTTTGACCGAGTTAATCTAAGTATATATACAACGGTAAAGAACGGGCCTGAGCGTGATGTTGACGCGATAGAAAGATTCTATAACAGCGATTTCTACAAAGAACTTAAAATGAATCCTGCAATTGATATCTACGATGAATGGGATGAAGGGAACGAGCACAAAGTGGGGCATGATATATAGATGATAGAGCTGCTCTATCAACAAACGGAGATAACTCAGATGAGCTGTCTCCGTTTTGTTTACAGTTTACTTTAATTATTATTTTTTGTGATGCTATCAAAGATTTTTTGAATCTCGTCTTTGGGAAAGTCGGGGATCGAAGCTACTACAAGATCGAAAGATATTGGAGATAGGACTATATATGTTTGATTCAAAGCACTTGAATATATATATACTTATGATGATTAGGGGCAAGATATAATTTTCGAATAATTATAAAATCTTGTTTAAAAAAAGGAATATTCTGAATTTATAAAAAATTTACTGTTAATTATAGTTAAACTATAAGATAATAAAAACATACCGAAAGAATGATATGCTGTTATTAAATGACAGCAAGAAATATCTGTATAAGAGGATAGCTTTGAAAGGAGACAGTATATGGAAGGTATGGACACTCAGGATATTCTGAGCGAACAGGATTTATCTAATGCAAATATTGACGATCTCTTGGCTGCCATGAAGGCAGAAGAGTCATCGGCAGGATTTTTGCGCGAAGATGTGGGAACTGCAACGGATGTGGGGAATGCCGCTGCAATTGATGATGCTCCAATTGATGTACTTAATGCGATAGCGGATGCTGCGCCCGGTTCTCAGGATATTCTTGATACTGATGCAGCGATTGCTGAGGGACTCGAGGGTATTGCTGCAGATGTGCAGGCGGAGGAAAAACCTGTTGAGACGTTGGGAGAAGGAGAATCTATTGATATTGAACCGATAGAAGAGTTGTTGGATACAGAGGAAACTGCTGAGGAAGTTACAGATGAAGCTGTAGATGAGGTTAAGGAAGCAGAACCGGCTGTTGATGTCGATGCAATGCTTGCTGCAATGGCGGAAGCCGAGACAGCAACTGATGTTGATGCGATGCTTGCTTCGATGGCGCAGGCAGATGCTTCCGGTAACGCAGAGTCTGAAGAGGTGAACCTTTCAGAGGAAGAGGCGGCGATTATGGATAATTTAGAGGCTTTGGCGGCAGAGATACCTGAAGTTGATAACGCTGCAGAAGTGCCGATTACCGAGACTGCAGATACCGGTATTACAGAGGCACCCATAACTGAGATTACAGAGAATATGTCGGCTGAGATTCCTATTACGGAAGCAACGGAACCTATGCCTGAGTTTTCGGAGGTAATCTTGGATGAGCCTGTTATAGAAGATAAATTAGAAACTCAGGAAATTCCTGATATAGAAGAAGCTATACCTGAAGCACCTGCTGCTGAAGATGCGTTTCTTGGAGAAGTTGTTGCCAAAGAGGCGGCGAATGTCGAGAGTGGTTTGCCCGATCCCGCTGAAATGGATGCTCTTATGGACGCAATGAAGGAGCCGGAGAGTGATCAAACTATTACTGAAGATATTGGAGGAGACATGTCAGCTGACGAGATGAATAATTTGGACGAAGTTTTGAATGCGGAGGTGGATGCTCTTACAGAGGCAGTTGTAGAGGAAGCAGCAACTTCTGCTTCTGATATGACTATGGCAGATGCCGTATCGGGAGATGCAAACCAGATTGAGAGCTTCCTTGAAAGCAACGGCTATGAATATACTGCCGTTAAAAACGGTGCAGAGACTATCTTTATTCTTAAGACAAGTGAGAACAATGCGCTGGCGATCACCTATGCTGATGGGGAATTCCAATCACTTGAACCCGGATTTAGCAAGGAAGATCAGCGTGGCTACGGAGATATCCTTACCGCATATGTAGAAGAAACAATCACATCAGGCGGTCAGTTTGAGATTAAGAGACATAAAGGCAGTACACTTGTATAAGAAATCAAGAAATCACACATGATATTATCAGAGACCTTGGCGAACATTGTCGGGGTCTCTTTTTAGTTTGACAGGAACTTGACTGTTTATTGTAAAAATGCTATCTTCTTGACTTAATACGTAGAGTTGCTTCGAGGAAGGATTGACATCATGGGATTATTTACACAATACAAGGGACTTAAAAGAGAAAATTACATTTTGTTTATAGGAAGGATAGCAACGAATCTTGGCGCGATGATCTGGCCGATTCTTACTATGATCCTAAACAAGAAGCTTGGAATGAATGCCACTGATACTGCGATGTTTTCAATAATCAGCGGATTGTTCTTTCTTCCGGCAAATATATGGGGCGGACATCTTGCAGACAAATTTAACAAGAAAAAACTAATAATATTTTGCGATATTATATCTATTATCCTTTATATCACAAGTGGTTTTTTACCGCTTTCCCTCTTTGCGATATGTGTAATAATGGCGGGATCCTTTTTCCAGACACTTGAGCATCCTGCTTATAGTGCGCTTGTTGCTGATATAACACCCAAGGATAAAAGAGAAAAAGCCTTTTCGCTGCTGTACCTCGGAAAAAATATCGGACTGATACTTGCACCGACTATCGCAGGATTTTTGTTTAACAACCATTTGCAATTGTGCTTTATCATAAATGGACTTGCAATATCAATTTCTACCGTTCTGATTGGGCTTTTTGTGAAAGATAAAGGTTTTGCCGGCAGAGAAGCCAAATCGAACGCTATGGTAAAGAAAGCGGGCAATGAGACTATATGGAGTGCCATTAAAAGCAGCACTGCGCTTATTTTCTTTATTATAGCCATGTGTTTTCAAGAAGGGGCATATTCTCAGTTTGGATATCTAATGCCACTTGATATTTCCAAAGCTTATCCGGAAACCGGTGCGGCGATATATGGTTCGGTTGCAAGTTTGAACTGCATAATAGTAGTTCTTTTTACTCCATTCATGACCATGCTGCTGGAAAAAGTATCTCTTGCAAAAAAATATATGATAGGAACAGTATTTCAGGTGCTCAGCTTTGCTTCGTTCCTTCTGTCATTTGGTCTGATCGGGGGATATTATATATCAATAATTCTCTTTACATTGGGAGAAATCCTGACGGCCACGGCTGTAGGCGCGTATCTGGCAGGAAAAGTATCTGCCGATCTGAGAGGAAGATTGTATGGTATTACAGACTTTGTTTCAGCGTTTATAACCGGTATTGTTAAGTATTATAGCGGATATCTGTTTGATAATTGCGGACTTAAATATGCGTGGACATTTTCAATAATTATGGCAGCATTTGCTGTGGTTGCGGCGATTGCTGCGGTAAAAGCCGATAAAAAAGAGATTGTCGATTGTTATGACGAGTCTCGAATGGCAAGTTGATCAAATCGTCGGAATCCATCTGGTCATATCAAAAAAACATAATCTGACTATTTCTATATAATCAGATTTGCTGTAAAGTTTCATATAAATATTTGATATGGGAGGGACGTTTCCATGACAGAGAAAAAAGCAAATACAAAAATACGACTTATGACCCTCGCCGGAGCAATGACTGCGTTAACCGTCATATTTACGGCATATATTTTTCATATACCTGTTGGTGTGAACGGAGGATATGTGCACTTTGGTGATTCGGTCATATATCTTTCTGCGGTACTTTTGCCTGCGCCATATGCAATGATTGTAGGTGCACTCGGGGGAGGAATCGCCGATCTTTTGACAGCACCTATGTGGGCTGTTGCCACGGTGATAATAAAGATGCTTATCGTATTACCTTTTACAAGTAAAAGCGATGCGCTTCTTACGAAAAGAAATATTATAGCTCCAATAATTTCATTCTTTATCTCGGCGACCGGATATTATATTGCGGAAAAGATTCTGTTTGGAAGCGAAGTTGCACTATTGTCTGCTTTGTCGGGCAGCCTTGTACAGTCCGGCGGAAGCGCGATCTTTTTCTACATAGGAGCGGCAGCGTTCCAGAGCGCGGGAATAAAGAGAAATATATTAAAATTTACATCATAAGGAGCAGGGAAATGGCAGATATCTTATATACATACAAAAACTCGGTTTATGCGAATATTACCAATAAATGTAATTGCAGTTGCACTTTTTGCATCAGATCACTAAAGAATGGACTTGGAAGTGCCGATAATCTATGGCATGAGAAAAATCCAACCAAAGAAGAAGTATTAGATGCGATACGTAATTATGATTTTTCCGGATATGATGAGCTTGTGTTCTGCGGATACGGCGAACCAACCTGTGCACTGGATACGCTTATTGAGGCGGCAGGGCTTGTGAAAAAAGAATTCGGATTAAAGACACGTCTTAATACCAATGGGCTTGGCAATGAGGAAAACGGCAGAAATATTGTACCTGAGCTTTCAAAGGTGATCGACAGCGTTTCTGTCAGCCTTAATGCACCTGATGCGGCAAAGTATCAGGAAGTGTCGAGACCCAAATATGAAAACGGTTTTGATAAGATGGTTGATTTTGCAGTGAAATGCAAAGAACAGATAAAAGATGTCAAATGGTCGATTGTTGATGTCCTTCCTGAACAGGATATCGAGAAATGTAAGGAATTATCTGAAAAAACCGGAATTGAACTTAGAATAAGACATTTTTCTTAAATAAGAAAAACTTGTGAAGCGCTACACCACGGGGATTGAAATGGTTTATTTTTTCTCTTGACTTTAGACTAAATTAATCATAAAATCCTTGCTGGATGTAGTGCTTTTTAGTTAATTATTCGGTAATGAGTAAGTTTATTATTGATTAAACGACTTTTCACAATCTTCACAATTTAGGTCGCATTATATGCTATAATATGACTTATGTATCAGATTGTGTGCGATACTAAGCAGCAAATGATGACACTTAATATTATGTTTTACGTTAAGCGGAGGAATTAGCCAAGTATGAAAATGTCAATTAATTCAATGTTACTGATCTCAACGCTATCAGTTGCCGTATGGGGATGCGCCGCAGCAGATACCGTAGTTGGGGTTGACCCGGCCAATGTTAAAATGGTCACTGCAAATGTAAATGCGAATGCAATACAGATTGCAGGAAGTGCGGATTCAGAAGATCCATCAAAGTTTGATTTTTTCAAGGATCACTCTTTTGAAATCAAAGAAGAGATTAAGGATGCTATAGCTGATGCGACATCAATGCAGAATGAGATTGACAGAGTAGAGAAGATCGCTAAAAAGTACTCAGAATTTTCTTCAATGGCTGTTACAGAAGAAGAGAAGGATGTTGCTGCAGGACTTGTTCGTACTGTATGGGATTGCGAGTTAAATACACTTTGTACAAGAGTTGCCGGCATATCGGATGTCGCTAAGAGAGAAAAACTTCTTGAAGACCAGAAAAACTGGAATGCAGTTAAAGAAGATGTAATGAAGAAAAGTATCGGCGACAGCAAAAATGGCGAAGCCGTAGATCCTAAACTTGCAAGCAAATTCATGGAGGATACCACTCATAACAGATGCGTGGCTCTTGCATATGAAATTGCCCAGTCAAGAGAAGAGAAGTTTAAAATCCCTGACAGATCGGCATACGGAATTTTTGTCGATACTCAGGATTCAGATACTCTCAGCAGTATACTTATAACACGAAAAGGTGCTGATAACACTAATGAGGCTGTAATTTCAATTCATCAGATGGCTCTTTTGGAAGGAACCTTTAAAGATAAAGGTAACGGAGAGCTTGAGTTTACCGGAAACAGAAACAATATTAAAGGAATCATTAAGCTGAACGGCTGGAAAGATGCGACATTAGAGATTACACAGAGCAATGATAAGATTTACAATGCGGGGCTCAATTACACATTTAATTTTGCATTTTGACACAGATATACAGAATAATAGAATAGTAGCTTAAATACTTTATTTCCTGCGAAATTTTACTTTCATAATGGGAAGATATATAGTATCATAATTTTGCTGCACAATTAGAATTGATTGGGGAGTAGTGCGTACGCTTTACACTGTACGCACCGCTCTTTTTTGATAGAGAACTTGTGCAACACCATTTCTCGATGGTAGGAGGAACGGCAGTTGGACCTTAGTAGACAAAAGAAAGCGCCTGTTTATGACGCTCTTGAAAAATTTCGCAAGCAAAGGGTTGTACCTTTTGATGTACCTGGGCATAAGAGGGGACGAGGGAACTCTGAACTGGTACGTTTTTTGGGTGACAGATGTGTTGGGATAGATGTTAATTCCATGAAACCTCTGGATAATCTCTGTCATCCGGTTTCTGTTATCAAGGAAGCTGAGGAGCTTATGGCGGATGCATTTGGCGCCGCGCATGCATTTATGATGGTAAATGGCACGACGAGTGCTGTTCAGGCGATGGTTCTTTCTCATGTAAAAAAAGGTGAAAAGATCATCATGCCCAGAAATGTGCATAAGAGTGCGATAAATGCACTTATCTTATGTGGGGCTGTACCTGTATATATTGATCCGAAGGTTGATACCAAGCTTGGAATTCCGCTTGGTATGGAGATTGCAGATGTAAAGAAGGCAGTGAAGGAAAATCCCGATGCCAAGGCTATTCTGATAAACAATCCTTCGTATTACGGAATTTGTTCAGATCTTAAAGCAATTGTCGATCTTGCACATGAAAACGGAATGAAAGCTCTGGTTGATGAGGCACATGGAACTCATTTGTATTTTGGACCCGGGCTTCCTTTAAATGCTATGGCTGCCGGTGCTGATATGGCAGCTATCAGTATGCATAAGTCCGGTGGAAGTCTTACGCAGAGTTCGATTCTTCTTTGCGGATCGGATGCGAATATCGGCTATATCAGCCGTATTGTAAATCTGACCCAGACTACAAGTGCAAGTTATCTTCTTTTGGGAAGTCTTGATATTTCCAGAAGAAATCTTGCTCTCAACGGACATGACAGTTTTGAAAAAGTAACTAAGATGGCGCAGTACGCCAGAGAAGAGATAAATGATATAGGCGGATATTACGCTTATGGCAATGAGCTTATAAACGGAGGAAGTATCTTTGACTTTGATGAGACCAAGCTTGTTGTAAATACGAGAAGCATCGGTCTTACGGGAATAGAGGTATACGATCTTCTCAGAGATGAATATGACATTCAGATGGAGTTTGGAGACTTGTCGAATGTCATGGCATATATTTCTATAGGAGACAGACTTCAGGATATAGAGAGACTTGCGGGAGCGCTTGCGGATATCAGAAGACTTTATTCTAAGCCTGAGCAGAGCTTTTTCTCGGCAGAGTATGTTACACCTATCGTCAAGGCTACGCCTCAGGAAGCTTTTTATGCGGAAAAAGAGCAGCTTCCTATCGAAGAGTGTGTAGGAAGGATAAGCGCCGAATCTGTAATGTGTTATCCTCCGGGAATACCGATTCTTTCTCCCGGAGAAGTAATAACAGGGGATATCCTTTCGTATATTAAGACGGCTATGGAGAAGGGATGTGCGATGCAGGGACCTGAGAGCGAAGATATTTCGGAGCTTTTTGTATTAAAATAAATAGGAGATCGATAATGGCAGAGATGGATTATTGGTTCAGTGATATGCATACCGGAAATGTTAAGATCAGTATCAGGATCAGCAAGCAGCTTTTTTCCGGCAGCAGCGAATTTCAGAGAATAGATGTTTTTGATTCGCCTGAGTTTGGCAAATTCCTTACTTCGGACGGTAATATTATCTTTTCCGAGAAGGACGAGTTTACTTATGATGAGATGATCGTACATGTTCCTATGGCTGTTCATCCCAAGGTTCAGAGAGTTCTCGTTCTCGGTGGCGGTGACGGCGGTGTTGCCAGAGAGCTTACTCATTATGAGGAGATCAAGGTAATCGACGTAGTTGAGCCGGACAATATGTTTGTGGATGTCTGCAAGCAGTATTTCCCCGACAATGCGGTAGGTCTTGAGGATGACAGAGTACATATCTATTATCAGGACGGTCTTAAGTACCTCCGCAAATGTGATGATATGTACGATCTTATAATAAATGACGCGACAGAACCTTTGGGACATGAAGCGGGTCTTTTTACCAAAGAGTTCTACGGAAGCTGCTATAAAGCGCTTCATGACGATGGAATAATGGTATATCAGCATGGAAGCCCGTTCTATGATGAGGACGAAGAGAGTTGCAGGGCAATGCACAGGAAGGCGTACAGAGTGTTCCCGGTAAACAGGGTTTATCAGGCGCATATTCCCACATGTCCCGCCGGATACTGGCTTTTTGGCTTCGCCAGCAAGAAGTACCATCCGCTCAAGGATTTTAATCCCGACAGATGGGATGAAAGAGGAATAAAGACGTGGTATTACACTACACATTTACATAAAGGAGCGTTTATGCTCCCAAAGTATGTAGAAGATTTGCTTCAGGAAGAGGAGGATATGTCAAGATGAGCAGATTACTTGTTATAGGTTGCGGTGGTGTCGCACAGGTTGCGATACAGAAATGCTGTCAGAACAGCAAGACATTTACCGAGCTTTGTATTGCGAGCCGCACAGTTTCTAAGTGTGATGCATTAAAGGAAAAGATAGAAAAGAGCGGTAGCAGTGTCAAGATTACTACAAAGTCTGTAAATGCAGATGATGTAAACGAGCTTATCGCACTTATTAAGGAGTATCAGCCTGACGCTGTTCTTAACGTTGCTCTTCCTTATCAGGATCTCGTGATCATGGACGCATGCCTTGAGTGCAAGGTTGACTATATCGATACAGCAAACTATGAGCCTGAAGATACAGACGATCCGAAGTGGCGTGAGATTTATGAGAAGCGTTGCAAGGAGAAGGGCTTTACAGCATACTTTGATTACAGCTGGCAGTGGGCATATATGGATAAGTTCAAGGAGGCAGGAATAACAGGCCTTCTCGGAACAGGATTTGATCCCGGCGTAACAAGCGTATTTACCGCATATGCAAAAAAGCATTATTTTGACGAGATTCATTATATCGATATCCTTGATTGCAACGGCGGAGACCATGGTTATGCTTTTGCAACAAACTTTAATCCTGAGATCAATCTCCGTGAAGTAAGCGCAAACGGAAGCTACTGGGAGGATGGCCACTGGGTTGAGACAAAGCCTATGGAGATCAAGAGAGTATATGAGTTCCCTGAAGTTGGACAGAAAGATATGTATCTTCTTCACCATGAAGAGATCGAAGCTCTCGGAAAGAACTTCCCTGAAGTTAAGAGAATCCGCTTCTTTATGACATTTGGACAGAGTTATCTTGACCATATGCGTTGCCTTGAAGATGTCGGAATGCTTTCAACGACTCCTATCAAGTTTGAGGGAAGAGATATTGTGCCTATCCAGTTCCTTAAGGCACTTCTTCCGGATCCCGCAAGCCTTGGTCCCAGAACTGTAGGAAAGACAAATATCGGATGTATTTTCCGCGGAATCAAAGATGGAAAAGAAAAGACTGTATATATCTACAATGTATGCGATCATCAGGAGTGCTACAAAGAACTCGGAAGCCAGGCTATCAGCTACACAACAGGTGTGCCTGCAATGATCGGAACAGCCCTTGTCGTAAACGGTCAGTGGAAAAAGCCGGGCGTATATACAACAGATGAGTTCGATCCCGATCCATATATGGAGATGCTTAATGAATACGGACTTCCTTGGGTGGTTGACGAGAATCCGATTTTGGTTGATTGAGATTGTTTTAAGCGATTATAATATAGGCAAAGCTTCACTTTTTATTTTAGAAGTGGAGCTTTGTTTGTTTTTTTGTTGTAGGAAATTGAGCAGTAAATAGGATTTAGGAGAGTTTTAATGAACATAACCGAAATAACAACGCCTGCTTATGTTATAGATGAGCAGAAACTTTTAAATAACCTGATAATTTTATCGGATATTGCCAAAGGCACGGGGGCAAAGATTCTTCTTGCACAGAAGGCTTTTTCTGCGTACAGTACGTATCCTCTTATAGGAGAATACCTTCAGGGAGCTACGGCTTCGGGACTTTACGAGGCGAAGCTTGCTTACGAAGAAATGATAAAGCCCTTCGAGGGAAAGAAAAAGCTCGAGAATCACGTATTTGAGCCGGCATTTAAGGATGAGGAATTTCCTCTTGTGTGTGAAGTTGCAGATCATATAGTTTTTAACTCTATAGCACAGCTTGAACACCACAGAAACGTATGGGAGAAAGCAGTCTCAGAGAAAAAACTTTCTGTTGGACTAAGGATCAATCCTGAATTTAGCACGCAGGAAGGACATGAGATATACGATCCTTGTGCACCCGGATCGCGTCTTGGAATAAGGAGAGAAAATCTTCCGGATCCGCTTCCCAAAGGAGTGGAGGGACTTCATTTCCATACTCTGTGTGAACAGGGATTTGAGCCACTTGAGGCGACTTTTAACGAAGTTGAAAATGACTTTGGAGAATTCTTTTCACAGATAAAATGGATAAACCTCGGCGGCGGACATCATATTACAAAGCCTGATTATGACAGAGAGGGGCTTAAGAATCTTATCAGATATATTAAAGAGAAGTATGATATTGATGTATATCTTGAGCCGGGTGAAGCGGTAGCACTTGATGCGGGATATCTTGTTACCACGGTGATGGATATTGTTGAGACGGAGGATTATCCTGTTCTTATTCTTGATACATCGGCTGCGTGTCACATGCCCGATGTGCTTGAAATGCCCTACAGGCCGCCTCTTAAGGATTCGGGCCTTTGCGATGAAAAAGAGTATACCTACAGATTGTCATCGAGAACATGCCTTGCGGGTGACGTTATAGGCGATTACAGCTTTGAACGGGAAATTAAGATCGGTGACAGGCTCACTTTTGAAGACATGGCAATCTACAGCATGGTAAAGAACAATACATTTAACGGTATGCCGCTTCCCGATATCGATATTATGCATAAAGACGGAAGTGTTGAAGTACTTAAGAAGTTTTCATATGACGATTTTAAATCAAGATTATGAGTAAGGAGTTAGGTTGAAGATAACGAGAAAGGGCGCATTGCCCATAAATGACGGCTTTCGTATGCAGGCGGAGTTTGACCGGCATGAAGGCACAATAATGATATATCCCACAAGACCGGGAAGCTGGGGAAAAGACAGAAGCGGAGCGCTTGCTTCTTTTGGAATGATCTTTTATGAGATATTAAAAAGAGAAGACTTATATCTTCTTGTTCCGAGCAATCCTCTATATTACGCGGAGGCAAAAGAGTTCACCGATCTGATAGCGAGAAAAATCTGCACAGACTGCGGAGGAAGACTTGATCATGCGATGAATCTTATAAAGATCGATACCGACGATTCGTGGGCAAGAGACGTTGCACCAATATTTGTTTCGGGAAAAGACGGATCGAAAAGAGGCGTGAATTTTGGCTTTAACGCATGGGGCGGCGAATTTGACGGACTTTATGCAAGCTGGGATAAGGATAATGCGGTTCCCGAAAAATTCTGCGATTTTTGCGGATATGAATATTACGATGCGGAGCCATTTATCCTTGAAGGAGGCTCTGTTCATACGGACGGCGACGGAACATTGATGGTTACTGAGAGCTGCCTTTTAAGCAAGGGAAGAAATCCTTCTCTTTCAAAAGAACAGATAGAAGAAAAGCTAAAGACATATCTCGGAGCTGAGAAAGTTTTATGGCTTCCCAGAGGAATCTACAATGATGAGACGAACGAGCATGTAGATAATGTGTGCGCGTTCACAAAACCCGGAGAAGTTGTTCTTGCGTGGACCGATAATAAGAATGACCCTCAATACGAGCTTTCGAAGGCATCATATGATTATCTTATGAGTAAGACAGATGCGAAGGGCAGGAAAATAAAGATTCGCAAGCTTCCGATTCCCGATGTTCCCGTTCTTATAAATGAAGATAATCTCGCCAATTATGTGTTTGAGGACGGCGAAGATGAAAGAAGCGTAGGAGAGAGACTTGCCGCAAGTTACGTGAATTATTATTATATTAACGGAGCACTTCTTGTTCCTCAGTTTGGCGGAGCGAATAAGGAGAGCGATAAGAGAGCTCTTGATATATTAAAAGAGATTCATCCGGACAGAGAAGTTGTAGGCATCCCTGCTACAGACATTCTGC
Organism: Butyrivibrio hungatei NK4A153; assembly: GCF_000424465.1. Classification (GTDB taxonomy): domain Bacteria; phylum Bacillota; class Clostridia; order Lachnospirales; family Lachnospiraceae; genus Butyrivibrio; species Butyrivibrio hungatei_A. The sequence continues at coordinate 48,015 of NZ_KE384195.1, read as the reverse complement.
TTGGCGGCGGAAATATTCACTGCATAACACAGCAGATACCGGAATAAATAAAAAACTTGTCTATAATACGGAGGACATTAAAATGTCAGATACTGTCAAAGTTGCATGTATCCAGTTTGCATGCGGAGAGAGCGCGGCATCCGATGAGGAGCAGGTAAAGCGCAATATAGAAAAAGCGGGAAAACTTGCTTTGGAAGCGGCACAGAACGGTGCAAAGCTCATTCTTCTTTCTGAACTTTTTGAAAGAAAGTATTTTTGCCAGGAGAGAAGATACGATTATTATGAGCTTGCAGAGCCTGCACTTACAAATCCTGCGGTAGTTTATTTCAAGGATTTCTGTAAAAAGAACAATGTGGTAATGCCAATAAGTATTTTTGAAAAAGATGAGAATGTATTCTATAACTCTGTTGTCATGATAGATTCTGACGGTGAGATAGTTGATATTTACAGGAAAACTCATATTCCCGACGATCATTACTATCAGGAGAAGTTCTATTTTACACCCGGAAATACCGGATTTAAGGTGTTTAAGACTTCTGTCGGAAATATCGGTGTCGGAATATGCTGGGACCAGTGGTTTCCTGAGACTGCAAGGTGCCTTGCGATAAACGGCGCCGATATTATCCTGTATCCGACAGCAATAGGATCTGAACCTATACTTGATGTTGACAGCTCGGGACACTGGATGAGAACCATGCAGGGACATTCCGCTGCAAATGTTATTCCTGTTGCTGCTGCAAACAGGATAGGAACGGAAGAAGTTACACCATGCGAAGAAAACGGCAATCAGAGTTCAAGCCTGTGCTTCTACGGAAGCAGCTTCCTTACCGATGAGACTGGAGATGTGATCTCAGAGGCAAGCAGAGATAAGGAAGAGATTATATATGCAGAATATAACTTTGAAGAGAATAGAAAGATGAGATCTTCATGGGGACTTTTCAGAGACAGAAGGCCTGAATGCTATGGAGATATTGTTAGGTAAAGAGAAATTGTAATAATATAAAGTGCCACTTTTTTGATTGATACTCAAAAAAGTGGCGCTTTTACTTATACGGTGGGAAAAATATATTACTTTATTTGGTTTGAGATATTATTTTGTCTACATCTTTCTGAACGTCTGAATCGCGAAGATTTTTTGGTAAATTCTTTGTTTTGAGAAGGAATGTCTCTTCAATTGCTTTATCGTTATTATCGATGACTATAACTCCAATATTTTCAAATTCGGTACCTGTTGATAATATTTTTTCTCTTTCAGGTTCACCTTTTTGAGGAGGAGTAATAGTGCTGTGTGAGTGACCGTCTACAATAAGGTCAAGTGGTACCGGAGCTATATTTTGTTCCGCGTTTCCTTTGGTCAAGGCGTTATAAACGTCAACACTTCGGCATTGATCTTTTTCAAATGCATCTTCAAGACCTAAATGAGCCAGGCAAATAACAATATCAGATCCGCTATTTTTTAATTCTGTAACCTGATCTCTGGAAATGTTGAGCAGTTTATCGCCGACAGCAACAGAGACTTTGGGGTCAAAAGTAGTTACATCAGGGGTAGCAACTCCAAAAAAGCCTATTGTTATTTTGTTTTTGGGATCATCTTCGTTTAAGGTGATCTTGTGGTTTTTAATAAAATCAAAAGTGTTTTCCTGCGTGACATTTGCGTTTATCACTTTAAATGTTGCTCTTTCGATGTTGCCTTTAAGGTATTGCGCTTTATAAAATTCATGATTACCAAGGGTTGCAACATCATAACCTACTTTGTTCATCAGATCGATTGCATTACAATTATCGGGGGTTGTATAAATTGGTTTCTTTTTGTCGTTGCTAAAATCACCTGCGTCAATGACAAGGACATTAGCCTGATACTTGTCTTTTAAAGTCTTCTTTAAACCTGCAAGATATGGATAACCTTCAATCGCACCGTGTACATCGTTTGTTGTCAGGATTATTGTCTTGCCTTTGAGGGAAGAACTTTTATTCTTATTATTTGCTGCCAGTTCATCAAAATGACTGTATTCTTTGAAGTTTGGGGTCGGAATGGGATAGTTAATATCACCAACTTGGGCATTTGCAATTGAGCCACTGACATTTGCTGTAAAGAAAAGGGTAGTGGCCATTGAAACTGATAGAAGGGCTTTAGTTGCTTTGTTTTTTATAATGTTCATGCCGATTTCCTCCTTTTGCTGTCTGAGTGTGAGCGATTGGATTTCTTTTCTTTGCTTGTTTTTTCGGGTGTGCCGCCAAAGAAGCTCGGGTTATATGAATTTATAATACTTGTAATGGTTGCATTTGCTTCTTCATCGGGACCGAGATTCTCTTTCATGTCATCGAGTGATACAAGGACAGATTTTTCAATTTTAGCTTTACCGTCTGTGTCTTTTCCGATGATAGTGATGCCTGCGTACTGAAGCATATATTTGCCTGACATGATAGGTTCACCGTTTCCGCCTGAGCTTATAAGAGTGTGAGAGTGACCGTCAAGAACCAGATCCAGAGGGTAATTAGCCTTGTATGTGGGATCGTTTTTCACTGCGTTGTATATATCGATACTTCTGTTTTGGTGGTCACCACGGTCATCTTCAAGGCCTAAGTGTGAAAGACAGATGATGATATCCGCACCATTATCTCCAAGAGAGTTTATCTGATATTTTGCGCAAGATAATGCCAGCGAGTCTTTTAACTTTTTGGCTGAAATATTATTTATGTTAGCTTCTCCTGTAAGGAGGCCGAAGAAACCAACCTTTATGCCTGTTTTGGAACTATTATATGTATAACTTGGGGCGCAAAAATAATCTTTTTCGGTAAGACTGTTAAATGCGTTCATCAATGCATTGTTGTCATTTTTATTGTTTTTTTCGGCGGTTTCCAGTTCTGTACGAGCATCTTTTGTAACTAGATTTGAACAAATAACTTTGAATTTTGCTTTCGATAGATTTTTATCAAGCTTAACGAAACTTTCAAATTCATGATTGCCTAAAGTCGCGATATCATATCCGGCAGCGTTCATGGCTTCAACACCGGCCAAACCTTCTGAAGGTTCCATGCAGTTGGCACTGTCGGCGTCCTCATTATTGTGTTCAGGATTTTTGTCCTGGCTGAAATCTCCGGAGTCGACAAGGAGAACATCAGCATTGAGTTCATTTTTGAAAAAGTTTTTTAGTGATGCTACATATGGATATTTCTGTATAGCACCGTGTACATCGTTTGTGGAAATAATTACCAGCTTGTCGGACAGGTCTTTGCCTTCCGCTACCATTTTTTTGAAATCAGATATTTTTCCGTCAACAGACTCATTGTGTTCGTATGAGACGGTTTTTGTTTCGGCGTGTGCAACAGACGCACCGAAATTTGAAGAAAGAAAGATTGCTGTTGCCATTATCATAGACATTACAGCCCGAATGGCAGGTGCTTTGTTTACATTGTGTCTTTTCATACTACTACCTCCTTTGATGTTAAAATCTCTGTTGTGTCACGTAGTAAGCATCTTGGGCCCCAATGCTTAAATAATAGTATAACGTAAAAAGAAAATTAATTAAACCCCTAAATTTTTAACTCATATTTTAATATATTAATAAAAGAACCACTTCCCTGATATATGATCAAAGAAGTGGTTCGATATATATTAAAACTTTTTCATTCGAAAATTAGAACCAGAAGAAATCATCATCCTCTTCTTCAGGGAATAATTCGTCAAATAATGACTTGCTGTTCTGCTGATACTGAGGGGCAGGTGCTCCGTCGGGCTTAGCGGGAACGGTTTCAGCCTTAGGAGCGGCAGCTCCGTCAGGTTTAGCCGGAACAGTCTCACCCTTAGGTGCAGCAGCTCCGTCCGGTTTAGCGGGAACTGTTTCACCCTTAGGTGCAGCGGCTCCGTCCGGTTTTGGAGTGGATGTGCCACCCTTAGGTTGTGGAGTGGGCTTTGGCTGTGGTGAAGGTTTGGGCTGAGGCTGAGGTGTGTCACCGCATCTAGGCTGTGGTGAAGGCTTGGGCTGAGGTGTTGACTTGCCGTTGGTCTTTCCTGTGCAGCTGTTGTAATCCCAATCCCAATCGCAATCGAAGTCGCAATCAGCATCGCCGAAGAGGTTGAAACCAAATCCACCGATCATATCACTTACGAACTTGGAGATGTTTGAATCACCACCAAGGTTCTTGATGATGTCATCGAGAGAGAAGAGGAAATTATCTTCGATAGACTTGCTGTTGTTATCAAGAATTGTTACACCGATATTACGAAGAAGCATATCAGCTAACTTAAGGGGCAGAGCGCTTTCGCCTTCAGCGAAGAGAGAGCAACCGTCGAGAAGAAGATCGATGAAATCCATGCCTGATCCGCCCTTGGATGCACCCTTTGAGGCACTCTTTCCGCCAAGGCCAAACAAATTGCCAAGCAGATTAAAGATTCCGCTGCCACCCTTAAGAGCATCACCCAAGCCAAGCTGGGACATGCAGATAACAAGGTCGGCACCATCTTCCTTAAGACTCTGAGCCTGCTGTTCGGCGCAAGTATACCATTCAGAATTCTTGGATAAGTCATAGTTTCCTAAAGCTTCATATTCGGGCAATCCGAAGAAGCCGATCTTCATGTCTGAATTAGCACAGTCATACATGAAGCTGTTGTCACAAAGGTTGTTTTGCTTCATAATGCTTGAGAAGCAATCGGATGACTGTGAGAAATCCTTTCCTTTGCCTTTGCAAGCAGCATTCATTGCCTTGTCGGCACAGTCGAAATTAACAATGCTGCAACCTGAATCAAAATAATTGTTTGTATTTATATCGGATCCGTAGTTGAATCCGTAATTTCCGAAATTAGCAAAATCATAGCCGGCTTCATTCATTGCAAGGAAAGCGGCATAATCGTTATCGTAAGTGTTCATGCACTGAGCACCACCGTTGGCACTCCAAAATTTTTCCATATCTTTACCTTCACAGAAATCACCTGTGTCGATAAGAACAACATCAGACTTCAAGCTATCTTCAAAAAAGTTCTTAAGAGATGCAACATAAGGATATTTATCGAAATTACATTGTGCATCATTGGTTGAAAGGATAACTGTTTTATCGGACATATCCTTTCCTTCTTCTACAAGCTTTTTGAAATCATTGATACTGGCTACACCAGAAGTGTTATTTATATGTACACCTTCTTTTCCTCCGGCATGTGCAACGGCTGCACCTATACCGGAAGTCAGAAAGATAGTCGATGCCAGAGTTAAGGACATGACGGTCCTGATGGCACGCGATTTTTTTACAGTGTGTCTTGTCATACTATTACCTCCTTTGTTAAAACCCCTGTAACTTTGTTAGTAAAATGTTACTAACATCTAAGTAATAGTATAACGCATAATCTGTTTTTATAAAAGGTGTTATTTCAAATTTCTTTGAATTTCAAGGAGTTCAGACGTTTTAAAGATATATTTTTTGTTACAAAAATGACAACATAATTCTATAGGTTTTCCATCGTCAATCAGCTCCTGAAGCTCTTTTCGGCCAATTAACATAAGGGCTCTTTCAACCCTGTCTTTGTCGCAATTGCAGAAAAAATTTAAATCAATTTTATCTGTGATCTCTATATCGAAGCCTTCGAGAATTATGTTAAGTAAATCTTCAGGAGCCTTTCCGGCCTTGAGAATATCAGTAACCGAAGAGAATTTTGTAAGATTTTCCTCGAGCTTTGATATTACTTCTTCGGAAGCGAAGGGCAGAAGCTGGATGATAAATCCGCCTGCGGCGATAACGGAAAGATTCTCTCTTTCAACAAGAACGCCGAGTCCGACTGAAGAAGGAGTCTGTTCAGACTTGGTAAAATAGTATGTGAGATCTTCGGCAACTTCTCCGGTATACAGAGGAACCTGGCCGACATAGGGCTCTTTTAACCCCATATCCCTGATAACGGTGAGAGTACCTTCGCCGATTCCGCCTCCTACATTTAAATGTCCGGCCGCATTTGGTTCCATGACAACATAAGGATTTGTAACATAGCCCTTAACATTACCAAACCTGTCGGCTGTAGCAAGAACTCCTTTTAAAGGACCGTCACCGTCCATCTTTACGGTTATGAGGTCCTGATCGTTATCCATCATTGTTCCCATCATTACAGTGCCTGTCATAAGACGTCCGAGTGCCGCTGCGGCAATGGGAGAGAGGTTGTGTGCTTTTCTTCCGTATTCGGCAAGATCTCTTGTTGTTGCAGCGAAAGCTCTTATCTGCGCATCTGCTGCGGTTGCGCGTACCATATAATCTTTATATGACATGATTTATCCTCAACTTTCTTTATTATCAATAGATGTAATTCGTATTGAATAATATATGATTTCACTATTAAAGTAAATGGCGCGGTAAATCAGCTGTTTTTGCGGAATATGTGGCTTTATCCGATTGACATAGATTTAACGCACAGATATAATTATTTTGTATAATCCTTAACAATCTATACTATTGTTTAAAAGAGAATTCTAAGAATTATTTCAGTTAAAAATAATACATAATAAAGGAGCAGAATATGGCAGATAAGGAAATTTCTCAGGCGGTCATTTCCAGACTTCCGCGTTATTTCAGATATTTGGGAGATCTCAAGGAGAAAGGTGTTGAGAGAATATCTTCTCAAGAGCTTAGCGACATCATGAAAGTCACTGCTTCTCAGATAAGGCAGGATTTTAATAATTTTGGTGGTTTTGGTCAGCAGGGATATGGTTATAACGTAGGTTATCTCTATGACGAGATCAGTAAGATTTTGGGAATAGACAAGGAACACAGCCTTGTTATTATCGGAGCCGGACATCTCGGCAAAGCAATCGCGGGTTACACGAATTTTACAAGAAGAGGATTTGTTTTCAAAGGAGCATTTGATTGTAACCCCGATCTTTTCGGATCAAAGATAAGAGATGTGGAAGTTCGTCCAATCGATGAAGTAGAAGATTTTGTAAAAAACAATAAAATAGAGATAGCTGTTTTGACCATTCCGAAGGATCAGGCAGTTCCGATGGCTCACAGACTATGCAAGTGTGGAATTAAAGCCATCTGGAACTTTGCACACGTCGATCTCGAGGTGCCTGACTATATTGTGGTAGAAAATGTACATTTATCTGACAGTTTGATGAAATTATCGTATAATATAAACAGGTCAGGAAAAAATGTTTAACTCAGGTGAGAAAAACTAATGGCAAAAGACAAAGAAGCTTATATGTCTGCGTTACAGGGAAAGAATATTCCCATTTTGACGCTGGATAACAAATGGCACCAGCTTTTTACGCAGACGGAAATGACACCGGAGATCTCGAATCTTGCGGATGAATTGAATGCACTTGTCGAGCGTGACGGGAAGTTGCGCAGTGAGACCAAGGACCTTAAGAAGGTTAAGAAAAAGCTTCTTGGTGAGATTGTGCCCCTTAGGGACGAAGCCAATAAAGCGGGTGATTCATCTGCTATCGAGAAAAAAATTGAAGACAGAACAAGACTTATCAATGACTGCAACGAAAGAATCGAATCCTACGATGATGAACTCAGGGATCTTTCGAAAAAGATATATGAAGCCGATTACGAGCTGATGATCGAAACGATGAAGGTTTGCTATGAGAGACTTCATGATAATACCGAGTACATCACGGAACTTGATAAATGGGTTTCGGATTTCAGAGTGCAACTTAAGAAGAATATAGTTCTCATGCAACAGGCGGAGATGGAAAATTATAATCTTTATTCCTATATGCATCAGATCTTTGGGCCGGAAGTTATTGAAATATTCGATATGAAATACGATCCGGACAGAAGACATCCTATCCGCAGGCCTCTTGCAGGCAATGACAAGGATTACACATCATAATTGATTTAAAAAGCTGCCTGATGGCAGCTTTTTTCAAAGGGGAGATAAGCTATGAAGTATGCGGTGACAAGCGATGAGATGAAAAGATATGACAGAAATACTTCGGAGGTCTTCGGAGTGAGCACTGAGATTTTGATGGAAAGAGCGTCTCTCTGCGTTGCTGATGAGATTGAAAAACATATTTCTTCCAAAAACGCAGACAGAAAGTACACAGCGCTTGTTTTTGCCGGAGTCGGAAATAACGGCGGAGACGGCATTTGTACCGCGAGGCTTTTAAAACAAAGGGGCATAAGAGTCAAGCTTGTGGTAGTCGGTGATATGACTAAGTGCAGCGACCTGTGCCTGAAGCAACTTAAGATCGCGGCAAATTACGGAATCAATGCTGACACTTTTTCCAATATAAGAGACAACAAAAGCCCTGCTGAATGGGATATTATAGTAGATGCATTGTTTGGTATAGGGATTTCCAGAAATATTACGGGAAGTTATGCCGAGGTTATCGACTATATCAATGATTGCAAAAAAGACAGAAGAGACGATCTTTTTGTTGTGTCTGTCGACATTCCTTCGGGGATAAATGCTGATGACGGAAGGATCTGTTCTCTTTGTGTAAAAGCTGATGAAACTGTTACGTTTAACTGCGTAAAACTGGGACATATTCTGTATCCGGGATGCGAATATACTGGCAAGCTTGTTGTCTGCGATGCCGGAATTACAAAAGAAAGCTTTTGCGGAAACACTCCGGAATATTTCTTTTATGACGAGAAAGTTACAGCTCTTTTGCCCGAGAGAAAAAAGTATTCAAATAAGGGAACAAACGGAAAAATCCTTATAATTGCCGGCTCGAAGGAAATAAGCGGAGCATGTGCGCTTAGCGCGGGAGCGTGTCTCAAAGCCGGAGCAGGGATGGTAAAGGTGTTTACGGCTTCTGAAAATGCGGAAGTCATAAAGACTGTTATTCCGGAAGTCCTTATTGATACATATGAGGACTATGAACCTGTTTCGGAGAAGCTTGAAGATGCGATGAACTGGTCGACGGCAGCGGTTGTGGGCCCGGGAATCGGGATGACCGGTAGGGGGGCTGAGATCCTTAAAATCGTTCTTTCAAGATATGACAAGAACCTTGTTGTTGATGCGGACGGACTTAATCTTATTTCAACCGATAAGGAACTTAGGCGTCTTGCGGGCAACTTTGGAAGAAACGGCAAAAAGCTTATCCTTACGCCTCATCTTGCTGAATTTGCAAGACTTTTTGGAAGGGATATTAAGGAGTGTAAGAGGAATATTCTCTTTTATCCAAAAGAACTTGCCAAAGAACTTCATTGTACGGTCATTTGTAAGGATGCGCGAAGCGTTGTTAGTGACAGTAACGAAAAAAAGATTTATATTAATATAAGCGGAAATGACGGCATGGCAACCGCGGGAAGCGGAGATGTGCTTTCGGGCGTGCTTGGAGCTCTTGTGGGAACGGAACTTAGTTCTTTTGAATGCGCCTGCATAGGAGCGTATCTGCACGGGGCTGCGGGCGATCTGGCGGCTGCTCGTCACGGAAAGCTTTCGATGGTTGCTTCCGACATAGTGGATGAACTTGAGAATATTTTGAATTAAAAACGGATGGAATGGAAATGTATGATGAGAATTCAAGGGTCTGCGCAAGAGTAGACCTTGGTGCAATAGAATATAATCTTGAAGCGATGAAGAATAATATCCCGGACGGAGTCAGGATCATGGCTGTCATCAAGACGGATGCGTACGGACACGGCGCTTTGAGAATTGCCAATTTTTTGGAAAATAAAGATTATATCTGGGGATATGCGACTGCGACGGCAGAGGAGGCGTTTGACCTCAGAGAGAACGGAATCAAAAAGCCGATACTGGTGCTTGGTTACACATTCCCTTATGCATATGAGAAAATGCTTTCTTTGGGAATAAGGCCCGCGGTATTTAGGGAAGATATGTTAAAAGAGCTGGGAGATTGCGCAGAAAGACTTATGAAGTCGGGCGTGATTAAGAATTCTGCTCCGATACACATCGCTGTTGATACCGGAATGTCAAGGATAGGAATCCGTCATGACAAGAGCGGAGAAGAGTTTGTCAAAAAAGCATTTGAAGTAAGCGGTATTGAGGTTGAAGGTATATTTACCCATTTTGCGAGAGCCGATGAGAAGGATCTTTCCAATGTAAAAGAAAGAGAACAGATCTTTGCTGAGTTTGTAAAGAGTGCAGAGGCTGCCGCAGGTAAAAAGATACCGATCCATCACTGCGCAAATTCCGCAAGCATCATTGCGGTTCCCGAATCTTCCATGGATATGGTAAGAGCGGGCGTTACAATCTACGGAATGTGGCCTTCGGATGAAGTTGCGAAGGATATTATTGATCTTAAGCCGGCTATGGAGCTTGTAAGCCATATAGTAATGATAAAGGATGTTCCTGAGGGAACACCGGTAAGCTACGGCGGAACCTTTGTTACCGACAGCGCGACGCGTATTGCCACAATACCTGTCGGATACGGAGACGGATATCCAAGAAGCCTTTCAAATAAGGGCTATGTTCTTATAAAAGGGCATCGCGCAAATATTCTCGGAAGAGTATGCATGGATCAGTTCATGGTCGATGTAACGGATATTACTGATGCAAAAGAGGGAGACGAAGTTGTTCTTCTCGGAAAAGATCCTGTTTCCGGTGAAGAGATCTCGGCTGAGATGCTTGGAAACTTAAGCGGACGCTTTAATTATGAACTTACCTGCGATATTAACCACAGAGTTCCCAGAGTATATATTTAAGCATGAATAAAAAAATATTTTTTGTTTAGAGAGCCTTTTTTACGGCTCTCTTTTTTCTTTAATCAAAAAGGCGGACACTCGACATGGGTACGTATTTCGTATAAAATTTTCATAGAAGTTTTGCAAGGGAGTTTATTTTATGATATCTATTCTGACTACAGCAGCCAATGCGATATTGGGTCTTGCCATAACCGCGCTTAAGGCTTTTTTATCCATGCTTACATGGTTTCTTAAGCTGTTTTTTGGCTTACTTAAATACCTGTATTGCGTGTTACCTGTGACTGCTGTTGTGTTCTGCGGACTATATTGTCTTAATACATTTCTTTTACTTTCGGGGAGTGCCGGCCCCGATAAGATTTCCACGGATGCTTTATCAAATGAGAGACTTGAACAGACTGCACAGGATTTTTTGAAGATCGGAAATTCTGAAGTCGGATATTTTTACAATGAACTTGTGACCTGGTGGAAGGGTGAAATAGGCAAATATAAGGGAACATTTTCGTTTGTCATTTTGCTTGTTTTAAGCTTTGTTCTGCTTGCTCCCGTTGTGGGCGTTATTCTTGGGATAACCGTGCTTTTTTCTTACGGAAAGATCCTGCTTTTTGCCGTCGCGGCCGACATGGCTTTCTACGTGGGATTTGCGGTATTGGGAAAAGGCTTTATGAGCGTGATGCAGAACCGGTATTACAGATTGTTTCCCGATGCGGGTAAAAGACATTTTACCAGAGAGTATGCGCAGTGGAAAAAAGAAAGAAATGCCGAAGCCGCTGAAAATGCGAATAGCAGAAGAGAGCAGGAAGGCAGGAGCTTTTATGATGACAGCTCCGACCGCTATCCTGACGATGACTGCATAATCCGCCGAAGAAGACATGAGTATTACGATGAGAGAGCACGTTATGACCGCGGATATGATGAGAGGTATGACGATTCGCGATACGATGACGCCGGATACGAAGATTCGCGCTATGATGAGCCATATGGTGATGCATACGGCGATGCAGATTATGCGGATGATTATTCGGGGAATGAGTATTATGAAGAAGAGTACCCTGAAGAAGACTATTATGAAGACGAATACTATGAAGAAGAGGAGGAAGATGAAACTTACGGCTATGAAAGAGAACCTGAGGTAGCTGCGGCGGGTTCACAGACATTTGATTTCTTTGCCGGCTGTAAGAGCAGGGAAAGCGCAGAGCGAAAGTATAAAAGTCTTGTAAAACTCTACCATCCCGACAACATGGATGGCGATAACGGAGCATTACAGGAGATAAATGTACAGTATGATAAGGTAAAGAAGCATTTTAGCTAATATTGTCGGAATTATATATAGTACATTATGCTAAAATGTGGTATATTTTAATTTGAGGTTTTAGGTTTATTTTAATCAATCGCGTATCAGGAGGGCTGATTATGGACGAAGGCTTGCCTTCTGCCAGTTTTCTTTTACTCGCGGCTGTTCTTATAGCAGATATCTTCGTTTTCGGATTTGATGCAGCGATAACCCGCGTCAAAGAAGAGGATGTTGAAAAGAAAAGTCGGGAGAACAAAGATAAAGTTGCTTCGGGACTTCTTAATATCATGAAGAGCCCCGAGAAACATATAAGAGCCATGAATGTTTTTGCGGCAGCAGTGAACATGGTTCTTGGAGGATTTGTTACAAGAGATATCGGACGGTATATCGCATATGTTTTGGATCTTAGTGAATCCTTTATTGCGACCCGTTTTACATATTGTTTGACCGGTGCGGTTATATTGCTTCTTACAATGAGCTTTGGCGTAAGGATACCTGAGCGCCTTGCTGTCAGATGTCCCGAAAAATGGGCGGTGGCATGCTATTATCCGGTGGCGTTTATGAGATTTCTGGTGACTCCTTTTGTTGTGGTTATCAGAGCAATCTCCGGAACGGTCTTGTATCTTTTTGGTGTAAGGGGAGATGAGAATCTCACCGATGTAACCACGGAAGGAATCATCTCGATGGTTTCGGAAGGCCAGGAACAGGGCGTTCTTCAGGAAACAGAGGCCGATATGATATCCAATATTTTTGAGTTTTCCGACAAAGAAGCTCAGGATATTATGACCAACAGGAACGCCATGGTTGCCATTGATGCAAATATGACCCTTAAAGAAGCTGTTGGATTCATGATGGATACCAACAATTCCAGATTCCCGGTTTACCTTGACGATATCGATCATATAATCGGCATCATGCATATACGTGATGCAATGAAGAAGTTGTCCGAGGAAAAAGAAAAGGATCTTCCGATCAGGAAGATAAAAGGACTTCTTCGCCAGCCCAAGTTTGTTCCGGAGACCCGGAATATTGATTCTCTTTTCCATAATATGCAATCGTCCAAAACGCAGATGGTTGTGGTCATCGATGAGTATGGTCAGACTGCGGGACTTGTTTCCATGGAGGACATTCTTGAAGAGATCGTCGGAAATATCATGGATGAATATGACGAAGATGAGAATTTCATTAAACCTACCAAGAACAGGGATGAGTTTATTGTAGAGGGCACAGCGCCTATTGAGGCACTTGAAAAGAAATTTGAGATGTCTTTCGGTGAGTCGGAGTTTGAAACTTTGAACGGATTTCTGATATCAAAGCTCGACAGAATACCGGAGGAAGACGACGAATTCAGCGTCGAAGTGGATGGCTATAGTTTCACGATTCTTTCCGTTGGAAATCATATGGTACAGAGCGTACTTATGAAGAAACTTCCAAAAGAAGAGGAAGCAGAAAGCGTGAAAGATTCGGAATTAGCAAAATAGTTTATATATGAGTAATGAAAGGAATTTTATATGTCAGGACATTCAAAATTTGCTAACATCAAGCACAAGAAAGAAAAGAATGATGCGGCAAAGGGTAAAATTTTTACTATTATCGGTAGAGAAATAGCGGTTGCCGTTAAGGAGGGAGGTCCGGATCCGTCAAACAACTTCAAGCTTGCAACGGTCATTGCAAAGGCAAAAGCAAACAACATGCCTAACGATACTATCGAAAGAGGTATCAAGAAAGCTTCGGGCGCAGAAGGTGGAGTTGACTACAAGAGCATCACATACGAAGGATACGGCCCCGGCGGAACAGCCATCATTGTTGAGGCACTCACAGACAACCAGAACAGAACTGCAGCTAACGTAAAGAGTGCATTTACAAAGGGAAACGGAAATGTCGGCACTCCCGGATGTGTATCTTATATGTTCGATAATAAGGGACAGATTCTTATCGACAAGGAAGAATGCAAGATGTCTTCAGACGATCTCATGATGCTTGTTCTTGATGCGGGAGCAGATGATTTCAACGAAGAGGAAGACAGCTATGAGATACTTACAACTCCTGAGAATTTCCAGGCTGTTGTAGAAGCTCTCAGCAAAGAAAACATCGAGACAGCATCAGCGGAAGTAACAATGATTCCTCAAAATTATGTATCTGTTACAGACCCCGATACTGTTAAGTATCTTCAGAGAATACTCGATCTTCTTGATGAAGATGACGACGTTCAGGCTGTATATCACAACTGGGAAGAGCCTGAAGAATAATTAAAGATTATGATGGGAATAAAATGAGGGGAGTCCTAAAGAATGAAACTGAGACGAAAAATACCGACATTGTGCATATGGCTTTTATTCATACTCTTTAATGCGGTGATGGTTGGTTGTTCAGGCTATTTTTTAGGGCTTTTTCCTGCCTCAAACAGACTTGGATTCACATTAATCTTTTCCACATTGGGAATTATCTGGACTAATGCGGTCGCGTTACTGGCCGGTAAGGTGTTCGACAGCGTCAAATTGTACAGATATACTCACAAAAAAGGGTTTGAGATTTTTTATAAAGTTGCCGTTGCCTGCCTCATTATTGCTGCATTTGTTTACAGATACAGGACTATTGCGGTGGGTGAACCGATCTTTACGGGAAATACGTCTTTACTTGACAATGCGATAGTTGGATCCGACAGCGTTTCGTACGAACAGGATCTTTTGTCCATTACTTATTCCAAACTTCTTGGATTCTTTATGATATTTACCGGAAATATGTCAGAGACCGTGTATGTTTATGAAGCGTTTCTTGCGTGTGTTTTCATAATGTTCACAGGTTCTGCGGTAAAACTTCTTTTAGGGCCGATAGCATCTATTGTTTACATTGGTTATGTATCTTTTATGCCCGCATTTCTTAAGACATTTGCAGATAAAGAGCTCAACACGGACAGAATCTTTTATGTTATGTTCGGTATCGAGATTTATGTTGTAATTCGTTATCTGAAGCAGATATATACCGTGGAATGTAAGGGACCGGCGTTTATGATACTGTTCTTCCTGGCGGGAGTAACGGTTGGATTTATGGGTTATGTCGATGCCGGAACTTTTGTTGCGGTCTTCCCGTTACTTATCTCGGTATTGTTCATGGCGGAAGGAAGTCTTGCGAATGGCGGAAAGAGTCTGCTGGTCGTACTTGGCGGAACGCTGTTCACCTTCCTTATCATGATGATACAGGAAGCCGGTATCGGACATGTAGGTGTTGTATTTTCTAAATGGATGTCATATTATTTCCATGAAGTGGGAGCTATTAAACCTTTCTTCATATATTCGGAAAATAAGCTTGCGTACCTGATCACGGTTGTTATAATGTCAGCTGTTTTTGCCGGATACTTAAGAAGTAAAGACGCAGACAATATAATCCCATGGCTTTTTGGAATGATCTTTCTCTTTGTGATGCAGCCAAGTCTTGGTGAGACCAGGATGATCTCTCAGTATGTAGTAACCGTTTACTATGGCTTTATTCTTGCGTGTGTAGCCATGCTTGTTTCTCAGGGTCCCAAAAAGGAGACCGATATCATCGAGGAAGAGGAAGAAGAGGAAGAATCAAATCCCGAGAACAACTATGCATATAAGAAGGCTTCCGAGATGAGCGGCTTTGGAAATCATGGTGACAATTCTCTTGCTGCCCGCAATCGTCGTGCTACCGACCGAAGAGAAGGATTTATGACCGGCGAACTTATGGGCGAGGGAGAAATCATGGACAGAGGCGGAGCTTATGAAAAAGAGCTTCGTGAGAAAAAGCGCCGTGAAAGAGAAGAACGCGCAAGAGAACGTCGTGAGCGCCGTGAGCAGCTTGCCAGAGAAAGAGGAATGCGCTTACAGGAAGAACGTGAAGAGCGCGAAAGAGAGCGTGAGCAGGCAGAGCGCGAGGACGATCAGCGCACACAGCAGATTGATGTGGAAAAAGTTCGTGAAAGAGAACTTGCTGAAAATGAAGCCGTTGAAGAACGCGCAAAGGAGCTTCTCGAGCAGGAAGATGACAAAGAACGTCGTGAACAGGAAGAACTTCAGGAAGAAGAAGCTCGTGAATTGGAGCGTCGTGACATAGAAGAACGTGCAAAGATCCTTCGTGAGAGAGCAAAGCAGGGTAAATTCAGACGAGACATGGATGCTGCCGAAGATGAAGAACCCGAGCAGGAAGATCTTGAACAGGCTGAGCGTGAAGATGCAGAACGCGAAGAGCAGGAAAGACTCGAGCGCGAGCAGGCAGAACGCGAGGAACAGGAAAGACTTGAGCGTGAGCAGGCAGAACGCGAAGAGCAGGAAAGACTCGAGCGCGAGCAGGCAGAACGCGAAGAGCAGGAGAGACTTGAGCGCGAGCAGGCAGAACGTGAAGAGCAGGAAAGACTTCAGCGTGAGCAGGAAGAGCGCGAAGAGCAGGAAAGACTTCAGCGTGAGCAGGAAGAGCGCGAAGAGCGTGAAAGAATTCTCCGTGAACAGGAGGAACTTGTCAGAAAGCGCCGCGAACAGGAAGAGCAAGACAGAATCAGACGTGAGCAGGAAGAAGAACGTGAGAGAATTCTTCGTGAGCAGGAAGAACTCGAAAGACAGCGTCGCGAGCAGGCTGAACGGGAAGAACAGGAAAGATTACAGCGTGAGCAGGCAGAACGCGAGGAACAGGAAAGACAGCAGCGTGAGCAGGAAGAGCGTATGGAGCAGGAAAAGCTTCAGCGTGAACAGGCAGAGCGCGAAGAACAGGAAAGACTTGCGCGTGAACAAGCAGTACGTGAAAGGATCCTTCGTGAGCAGGAGGCAAGAGCCAGAATGCTCCACGAACGTGCAGCGCTTGCTCGTATTCAGCGAGAGCAAGAAGCGCAGGAGGAACAGGAAAGATTGGCACTTGAACAGGGAACACGTGAAAAGATATTACGTGATCGAAAAGAAAGAGAAAGATTACAACGTGAACAGGAAGCTCTCGAGAGAGTTATGCGTGAGCAGGAAGAGAGCATAAGGCGTCAGCGTGAACAGGAGAATCAGGAAGAACAGGCAAGAGTTCAGCGTGAACAGGAAGCACGTATCAGATTGCAGCGTGCAAGAATGCTTCGTGAGCAGGCAGAACGCGAGCGACTTCTTTTTGAAGCAACCATGGAACCTGAAGTTGAGCTTAGTGTACCTGAAGATCGTGAAAATAAATTCCGTGAAATAGAAGAGCGCAGAAAGAAACCGCGTGAACAGCAGGAACAAGAGATACGTCAGCGTGAACTTGAAGAACAGGCAAGAGCAATGCGTGCAAGAGAAGAGCAGGAAGAACTTGCCAGAATTCAGCGTGAACAGCAGGATCGTATCAGATTGCAGCGCGCTCAGATTCTTCGCGAACAGGAAGAACGCGCAAGGCTGATCGAGAAAGAAGAGCGTGAGCAGGCACTTCGCGAGCAGGCAGAACGTGAGAGACAGCAGCGTGAACAGGCACTTCGTGAAGAACGTGAAAGACAGCTTCGCGAACAGGCAGAGCGCGAGGAACACGAGAGAATCATGCGTGAACGCGAAGAGCGTGAAAGAATGATGCGTGAACGTGAAGAACGCGAAAGAATGCGTCGTGAGCAGGCAGAACGTGAGGAACGTGAAAGACTTGCACGTGAGCAGGAAGAACGCGAGCGACTTGAGCTTGAGAGACAGCGCCGTGAACAGGCAGAGCGTGAAGAACGCGAGAGACAGCAGCGCGAGCAGGCAGAGCGTGAAGAACGCGAGAGACAGCAGCGCGAGCAGGCAGAGCGTGAAGAACGCGAAAGACAGCAGCGCGAGCAGGCAGAGCGTGAAGAACGTGAGAGACAGCAGCGCGAGCAGGCAGAGCGTGAGGAACGCGAGAGACAGCAGCGCGAGCAGGCAGAGCGTGAAGAGCGCGAAAGACAGCAGCGTGAGCAGGCAGAGCGTGAAGAACGTGAGAGACAGCAGCGCGAGCAGGCAGAGCGTGAAGAACGCGAAAGACAGCAGCGCGAACAGGCTGAACGTGAGGAACGCGAGAGACAGCAGCGCGAACAGGCTGAACGTGAAGAAGAACTCAGTGAGGAAGAGGAACTCGAGAGAGAACGTCGTGAGCAGGAAGAACGCGAAAGAAAGATCATCGAAGAGGAAGAAAAGTTCTTTGCTGAGGAAAGAAAACGTCAGGAGCAGGAAGAAGAGGAAGCAAGAGCCCGTCGTGAGCAAGAGCGCATAAGGAGAATTCGCGCACGCGAAGAAAAGAAGAATATCCGCTTTGTTCCCGAGGGAATGGTTCTTCCGAAAGAAACTGAGGCAGATGCTTCCGATGGCAGAAGTGCCGAGCCCAGAATGAAGATGCCTGAATATAACGGCACAATCTCGATAAACAGAAATAATAAAGAGACTGTTAAAGTAAGTGCTGCCGGCTCAAAGACTGATTTCGACTTTGACTTCAGTTCCGGAGACGATTTTGACATTTAAGGAAGGCTGATTGATGAACATAGAAAATTTATCCGCATATGAGATCGTCGAAAAGAGACATATTGACGATCTTAACTCAGATAGTTATTTAATGAGACACAAGAAGACCGGGGCGAGAGTTGCCATTCTTTCAAATGATGAAGAGAATAAGGTATTTGCCATAGGCTTTAGAACTCCGCCCAAGGACTCCACCGGTGTTGCTCATATCATTGAGCACACGGTGCTTTGTGGATCTGAGAAATACCCTATAAAAGACCCGTTTTTGGAACTTGCCAAAGGGTCACTTAATACTTTTTTAAACGCAATGACATTCCCGGATAAGACCGTTTATCCGGTTGCAAGCTGCAATGATGCTGATTTCCAGAATCTGATGGATGTATATCTGGATGCGGTTTTTTATCCCAATATCTACAAGACAGATAAAATATTCAGCCAGGAAGGCTGGCATTATGAAATGGAAAATGACGACTCCGAGCTTACAATAAACGGAGTCGTTTACAATGAGATGAAGGGAGCATTTTCATCTGCGGATGATGTGCTTTCAAGAGAAATACAGAATTCTCTTTATCCCGACATTACATACGGAATGGAGTCGGGTGGTGACCCGGATGACATCCCGTCTCTTACTTATGAAGATTATCTTGATTTTCACAGAAAATATTATCATCCCTCAAACAGCTATATTTACCTGTACGGAAATATGGATGTAGCGGAGAAACTTGATTATATCGATAAGAATTATCTTTCAAGATTTGATAGTCTTGATGTTGACTCTAAGATAGAAAGACAGGAAGCGTTTAAAGAGCCTAAGGAGATAGTTAAGCCTTATTCGATCCTTTCCGAAGAGAAAATCGATAAGAACACTTATCTCTCATACAATTGCAGTGTGGGCTCTACTCTTGATAAAAAGCTTTATATTGCTTTTGATATTTTGGATTATGCGCTTTGTTCCGCACCCGGGGCTCCGATCAAGAAGGCTCTTATAGAAAAAGGAATCGGACAGGACGTTTACAGCGAATACGACAATGGAATACAGCAGCCTGTTTTTTCCATTATCGCAAAGAATGCCGATGCATCTCAGAAGGACGAATTTGTAGAGATTATCAGATCTGTGCTTAAAGAGCAGGCGACAAACGGAATTGATAAGAAGGCTCTTTTGGCAGGACTTAATTATGATGAGTTCAAGTACAGAGAGGCTGATTTCGGAAGATATCCTAAGGGATTGTTATACGGACTTCAGGTTTTTGACAGCTGGCTCTATGATGACAACAGACCTTGGATAAATGTTGAAGCAAATGCCACATTTGCTGAGCTTAAGAAGGAAGTTCAGGGAAGATACTTCGAGGAACTTATCGAGAAATATCTTTTGGATAATCCTCACAGGACTATTCTTATGCTTGAGCCCGTTCCGGGGCTTACGGATAAAAAGGATGAGGAGCTTAAAAAGAAGCTTGCCGATTACAAGGCTTCTCTTTCAAAGGATGAGATCTCTGAGATCGTGAAGTATACGGCAGATCTTAAGGAGTATCAGGATGCTCCGGACTCACCCGAAGATCTTGAAAAGATACCGGTTCTTGAGCTTAAAGATCTTAAGAAAGAATCTGATAAATTTATTTATGAGAAAAAAGAAGATAACGGAGTCGATATCCTTTTCCATAATATCTTTACTAACGGAATTGTTTATCTGACCTTTGTTTTTGACTTAAAAAATCTAGATGCGAAGCTTATTCCATATGTTTCCGTGCTTAAAAAAGTAATTGGAATGATGGATACCGAGAATTACAGTTACGGTGATCTTTTTAATGAGATCAATATCAAAACGGGCGGTATCACAGGATCTATCAGCACATATACGGATGCGGACGACGTTTCTGAATTTAAGACAACTCTTGAAATAAGCGTAAAGGTTTTACATGAGAATCTGCATTACGCATTTGAGCTTGTAAAAGAGATTCTTACTAAGACTATGCTTGGTGATGTTAAGAGACTTAAGGAGATTTTTGACGAGCAGTACGCAAGACTTCAGTCGGATCTTGCAGCTGCCGGACATCAGACAAGTGCTGTAAGAGCTATGTCTTATGTTTCGCCTGCTGCGGCTGTTTCTGACAGAACCGGCGGAATCGGATATTTAAGGCATCTTGAGGGACTTCTTTCAGAGATTGAAACTCCGGAAGGGGCAAAAGAGATATCCGATAAGCTTAAAGAGCTTTGCAAAGCTATATTCAGGGCAGAAAATCTTTTGGTTGACGTAACCTGCACGGATAAAGAGTATGCGGGAATTGCCGAAGAAAGTAAGCTGTTTGCCGATTCTCTTTTCACAGATGACTATGAAAAGGTTAAGTTCGAGATTGAGACATGCAAAAGAAATGAGGCGTTCAAGACGGCCGGACAGGTTCAGTACGTGTGCCGTGCCGGAAATTTTGCATCCAAGGGGCTTAAGTACAACGGGGCACTTCGTGTTCTCAAGGTTATGATGGGATATGATTATCTTTGGAAGAATATAAGAGTGATCGGCGGAGCGTACGGATGTATGAGCAGCTATGCAAAGAACGGTGATTCTGCGTTTGTAACATACAGAGATCCGAATCTTAAGAACAGTATCGATGTTTTTGAGAAGGCATCAGAATATCTGAAAAACTTCGATGAGGATGAGAAGGTTATCCTTAAATACATTATCGGAGCCATTTCTGATCTCGATACGCCTAAGACTCCGGCAGCAAAGGGAACTTACGGACTTTCAGCATATCTTTGCAATGCTAAGATGGAGAATATCCAGCGCAACAGAGATGAGCTTCTTGGAACGACAAAGGAGACGATAAGGGGACTTAGCAAGTATGTTGATGCATTTATGGAAGATAAGTGCCTATGCGTAATAGGAAGTTCGGATAAGATCGATTCGGAAAAGGATCTGTTTGATAATATTGAGCAGCTTGTAAATAAGTGATTTTGTGCTTATGCACACATGGGTAAAAATATGAGAAAAAGATTTATTGGAAAGAAAGTATTTGTTATTTTCGCATGTGTGACTTTATTGGTTTTGACATCTGTGGGATGCGGAAGTTCTTCGGAAAGTTCATCGGGCTCATCAAAGTTGCATGCGCCCGGTCCGGTAAGCCCAAAAGCTTCCGGCAGTACTGAGTTTTTTACAAAAGATGCAGCTGTTGATGAAAATGCCGATGCGGCGCCTTTCGAAGTAGAGGAAAGCGCGGAGGCAAGCGGTGAAGCAGCGCAGGAAAATCCCGAGGCTGCGGTCGATACATCGAGGAAACTTATCACAACGATGAATATCGGTGCCGAAACTGATAATTTTGACGAGGCGCTCAAGGCGGTAGAAGCGAAAGTGGGTGAGCTTGGTGGATATATCGAGTCAAGTGACATCTACAACGGAAGCTCATACGACAAGAACTACAATGATTCGAAAAGAAACGCCAATTTTGTTATAAGAGTTCCCGCGGATAAGCTTGGAAGTTTTGTGGACAGTCTGGGTGATGCGTATAATATCACAAGCAAGTCGACAAACGTTGAAGATGTAACACTTCAGTACGTCGATCTTGAGAGCAAGAAGAAAGCTCTTTTGACCGAGGAAGAAAGTCTACTTAAGATACTTGAATCCGCTCAGTCGGTGGAAGATATCATCGCTGTTCAGGACAGACTTTCGCAGGTAAGATATCAGCTTGAGAACATGGAATCCCAGCTTCGTACTTTTGACAATCAGGTCGATTACAGCACGGTGAATCTCAGTCTTGAAGAAGTTGCAAAGTATACGCCTGTTGAAGAAAAAGGTGCATTTGCAAGAATGGGCGAAGGATTCGTTGAAAGCTTTAAATCTGTGGGACATGGCATAAAGGAATTCATTATCTGGTTTGTGATACACATTCCGCAGCTGCTTTTCCTTGCGATATTCGTTGCTGTGATCTGGATATGTGTCAAGAAATACAGAGAAAAGAAGCAGGTAAAAACAGTAGTAACTACTGAGAAGAAAACAGAAGGTAATGATGGAGAATAATTTTAAAACCGGGTACATAGCGCTTATCGGACGTCCGAATGTCGGAAAATCGACGCTCATGAACCAGATGATCGGGCAGAAGATCGCAATAACTTCATGTAAGCCCCAGACTACCAGAAACAAGATAATGACTGTTTTTACGGATGAACAGTGTCAGATGATCTTTCTGGATACACCGGGTATTCATGAGACCAAGAATAAACTTGGTGAATATATGACAAAGGTTGCAAAGAGCACTCTTGAAGAAGTTGATGTGGTCTTGTGGCTTGTTGAGCCGAGTACCTTTATCGGTGCCGGTGAGAAGGGCATTATCGAGGAACTTAAGAAGTGCAGGAAACCGGTCATACTCGTTATAAATAAGATAGATACGGTGGAAAAAGACAGCCTTTCAAAATTTGAAGACGCGTATAAGAGTCAGATGGATTTTGCCAAGATTGTTCATACCGCGGCACTTCGCAGAATAAATGTCGATGAGGTTATGAATGCGATAAAAGAGTTTCTTCCCGTGGGACCACCTTTTTACGATGAGGATACTCTTACGGATCAGCCTGAAAGACAGATTGTTGCTGAAATCATCAGAGAGAAGGCGCTCAGGCTTATGAAAGATGAGGTACCTCACGGAATCGCCGTTACGGTTGAGCGAATGAGGGAACGTGAAGACAAAGAACTCATGGATATTGAGGCTACGATCATCTGTGAGAGAGATTCACACAAGGGAATAGTTATCGGAAAAGGCGGAGCGATGCTTAAGAAGATCGGATCGACCGCCAGAAGAGATATTGAGGAACTTGTTGGGATCAAAGTAAATCTTCAGTTGTGGGTCAAAGTCAGAAAAGACTGGAGAGATGACAAGACTCAGCTTAAGAGTTTTGGATATGATGTCAAAGGCATTAACTGAGAAAATGGTAACCGTCATATGGAAGAATTGGTAAATGTAAAAGGCATGGTCATAAAGCATTCTCCCGTCGGAGATTATGACTGGGTGGCAACTGTGTTTACGGCTGACAGAGGCAAGATAACTGCTTTTGCCAGAAATGCAAGAAAGCCCGGAAGTAAGCTGGCAGGAAGCGTTGAGCCTTTTTGCTTCGGAACGTTTAAACTGTTTGCCGGAAGGAATTCCTACACGATCGTCGAAGCGGACATAGAAAATTACTTTGAAGGTTTTAGACAAGATCTGGAAGGTGCCTGCTATGGCACCTTTTTTCTTGAGATAGCTTCTTTTTATACAAGAGAAAACAATGAGGATAAAGAGCTTTTGAATCTTTTGTATATTTCACTCAGAGCTCTTTTGAATGAAAAGATCAGGAACAGTCTTGTCAGATGCATCTATGAAATAAAGGCTCTTTGCATAGAAGGAGAGTATCCCGGAATTCCTACAGACAGGAGATTTCTGGACTCCACAGTGTATACGGTTAATTACATAGCGACAAGTCCGCTTAAGAAACTGTACTCATTTGATGTTTCTGAAGAAGTGCTTTCGGAACTTGAGGAGATTACCGCAGATTACAGGAAAAGGTTTATTGACAAACCTCTCAAAAGCCTTGAAATGCTTGAGAGTCTGTATAATGTGCGTTAGTATTGAAAAAAAAATACTATTTGGATATAATATCATTTGTTTGCTAGAAAAACAGTTTAATTTATAGAAAAGGAGGGCATCAGCACAACTATGCAGGTTAATACATTTCGACTTAATAAAATGAAGAAGATAGCCGTTGTTTTCATGACTGCAACTATTTTCGTTGTGCTCGCAGGATGCGGAGAAGAGAAAAAGGACATTACGTCAATTAAGATTGACAGCAAAGGGAACATCACAAGTGTAATCTATGATGATTTTGCCGGAGAGAATTACAGTCAGGAAGAGTTTGAGATTGGTAATTCTGCAAGGGTTGAAGCATATAACGAAGAGTGCCTTGGTGAGAGAATTACTGTTGAATCAGTTGAGAAAGACGAAGAGACATCAAAGATTAAGGTTGTTATGACATATGACAGCCCGGACGATTATAAAAAGTTTAATGGTAAAGTTCTTTTTTACGGAACCGTTAAAGAAGCAGAGAAAGCAGGATACACGCTTACAGACAAGCTTGTAGACAGTGAAAGAAAGGCACCGGACAAGGATATCTTAAAGAAATATAAGAATAAGCATGTTATCATTACAGAGGACAAGACTACATTTATTGCGCCTTATAAGATTGATTACATGTCTGTAGGTGCAAGGTTTAACAGCAAAAAGGAAGCGGATCTGTCGGGTTGCAGTACACAGCTCGTAGAGATACTTCTTTCAAAATAAAAAAATATTCGCAGGAATGGAGACAGACAATGGAAAATAGTGCAAAGACAATGGAAAAAATTATAGCTCTTGCAAAGGGAAGAGGCTTTGTACATCCGGGCAGTGAGATTTACGGCGGACTTGCAAACACATGGGATTACGGAATTTTAGGTGTTGAGCTTAAGAACAACATTAAGAAAGCTTGGTGGCAGAAGTTTGTTCAAGAGAGCCCTACCAACGTAGGCGTTGACTGTGCCATTCTTATGAATCCCCAGACATGGGTTGCTTCAGGACACATTGGAAGCTTCTCCGATCCTCTTATGGATTGTAAGGAGTGTCATGAGCGTTTCAGAGCAGATAAGATCATTGAAGACTATGCTGCAGAGAACGGCATTACACTTGAGTCAAGCGTTGACGGTTGGTCACAGGAGCAGATGAAGGCTTATATTGAAGAGAACAATATTCCTTGTCCTTCCTGTGGTAAGCATAATTTTACAGATATCAGACAGTTTAACCTTATGTTCAAGACTTTCCAGGGCGTAACCGAGGATGCCAAGAATACGGTATACCTTCGTCCGGAGACTGCACAGGGTATTTTTGTTAACTTCAAAAATGTTCAGAGAACATCACGTAAGAAGATTCCCTTTGGTATCTGCCAGGTTGGTAAGTCATTCAGAAATGAGATCACACCCGGTAACTTCATTTTCCGTGTAAGAGAATTCGAACAGATGGAGATGGAGTTCTTCTGTGAGCCTGATACAGATCTTGACTGGTTTGCATATTGGAAACAGTTCTGTATTGATTTCCTTAAGAGCCTTGGCATGAAGGAAGAAGAGATGAGAGTAAGGGATCACGATCCTGAAGAGCTTTCATTCTATTCAAAGGCAACAACTGATATCGAGTTCCTCTTCCCGTTCGGATGGGGCGAGCTTTGGGGAATCGCAGACAGAACAGACTACGATCTTACACAGCATCAGACTGTATCCGGTGAGGATATGACATATTTTGATGATGAGAAGAGAATTAAGTATCTTCCTTTCGTTATCGAGCCTTCACTTGGTGTTGAGAGATTGTTCCTTGCTATGCTTTGCGGAGCATATGATGAAGAGGAGATTGGAGAAGGTGATGTAAGAACAGTTCTTCATTTCCATCCCGCTCTTGCACCTGTTAAGATCGGTGTGCTTCCTCTTTCAAAGAAACTTAATGAAGGCGCTGAGAAGATCTATGCTCAGCTTTCAAAGAAATATAATTGCGAATTCGACGACCGTGGAAACATTGGTAAGAGATATCGCAGACAGGATGAGATCGGAACTCCTTTCTGCATCACATATGACTTCGATTCTGAGACAGACGGTAAGGTTACCGTAAGATTCAGAGACAGCATGGAGCAGGAACGTGTTGCTATTGATGAGCTGGAGACTTATTTTGCTGACAAGTTTACATTTTAAGGAGTGATTAGATGAGACAATTTACAGCTAACGAGCTGCGCAAGACATGGAAGCAGTTTTATATAGACAGAGGACATGTTGATGTCGGTGCGGTTTCTCTTGTATCCGACGGTTCTACCGGTGTTATGTTCAATGTTGCCGGAATGCAGCCTCTTATGCCTTACCTTCTCGGTAAGAAGCATCCGCTTGGAAAAAGACTTTGCAATGTTCAGGGATGCGTAAGAACTAATGATATTGATTCTGTAGGTGACAAGAGCCACGTTACTTTCTTTGAGATGATGGGAAGCTGGAGTCTCGGGGATTACTTCAAAGAAGATCGTTGTAAGTGGAGCTATGAGCTTCTTACGGAGGTCTTTGGTTTTGATGCCGATCACCTTGCCGCAACAGTTTTTGCGGGCGATGAGAATGCTCCCAGAGATGAAGAGGGTGCTAAGTATCGTATAGCTTCAGGTTTTAAGAAGGAAAACATTTATTATCTTCCCGCTGAGGACAACTGGTGGGGACTTGAATACGGTCCTTGCGGTCCCGACAGTGAGATGTTCTATATTGCCGATAAGCCGGATTGCGGACCGAATTGCGGACCCGGATGCGACTGCGGTAAATATACAGAGCTTGGTAACGACGTATTTATGCAGTATGAGAAGCATAAGGACGGATCGCTTACACCTCTTAAGCAGAAGAATGTTGATACTGGCTGGGGACTTGAGAGAATCCTTGCATTCCTTAACGGTTCCAAGGATGTATATCAGGTTGACGTATTTACACCTGTTATCAGTTATATCGAGAAGAATGCGGGTGTTAAGTATAATGCGGATGAGAAGACTACAAAGTCTATGAGAATTCTCGCAGATCACATTCGTACATCTGTTATGCTTATCGGAGATGAAGCTAAGCTTCTTCCTTCAAATACAGGTGCGGGATATATTCTCAGAAGACTTATTCGCCGTGCCGTAAGACACGCAAGAGCACTCAATCTCGGTAAGGATAAGATCATCGAGATGGCTTCAATCTATATCGACAAGGTATACAATGAGAGTTATCCGAATCTTGTAAAGAATCGTGAGTTCGTTCTTACTGAACTTTCAAGAGAGATTGCTCGTTTTGAGAGCACTCTTGAGAACGGTCTTAAAGAGTTTAACAAGATTCTTGAGAAGACTAAGAGCGAAGGCAAGAAAGAGATTGACGGAAGAAATGCATTCTTCCTTTATGATACTTACGGATTCCCTGTAGAGCTTACTGTAGAGCTTGCAGGAGAAGAGGGACTCCTTGTTGATGAGAAGGGATTTGCATCTGCAATGGAAGAGCAGAAGCAGAAAGCCAGAGACAATCAGAATTTCTCAGCTAACCTTTCAACCAACGAGGGTGTATTTGATGCGCTTGATGCATCTGTACAGTCTGAATTTGTTGGATATACAGATATTGAGGCAAAGGGCAAGATTGTTGCTATTGCCGATGAGACAAAGCTTGTTGACAGTGCGAAGGAAGGTGCCAACGTAACTGTTATTACAGATAAGACTCCTTTCTACGGTACAATGGGTGGACAGGTTGGCGATATCGGTGTTATCGAGGGCTCTAAGGGCACTAAGATTGAAGTTACCGAGACTATTCATGTTGCCGGCGGAAGAATTGCCCATGTAGGTAAGGTTGTATCCGGAAGCATCAAGAAGGGTGATAAGGTTACTCTTTTGGTAGATGCCGAGAACAGAGCTAAGACTTGCAGAAACCATTCTGCAACACACCTTCTTCAGAAAGCTCTCAGAGTTGTTTTGGGAGACCATGTTGAGCAGGCCGGTTCATATCAGGATCCTGACAAGACAAGATTTGACTTCAGTCATCATCAGGCTATGACTGCCGAAGAGATCAAGAAGGTTGAAGATCTTGTTAATGCCAAGATTGCAGAGGCACTTCCTGTATCAACCAAGGAAATGTCTATGGAAGATGCCAAGAAGACAGGCGCTATGGCATTGTTTGGAGAGAAGTACGGTGATGTCGTTCGTGTCGTTGAAATGGGCGATTTCTCTGTTGAGCTTTGCGGTGGTACTCATGTATCAAATACCGGAAAAATCGGCCTTTTCAAGATCGTATCAGAGAGCGGTGTTGCTGCAGGTGTAAGACGTATAGAAGCTCTTACAGGTTCAAATGCAAGAGAATATTATATAAATACAGAAAATACCCTTAATGAAGTTGCAAAACTTCTTAAAACGAATTCAGAGGGTGTTTCGGCACATATTAAAAAGCTTCAGGATGAACTTAAGGCTCTCAGAAGTGAAAATGAATCATTGAAGAGCAAAGAAGCTCAGGCAGCTCTCGGAGATGTAACAGATAAAGTTAAGCAGATTAACGGCGTTAATTTTCTTGCAGTATCAGTGAAGAACGTTGATATGAACGGGCTTCGTGACCTTGGCGATCAGATGAAGACCAAGATTGGCGGAGGTGTGATTCTCCTTGTGTCTGAGAATGACGGCAAGGTAAATCTTGTTGCAATGGCTACCGATGACGCAATGGCTAAGGGAGCTCATGCAGGTAATCTTATTAAAGCTGTTGCACCTATCGTAGGTGGTGGCGGCGGTGGACGTCCCAATATGGCTCAGGCCGGCGGTAAGAATCCTGTAGGAATTCCGGATGCATTAAAGGAAGCTGAAAAGATTTTAAGTGGCCAGATAAAATAATTAATCGTTACTGTTTAGTGTGAATATTTAAAACATATTTTTACGAGGTAACTGAAGGTTACCTCGTATTTTTTTTAGAAAATTAAATAAAAGTTAAAAATACTTCTATTTCTATTAATGAATATGTAATTTTCTGAAAACGTTTAAGATGCGGCAGTTAAGCCAAAAACACGACTTTACACAGTGATAACAAGCAATATTATAGCTTCTACGGGTATTGACAATCCTTTAGAAAATGTGATATAAAAATTAAGTCATGTAAAGTTTATGAGTTGATTTTTTTAAAAGACGGGGGACGTTTTTATTACTAGTTATTTATGGCTAAAAAATAGGTTGACTAAAGGATTTGCAGGACGTTATGAGTAGAGGAGATAGTATATATATGCAGTGGGAAGAGAAGTGCAGATTTGCCGTTTCTCTGATTGGATTGAAGGTTATAGCAGTATTTGTTGTGATTTCCATGACGTTTGAGGGATTAAGTATTACGGCATTGGCACAGGATGAAATTTTTTCAGAAGGAATTTATCGAACTCTTTTTAATGATTCGGGGGATAGCGGTTACGCATCGAGCGCTATTAGCAGTTCGGCTAATACCCAGATGAGTAATTCCGATACTGTAGGAATTGAACGTGATAGAGACAAAGGTGCTCTGTCTTCCGTCGCTGGATTCATTGGAGGGGTTGCGGTATTTTTGATAGCGATTTCGATTCTTGGAACCATAGCTCTTCAGAATGAGAAAAATGTATACTATAACAGGAGTACTGATCCTGAATTTGATGATGAAAAAGATGACGATTAAGTTCGGCGTCTTTTTTTATTGTATATTTATAAATTATTAAATAATCATAAAATGGATTAAAATTAACGGAATTGTGT
The DNA here is from genome assembly GCF_000424465.1 of Butyrivibrio hungatei NK4A153. Classification (GTDB taxonomy): domain Bacteria; phylum Bacillota; class Clostridia; order Lachnospirales; family Lachnospiraceae; genus Butyrivibrio; species Butyrivibrio hungatei_A. Next base: position 18,438 of record NZ_KE384195.1, on the reverse strand, counting down.
TTGAAATTATTTCTTGAATGTTATAATTGATGGTGATGGCAGGATAATAATTAAGTTATATGTTTTTTTAGAGCAATTTAAAAAAGATAGATTTGTGTATTATATTTTCGGATCGGGTTGTCTATGAAAGGAGAGACTGCATGGATACTGGAAAGGTTCAACACAAACAAAAACTTCTTGTCAATGTAATTATTATAGCCGTGTCAACAATAATCGCCGTTGCGGTATTGCTTACGATTATGGCATCTGCGAATATCGAGAAGGTATATAACAACCTTATCCTGGAGGAGCTTAAGGCTACAACAGAGCATCTGGCAGATGAAGCCAAAGCTCTTAATGATAACGGCGACTGGAGCCTGTCTGAAGACGGCAATCTTCTTAAAGGCGGTGAATCTATTTCGGGTGAGCTCGGAGGAATCCTTGATACAATCCATTCTGAGACGGGTATCGATTATACCATCTTTTTTGGCGATACACGTGTTCTTACAACAATCTATAAAAGCGGAACAAATGAAAGGCTTATCGGTACAAAAGCTTCGGATGCAGTAATACAGGCGGTAATTAATGGAAAAGGTGATTATTCGTCGGGTTCTCTTATGATTGAAGGAATGCCTTATTACGGATATTATTGCCCACTTTTTAATTCCGACGGAAGCGTTGCTGCGATGGCATTTTCAGGACGAGAAACCTCGGATGTTAAGGCACATACCGGCAAAATTATTTCCTCTATGATAATTACTACGGTCTTTGTTATACTGGTAGTTACTGCTTTTGGAGTATATATGGCAATCAGGATATCTTCACAGATGCAGAATATCGCAAAATTCATAGATGAAGTCGCAAACGGTACTCTTAACGGCGAATTTGATGAAAAGATAATCGGTAACAAGAATGAGATCGGTGCGATTGCCGAGAGTACATCACTCCTTAACAGAAAGCTTGATGAAGTTATTTCTAAGACAAAGAGTATGTCAAAAGATCTGAATAAAGCCGGACTTGAACTGGCTGATTCTGCTTCACAGGCAACCTCTGCATCTTCTCAGGTTACGGATGCTATAGGTGAAGTTAGTAAAGGCGCGGTATCACAGGCCGAAAGCGTTCAAAATGCCGCTGCAAGTACGGATTCCATCGGAACAAATATAGATCTTATTTCCGAGAATATATCTACACTTGATGAAGCTGCGAGCCGTATGAAACAAAGCTGTGACAAGGCTACAGATGCTCTTGTTGAAATAGTAACCCAGAATTCAGCCGTTGCCGAGGCTGTTACAGAGATAGGTACGACGATTACCGCTACAAACAGCAGTGCAAACGAAATTGCCAAATTCTCAGATGCGATCAATGAAATTGCTTCCCAGACAAACCTTCTTTCACTTAATGCTTCAATCGAGGCTGCAAGAGCGGGAGAAGCAGGTAAGGGATTTGCGGTTGTTGCCGATGAGATTAGACAGCTTGCCGATGAGTCAAAGAGCAGTGCTGATGAGATCAAAGCAATAGTTGAGAAACTTCTGGAAGATGCGCAGGCTTCCGTAAAGGTTATGGATTCCTTAAATGCAAGTATTGCGCTTCAGGGTGAGAGCATTGCGTCCACTCAGAATGATATGACTGAGATGTCTCAGAATGTTGCGGTTGTTACGGATAATACACAGAACATCTCCAAGATGATCGATAACCTGAATGATGCCAAGATTGCTCTTGTCGAGATCGTACAGGATCTTTCGGCTATTTCTGAGGAGAATGCCGCATCTTCGGAGCAGACAAATGCATCCATGCAGGAACTTAACGCTACATTCTCGATAATTGATGAATCTGCAAGGAGACTCCAGAACCTTGCTATGGATCTTGAAGAATCAATAAGCTACTTCAAATAATACTTGAACTGCCGGAAGAAGGGGCTGCGGGCAACTGTAGTCTCTTTTTCTGTGAAAGGTGAATGTCTACGACTTTGCGACAGTTGATAAAAGCTAATCCCGAACTTATAATAAATTGATATTCAGGTTAAAAACGTAAAGGGCGTAGTATGAAGAACAAGATCAGAATAGCTGCAATTATCCTGTGCGTGGCAGTTATCGCCATTGAGGCGGTTAATGTTGTAAAAGATAAAAAAGAACTGACTTTGGCAGTAAATGAATATGACAGCATACGAAGTGAATATGCTCTTTTGGAGACGGCTGATAAAACTGATGACGGCTATCCCGACATGGAGGTTGATATTGAGAAACTAAAGGAAAAGAATCCTGATATTACAGCGTGGATATACATTCCGTGCCTCGATATCAGTTATCCTGTTGTAAAAGAAAAGGAGATAGACGAGTATCTGCATAAGACTATTGAAGGTAAGGAAAGCTACGCCGGAAGTCTTTTTGAGGATGTCCTCAGTGACGAAAACTTTTGCGGATTGCATGATATGATATTTGGTCATAACATGAAAGACGGTTCAATGTTTGGAAGTTTAAAGAAAGTTTATTCTCCGGAAAACAGTAATCTTCTCAAAGATAATCCGTATGTGTATATTTATACGGGCGATACGATATTCAGATACGAAGCGTTTGCCTACGAGATAACGACTGCGGGGAGCGAAGCGTACAGTGAAGTTACGGATGACGAGGGATACGACCGTTTTATGGAATATATCTTTTCAAACGATCAATGGGGGATTGAAAAAGAAATAGCCTTTGACAAAAGGCCGTCAATCCTTACGCTTTCAACCTGTAGCGGCTTTACGGGAGGAAAGAAGCGGTTTGTTATTCATACCTACAAAGAGGGACAAAAGAAAATCAAATAAAAAATACGATAGAAAAATATGTTACTTACGAATTAGTGCTTGACGACAAAGTTTTTTGTGCTATAATATTTTTGTTATGTGAGCTTTAATGGGCTTAAAACATAATAAATAACCCAATCAGTCATGTGCTTGAAGGGACTGAAGGGAGGGTAAGAGTAGAAGATGTCAACTGTAGTAGTAAAAGAAAACGAGACTTTGGATAGCGCATTGCGTCGCTTTAAGAGAAGTTGTGCGAAGGCTGGAATCCAGCAGGAAATTCGTAAGAGAGAACACTACGAAAAGCCTAGCGTTAGACGCAAGAAGAAGTCTGAAGCAGCAAGAAAGCGCAAATATAACTAAATTTAAATGTGAAAAAATCCTTGGAGTTTCCAGGGATTTTTTTTATGCTTTGGATGTGCACCTCGCGGATATTTTTTTATGCTATAATATCTCTTGGTGATTTTTGAAATGAAATAAACGGATTTGAGAGTATTTATATATGACATTTTTTTATTGTGCTGCAGCAATAATTTTGTTTATAATATTGTGCGTTGTTGTAATTTATCATGACACGCATAATTTTGTTGTACGGACTTATGACCTTGAGTCGGATAAGATAAAGGGCGATCACACTTTTGTTCTGATTTCCGATCTTCATGGATATTCGTTTGGCAAAAATAATGAAAAGCTGGTCGATGCGATTGATGCCGTAAAGCCGGATATTATACTCTGTGCGGGAGATCTTTTTAACGCGCGCAAGGATAAAAAGCCGATAAAGTATGAACCGGGATTTGAACTGGCAAAGAGCCTTGCAAAGAAGTATCCGTTTTATTATGCGAATGGCAATCATGAGTACAGGCTTAAGATTTGGACCTCGGATTACGGTAATTTCTATGACAGATATAAGAGCAGACTTAAGAAGGCGGGAGTAACCTTTTTAGAGAACGAGTCGGTGGGAATTGCGGACGGGAACATCAGGATAACGGGTCTTGACCTTAATATGAACTATTATCGCAAGATCTTAAAAAGAAAAATGGAACCCGGATTTTTAAAGAGAACTTTGGGCGACAGCTCAAAGAAAGAGTTCCAGATTCTTATAGCGCACAATCCCCAGTATTTTGAAGAGTATGCGAAATGGGGCGCCGATCTTACGGTGGCGGGACATGTTCACGGAGGTATAGTCAGACTGCCGCTCCTTGGAGGTGTTATCTCGCCTACGATAGCTCTTTTTCCTAAATATGACGGCGGACATTTTGAGATTGATAAAAAACATCTGGTCCTCAGCAGGGGGCTTGGAACACATACGATCCAGGTCAGAATGTTCAATCCCTGCGAGGTGGATGTTATTAAAATACATGAGGCAAAATAAATGTCACTTGAGGTAAAACTGCAGGTCTTTGAAGGTCCTCTCGATCTTCTCATGCACCTTATAGACAAAAACAAAATAGATATCTATGATATCCCGATCGTTACGATCACCGAGCAGTACATGGATTATATAAATGCCATGCAGAGGGATGATATGGAAGTTACAAGCGAATTCCTTGTAATGGCTGCGACACTCATAGATATCAAGTGTAAGATGCTTCTTCCCAAGGAAGTCAATGAGGATGGAGAGGAAGAGGATCCGAGAGCAGAACTTGTAGAGAAACTTCTTGAATACAAGATGTACAAGTTTATGGCTGACGAACTCAAAGACAGACAGCAGGAAGCTGACATGCAGTGGTTCAGAAGCAGGAATATACCCAAGGAAGTCAGCGAGTATGAGGCTCCGATCGATTTTTCCGATCTTATAGGGGATGCGACACTTTCCAAACTTAATTCAATCTTCCAAGAGCTTCTTAAGAGACAGGAGGATAAGGTCGATCCTATCAGAAGCAGATTCGGAAATATCGAAAAAGAAGAGGTCGATATGGATGCCAAGACTCTTTATATAAAGGCATACATACGGGAACATGACAGATTCAGCTTTAGGCAGCTTCTTGAAAAGCAACACAGCAAGACAGAGATAATCGTGACATTTCTGGTTATGCTTGAAGAAATGAAGCTTGGAGAAATTGAGATAGAGCAGGACGAGACGTTCGGAGATATCATTATCAAATCAAGAAAGGCAAGTTGATACCATGACAAGTAAAGAAGGCGCAGCGATCATAGAAGCAATCCTTTTTACAATGGGAGATTCCGTTGAGATAAGTGCTTTGGCGAAGGCCATGGAAGCGAGTGCAAAAGAGGTCAAAGAGAGCATAGAATATCTCAAGACCAAATATGAAAACGAAGACAGCGGCATCGGTATTATCGAACTTGAGAACGCTGTACAGCTCTGTACCAAAAAAGAGATGTACGAGTACCTTGTAAAAATAGCAAAGACTCCGAGAAAGGCGGTTCTTACCGATTCTCTTATGGAGACACTTTCAATAGTCGCTTACAAACAGCCCATAACAAGGCTTGAAGTGGAGAAGATAAGAGGTGTTAACAGCGATCACGCGGTAAATCGTCTTGTTGAGTTCGGGCTCATTCAGGAGCTCGGAAGACTTGATGCTCCGGGAAGACCGCTTCTCTTTGGAACGACGGAAGAATTCCTTAGAAGTTTCGGCGTAAAGTCGCTTGAGGAGCTGCCTACGGTAGGTGCTGTTCAGGTTGAAGAATTCAAAGCTGAGGCAGAGCAGGAAGTTAATGTCAAGCTGGATATTTGATTTTATAATATAATGTTTTCGGAAAAAGGCAGAAAAAATGCTTTTTTCCTTTTTTTTGACTTTCTTTTTTGCTATACTATATTCTGACTTAAGTTGCGTTCTTTTTCCAAAAGATTAACATAACTTAAATATATTTACGGAGGTTAAAGAAAAATGAGTAGTTCTTCACAAGCGAGTCAAAGAATTATCTCTTTGCTCGACGAAAACAGTTTCGTTGAAATTGGTGCTCTTGTGACAGCCAGAAACACAGATTTCAATCTGAAACAGGAAGAAACACCTTCAGACGGTGTTGTTACCGGCTATGGTGTTATAGACGGTAATCTGGTGTATGTTTATAGTCAGGATGCATCAGTGCTTGGCGGTTCTATAGGTGAGATGCACGCTAAGAAGATCGTTCGCCTGTACGATCTGGCTATCAAGACAGGCTCTCCTGTAATCGGACTTATCGATTCAGCAGGACTTCGTCTTCAGGAGGCAACAGATGCGCTCAACGCATTTGGAGAGATTTATCTTAAGCAGGTGGAGGCTTCGGGCGTTGTTCCTCAGATTACAGCAATCTTCGGATCATGTGGCGGTGGACTTGCACTTATCCCTTCAATCACAGACTTCACATTCATGGAGTCTGAGAAGGCTAAGCTTTTCGTTAATTCACCTAATGCTCTTGAGGGCAACTATAAAGAGAAATGTGATACATCCAGTGCAAAGTGGCAGAGTACTGAGGCAGGCAATGTAGACGTTGTTGCCGACGAAGCTACTGTATATGCACAGATCAGAGAGCTTGTATCTCTTCTTCCTTCAAACAACGAGGACGGAGATTCATACAAGGAGTGCTCTGACGATCTCAACAGAGCATGCGAGAACCTTGACGGTGCTATCGAGGATCCCGCTGTTATTGCAGGTCAGATTGCTGACAACGGTCTTTTCTTTGAGACAAAGAGAGACTATGCAAAAGAGATGGTTACCGGTTTCATAAGACTCAACGGAGCAACTGTTGGACTTGTTGGAAACCGTACAGCTATATATGACGAGAACGGAAAGGCTTCTGAGAAGTTCGATGATAAGCTTACAGCTCATGCATGCGAGAAGGCTGCAGAGTTCGTAAACTTCTGCGATGCTTTTGATCTTCCTGTTCTTACAATCACAAATGCAACAGGATTCGGTTCATCCAAGTGCGATGAGAAGCATGTTGCAAAGGCTGCAGGAAAGCTTGTTTATGCTCTTGCAAATGCTACAGTGCCTAAGGTTAACCTTATTACAGGCAAGGCATTCGGAAGCGCTTATGTGATCATGAATTCTAAGGCAATCGGAGCAGATATCACTATCAGCTGGCCCGGTGCACAGATCGGATCAATGGATGCAAAACTTGCTGCAAAGATTATTTGTGATGGAAAAGATGCAGATACTGTTGCAAAGGCTGCAGCTGATTATGCAGAGCTTCAGAACAATGTTAAGAGTGCTGCTGCGAGAGGATATGTTGATGAGATCATCGAAGCTGCCGATACAAGAAAGTATGTGATCGGTGCTTTTGAGATGCTTTTCACCAAGAGGGATGAACGTCCTGCAAAGAAGCACGGTACAGTATAATGAAGGGAGCGCTCAAAATGAAACGTAAAATTTTAGTTTTGGGAGTGATACTCAGCTGCCTTTTTGGACTCAGTGCTTGCGGTGAAGCTGCAGAAGGCTCCTTGGACAGTTACAGATATCCAAAAGAACTGTTTAAACCTGATTCATTGGAGCAGTATGCAACATATATCGAGGATAAAGTTTTTGAGGGATGGTATCTTAACGATATCACACCCGAAAACTTCGATGAGAAGCAGTATCTTGGCTTGGCAATGGAATTTGATGAGAATAACCTTACCATCAAAAATGTCAATGAAGATGACTTTAATGCTATTAAGTCAGGATATATAAGCTGGTACAAGGCAGTTGAAGAAGTTGGTTTTAACAGTGTTGAGACTCTCAATGATGATATAAAAGTTACCGATGTAAAATACTACATCAACGATGATGATGTTCTTGTTGTAGATGCTACAATTCAGGGAACAAAACATTCCGCGCTTTTGCAGCTCTATATCAACAATGATTTCAGTATTCGTGATGCAGGTGTTACGGTAAACAAGACACTTGGAGAGAAACTTACTAATGCCGGTCTTAATACACTTCTCGGCATGGGAATGGCTTTTGCCATCCTTATTCTCATCTCGCTTATCATCTGTCTTTTCCCTGTTCTTTTCGGAGAGAAGAAGAAAAAAGTAAGCGACAAAGATATTGCAGCAAAGGCAATGGATAACACAATAAGCCAGATCGCCGAGCAGGAAGATCTCTCAGGAGATTCAGAGCTCGTTGCCGTTATCGCCGCTGCGATCGCTGCGTACGAGGGAAGCGGAAGCACAGACGGATTCCGTGTAAGATCGATCAGAAAAGTAAACAATAATTGGAAAAAATTCTAATAATGACATCGGGTACACGGAGACTTGAATCTGTGTCGGATGAAAGGAGAAACAATGAAAAACTATACAATAACCGTAAACGGAAACGTATATGATGTAACAGTAGAAGAAGGCGCAGGAAGCGGAGTAGCTCCTGTAGCTTCAAGTGCACCTAAGGCTCCTGTAGCTCCTGTTAAGAAGGCAAGCGCAGGTGCTGGTTCAATCAAGGTTGAGGCAGGTGCTGCCGGAAAGATCCTTAAGATCAATGCCAGCGTTGGACAGGCTGTAAAGAAGGGCGATACAGTTATCACTCTTGAGTCTATGAAGATGGAGATCCCTATGGTAGCTCCTTCAGACGGAACAGTTGCAAGTATTGATGTTGCAGCAGGCGATTCTGTAGAGGCAGGAACAGTTCTTGCAACTCTTAATTGATGAATCAGAGAAAGTATTATTTTATACAGAAATGAGGATAAAAAATGGATTACATAGTTAAGACATTATCTAATCTCTGGGATCAAACTGCATTTACTTCAATGTCTGTCGGCAACTATGTCATGGTTGTCGTAGCATTGGTTTTTCTGTATCTTGCAATTGCCAAGGGATTTGAGCCATTACTTTTGGTTCCGATTTCGTTTGGTATGCTTCTTGTAAATATCTATCCTGCTATTATGGCTGAGCCTGTTGGCGAGTCTGCAGGTGGATTGTTACATTACTTCTACATCCTTGATGAGTGGGCAATTCTTCCTTCTCTTATTTTCATGGGTGTAGGTGCTATGACGGATTTCGGACCGCTTATTGCAAACCCTATAAGCTTCCTTATGGGTGCAGCTGCACAGTTCGGTATTTTTGCAGCTTACTTTATTGCTATTGCACTTGGTTTCAACGATCAGGCTGCAGCAGCTATTTCAATCATCGGTGGAGCAGACGGCCCTACTTCAATTTTCCTGGCTTCTAAGCTTCATCAGACAGCAATTTTAGGACCTATCGCGGTTGCGGCATATTCATATATGTCACTGGTTCCCATGATCCAGCCGCCTATCATGAAACTTCTTACAACTCAGAAGGAAAGAACAATCAAGATGCAGCAGCTTAGAGAAGTTACTAAGCTTGAGAAGATTCTTTTCCCTGTAGTAGTTACAGTAGTTGTTAGTATGATTCTTCCCACAACAGCTCCTCTTATCGGAATGTTGATGCTTGGAAACATATTCAGAGAGTCAGGCGTTGTTCGTCAGCTCCAGGAGACAGCTTCAAATGCACTTATGTACATTGTAGTTATCCTTCTCGGAACTTCTGTTGGTGCAACAACAAGTGCTGAGGCTTTCCTTAATATGACAACAATCAAGATCGTTATTCTTGGTCTTTGCGCATTCGCTATCGGAACTGCGGCAGGTTGCCTTCTTGGTAAGCTGTTGTGCTTCATTACGAAGGGCAAGATCAATCCGCTTATCGGATCAGCCGGTGTATCAGCCGTTCCGATGGCAGCTCGTGTATCACAGAAAGTTGGTGCAGAATACGATCCTTCCAACTTCCTGCTCATGCATGCAATGGGACCTAACGTTGCCGGTGTTATCGGTACAGCGGTAGTTGCAGGTACATTCATGGCAGTATTTGGAGTATAAATCACAGAAAGGGTGAAAATAGATATGGCAGATATTGAAAAGAAACCAATTCGTATCAATGAGACTGTTCTGCGTGATGCTCATCAGTCACTTATCGCAACAAGAATGCCCACAGAGGTTATGTTGCCTATCATTGATACAATGGATCAGGTTGGATATAACGCAGTAGAGTGCTGGGGTGGTGCAACATTCGATGCTTGCATGAGATTCCTTAAGGAAGATCCCTGGGAGAGACTTCGTAAGTTAAGAGCAGGCTTTAAGAATACAAAGCTTCAGATGCTCCTTCGTGGACAGAACATTCTCGGATACAAGCATTATCCGGATGACGTTGTTGATTACTTCGTTCAGAAGTCAATCGCAAACGGTATTGATATAATCAGAATTTTCGACTGTCTTAACGACCTTAGAAACCTTGAGGCTTCAGTTAAGGCATGTAAGAAAGAGGGCGGACATGCTCAGATCGCTCTTGCATACACACTTGGTGATGCATATACAGAAGAGTACTGGATGAATATCGCTAAGGATATTGAGTCTATGGGTGCAGATTCAATCTGTATCAAGGATATGGCAGGACTTCTTCTTCCTTATGAGGCTGAGAAGCTTGTTAAAGCTCTTAAGAGTGCTACAAAGCTTCCTATCGACCTTCATACACATTACACTTCAGGTGTTGCCAGCATGACATACATGAAGGCAGCTGAGGCCGGTGTTGATATCATCGACTGCGCAATTTCTCCTTTCGCACTCGGAACATCACAGCCTGCTACTGAGGTTATGGTTGAAGCATTCAAGGGACAGCCTTTTGAGACAGGCCTCGATCAGAAGCTTCTTGCTAAGATTGCTGATCATTTCAGACCTTACAGAGAGGAATGCCTTGCAAGCGGACTTATGGATGCCAAGGTTCTTGGTGTTAACATCAAGACTCTTATGTATCAGGTACCCGGCGGAATGCTTTCTAACATGGTTAGCCAGCTCAAAGAGCAGAACGCAAGCGACAAGTACGATACAGTGCTTGAGGAAATCCCTCAGGTTCGTAAGGACTTCGGTGAGCCTCCGCTTGTTACACCTTCTTCACAGATTGTTGGAACACAGGCTGTTATGAACGTTCTTATGGGCGAGAGATACAAGGTTGCTACAGACCAGACAAAGGATCTTCTTGCTGGTGAGTACGGAAAGACAATCAAGCCTTTCAATCCCGAAGTTCAGAAGAAGATCATCGGCGACAGAGAAGTTATCACATGCAGACCTGCAGATAAGCTTGAGCCCGGACTTAAGAAGTTCGAAGAGGACGTTAAGCAGTGGAAGCAGCAGGATGAGGACGTTCTTTCATACGCACTCTTCCCTCAGGTTGCTACAGACTTCTTCAAGTATCGTATGGCACAGCAGACATCGGTTGATGTTGCTGCCGCTGATACAAAGAACGGAGCATATCCTGTTTAATTATTAAAAATTTTAGAGCTATCAGATGTAAATATTTACGTTTGATAGCTCTTTTTAACGCTTATTTAATGAATATTATGGTAAAATTAATGCATGAGTGAATACAGACGGCATAAAAAAAGCAGAAAGTTAATAGATGCCGAAAAAAGGCAGGGTGTTGAACTGAAGGAAAACGAAATTGAACGTCAGTTTATTCCTTTGGATGAGGTTAACGGCTATAAAATAAGGCCCGGCATTGCTGATTTGTATGGGGCAACTATGCTTCCCGGTGGGATTAATTTTACGATTTATTCCAACGGTGCGACATCTATTGCGCTTCTTTTGTATCACAGAAATGATAAGGAGCCTTTTGTGACGATTCCTTTCCCTGAGAGCTACAAGATAGGAAAGGTTTATTCAATGATCGTTTTTGGACTGGACATTGAGAACCTTGAATATTGTTATAGCGTGGATGGGCCTTGGGATCCTGATAAAGGGCTTCTTTTTGACAAGGAAAATACATTGCTCGATCCTTTTGCAAAAGCGGTATCCGGACAGAGAATATGGGGCGAAAACCTCACTTCAGGTACATATAGGGCGAGAGTGGTAAGGCAGAATTTTGCGTGGGATGATGTGTCGAGCCTTGGAACTCCCATGTGCGACACGATAATCTACGAGATGCATGTAAGAGGCTTTACGATGGATGAATCATCAGGCGTAAAGTGTAGAGGAACATTTGAAGGAATTACCGAGAAAGCGGATTATCTCGAAGCACTTGGGATCACGGCTGTTGAACTGATGCCTATTTTTGAGTTTGATGAGACTCGTGATATGCGAGTTGCAAACGGAAGGATACTTCTTGATTATTGGGGATACAATACCACGGCTTTTTTTGCTCCCAATACGAGTTATTCGCATGAAGCCGAGCACAACAAGGAAGGTGTTGAGCTTAAATATATGATAAAAGAGCTCAAGAAGAGGCATATTGAAGTTATCCTTGATGTTGTATTTAACCATACGGCGGAGGGCAATGAATACGGGCCTTTTATCTCGTTTAAAGGCTTTGACAATAATATTTATTATCTGCTTACACCTGACGGAAAGTATTATAATTTTAGCGGATGCGGCAACACTATGAACTGTAATCATCCTATGGTTCAGGAGTATATTGTTTCGTGCCTTCGCTATTGGGTGGAAGAGTACAGAGTTGACGGTTTCAGATTCGATCTTGCAAGTATCCTTGGACGAGATCAGGACGGCGCACCTATGGAGAGACCGCCGCTTATTCAGAGAATTGCTTACGATCCCATCTTGGGAAATGTCAAGCTTATTGCCGAAGCGTGGGATGCCGGCGGAATGTACCAGGTAGGTAGTTTTCCTTCGTGGAAGCGCTGGGCAGAGTGGAACGGTAAGTACAGAGATGACATAAGATCGTATCTTAAAGGCGATATTTGGGCTGCTCCGGAGGCTGTAAAGAGAATTACAGGCTCCATGGATTTGTATGGCGGATCGTATATGGGATATGAGTCCTCTGTTAACTTTATAAATTGTCATGACGGATTTACACTTTACGATCTTTATGCATATAATAACAAGCATAATGAAGATAACGGCTGGAACAATACGGACGGCGCAAACGATAACAGGAGCTGGAATTGCGGATATGAAGGTGATACCGATGATCCCGGCGTTCTTGACCTGCGATTCAGGATGATGCGAAATGCTGTGACTGTTCTTATGTGCAGCCGAGGAACTCCCATGATCTATGCGGGAGATGAATTTGGCAATTCGCAGTTTGGCAATAACAATGCGTATTGTCAGGATAATGAAATATCATGGCTTAACTGGAATCTTCTTGAAAAGAATAAAGCCTTTTTCTCTTTTTACAGGAATATTGTTCAGTTTAGGAGAAAGCATGCGGCGATACGAAAAGACCTTGAGAGAGCTAAATGCGGCTTGCCCTTTGTGTCTGTTCATACAGAGAATCCGGACAACGGAAATATCACAAAGGACTCAAAGGTTATATGCGTGCGTTTTGCCGGCTTTGATGAAAAGAAGGGCCGTGATGACATAGTATATCTTGCGATAAATGCTTATTGGGAAGATATACAGATAATGCTTCCAAATCCGCCAAGTGGTGCGTATTGGGGGCTCTGCGTTGACACAGGAGGCGATGAGGAAGGTAAGTTCTACTTTAACAGACCAAAGCCTCTTACATGGAGAAATAAAACTTTGAAAGCTAGGAGTGTCAGCGTATTCATAGCTTCATACGGAGTTGAATATGGCAATCAATGATGAGCGTACAGATGCAAATTTTATAGTGGGGGGGTATGACTTCTTGTCTGAACTTGATGCTCAGAAGGCGTCTTTGGATCTGTCCAAGATAAAAGTTCTGGAAGAGCGTGTGAAGGCAAGCAGACCCAATGATATAAAGGCTGTATACGAAAAGGCTATAGAGAATAAAATATTTAAGTCCCCTATAGGATGGCAGTATCTTGCAAGACTTAGGGAAAAACTATATGCGAGCGGCTTTTCGGAGGAAGAACTTATTCCTATACCGATACCGGTCAGTCTTACAAGGCATTCTGCTTTTGAAAATCTGTCGATCCAGCAAAGGATCAAACCTGATGTAAGGGACAGCAAAGCAGAATTTAAGAGATTATTCCCATATATTCTAAATATTTTTTTACTGATAATTGTAATTGCAATGTTCATTATCGCATCGACCGGTGACAGCGATAATATTTTGAATTACAAGAGGAATGTGACAAACCGTTACTCTTCGTGGGAGCAGGATCTTACGCAGAGGGAAAAAGTAATTCGTGAAGCAGAAAAAAAACTTGGCATTGAAAGCTCTGAGGGTTATTATGATGATGCGAACAATGACTAGGTTAGGAGGAAAGTCAGAGTGGATGATTTAAAGATTTTGGTTGTTGATGACGAGAGCAGAATGAGAAAGCTTGTCAAAGACTTTTTGATAAAGGATGGCTATATCGTAATTGAGGCCGGTGACGGCCAGCAGGCGCTTGATATTTTTTATGAGGACAAAGAGATTTCTCTTATTATTCTTGATGTTATGATGCCTAACAGAGACGGCTGGGAAGTCTGCAGAGAGATCAGGAAAAATTCCAAGGTGCCCATCATAATGCTTACTGCAAAATCGGAAGAACGCGATGAGCTTCTCGGATTTGAGCTTGGTGTTGATGAATACATATCAAAACCTTTCAGTCCCAAGATTCTTGCAGCCAGAGTTTCGGCTATTTTGCGAAGAGCCAATATTGTGACAACCAACGAAGTAATGGAAGAGGGCGGCATTACAATTAACAAAGTCGCTCACAGCGTTACGGTTGACGGCAAAGATATTGAGCTTAGCTATAAGGAATTCGAACTTTTATCATTCTTCTTCGAGAACAAGGGCGTTGCTCTTTCCAGAGAGAAGATTCTTAATAATGTGTGGAACTATGACTATTTTGGTGACGCACGTACTATCGATACACATGTAAAAAAACTTCGCGGAAAGCTCGGAAATAAGGGCGATATGATAAAGACTATTTGGGGAATGGGTTACAAGTTTGAAACAGACTGAGACTTCTATCGATAAAAAAGTGAAGACACATTCCGTGCGCGCAGAGATCAGTGCAGTATTCATTTTAACGATGCTGGTGACCTTTGGATTGTGGTTTATCATAAACGTTATTTTTCTTGAGCGATTCTATGTGCAAAAGAAAAAAGAGAATATTATCGAAGCTTATGAGCTTGTTGTGAGCGCCATAGCCGATGACAATATTGAATCTTTTGAATTTGAGCGCAACATGCGCCTTATTTGTGAAAGATATAATATTGATATGGTAGTTTGTGATAATGAAACAAAGGTTATCAAGAGCGTTTCGAGCAACAGCCAGCTGGTCAATGTCCTGGTTGATTGTTTGATGCAGTCTATGAAACCTGCGCCTATCAAAAAAACGGTCGAAGAAGACCATTTTGTGTTGAGTCAGGGGACTTACGACGGAAACGGATACACTCTTCAGAAGAGTATAGATAACGGTAACAACAGCGAATATATCGACATTTGGGGAACGGCAAAAAGGGCCGACGGCATAAATCTAAATGTCGTTTTCATTCGTTCGAAAATGGAGAGTATCGAAGACAGCGTTGCAATCTCCAATAAATTCATGGCATATGTCGGTGTTGTCGCACTTTGTATCGGCTCAATGCTTGTTCTTATTATATCCAAGAAAGTTACGGCTCCGATCAAGAAGCTATATCTTATTTCCGATGAGATGAAAAAGCTTAATTTTGAAGCCAAGTACGAAAATAACAGTGATTATAAAAATGAGATAGATGTTCTCGGGAAGAATATGAATGAACTGTCCGAAACGCTTGAAACATCTATCAAAGATCTTAAGAATGCCAATATCGCACTCAAGCATGATATTGCCAAGAAGGAACAAATAGATGAGATGCGAAAGGAATTTCTTTCGAACGTATCTCATGAACTTAAGACTCCCATTGCACTTATTCAAGGGTATGCCGAGGGTCTTAAGGAAGGCATAAACGATGATGAGGAGAACAGGAATTTTTACTGTGAAGTTATCATGGATGAGGCATCCAAGATGAATATTATGGTAAAAAAGCTCCTTACGCTCAACCAGCTTGAGTTTGGTAACGACAGTGCGAATATGGAGCGCTTTGATATAGTTGAGATGGTGAAGAACTATATCAGATCTGCAGATCTTTTGGCTAAACAGAAGGACGTAACCGTAAAGTTTGGCGAATATCATCCGATATTTGTATGGGGAGATGAGTTCAAGATCGAAGAAGTTCTCCAAAATTATTACAGTAACGCGATCAATCATGTTAGCGGTGATAAAATAATAGAGATAAAGCTTGTTCACAAAGACGGCAAAGTCAGAGTATCCGTATTTAACACGGGAGAACCTATTCCGAAGGAAAATATCGATTTTATCTGGGATAAGTTCTATAAGGTTGATAAAGCCAGAACAAGAGAATACGGCGGAAGCGGTGTGGGCCTTTCCATTGTTAAAGCAATAATGGAAAGCATGCAGCAGGACTACGGCGTGATCAACTACGCGAACGGCGTTGAGTTCTATTTTGAACTTGAAACTAAATGACAAAAGAGGATGACTTTATGCGTTTGAAAAAGTATTTTGTGCCGGCATTTATGATAGGAATGGTTATGGCTCTGACCGGATGCGGGGAAGCGTTTCCTTCGCTCACGGCTGAAGAATACGACCAGACTGTTGAATATGCCGTAGGTCTATTAATGAAATACTCAAGGAACGAACAGGCTAAGCTTACGTATGTTGATGTGAATTATGAGAAAAAGCGCAGGGAAGCTAAGGCTATGGAACTTGCCAAAGCTGAGGAAAACAGTTCACATTTAACACCCGGTCCTTATCAGAATGAGTATGAGGATGACGAAATAAGCGCAGATGTATCATCTTCCGGAAGTGAAGCTTCTACCGGTGCAAGCGATACTGATGAAGCGGGCAAAGACAGCAGTTCATCGGAAAGTTCTGAAGAAAGTTCAAAGGAGAGTTCCGAAAACGCTTCTAAGGACAAATCCGAGGAAGGCTCAAAGAGCACTTCTTCAGGCGCGGGTGAAACCGGTACGATAACCCTTTCTGCCGATAATACACAGGAAATACTGAATGACATCTTTTTGTCCTATCAGGGATATTCCGTTTCGAGTACATATCCTGAGAGTTCCAAGAGCTATGTTATTAACGCGGATAAGGGCAAAAAACTACTTGTTCTGAGGTTTGACCTCTATAATGCGTCTAATTCCGCAAAAGACGTAAATATGCTCAAATTGGATCTTTTATTCCAGATAATACTAAACGGTAAGAATATAGGCTATTCTTCGGTTACATTCTTGCCAAATGACCTTACTTCATACGTTGGAACGATAGATTCCAGGGCGCATGAGAGCCTTGCCATACTTACGCAGATCGATGAAAAAAATGCATCCAATGTCGATACTCTGGGACTTATTATGACAAAGGACGGTAAGGATCAGAAAATCAATTTAAGATAAGCAACATATTTATGAACGCGTTACGGCGGCACTTTTTCGTAATGAAAGGTGCCGCTTTTTGAATTCGACAGGAACTAAACAATAAAACAACTTACGACAGGAGAGGGATATGATCAGAATAGTTTCAGACAGCACATGTGATCTTTCAAAAGAAATCGTTGATAAGTATGGGATAGTTATAGTGCCCTTGTATGTAAGGCTCGGTAATGAGGAAAAGAAAGACGGAGTAGATATCACTCCCGAAGAGATATACAAGTGGTCGAATGAAACAGGAGAGACGCCAAAGACCGCAGCTCCTTCGGTTTCGGATTATATGAATGTATTTAGCGATAATTCGGAGGATGAGTATATTGTCTTTACGATATCCGCGTCTATGTCCGCAAGCAACAACAATTGCAGGCTTGCAGTCCGAGAACTTGAAATTGAAGACAGGGTGAAAATAATTGATTCGGCTAATCTTTCTACAGGAATCGGGCTTTTGGTCATGGAAGCCGTGGATCAAGCCAATATGGGAAAAAATCTCTCGGAGATTGCAGAGTATATTGAAGAAGTGAAGGGCAGAGTCAGAGCCAGCTTCGTTATAGAAACCCTTACTTTCCTGCACAGGGGAGGAAGGTGTTCGGGGATTGCCGCTCTTTTGGGAAACACGCTTAAACTACATCCCAAGATCGTTGTGTCCGGTGGCACTATGAGACCCGACAAGAAGTATAGGGGAAGCGCAGATAAGTGCATCATGAATTATGTTAAAGACATGGAAGATGAGCTTAGGAAGGCGAAAAAAGACAGAGTTTTTATCACGCATTCAGGCTGTGACAGGGATAAAGTAGAGGAAGTACGAAGTTTTTTGGAAAAATTAGGAATTTTCCTTGACATAATTGAGACGCGAGCCGGAAGCGTCGTCTCATCCCACTGCGGCCCAGGAACCATGGGCGTTCTGTTTATTGTTGAGTCATGAAGCACTCACGAGAAGTGACGTTTTTATGTTAGATGCGTTTACGTAATGCAGAAAATGTCATTTTTTCGCAAAAAAAATTGAAAAAAGGTGTTGACATTAAATATAGCGGGTGATATATTTATATTCGTTGCTGATGCAGACAACACTGCAAACGCAGTACTGGAGCGGGTTTCAGGCTCCTTGTACCTTGACAAATAAACAGTAATGCAACCCTGAAAGATTCCAAGAGAATAATTCAGAAAAAATGTAAATTAACGGACAGAACGAAAAGCCAAGCTTAAGTTCTTAGCCGGATTAAACTTTTAAACGTGAGAGTTCGATCCTGGCTCAGGATGAACGCTGGCGGCGTGCCTAACACATGCAAGTCGAACGGAGATTTAACGCTGATGAAGCTTCGGCAGATTCTTGTTAAATCTTAGTGGCGGACGGGTGAGTAACGCGTGGGCAACCTGCCTCATACTGGGGGATAACAGCTGGAAACGACTGTTAATACCGCATAAG